>NZ_FOAT01000008.1 GCF_900109655.1 Hominimerdicola alba
TTTTATCTTGACAATCAAATAAT
The DNA here is from genome assembly GCF_900109655.1 of Hominimerdicola alba. Classification (GTDB taxonomy): domain Bacteria; phylum Bacillota; class Clostridia; order Oscillospirales; family Ruminococcaceae; genus Hominimerdicola; species Hominimerdicola alba_B. The sequence goes on from NZ_FOAT01000008.1 coordinate 24, forward strand.
CATGTGCTAATATGCAGATAAGACCGACTGCTTTCACAATCGGTCTCATCATACACTCTTTTATTGCACTATTTTTCGTTTACACAGAATTTGGGATTGACTCGTTTTTGCAGAATCATTCTGCAATAATATAAACGGCTTACGAGATCTGAACTGAACCATTTTGTACGTACAGCACAAAAAAGCCCCCTATGGCATATTAAATTAAACAACGAACTGACTTCGTAATTCTAGCGGAGTCAGTTTTGTTTTGAGTTGGATACGCTGATGATTGTAAAAATAAATGCGATTTTCTTTCGGCAGTTTTATTTTCCGATGTAGTTAAGTGCGCTGTAAAAATCATTGAGAATATCATCGGGAATACCATCATTAATTGTATCTATCGTATCGGTCAAAACGAAATTTCCGTCAGGGGTATATTCTGCGCTGAACCTTATTATAGCTTTTTTATCCCTATATTTCAGTTCAACAAGCCACGATTTTGCAAAGCGCTGACTATCAGGGTCGTACCAGACTATACCATTCTCACACTGACCATATTCAACACCTTTATCTTTAATAGCATTCAGCATATCAATATACCTGGACTTATAACTGATCGGATGTTCATTTGGATCAGAAGCATACTTATCATCATCCGGAAATGTCAGCTCATACTTGGAATATGTCATAAAAGCTTGACTAAAAACCGTATCAGCATCACTGTCATCGATCAGCCACTCGATAAAACAACAATCCTTTTCAAAGTCATTCATTTCATAAACATCTGCAATATGCGCATCATCTTCTACTCCGGTTGATATACTGGCAATAAAATCATATTTAGAACTGCCCTTATCATAGAAATCCAATTCAATAAGATCATCATCTAACTCAATATACACTACTGTCAGAAGCTGAGTAACCTCTCCAACAGATATATATCCTGTATCTATTCCTTGTATCCTTATATCATGACCCCTGACATCTTTTTCATAGGATTCTTTAAGCTCATCAATTATATAATTATCTACAGTCTTTTCACTGTCATACATCACCATAGGAAAGCTATTCTCTGACATACCGTCAGGACGAAAAGCTAATTTAAAATCGTAGTCGATAGGCAGGTCTTTATACAAATATTTGTAAAATCCCTCTATATCGCCGCTAATAAGATTTTTTACCGCTTTTCTGACTTCAATAGTCTGAAAGACGGACTCCCAACTTGGGATATGATTCTTTATAACCTGTCCCACAGTAAGGATTCCCGCACCCACAGCCATCATCGAAGCCGCCAAAACGGCTATCACGGCTCTGACCTTTATTTTCTTCATCTTGCGTTTGATCTTTTTAAAAGGATTTATCCCCGCTGTTTCGGTTGGCTCATCGCTTTTTGCTGTAAATTCCGCAGAATAAGTCTCATTTAGTTTTCTGCACTCTTCACATTCCGTGAGATGTTCCTCGACCTCTTTTCTGGTCTCCTCTTCAAGCAGATCATCGTTATAGCTTGCCAGAAGATCTCTTACAACGTTACATTTCATAGCTGTCCTCCTTTAGTTTCTCTATAAGCTTTGCCTTGGCACGGAAGAAAGTCACACGCGCCCAGTTTTCATTCTTCCCGAAGATATCACCAATCTGCCTGAAACTAAGTTCTCCCATAACACGCAGTGTGAATACCTCTCGGTAAGGTTCGGAAAGAGCGTGAAGCGCCTTATGTACTGCGATACTATTCTCCTTGTCCTCCAGCTGAATGATAAGGTCTCCGTCATAGGGTATCTCCCTGTCCTCTATGGACAGATTTTTGTTATCTCTCCTTTTCAAATAGTTCAGGTACTCGTTTTTCGCAATACTGCAAAGCCATGTCGTTACCTCGCACCTGTTCTCGAATTTATCGGAATTCTCTATGGCTTTCAGAAACGTATCCTGTAAAATATCCTCCGCTGTTGTCTCATTACCGCATAATCTTAGCAAAAACAGGTATACCTGCCTTGCATATTTATCGTATATCTCATCGAATTCCTTCACGCTCTCACCTCCCTTCTGTCTGTTAGACAACTATCTACGCGATTCGTTACAAAAAAATGGCGGAAAATATTTTTCCGCCAGAATTATTAGTGATCCAATTCAAGAAGTCTGTCCTCAAGGCGCTTGCATATTGTCTTCAGTGCCTTGATACGGGCATACTTTTTATCGTTGCCCTCGATGATCGTCCAGGGGGCAAAATTTGTGGAGGTCAGCTGGACCATGCGGTCAACAGCCTTTTCGTACTCGTCCCACTTTTCGCGGTTACGCCAGTCCTCCTCGGTTATCTTCCACTGTTTTGAGGGCGTTTCCTCACGCTCCTTAAAACGGCGGTACTGTTCGTCTTTGTCAATGTTTATCCAGAATTTTATAACAACAGCACCCCATTCGGTCAGCTGATGTTCAAACTCGTTTATCTCCTGATAAGCCATATCGGCACGTTCCTGAGGTGTGATCTTCTCGATGGGCTCCACCATTACTCTGCCGTACCATGTGCGATCGAATATGGTAAAATGACCGTCCTTTTCAAGCCTTGTCCAGAAACGCCACAGATAATGCCTTGCCAGCTCGGAAGGCTCAGGTGCGGCTATGGGCTTGACCTCGTATCCTCTGGGATCAAGTGCTGAAGCCACACGCTTGATGTTACCACCCTTTCCGCCAGCATCCCAACCCTCGTAAGCGATGATAACAGGTATCTTTTTCTGGTAGCATCGGTTCTGAAGCTCAAACAGCCGTGTCTGATACTTCTCCAGCTTGGCAGAATACTCCTCAACGGTAAGAGACTTTGTCATATCAACCTCTGAAAGTTTCTTGCTCTTAGGCATCTTGAATTCGGGCTTCTTGTAATCTATCACAGGGAATTCAGGCTTATCAATGAACTTCTCACCGCTCTCCGCAGCAGCACAGGCACCCTTGATAGCATTTGTAACAGTCATCATTATAGAAAACTGAGCCGTCACCTTGTCATTCGCCGCAATGATATGCCAGGGTGCAAATTCGGTATTGGTACGCATCAGGGTCTTGTCATAACGCTTGAAAAACTTCTCATAGTTCTCATTGTTGATGATATCCTGTGGATTGACACGCCAGCGGGTTATCTCTGAGCTTGCAAGCTTATGCAGGCGCTTTGACTGCTCGTCCTTAGTAATATGCAAAAAGAATTTGATGATAAGATAGCCGTCGTCCGTAAGCTGACGTTCAAAGGTATTGATATCCTCTATCCTGTCCTTGTACTGTGATTTCGATATCTCGTCAAACATATAAGCGTTGACAGTATCCCTGTACCAGCTGCCGTCCAGTATCAGAAATTCACCTTTCTTCGGTAGTCTCTGCCAGAAACGGTGCAGCCAGGGCTTGCGAAGTTCCACCTCATTCGGCGTGCGTATGGATTCAACATCATAGAAACGGGGATCCATATACTTTATAAGCTTGGCTATCTGAGAACCTTTTCCGGCAGCCGACCAGCCGTCGATAGTTATGATAACAGGTATCTTGGCAGCTTTTACTGCATTTGCAAGGTCGATGAGCTCATTCCTCATGGCATTAAGCTCATTCATCGCCTCGGCTTTTCCGGTCTTTCGTTGTTCGATAGTCTCAAGCATTGATATTCGCCCCTTTGTTATTACTTATTCATATTTCCCGAAAGCTTCATTATGTCCCTGTCGTAGATCATGTCGGGTCTTACAAAAGTCTTTGATTCTGTCCAGCCGAACATTCTGCACAGCAGCTCGATAAAATTATCGTTCTCCCTGTCATGGAGATCCTCAGCCCTTGCAAGCTGTTCTTTTACTTCTGAAAAATGTCTTGTCTTTCCGACAAGCTGGGTATCTGCCTTGTAGTACTCGATCTCAAGAATCATAACTTAGTCCTCCTATCGTTTCAAGCCAATATTTGAACATCTAATATAGTAAATGAGATCAGAAATCGAACTTTGAGAATTTGGCAAAGCAACAATTTCAATGTCATTTACTATAAAGCACGGCACCTGACCGTGCATGATACCTTTAAGAAAATCGCGATACGGTAAATAACCAAAGTAAATTTGCCCGAACTATTCTATTTTTATTGGGGACGTAAAGCGCCCCCACAAACAGTGACATTAGTAAAGTATTATTTACAGCCAGCTTATAAAGGCTGTTTTGTCGTTTTTATTATAACCTGCTCTCTCATAAAATCTCAGTGTGCTGTCCTTTTTTGATCCTGTGAGGAGCATCATTTTGTAGCAGTTTTCGCGGATAGCTATATCCCGCGCAAAATCAAGGCAAGCCGTGGCAAGACCTCTGCCGCGGTAATTTTCATCGGTGATGACATTCTCTACGAAGGCATACGGCCGCTGTCTGTGGGTAAGATTTGGTATTATCACGCATACACAGGAGGATACGATCTTTCCGTCTTCCTCGCAAACGATTATATGATGATCGGGATCGGCAAGTATACGCTCCCATATAGCGGTCACACGCTGATCTTTTTCAGGGAAAGGATTATCATGAAGCTGCATATAAAGCGTCATCAGACCCTCAAAATCAGCATCTGTTATCTCTCTTACCAAGAACTCACCCCACAGATAGTTACAAAAACTGCATTAATATACTATATATTATACCCAATTATCTTGCTAAAGTATATTGACATTTTATATAAAAAATCGTCATAAATTTTGTTAACGTGAGATTAATTAGTGAACAAGCATTTTACAGTTCTTTCCTATCAACAAAGAAACACCTCTGCCATGATGACAGAGATGTCTGTAAAGCTATTTACTGTTGATAATATGAGTTTATACCCAGAAATTCTTCAAGGCACAGACCCGAATCAGTCACCTGACGGGCAAGGTCTTTGCCCAGATACCTTACGTGCCAGGGCTCGTACATAAATCCTGTGATATCCTCCTTACCGTTGGGATATCTGATAATGAAACCGTAATCAGCACAATGCTGTTCTATCCACTGCGCTTCGGCAGTGCCCTCAAATGATCTGCTTGCGCTGTTAAGATCCATGGCAAGACCTGTCTGATGTTCTGAGAATCCTGCCCTTGCAGAGAATCTGTCTACCTCATCCTGACTTCCGCGGGTACTTACGTAGCCCCAGTAAAGCTGATCCTGGTACCAGTAGCTTCTGTAGCCCGAAACGATAAAAAGATTGATGCCGTCATTCCATGCAGCCGCCTGCATCTCATTGAACGCCATCTGAGCGTCAGGATTTATACCTGAGCCGTAATTCTGGGGCAGGTTATAGGACTTATTAGCGATAAGTATACCGCCCACATAAGTAACGCCGTTGATATTCTCGATCTTATAACCGTTAGCGCTTACCTGCTCGCCGTTTTCGTTGGTCTGGGTATTCTCAGTGTCAGCTGGTTCCTGAGTGTACTGAGACTCATTCGTGACATTGTCCACACTCTGTGGCAGAACATCGTTGCCCACGGGCTGATTGTTTGAATATGGAGTTTCTTCCTGAATATTCATCTGAGTAAGTGTCTGACCCGATCTGGGAGATTCACCGCCCAGAACGATAGTACCGCCGTTTGAACTCTCACTCTCCGTCATGGGAGAATCAAGCACAGGAGCTTCGGTCTGGCTGGGAACAACTTCCTCTTTAGGAACGTCCCCGCCCATATCTTCGGTCTCCTGCACGCGGGTCTCTACTACTATTAGAGGAACTTTAGTCTCGTCCTTAGCCTGAACCGAGGAACCATTGACCGCATCCCTTTCGTCAAAACTGCCGCAGCCTGTAAGCAACAGAGCAAGAGTACAGGCGACAGCTGACATTTTTATTTTATCCATTATATAGCCTTCTTTTACATTTATCTAAAACAACAGAACATATTATCCGTTATATAAATTATACCATTTTTTCGTCCTCATTTCAATGGTCATTGTTCACTACGCTTTTATGTTAATATCCTGATATATGTATGATTCACACAAAGAAAAATGACCAATTACCGTTTGTCAAAAAGCGCCATTTTACGAGCTTTGGGGTGTTTTTTAGGATAGCTTTCATGTTGTGTACAAAAATACGAACGGTTAAATATTATCGAAAAACCATATAAATTGACCATTCGTCATGTGAATTTGCACACTATTTTCCACAACAAGCGGAATCAGCTGAAACGCCGTGTTTTCCGTGTTTTTGCATACTGTTACCCCCTAAAGACAAAAACAGAGTAAACTCCAAACTTTGGTATAAAAATCAGCCACGGTCTCAGCCATGACCATCGGTCATTATTTTGCGTTTGTAAGCTTCGACTAAAACAGTTAATTTTCCAAAACTGCTTCAGGCACTAATACTTGACATACATCACCAAATATGATACAATATTTCAGAATGGATATATATGCCCAAAGAAAGGAATGTACCTATGACCCCAAAGGATAAAATACGAAATTTCTGTATAATTGCACATATTGACCACGGTAAGTCCACTCTGGCTGACCGTATTCTCGAACTCACCGAAACAGTTGAACTTCGTGAGATGGAAGATCAGCTGCTTGATAATATGGATATCGAGCGCGAGCGCGGCATCACCATCAAAGCGAGAGCTGTCCGCCTGACTTATCACGCTGATGACGGCGAGGATTATTACTTCAACCTCATCGATACCCCCGGTCACGTTGACTTCAACTACGAAGTCAGCCGTTCTCTTGCTGCCTGCGAGGGTGCTGTGCTCATCGTGGACGCTTCTCAGGGTATCGAAGCTCAGACACTTGCCAACACTTATCTGGCTATCGAGCACGACCTTGAAGTCCTGCCCGTCATCAATAAGATAGACCTTCCCTCGGCTGACCCTGACCGCGCCTGCAACGAGGTAGAGAACGTCATCGGCATACCAGCAATGGACGCGCCTCGTATTTCTGCGAAAATGGGCACAAATATCAAAGAGGTGCTGGAGCGAATCGTAACAGATATCCCCTCACCCAAGGGCGATGATGATGCACCCCTTAAAGCCCTTATATTCGACAGCTACTATGATTCCTACAAGGGCGTTATCATATATGTCCGCGTTATGGAGGGTCATATCAAAGCGGGTGATACTATCCGTCTTATGGCTGCAAAGGCTGAATTCCAGACCGTTGAAGTGGGCTATATGGGCGCTAAGGACTTAGTTCCCGTAGGCGAGCTCCACGCAGGCGAAGTTGGCTACATCACAGCTTCCATCAAGGATATCGGCGATACCCGTGTGGGTGATACCGTTACAAATGCGGAAAATCCCTGCGCCGAATCCCTTCCGGGATATAAGAAAGTCAATCCCATGGTATTCAGCGGTATCTATCCCGCTGACGGCGCTAAGTACGGCGACCTCCGTGATGCCCTTGAAAAGCTCATGCTCAACGATGCTTCCCTGTCCTTTGAGCCGGAGACTTCCATCGCTCTGGGCTTCGGTTTCCGCTGCGGTTTCCTAGGTCTTCTCCACATGGAGATTATCCAGGAGCGTCTTGAACGCGAGTACAATCTCGACCTCATCACGACTGCGCCATCGGTTATCTATAAAGTCACCATGACCAACGGTGAGACAAAGTATATCGATAACCCCACCAATTTTCCCGACCCGGGCACCATATCTTCTGCTGAGGAGCCTGTAGTCAATGCCCACATCTATACTCCATCGGAGTTCGTCGGCAATATAATGGAGCTTTGTCAGGACAGGCGCGGAACCTTTGTTGATATGCAGTATATCGACGAGAACCGTGTTGACCTGCACTACGTTCTCCCCCTGAATGAGATCGTCTATGACTTCTTCGATGCACTGAAATCCAGAACAAGGGGCTATGCTTCTTTCGATTACGAGCTCAAGGGCTATGCGCCCTCAAAGCTTGTTAAGCTGGATGTTCTGCTTAACGGCGAGATAGTCGATGCGCTGTCCTTCATCGTGCATGAAGAAAAGGCTTATGCCCGTGGAAGAAGACTCACCGAAAAGCTTAAAGAGAATATACCGCGTCAGCTGTTTGAAGTTCCTGTTCAGGCTGCCATCGGCGGAAAGATAATCGCCCGCGAGACCATAAAAGCCCTGCGTAAGGACGTTCTTGCAAAGTGCTACGGCGGCGATATCACACGTAAGAAAAAACTGCTTGAAAAGCAGAAAGAGGGTAAGAAGAGAATGCGTCAGCTGGGTACGGTATCAGTGCCGCAGGAAGCTTTCATGAGCGTACTGAAGCTGGACGACTAAAGGAGGAACGGCACTATGGAAATGCTCATCGTATTAGTGGTAGTCACAGTTCTGCTAGTGATACTGGGCGTTTCCGCAGAAATGCTTATCGTGGGATTTCTGGGGCTGCTGTGCATTATGATGGTAGCGCTCGTGCTGTTTTTTGCCTACTGCATAATAAGAATGTCTAAATGCAGAAAATGCATCGGAAAGCTTTCCGAAGTTACCCAAAGCCCGAAACACGGGTTCAGCGTGCCTGTTTATGATATCGACGGCGAGAAGTACGAAAATGTATTTCCCTGTGAGATCGTTATGAAAAAACAGCTGTATTACGAGGGTCGTGAGTGCCGGCTTCTGCTGGACGAAAAGCGCAGAAAAGTCTTTGACGGAAATGCGCGGGCAAGTTCAATTGTCGGCATAGTGATAAGTGCTGTTTCGGCAGTATTACTCATCTTTAATCTGATAAGTATGCTGTAAATCGACTGTTTTAATTATAAAGTAAAATATATTGACAGATATAAATATTAAGAACAAAAGAGGGATAATATGCCGGATCTGAGAAGATCAATGAAACTTTCAATAGTCTTCGGACTTATAGGGGCGGTCATACTGCCGATACTATATGAGATATACGCCAACATATCAACAACAGTCGGTCTGTTTTTCGTGATATGCTGGGTGTTTTTCGCAGGTATCAAGTTATCGGGGCTTACATTTAAAGAAGCCCTTATCGGAATAACCTGCACCATCGCATACAGCGGTGTATTCGGGTTCATATTCGCACTGGCGATACACCCCTCCGCCATGAAACTGCTTATCAGCAGGTCTGTATACTTCCAGCTTGGGCTGAAAGAAAAACTGCTGTTCGTAGCGACTTGTTTTTTCATGTTCTTGGGAATGTACCTGCTGTGGGTGATAAGATTTGCACTTCGCAAAGTAATGGAGAAATTTAAAAGCAACCGCGAAATGGCAGGTTCATACATCGAAAACGCCTTTAACGACGAGGAGGACAAATAGTGACGGGAATATACGTCCATGTGCCTTTCTGCCTGAGAAAATGCCCCTATTGCAGTTTCTATTCAAAGCCCTATGATTCAGATACAGCTTCACGCTACGTGGATGCTGTATGCAGAAATATAGCCGCACACAACTGTAAAGGTATAGATTCTGACACGCTCTATTTTGGCGGTGGTACGCCCTCTCTGCTGAATGCAGAACAGATAGGCAGTATCATAGACGAGTGTAAGAAAGTGTTTTCACTTGACAGCGCTGAGATCACACTCGAAGCCAATCCCTGTTCCGTGGATGAAGAAAAACTTCGTGGCTACCGTGCCGCAGGAGTAAACAGAATATCCTTCGGAGTTCAATCCGCAGATGATAAAAGACTGGGTTTTCTTGGTCGTCTGCACGACTTCAAAACAGCAGTAAAAGCCGTTGAAACTGCCAATGCTGTCGGATTTGAGAACATATCCGCCGATATAATGCTTGGCGCCGCAGGCGAGACTTGCGAAAGCCTGAAAAATACCATAGATACCCTTTGCAGTTTGCCTGTCAAGCATATCTCCGCGTATATGCTGAAGATCGAAGAAGGCACTGCTTTCGATAACGACAAGATAAGAAACTTGACGGCAGATGATGATCTTATGAGCGACCTATACCTAACGGCTGTGGAACGTCTGGATATGCATGGCTTGAAGCAGTATGAGATATCAAATTTCTGCCTTGAGGGTTATGAGTCCCGCCACAACAACAAGTACTGGACAGGTGAAGATTATCTTGGATTCGGTGCAGCTGCTCACTCGTTCTATGAGGGCGTAAGATACTGCTGCCCTCCCGATACCGAAGCTTTTATCAATGCACCGGTACAACCTCGGGAAGTAACCGAAGGATCTGTCAACAGGGGTGAAGAATACATTCTGTTGGGGTTAAGGCTCTGCAAAGGGATATCACTTGACAAGATTAGAATATATTTCGGAGAAACTGCTGCAAATCGTTTTTCAGCTTTGGCACAGGAGTTTTCCAACCACGGACTTGTCAAGATCAACGCCGAAAACGTCAGTCTTACTCCCCAAGGATTTCTGCTTTCAAACGGGATAATCGCTCAGTTTATAGACGCTGTCACAGGATAAATCAACAAAAATTCCATATCAGCGTTGTGCAGTGTGATGAATTTCTGCTTAGCAGTTGTAAATCACGGTTAATAATGCTATAATTATTAAGTTAAGATGTTTGTTTTCTCTGTATGAAAGGTAATATATGGATAATTCAAAACGCTTTTTAATACTGACGATATGTGCATTAACTGCGCTGTTTTCGGGCTGCGGCAAGAAAAAGCAGCAGGACGAGATCTCCGTACCTATCCTTGAAACGAAATCTGTCACCTACAAGACTGTAAATGCGGAGATACGTGATATCTCGCAGAAATACGAACAGCCGGGTGTATACGGCTATCCTTACTCCCAAAAAGTAAGATTCCCTGTTTCGGGGCAGATAAAGTCCATCGACGTTGAAGCGCCATGCGAAGTCAAAAATGGGCAGCTGCTGTGTACACTGTACACCGATGACCTTGAAGAAGAGATCGAAAAGGAAAAGATCAGGCTCGATCAGGTCAAGTCAACGGTGGATACCCTCTATGAGAATAATGCCGATGCCGATCAGATAACTATGGCACAGTACGACGTTCAGATCGAACAGATGCGCTATGACAAAATGGTGGCTAGTCTTGATGATTACAACGTATATGCGCCCTGTGACGGCGATTTTTCCATAGAACAGCAGGGCTGGAACTCTTACAATGTCAACAGTGTTGTAAATGAGGGCGCTGTTTTCGGCTACGCAACGGACAAGAACGAGAAGTATCTTTGTGTTGAAGTTTTCGACAGCAAGCTTTCTAACGTTAATTTCGGTACGACCGTTAAACTTGAACAGGGAGCGACGACTTCTACAGGCACGGTCACGGATATTGTTTTCAAGGACAGCGGAGATTACTCTAAGTACACCTACGTTATCTCCCCTGATAATGCTGATGAACTGCTGGATTTCGGTGACATCAATGTGGTGTTTGATATCTACTCTCGGCTCGACAGCGTTGTTATCCCGAAAAAGGCTGTAAAAGAGCTCAGCGGCAGGACTTACGTCAATCTTTTGATAGATGGCGTGAAAGTCGAACAGGACGTTGAACTTGGCATCGAAGACAACGGTGATGTGGAAATAGTATCGGGACTCAGCGGCGATGAACAGATCATTATGAACTGAAAGAAGTTCACAATGCGCTTAATTAGTTTAAGCTTATGCAAAGTTACGAATTTTCATAAATCCCTTGATTTTTTTAAAGAATTGGTGTAAAATAATATAGTGTGGTGTCGAGATAAATATCCGATCAAAGAGCAAATACTGCTATAGGATTTACCCTTGAAAGTATGCGTGTATTCGGCATTAGGATCGGTAAAACAGAGGCACTTATTCAGACTGCAAAACGATGGCTGGGAGGCATTTGGTAAGATGAAAGAGTTTTTATCAAATATCTGGGTCAAGAGAGCGGTCGGCGTATTCAATCTGGTATATTTTGCCGTAATTGGATTGCTGACTTTTGCTACATTTCTTTACGACCTGGAATTTACTGAGGGACAGGAACAGTCCTTCTTTACTGTGTATGTTGCTGCAAGCGTGATTTTCCTGCTGCTGATGATATACTCGCGTGAAGTAATGGTCACTAAGATAATAAGCGTCATACTTCCTTTTGTAGTATTCCTTTTACTGCTGTTCAATATGTATGACTGGATACTTGTTATCCCGCCTCTGGTCATGGGAATAATAATGTTCTTTGTGGCGGGTACTCACGAAACTGTAAAAGTCGTTATGGGTACTATATATCTGCTGATCTATGTACTGGGACTTGTAGCTTTCTTCGTATTCAAGCTTCTGTTCGGCGGTACATCTACTCTTACGGAGCTCAATGCTAATCTTGACCGCAGCAGCGATGTTTATACAGTCTACAAGAGCCAATTCACAAGGATATGCGATGTTACCCGCGATGACAATGTACTTTCCCCCGACGGCAAGTACAGGATCATACTGTACGATGTACAGAACAGCGACAAGGGCGGCGTAAATATCTGCGTTGTTCCTAACGGCGAGGACGTTACACTGAGATTCTTTACACTTAAGCAGAAGGGTGTTAAGAAGACCATATCCAACAAGGGTATCAGAGGTACTGTTCCCGATGTTGGCTGGACTAAGGACGAAGACGGTACACTTGTAGTTCTTTACAGACTTGCGCCCGAATCCGAACTGAAAAAGACTTCAGTAACTGTAATGCCTAAGAAGCAGTATCTGGAATTTCTTGGTATTTCGTAAATGATTCTGTGCCGACAAAAGTCAGCAACAAGATAAAAAATTGAGCCATAGTATTTAAATAAATACTATGGCTTTTCTGTTGAGATAAATGAGGGTCAAATTATGGAAATAATCAGCTTTTATAAAAATGACAGGCAGCAACACTGGCTGGAAGAGATAGGAAAAAGCGACTGGCGTGCGGGGCAATATCTTCACGAGATACTTTCCAAAGGTAGTTTTCATGATCTTACAGGGGAAGGCTCAGAACTTCTTCTGCTGACTGACGGTGATCATCTTGTATCGTTCTGCACATACGCTGAAAGAGACGAGGTAGCTTCAAACGAATATTCTCCGTGGATAGGATTCGTATACACTTTCCCAAAATACCGCGGTCACAGATATATGGGTCTGCTGTTTGAGAAGATAGAAGATCTGGCAAAGAAACAGAATATACCTGATGTGTATATTTCAACAGACCATATTGGTCTTTACGAAAAATACGGATTTGAGTACATAAAGGATATGGAAACCATTTATGGTGATATATCGCGGGTATATGTAAAACATATCAAATAAATACCACGCCCCCGAACGTTGCAAGGCGCTCGGGGACGTTTTTTGTGACTTCTCTATTCCATCTGCAAAAGATTTTCGCCGCTTTCTAATAGTGAAAATAGACACTATCAATTTGAGAGTATCTCTCATTTTGTAGAAAACGCAGAATCTATCGTGAAATCATTGACAAACCATCTGCTTTAGAATATAATTATAAACCGTAACGATAATGTTCGTAAAATCACTATTCAGAGGTGCGATATGGATAACAAAAAAATACCCGTAATACTTATAACAGGCTATCTCGGTTCAGGAAAGACCACACTTATGCAGAATCTTCTTAAGCAGGAAAAACGCAATATTGCTCTTATCGTAAACGATATGGGTAGTGTCAATATAGATGCGGCTATACTCAATAAAAACCGCGAGCGAGTTTCTTCCGTTGAAATGGTTGAGTTGCAAGACGGCTGTATCTGCTGTTCTCTGCGCGATGAATTTATCGCCGAGATCGAGCGTATATCAAAGCTTCCCGATATCGAGGCTGTTTTCGTTGAAGCATCGGGCATCAGCGAACCTTCAAATATAGCTGCTTCATTCGTTATCTACACTGAGGATAATCCCGATACTAACGTTTATCTGAGCTCAGTAGTATCCGTTGTTGATGCTGACAGGATCTACCGCGAATTCTTACGCGAGCTTAACATGGAGAACGACACCGACGAGGGCGATATCATCAATCTTATCATCGACCAGATCGAATTCTGTGACCTTGTTATACTCAACAAGACCGATCTTCTCTGCCCTAATGAGATCGAAGAAGTTAAAAAAGCTATCCGCGATATCCAGTCCGAAGCTGAGATAATCCCCTGCATAAACAGCGATGTGGATACCGACAAGATACTTCACGGAAGAGAATTTGATTACCATTCCGTACTTGCTTCGTCTTCTATACAGCGTGCTCTCAACACAAACGAGCCCACCGCAAAAGAAGCCTGCAAGGACGAATACGGTATAACCTCATTTGTCTATGAGGAGACACGCCCATTTGACCGTGAGAAGTTCATGGATTTTGTTGACCGTTATCCCACCGAACTCATACGCACCAAGGGCTATGTATGGTTCGCCGACGATGATGTGCATATCCAGCTTTTTGAGCAGGCAGGACGCAACGCAAGCGTGACCGAGCTCAACGAGTGGCTGGCTTCCTGCCCCAAGGAGGAGATAGATGCTATCATGGAAGCATATCCCGACATCAAAGACGATTGGGACGACACCTATGGCGACCGCATCAATCAGCTGGTGTTCATCGGCAAGGGCTACAAAAAAGCTGATATCCTTTCCAAGCTGAATGCCTGCCTTGCAACTGCCTGAACAACGGCTGAACGATGAGCAAAAAGAACTTACCTGTCTATCTTTTTCTGGGTCCCCTTGAAAGCGGAAAGACTACTTTTACCTCGAAGATAGTTTCAAACGACAAGTTCGGCTTGGGCAAAAACGTACTTATCCTTGTGTGCGAGGAAGGCGAGACCGAATATGACCTTTCAAAGTTCACAGGCAAAAATGTTACGGTTCATGTTATCGAAGAAGACACCGAACTTGACGCAAAAACACTCGATGAACTTGCCGAATCGAATAATGCTGACATAATCGTGATTGAGTACAACGGTATGTGGCACATGAACACTCTGCTTGCGAATATGCCCGAAAACTGGGGCGTATATGAAAGTGTTTTCCTGGCTGATGCTTCGGTTTTTGAAATGTATTTTCAGAATTTCAAAAGCATCATCATCGACAAACTTAACGTCAGCGACACCGTGATCTTCAACCGCTACGAGAATAATGCAGATACAAATGACCTGCACCGCATAGTCAGGACAATCAACAGGCGATGCAAGATCTTCTACTGCGATGACAGCGGAGTGATGAACCCCGATGAAACGGAAGACCCACTCCCCTTTGATATCAATGCAGAGACTATCATTATAAAAGATGAGGACTACGCCATATGGTACAACGATATCATGAACGAAGCCGCCAAGTATCATGGAAAGTCTGTCAGATTCAAAGCGCTGATAACTGCAAGGCAGGAACTCCCGAAGAATGTATTTGCCATCGGGCGATACATCATGACCTGCTGTGAAGCCGATATGGAGTTCTGCTGGCTGCTGTCACTGTATAACAGGTACTACCCTTTGCAGGGCGAAAAATGGGTATCGGTAACGGCTGATGTTATGGTTCAGAACTATGAAAAGCAGAATTTAGATGTACCCATTCTGAAAATCACCGACCTTTACGAATGTGACCCACCCAAAGAACCCATAGCAACATTCTGAATAAAACAAATGCTGTACAGCAAATCAACTGTACAGCATTTTTGTATATGATATCAAATTATTCTTTCGAAAAACTTATCTTTCCATCTTCCAGACTTCAACGGAATAAGGCTTAAGCTCGCTGCCGCCACCAAAATCGTGGACAGTACCTGTGATAAGTTCCTCAGCCTGACCACATCTCGCATCGAAATGAGCGGTATAAGGCTGGTCATCAGCATTGATGGCTATGAGGATACGCTCGCCCTCAAATTCACGCTCGATGATGCACTGTCTGTTGGTCAGCACAGGAATGTTTATACTGCCGTAGCTTAGGCACTTGTACTCTATGCGGATATGAGCCAGCTTAGCGATAAGGTCGGTGAGCTCATTCCACTCAGGCTTGTCAAAGGATACTCTGAGGGCGGGGTCGCCGTCCTTTTTGTCAGCCTTAGTGCCCCATTCAGAACCATAGTATACGCATGGCATACCTGGCATACCGAAGAGAAGTCCGTAAATAAGGGGCAGATGATTCTCGTTGGAAAGTATGCTTGCCACACGGGTAACATCGTGGTTATCAACGAAAGCCAGCAGATGCTTTCCGCGGTATCTGCACCAACCCTCACTGCCGAACTGGTTCTTCAGCGAGTGGCATATCTCAAACATATTCATGCTGTTGAAGCTTGAATACAGACCCTTGTAGCACTCGTAGTTCGTACAGCTGTGAAGCATCTCATCGTTGACCCAGCGCGCATAGTCACCGTGAAGCAGTTCACCTATCAGCACAAAATCTTCCTTGACCCAGTTTGCGTGCTGACGAAGTCTTTTAAGAAAATCAAAATCAAGGCAGTAAGCAACGTCAAGACGCAGACCGTCGATATCGAATTCCTTCACCCACTGAGTAACACACTCGAGGATATGATCTACAACTGCGGGATTTCTGAGATTCAGCTTAACAAGGTCAAAATGACCCTCCCAGCCCTCATACCACAGACCGTCATTGTAGTTGCTGTTTCCGCCGAAGTTTATATGGAACCAATCTTTGTAAGGCGAATTTTCGCGGTTTTGCAGAACGTCCTGAAAAGCCCAGAAACCTCTGCCCACATGATTGAAAACACCGTCGATAACAACCTTGATGCCAGCCTCATGGAGTTCCTTAACGACATTTGCAAAGTCTTCGTTAGTACCAAGACGGCAGTCTATCTTGCGGTAATCACGGGTGTTGTAGCCATGGGTATCGGAATCGAACACAGGCGAAAAATAGATAGCATTAGCGCCGAGTTTGCTGATGTGAGGTATCCAGTCGATGACCTTTAATATACGGCTTTCCTGAACGCCGTCATTCTCAAAGGGCGCACCGCAGAAACCCAGAGGATAGATCTGATAAAAAACGCTTTCATAAGCCCACATGATTTTTACTCTCCTTTTTTATATGGTTTGTCTTATTTGACTTTATTATTATACCATGTTTTAGTTAAAATTGCTATACTCATTTTACTACAATATTTTCAACATAATTATGCAATTTATACAACAGCTGGTTAATTATTTCCAGTAGCTTAAACGTTTATAACAATTATCAAATATTCATCACAGCAAAAACGCTCCCGCCGAGGCACGGCAGAAGCGTTTTTACAGTTGTAATCAGCTTTCGTTTTTCTGAGCAGCCTCCGTATTTCTCATGCAGCAGGAAGAATCTATTCCTCGTGGGAAAAACTCATTGGTGGGGAAATCTATCTGCTCAAACATCTCGCATGGAGTACCGCTTGTTGAGGTACACTCCCTGCCCGGAACACAGTAATCGTAAACAGGTACCATCAGCGGCACTGCGCGGGCAAGGGATATTATAGCAAACAGTCCGACTGTTATAAGCACGTTTCGCTCCCCTGTTTCGGGGTCCGGGGCGGTAAGTGTTGTATCAAGGCACATGGGTTCAACTAAGCTGACGGATGCGGTGGGAAGTGTACACAGCGACCTGCAGCAAGCGCATCCGCTGGTAGGCGTTTCCTGTGTCGTAACAAGACCCGCATCCGAAACAAATCGCTGGGTGCCGCCGTCACTGCCGTAGAGTATCACCTTTTTGGTGAAAAGCGCAGTGCCGTATATCACCACAGGCGGTGTGTTATCGCCGTCGAAGACCTCTATCTGCGCACGGAAATTGTAGGTAACGTCCACCGAATAAAAGCCCTGATTAAAGGCTACGGGGCTTATGGCAAAATTGATGTCCGTCACATCTATGGACTGTGTTTTGATGTATGCCGCATCGTTCAGCGCTGTCTGGTCTTCATCAGAGAAAGTGAATTCCAGATTCTCCAGACAATCCTGGGCACTGCATGAATCATATATCCGCATAGCATCGATGCAGACGGCTTCCTTGAAGCTTCCGTTGGGTCTGTTGATGGTTTCGCTCATGTGAATACCTCCCGAATAAGATTATGAAGTTTTTTGCTTCTCTACATCATATTCGGGATATGCGGAAAGTGTGCAAAAAAGCGGCAGAAATACTTCCGCCGCCTTGATAGTATTTTTTATCCTTTATATCAGGTATTCTTGTCAACTGTCTTGAACTGCTTGAGATTGCCGATCTTTTCGTTTCTCTCGTCAAGTACCTTCTCAACATCTGCCCAGTCAAGACCCTGATTAACTGCCAGTACCATAACATGGTAAAGCAGATCGTTGATCTCATTCATAAGCTCGGCATTGTCGCCGTTCTTAGCCGCGATGATAGTCTCGGCAGCTTCCTCGCCTACCTTCTTGCAGATCTTGTCAACACCCTGCTGATACAGATAGCAGGTGTAGCTCTTCTCGGGTGCTTCACCCTTGTCGAACTGCTCTTTTCTTGCCTTTAATACCTCAAATATCTCCTGATATACTGTCATTATTTTTCCTCCTCATTTTCATTGTACATTTCCTTAAAGAAGCAGCTGTATGAACCTGTATGGCAGGCTACGCCTGTCTGCTCAACATTCACCAGCAGTGTATCGTCATCGCAGTCACCGTAGATAGATACTACCTTTTGCAGATGACCGCTGGTAGCGCCCTTGTTCCAGTATTCCTGCCTTGATCTGCTCCAGAACCATGTATAGCCTGTTTCCAGAGTCTTTTTTAGGCTCTCCTTGTTCATATATGCCAGCATAAGCACGGTCTTTGTGTTGACTTCATAACATATCGCAGGGATAAGCTCACTTTTGAGAAAGTATTTGTCAAGGTCATTCATGTCTATTTTGATGTAATTATTTTCAGCCATCGTTTCCTCCGTTATCAAGATATTTTTCAGGCACTTTGTACCCGTTGGCGATGAGATCGGCAACATACTGCCTGTCTTTCATACGCTCTTCGCTTTCAGCAAGATATTTCGCATTAGCCTTATCCATAGCTCCGCTTTTTATGCGGAAAAACTGTATCAGGCAGCCCACCAGCGCAAGGGGCAGCATTATCAGGAAAGCTACCTGATAATTGGTGTAGTACCCATAGTTTTGAGTGGTGAATCTGTACCAGAAGTACACCAACACCAGTACAGCACCGCATATTATACTGACTGTCTTGTACAGGTTCGCATCGGTAGTCCTCTGATCAAAGCCCTGCACAGCGGGTTCGCGGTAGCGTCGGTCGAGGTACTTGTCGCCGCACTTTTTGCAGGTACGTATCGGACTTCCGTACATCCACGCGTTGCAGGATTCTCTGTTCATCTTGCCGCAGTGCGGACATTTCATCTCGCTGTATCCCATCGATCTCTCCTCGCTTTCAAAGCTTTGTGATATGCATAGGCACAGCCGAATCGTCAAGATCAAAACCGCACTTCCCGTAAAAGCCTGTTTTGTCCTTGTAGGCGATGATAACTATGCTCAGATAATCCTTGTAATGCTCCTTTATGCGACTGATAAGCTCATGACCTATACCCATGCCTTGACAGCGCGGGTCTACCAGAAGAAAATGCACATACGCCGTCATGATGCCATCGTCCATGGCACAGACCAGACCCACAAGCTCATCATTTTCCCAGGCGCTGAAAACCGTATGGTAGCCGCGCATAGCCTTTACAAGCTTTTCTGGATACTTCCCCGATTCCCATTTCACGGATAAAAACAATCTTTCCAGCTGTTTCGCTGTGAACCTATGGGTATCTTTGTATACTACCATTATACACCCACCTTCATGGGGCTGTCAACTTTTCTGACATTAAAATATTTCAGGAATTCGGCGCTCCACATATCCATCTCTTCGCCAATCTCGTCCTCATTGACCTCGGTCATTATGAACCAGACAGTTTTACAGCCAGTCTTAGCCATCTCGGGCAGAAGAAATGAAAAGCCCCACTCAACATCTTCTTTCTCGTCCTCAAAGCCGTTTCTCGCATCGATTACGAAGTCACAGCCGTATTTTCTGAGAAGTTCCAGCGCCGCCGTGGTAGGCTTGCGGTAATTATCGAACTTGGCTTCCTTTTTCCATTTGATAAGAACTTTGTTCTTCCAGAGACTAACGTCTGCATAGTCGGAAGAAAAACAAAGTCTGCCGTTTTTCAGCATATCTATCCTGTCAGCGATATTTTTCTCGAATTCTTCATCTGTGTATTTCGGGTCGCGGGTGCTTTTCCAGATATCACAGGGGATGTCTCCGCATTCCGAACAATCGGTATGACCATTCTTGGTCACACAGCAGTTGTATATGGCACATTCCGTATCGGGTGGACAGTGGAAAACTTTTCCCTTATTGCTGTGGCAGCCCGTACACATACCTTTTTCAAAGCAGTAACAATCCAAGCAGTCAATACCGCAGACGCTTACGCTTTTGCTCATGATATCACCTTACGATGATGCCCTTGCTGCGGCAGTCTTCCTTGACCTGACCTACTGTCAGCTCATGGAAATGGAAGAGACTTGCTGCAAGTGCCGCAGAACAGTCCGTTTCAAGGAATGCCTCCGCAAAATCGCCCAGCTTTCCCGCACCACCCGATGCGATAACAGGTATCTTCACAGCGTCAACAACAGCTTTCAGCATAGGCAGATCAAAACCGCCGCGCACACCGTCGGTATCTATGGAGTTAAGACATATCTCACCTGCACCAAGCTGTTCGCATTTCTTGACCCAGTCGATCAAGTCCATCTTCATATCGATACGTCCGCCGTTTATGAAAACTGTCCATTTATTCTCCCCGATAGCCTTGGCATCCACACCAACGCAAATGCACTGACTGCCGAAGATATCGGCACCGTCCTTTATCAGCTGAGGATTCTGCACAGCCTGTGAGTTCACGGAGACCTTGTCCGCACCCGCACGCAGAGTTTCACGGATATCATCAACGGTCTTGATACCGCCGCCAACTGTCAGCGGAACGAACACCTTTTTCGCAGTGTTACGTACTACGTCAAGCATCACTCCCCTGCCCTCGTGGGAAGCAGTTATATCATAGAATACTATCTCATCAGCACCCTGCTTGTTGTACTCGCAGGCACACTCAACAGGGTCGCCTACCTCCTTGATGCCCTCAAAATTTACACCCTTGACTACCTTGCCGTCACGCACGTCAAGACATGGTATTATTCTTTTAGCAAGCATATTTTTACCTCCATATCGGTAATATTATGTGTATCGTCACTTTTTCTTCAGCACCACATACGCCGCATAGTGCTTGATATCGAACTCCTGCGGATATCCTGCCAGCATCGCCAGATGTTCTTTTTCCCATTCGGACTTCTGTTCCTCGGTAAGCGAAGACGCTCCGATGCCGCGGCAGGCTCTTATCCTGCCGTTCCAGCTTTCTCTGGTAAAATGCACGTTCAGCAGGAATTCTCCGCTGTCTTCAACATCAAAATATTCAAGATAAGGCTCGGGAACGAACATGGGCTTCATCTTGTCCCCGCCGCCTGTCCATTCGGGGTTGTATTTCAGAACGAGTTCTTCTGTCTTACCTGCTATCTCGTCCTCAAAAGGCAGCCAGTTCATCATCAGAAAAGCAACTTTTCCGCCCTCGTTCAGCAATCCGCTGAACTGCGGAGCTGTCTTTTCATGCTCAAAATACCAGTAGCACTGGCAGGCAGTGAGAACATCGAATCTGTTTTTGATATCCCCAAGCTTTTCAGCAGGGCAGGCAAAATATCTGATATCCATACCGCCGTTTTCGGATAATGCCTTAGCCTGAGCTATCTGCTCTTCTGAGATATCCGTACCTGTCCATTCAGCGCCGTAGGAATACATATTCCTTGGCAGAACACCTGTGCCTGTACCAATATCCAGCACCTTCTGCCCCTTGATGCCGATACCAAGCTCCACCAGCTTTTTATAAAATTCCTCGGGGTAGATATCGCGGTACTTTGCGTAATCCTGCGATGCCTTTCCCCAGTCGAACTTGTTTCCGTTATCTATATTTGTTCTGCTTATCTCCATTGTTCTCACCTCAAAACTGTCGTCGATCTGCAACAAAACTCACCTGAGATTTCGTGCAGAAATATGATTTTTTATTTAACTCAGACATATTTCTGCAAGAGTTGTACAAAAACGTACAACTTTTTCTCAAAAAACCCTGATAGTAGAAAGACCTGTGCGCACGATGGCAGGCTGACCGCGAATGACCGCAGAGGCAGTCTGAGATAAGGTGGTCCAGATCGGCAAACGTGGACGTGTCATACTGTACAGGGGCTGCATCTTGAAAATCGAATACTATATTATATAAATCTTAAACAAGTTCTGCAAAATTTCTGAGGATTTTAAGTCCTGTCTCACCGCTCTTTTCGGGATGGAATTGACAGCCGTAAACAAATCCGTTGTCGCCTACCACTGCGGGAACTTTTGAACCGTATTCGCTGTAAGCATAAAGATTATCCTCACTCTCACAGAAAGCCTTGTAGCTGTGTACGAAATAAACATACTCATCATTTCCGAGGCCCTTGAAAATAGGAACCTCTTTATTATATTCAAGCTTGTTCCAGCCCATGTGAGGTATTACCAGACCCGGGTCAGTTATCTTGTCAACGCGGCCCATAATAAGTCCCAGACCGTCACACTCTTCAAACTCAAAGCTCTTCTCAAAAAGCAGCTGCATACCAAGACATATACCAAGAAAAGGCTTTACCTTAGCCTGCTCCTTTATAGTATCAACCAGACCGCTGTTTTTCAGCATATTCATAGCCCATGGAAAAGCACCCACACCGGGCAGGATTATCTCATCAGCCGCAATAAGGTCTTCCTTTTTATCAGTCAGCTTGCTTTCCACCCCCAGATGGTCAAGCGCGTTTTTAACGGAGAATATATTTCCTGCTCCGTAATCGATTATAGCGATCATCACAACACCCCTTTTGTAGAAAGAACACCCTTGCCTGTTTCTACCATGGCATCTTTTAATGCGTGTGCCACAGCCTTGAACATGGCTTCGATAATATGGTGGTCGTTATTGCCGTATTCTTCTTTTACGTGGAGAGTTATCCCCGCATTGAAAGCGAAAGCGCGGAAAAACTCTTCGGTAAGACAGTTATCATACTGTCCGCAGCGGTCATCGTGGAATTCTGCCTTGAAAACAAGGAAAGGTCTGCCGCTGATATCAAGTGAACAGAAGCTGAGAGCTTCGTCCATAGGCACATAAGCTGTACCGTATCTCGCGATACCGCCCTTATCACCCAGCGCTTCGGCAAAAGCCTTGCCTATGCATATACCCGTATCTTCCACCGAGTGGTGAGCGTCCACATAAAGGTCGCCCTTGCACTTTACTTTAAGGTCAATACCGCTGTGTACGCCAAACGCAGTTAACATATGGTCAAAAAAACCTATGCCCGTATCTATCTCAACTTTTCCGCTGCCGTCCAGGTCTACAAAAACCTCGATGTCGGTCTCGCGGGTCTTTCTTTTTATCTCAGCTTTTCTCATTTTTTTCACCTCAATCAATAGATCTTATCCTTATATTCCAGCGGAAACGAACAGGTCAAACTGCGAAAGCAAATATTTCCGCCTTTTATCTGATCCACTGTGTATTTGCTGAAAAGATCGCACATCAGATTATAATAGGAGGAACAATAATGCATGACCGCCCCGAGAAACTTATCATCAACTTTCCCGCTTGAAAGCATCTCTTCAACAGCTACCTCACAGGAACACCATGCCGTCAGCTGATGCTTTTTTAGATAGATCGTTTCATTATCGTCAATGTTCAGTGTAATGTCGGAGGTATGCTTTATATACGAAAAACAACTCAGTGCCACTATCTCAGGAATAAAATTTATCAGTTCCTGAGTCAGCAGATAGTCATGCGTAAAAGAGTTTATCTTTTTAAAGCCCTCATCCCAACTTTTGTCATCATGTATATTAGCTATAACCGGAATAGCCTGCAAAGCGTATTCTTTGACCTTTTCAGGCTTATATCTAAGCTTTCTGAAGGTCTTATCATCCTGAACGAAAAGAATACACTGCTTTTCCATAAGAATAACGGTCTTGTCTTCGTCCTGCTCCGCATAGTCTTTCAGCTTATCCGAAAGCTCGGGGACGATCAGCCCGTTTACTCTTGCCTCACAGCTGACTTCACTGCCTGTACGACCCACAAAGAGCTTCACCCATGTATACTTTCTGGCACCCAGATAAATCTGAAGTTCATCCTTAACTATATCTAAGGGAGCTTTACTGCGCGACTTGCCGTTTCCCTGACAGGTAACAGGCAGTGAGCATGGGTATTTGTAGATATGTTCTCTGCCGTCGAATCTGTTTTTCATAGTGCTCATATCATCGCACTGAAATGACAGTACGACAGACAGCATCACGGAAACAAACTGATCCGAAGCTCTGTCAAGAGCCTCTTCTTTTGAGGTACCGAGTCCGACAGAGGGTTCATAGATCGGCTCTTCAAAATCCTCATTATCTATCCTGAAAAACAGGGTCGCCGAATACCTGTCGCCAATGTTTTCTGTGCCGCAATGCGAAAGGAATATTTTCAGCTTGTATTCTTCAAAATAAATGCTGTTATCTTTATTATTGATTATACCTTTTTTATTTTTGCCCGCAAGCCTTTCAAACACTCTCATTTCATCAGACTGCGTTGGCTTGAATCTGTCAAAAAGACCCATTATCTCACTTCCGTTCTTTGTCCGCGATATACTGCTTTATCTTGCTATAAATCCGGGTTCGGCAAACTTAACGCCATTATCTAAAACATAGCCCAGATATGTCTTGTAATACTGCGGTACAAGTTCTTCGGTCTCGTCATGGGCATGAAGCAGTATTATATGACTTCCACCGTCAGCCAGTAAAGGTGCGCCTGTTGCGGGAGCAGTGTCATTTATCCTCTTCATTACATCTTCTGAGGTAAAATCGCTTCCCTTGCGGATATTGTACTCGGCAAAATCAAACGTCCAGAAAGTGTCGATATCCTTATCAAGACCCTGTCCTTTCCACCATGGATAAGTTATACTGCGGTCATCGAGCTTATCGAATTTCTTCTCTGTAAGATATTTTTGCAGAGCTTCTTTGTTTGCACCGCCCTTATCACCGTAGGGAAAACGGAAAGGTCTGAACCTGCGCTCTACACCTGCGTCTTTGTACAGCTTGTCCAGTATCTGCTCGCACTTTTCTATCTCAGCGATACACTCTTCAAGTGACAGCTGAGAAAATGCAGGATGAGAATAGCTGTGGTTTCCCACAATCATGCCCTTTTTCAGCGCATAGACAGCGTTATCGTAATTACGCTCTACCATTTCGCCCCAAGCGAACATAACCGCTTTAATCCCGTTATCGCAGAGATAGTCTACGATAGCGGGAGTATTCTTTGAAGCGATATCATCAATAGTAAGGATCGCGGTTATCATTATTCAAACCTTACCTTGATTGCATTTGCGTGTGCGGTCAGACCCTCTTTTTCAGCCACGAGAACGATATCGTCCTTAGCCTGACGAAGTGCTTCCTCAGTGTAGTAAATGAAGCTGGAACGCTTCTCAAAGCTGTTTACACCCAGAGGCGAGAAGAATCTTGCTGTGCCGCTGGTAGGAAGAACGTGGTTGGGGCCTGCATAGTAGTCACCGAGAGGCTCGGAAGCGTACTGACCCAGGAAGATAGAACCTGCGTTATCAAGTCTGCCAACGTATTCCAGAGGATTCTCAAAGAGAACTTCAAGGTGCTCGGGAGCACATCTGTTAGCCATATCAACAGCTTCGTCCTTGGTGTTGCAGATGATAATTGCACCGTAGTTCTCCAGAGAGTACTTTATGATGTCTTTTCTTTCAAGATAGGCCATCTGTCTCTCTACCTCGGCGATGGTTTCATCAGCAAGCTTTTCGCTGGTAGTAACAAGTATTGAAGAAGCAAGCTTGTCGTGCTCAGCCTGTGACATAAGGTCTGCGGCTACGAACTTAGGGTCAGCTGTTTCGTCAGCCATGACCAGTATCTCGCTGGGGCCTGCTACCATGTCGATATCAACTACGCCGTAAAGCAGCTTCTTTGCAGTTGCAACGTAGATGTTTCCGGGGCCTACTATCTTATCCACCTTTGGTATCTCCTCGGTGCCGTAAGCCAGTGCCGCGATAGCCTGTGCACCGCCTGACATGAATACTCTGTCAACGCCGCAGAGACCTGCTGCTACAAGTATATCCTTATTTGGTGTGCCGTCCTTCAGGGGAGGTGTCACCATGATTATTTCCTTAACACCTGCTATCTTTGCGGGGATAGCGTTCATCAGTACAGATGAAGGATAAGCAGCCGTGCCGCCGGGTACGTAAAGACCTACCTTATCAAGACCTCTAACCTTCTGACCAAGGATACAGCCGTCAGCCTTGGTGTTTACAAAGCTGCGGGACTTCTGTCTGTTGTGGAAGTCGGTTATATTCTCGATGGAATTCAGAAGCGCATTTACAAAATCGGGGTCCGCTTCTGTCATAGCATCGTTTATAACATCGCGGGGAACTTCGTAATACTCGGGGAGCTTGCCGTCAAACTTCTCGGTATAAGCCTTGACAGCTGCGTCGCCGCCCTTTCTTACTGTATCTATTATCTCATTTACAACGGCAGATACTTTCTTGTCGGTCTCGCCGCTTCTTTCTTCAAGCTGCTTGAAAAACTCGACTTCGTCCTTGCCGTTTACATATATCTTCTTTATAAGTGACATTTGTATACCCTCCTTAAAATCTGCCATCACAGATTTTTCTCAACCAGAGAAACAAAGTTCTCTATCTCGCTCTGGCGCATCTTCATGCTTACTGTATTAACGATAAGTCTTGCGGATATGGGGCAGATGTTGTCCTCGATTATCTCAAGACCGTTTTCTTTCAGTGTAGTGCCTGTCTCAACGATATCAACGATGCCGTCAGCCAGTTCAAGCAGGGGTGCCAGTTCTACAGAACCCTCTATCTTGATTATATCAACGTCCATGCCCTTGCTTTCAAAATGCTTGCGGGTGATGTTAGGGTACTTGGTAGCCAGAGTCTTCACATTGTATCCACCGTAGAAGCTCTGTCCCTTTTTGGTGGCAAGTGCGAAACGGCATCTGCCAAAGCCAAGGTCTACCAGCTCGTAGAACTTGCCTTCCATCTCCTGTATGGTATCCTTGCCCACAACGCCCATATCGCAGACGCCGTGTTCAACATATGTAATTACGTCATTAGCTTTTGCTAGCACAACTTCAAGGTTGCCGTCAGGCACGGGAAGTATCAGCTTTCTGCCCTTTTCTCTGATGGAAGTGCAGTCATAGCCTATCTTCTCCAGCAGTCCAACAGTATCCTTTTCAAGTCTGCCCTTGGTAAGAGCTATCCTCAAAGGTTTATTCATTTTTCTAACTCCTCTCAAATGCTCTTATATATTGTTTTCGGTGATCTCTTCACCTACGGTGATAACTTTCTTGATGCCCTTGCTCTTTGCATACTCAACTGTCTCTTCGTAAGAATTGAACAGCGAATGTTCAAGCTTGCAGCCCTCACGTACCAGCTTCTGGGCATGAGCCATAGCTTCAACTACATAGCCCTTTTCACCAAAGATAACAGCGTCAACAGGCTTGCTTGCGGGATTTGCTCCGATGCGCTCCAGATGCAGAGCTACGGAATCTACATTCACGCCAAAGCCAACAGCGGGAAGCTCCTTACCGAAAGAACCGATAAGGTTGTCGTATCTTCCACCTTTGAGTACGGACTGTCCAACCTCGGAGAGATAACCCTTGAAGACGATGCCTGTGTAGTAATCGGTATGGCTTACGATACCAAGGTCAACGGATATCTTGCCCTCGTAACCAAGGCTTGAAAGGCGGTTGAACACCTTTCTCAGATTGTAGAGTATACCTGTTATCTTGTCGTTTGCGTAGATATCGCTTGCCTTGTCAAGAACTTCGATACCGCCGAAAAGGCTGGGGAGCTGTTTCAGTGCTCGAGTTATCTCGTTGTCGCCTATCTCGTCCAGCAGGTCATTGAGGGCGGGGAAATTCTTGGAGGATATGAGCATCCTTATCTCCTCGATAACGTCGTCATCAACGTTCAGCTGAGTAACCAGCTCTTTAAAATAGCCGATATGACCTATCTCAAGGCGGAAATTATCCTTATCAAAGCTTGCAAGTGCTTCAACAGCGGTGCAGAGAACTTCAAGGTCGGCACGCTTTACATTGTCGCCTCCGATAAGCTCGATACCAGCCTGAACAACTTCATCGGAACGTCCTTTCAGCAGAGCATTGTTGGAGAATACGCTCTGGTTGTAGTAAAGTCTCAGGGGAGAATCGGAATCTTTAAGTCTTGTAGCCGCAAGTCTTGCTATCGGTATAGTGGAATCGGGGCGCATAACTATAAGTCTGCCCTTGGAATCTGTAAGCTTGTAAAGGCTCTCCTGTCTGAAATTTCTGGTGCTTCCGCTGAAAGCATCATAGAATTCGATGCCGGGAGTAACAACTTCGCTGTAGCCAAAGCCCTCAAAGAGAGCGGCAAGGGTCTTCTCCACCTTGCGCCTTGCAAGGCAGTCTTCAAACAAAAGGTCTCTGGTACCCTCGGGGGTTATAAGATCATATCTTTTCATACTATCTTTCCTTTATAATGATTTTTAATAGTTTCGTCTATAAATGCCATCTGTTCATCGGTATGGAACCAATGCTCGCCGTCTTTCATAACGCTGATTTCTGCGGATATCCTTTCCGCAAAAGCTTTTACAGTATCGTATGAAGTCAGGCTGTCTTTATCGCCGTATATGATATGTGTCGGGATATGCCATTTTATCGTGTGTTCGCGTACATAGCAGAGGTATTCCCACGAAAGTGTCTCGCCGAATTTTGTGGGTATCTCTTTCCTGTCATTAAGTTCCTGCTCGGTGATATTCTCCCAAGCCATCATATCGGTTATGAGCTTTTCCATATCAACTATGGGAGATATGAAAAATGCCTGTGATATCTTTTTATCGTGAAGCGAAGCCATCGAAAGATAAGCGCCAATGCTGTTGGCTATCAGGATAACTTCACCGCAGTCTTTGGTCTGCTTGTCAAAATATTCTGAAAACTCTTTTTCAGCTTCCCACGGTGTATGCGACTTATAATCGAAGCCTGTAACTTCATCGCCTGCAAAAAGAGGCGCATAATGCAAAGCTTCATCGGCGGTGCCGCCTTTGCCGTGGATATAGATTATTTGTCGTTTCATTCCGGTCACTCTTTAGTTCGATTTATTATAGTAAAGTGCTAACATAGTATCATATTATCAACATGATATATTTTAGCATACTGACAAAGATTTGTCAACCGATTTGTGCAAATATGCAAGAAATTAATTTGTAAATTATGTATGAACGCAAATTCCGACTTTTTTTGCGGGGTGATGCGTCCTTAATATATGGCAAGTCTGCCCTATGCATAGCAGAGAGCAGAACTGTAACCTTTAGAAATTGAAAAGCGATATCTGGCTGGACTTGGGAAGATCGCCAAATGCGCCGATGTTTTCAAGTGCTTCGATTACAGTCTTGGAAATACCGCTGTTCATCTGGAATTCCTCTATTGAAATAAAGTCATTCTTCTTAGCCTTTTCGTATATAGCCAGTGCCGCATTGAGACCTACACCGTTTATGGCAACGAATGGCAGTCTTATCTTGCCGTCTTCTATCTGGTAGATATAGGCATGAGATTTGTTGATGTCTATGGGCAGAAATTCGTATCCGCGGGACATCATCTCATTGGTCAGCATAAGCATATCCAGCACGCCGCTGTCCTTGCCGGAACGTTCGTCCTTTGACATATTGCTGAGCCTGTCGATCTTGTCACGCACCATATATATGCCTTTGAGTGTGGTCTCAGCATCAAAGTCCTCGCCGCGGACGGTGAAGTATGTTGCATAGAATGCAAGGGGTTCATGCACCTTGAACCAGCAAAGTCTGATAGCAGCAGTAACATATGCCGCAGCGTGAGCCTTCGGGAACATATACTTGATCTTGAGACAGCTGTCGATGTACCACTCGGGGACATCATGGGCTCTCATGTCCTGCTTCATCTCTTCGGTCAGGAGCTTTGGCGCTTTACCCTTACGGGTGATCTCCATTATCTTGAAGGCAAGCTTCGGTTCAAGATGGTGTTCCAGCAGGTAAACCATAATACTGTCACGTGTACCGATAACGTTGGATATATCGCAGGTGCCGTTTTTGATGAGCTCCTGTGCGTTGCCCAGCCAAACGTCCGTACCGTGAGAAAGACCGGATATCTGCAAAAGGTCGGAGAAGTTCTTAGGCTTGGATTCAAGCAGCATTCCTCTTACGAAAGGCGTACCCATCTCGGGTATACCAAGGGTGCCTGTTTCGCACTTGATATCCTCAGCGGTAACGCCCAGAGAATCAGGGGATGTGAATAGAGAATATACAGCGGGGTCCGACATGGGGCATTCGTTGATATCCATATTGGTAAAATCTTCAAGATACTTATACATGGTAGGAACATCGTGTCCGAGTTCGTCAAGCTTCAGTATGGTATCATGAAGTGAATGGAAGTCGAAGTGGGTGGTGACCATGTCAGAATCCACCTTATCAGCGGGGTGCTGAACAGGTGTGAAGTCATAAACCTCGTAGTCACCGGGGATAACAACCATTCCTCCGGGATGCTGTGAGGTAGTTCGCTTGACATCTACACAGCCGTTTACAAGACGCTGTATCTCGGCATTATTGGCGGTCTTTCCGCGTTCGTCCAGATACTTTTTAACGTAGCCGTAGGCAGTCTTGTCCGCTACGGTACCGATAGTACCCGCCTTGAACACGTGATCCTGACCGAAAAGTTCTTCGGTATACTTATGTACCTTGCCCTGACAGTCGCCCGAGAAGTTAAGGTCGATATCAGGGGCTTTATCGCCGTCGAAACCAAGGAATGTTTCAAAGGGTATCTTATGACCGTCACGGTGCATGGGGATACCGCAGTTGGGGCAGTCCTTTGGTGGCAGGTCGAAGCCTGAGCCGTATTCACCGTTTTCAAAGAACTCGGAATAATGGCACTTGCGGCAGATGTAGTGGGGTTCAAGAGGATTGACCTCGGAAATTCCCGACATGGAAGCAACGAATGAGGAACCAACGGAACCACGGGAACCAACCTGATAGCCGCAGTCGTTGGAATAAGCAACCAGCTTCTGGGATATCATGTACAGCACTGAGAATCCGTGCTTTATGATGGAGTCCAGCTCACGTTTAAGGCGCTTGAAGACCAGCGGATGAACGTGCTCCTCGAAATAGGCAGACACGTCAACGTCCTCGCCCTCGGGGACTTCTATGGACATGGGGTCGCAGTCGCCGTAAAGCTCGCAGGCTTTTCGCCAGCAGATAATCTGGAGCTCATACACAGCACCCTCAATGAAAGGTGTGTATGTGCCGTTTGGGAAAGCCTTCAGGTCGGGGTCTATCATATCAGCCACGTTGTTTGTGTTTGTGACAACGACTTCATAAGCCTTGTCTTCGCCGAGATATGAAAGCTCATCAAGCATCTGTGTCGTAGATTTCAGATACAGGGGTGCCTGATTGTCGCAGTCGGAAAAGCCCATGGAAGCCTGTATTATGGCTCTGAACTTAGCGTCCTCTTTATTGAGAAAATGAACGTCGCCTGTAGCGCATACAGGTATGCCAAGATCTTCGCCAAGGCGGACGATGAAACGATTTATATCCTTAACGTCCTCGACGTTTTTTATCCTGTCATAGGGAGGTTTTTCAGCCGTCAGCATGAACATATTGTTGCCGTCGGGCTGTATCTCCAGATAGTCGTAAAAGCTTGCTATCTGCTTTATGTATTCATAGGGCTTGTTTTCAAGGTAAGCCTGAATGACCTCTCCCCTCTCGCAGGCACTTCCGATTATAAGTCCCTCACGAAGCTTTGTAAGCTCGCTTTTGGGTATACGAGGGCGGCGCTTGAAGTATTTGAGGTTGGAATCGGATATCAGTTTATAAAGATTTTTAAGACCGATATTGTTCCTTACAAGTATTATCTGGTGGAAAACGTCCTTGGTTTCTGTGACGCTGTCCAGTTCGCCCAGAAGACCGTTGAGCATATCAACAGTTATCAGCACAAGAGGATACTGAGCCATCAGCATCTTGCTGAGTTCGATTAATATATGACCCAGTACTTCGGCATCATCACAGCCGCGGTGATGCTGAAAATCGCCGAAGCCGAAATGTTCAGCAACGTAGTTCAGCTTGTGTCTTTCAAGCTGAGGGAGCATCAGCTGTGACATAGGCACTGTATCGATGCTGGAAAACTTGAAATCTATGCCTAGCTTTTCGCAGTTGCTCCTGATAAAGCCTGTATCGAAAGGCGCATTGTGTGCCACTAGGCAGGGTGAATCTCCGCAGAAAGCAATAAAAGCTTCGATAGCTGTTCTTATATCAGCCTGACCTTTCAGCATATCATCGGTGATATTTGTCAGGTTTGAAATAAACTCGGTAAGGGGAATTTCGGGGTCAACAAGCATATCGAACTTATCGACTATCTCCAGATTTCTGATCTTTACCGCGCCTATCTCGATTATCTTGTCATCCTTGGGGTTAGTGCCTGTGGTTTCAAGGTCGAAACAGATTATCTCATCGGTGAGTTCTCGCCTGTCAACACCTGCAAACACCCTTGCATCGTTGTTGACCTCGTAAGCCTCTACACCATAGATTATCTTGAATTCCTGACCGCCCTTGCGTATGTCAAGGCACTTTGTGCCCGCCGCGGGGAATCCCTGAACAACGCCGTGGTCGGTTATGGCAAGAGCTCTGTGACCCCATCCCGCCGCCTTAGCGACAAGCTTTTCGGGCGCTGCAAGAGCGTCCATCATGGACATATTGGTATGGCAGTGGAGCTCGACACGCTTCTGCTCGGCGGTGTCCTTTTCCTTTTCTCTGCCCACCAGCATAATATCATCAGCCATGAAATAGATGTTATGGTCGAAGTCGTCCTCTTCTATCCTGCCGCGGGCGATGATGGTAGAACCCTTTTTCATCTTGCCCAGCATGGCTTCAAGAGTATCTTTTGTAAGCTTTATAAACTTGCCCTTTTTGGACGAGCCTATCATCTTCATCATGCAGGAAGAGGAATAATCGGTAAAATATACCATAGCGATAAGGCTGCCGTTTTTGGTCTCTTTGGTCTCAATCTGGAATATATCGCCCCATACGGTGACAACATCGTTGAAATGCTCCAGTGATGCCGCATCGTTGGGCAGACTTGCCATACTGTGAACACGGCTCTCGGACTGGATAGGACCGCCTTTAAGGACGGTAGCGCCCTCGCCAAGGAGATGAAGACTGGTGAAATCAACATCGATAGTTCTGAACTCGGGAGCTGCATCACCTGAACCGCCGCTGTTGTTCTTGGCGGCAACTGCTTTTTCTTCGTATGCCTTGATATCGGGCATGGGCATGGACTCAAAGAACTCTCTCTGAGCCTGCTCGTACTGCTCCATATCATTAGTCAGCACGCCCTCGAAAGAAATCTCGGCTGAGGTGGAGAAAAGTTCGGTAACAAGCCTTGAAAATACAGTGTAGATACCTGCCTTTTTCATCAGCTCAAGTCCGCCGTGCTTTAAGGTAACGGTGAAGACCTTGCCGTCAAAGGTAGACTCTGCATCGTCAAGAAAGCCGTTCACAAAAGGGAAACGGCTCTTCATGAACTTGCAAAGTTCACCGAAATATTCAGCACTCAGCTTATCGGGTGTAAAGCGGGGACGCAGTGAAAAACCACAGTTCAGGGCATTTCTCATGCGCTGTTCAAACTGTGATGTTGAATCAAAGGTGACAGTATTTTCAAATGATGCCACGCATTCCAGATCATTCATATCTTCGGAAAACACCAGCCTGAGTATCTTGCCCTCGGCTATGTCCTGGGATATGGAATCTGTATATTCATCAAAATATTCACCGATCGTATGTGTAGCCATTTGAAAACCGTCCTATCTTATAACTTCTCTATCTCATCCATCAACGCCTGCAAAGCCTTGTCCTCGGAAACTGTATACAGCTTTTCGCCGTGGGCAAAGATGACAGCCTTGCCGTCACCGCCCGCGATACCTATATCAGCTTCTCCTGCTTCGCCTATGCCGTTGACAACGCAGCCCATAACTGCGACTTTTATATCCTTTTCCACATTTCGTGTAAGCTCTTCCACCTGCTTGGCAAGACCTATAAGGTCGATCCTTGTTCTTCCGCAGGTGGGACATGAAACTATCTGAACTCCGCTTCCTCTGCCGATGGCTTTGAGGATATCCTTAGCGGCATATATCTCCTTTTCGGGGGAATCCGTCAGGGATACCCTGATGGTCTCGCCTATGCCGTCAACTAACAGAGAACCTATGCCGATGGAAGACTTTATGATACCCATGCGCTCAGTACCTGCCTCGGTAACACCGAGATGCAGAGGATAACTGCAAAGTGCGGCAAGCTTTCTGTAAGCTTCGATCATAATATTCACGTTAGAAGATTTCAGCGAGATAACGATATCTCCGAAATCGCACTGTTCAAGTATCTTCACATGACCCATTGCGCTTTCCACAAGAGCATCAGCGCAGGGAGAACCGTATTTCGCAAGAATGTCCTTTTCGAGTGAACCGCCGTTAACGCCTATCCTTATGGGGATATGCTTTTCGGTGCATTTCTTCACGACTGCCCTGACCTTTTCCATATCGCCGATATTGCCGGGATTTATTCGTATCTTGTCGATACCCGCATCAGCCGCCGCAAGGGCGAGCTTATAGTCGAAATGTATATCAGCCACCAGAGGTATGTTTATTTTCTCCTTTATCGCAGGGATAAGGGCTACGGCATCCATGTTTGGTATTGCCGCACGGACTATCTCACAGCCCGCTTTTTCAAGGCTTTCCGCCTGTGCCACAGAGCCTTCGATATCGGTGGAAGGCACATTCAGCATGGATTGTATATAAATATGCTTGCCGTCAAGCGTAAGTCCGCCGACCTTGACGGGATCAACGTTTCTCATATAAAATTCCCCTTTATTCACTTTATCCATTTAGCCAGCAGTTCGTCTACCTGACTTCTGCCGCGGAGTTCTTCAAGCCATTTTGCGGGAATACCCTCATAGCCAAAAACTATACCCGCAAGACCGCCTGTGATACAGGCAGTTGTATCGGTATCATCACCGAGAGCTATTGCCTGTTTTACGGCGTCCTCATAGCTTGATGCTCTTTTCATTATCATAACGGCACTTCTCAGCGAATCCACAACGTATCCGCCGCCGTTGCCGCGCCATATATCGGGTTCATCGGGACATAGCCTGAATTCAAATTCTTCGATAAAATCAGGCTTATCCGAATAAATGCGGCGTAGTTCAGCAACCGCAGAAGAAAGCGCATCATCGAAGCTAAGACCATCAAGAAGATATCCTGCTATAAGCACATACAGCCCACAGCACACAAGGTTCGTGATATTGCCGTGAGTTATAGGGCACTGAGCGTGAGCGTCCTCAACAAGCTCCTCGTTGGTGCCCTCGTGCCACAGCGCAAGTGGGAGAACTCTCATAAGTGCGCCGTTGCCCTTGCCGTCCGGTCGGATAAGACCGCATTTTTCGGGAGCCATACCGCTTCTGTATGCATCAAGTGCCATACTTGTCTGTATGCCAACATCAAACACATTGTTATCAACAGCCCACAGACCATAATCATACCATGCGAGAACTTTATCCGAGAAGTTTTTCAGGTCGAAACGACCTACCTCAACAAGGCTGTGAAGCAGACACAAAGCCTGCGCACCGTCATCAGACCATGTGGCAGGCGGTACACCCATATGGGCTCTTGAAAATCCCGCGGGAGGCTGCATATCTATCATGTCAGTAGGCGGGATATCAGCCGCGGGGTGAAATTCATAAGGCACACCCAGAGCGTCGCCCACAAGCAGACCGTAGATCCCGCCTTTTAGCTTGTTAACATCTTTCATATCATACCAGCTTTGTAATATCACTCACAGTTATTACCACCATCAGCAGAAGCAGTGCCGCAAGACCAATAGTATGCACCAGACCCTCTTTTTCCGGGGGGACAGGCTTTCTGCGGATAGCTTCAACTATCAGGAAGATGAAACGTCCGCCGTCAAGTGCGGGCAGGGGCAAAAGATTGAACACGCCCACATTTATCGTTATGAAAGAGGAAAGATAGAGAATAGTATCTGTCAGGCTCTTCCAGTCGATCTTGCCTGTTTCCTCATCGCGCTCACTCTCGATCACATCGCCGATGGAATCAACGATACCAACAGGACCGCTCATATCTTTCAGGGAAAACTTACCTCTGACAAGATCGGCTATGGAAATATATATCAGCCTTGCATCGGTGGCTGTCTGCTTAAAAGCCTGAGTTACCACAGAACCTGCGGTGACTTTCTGGGGCTTTACCCAGAAATCGTAGTGGATACTCATATTCCCTTCCTCGTCCACAGAGGTGGCAAGCTGGACATCTTTCAGGCTGACACGCTCGCCGTTTCTTTCGACCACCATATCGTATACGCCGTCATCGTCGGTGCTGAATTTGTAGGACATATCGGTGGAGGTGAAGATCCTCATGCCGTTTATAGCGATTATCTTGTCGTCCTCTTTAAGTCCTGTCTTCTGGCTGACAGCGCCTTCTTCAAACTTGGAGATCGTTGTAGTTACGATGGCATCGCTTATACCCGTCTGAACCATCAG
Organism: Hominimerdicola alba; assembly: GCF_900109655.1. GTDB lineage: Bacteria > Bacillota > Clostridia > Oscillospirales > Ruminococcaceae > Hominimerdicola > Hominimerdicola alba_B. The sequence continues at coordinate 36,421 of NZ_FOAT01000008.1, forward strand.
CAGTATAAGACCAAGGATCATATTCATGAAAACGCCTGCCACAACGATTATCATACGTCTCCATACCGCTTTCTGGCAGAAAGCTCTGCCGTCGGCACTGTCGGTATTTTCACCTTCCATGGCGCAATATCCGCCTACGGGGAATATCCTAATGGCATAAAGGGTCTCGCCTTTTTTCTTTTTGAAAATAGCCGGTCCCATGCCTATAGCGAATTCATTCACCTTTACACCGTTTGCTTTAGCAGCGATGAAGTGTCCAAATTCATGGATAGTTATAATAAGACTGAAAATTATTACTGCTATGACTATACTCATTAAAATCGCCTTTCTAGTATTCTCTTTGCCACGTATTCCCTTGCAGTCCTGTCAGCTTCAAGGATATCATCCACATTGTTTATCTCTTTATTCTGTGTGTTAGTAAGCACTTCTTCCACAAGCTCGCCTATGCCCAGGAAGCTTATCTTGCCCGACAGGAATGCGGCTACTGCCTGTTCATTAGCACCATTCACCGCCGCAGGAAGTATCCCGCCGGCAGTAACTGCTTTTATGCAGGCGGTAAGGCATTTGAATGTATCGTAATCGGGCTTTGAAAATGTCAGCTTGCCGTAATCCGTCAAGGACAGATGCTTTACGTCACAGTGTACCCTGTTGGGATAAAGCAAAGCGTACTGTATCGGTATTTTCATATCGGGAACACCTAGCTGTGCGATGACGGAATTATCCTCAAACTCAACAGCGGAGTGTATAACGCTCTCACGGTGAACGACGATCTCTATCTGCTCGGGGCTGAGATCGAAAAGCCACATAGCCTCGATAAATTCAAGACCCTTGTTCATGAGGGTAGCGGAATCAATAGTTATTTTGCTGCCCATTGACCAGTTGGGGTGATTCAGCGCCTGTTCAACGGTAACATTGCGGAGGTCATCTACGGTCTTGCCGAAGAAAGGTCCACCCGAGGCAGTAAGTATTATCCCTTTGACACGGTTCATGCTGTTTCCCTGAGTTGCCTGGAAAATCGCCGAATGTTCGCTGTCCACGGGATAGATATTCACGCCCTTCTCCTTTGCGGCGTTTATGACCAGTTTGCCGCCCGCAACTAGAGTTTCCTTGTTTGCAAGAGCGATATCTGTGCCATGCTCTATCGCTGTGAGGGTAGGTACAAGTCCCACCATGCCAACAACTGAATTCAGCATGATATCCACACTGTCAAGTGAAGCAATGGACTTAAGACCCTCCATACCTGTCAGCAGTGTTACTTTCCTGCTGGAAAGACAGCTTTTCAGCTCATCAAGCTTGTTCTCATCAAAAATGCAGGCATACTCCGCACCGAACTTGACCACCTGTTCAGCCAGAAGTTTTGCATTTGAATGTGCTGCCAGAGCTTTTACCTTTATGTTATGCTCCTCACAAACCTCTAATGCCTGTGTGCCTATGGAACCTGTCGAACCTAAAATACTGATAGTTTTCATAAAAAAGACCTCTGTAAAAAACGTTCAAAAGGGGTAAGCCATTCAGACCTGCCCCTTGAGCGTTATGTATTTGTACCTACGATAAGCAGTCCCTGTGATGCAAGATAGCATATGAACGGTACTACTAGCAGAGCGCTGTCGAACCTGTCCATAACACCGCCGTGACCGGGCATTATCTTTCCGTAGTCCTTTATTCCTGTCTGACGCTTTATCATCGAAGCTGTAAGGTCGCCCACCAAACCGATAAGAGCAGCAGCCATTCCTGCACAGAAAACAAAGATATAGCGTACCTTGAAAGCAGGGTTCACCAGATCAAAGATCAGGCTTGTGATAACAAGTATCAGTCCGTTGGTAACAACACCGCCAACAAGACCTTCAAGCGTCTTGTTAGGACTGATCTCAGGCCACGGGTGATGTACTTCTCTGCCGGTCTTGTTGAAGAAAGTTCCGACGAAATACGCGCCGCTGTCAGCCAGCCATGCCGCCGCAAGAGATATTACTATCAGGTAGACCTGTGCCTTTCCCCTTGAATCAGCAGCTACCTGATAAACGAGACTGTTATCCTGTGCCAGCTTTATCAGCGTACCGAAGGAATAGCTCAGCAGTACGGTTATACCTGTCATTCCAAAGAAATCTGTATACTTGAGGGTCTTATGATCCCTAAGATACAGTATGCACATCAGCAGGACAAAAATACCAAGATAGAGCCTGTAGCTGAAAAAATAAAGGGTATTCAGCCTGTACATGAAAAACGGAACTAAAGCATCGATACCTGCAAAAGCCATGCAGGCGATATTCTGAATCTTGTATTTATCATAGCCTACTGCCTTGAATACTTCGTACACAGCCATTACAGAAAGTGCACCGACCGCAAGGTTTATCAAAATCGTTGAATGCAGAGCTACGAGGACGATGGCCGCAACCAGCGCCACCGCAGCAGAGATTATTCGTGTGGACATATTAGTTAAATTCCTCCGAATCTTCTGTTTCTTTCGCAAAAATCAAGGATAGCCTTGTCAAAATCATTTACGCGAAAATCAGGCCAGAGAATATTTGTATAGTAAAATTCGGCATAGGCTGCCTGCCATATCATAAAGTTGGACAGCCTCTGCTCACCGCTGGGTCTTATTACAAGGTCAAGCGGAGGGATCTCCTCGGTATAAAGGTTGCGTTCGATCATATCCTCGGTGATATCCTGTGGTTCCAGTTCGCCGCGCTTTACCTGCTCAGCAAGGGTCTTTACGCTGTGACATATCTCGTCTCTGCCGCCGTAATTTATGGCAAGCACGAGGGTCATGGCATCAAAATCCTTGGAAGTCTCCTCAGTGTGGCGCATTTTAGCCTGAAGCGATGGCTTCAGCTGCGACCTGTCACCTATGAACCTTATACGGATATTCTCCTCGATGAAGTCTTCAACTTCATCAAGGTATTTTTCAAAAAGATCCATTATCGCGTCCACTTCTTCTTTGGGACGCTTCCAGTTCTCCGTAGAGAACGCATAGAACGTGATATAATCGATACCCACCGCTTTTGCGTGCTTGGTTATGGAACGGAAATTCTTCGCACCCTCGCGGTGTCCGAACTTTCTGGGCAGACCGCGTTTTTTCGCCCATCTGCCGTTACCGTCCATGATAACGCCCACGTGTGCGGGGGGTATGATATTATCACCAAGACAGCTTATTTTCCTAGCCATTCGTCACCTTAAATAGAGAGGATCTCTTTTTCCTTCTCAGCTACGTGACCGTCGATCTCCTTGATGAACTTATCGGTGATCTTCTGGATAGCTTCCTCGCCGTCCTTCTGCTCATCCTCGGTGATCTCGTTATTCTTCTTCTTAGCCTTGATCTTTTCGATAGCATCACGTCTGATGGAACGTACAGCTACCTTGGTATCCTCGCCGCCCTTCTTGACATCCTTAACGATCTCCTTACGTCTGTCCTCAGTCAGCTGAGGGAATATCAGTCTGATAGTCTGACCGTCATTCTGGGGATTGATACCGATATCGGAAGCCTGTATAGCCTTTTCAATGGACTTGAGAGTGCTCTTATCCCAGGGAGTGATGACCAGTATTCTTGCCTCAGCAACAGATACAGCAGCCATCTGGTTTACAGGTGTGGGAGAACCATAGTAGTCAACCTTAACCTTATCGAGAACTGCGGGATTAGCTCTGCCCGCTCTTATTGCAGCAAAATCGGAAAGCATAACGTTTACCGACTTCTCCATTTTTTCCTTAGCTTTATTTTTTATTTCCTGCATAACATATCTTCCTTTCTTTTATTATTCAGCTGATACCAGTGTGCCTACATTTTCGCCCATAACGGCATCAAAAATATTATCGGGTCTTGCAAGATCAAAGACCAGTACGGGAATGTTATTATCCTTGCAAAGTGCAGCAGCGGTAGAATCCATTACCTGAAGCCCCTTTTCCAGAACCTCGCTGAATGTCAGTGAATCATACTTGACAGCATCGCTGTACTTATGGGGATCCTTATCATAAACGCCGTCAACCATAGTAGCCTTCAGGAATATATCAGCTTCTATCTCGGCAGCTCTCAGTGCAGCAGCAGTATCGGTTGAGAAGAAGGGGTTACCTGTTCCGCAGCCGAAGATGCAAACTCTGCCCTTTTCAAAGTGACGCATAGCCTTGTTCCTGATATAGGGTTCAGCTACCTGAGGCATAGAAATAGCGGTCTGAACTCTGACTTCCATGCCGCAGTTCTCAAGACCGTCCGCAACTGCAAGGGCATTCATAGCAGTGGCAAGCATACCGATATGGTCTGCTCTGGTTCTGTCCATAGCACCGCTGGAACGTCCTCTCCAGAAATTTCCTCCGCCGACAACTATGCCGACCTCAACGCCTGCATCTACGACTTTTTTTATGCTCTTGCCAAAGGAATTGATTATATCATAATCAAGACCTATCTTCTTATCTCCCGCAAGAGCCTCGCCGCTCAGCTTGAGGAGGATACGCTTATATTTAGCACCCATAAATAACACTCCTTAAAAACATTTACGCAAAGCGCGTAATTACTCACAATAAAATTATACTATATTTTTCGTCTCTTGTAAAGGGTTTTCACAAATTTATTAGAAAAAACTGCGGAGAAATTTCGCGTTTCTCCGCAGTTAAGTATCATCAATTTATCAAATAGTTATCAAGTTTTATCCCTTGACGATCTTTACATAAAAGCTTCTTGTCCTAGGACCGTCAAATTCAGCGAAATAAATACCCTGCCATGTACCCAGCAGCAGTGTGCCGTCCTCGATTATAACAGTTTCGGAAGCGCCCACACAGCTTGATTTGAGATGTGCCGCGGAATTGCCTTCCATGTGCCTGAACTGAGGTCTGTCGGGATAGGTCTTATCCAGTGCGAACAGCAGATCTGTCTGCACATCGGGGTCGGCATTCTCGTTTATGGTGATAGCCGTAGTGGTATGGGGACAGAATATCACTGCGATACCGCTTTCAACTCCGGATTCGTTCAGAGTCTGTCTTACATAGCTGGTTATATTGTAAAGTCCCTCTTTATCGGTCTTGATATTATACTTTTTGAGCATGATGCACCTCCGTCAGTTAAGGAACTGGCTCTCGGTCTCGTTTTTGGAAGGTCTGCCCATGAGCTTCTTAATGCTGTCTCCAACGGGCGAGCCTTCAAAGAGGACCTTTGCAAGTTCTTCGGTAATTGGCATCTCGATACCCATTTTCTTGGCAAGAGCATAAGCGTTCCTGGTGCAGGTATAACCTTCTACCGTGCCTACCTGTCTTACTGCTTCGGCAGGGTCAACGCCCTGACCAATGAGTATGCCTGCGCGTCTGTTACGGCTGTGCATTGAACAGCAGGTTACGATAAGGTCGCCTATACCGCTGAGTCCTGCGAAGGTTTCAGTCTTAGCACCCAGTGCTAAGCCAAGCCTTGCTATCTCACGAATGCCTCTGGTCATAAGAGCTGCCTTGGTGTTATCGCCCATGCCCAAGCCATCGCATACACCCGCAGCCAGCGCGATTACGTTTTTCAGCGAACCGCCTATCTCGCAGCCGATAACATCGTCATTCACGTATACGCGGAAGGTATTGTTTGAAAGGGTCTGCTGAATGAAGTATGCCGCTTCGGTATCCTCGCAGGCGGTGCAGACTGTGGTGGGTATGCCACGTGCAACTTCCTCAGCGTGGGAAGGACCTGTGAGAACAGCTATGGTATTCTCGGGGAAGCATTCCTTTTCCACCTGTGTCATGGTTTTAAGGCTTCCCGCTTCAAGACCTTTCGCAGTGTTCACGATTATAGTATTCTTGTCAATATAAGGCGCGGCTTCCTCACAGACACTTCTTACAAAGTTTGAGGGTATGCCGATAATGACCATATCCTTTCCCTTTGCCGCAGAAATATCCGTAGTAAGCTTGATGGACTTGTTTACAAGTACTCCGGGAAGCTTGCTTTTAAGCTCGCCTGTCCTGTTTATAGTGTCTATCTCGTCCTGAAATTTGCTCCATACAGTTACATCATGTCCTGCATTATCGCACATTATAGCAAGAGAAAGACCAAATCCGCCTGAACCGAGTATTGTGATATTTGCCATTATTCATACCTCCCGTTTGTGAAAATATTCTGAAATTATAGATCATTGGGATCATGTTGAAGCCATTATATCCCATATCAGTGAAAATCCTGTGTTGATAAAAAGAATTTTTGCTCAGCTATCCGCTTTCTTTTTCTGACCGAATTTGTTTTCGGTGCCGTTAAGAAGTCTCTTGATATTGGCATGGTGAAGTGAGATTATCAGAATGCATATCAGCACGCCCATAACAGTATTTGGGATAACTGCGTAATTATCCTTGTAGACGAAATTCTGTAGAATGAAAGTGAAGGTCGGGTAAGCTATTGAAGCAAATATGGAACCTACCGATACGTACTTTGTTACTGCCAGCAGTGCCGCAAATACCACAAGGGCACACAGACAAGTCAGGGGGTCAATGGCGAGAAGAGTAGTTGCCGCCAGCAGAACACCCTTTCCGCCGTGGAATCCGTAAAATACAGGGAAGCAGTGTCCCAGCATTACGAACAGACCTGCAAGATATCCGATGAAATGGGGATCGCCGAAAAATTCCACGCCCATTGCCTTATGCACAAGCAGGCGGCATACGACCACAGCGATAACACCCTTGGCAAGATCGCAGAGAAGTGTAGCCAGTGCGGGACCTTTGCCGTAAACACGCAGAACATTGGTCAGACCTGCGTTTTTGCTTCCGTAATCGCGGATATCCTGTTTTTTCCATAATCTGCAAACGATTATGGCAGAATTCAGGCTGCCAAACAGGTACGAGAATACAACTGTAAATAATATAGCCAATACATCTTTCATATGTCAATATAGCTCCTGTCGGTCATTTAACGTCATCCCTGTCACGTTCTCTTATCTTGAAAACTATTGGCGTGCCGTCCAGAGAGAAAGTCTCACGGATCTGGTTTTCAATGTAACGCTGATAGGAAAAATGGAAAAGCTCTGCCCTGTTAACGAAGAACACAAAGGAGGGCGGATTGGTGGATACCTGTGTCATGTAGTATATCTTCAGACGTCTGCCCTTATCAGAGGGGGGCTGAACACGCTGAGTTGCATAGGCAAGAACTTCGTTAAGCTTACCTGTTGCGATACGTATGGAGTTCTTCTCCTTGACGTAGCGTATCATCTCAAACAGCTTGTCGATACGCAGACCTGTCTTTGCAGAAACGAATACAAAAGGCACATAGCTCATGAAGCTGAAATCGTCCTCAAGCTTTTTGCGGAATTCGTTCATGGTCTTGCCGTCTTTTTCTAGGGCATCCCACTTATTCACAGCAACAACGCAAGCCTTGCCCTTTTCATGAGCGTAGCCTGCCACCTTGCTGTCCTGCTCGGTAAAGCCTACGGTGGCATCAATGACGATAACTGCAACGTCGGCTCTATCAACAGCCATATAAGCTCTCAGTACCGAATACTTCTCCACAGATTCCAGCACCTTGGATTTACGTCTTATGCCCGCGGTATCGATGAATACGAATTTACCGAACTCATTTTCGATATCAGTATCTGTAGCATCGCGGGTAGTGCCTGCAATATCGGATACGATAACACGCTCCTCACCGCAGATACGGTTAATCAATGAGGATTTGCCCACATTAGGCTTACCGATGACTGCGACCTTAACAGTCTCTTCATCGTCTTCCTCTTCGGTTACATCGGGCAGATATTTCAACACTTCGTCAAGCATATCGCCTGTGCCGTGACCATGCACCGACGATACAGGGAAAGGCTCACCAAGACCCAGATTATAGAACTCATAAAGCTCCATAGGGGGCTCGCCAACGTTATCCACCTTATTTACGCAAAGCACAACAGGCTTGCCTGATTTAAGAAGCATCTGAGCAACTTCCATATCTGTGGAAGTAACACCGCTCTTGATATCGGTAACGAGTATTATAACATTAGCCGAGGTAATAGCCAACTCAGACTGTCTTCTCATCTGAGAAAGAATGATATCATTGGATTCAGGCTCGATACCGCCGGTATCAACCAGCATGAATTCTCTTCCAAGCCACTCACATTTACCGTAGATACGGTCTCTTGTGACACCGGGGGTATCCTCGACTATTGAAAGCCGCTGACCTATAAGTTTATTGAAAAGCGTGGATTTGCCCACGTTTGGTCTTCCGACCACTGCAACAACAGGCAGAACCATTAATATCCTCCCCTTCCTTTATAACAAAACGCATATCTAATATATTATAACATATCTTTCTGAAAAAATCAACATCAAACTAAAAGGCAGAGGAAAATTCATTTCCTCTGCCCTGTTCAGTCATTGTTATTTAAGACTGTAAGGTACCAATAGGCTTATGCGTCCTTCTTGATGACCTCAACGCCCTTGTAATAACCGCAGTTCTTGCACACTCTGTGAGGCGAAGTCAACTCGCCACAGTTGGAGCATCTGCTCAGTGCAGGCGCTTCAAGCTTCCAAACAGCTGAACGTCTTTTGTCACGTCTAGCCTTGGAGACTTTTCTCTTTGGTACTGCCATTTTGGCACCTCCTCTTCGGTAATAGTAACACCAGTCGTCAGATCAAAACGGATCTTTCGGGCAATCACAATCGCCATCATTCAGATCCTTGCCGCATTTGAAGCATAACCCCTTGCAATCCTCTTTACAGAGTATCTTGGTGGGCAGCTGGAGCAGCAGGTCGGAAATGACCAGTTCATCAAGCTCGAGAACATTATCCTCACAAACAACATACTCATCATAGTCATCGCGTCCGCTGTGGAGCTGTCTGACAAGTATATGACTGAGATCATAGCTGTACTCACGCTCAAACTCTTTAAGACATCTGTCGCAGACCTGTGACAAAGTAAATACTACGCTAAAGCTAAGCGTTACAACGCCTGCGCGATTCTCTACCATGCCCCTGACTGCTATCGGTGCTGTAAAATCATAAGATGAATACTCTCCGACTTCTTCAGGAGAGATCATGTAGTCAAACTCCTTGACCTCACCTACGATATCGAAAAGCTCTTTCAGATGTATTTTCATAGTACACCTCAAACATCACAAACTCCATTATAACTCGAAGTCAGTGATTTGTCAATAGTTTTTTTGATTTTTTTGCGCAATCAAATAAAATTTAACAAATTACTTGATAAATGCCTTTACCTGTGCAGGCAGTTCTTCAACATCAGCAGATACTGTGAACACGATGTTGATATCCTTTGCCAGAACAGCGATCTTCTCGATGAGGTCGCCCAGCTCGTCATAGTTTCTGCCGCCGATCTTCAGAATACCGTCAACAAATATATCCTGTATATCGTGATTGCCAGCCAGCAGACCTGCAATGAAACCATAGAAAGTCTCAAAGCTGGTGATGCCGTAATCCTCAGCATCAACAAGTCTTACACTGTGGGGGATATCGTAAGTGAGCTTCATGCCTCTCTCGATGCATACAACGTTGCCTGTTGCATTTTCCGCAGCCTTAACAATGGAGTCAACAAGTATCTTAGTCTTGCCTGTACCCTTTTTTCCCGGAATCAAATTAATCATAATAACTCTCCATTCTGCTTTAAAAGCATTTATTTTAAGCGGCGTTGCCGCATAATTTCTTTTTCTTTAAATTAACCCAGCTTAGCCTCAAGTGCAGCCTTCTGATCCTCGTAGCCAGGCTTACCAAGCAAAGCGAACATATTCTTCTTGTAGCTTTCAACACCGGGCTGGTTGAAGGGATTTACACCCAGCATATAACCGGAGATAGCGCAAGCCTTCTCAAAGAAATAGATCAGCTCGCCGAGGTTCTCCTCGTCGATCTTGTCAACGTCGATGACCAGATTGGGAACGCCGCCCTCAGTGTGAGCGAGGATTGTTCCCTCAAAAGCCTTCTGGTTAACAACGGACATATTCTGATTAGAAAGGAAGTTCAGACCGTCTCTGTTCTCAGCATCCTCTTCAATGAAGAAGTCCTGCTTGGGTGTCTTGATGTTCACAACGGTCTCGAACATGAGGTTGGAACCGTCCTGGATGAACTGACCCAGTGAGTGCAGATCGGTGGAGAAAGTAGCAGCTGAGGGGAATATGCCCTTGCCGTCCTTGCCTTCGCTCTCGCCGAAGAGCTGCTTGTACCACTCACCCATCAGTGTGAAAGCGGGATCGTAGGAAACCAGCATCTCAACGCTCTTGCCCTTTCTGTAAAGGATATTTCTTGCAGCAGCGTACTTGTAGCAGTCGTTGCCGTCATCATTAGCATACTTCTTCTGAGCGTTCTGTGCGCCCTTCATCAGAGCGTCGATATCGCAGCCTGCAACAGCGATGGGCAGCAGACCAACAGCAGTCAGAACGGAGAATCTTCCTCCGACATCATCGGGAACTACAAAAGTCTCATAGCCCATCTCGTCGGAGAGCTCCTTCAGTGTGCCCTTAGCCTTATCTGTAGTAGCGAAGATACGCTCCTTAGCACCGTCCTTGCCGTACTTGTCTTCCAGCAGCTTCTTGAATACTCTGAAAGCAAGTGCAGGCTCGGTAGTAGTACCAGACTTGGAGATTACGTTAACAGCTACGTCCTTGCCCTCGCAGATGCTCAGTACTTCGTTGAGGTATGTAGCGCTTATATTGTTGCCGACAAAGTAGATGTCGGGAGTATCCTTCTTGAGATTGTTGTAGAACGGCGACTTGAGCAGTTCGATAGCAGCTCTCGCGCCGAGATAAGAACCACCGATACCGATAACGATAAGCACATCAGCAGTATCCTTTATCTTTTCAGCAGCAGCCTTGATCCTTGCGAACTCCTCCTTGTCATAATCGGTAGGCAGTTCCACCCAGCCCAGGAAATCGTTGCCGGGACCGTTCTTGGCAGCCAGCGTGTTGTGAGCAGCAGTTACAGCAGGAGCGATAGCATCGAACTCGTGATCTGCAACAAAACCCTCAAGATATTTTGTTCTTAATGTAAGTGACATTTTAATCAGCCTTTCTAAATAAATTGCTTTAATTTATTATACAATATTTTTTATGACTTTGCAAGCCATTTCAGATAGACTTGTCACTTTTGTGTAATTCAGACAAAATATGTTTTAAATTTTTAGAAGATAATTCAGCAATATTTTCATACAATGTGCAAAGGTCTTCTGCTTTACACCCCATTCAGCTACCAGATCAGCAGAATAAATGACCTGATCTCCGTACCTGCATTCCAGTTTTCCGCATACCTGACCTTTCTTAACGGGGGCTGAAAGTTCTTCTACTTTATCAAAACTGATATCAAAGCTTGCTGACGATCCTTTCGGAACGACCACCGCAGGTAATTTGTCAAAGCCAACGGAAACTTTGCTTTTCTCGCCAAGAAGTACAGGTATATTTTCAAGCATATCTTCCGTGATTTCGGGGATATACAGCGAATACATATCAAAGCACATATCCAACAGTTTCTTTGCGATATCATCGCAGAGGGTACGGTCGGTACAGCCGAGGACAACCACCGCTATCTCCATTTTTCCACGCTTTGCCGTGACAACAGTACACTCCCCTGCCGAAGATGATGAACAGGCTTTTAATCCTGTTATACCTTTATATGTCCTGACAAGTCGGTTGAGGTTCACAAGCTCTGCTTTTCCGTCTCGTACATGGTCTATCCATGATGTAAAATACGGTGTAAGTATATCATGCTTGACAAATTCCGATGCTAAGATCGCCGTATCTGCGGCATTTGAGAGAGTTCTTTCGTCAAGTCCGCATACATCGGCGTAGGTCGTAGATATCATGTCAAGTGATTTTGCTTTAGTGTTCATATCATCCACAGCTTCATCTGTCGAGCCAAAAATATACTCCGCAAGTGCGACAGCCGCATCGTTTGCGTTGCTAATTGTGATTGCTTTGATAAGTTCCTCTGCAGTTATTTTTTCATTTTTATCAAGCCATATCTGAGGTGCTGGCATTGAGTTGGCTTTCGCAGATACAGTCACCGTATCTGTCAGAGAAAGCTCACCTTTTTCTATCTTTTCTGCCGCAAGCAGAGCGAGCATCAGCTTTGCAAGGTGAGATACCTCACGAACCTCAGCAGAGTTTTTCTCCATCAGCATCTGACCTGTTGAACACTCAACTGCGATTATCTCCTCTGCAGGCATGGCTTCTAGCATATCTTCAATGGAAACTGTCTCGGCGGATGTATTTTTCGGCACAAGTAAACAAAGCATTGTCAGGCACACGAACAGTATAAAGATTTTTTTGATATTTCCCATAGCAAGTCCTCCTTCTTTGTTTGATTATATGGCAGTTTGTCCGGGATAATGACCTGCTGTCCCCACAAAGATTTTTTTAGATCTTTTGAGAGTAAAAAACAGCACCCCTTTACAGAGATGCTGCAAATATCTTTATTTGATTATCACGCCTGTTTCAAGTCGTTTTTCAAATACTTCCACCGGAAGAGGTTTATCGTAGTAGAAGCCTTGGGCGATGTCACAGCCGTTCTTTCTCAGTACTTCGACCTGATTTACGGTCTCAACGCCCTCAGCGATTATTGCCAGACCCATCTCACGCGCCATAGCAACAACGTACTTGAACATGACGCTTGTGGGGCTGTGTTCGTCATCTTCATCCGCAGGAACTATACTCTTGTCGATCTTCAGCACGTTCCATGGTATCTCTTTAATGAGTTTCAGTGACGAATATCCGATGCCGAAATCGTCAACGGAAGTCGATATACCCTGCTTCTGAAGACCGCTTACAACTCGTTTAAGGTCTTTGAACTCAACGTCTGTAGTGGTCTCGGTCAGTTCTATCTCGAAAAGGTCGTGGGGAACATCGTACTTATCTACGAAATCCAGCAGATGCTGTACAAGGTCAACATCCAGCATATGCTTTCGGGAAAGGTTCACGGAGATGCGCACAACGTTTTTGCCCTCGTCTAACCAGCGCCTGATATCACGGCATACGTGCTCGATCATATAGAAGTCCAGCTTGCATATATCCATGGACTGTTCAAGTATAGGTATAAATTCAATCGGATGTATAAGTCCGTCATCCCTTGCCCAGCGGCAAAGTGCTTCCGCACCTACGATAGTGCCGTCGGTTATGGAGACCTTTGGCTGGTAGTAGACCTTGAATTCTTCCTTTTCGATGGAGATGGGCAGAAGATGCTGTATTGAAGCTATCCGCTGTCTGATCTTCATAAGCTCGGAATCGTAGAAAATAACATCGTCACGGCCTGCGGTCTTTGCCAGACTTGATGCAGGCATGACCTTGTCCATAACATCATCGAGTGATCTCAGGTCAAAATCATCATCAAAAACGAAGATGCCTGCGGTGGCACTGACATTGATACGCTCGCTGAAACCATTGCCGAAAGATATTATCGTACCTTTGAGATATCCGATAACATCATCCACCTTTTTGGCAGACATAAGCATGATGAAATTATCTCCGCCCATTCTGCAGACAGGTAAGGGGTGATCCTTTATCTTTTCAAGCCCGTCAATGAAACCGCGCATGACAGCATCGCCGTTTTCTCTTCCAACCTGATGATTTACACCCTGAAAATGTTTCAGGTTGAACTGAGCGGCAGCAAGACCTTTCAGCTGGTTCTCGACAGCGAGCTTTATAAGCTGTGTACCGAAATACCTGAGGTTATGGTAACCGTCTTCATCATTGAAAGCATATTTCTTTGCCACCTGATTTACGACGAAACTGCTGGTAAACATATACAGTATGGATACCATCAGATCAAGTCTGTTATGTACCCTGTCAGTCCAGGGCTCAGTGCCTTTTTTATGGTGGATCGTATATATCAGCGCCCCGTAGCCGCCGGTTATCTTCTTTATTCTGATGAAATCGTCATCGGTCTCGCCGCTGTTACACAGGATATGGGTCTTTTTGTCATCAGTACCTACCAGTGTGACGCTTGAATAGACATCAACTTTCATTAAGCCTACATTGGATAATCTGCATATATCCTTTATCGCATCAGCTATGGATTCAGTCTCAAGAGGGTTTTTGAGCTCAGACATTCGCTTTATGAAATACTGAAAAGCCTCTACTATGTCAGTCAGCATTGAGACCACACCCTTTCATAAATTATCATAATGGTCCGGATATTGTTTGACAATTTCCGATATTCGCAATAAATATATAACATTATACCATATTTTGCAAATGATTTCAAGAGTTTTCAGAGGATTTCATAAAAAATTATTACAAAAAATCCGCTAAAATATATTAATAAATTAACACAAAGTGAAATTAAGGTCATTAATAAAAAATCTATTGTAAAATGAAGAAAAATGTGATATAATGGCAAAGTGAGTTTTATGAAACATAAATCGAAAATCAATGATGAAAGGACACATAATAATGCTGAAGCTTAATAATATCTCTTTCAGCGCCGTTGACGGCGGAAAAACTTCCGACATCATACGCGGGATAGATCTTGAGATCCCCGATAATAAATTCGTTGTTATAACAGGCCCCAACGGCGGAGGAAAATCCACTCTAGCCAAGATAATCGCGGGCATAGTTCAGCCCTCGGACGGCAGACTTGTATTCAATGATACCGATATCACTGATATGAGCATAACCGACAGGGCAAAGGCAGGCATAGGCTTTGCTTTTCAGCAGCCTGTACGCTTCAAGGGTCTGACTGTACTTGACCTGCTGCGTATCTCTGCGGGAAAGAATCTTTCGGTATCAGATGCCTGTTCTTACCTTTCAGAAGTTGGTCTTTGCGCAAAGGATTATATCAAGCGTGAAGTAAACGCCTCTCTTTCGGGCGGTGAGCTCAAAAGAATTGAGATAGCCACTGTTATGGCAAGAGATGTAAAGCTTGCTGTTTTCGATGAGCCCGAGGCAGGTATCGACCTTTGGAGCTTCAATAATCTTATCAGGATATTTGAAAATATGCGCAAGTCCGACAAGAACAGAACTGTTGTTGTTATCTCACATCAGGAGAGACTTTTGAAAATAGCAGACGAGATAATCGTTCTTGCAGACGGCAAGCTTGTAAGAAGAGGTTCTGCTGATGAGGTACTTCCTGAGATCATGCAGAGCAATTATGCACAGACTATCTGTCCTAAGATAGAAGAATAAGGAGGCGATGGAGATGCTGAAAATGGATGCTGTACAGAAACAGCTTTTAGAAGAAGTCGCAGAACTTCACGACATACCAGAGGGTGCTTACAATCTCCGCGCCAACGGTGAATCTGTGGGAAGAAATTCAACTGCTAATATCGAGATCGTGAGCAAGACAGATGTAAGCGGTATCGATATCAAGATAAAATCAGGCACAAAGAATGAGAGCGTACACATACCTGTTGTGCTCAGCGAGAGCGGTCTGAAAGAGACTGTATACAATGATTTCTATGTTGGCGAGGACTGCGATGTTCTGATAGTTGCAGGCTGCGGTATCGACAACTGCGGAACTCAGGATTCCGAGCATGACGGTGTTCACAGATTCTTTGTTGGCAAGAATTCAAAGGTAAGATACGTTGAAAAGCACTACGGTTCGGGCGACGGCACAGGCAAGAGAGTGCTCAATCCCGTGACCGAAGTATATATGGAAGAGAACAGCACTGTTGATATGGAAATGGTGCAGATAAAGGGCGTTGATTCCACCGACAGAAAGACAATCGCCGAGCTGAAAGCAGGTGCAAAGCTGAATGTCCGTGAAAGACTTATGACCCACGGCGAGCAGCAGGCGTTCAGCACTTATCAGGTATCCCTTAACGGTGACGGTTCGGCTGCCGATGTGGTATCAAGGTCTGTCGCAAGAGACAGCTCTTATCAGAAGCTTGACCTTTGTGTGAACGGCAACGCTGTCTGCACAGGTCACACCGAATGTGATTCCATCATAATGGATAACGGCAGGATACTTGCTGTTCCCTCACTTGAAGCTAACTGCATAGATGCGGCGCTGGTTCACGAGGCTGCCATCGGAAAGATAGCAGGCGAACAGCTTATCAAGCTGATGACACTTGGTCTTACCGAGGCTGAGGCTGAGGAACAGATTATCAACGGATTCCTTAAATAATGAATATGAAAAACGCACACGTTTTCAAGCGTGTGCGTTTTTTTGCTATAAGTGTTTTTCCATAAGTAAAAATCTGCCTTTGCGCCAATTGGCATTGCCGACTTCGGTGTATCCATGGGTTCGATAGAGTGAGAGAGCAAAGGGGTTTTCGGTGAAGACATCAAGTCTTACCGAATCTATCCTGCTCTTGCGGAGTTCGTTCTCTATGTGGGCAAGGGTTTGCCCCGCTATGCCTTTGTGCTGATATTTCGGTGCTACGCACAGACGATGTATCACTCGAAAATCGCTGTCAGGGTATTGCCAGTTTCCGTTAGAATACTGTTCGTCATACTCCTTGCTTACAGCGTAGACAACGGCGATATCATCATCTGCGGTTCCAACGAAGAGAGTATTATTCTCAATGTCGGAGAGAAAATCTTCTTTTGCAGGATAGACAGAGTCCCACTGGAAAATATTATGCAACTCCATCTCGGCTATGGCTGAAGTGATGATCTTGCATATAGCATCAATGTCTTCGCGAACTGCTTTTCTATATATCATGATCGTACTTGTCAGCCTAAGCTTTTCAGCTTTTCACAGAATTCGGATATTTTCTGTTCGTTAGCGGGGTCGGGCTTATCCTTGGGGTCAACAAGGTAAAGTTCAGCCGCCACAGCATCAACACCCAGATAACCTTTCAGCTTGATGAGTGCCTTGTCGCCGCCCGCCGCTGTAAAGCAGCTGATAAAAGCAAAGGTCTTACCTTTGAGAGAGATGAGATTTTCCTGTATGAAAGTACGCAGAGGGGGTGCGATAGTGTTAGCCCAGACAGGCGAACCAAAGATTATGAGATCATAATTTTCAGCGTTGAAGGAATAGGGCTGGAGCTTTGGCTTTTCACCCATAACTACGCTTTTTCCACCCCAGAACAATTTAGCAAAACCCTTATCGGGGTATGCCTTTACAGGACGTACAGGGATAAGGTCAGCACCGATATTTTCAGCTATCTTATTAGCTGCAAACTCGGTGTTGCCGTTCAGAGAATAATATACTATTGCTGTTTTCATTTTCACTACTCCTTATCATATATCTTTTTCCAGCCGAAGCTGTTGTATTCATTTTCGATACGGTCGATGAGTTTATCTCCGAACACCCATATCTCCTGACGCCAGGGATGACCAAGATAGCCGAATGAAAAATCCTCGGCTATGAAGAAATAGTAATCGCCGTCAGGACAAAATGCAGGAAAATAATTCATGCCCAGACATTCCCCGGTCTTTTCATCGACAGAGGGTACTGACTTCATATCATCCTCATCACGCGGGTCGAAAAGAAATGCGGAATGATGCCAGTCAAGAGCGTAGATGCATTCTCCGACCGATGTTATATCTTCCAGTACAGATGGAATTTTCTTGTTAAGAATGTCTATCTGCGCATCTGTCATATCATCTATAGCATAAACCGAATACCTCTGCTTAATGGCAAAGGGCAGAGGCACATTCATGGAATGTCCATGATAATCGTATGAGGGCTTGAAACCCAGTTCGGAATAAACTCTGTCCCAGATGTAGTCGTACAGAGGTTTTCCGTCCTTTGTCTGAAAATCTATAAGCATGGCAACTCCTTTTTGCTATCGCCGAAAAATCTGTCGCACCAGCTGTTGACTGCGCTAAGCATACCGTCGATATCAAGAACGCCATAGGCAAATCCCTTGCGAACAAGTTCAGCAGGCAGATATTCATCATACTTCTCAAAGAGAGGAACTTCCTTGGGATAGACAAGTTCCATGGGGTCGATGGGGCGTGCGATTTCTTCGCGCAGTGTGCTGAAAAATGTATATTCGTCCGCCGCCATTGTGAACTGTATAAAGTACGGGCGGCAGCTGTCCAGCCCGCGCATACGCAGTTTTTCCCTGCACCTTACGTTGAGAAAACGCTCCAGCGCAAAGAATGAGTAGGTTCCAAGCCACGGGAAAAGCGCCCACATATCTCCGCCGAGATTGATGAGGTTTTCGCAGACGATACCTGAATTTCTGGCTGAAAATCTTGCCTGCGAAAGCCGTGCCGCGGCATTTTTCATAAGATAAGGATAGGTCTTGTCCTCGCATAGTACTTGCTTCATACGCGCGAGTATCTTTGTGTTTATATCACCGGGACAGTCACCGAAATAGGCAGGAACTTTGCCTTTGACAGGTTCGCAGAAGACCAGATGACGCTTTCGGTCAAGTTCGGTGACTATCCACACCTGACCTGCAATGGCTATCTTTTCACCCACAGGAGGAGGCATAACAAGAGTGCCAAGCTCCTGTGATTCACACCTGACAGTGTACTCCTCGTTCTCCTGAAATACGGCGAAGAATCGGAAGTTATTCACTATCCGCTCCCCTGCCAGACCAACTATCAATCCGCCCTCATCAGTACGCTGGATATGATCGGTCTCGATGAGGTGGCGAAGAAGTATCTTGTAATCCTCGGTGGATATACGGTGGAAATATTTCAGCGTGAGTACCCGCTGTGCCAGCTGTGCGGGAGTAAGTTCACCGCACGATGCAAGAGTGCTCATAGTCTGGTGATAAAGCAGGCTGAAAGGCAGTCGGTCAAGCCGAGGCGGCTCCACCCAGCGCTCTTCGAGATAGACCTGCACCAGCGCTATGCCCTGCAGAAGCTTCCACGGAACTGTGGAAGGCAGCATAGTCCTTGGTTCGGGCATATCCTCGCGGATAACGAACCACATTTCAGGTGGCAGATCGCGTCTGCCTGTGCGACCCATTCTCTGCAAAAAAGAGGATACCGTAAACGGCGCATCTATCTGGAATGCGCGTTCAAGTCTGCCGATATCTATGCCAAGTTCAAGGGTGGCGGTGGTGACTGTGGTCATCTGAACGTCATCGTCTTTCATGGCAGTTTCGGCAGTCTCGCGATAGCTTGTGGAAAGGTTTCCGTGATGGATAAGAAAGCGGTCGCGCTCGTGATTTGCCTCGCAGTATGACCTGAGAGTTGTGGTCACTGCTTCGCATTCCTCGCGGGAATTTACGAAAACAAGGCACTTCTTTCCGCGGGTGTGTTCAAATACATAACCCATGCCGGGGTCGGCATTTTCGGGAGCTTTGTCCGTCGCCTGTTCAAGAACCGGCAACGCCTTCCGGTCAGGTTTTCCGTCGGCAGCCTGATCGTTGCTTATGTAGAAATGCTCCATGGAAAGCCGCCATTTTGAGCCTTTTGCTTCTATCTTCGGAACAGCTGTGCGCCTGCCTGTGCCATAGGAAAGGAACTCCCCTGCTGCCTGCGGATCGCCTATGGTGGCGGAAAGTCCGATCCTGCGGGGATTTACTCCAGCCTGTCTGCAAAGACGCTCGATAAGACATAGGGTCTGCCCGCCCCTGTCACCCCGCATTAAGGAGTGAAGCTCATCTATAACGATGAATCTAAGGTCACCGAAAAGCTTTGTAATCGCCGAATGACGGCGTATCAACATGGCTTCGAGAGATTCGGGAGTTATCTGTAATATTCCCGAAGGGTTCTTCATCATGCGCGACTTGTGGGACTGCGCAACATCGCCGTGCCAGTGCCAGACCGGTATGCCTGCGTCCTCGCAAAGGTCATTAAGGCGTGAAAACTGATCGTTTATCAGGGCTTTCAGCGGACCGATATATATGGCTCCCACAGACCTTGGCATATCCTCGGAAAACAGGGTAAGTATAGGGAAAAAGGCAGCCTCAGTCTTGCCCGAAGCCGTAGAAGCCGTAAGCAGAAGATTATCATCGGTATTGAAGATTATATCTCCCGCCGCAGCCTGTATCGCTCTCAGGCTTTCCCAGTTATTGCGGTAAATAAAGTCCTGCACGAATGGTGCATAGCGGTCAAAAACGTTCATTCTCTGTCCTTTCCTTCAAAAGAAGTATTTTCATTTTTCTTCTGAAGTTTCTGCGCTGGCGCACTTTTTCCCTGTACCAGACTTTGTTGTGATTATTGCACCAGCAGGCGTATTTTGTGTCGAAACTGTCTTCTTCGGTCATGTGCTTGTGGATATTTCCCTTGGTCATCTCGTACCTCTCAAATCATTCAGATAGCTGTCAGTTTCCTCCCGGGAGCTGATTTTCCCGAAGTCCCTTTATGAAGCTTTCAAATTCGGTATCCGGTTTTTCTTCTGTCCACGGCATATCGTCGCGCTTTTTACCGACCACGGACAGCCTATGACTATCGACCTTTGCGATATCATATCTCGAACTCTGCAAAGTCAGTCTCAGCGGTCTCATCTTCGGCTGCGGTTCTTGAATATTCCATTCCGCCCGATGATATGAAATCCGGTATATCAAGGGCAGGATTCTGGAATACTATATCAAGCAACTCGATAAAATCGCGTATGACCTCACGGGGGGTGATATGGCTGTCAGCACCTATCCTGCCGAACTCCGTTTTTATGAAAGTTATCATATCCGCCTGAGTTATCCTCTGTTCATATCCGAAAAGCTGAGCGTGTATGTCGGCAAGTTTTTCAGTCAGCACAAGCATTTCCTCATATGTCAGCGGAACAAGATGTATAACCGGTGCAAGCATATCCCGAATGCCCTCGCGCCCGAAACGTCCCTCGGCAAGTCTTGACCTCAAAGCTTCATAGCTGTAAACACCGCGGCGGGTATCCTCGATGCACTGGGGCGTACCGCCCATTATTATACCAAGATACTTAGCCTTGCCCTGCAAAGTATCGTTGTACATGGTGAGTATTTTTTCGTAATTGTACTGACGGGTGATGGCATTGGGTATCTTGTAGATGTTTACAAGCTCGTCCACCAGCACAAGCAGACCGCTGTAACCCGCCTTTTTCAGGAACATGGCAAAAAGCTTGATGTATTCGTACCAGTCATCATCGGTGATAACGATGTTTACTCCAAGTTCACTTTTTGCTTCCGTCTTGTTGACGTACTCACCGCGGAACCACTTCACTACCTTTGCTTTCTGTTCATCGTCACCAGATACAGATGCGCGGTAGTATATGGTCAGCAGCTTTGCAAAATCAAATCCGTGTACCATCTCGTTGAGGGCGTTTATTACCTCGAATATCTTCTTTTCCACCACAGCCGAAAATTCGGGTGAGGTTATATCAAGTCCGCTTTCTGCGGCGGCTTCGGACTGGACACCGCTTATCCATCTGTCAAGGATAAGGGTCAGCGCACCGCCGTCGGGGCGGGTCTTGGTGGACATATTACGTATAAGTTCCTTGTATGTTGCAAGCCCCTGACCCTTTGTGCCCTGCAAACGTCTTTCGGGGGAGAGATCGGCATCCACCACAACAAAATTTCTGTCCATGACATGACTGCGTATGGTCTGCAAAAGGAAGCTTTTGCCGCTGCCGTATTTGCCGACTATGAATCTGAATGAAGCACCGCCCTCTTCGATTATATCAACATCGTGAAGCAGTGCATCAATTTCAACCTCTCTTCCCACGGTGATATAAGGCAGACCTATCCTCGGCACAACTCCGCCTTTCAGCGAATTGATAACCGCCTGCGCTATCCTCTTGGGTATCTTCATGGAAGTATCATTCCTTTCAGTTCTTCTTCATAATCTTCGATGACAGCTGGGGTATCGCCGTCAAATTCGATGACCGTATCGGCAAATATATCGTAAAGTTTTTCGTTTATACTGTCCGCCAAGACAGATGGCATTGACCCTGCATTTCTCGCAGCAGACTGATAGTCGCCGCCGTAAAGCAGTGCCTGCATGAAAGCATACTCGCCACTGTCAAGTGGTGTGGTGTTCTCTTGCACACTTTCATCGGGAGATTCTTCCTGTACATCGGGCTGAGGAAGTATGTCCTCTTCGAAATCTTCTTCATCAACGATAAGCTTCTCCCGCGTTATATCGGCGGCACGGCGGATACTTCCAAGTTTAGAAAGATCAATATCCACCCGCATCGCTTCGGCGCGCTTTTTCTCTTCAAGCAGGATATCCGTCTGTTCGGTGATGATTTTTGAAAGCTGCTTTGTGATATCCGTGGTTTGAAGCTGTTTTTTGAAATCGTACTTTCTGCGCATCAAACTGTCAACAGCCCTAAGAAACTGTCCGACTTCCTTATTGCTGTGAGGTTTGCCTACGTAACCCTCGGTGAACCATTCACCGCCCCTGCAAAAACAGCGGCGGACATCGTCTATGACCACGGAATTCTGAGGTGATGAACGGTAATAGCAGAACACTGCTGAATTAAACATCTGATGGACGCTGATGGTGCTTTTTCCGAAGAATTTTTCAAACAGAGTCTTTTTGCGGTGAGCGCCGTAATAGTCTGAAAATGCCTTATAACTCCGCACCGCAACGGCACGCAAATCCTCGGGATAAGCTTTGTAAAAAGCGGATTTTTCTGCATTGTAAGATGACATTACGCAAAGGGCGGAGAAAACTTCATCGTCAGTGTGGCTATCTGTATCAAGCAAAACGCATAGCGCATCATCAAACTCAAAGATACCGCTGTTTTTGAGCAGAGCAATATCCAGCCCGTAATATATGACCATATCATCAAGCCACGCAGAAACGAACCTTTTAAGCTTTGGCTGAGTTTCGCCATAATGTTCAAGCAGAGTTTTCAGCCTGTCATATCCCTCGCGAGGATTTTTTACACCAATGAGATTTATCAGCTCATAGACATACACAAATATGTAAGAAAGGCTTGTCTCTCTGTACTCGCCGCGCCTGATGCGTGTGCGCCATGTAAAGTAAGTGCGCTGCTGTTCAAAGGTCATATCATTGTAGGTGGGGAAATAGTGTTCAAATGGGACTTCTTTCTCAAAATCGTCCTCGAAGTCTGCCATGAAACTTCCCTGCTTACCGAAAAGCCATTCCCGAGAGCGCCACTGTGCCTCGGGAGAATATGCCATTCTGCGCATCTCCATAAGCTGAGCAGGGGTGTCATCTTTGGGCGGGACAATATCCCGAACAAGCTGAGAAGCGCGTTTGAGTATGGGTTCATCACGGTATACTTTTTCACCTAGAGTTTTGCTTTCACGAAGCTTAGGGTCACCCATTATAAGCTCGATAAGATCATCGATATTTTTCACGCGCCCACCTCCGTTCACAACATAAGTTAATCAATTAATTATAGCACAAATCTTTCCCAAATTCAAGTGCGGGCAGTACGTTTCAACGGACAGTAAAATAATTTTACGGCAATTTGTAAAAAAATTCCTGAAATTTCCGTTAAGTACTTGATTTTTGAATTGAACAGTGCTATAATATCAGTGTTAAAATTTATATAAGGGGAGCTTGTAGACAGGCTGAGAGGATAGCGACTGAGCTATCGACCCGTAACCTGATTTGGATAATGCCAACGTAGGGAATATGATACCGTATTTTCGGGGGACTGTTTTTTGCGTGCAGTCCCCCTTTTTTGTTGGGAGGAATGAACATGGTAAAACTGAACGGTGAACAGCGTGATCTTTCGGGCAAGACCGTCACCGAACTGCTGAACGAGAACGGCTATGACCCTAAGCGTGTAGCTGTTGAGGTCAATCTTGAGATAGTACCGAAATCGCAGTACGACAGTACAGTTTTAAAAGACGGCGATTCCGTTGAAGTTGTAAGCTTTGTGGGGGGAGGCTAGATGATACCCTCAAAAGAAGAAATGTATGCCGCACTTGAAGAACGTCACGGCAAGGAACTGCAAAAACGATTCGCTGAAGCGGCGGTTGTGATATGCGGACTGGGAGGTCTGGGCTCAAATGTTGCCGTCAGCCTTGCGCGGGCAGGGGTTGGAAAACTTCACCTTATCGACTTTGACAAGGTGGATATCTCAAACCTGAACAGACAGCAGTACTTCCCCGATCAGCTGGGGATGTATAAATCACAAGCCCTGACTGATACGCTGAAAAGGATAGCGCCATACTGCGAGATCACATCTCGGACAGTAAAGCTAGATGAAAGCAATATACCTGAACTTCTGTCAGATTACCCCATAGTCTGCGAATGTTTCGATAACGCCGAACAAAAAGCCATGCTTGTTAACACGGTGCTGGAATATTTCCCGGGAAAAAAGCTGGTAGCCGCTTCGGGAATGGCAGGGCTTGGAAGTGCGAACACTATCGTCACCCGCAGGATATCAAAAAACTTCTGGCTGTGCGGTGACGGAAAAAGTGATGTGGGCGGTGGACTTGGGCTTATTTCTGCCCGAGTTGCAGTATGCGCCGCACATCAGGCAACGATGGTGCTAAGGATAATTTCGGGTGAAGAAGAAGCCTGATAACGAAAGGACGATATTAATGGAAAACAATGACAAGCTCGTCATAGGCGGGCGCGAATTTAATTCAAGATTCATACTGGGTTCGGGAAAATATTCCCTGTCACTGATAAAAGCCGCAGTTGAAAACGCAGGTGCTGAGTTGATCACCCTGGCGGTAAGACGCGCAAACACCAAGGAGCACGAGAATATCCTCGACCATATCCCAGAGGGAGTAACTCTCCTGCCGAATACATCGGGTGCAAGAAATGCCGAGGAAGCTGTGCGCATAGCAAGACTTGCAAAAGAACTGGGCTGCGGTGATTTCGTAAAGATCGAGATAATGCGGGATACAAAATATCTTCTGCCCGACAATGCAGAGACCATCAAAGCAACAGAGATACTCGCTAAAGAGGGATTCATCGTAATGCCCTATATGTATCCCGATCTGAACACTGCAAGAGACCTTGTTAATGCAGGCGCGGCTTCGGTAATGCCTCTGGCTTCTCCTATCGGTTCAAACAAGGGTCTTGCAACAAGAGATTTCATACAGATACTTATTGACGAGATCGACCTGCCCATAATCGTAGATGCGGGCATCGGCAGACCCTCACAGGCTTGCGAGGCTATGGAGATGGGTGCGGCTGCAGTAATGTCCAACACAGCCCTTGCAACTGCGGGCGACCTGCCCATGATGGCAGATGCTTTCCGCAAGGCAGTTGAAGCGGGCAGACAGGCTTACCTTTCGGGTCTCGGCAGAGTTCTTGTAAGAGGTGCATCGCCCTCGGATACTCTGACAGGTTTCCTCAGGGACTAAGGGGTGAAAATGATGGAAAACAATTTTCTGTTTGATTCCGAAGGTCTTTCCGAGGAAGCTTTAAAACGTAAACACAAGCTGGAAAATGACCCCTCCTGCCGCACCGATCATATGAAATATATGAATGACCAGGAGCAGATAAAAAGCGATATACTTGAAAAAGTAATGACGGAGTTTGACAGCTACGATTACAGCACATACACCGCTCTTGATGTTTCCCGCGCATTGCAGAAAAACACTATAGGTGTCGAAGAATTTAAAGCACTGCTCTCCCCCGCCGCCGAGCCTTTTCTTGAACAGATGGCGGAGAAAGCCCGTATTGAAACCAGAAAGCATTTCGGCAACACTGTGTACCTTTTCACACCGCTGTACATAGCCAATTATTGTGAGAACTACTGCGTTTACTGCGGATTCAACTGCTATAACCATATCCGCAGAATGAAGCT
Source organism: Hominimerdicola alba (assembly GCF_900109655.1). Taxonomy (GTDB): domain Bacteria; phylum Bacillota; class Clostridia; order Oscillospirales; family Ruminococcaceae; genus Hominimerdicola; species Hominimerdicola alba_B. The sequence continues at coordinate 61,858 of NZ_FOAT01000008.1, forward strand.
CAGCATGGAGCAGATAGAGCACGAAATGAAAGTAATCGCTGACAGCGGCATGGAAGAGATACTTATCCTCACAGGCGAAAGCAAGACCATGAGCGATGTAAAATACATCGGTGAAGCCTGCAAGCTTGCGAGAAAATATTTCCGCATGGTGGGTGTTGAGATATATCCCGTGAACGTTGAGGACTACAAGTATCTCCATGAATGCGGAGTTGATTACGTCACCGTTTTTCAGGAAACATACGACAATGTCAAGTACGAAACTCTCCACCTTGCTGGACACAAGCGTGTCTGGCCTTACCGATTTGAAGCTCAGGAAAGAGCACTTATGGGCGGCATGAGAGGAATCGCAGGTTCGGCACTGCTGGGACTTTCGGATTTCAGAAAAGATGCTCTCGCGACAGGTCTGCATATGTATTTTCTGCAAAGAAAATACCCCCATGCCGAGATATCTTTGTCATGTCCCAGACTTCGTCCAATAGTCAACAATGACAAGATCAACCACATGGATGTTGGTGAAAGACAGCTTTGTCAGGTGCTTTGCGCCTACAGACTTTTCCTGCCTTTTGCAGGGATAACAGTATCATCACGTGAGACAAAAAGCTTCCGCGACGGCATAGTAAAGATAGCCGCTACAAAGATCTCAGCCGGAGTATCAACAGGAATCGGCGACCACGAAAGCAAGTACACAGGCAAAGAAAATGCCGAAGAGGGCGACGAGCAGTTCGAGATAGCTGACACTAGAAGCTTTGAAACGATGTACAAGGATATGTCCGAAGAGGGCTTACAGCCTGTGCTCAACGATTATCTTTATGTGTAAGATAATCTGTATAACGAACCGAAAACTATGCCGCGGAAGTTTTCCCGAACAGCTGAAAAATATCGCGGCTAATCGTCCCGATTTGGTGATACTGAGGGAAAAGGATATGTCCGAAAAGGAGTATTCCGAACTTGCAGAAAAATCAGCTGAGATTTGTAAAGGATACGGCGTACCTTTTGCTGTGAACAGTTTCTGGAAAACAGCTGCAAAGCTCGGTATAAAAATAGTACATCTTCCGCTGCACATACTGAGGGAAATGTCCCACGAGGAAAAAGCGCAGTTCGATGTAATTGGAACTTCCACCCACTCAAAAGACGATGCTATTGAAGCAGAAGCGCTGGGTGCGGGATACATAATCGCGGGACATATTTTTGAGACTGACTGCAAAAAAGGTCTTGCAGGACGCGGGTTGGGTTTTCTTGAAGAAGTCAAAAAAAGCGTAAAGATACCAGTGTACGCAATAGGCGGGATATCTCCTGAAAATGCCGCAGATTGTATACGTGCAGGTGCAGACGGCATATGCATGATGAGCGGATTCATGCAGGCGGAAGACGTGTCCTCTTTTATGGAAAATTTGAAGAATAGTATAAAACGAAAGGAAAAGTAAAATGAGAGAATATCACACACAGATGGAAGCTGCCAAGAAAGGCATGATCACTCCTGAAATGAAAATAGTTGCAGAAAAGGAGTACATCGACCCCGAAGAGCTCCGCGCACTTGTGGCTAAGGGCGAGGTCGCTATCCCCTGCAACATCAATCACAAGTCTATCTCTCCCGAGGGCATTGGAACAAAAATGCGCACCAAGATAAATGTAAATCTTGGTATCTCCGGCGATGCAAAGAACTACGAGACCGAGATGAAGAAAGTCGATATGGCTCACAAGTTCGGTGCGGAAGCTATAATGGATCTTTCAAACTACGGCAAGACCAACACATTCCGCAAGCAGCTGGTGGAGAAATCCCCTGCCATGATAGGCACTGTACCTATGTATGACGCTATCGGCTATCTTGAAAAAGATCTGCTCGATATCACAGCTGAGGACTTTCTGAAAGTTGTCCGCGCCCATGCAGAAGAGGGCGTTGACTTCATGACTATCCATGCAGGCATCAACAGACGCGCCGTTGAAGCTTTCCGCCGTGATGGCAGAAAGATGAACATCGTTTCCCGCGGCGGTTCACTGCTTTTCGCGTGGATGATGATGACAGGCAACGAGAACCCGTTCTACGAGCACTACGACGAGGTGCTTGATATCCTCCGTGAATATGATGTTACAATCAGCCTCGGCGACGCACTTCGTCCGGGTTGTATCGACGATTCCACAGATGCGGGACAGATATCCGAGCTTATCGAACTTGGTTCGCTGACACTCCGCGCATGGGAAAAGGACGTTCAGGTAATGGTAGAGGGTCCCGGACACATGGCAATGAACGAGATAGCCGCAAACATGACTTTCCAGAAACGCATATGCCACAACGCACCTTTCTATGTGCTGGGTCCTGTTGTTACTGATATATTCCCCGGCTATGACCATATCACCACAGCCATCGGCGGTGCTATCGCGGCATCAAGCGGTGCGGATTTCCTCTGCTATGTTACCCCTGCTGAGCATCTTCGTCTGCCCGATGTAAACGATGTTAAGGAGGGTATAATTGCTTCCAAGATAGCAGCTCACGCAGCGGATATCGCAAAGGGCGTACCACACGCCCGCGACAAGGACAACGCTATGGCAGAAGCAAGACATAAGCTTGACTGGGACGAGATGTTCAAAATAGCCGTTGACCCCGAAAAGGCACGGGAGTACTTTGAGAGTACCCCACCTGCTGACAGACACACCTGCTCAATGTGCGGAAAGATGTGCGCAGTTAGAACTACAAACATGATACTTGAAGGCAAGAAAGTTGAGTTCTGCTCGGAGCTTTGATATCAAATGAGTTCGATGTAGAAATTCAGCGGCAACTGCAAAAGAGGAGAGCTTTGGCTCAAGCGTTGCGCGGCAGCAAACCAGCGACCAAAACAAAGCTATGCCGCGAAGGGAGCTTTGGCTCATGCCTTTCGCGAAAGGCTTGCGGAGAGCATACAGTCAGCAAAGCTGACTGTTAGAGGCAGAGCCTCTCGGTCAAGGCGCAAAAGCGACGCGGCAATAACGCAATAAATAGAACAGCGCACTTTCGACCAAATAAGGCGCGGCAATACCAAAAATTACGAGCGTATGCGACCGTATGCATACGCTCATTCTATGTCCGTAAATATATTGCCGCGCCCGAAATCGGACAGCGAAGCGAATCCGATTTCTCGACCCGCGGAACGATGGGCGAAAAGCAATCCGCCACACACTAAAACAGACTCTATCCAAACAAGTTTGGTTTTATTATAGCAAAAAAATAAACGATCCCCCGAAGTGCCGTTTAAACACTTCGGGGGATTTTTTCACCTTTCTATCTCAGCTAGATATTCAACAGCCTTATCCATAAGATAATCATTTCCATCGTCAAATATCGCGTGAAGCGCATTTTCATCGAAAGGTATTATGACCTCAGCATCGTCATCTGCCTGCATATCTGTTCCGCAGTCAATGAAAATCGTGCCGTCCTTGTTCAGCATCAGCGAACTTGAATAGCTGAATGTACCGCTTTTGAGTTTTATTGGCGAAACACCCTGCGCCGAACCCGAAGGTCCTGTAAATCCCATGACCGTTGTATTTTCAAATCCGCTCATAAGTTTTGTCAGATGATCGGCTGCACTTACGGAATCACTGCCCACCAGAAGTACTATCCTGCCCTCATCGCCAAGGATATTCTCCCCCTTGACGGTCACATCACCGACGGTCTTCCATTTGCCGTCGCCCTCGCTGACATAGCACTTTTTGTCGTGGTCAAAATAAGCATCGGAGACATAATAGTACTCGCCCTCGGGTGCAAAAACTTCTCCTATCGCCTTGACCATAGTTCCAGAACCGCCGCCGTTCTCACGGATATCGATTATGATATCACGAACGCCCTGATTTTTCATTTCGCGTATATTATCGCAGAGTTCCTGTTTCATTTGCTTGTGATTGTCTTTCTCGGACAATGAATCAAACTGCATCAGCTTGATGCGCAGACAAGCTGTGGTGTCATTGATCTTTGTAACTGTCATATGACCCACGTTCATGCCGCCCTTTATCTTTTTGAAAGCCTCTTTCACCCGCGAATAATAATCACCCGAAAGCTCTGTAAGTTCAACGGTTTTCTCTGCGCCGCTTTCGTCTTTTATTACTACCTCGGCAGTATCTCCACCGGTGCCTGCAGCAAAAAATCCCTCGTAGAACTTCTCGTTATCTTCGTCAGCAAAGGAATACATCTGCTTCAATTCGTTCAGCTCGTCAGCTTCAGCGGGGGCTATTCCGTTCCAACTGATTATCTCTGTGCCGTTTCTAATGCCCTTTTCTGAAAGACTTTCATCAGCTTCAATTGCAACAGTTCTGCCGTCGGCAAGGGTGCATATCACAAGACCGTAGTCATTTCCCGAGACCCTTGTGTAAGCCGCATCTCTCGTCTTTTCGTCTGAGCCGAAATTCACATGAAGATCGTGGAACTCAGCACAGAACTTGTACCATGCGATCTCATTGGCAACCTTGTCGTGAGCTTTGTTCGCCGCCTGAAATTCGGGCAGATATTTCTCATATAGCGCGTCCCAATCCACTTCTTTGTGCTCGGCAAGAACATAGTGAGCTTTCATACTCTCAAAGCCATCATTGAAATCTTTGACGTAATCCACACTGCGGTAAGTCTTGCTGAAAAGACACAGCGGCAGACTTATCAACACCAGAACCCAGGATGCCACAGATGCCGCTCTGCGTGTTTTTCTCTCGGGTATGAAAAGCCCGACTGCTGTCACAGCAGAAGCAAGATATGCAGGGATCAAAAGTTTTTCAAGCCCGGAAACATATACTATCAAAAAGCATGATGCAACAGGGACAAGCCATAAAAGTCTCCACTTTGAATTTTTCACTCTATCAGCATACCCCACCATATACCACAGCGCACCGCTCAACAGGGGCAGTAAAACCAGCATGACTATATCTAAAGTTTCAAGTTTTCCCATTTTACCGCCCCCTATTCAAGATCATCGCTGTGGAAGAAATTGTAGCCTATCACCAGATATAATGCCCCCACCGCCAGTGAAACGATAATGCACCTGACAATAAATCCTGCTTCGGGCATAGGGGTATAGACCACCTCAACACCGCTCTCCAGACCGAAGATGTGCCATTCATTGTACTTCATAAGCTTGCCTATGGAAGAAAATGCTGTCAGCACCCCAGAGTCATCATCAGCAGCTTTTAAAATGCTCACCACACTCATCAGACCATAAAAGGCAAGAAATGATAACCCCGAACGCCTTATGAAAAACGCTATCATCACATACAAACATGATAAACGTATGAAAGGAAAAGTCAGCAGAAGTATCCTGATAGCCACCGCACTGAATGGAACTGAATCGCCCCAGCCGTTAAGAATATAGCTTACACCAAGTGATGTGAAAACCATGATCAATCCGAAAAGAGTACACATAACTATCGACACCGATGCCCTTGCGAAATAAGCCTGCTTCCTCAGTCTGCCAGACATCATCTCATAGTTGGCTGTTTTATCACTAAAATCATCAGCACAGAAATATGCCGCAAAGAATGTCATTCCCATCATCGATAAGGTAACAATCGTATCGATACGGGTAGCAAAATCCGAAGCTGTGAGCTTCTGCCACTCTTCCAGACTATCACTACCGTTAAGATATTCCACCGCACCGAACAGTGCCGACAACAGCATCATGGCTGCAAACACAAGGTAATACACTCTGGTATGCGATATCTGATACAGCTGTGCTTTTATCAAATTCTTCATGTCCTCACCTCAATTCATGTCGCGTTTGCGCATCACAGTCAGACCTAAGATCAGGAAAACAGCTGTGCCGATAATGCCCGCTGCCGCCGCGTGACATAGTGTTTCTTTTTCGATAATATCCTTGACAACTAAAACATCTTCACCGTTAAAAAAGCCATAGCCCATATTTTTTGGATTCAGCAGTTTATCAAAAGTATCGATCGAAAACAGATACATCGCGATCTTAGTATCAAAAAGCTCATTTATCATAATAGTTGCCAGCATCGATACCATTGACAGTATATATCCCACACTGATAACTACCGCTCTGTTATGCATAAGAAATGTAAGAAAAGTGTAAAAGGAAGTGAAGCGTATAAGGGGAAGAAGACCCGCAATATATCTTATTAAAACTTCTTTGACAGCCATAGTGTGTCCCCACCCGTTTAAACAGGAGAATGTCAGCATAGGCAAGGCTGTGATAACTATATATACAAGAATATTCACTGTCAGCACCACAAAGAATCTGCCAAAGAAAACATCTCTGCGCTTTATCCCCGAAAGCATCTCGTAATTTACAGTCTTATCGGATAGATCACCGCCGCATATCATAGCCGTGTATATCATTATTATAACAGGTATCACCACAGAGTTTATCTCACCTATATAGCTTGCAAATAAACTTCCTGTTACCTTTGATATTTCCTCATCTGAAATTTCAGAAAACAGGATCGTTGCCATAAACATCACTGACAATATAAATATGGCATAAGTGCTAGTGCTTCTCAGTACCTGATACTTCTGTGCTTTCATCACATTTATCATTTTCTTCACCTACCAGTTTCATGTAGAATTCTTCAAGGTTAGCGTCGTGCATATGTATCTCTGTGGGTATTATGCCGTTTTCAAATAAGGTCTTAGATATCAGCCTAATCTCGTCTATACGCTCGTATAGTTCCACCGAACCGTCCCTGCGCACGCGGAAATCGTGTATACCCAGCTTGTTTTCAAGCATAGCGGGAAGAGCCGAGTTGTTATCCGTAGCTATGTGATAGAACTCATGACATTTATGATTGAGATCTTCAGCGGATATGGTCTCAACTATCTCGCCCTTGCGGATAAAAATATAATCGGTACAGAGAAGTGAAAGTTCGGATAGAAGATGTGAAGATATGACTATGGTTATATGCTCCTCACGGTTGAGTTTCAGAAGAAGCTCGCGTATCTCCACTATACCCTCGGGGTCAAGACCGTTGACAGGTTCATCGAGAACCATAAGTTCGGGCTTTGTAAGCATAGCCCCAGCTATGCCAAGTCTCTGCTTCATGCCAAGGGAAAAATTCTTCACCGATTTCTTGCCGGTGTCCGCAAGCCCTACCAATTTCAGCACTTCATCAACTCTGTCACTGTTGGGCAGACCTTTCTGTAGCCTTAGCTTTTCAAGGTTCTGCCTGGCTGTCATGTTCTGCTTTGCGTAGGGAGTTTCGATCATAAAACTCATTCTGCTGCGGGAATGTGCCAGACCTTTTTCGCTCTTCTCTCCGAAAAGTTCTATCTCACCTGCCGTAGGAATGACAAGACCTCCCAGCATTTTCATTATAGTCGTCTTGCCTGCGCCGTTAGGTCCAACAAGCCCGCAGATCATTCCCTTTCTTATGGAAATATCTGCGCCTTTGACCACAGTGTTTTTCATGTACTGCTTTGTAAGGTCAGTTGCTTTGATGATTATATCACTCATAGTACATACTCCTTTCGTTTGCATGATCTTTCCTTGATTATAATTCTAAAACAATACCTTAAAGAATTTCTTAAGTATATTTAATGTTTACAGATTATTCACAAACAAAAAGACACCCCGCAAAGCAGAAGTGTCTTAAACATTTTATAGATTTATAACGCTATTCTCCCTGAGAAAACTTTATCATCACCGAAAGCATATCATCACTGACATCAGCACTGACCTCAGCACCCTGTTTCTGAGCCAGAAGCTTGACTATATATAGTCCCAGACCTGCACCTTTTCCGCCCCTTGCACGGTCTGCGCGATAGGTGCGTTCAAAAAGGCGATCGGGTTCGGGAATATTCCCGCTGACGGGATTTGATATGGTCAGGCAACCATCCTCTGTGAGTGTCAGAGTGAAATACTCACGGGAATATTTAAGCACATTTCCCAGCAGATTGCCCAGCATACGCCCCACAAGCTGAGTGTCACCAAGGACAAATACCGTCTTGGGCGGCAAAGATATCTCGGGTTCAAGCCCGGAAAGCCTTATCATGCCCTCATTCTCCGCGATGAAACTCATAAGAAGATTCGTGAGGTTTATTTTCTCAACATCGACTATACCGCTCTCGCTTTCAAGCACTGCAAGCTCAAAAAATTCATCACACATCTCTTTAAGTCGTTCCGTCTTTTCAAGACAGATCTCCGCATATCCGCGGCAATTTTCACTGAGGGCGTTGTCACGCAGTATAAGCTGAAGATCACCTTTCATCACCGCAAGAGGCGTGCGCAGGTCATGGGCGATATCCGATACCGACTGCCGAAGTGAAATCTCTGCCTGCTCAGTTTCAAGTTTCAGCTTTTTCTGATGTTCTATGCTTTTGTTTATCTCTCCCGCAAGATCATTCATGTCACTGTCAAAAAGAGATATCAAAAGCTGACGGTCATAGTCGAACTCGGCAGTTCGTTCAAGCTCACGACGCATTACACGCAGCTGATGCTTCATGAGCAAAAGATATATCAGCAGAGCCGCACAGATGACCCCGAGTATAACAGTCGCGGCGATCATTGCGGTTTCCCTTTGAGCCTGTAGCCTATTCCCCAGACCGTTTCGATATGATCCTTGCCCGATGCTTTTTTCAGCTTTGAACGCAGATTGCTCACATGAACATTTATGGTGTTGTCCTCGTAGAAATACTGCTCGTTCCAGACCGTTTCATAAAGCTCCGCCTTTGTGTAGACCTTTTGCGGGTGTTCAAGAAAAAGTTTCAGCAGCATGAGTTCCTTTGCCGTAAGCTGTACCTGCTTTCCGCCTACTGTCAGACGGTTCTCCTCGGTGTTCAGCGAAAGCTCCCCTGCTTCAAGCACAGGCTTTGCCGAAAATGCTCCGCTTCTTCTAAGCACAACTTCTATCCTTACAAGCACTTCGTCAAGGTCAAAGGGCTTGATTATATAATCATCTGCCCCAAGCCTGAGCACTTCAAGCTTTGTCTCCATCATGGACTTTGCAGATATGACGATAACGGGAGTTTCTCCATTTTCCCTGAGTTCAGCTATGAGCCTTTCACCGTTTTTGTAGGGCAGCATAAGATCCATCAGCACCATATCGAAGCTCTCCCGTGCCAGCAGTTTCGATGCTTCATCGCCGTCAAAAGCCTGAACACATTCATAACCGCTGCTTTCAAGAAGTTCCTTTAATATACTGCTTATCTCGCGGTCATCCTCAACAACTGCTATCCTGATCTTCATAATACCGCCCTCCCTTTTATCTGTAGCAAAAAAATTATATCACAATATCCTCATAAAAGTCAACCCCGATATCCGTCGATTCACCGAAAACGATATAGTTCAAGCAGACACTTGCTTATCCTAATATCTATTTTTTGAAAAGAATAAGAAACTGACCACATCATAAAAATTTCTACGTTTATGTCTATAAAATCCCTTGACAAATGTATTTAACAATGGTATAATGTTTTTAGTTAATATTTAAAACGAAAATTTGAAACAACAAAAATATTTTAATGTTTTTCAAAGGAGGAACCAGAAATGAATAGAACTTCAAAACAAGCAGCCTGCTTGCTGCTTGCCGCAGGAATGGTGATGTCAACATCAGCACCTCTTTTCCTGCAGAGCCAGAGCAGTATAATTGCTTATGCAGGTGACAATGATTTCAGCTGGAGCGCCTACTCCAAAAAGGATTCTTCATGGTGGAAGAGCTACGAAGCTACTTCCCTTGCAGATGAAATGATCGCATATCAGCTCTCCGACGGCGGCTGGAGAAAAGATATGAAGACCGCTACCACAGGCTCGTGGAACAAGTCTACAATCGATAACAACGCCACATGGGGACAGATACGTTTCCTTGCAAGCGTATACAACGCAACAGGTACCACAAAGTACAAAACTGCCTGCCTGAAAGGTCTTGACCTGCTGATAAACGGTCAGTATTCCAACGGCGGCTGGCCTCAGGTATTCAATGATGCAGGTACATACCACGCACACATTACCTACAACGACAGTGCAATGGTACAGGTGCTGAAGATCATGCTTGAAGTTTCCCAGAAGTCGGGAGCTTTCTCATGGGTTGACAGCAGCTATCAGAGCAAGGCTGAAAGTGCTGTAAATAAGGGTATAAGCTGTATCCTTAAAACACAGATAAAGGTCAACGGCACACTGACTGCATGGGGTCAGCAGCACGATGAATATACACTTGCTCCCGCTGCTGCAAGAGCATATGAGCTGCCATCGGTATGTACTTCCGAGAGTGCGGGCATAGTTGATTTCCTGCGTTCGCTTCCCGATTCAAAAAAATCCGCAGACGTTATCCGTAGCATCAATGCCGCTGTAAAGTGGTTCGATGCAGTAAAGATCGAGAACAGAGCATGGGGCTGGAACTCCGATAAAACTGACAAGGTTGTAACATACTCCAGCGGCTCGACTATATGGGCTAGATTCTACGATCTCCAGTACAGTAAGCCGATGTTCGCCGACCGCGACGGCAAGGCTTATACCGACGTTACACAGATAAGCCTTGAGCGCAGAACAGGTTATTCATGGTACGGCACATGGTGCGCAAACAACATCAAGCTTGGCACTCTGCCTGAGCCTTCGAGTTCGACCCAGACACAGGGAACTCATTTCTATGTAGGCTACAGCAACAAATCCAACAACTACAGCACCATTCAGGCGGCTGTAAACGCTGCAGCAGCTAAGAATCCGTCTTCGGAGCAGACCCGTGTAAGCATACATATCGCTCCCGGCACATACCGTGAGCAGGTGCGTGTAAACACACCTTACATCAGCTTCATAAACGATGAACCATCCAAGGAAGTTAAGATCACCTGGTACTACGGCATCGGCTATAAGTATTACAGCATGGGCAGCGACGGATATTACAACGCCAGCAATGCATGGTCGAAGTCATCCAAGGGCGAGCCTACACGCTGGGGCAGTGCTGTTGCACTGGGTACCAAGGCATCAAATTTCCGCGCTGAGTATATCACATTTGAGAACTCCTTCAACCGCTATGTTACCGATGAGGAGCTTGCAGACGGCGTTGAGGTTTCGGGCAGCGAGTCCATCACATTCCAGCGTTATAAGGGTGCGGATGTAAAGAGCAAGACCGCTACCGAGCGTGCGGCCGCTATCGCTGTCGAGGGCGATTACAGCGAATTCTACAAGTGTAATTTCCTCGGAAGCCAGGATACCCTGTTCACAAGAGGCTCTCACGAATACTACCGCGACTGCCGCATCGAGGGCAACACCGACTATATCTACGGTCAGGGCACGTGTATATTCCAGAACTGCGACCTCGTATGGACTGGCTATACCGACAAAGCTGTGGGCGGCTACATCACCGCAGCAAAGAGCGACGGCAAATATCTGTTCTCAGGCTGTAACGTATACGGCACAAGCGGCATGAAGGTAGGCTCGGGCTATTTCGGCAGACCTTGGGGTGCCGATGCAGACGTTGCATTCGTTAATACAAAGCTTTCATCCGAAAGCATGATAACCTCCGCAGGCTGGACAAGCATGAGCGGCAACCAGCCCGGCAACGCAAGATTCAAGGAATACAACACCACAGTAAACGGTCAGGCAGTAAACACCTCGGGACGTGTTTCGGGTACTGTAAGGTACTCCGCAAGCGGACTTGATGTAAATACTTACCTGAGCGGCTGGGTTCCCTACTACTACAACTATTCTGGTTCTTATACCCCCGTTACCATCGACCCGATAAACGGCACACTTGTAAAGAGCCTGACAGTCAACGATACCGAAAACGGTGCAGACTGGGCAATTGGTTACAATTTCGGCTATGGCTCTCAGCTCTTCGGCGACCGTGATTTCACAGCAACAAGCGTACCCTCTTATCTTATTGGCGCAGAAGCTATCAAAACTGCCTGCGATTCCAAGACTGTAACATCTGACCTCGGCACATTCACTGCAGGTTCAAATATAACTGTTTATACAGCAGTTGACAGCCGTGTCACAAGCAGCGGTCTGCCCTCATGGCTTTCAAGCTGGACTAAGACAGGCGATTCTATCTACACCTCTAACAGCCTGACAATGGAGGTATTCAAGAAAACCTACTCTAAGGGCAGCCAGATCACTCTCGGCACAAACGGCGGTTCAACAAGCTGTGTAAACTACATCGTACTTGTTACCGAAAATGCTCCCGAGCCTATGAGTGGCAAATATTTCAAGAATCTGGTAGTAAACGATACTGAAAATGCTTCAGACTGGTCTATCAGAAATGATATGAGCAACGGCTTCCAGCTCTTCGGCGACCGTGATTTCACAGTATCGAATGTTCCCAGCTATCTCGTAAATGCTGAAACTATCCGCACTGCATGCGATTCCAAGATGTACACATCCGATTTGGCATCATTCACAGCCGGCGCAGATATCACCCTCTACGTCGCAGTTGATACCAGAGTAAACAATCAGCTCAGCTGGCTGAGTTCATGGACTCCTGTGGGCACATCGCTGTACTCTTCAAACGATGTTGAGCTCGCGCTCTACAAGAAGGATGTAAATTCCGGTACAAAGGTAACTCTCGGCACAAACGGCGGCGAGGGCTACTCCATCAACTACATCGTTATGGCTGTACCCAGACAGAATACACAGCAGACCGGCAGCAACGCTAACACAGTCACCAATATCAGCGTTCTCTACAACCAGCAGTACCACCAGATAAGATTCTCGTGGAAGCCTGTCAGCGGTGCAACAAACTACGGCATCGCAGTTTACCTCGCAGGGAAGTGGAGAGTTCAGACTTCGTCTCTCCCCTCGACCACTACTTACTACACCACTCCCAAGAACCTGACACCCGGCATGAGCTACAAGGTAGCAATTGCCGCAAAGGTAAACGGAGACTGGAATGTAAATGCGGCTATTAAGAACGCAGTGTACGTTACAGTACAGTAATTTACTAATAATCAAGGGACTATCTCCTCCCCTGAAGATCAAAGCTCAGCGAACCTAAAATGGTTCGCTGAGCTTATTTATTGCCGGAAAAGAATAGACCAAAAAGTCCCGCGGAACAGTACCGCGGGACTTAAACTTATATACAGAAAAATCGATCAGCGCTTTTTCAGCATCTTTTTGCCCTTGACGTGGGCTGCTATCAAAATAACATCGGTGATATTGACCTTGCCGTCACCATTGACATCTGCACGAGCCCTTCGCTTTTCATTCAGCATTCTTACACCCTTAACATTAGCTGCTGTCAATATAATATCCGAATTATTAACAGAACCATCTCCATTTACATCTCCGGGCATAAGTTCATCCTCATTGATATCCTCATCTTCATCATCAAAGATAATATCGGGTGTTTCCGGGTCAAGGATCTCATAAGCAAAACGTTTCTCGACGGCATAGATATACGCCTGAGAATTCATATAACACTTTATCTTGAATCCGCTTATCTTCGTGTAAGAAGCGGTATCGTTGTCATCAAGGCTGAAACCGAAAGCCGCTTCTTCTATCTTGACAACATTCTTAGGAATAGTTACCGTCTTCAAAGAAGTACAACCCATAAAAGCCTCATACTTGAATGTCACTGCAGAATCTTGTATAGTTACAGTTTTCAGCGCAGTGCAGTCCGAAAAAGCAGATTCTGCAACAGTCTGAAGATTCTTCGGCAGCTTTATAGATTTAAGGCTTGTACAGCCGCTGAAAGCACATACCCCAATTGTCCTCACCGAATCGGGTATTGTTACTGCAGTCATGGAATCACACTCCATAAAAGCGCTCTCTCCGATAGTCACAACAGTATCTGGTATAGTTACCGACGTTACAGAGTCGCACTGGAAAAATGCGTTATCCGCAATTGCTACAACCTTTTTGCCGCTTATCTTCGAGGGTATCGATACTTTTCCGCCATTGCCGCCATAAGCAGTTATCGCAACGCCACCACCGACAGCTTCATAGTAAAAATCGCCGTAAGTTTCAGCCGAAGCCGATACACTGTATATGCTATCCCTGACAGGCAGTATCCCGCTGCCGCCGAACACGAAAACAGCAGCCGCAAGACAGGCTGCAACCTTTTTATTCAACATATTTCCTCCGATCGTTTTTTCAATACGGTTTTGTTTTACGCTTAAATACCATAGCACCACCAAAGCCTTAAAACAGGTATATTGACAGCTTTTGCCATGGCATTTAGTATATTATACCCTAATCGTCCCTTGATGTCAATTGCTATAAATACAGAAGAAAGCCCGAAAAGCTAAGCTTTTTCGGGCAATTTCATCCAAATTATCCATCAGATGCTATATCATAATCCGAAATCACATCGTTCTCTGCATCAGTAATAAAGTCATCTTCATTATACCTGCGTACATCTTTGATAAAACGCTTACCCTTGATATGGGCTGCCATACGAGTAATATCGGTGATATTTATCAAACCGTCACAGTTAACATCAGCAAGAAGTTGAGCATCGTCCGGCAGAAATCTTGCAAATTTAACATGAGCCGCCGTTAGGGTACGGTCAGTAACATTTATATGACCATCGCCGTTAACATCGCCCAGAGTTCCGGTTACATGGAGCACCGCACCGTCAATTACATAGGTTGTGACCGAATTCGGCGCAAGGTCGGCAGAAAATCCCGTGCTTGTGACTACTGCCGCATTATCTGTAACGGACCACTGCTCGCCGTCATAAAGGCTTCCCGAAGTGCGTATCTCTGTCACACTGCTTCCTTTAAGAAGACCGAATCCATCGAGATAATACTTTACTTCCTTTACACAGCTGCAGTCGTTGACCGCAACAATAGTCAGCCTGTTGTTTGATCTTTCATATGCTGCTATCGTATCCTCATCGACTTTAATGAGAGTCGATGCGGCGCCGATATATCTGCTGAACTGACCGAAAGCATAATACTTCTGCGTAGCATCAAGGCTTCCCGTCATATTATCACGATACAGCAGACCGAGATAGCCGGCATCAAGGTCAGGTCTGCCGTCACAAACAGCCTGCCACATCAGCCACGCCGAAGCCCTGCTGTTCTGAAGATCAGAAATTATTCTCTTGCTTATACCCAGCGCTGCGGACATCTCTCCTGCATTTTCACCGGCTGTGTAACAACCGTCAGCGTCTGTTATTCGAATGCCAGCGTATTTCTGAGCCAAGGCAGTAAAATCTGCATTTTCATGCTCAGAAGAATGTATATTCACCTTGCTGACAGTTCCTGCAGCCTGACTTGAAAGCGCTCCAAGAGAAGCTGCTGCAGTATCGATATCAGTTTCATCGGATGCAGAGATCGATACTTTTGATAGTCCCGCACTGTTCAGGGCATTACTTACAGCTATCAATAGCTTGGACTGCGGTTCTCCCTGAGAGACATGAAATCCCTCACGTCTGGTGTCTCCGGCTTTCCAGTGCAGTGAAGAAGGCTCATTCATAGGCGCGATACTTGTCACGCTTACCCCCTGGCCAGCCATGGCATTAACAGCTGATGCAATATATTTTCCGTAAGCATTACGGCAATCCGCTCGCAGATTGTCATTTCCTGAATACACAGCCCCCGCCGTACAGCCGCTGACTGTCATATAGTACGGCGGCGAAGTCGGACAAAGTTCCACCGACAGCTTTCCGCCAGCACTGGTGATACACTTTTTCAGAAGTGCTATCCTGTTCTTATCCTTTGAAAGATCAAGGACATGGTCGATTTTGCCGTTATTGTCGGTTACAGTCTTAATCCATGATGGGGGCATCTTATCAGAATCTAGGAAGTGAGAGTGTGCGGGATCGTCACCGCCGCTTACCTCATATCTGACCATATTCATTTTGAGCCCCTTTTCGCCAAAGAGCATTTCGGCTGCTTTATCAGATACAGCCTTCGATTTTCCTGCTTCAACAGCCCACTTTGAAAAACCCGTGCCCCATCCCGAGAACACACAAAGCCTGTTAGCAGATGATACTGTTTTAGTTTCAATTTCATCAGCCGAAGCAGGAATACTCATCACATCAAACAACATCACACAAACAGCGGCCATACTTAATATACGTTTTCTGAATTTCATAAATATCACTTCCTAAAAAACTGCCTCATCCGCAAAAGGACAAGGCAGTAAAATTTTAAGATACATTATTCAAGCTCATCAACAGCATTCTGCTTCTGCTCGAAAACAGTTTTGGCTGAACCGTAAGCGGAGGATGCTGACTGTGCAGCCTTTTCTTTATCGGTAACTGCCTGTTTAGCAGAATTGAGCGCACTCTCGGCATGCTTCATAGCTTCCTCGGCACCTGAGTAGCTCTTGCCCTTGATAGCAGTTTCATAATAGGCGTTGAATTTCTCAGCAAACTCACTGACAGGCATCATACGTCCTGCATCATAGCCCTTGTCACAGAAAAGCACGTTATGAACATTGCCATTCTTGTGACTGTAAGCAAAGCCCGCAGCGATATGCTCTTCATTCACAAGGCTGAGATAATTACCTCCTTCATCGTCCTTTTCATCATAATACCATATAGTGAACGGATCATCAAAACCAATAGCAAGATCTTCATCAAGATCTGTAGGGTTAGAATTGCTGTTATCTGCCGCATACAAATCGTTGTTCAGCGCCGCAAGAGCCATAAGCTTACAGCTTACCTTGACCTCAGGCTTGCCCTCGGCTTTTCTGATCTGGTTGATGAAATTAAGATAATCTATGCTTCTCTTCATGCATTCCAGCGATGTTGCATCGGCAGAGTCGCCCATATTTGCAAGAGCTACAAGATCGGAATCGTTCAGCGTTTCAATACCTTTGTGGTCGCCTATACTCTCAAAGAAGCCCAGCATACCCTTGTTGAAGTTTTCTTTCTGGCTCTCATCGTAATTACGCTTGCTCTCTTCGTACTTGGACTTTGCATTGTCGTATTCACCCTGAAGCTGATCTCTTCTGCTCTTTGCATCTTCAAGAGCCTGATTGCACTGGTCGAGCTTTTCACCAGCTTTATCAAATTTTTCTGAAGCTGCTTCAAGTTCTTTCTTTGCCTTCTTCAGCTTTTCTTCCTTGACATCTTTAGTCGACTTAGTGGTTGTAGTCTCAGTCTTGCGGCGGTTATCGACCTTCTCGGTAGACTGTGTGACCACGGGGGCTTCTTCCTCAGGCTGGCTTTCCACGCTGTCGATAGTAGTCAGATAATCGGAATCAGTACTCAGTACCACATCAGCAGCGTCAGTAGTAAGACCATCATTTTCAGGCATGCCGTCACCTTTCTCAGAAAGGCTCTTTCCGGAACGTTCGATGGAGAGGGGATCTCTTCTGAGCGAGTATTTGATAAGCAGTCCTGAAAAGACCACTACCACAATAACAGCTATCCCTATCCAAAGCTTCAAACTGCTTCTTACCATTTCCTACCTCACTTTAATAGAATATTTATAAAAAAGCTAATATTACTCATGCAGTAACACATTGATTATTATAACACAAGAGATTAAATTTTCATGATATACTTAGTGAATAAAAAGTGAAGTAATCATTTTTGATGTACTATTTTTTGTTCAAATTGAGTTTATAACTGTTCAGTGTGCACAATTTAACGTAAAAAATCCCCCTGAACAGCAGTATCTCTGTGAAAATACTGCTGCTTGTTAATTTACCTGGGAAATATGTTCACCTGAAGATCAGCATAGTGGGAGATATCATTTATTATCCGATAGGATACTTTTCAGCATAGCGAACTGCTTCTTGAAATTACCCGAAGAGATCTCCCCTACTGCGCGTACATTGCCTGCCGTTGCTATGCTTCTGCCGAACTTCTGCTTTGCGAGATAAACGGCTATATTCAGTGATGTTTCGGTTACCATCAGCACTGTGTCAACGCGCTCACAGACCGCTTCATGCTCTTCGAGAGTGCTCTTCATCAGCATAGCCATGTTTTCGGTGACTGCCGCCTGCCTTACGTATTCCTCGTCTCGGTCTTCCTCTGGGACTGCGCGAAAACTGTCGTATGCCTCATTGAATTCACTGTGAAAGCCGTTTACCGTAACACTGCTGTTGTGCAGTATCTTCCTGTCGCGGGAAAGCCTTTCCATCACTGCCTGAAAGGCGGGGTAAGCTTCATCGAACCTGTTCCAGTAGCTGTTTATTTTCAGACGTTCAAGCCCGCCCTTGTCGAAATCTATCTTCGATGGGTCAAGCTTTTCTATCAGCATGCTGAGTTCAGCAAGGTCATTGGTGACGCTCATAAGCACGGAGCTTCCGCTTGCCATATCCATAAGACGTTTCTGCGCCGTGTCCACAGCCGCCGCCATTTTTTCATCGTACATACTGTTTCTCCCGCTTACAGATTAGCATTGAACAGGTTTTTCAGCTGATAGATGACATCGTCTGTATCAGCGTTTATGGTAGCTGCTTCGTTCATCTCGGATATAGCTTTCAGCTCGTCGAGATCAGCGTTGTAGCCAATGGTGTATATCGGTATCTGTGAAGCCGTAACAGCGTCATTGATATCTTTTATACCTGCGCCGACATTAGACTGACCGTCGCTGAGCAGGAATACCATTGGCGATACATTCGGGTTCTGCGTCATGAAATCTCTCAGCATTATCACAGCCTCTGAAAGTGCGGAATAAGTAGCTGTATTGCCAGATGCAGTAAGAGAATCAACAGCACCCATGAAGTAAGCCTGCTGATTTATATCGAACTGACCGATCTCCAGCTCAACATTCACGCCGTTTGAATAGGATACCACGCCGATATAGTTGGTAGAGTTAATATACTTTATACTGTTGCTCAGTGACATTTTAAGGGAGTTTATAGGCTCGCCTGACATTGAGCCGGAGCAGTCGAGAACGAACACTGCCGCTATGGGCTTGCCTGTGTTCTTGTTCTTTTTCCAGAGCTTCTGTATCTGCATCCAGTTGCTTCCGCTTATATTATCAAGTCCGCCCTTGTAGTCTTCAAGACCGTTGAAGCCGTATTCTGTAGCTTTTTTCTTTGCGCTGTCAGATGCGCAGAACTCAGCGAACTCCTGAAGAGCAGAAAGCTTATCACTGCTGACATCACCAACAGCAACAAGAGGATTATCGTGTCTCATGCCGAATGGTATAAACTTATAGTTGTTTGTGAGGGTCACATCCTGAGTGTAGGACTGATATTCCATCATCATACAGTCGAAAGTTCCGCTTTCAGCAGCTGTTCTCATTTGCAGTGTATTATATGCAACAAAGGGAACGTTATCCTGGAATGACTGGAATCCCTTTACCGCATCTGCACTCAGTGGGTCGTTTTCGTCAAAGCTGTTCAGCATAGCCGCCAGGAAGTTCAGTCCTGTTGTGGATACAAATGGGTTAGTATAGCCTGTAGTTATAGTGCCCTTTGCGGTAGCATCAACTATAGCCTTGATATCCACAGTGCCGTACTCGGATTCAAGTGAGGAATAAGTGGTAGGGTCAATGAGTATGCCTGCCGCATTTCCTACAGTCCTGTCTGTGATGGTCTGTGTTTTTATGCCTTTATCACTCAGTATATTGCACCAGATATTAGCCGATGGCGATATAGCATCGGGGGTGTAAACGCCTGCCGCTATATAGTCTATCTGTGTACCCGAGGATATGGAGCGCAGTCTTATGCCAACGCTTTTGCCGTTTACCTCTGCGTTCGAGGAATTGAATTCCTCAGCCATTTCAGTCATCCAGCCGTCAGTGCCAGTGCCTGCCTTTTCGGGGGAAGAGAATATCTCCACCACGATATCCTTTCCGTAAGGCTCAACGCCTACGGGGTAGGTATTGTCGATATCGGGAAGTTCCTCAGCAGCAAAAGTATCATCAAAAGAAACCGTGCCTTTGGGCGCGTAGTTCCTTGTAACAGTTACTTTCTCTGCGCTGTTTTTCAGATTCTTGTCGATATCTTCAGCACTAAGGATCTTATTTCCGTTCTTGTCAGTGTCCTTTTCCTTTGATTTTTTAGAGCCGTTTGATGACACTGCGGCTATTATAACTATAATGATACCTATAACAACTACAACAGCGCCCAGCACAGCCGGTTTCATCTTTTTTGTCATTCTTGCACTCAACCTTTCATATAGTTCATTCCTCAAGACTTCTGTAATCCGAGGTCGTATCTATCAGCTTCTGCATATCTGCAAGAGGTGCTTCGGATATCTCATCAAGGCACACCAGTTCATGTATAAGGCAGTCGAATTTGGTGTTTATCTCCTCAAGCCTTTCAGCCCTAGTGCTAACTTCGTCGATGTACTGTCTGCACATATTGTCATTTTCGTCCTGTGACCACTGACGGTAATCGAATACGCACACCCTTTTCTTTATCGCCCTTGCATTTGAAGCTGAAACTTTCAGTACGTCATCCAGCACCGAGACATAGTTCTGATAAGTGATATCCGCAGGATTGAAAGAATCCGAAAGCATACGCAGTGTCTGGTCATACTTAGTGGTTATGCCCTGAATACTCTCCTGAATGCGTGTGCCCAGTTCTGTCTGCCTGAATGGGTTGTGATAGCTGAAAGCACTCTTATCAACACTTCCGAGGTCTGAATTTATCAGCATAGCTATCTTAGGGTCACCGCTCATATTCTTTAGGCCATAGAACTCATAAAGCCTGAACCACTCCGCAAGGTCACGGTACTTCTCGTAAGGAGTCTGCTGTGCGGGAAGTCCCGGTCCTGCAGGCTGTGAGCTTTGTGTCAGCGAATAGATATACATTCCGTAAGCACCAGTCAGCGCCAGCATAAGCACAATGCCCAGCACTTTCATGGCGCCTCCCCGCTCAAATATCCCAATAGCCCCGGGGGCAGCCAGCAATATAAGCGAGAGCAGATAAACTATGCTTACTATTATATGTTTTGGTTTCAAATATTTCACCGCTTTTCTGTGTTAATGCATTATAATCTTATATATTATACCATTTTTAACAAACAATGTCAATACAGATCTTACCGCGTAAAAGTGAAAGGAGAAAAATGCGCTGTTTTCGGATTCGAGGGTTGCTTTTTGACCTTGAATATGATATAATATTCGTTAATAAGCAAACGATAAGCACATATAAGTATGATAAAACAGGAAAAGGGATCAAAATGATATTTTCTAACAGGATCATCAAGTATTCAACAGTAGTTTTTACCGCAGCGTTGATGATATTCCTTGCAGGCTGTAACGATGTAAAATACGATAAGGAATTCAAAAGCGAATCACCATCGGGAGAAAAAACAGTTACAGTCAAAGTCGATCATGTCAGCCGCCCCGATGTATTTTACAATGATGAATGTATCTTTGAATACAGCGGTTCAGGTTTTTCCGAAACGGTATACTGGAACGTAGAGTGGATATCGGAGAATGAAATCCGTTTGTACCTTGACAGCTATGAGGGCGAAGACTACAGTATTGACATCCCAGATGAATAATAGTGCCGCTGAGTGACTTTACAGGCAAAATATTATATTATAATCAAATAAAATAATCCGTAACTGTAAAAAACAAAGGAGGTAAACGCTATGCTTGATCTAGATAAGAAAAATACAAACATGTATGATGATACATACGGTACATACAGCGCTCATGATACCTATAACAATATGCCCGAATACGGCAATAACAGTCTGATGAACAGCTATGACAATGCCCCGAATGATCTGTACCGCTCATCTGGTGACCCAATGTATATATCAAACAATGTGCGAAAAGGAACTTCAAGACCTGATTATAAGCCATTTATCCGCGCATTGCCTGTAACTGCGATACTGTGTGTTGCTGTATATCTTGCAGTCTCGCATTTTGCAAATAACAATGCTCCCATAGGCTTCGGAATGATCTTTTTCATCTCGGGCAGCATGATATTCTGGACTTCCCTGTTCAGCGAAATTTCAAAGAAAAAGATCTGCACTCAGCCCGTTATGGCTGTATGTCATGATCTTCATGTTTCGCATAGCAGAGATTCCGACGGATCTTCATCAACAACCTACAGCCCCGTATGGAGATACTATTTTGATGGAAATTACTACGAGCATCATGAAAGCAGTTCAAGCAACGTTGATGTTCCTCGCGTGGGTGAACAGCGCGAGATAATGGTAGACCCGAACGACCCTCTTACCATCTACCGCAAAAGTATCCCTAAACTGATTTTCATGCTGATCTTCAGTTTAGTATTCATGGCAGTACCCATTTTTATGGCAATGATCAAATAATTTTATAAAGCACATCTGTCACAACGACAGGTGTGCCTTTTTTGTGCCTTCCCTCAAACAGTATCTTTTGCGGTGAACTGCGTGGTCATTGATTCAAAACAGTATAGTAAAATATACAGTTTTTAAAAATCATGATGCAATTTCATATAAGTCAGGACACCGTACTGGCGGTCACGTTACAGACACGGCATATGAGAATTTTGTTTCACGATATCTTTACTTTTGCTGAGAAATGTGTTATAATTAATGAACAAGACAAATTACTTGCTTTATACTTTATCACTGAAATTATGAGGCGTATTTATGAAAGTCAATTATTACGGCATACACAGCTGTGAATATATATTGAATGAAGACAAAACACTTATTGCTGCACCACTAGGAGTAAAAATACAGGCTGTTCAGCAGCTTGGGTTTTATAAAGCCGAGGACGGCAGATGGTATAAAGAACTTTCACCCGATGAAGCCCTATTTTTTCATTCTATGAGAAATATGGATGTAGTTGACTTTCCTGCTGATAGTTCATCTAACAAACAAGCTTCTTCCTGCGCAAAAGAGATGTCATCCGAAGATAAAAAGAAAGGCTTCATTCTTAGACTCATCGCCCTGTTACTGGTCTTCGGTGTAGGTTTTGCGAGTTTACTGCTGTTTGAAAAAAAATCTCTCCCCATCGCCGGATCATCTTTTATAGTCGGAGAGATACTTATGATCTATGTTAATATCCGATATCCCAAAAAGCGATCCTCCAAAGAAGTTGGTGTGCTATTAATATTAGACGTAGTGATATGTATTACAATTGTTTTAATTCTTATTTCTTGCTGTAACGAGTGCACGAGTTGTTTTAAGGGTTGCTAAAAATTAAGAGGTGTATTTATGATAGTAAATTATTATGGTATCTGCGGTTGTGAATGTATATGGGATCAGAAAGGTGTATTTCTCGCTGCGCCAGGTGGTGTACAGGTGCAGTCACTTCAGCAGCTGGGGTTTTACACTGCCCAGGACGGCAGATGGTATAAACAGCTTTCACCACAGGAATCAGCATATCTGAATTCCATGCAAAATATGTCCGTAGTTGATCTGCCTGCGCAAGGGACATCTTTCGGAATGACACCTAACATAACTTTTGATGTAGAAACACCCGAGGATAAAAAGAAAGCCAACACTATGTGCATAATATCCCTGTTGCTGATGTTCTGTGTTAATCCTTTGATTGTTGCGATAAGCAGGAATGGATACGAAAATATTACATCCATCAGTGGTTTTTCAGGTTTAGCCGCTTTAATACTGATGATCTATGTACGCGTAAAATATCCGAAAAACACCTTCGGCAAAGTGCTTATGATCGTTTACATAGCATTATTTATTCTAGGTTTGATAGGAATAATTCTTCTTATGGCAATGTGTGCTTCCTGCATGAAAGACTGTCATGGTTTCTGATTTATGCATATCCATATAAACACAACTCATTCACACATACAGCCCTACGGTGTGATGATAATCATGTCATTTCTGGTTGGCGCCGTTGGAATGTATATACTGAATAAACGAAAAGGCGTACAAAAACGTATCGCCTTGTATATGCTTCTTCTGCTGCCTGTGATGAGTTTGTTCTGCGCTGTTATGCTGACATACATCACCAGCGGCGGCAAGAGCTACGGGCTTTCATCAGTCGGCGGATTAGTAGGAGTATACGCAGCTGTTATCACAATGGGACTTATCTCTCCGTCACGGAACGATCTGCCTGTCATGGCAGAGACTGCAACCGTCATGCTTCCGCTGATGTACAGCGTTTCCAAGATAGGCTGTTTTCTTGCCGGGTGCTGTCACGGCTTTGATTATGACGGCATTTTTGCTGTGGAGTATTCGGGAAGAAATGCGCATGAATGTCCTGCTTTTCCTGTTCAGGCATCTGAGACACTCACGTTCCTAATAATATTTCTGATCGGCGTAATACTTTATACCAAAAAGAAACGATATGCTGTACAGGTGATATTCATAACCTCAGCATCAGCTAAATGCGCGCTGGATTTTCTCCGCGCATCACATGAGGGCATTATCCTTTCGCTGACACAGATATTCTGCATAATACTTGCCTTTATCGGCATTGTATGGCTCATTTTGAAAATGAAAAAAGCTAATGCCTAAAAATGATCCATAAAACTAAAAGAGCTAAGACTAGATATCTATCGGTCTTAGCTCTTTATAATTTATTAGGTCAAATCATTCCGCATCGGTCACATTTTTATCCGTACCAAGAGTAAAGAAACTGTCGTTTTTGTGCTCGCCATAGGTGGATAAGTATGCCTTATTGATGATGATATCCTTCTTTGGACGAAGGTCGTCATCTTCTTTCACTACCTCGGCGCGGCAGATAGCGTCATATGCTTCAAAGCCGTCATAGACCTGTCCGAAGATGGTGTACTGCTGGGAGAAATTCGGTATGCCGCCTTTCTCCTTGAAAGTGTCAACCAGCTCGGTGTTGCCGCCTGCAGAATCAAGTTCTTCCTTGAATTCATCGGTGAACTCCACCGTATCAACAAATAGTATACGGCTACCCGACATGATCTTTCTGTTGAAGATGGAGCCGCCCTTGTCACCATAGGATATCAGCGAACCCTTGAAAGGCCACAGATCCTTGTTTATCTCGGGTTCGATCTGAGTTTTATCCGTATCAGAAGTCTCGGTACCGTCAGAGGACTTTGAACCACCCATGAAATAAACATCTTTCTGCACAGCGAAAACATAGGTGTTGTCGTAGTATCCGTCCTTTACCAGATCCTCAAAATACTCCACGAACTTCGGTGCCTGATCTGGATAAAGCACTGCAGTGAATGTGCCCTCGGTAGTTTCAAACACCACAACAGGTGCATCGTCCTTTGGTAACTGATACTGGATAAGATCAACGTTATCAGGGTCAAGTGTGCCTGTCTTCATTCTCTGACAAGCGTTGAACAGTGAGAACACCAACACAAATGCCAGGGCTATCATCGAAAAATTGAAATATATCCTGAAACGCCTGCTGCGCTGCACATCGTAATAATTCTTTTTTGGTTTCTTATTTTCCATTATTTCCTCCGCTTAAAGCTTGGTCACTGTTGTGCCCTGACGAGTTTCCTTGACTTCATAGCCCAGAGCGGTTATCTTGTCGCGTATCTCATCAGCCTTTGCGAAATCCTTGGCTTTTCTGGCAGCCTGTCTTTCCTCCACCAGAGCCATAACCTCAGCAGGGATATCAGCGCTGCTGTTCTTTTCGTTCTGCTTCTTTGCAGCAGCAATAAGACCTACGCAAAGCACCTTATCGATATCATCGATAGCAGCAAGCTTGGTCGCAGCATTGGCATCGGATTTCAGGATATCATAAATAACTGTCATGCCATTTGAAGTGTTAAGGTCTTCGTCCATAGCAGCGGCGAAAGCTGCTCTCAGTTCAGCAGCCTTGTCCTTATCGACCTCACCTGCATCCTTTTCGTTAAGAAGCACAGCTATCCTTGAAGTCAGCTTGTCATAAGCGGTCTTAGCGTTATCGAGGTTCTCCCATGAGAATACCAGTGATTTTCTGTAGTGTGACTGTAAGCAGAAGAATCTGTAGACCAGCGGGTCATAACCCTTTTCTTCCAGCAAAGATACTGTCAGGAACTCGCCCTTTGACTTTGACATCTTGCCTGTATCGGTATTCAGGTGATGAACGTGGAACCAGTAGTTGCACCACTTGTGTCCTATGTAAGCCTCGGACTGTGCGATCTCATTGGTATGGTGTGGGAAGATGTTGTCAACACCGCCGCAGTGGATATCAAGATACTCACCGAGATTCTTCATGGAAATGCAGCTGCACTCAATATGCCAGCCGGGATAACCTACACCCCATGGAGATTCCCATTTCAGCTCCTGATCGTCAAACTTGGACTTTGTGAACCACAGCACGAAATCAGCCTTGTTGCGCTTATTGGTATCTTCCTCAACGCCCTCGCGAACACCGACTTCAAGGTCTTCAGCGCTGAAATTATGGAACACATAGTATTCCTTCAGCTTTGAAGTATCAAAGTAGATATTTCCGCCAGCCTCATAAGCGTAGCCCTTTTCGATAAGGGAAGAAATGACCTTGATGAATTCATCGATATATGTGGTAGCAGGTGCTACAACATCGGGTGTCTTGATATTCAGCTTGCCACAGTCGGTGAAGAAAGCATCTGTGTAGAACTTAGCTATCTCCATAACTGTCTTGTGCTCGCGCTTTGCACCTTTGAGCATCTTGTCGTCGCCTGTGTCGCCGTCAGAAGTCAGATGACCAACGTCGGTGATGTTCATAACGCGCTTTACATCAAGACCGCTCCAGCGCATATACTTCTCCAGAACGTCCTCCATGATATAGCTTCTCAGATTGCCGATGTGTGCAAAGTGATATACCGTAGGACCGCAGGTATACATGGATACCTTTCCCGCAGTATTGGGTATAAATTCTTCTACCTTGTGACTAAGTGTGTTATAAAGCTTCATTTGTATCCTCCTAGATTTTTTTATTATAAAGCCGTACAGGCTTTCTGAAATTCAGTTCTTCAACTCCCGTTACGCCGAACCAGCTGAGTTCTCCGCCGAAAAGCTTCTCTGCATCTGCAAGAGCTTCTTCCTCAGTCTTGTAGACCCTTGCCGTCCGATGTACTTCTTTATCAAATTCGCAGGCGGCAAGATAACAGGCTCCCCTGTTTATATCCGCAACATAGTACGCCAAAGGAACTAGCGCTTTACCGCTGTTCTGCGAATAGAATCGCTGCTGTTCTTCCGTAAGGTTAGCCCGCTTGTAAGATGATATCTCCAGCCTGCGATAGCTGTCGAAATAATTGACGAACATTCGGTAGCCCTCTTTGTCGCCGAAATAGGTCATAAGTATATCGAACCAGTCCGCATTGGGTTCATCGTAGGTCAGGCTGCAGCGGACATATTCCGTAAACAGACCCCAGTCAGCAGGCAGCAGCGAATAGGCAGTTTTTGCTCCGCCCGTCAGCTGATTCTCTATCCTGCAAAAGGCATAACCGTTCAGAAACGTTCTCAGGGCGATAAGGCTTTCACCGCAGGTGTAAAGATAAGGCTTTGCCAGCAATATCTCGATAAGATCGATACTATCCATTTACTCGCCCTCTTGACCTATGCGCTTTTCAAGCTCTTCAATGCGCTTTTTCAGACGTTCTATCTCAAGTCTGTCCTTACAGAGTTCCTGGGATACAGGGTCGGGCATATGCACCTGATCGAGATCGAGAGTGCGCTTGCCGTTCTGCTTGACTACCTTGGCGGGAACGCCAACAGCTGTACAGTTGGGCGGAACAGATTCAAGCACCACAGCGTTAGCCGCTATCTTCGAGTTGTCCCCGACCTTGAAAGGACCCAGCACCTTCGCACCGCATCCCACCATTACATTGTTGCCAAGTGTAGGGTGACGCTTGCCCTGATCCTTGCCCGTACCGCCAAGGGTACAGCCCTGATACAGCAGACAGTTATCACCTATCTCAGCAGTCTCACCGATGACAACACCTGCGCCGTGGTCTATAAGCAGACCCTTGCCTATCTTGGCACCGGGGTGTATCTCGATACCCGTGAGAAAACGTGCCGTCTGGGATATTACCCTGGCTACGAACTTTAAATTTTTAAGATAGAACCAGTGTGCAACACGGTACATTGCCACCGCGTGCAGTCCCGAATAAGTCAGGATCTCCAATGTACTGGTGGCAGCGGGGTCTCTGTCCTTGATGGACTGTATCTCCTCTTTGTAGCTTCTGATGATCCTGGTTATCAACTTACTCATACTGACCCTCCGTATCTCTGAATAAACATATCAATAAATCTTACTTACTGCGTTTTAAAAGAACTGATCTCTAATAAATAAAAAAGCCCCCGAACACGCGATATATGCGTATTCGGAGGCGAGAGATCCCGCGGTCCCACTCCGTTTCACTGTACATATTCCGTACAGCCTTGATATCCTTAACGCGGATAAACGAGGAGGGATACTGAGCCTTGCCGTTCCCCTCTCCCTGCTGTCAGCCGCACTTCCCATCGCCGTGACTTAGCCTTGCACCAAACGGCTTTTCTCTGAACGTCACTAATACGTGGTATTCTTGCTGATGCGCATTTTGGGAATATTATATTATTCGTTAGGGTCGATATACTTCGCGTAAGCTTTAAGATAAACGCCGCCCGATATTACTGTGAGTATAACAGCTATCCAGATCAGCACCTCATTCAGCAGGAACACAGGGTGTGTCCAGTTCAGATCCGGTGAGCCTTTCAGTTCGGGGTAGATTATCTGCATGAACATTATAGCTATCATAGCAACCATTGTGAAAGCTGTTTTCAGCTTGCCCCAGATACCTGCGGCTACCACAACGCCCTCGCCCGCAACAACGAGTCTCAGACCTGTGACCATGAATTCTCTTGACAGTATGATGACCACTGCGATTGGGTCTATCCATCTTTCAAAGGTGAAACATATCAGCGCTACCATGACCAGCAGCTTATCAGCCAGCGGATCGAGGAACTTTCCGAATGTTGTGACAAGGTTCTGCGCCCTTGCTATCTTGCCGTCCAGCATATCAGTCAGCGAAGCGATTATAAACACCGACATCGCAAGTATAGTATGCAGTCTCGGACCTATCTCAAAGCAAAGCATGAATACCATGAAGAATGGTATGAGTATTACTCTCAGAACAGTAAGCTTGTTTGGCAGATTCATTTTCTTCATCGAAAAGCCCTCCTTATTCCGTTACAGTTCCCAGCAGATCGTAGTCAAGAGTATCAAATAACTCAACCTTGACGTACTGTCCAACTGCAACTTTTTTCTCAGAGGTAAAGAATACCTTTCCGTCTATCTCGGGCGCGTCTGCTGCACCTCTGCCGAAATAGCACTCTGC
The DNA here is from genome assembly GCF_900109655.1 of Hominimerdicola alba. Classification (GTDB taxonomy): domain Bacteria; phylum Bacillota; class Clostridia; order Oscillospirales; family Ruminococcaceae; genus Hominimerdicola; species Hominimerdicola alba_B. The sequence goes on from NZ_FOAT01000008.1 coordinate 90,798, forward strand.
GTAGCGGTCAAAGCCCTCGCATACTATCTCGACTGTCTTGCCCAACTGAGCCTGATTGTATCTTTCAGTCACCAGCATCTGCTCCTGCATGATGATATCAGCGCGTCTGTTCCTTGTAACTTCATCTACCTGATCGGGCATAGAGTAAGCTTTAGTACCCTCTTCGGGAGAATAAGCAAAGCAGCCAAGTCTCTCAAATCCAACATTCTTGACAAACTCGCATAGCTCCTCAAACTGAGCTTCCGTCTCACCCGGGAATCCTGCTATGAGGGTAGTTCTCAGCACGATATCGGGTATCCTTGCCCTGAGTTTCTGTATCAGTTCAAGCAAAAAAGCTTCGTCGCCGGCACGGTTCATTCTCTTAAGAACATCGCCGTTGCAGTGCTGTATCGGCATATCTATATACTTGACCAGCTTATCCTCGGTCGCAAGAACCTCGATGAACTCATCGCTGATGCGCTCAGGATAGCTGTAAAGTGTTCTTATCCATTTAAATCCGTCTATCTCACAGAGCTTTTTCAGCAGCTCGGGGAGCATTGACTTTCCGTAGATATCCTCACCGTATCTGGTGGTATCCTGTGCTATGACTACAAGCTCGGTAACGCCGTGTTCCGCCAGCCACTTTGCTTCTTCCAGGATATCTTCCATCTTTCTGCTGCGGAATTTTCCTCTTATGGCAGGAATAGCGCAGTAAGTGCAGCAGTTGGAACAGCCCTCAGCTATTTTAAGATATGCAAAGAAAGGCTCGGTTGATATCAGTCTGCCGCCTTCAAGAGGAAGGTCGGTCTTGCTGCCGTAGGCGCAAACGCTTTCCTCGGTGCGGTAAATATCCCTGATTATCTCGGCTATCTTGCCGTTTGAGCCAAGTCCGACAACAGCGTCAAGCTCGGGTATCTCCTTTTTCATCTCATCGCGGTAGCGTTCAGCAAGGCAGCCCGTAGCGATAACGTGCTTTATCCTGCCCTCTTCTTTAAGGGTGCAGAATTCGAGTATCGTATCGATAGCTTCCTGCTTGGCAGATTCAATAAAACCGCAGGTATTAACGATGACCACATCAGCCAGCGCAGCATCACTCACAAGCTCATAGCCCTCTTTTTTAAGGTCATAAAGCATATGCTCGGCATCCACCTGGTTTTTGGGACACCCAAGAGAAACCATTCCCACTCTTGTAGACATAAAATAAGAACTCCTATCAATTTAACATTCTGTCTAATCACATTATTATATTATAACACCTTTTTACCGATTTGTAAAGGGCTGTAAAAATATTTTACATTAATTTACCTTCGCAGGAGATCTCTATCGACCCGTCACCCAGAAGTTCGACCATAACACCCTCACCCAGAGCGCCGTTTTTGGCAGTAACAGTGATACTCAGAACAGTACCCTCTTCGTCCTCGTCAACGAAAGCGCTGTCGATCTCCATGATATCCTCTATCTGCGCTGAAGTCAGCAGGGGGAATTTCTTCTTGTCGTACTTTCCGTCACGCTTAATTATCTCGGCAAGCTTCGACTTGTTGCGCTCTACCCTGCCCAGCTTATCAGCGATATCTGAAATATTATCCATTATGTCCTGCTGATCTTCCATATAAAAAAGAACCGTAACGGGCTTTCCCCATATCTCGTAGGAAATCTCGAAAGCCTCCTGTTCTTCGTTGTACTTGATCTTATCCATAGTCTACTCCTCCTCGCCGTATTCTTCTTCAATGTCGCGAAGCACCTCTTTTATTAGGTCATAACCATAACCATATCTTACCAGCGCATTCTTCACGCGGGCGACACCTTTTTCGTCATCGAGATACCGCAGATATTTCTTCTCCACAAGCTCATAAAGACGGTCGTACCAGGTATTTTCCTCGTCTTCATCGTAACGGTCGAGAGCTTCGTTGATTATCTCCGCTGTAAGACCTCTGTTACGCATCTCGCGGAAAGCCCTTGTTCGTCCGAAACGCTTGACCTCAACATAGTGCCTTGCAAGTCCCTCGGCGTAGCGCCTGTCATTGACTGCACCTAGCTCTGCCATTTTATCAACTACACGATAGCAGGTGTCCTCCGAATAATTCTTTTCAAGCTTGCGAAAAAGCTCTATATACGAATAATCCTTTACGTCCAGAAGATACAGCGCACGTTCCCGCGCCTTTCGGTATTCTTCCTCAGCCTTTATATCTTCCCACGCAGACAAAGGCAGACTGATGCCTGCCTTCAAATTATATCTGCTGACGATCTCGCGGTTCAGAAACTCTGCGTCCCTGTCCTCGAATTCGATCATATACGTCCCGCCCTTGTAAAGGGAAACGTTGGTTATTTTAAGCATTTTTTATTCACCGAGACTGTCGATATCTATGGGTGCGAATTCCTCAAAATCCTCATCGGAAGGATTCTCGGGCTCGGATACAGCCTTGTCAGCGGTGATACCTGCACCTGCATTTGCCTTTTCTTCAAGCTTTGACTTCTTGTCATTCTTGCCGCCAATAGATGCATTATCATCAGCCATAGCCGCCTTGATCTTATCCTCGATCTCAGCCATGATATCGGGATGATCCAGCAGGAACTGCTTTGAATTGTCTCTGCCCTGACCCAGCTTGTAATCCTCATAGCTGAACCATGCACCGCCCTTCTTGACGATGCCAAGATCAACAGCCGCATCAAGCACTTCACCCACGCGGGAGATTCCCTTGCCGTACATGATATCGAACTCGCACTCCTTGAAAGGAGGTGCGACCTTGTTCTTTACGACCTTGCACTTTGTCCTGTTACCCAGAACTTCGCCGCCGTCCTTGATCTGCTCGCCGCGTCTTACCTCAATACGAACCGAAGCATAGAACTTCAGCGCACGTCCGCCGGGAGTAGTCTCGGGGTTGCCGTACATTACGCCTATCTTCTCACGAACCTGATTTATGAAAACGCAGGTTGTGTTGGATTTGGATACAACACCTGTCAGCTTTCTCATAGCCTGTGACATCAGTCTTGCCAGCTGACCTACGTGAGTATCACCCATTTCGCCGTCGATCTCAGCCTTTGTTACCATAGCCGCAACTGAGTCGATAACTATGCAGTCGATAGCTCCCGATCTTGCCAGCGCTTCAGCTATCTCCAGCGCCTGTTCACCGCTGTCAGGCTGAGATACCAGCATACTGTCGATATCAACGCCAAGATTCTTAGCGTAAACAGGGTCGAGAGCGTGTTCAACGTCGATGAAAGCAACATCCCCGCCCATCTTCTGTGTTTCCGCAATGATATGCAGTGCAACTGTAGTCTTACCCGACGACTCAGGTCCGTATATCTCAATGATACGTCCGCGTGGAACACCGCCTATACCAAGAGCCATATCCAACATCATGGAACCTGTAGGTATCGCCTCAACGTCCATAGCCCTTGCGTCGCCAAGCTTCATGATAGCGCCCTTACCGAACTGCTTTTCAATAAAAGCAATGGCAGTTTCAAGTGCCTTCTTCTTCTCCTCCGCGTCAGTGATGTTGTGTACCTTAACGTCCTTTTCCTTTTTCTTCTTATCGATAGCCATATTTTTTATTTCCTTTCAAAAATCATTTTATTCGGAAATTTTTCTTTCCTGCATATATTATAGCACATTAACTGTCCCTTTGTACGGACTGCAAGTGATTTTTTGCCAATTTTAAGATTTGCGTACCAAATTTAGTACACTTATCGTTTTCTGTACTCTTTAATGTACTCTATGCGTCTTTTTCGTCTTTCAGAACCGTTTTTCTTGTGAAAATAGTTGTCCTGAAGACTTCTTTTTCTCAACAGCGCGTGACGTACTGCTATATGTCCGCCCAGATCGGCATCTGCATCAAACAGAATACCCCATGGTCTTGCTGGACGTTTTGCGCACATGGGACAATCGGGGTCACCGCAGACATCCTCTGCCCAACTGTCACAGGCAAGGCACCCAAGCGCGTCATACATAGGAAAATCATAAAGACCAGCGCCACACACCTCGCATACCCGACCTGTCTCAAAAGCAAAACCCTCGTTTACAAGCCTGCGAAGCTTCGCCCTGCGTTTAAGATAATTCTTCCTGTTTTTCAAAAAGCATCACCGCCGATATATACTAAACTCTATAGCAAAATATGCGCCTCTAAAGCTCCCGATCGCAAAAATCATAGCTCCTGTGAGCTTTATATGCAAATTTTGCGACAGAGTTTAGTATAACAACATTATTTCATCCGGCGACTTAGGGATACGGCAGTTATAATGCCACTCAGCATCCAGAAGCCCCGCATTAAATCCTTCATCACAGAAATCTATCTTAGCCTTATCATCCTCACTTCCGCCGTAGAATACTTCCTGCGGGGTTGTAAAGTTGAAAGCCTTGAAGCCTATAAACTCCATACTTTTCGGGATATATACTCTTTTAAGGTTTTTCAGAGCAGAGGCGCTGTATTCAATCATTCGTGTACAGCCCTCGGGAATGACCAGAGTTTCAAGAGTATTTACGAATATCGCTGTATCGCATATCAGCTTTACACCCTCAGGCACAAAGAACACCTTGCCCTCATATTTCGGGGGCATGAAGTACATCTCAGTCATATCCTTCGAGTAAAGCCCACCCTCATACAAGCGGAAGTACTCATTATCGTCCTCCACGATAAAACTTCGAAGATCTTTCTTATAATCAATTATTTCGCCCTCTATCGTATCCACAGGCTTGCCGTTTATCGTATTCGGGATATAGAGGTCTTTTATACCAGTACCGGGATTCTTATAGTCGCCTACAAGCCATATGGTGCCCTCGTCTTCGATAAAACGAACCTTGTCTCCGTCACAGATATAATAGTCCTTATCGGTGATTATATGTTTAGTATTCATTTTTTTGTACCAATAACACATCTCATGATGCCGCAGGGGTCAGGCTTGCAGCGGACGTTCTCAAAACCGTGCTGCACCATTATCTGCATAACGTCATCTTCCTGACCTATGCCAATCTCATATATCAGCGTGCCGCCTGTTTTCAGCCTGTTTTTCCAGATGCGCGTAACAGCACGGTAGAAATCCAAACCGTCCTCACCGCCGAAAAGTGCTTCACTTGGTTCGTGAGTAACTTCCCTTTGCAGACGTTCCATATCTTCACCTGTAAGGTAAGGCGGATTGCATACTATCAAATCACATTCAGGGATAGTGACAGCACAGCCCTCGTCAAGGACATCGCCCATAACGAGCTTAATTGCCGAAGCGTTCATTTTAACATTCTCGCTGAGATAGCCTGTAGCCGCTTCACTCTTCTCAACAGCGTATACTTCTCTGCAACGCAGGTATTTTTCCAGCGCCAGAGCGATACAGCCGCTTCCGGAACAAAGATCAGCAATAACTATATCTTCCGAGTTTTTGCACTTACTAACAGCCAGCTCCACAAGAGTTTCCGTATCCTGCCTTGGGATAAGCACGCCTTTACCGACCTTTATCGGGATACCGTAAAACTCCCACTCTCCCAGCAGATACTGGAGAGGCTCACCATTCGCTCTCCTGCTGCATAGTTCTTCAAATTTCGCTTTTACAGAGCTTTCAGCCTGTCCGTCCAGAGCAGATTCAAATGACCCGCTGCGGATATCTATACCCATAGCAAGCCCCAGAAGCTCACTGCAATCGAAAAGCGCGTTGTCATTTCCTGTACTTTCAAGACGTTCAGCCTGTGCTTTCAGCAGTTCCCTGTAAGTCACCACTGATCATCCTCTTTATTCTCGGGGATAACTGCTTTCAGAGCAGCTATAGCACACTCGATCTCCTTTTTATCGGGTTCGCGTGTGGTTATGCGCTGTATCCAGAGTCCCGGGGCGGAAAATGCCTTAGTCACGGGATTTGTGTACTTTCCCGCCAGACGGATAAGTTCATAAGCAATACCCGTAACCACAGGCAGAAGAGCCAGCTTGCAAAGCACTCTCATAGGCAGACTAGCCCAGGATATTCTGAAAATAGTATTCACAAAGATGCTTATGAAAAGCACCAGGAATATAAAGCTTGTTCCGCATCTCGGGTGGAAGCGGGTAAATTGCTTTACATTTTCTGGTGTAAGCTCAGTCTCAGCCTCATAGCAGGCAATAGTCTTGTGCTCAGCACCGTGATACTCGTAAAGTCGCTTCATATCGGGCATAAGAGAAGTAAGAGCCGTATATCCGATGAATATGCCTATCTTCAAAAAGCCCTCGATGACGTTTTTCAGCACCGTATTGAGTTCTGTACCTGCCAGCTTTTCTATCAGCTTAATCAAAGCCGATGGCACCCACATGAACAGGAACATTGCGATCACAAGTCCAATTATCATGGATATGGTGGTCACAATGGGCATAAGCTTGTCGCCCAGCTTTTCTTCCAGCCACTTTTCAAACTTGGTGGGTTCTTCCTCTTCGTCGTCGGTCATCTGCTTATCCACAGAACGTGATATGCACTTGTAGCCGTCTATCATCGAAGTCACAAAGTTGAATATACCGCGCACAAAAGGCACTTTCCTGTACCATGCAGGATTCTTTCCGCCTTTTATCTCCCACTCATCTATATCGATAGTACCGTCAGGCATACGATTAGCCATAGCGCCCTTGTCGATACCGCGCATCATAACGCCCTCGATAACTGCCTGACCGCCTATCTTTGATTTGAACTTTTCCTTACCGGCATTACTGCTCATCGGTCTCTTTCCTTTCTATAGCCCCATCGGGCTTGTCATCAGAGGATATCAGCTCCACATCTACCGTGTCGCTCTCCTCCAATCTTTCTTCCTGCTCAATACATGGCAGAGTTATCATAACAGTTGTACCAACACCCTGCTCACTATCAATGGTCAGAACACCGCCGTGCCTTGAAATTATCTCATCAGCAACAGCAAGTCCGATACCCGAGCCGCGGCGGGTGTGGTTAGCCTTGAAGAATTTCTGCTTTATCCTGGGAAGATCTTCCTTTGATATACCGATACCCGTATCCGATACGGATATGCAGATATCTCCGTCCTCCTCATAAGCTTCCACCGATACCGTATCCCCCTTGTCGGAGTACTTTATCGCATTGTCCACCACATTGATGAACACCTGTCTCAGCCTGTTCTTATCGCCGTAAACAAAGGGCAGCATATCGGGCTCGAAGTAGTTCAGCGTGATACCCAGCGCCCTTGCTCTCTCCTGATAGATAAGCACTGTCTCGCCGAGCTCGGCAAGTATGTCGATGGTATCCATCTGCAGCATGAGCCTGTTATCCTGTATACGTGAGAAATCCAGAAGTTCTTCAACCATCTGCGAAAGTCTTTCTGTCTCACTGTTGATGACGCGCATACCTTTCTTGAAGGTCTCCACATCGCCGTACATAGTTGCAACAGTTTCTGTCCAGCCCTTTATCGCTGTCAGCGGCGTCCTCAGCTCATGTGATACCGAGGATATGAACTCGTTCTTCATCTGTTCGGTGTTTGAAAGCTCCTCAGCCATGTTGTTTATGGAATCACACAGCTGACCCAGCTCATCCTCGCTTTTTTTCTCGATACGCTTGGAGAAATCTCCCTTAGCGTACTTGTGAGTGATATCCGCAATACCGCGGATAGGTATTACTATCTGCCTGATGAAATACATACCTGTGAAGAACATCAGCAGTATGATACCCATAACTATGGCGGATATCACAGCGATTATCATCACTATCTGATGATCCACATTCTTCATGGAACTCAGCATTCTAAGCGCCTCGTAGTCGCAGCCCTTGGGCGATATCACCGAAGTGACCGCAACCACCTTTTCACCTGTAGGCAGCTTGATTATCTGTGCAGCCGTACCAGCCGCGGAAGCCTTAGCCTCAGCATAATCCGTCATGCTGTCACTGCCCTCCAGTGAAAATCCCGAGGATGTAACATCAACATCGCCGTCAGCAGTTATCGCCATAAGCTCTATCCTGTCCTTGTCCTCGTAGCTTTCGACAATGCTTCTTATCTCGGCATTGTAGTTGGTAGTATCTCCCGCCGAATTCATCACAGAAGTGGTGATGATATTCATTTTTGAAGTCAGGTACTGCTTTGCCGAAGTATAGTAATAGCTCCGCACTATAACTATCAGCACTATCTCCACCGCCAGCAGTATCAGCGTTACGATACCCATGCTGTTTATGAGCCAGTGCCTTGTTATGCTCTCTCTGCCGCGGTATCTCCGTTTAATATCAATGCTCAATTTCAGCAGTACCCCTTTAGCCGTTTCCGCCAGACCACTTGTAGCCGAAGCCCCATATCGTCAGTATATACTTAGGATTAGAAGGCTCGTCCTCGATCTTCATGCGGATACGTCTTATATTAACGTCAACGATCTTGTCGTCGCCGTAATAGCTCTCGCCCCAGATATGATTGAGTATGCTGGATCTGTCCAGAGCCGCATTCTGATTCTTGAAGAAATACTCCATTATCTGGTATTCAACCTGAGTCAGGTCTATCTGCTTATTGTTCTTGAGAACTGTCCTGCTCTTGAGATTGAGCACAAAGGGACCTGAAGTTATAGTAGAAGCCTCCTCTGGCTTGACTGCCGAGCGGTTCACTCTTCTGCAAACAGCATCAACTCTGGCGATAAGCTCTGATATGGAGAAAGGCTTTGTGATATAATCGTCCGCACCGCTCATCAGGCAGGATATCTTATCCATCTCCTGACTTTTCGCAGAAAGCATTATGATACCAACGGAATTGTTCTTCTCGCGTATCTTCTTGCATACCTGCATACCGTCGATGCCGGGCATCATTATATCAAGCAGTGCAACATCGAAGCCGCCCTCGTTCTCCTCATAAGCTTTAAGAGCGTCCTCGCCGCAGTTGACATCTACGACCTCGTAGCCGCTCCTTACAAGATTTATAACAACAAACTCGCGGATGGAGTCTTCATCTTCACAAACAAGCACTTTTTTCATAGTAAAAGTTCTCCTCTCGTTTTAGTAAATAAAATATCGTGTATCAGTCAACGATAAAGAAATTGTTCTTGACCTCGTCTATGGTGAGTATCAGCTGTTCCCTCTTATCCTCAGGAAGTTTCACATAATAATCCAGCTGACCCTTGCTTGCGATCAGCTTGTAGCCGTCGTCTGCATAGGACTCACTGTCCTTTCGACTGACAGCCGCTATCCTCATTATCTCGGTATTGGAGCTGTTGATGTCACCGCTGTATTTATAGAATACAAGTTCCGACATATCCAGTTCTCTCTTGACAGTAACCTGATCGTTCCATCTGTTGGGAAACGAGAAAAAATAACCATTGGATATGGAATAATATCCGTGATATTTCTCCGACAGGTCAAAGAAATCCTTGTATACATTCCATGTTGTCATGTATACCATCTCATCGGTGATAGCGTTCTCATAACCTGTCATGGGCTTTACCGATGGTATCTCAACTATGCCGTCATCGTCAACGTCGGTACTATAATAGCCCGAAGGTCTTGTACACAGCGGCAGAAGCTTCTGGGGACTGAGCTGCATGGGATTCTGCAGGCTGGAATACCGATAGTAAACTATCTCCGTCTGAAGATTGCCGTCCGTATTCATGCCGTCAATGAATATCGCCTCATGCTGTTTGTTCAGCAGACCCGAGCAGGTATTGACATAATTCACAACATTCGAGCACATATCAATGCCCTCAGTTCTGACAAGTTCATTGTCCGCAGACATATCAAGAAGCGAAGCCTTTGCAGATGTAACATTTGTCTCCGCATTGGTCTGCCTCTGTATCGTAACTATCTCGCGATAGCCATCATAGTTTATATCCAGTGTATCCAGTACCGAATAAGTATCAGTACCAACACGCTTGAAATCACCGTCATAGCAGCTGTATATCTCCAGCGCACAGTCGCTGCCCGTAACAGACTGATAGCCTACCAGCACATTGTAACGGTTCTTCTCGCCCATCTGGGCAATAATAACTCTGTCGACCTCCGTGCCTGCGCCAGCAAGCTCCTTTACCGAGAACCATTTGCCGTTCTCATCTTTATCCAGCAGATTGACCCTTATTCCGTTATCCGAACCAGCACCCGTGTTATACTCATAGAATACCAGCGCTTCCTGACCGGGTTCACCGTCAAGATTTCCTATAACAAAAGCCGAACGGTTATCACCGTTTCTTGGATATTTCAGTGTAACGCTCCCGCCAACAGCCGCCGTCAGAGCTTCATGGATCTCGCCCTGCTCCTCGGTGAGCTTTGGAGCATTAAGAAGACCGTCAACCGTAAAGCTGAACCCCGTACAGCCGCTGAGTCCGACACTAAGCGCCGTCACAGCCGCAGCAAGGCTCAAACGTAAACAGCTCACCACATCACTTCCGATCATATCAGTTTCATTCCATACAATGTTATTATAACATATTTTCCTGCAAATGTAAAGACACCAAAGCGCAAAATTTCCCGCCGCCACAACACCGTTCCACACAAACAAAAAGCAGCCCCGCCGAAAGCGGAGCCGCAATAACTCTTATTAACCTAAAAGATCATTGAAGTCAAGGACTTCTTTACTTGGTCTTGATTTCTCATCACCTATGATATACAGCTGATTGGAGAATAAACCGAAGCTTACCACATTCTTATCACCGACATAGCCCTTTACCCTTACACTTGCAAAAGAAGCATCCTTCAGATCACCGATCATAGCCATGCTGCCCCTGACAGTGGTATACAGCTCGTAGCCGTTACCCTTATCAAGATAAACCATGTACTCATCACAGTCTGCTATCTCATTCCAGGATATAACTGCAAAATCATCGGTCTTGCTTACCAGTGAAGCCTCGGTAACTTCTGGCAGTGATATTATCACTCGGTTTGAAGACTCGGTATAGAATTCCTTGCCATCCTTTACATTGTAGCCCTTTACAAAGAATACCGAAGCATCGGTATCATCCGTATTGAAACGACAGCCCTCAACTCTTCCAATTTCGATTTCGGAGCCGTCATCTGCAAGCTTGTATACAATGTAGCCTATAGCATCATCTATCTTGTTCCAGCTCAGACCATTCGAGCTTGAATCAAGCACGATCTCACCCTTGGGAGGATAACTAACGCCCTTGAACGAGCAGATATTCGAAGCTTCCGTGCGGAACTGCGTTCCATCAAGCTCAGAATAAGCCTGAACATAGAAATCAGCCGTCTTGCTTTCATCAACATAATAATAAGTATCATGAACGACCAGTTCACTGACCTTACCATTAAGGTTCCTTGTTATGATATAACCGTCAGCATCGGGAATGGCAGTCCATACAAGTCTGTTAGCCCTGAACTCAGCATAAGGAACAAAAGCAGGAGCGTTGCCCGGAAGTGAGACAAAATCCGAAAGTTCACCGTTCAAGCCATTCTTGTTGTAAGCCCTTACAAAAGCCTGTTTGTTCTGTAGATTTTTTCCTCTTATCTCAAAGCTGGTATCCGAAGTCTTGCCTGCCATTCTGGTAATACCGTCAGAAACGGTATAGACCTCATATCCTGCTGCAGATGGAACAGCCTCCCAGCTGACAGTCACCTTGTCGATACCGCTTCTATTTGCTTCAACATCTGCAGGCGCCTGACGGAAGCTGTCAACCATATTGGATTTTTTACCGTAGTAATTCTTACCGCTGAAATAGTTGTAAGCTGCAACGCAGTATTTACCTGCGCTCTGATCGTTCAATGAAAAGTTTGTCCCTGTAACATTGGCAACAACATATGTATCGGTGCCATTGTCAGAACCATAGACTGTATAACCGTCAGCCCCTGCAGCCTTGTTCCAGGAAAGCACTCCATCTTCGATCTTTACCTTAACAGTAGTCGTGGGAGAATAATCAACATCATACATAACGTTGATATCGACGCTTCCGCTGATACCGTTGATATCTGCATTGCTTGAATACTGCCACATATCGTATATGCCCGCGTAATTCAGCTGTGACATATAAGCGGCTACCCATGTCTTGTAATCATTACCAAGTTCAGGGCCGTTTATCATATTATTCAGCCAGTAAAGATTTGCATATACGCCGGATTCATAGCCGTAAGACTCTATCCTGTCGCAGAACTCCTTGCAGAGCTTTGTTTTCTGAGCCTTTGTAAGACCTGCATGGTCGAGTCTGCCGTAATCGTAGTCAACGCTCTCGATATCATAGTATACAGGAAGATCAAGAGTATAACCCTTCAATGCCTGAGCACAGAAGTCAGCCTCCGCACGAGCTTCAGCATAGCTGATAGCCTGAGTGTAGAAATAAATGCCTACTTTCAGACCGGCAGCCTTTGCACCCTTGATATTCTCGTAGAAACTGTTGTCCATCATCAGCGTGCCTGCCGAACCATAACCACGATATCCAAGTCTGATTATAACATCATTTATACCGTCAGCTTTGACTTTCTTCCAGTCTATCTTTCCCTGCCACTGTGAAACGTCGATAAGATACGTTCTGTTCGTACCATCGAATCTGCTGTCGTGTGTAAGATAAGAACCGAAAGAACCGCATATGGTAGAATAGTTCTTTTTTATCTTGCCCGCAGGCGACATTTCCGCCATTCTGTTAGCGATGAGATTATGTTTATATTTCAGATAACCCGCATCTTCATTTTCATTTGCGTAATTCACATCAAAAGTTTCACCGCTCGCGCTTATAATATCCTTGCTGACTTCATCAGCACTGGCAGTCAGGCTCATGCCCGCGATGATAATACCCGCGAGAACTGCACCGGATGCCGCTTTGATAAATTTCATAAAATATAATACCTCCAAAAAAGTTACAGTTAATTACATAACGGTTACATTTTCGTTCAATGCTGTATATTATACTCGATTTCACAAAGCTTGTCAATAGAAAGAATTTTCCAAATCAATTAAAAAAATCCCAAAAACAGGTTTTTTTGTAAAAAAACACCAGTTTTTGGGAAAAAGCTACTTCAATTTAAACAAAATTAATAAACAAGCATAACAAATTTTTTACACTATACATTTTCGATAGCATGGATCTTATCAACTCTGCGCTGATGTCTTCCTCCCTCGAAAGGAGTGTCGATAAACACCTTGATAAGCTCACAGGCAAGACCTGCGCCCACAACTCTCGCACCGATGCACAGTACATTGGCATCGTTGTGAGCCCTTGTGTACTTAGCAGAAAAATAATCAGAACAGCACGCTGCCCTTATGCCCTTGACCTTGTTAGCAGCCATGGACATACCGATACCTGTCCCGCAGATAAGTACAGCAAGTTCACATTCACCACTTGTTACCTTAGCGCAGACTTCCTGTGCCTTATCGGGATAATCGCATTTTTCACCCTCCTGAACGCCCAGATCGATATACTCCACGCCTATCTCGTCCAGATAAGCCAGAACTTCTTTTTTAAGCTCAGGACCTGCATGATCGCAGCCAATTGCCAGTTTCATAGTATTTACCTCCATAAATTATATTGTCAAAAAAATCTACAGCTACTCGTCGCGGTGAGCCTTATCCTTCTCAGCCTTAGTAGCCTGAAGATACGACACCGCAAGTTCATCGGCACTGCACATCAGCGTCGGGTCATCTTCCACCGCCAGACAAAGCGACGATGCTCTTTGCAGAACACAGTTCAGAGGAGCTGTACGCACATTGTCGGCATCAGCAAACCGTCCAGCCTTTATCTCCTCGGCACAGTCGCCAACAAGCATTATATGGTCGCAGTGCTCGATCTGCGAGAAAAATTCTTCCTCGCTGCATACTCTGTCATCGCTCATTCGGAATATCTTTCCGCCGCTGCATTCAAAAGCCGCCGCGTAGATTATCTTCGGACGCGCCCTCATCACCGCAAGTATCCTGCCCTCAAAACCGATGCAGTTGTATGCAAGCGCAAGCAAGGTCGATACCCCTGCTGCTTTTATATTCGGCGCACCCATGCAAATGCCCTTAACAGCACCCACACCGATCCTCAGTCCCGTATAAGACCCGGGACCGTTCGCGATTGCGATGCAGTCTATATCGGGATAATCAAGTCCCGTTTCTTCCAATGCGCTCTCCACCATAGGCAGTATAACCTGCGAATGTGTAAGCTTAGTAAAAACCGTCTTTTCCCACAGCATACGAGCCCCGTCGCTTATAGCAACAGAAGCCGTCTTGCCGCTTGTATCAATAGCTAATATTTTCAAATCTGTCATCTCCGCCGCAGGTCTCGATGGTGAGTTCTCTCTCATCATCGGATATCCTGTTTATCGTGATCCTGATACAGTCCTCGGGCAGATCGTCGTCGATATTCTCCGACCACTCCACCGCCAGTACCGTATCCTCGTCCATATAATCGAAAAAACCCGTAGTTTCAAGGTCTTCACCCGAGGTTATGCGGTACATATCAAAGTGTATCAAACTGATTTTGCAGTCCTTTTTTCGGTACTCGTTCACCAGTGCAAAGGTAGGCGAAGTAACTTCGTCACCAAGCCCAAGTCCCTCGGAAATACCGCGTGTTATGGTAGTTTTTCCCGCACCGAGCCCTCCGCGGTAAGCAAGCACTTCGCCGCCCCGCAGACGTTTGCCTATCTCACGCCCGAGCGCGATAGTCTGCTCGGGAGAAGAAGTCCTGTATGTAAAGTTCAATTTATCTCAACCCACTATTCTTCACCAACGAACTTGTGCTCGTCGTAATAATTCAACATAAGGTCAACCATTCTGCCATAGGACGCAATTCCGTCCTCAACACCGTTAGCGTGCAGCGAAGTCTCCATAGCCTTTTCACTAACTTCACTGACACTCTCGCTTTCAAACACAGTGTCCTCGGCTTCTTCAACCGACTCCCAGTATTCACGGTTTCCGTCGATATCCGCCCATACTTCGTCACAGATAGCATTATCGAATTCATACTTCGTTTCTTCGTCACAGAACTCGAATATCTTATTGCGCACATAAGTCAGTGCCGAAAGATATCCAGAGTAACGGTACTCAACATCGTCACATCGGTCACAGGCTACAAAAGCGATATAATTCGCTTCTTCCTCCCTCATGAAACCCTTTGTGTGGGCTAGCTCATGACAGATAGTATTAGGCAGTTTCGCCTTATACATATCGGCATTGTAATTCGCTTCCATCGAGAATGGAAAATATATCCCCATCAAGTCCATCTGGCTCATAAAAAATGAGCAGTAGATCGGCTTCGGGTGGACTACATATCCGCCGAAGCAGACGAACTCATCTTCAAGCCCCTCAATAGCCGCTCTCGCCGTATCATCGGTGTCCGAAGTCAGTATAAAGTGGCCATCTTCATCCCGATGAACCTGTGTCGAAAGTTGGTTTATCTGCACAACAATGCGGAATCCTAATTCTTTGAGTTCCTCATTGGTGTGCTCTTCTGTACTGATACCGTTGAGCTTTTCAAACGAAGAAGTATGGTACAGAACAAAGCAGTTCAGTGTTTCTGTACCGAGGATAAATACAAGTATCCATCCGTAGATGAACCCGAATACCCTTGCGACTTTCCCACGCCTGCCCTTTTTAATTTTAATAATGAGCAGAACTATCATAACCAGCAATGAGATCGGTATGCCAAAAACCGCGATTGCTATCAGCAGTTCACCGAATGAGAACGGCAGAACCGATGTGGCACGACCGTAGGTCTGCGCCCACAGAGGGAAAATGTTCTTCTGATAAAAATCGCAGAAAGGTGTACTTTTCCATGCAAGCACATTCAGCAGCACGAAAAACAACGTGCTGCCAATGAGCCATTTAAGTTGTGTGTGCTTATGCTTTTTGTCCGTCTTATTGGACATTTTTACGTCAACGCCCTGTGCTGTCGCCTGTTCGGGTATGACTTTGGTTTTCATTTCGCACCTCTGTTTTATCAGAACAATCCGTAGATATTACCCTTATTGTCGCAGTCGATGTTGTTGGCAGCAGGCACCTTGGGCAGACCGGGCATGGTCATGATATCACCTGTGTAAGCCACAACAAATCCTGCACCCGCCGATACTCTCAGGTCGCGGACAGTTATCTCAAAGCCCTCGGGCTTGCCCAGCTTAGCAGGGTCGTCCGAAAGCGAATACTGTGTCTTCGCTACACAGACTGGGATATCACCGTAGCCCAGATCATTGATCTCTTTCAGTGCCTTTTCAGCCTGAGCGGTGAAAATAACGCCGTCAGCGCGGTATATCTCCTTGGCGATTATGCCAAGCTTTTCCTTGATAGGCAGCTTTTCATCGTAAAGAGGCTTGAAGTTGCTCTCGTTATTTTCGATTGTAGCAACGACCTTTTCAGCCAGATCAGTGCCGCCCTTGCCGCCGTTTGCAAATATCTCGGCAAGAGATACCTCAACGCCCATCTCAGCGCAGGTACGCTTGATGACCTCGATCTCAGCCTCGGTATCGCTGGCAAATCTGTTGATAGCCACAACAACAGGCACACCGAACTTCTTCATATTCTCGATATGAGTTTTCAGGTTTACAATGCCCTTTTCCAGCGCAGTAACATTCTCAGCAGTCAGATCAGCACGAGCAACGCCGCCGTTGTATTTCAGCGCACGGATAGTAGCGACCAGTACAACGCAGCTTGGCTTGAGTCCCGCAAAACGGCACTTGATATCAAAGAACTTCTCAGCACCCAGATCAGAACCGAAACCAGCCTCGGTGATGGTGTAATCAGCAAGCTTAAGTGCCAGCTTTGTTGCTCTTACAGAGTTGCATCCATGAGCAATATTCGCGAAAGGACCGCCATGTATCAGTGCAGGATTGTTCTCCAGTGTCTGAACCAGATTAGGCTTAAGTGCGTCTTTCAGCAGTGCAACCATAGCGCCGCAGCCGCCGATATCCTTAGCAAATACGGGCTTGCCGTCAGTTGTGTAAGCTACCAGTATCCTCTCGATACGCTTTTTCAGATCGTCAAGGTCAGCCGCCAGACAAAGTATAGCCATTATCTCGGAAGCAACGGTTATCTGGAAAGAATCCTCTCTGGGTATACCGTTTACCTTAGAGCCCAGACCGATGATGATATCTCTCAGAGCTCTGTCATTCATGTCAAGACATCTCTTGAACATTATTCTTCTCTGATCGATGTGCAGAGGATTGCCCTGCTGCATCGAGTTATCGATCAGCGCACAAAGCAGATTGTTAGCTGCAGTTATAGCGTGCATATCTCCTGTAAAGTGAAGATTGATATCCTCCATGGGAACAACCTGAGCATATCCGCCGCCAGCAGCGCCGCCCTTTATGCCGAACACAGGTCCGAGAGAAGGCTCTCTCAGTGCGAGCATTGAATTTTTGCCAATAACGTGCATAGCCTCATTAAGACCTACCGAAATAGTAGTCTTGCCCTCACCCGCAGGTGTGGGATTGATTGCAGTTACAAGAATCAGCTTACCGTCGGGCTTGTCCTTGGTCTTTTCATAAAGAGATTCAGAGAGCTTAGCCTTATAATGACCGTAAGGCTCATACTCCTCCTCGGTTATCCCGAGTTTCTTGGCGATCTCGGAAATTTTCAGCATTTTAGCCTGCTTGGCTATCTCGATATCTGACAGCATGACGATCAGTTCCTTTCCTCAACAGCAGCTTTGTTTCACTGCCAAAAATAATACTCTTTAATTATAACACACGACTATTAAAATTGCAAGTACTAAATATAACATCAAGGGTATAGCAAAAATGTATATCTGCCCATGTATAAAGAGATATCCCCTGTTTTATCACTTGGGTTCATCTATCGTTATAACCACATATCCGCTGTCTTTATCAAGCAGCACCTCTTCACGAAAGTACCCTGTCGAATAGATCACAGCATTTTCAAACTCTTCTCGCCATTTATCTTCCCCTTCACCCCATCTGTCTACTAATCCGGAATTTGACAAAAAACCATCGAGCCTAAACTCTGTTTCTTCAAACTCTTCTTCCATACTTATATCATCGCAAAGAGCACCATTGTACTTTCTTTCGCAAAAACCGGCGTAGTATTCCTCATACATATCTATCGTTTCTTCATCTGTGCGGAACATCAGACGAGAACCTGGATATCTGTCATAAATATAACCCTGAGTCAGATATTCATAGTCATCACACTCATCGGGAAGCTTTTTGGGGAAAAGCCTTTTGTAATGCTCCAGTCTTTCCCCGCTAAATCCGTACACCCCGTGCGCATAATTCAGCCATTTTAAATCATACATACATTTTGTATGATCAAAATGTGAGATCACCATCGATGGCAGATATAACCCCGCCACGCACAAAATCAAAGCGACTCTAAAACAATTCAATATTATACTGCCATATTTTATATCGTAAACATCATCATAAACCTTCCACGTAGCAATCATAAACACGATCGTCCCCAAAATGCAATAGAATGAGATCCTGGATGTGTTTATACAGATATACCATGCAGGGAACACAAAAAAAGTCAGCAAGAATATTATTACGTTCAATATCTTAAATCCATATTTCTCCATTATCGTTTTTTCCTTTCCTGATTTTCCCTACGTCAGTATTACCACATATCCGCTGTCTCTGTCAAGCAGTGCGCCTTTCGGAAAGTGACCGTCTATCCAGTAAAGCTCCGCATTGTCAAACTCTCCGCGTCTGCTTTCATCTGATATTCTTGCCTGTTTTAAAAACGAATCAAGTCCCTTTATCTTTTCTTCACTATCATCATTTTCCACTCTTATCTCATCACACAATAAGCTGTAGTATTCTGCATAATACTTTATCGTTTCCTCATCGGTACGAAACATCAGACATGAAGATGCGTGATAATCCTGCGCTAATATACTGCCTTTCGTCACAAATGAGTAGTCCTCGCATTTATCAGGAAGTTTTTCAGGAAGAAGCTTTTTATAATACTCCGCATTCTTTCCGAAAACTCCGTAGGTGTAATCTAACCGTTTTATATTGTACATACATTTTGTATGATCAAAACTCAAAAGTACAATCGCAGGCAGGATCAACCCGGAAATGCACAAAAACAAAGCGATCCTAAAATAACGTAAGATTTTCCTGCCGTTTTTTATGCGATCAACTTTTTCATAAGTCACCCCGTAGCGATCATAAACACGAGCGTACCCAAAAAGCAATATTGTGATATTCCTATCGTCATTAAGCTGCAAAGGATCCACACAGGAAATACATAATTATGTAAGAATATTATTATGTTCACTTTCTTTAAAGTGCTCTTTTTCATAGTTGTTGTCTCCTTATATTTGTTGACTTATATCATATCTTACACAAAGTAGTTATCCGTGATTTTTCCTATGTCAGTATCACCACGTATCCGCTATCCCTGTCGATCAGGACACCTATCGGGAAGTGTCCGTCTATCCGATAAAACTCCGCATTATCGAACTCCGCTAACCTGCTTTCATCTAAATCCGACATTATCTCCGCCTTATGTAAAAACTCATCAAACACAGTCTTTTTCTCACCATTGTCTTCATTTTTCACTCTTACCTCATCGCACAGAACGCCGTAGTGTTCCGCATAATCCTCTATAGTTTCATCATCTGTGCGAAACACGAGACAAGACGTGGCATGATAAGGAGTCAAAACACCCTCAGTCATATATGAGTAATTCTCACATTTCTCAGGAAGTTTTTCAGGCAAAAGCTTTTTGGTTATCTTCTTGTTTTTTTCGTTTATACCTTGTACCCCATAAACATAATCTGCCTTTTTTATATTGTACATACTTTTCGTATCATTGAAATAGAAAAGCACCATTCCCGGAATATGCAGCACTGCTATCCACAAAAGCAGACAGACGTTCAATTTAATTAATTTTTTCTTACCGTTTTCCACGCTGCTTATATTTCTGTACATTTTACCGATTCTACGCATACAATGTATCATCCCAATAAACGGAATGAACGATATCCAAAGGGTGCTTATAAAACAACCCAGCCACATAGGGTACACAAAAATCCCTATCAAGATTACTATTACGTTCATATCATCAAATGTAAATTTCTTCATAACCAATTTCTCCTTTCTTTCTTGATTTGTATTATATCACACTCAAAATTGATTGTCAATACTTTTTTATTGTTTTTCGATATTTATTTTTCGCAAATCAGAATCCGCAAGACATAAAAAAGACCTCCCCGTTTCCGGGAAGGTCTCATATAAGATATATGTTCAAAAAGATTTAGCTCTCTTTAAGCAGATCGTCCATAGCATACAGACCGGCAGCCTTTCCTTTCAGGAAAACAGCCGCATTTACAGAGCCAACTGCAAAAACGCTCTTGGAGTGAGCCTCGTGCTTCAAGCTTACTACCTCGTCTCTGCCTGCAAAGATTATCTCATGCTCACCAACGATAGTGCCGCCGCGAACAGAGTGCATACCGATCTCGTTCTTGCCTCTCTTGGCACGAACAGAGTGCCTGTCGTATGTATAGCTGCATCTGTTGTCCAGCTCTTCATTGATAGCATTAGCCAGCATAATAGCTGTACCCGAGGGGGCGTCAAGCTTCTGGTTGTGGTGCTTCTCGATTATCTCAATATCGAACTGGTCGCCCAGTATCTTTGTAGCCCTGCGCGCAAGATCAGCCAGCAGATTAACACCCAGTGACATATTAAAGGTGAAGAACAGAGGTATCTGTTCAGCAGCCTTTTTGATCTTAGCAGTCTGTTCCTCATCGTAACCAGTAGTAGCAACTACCAGAGCTGTGCCGTTTGAAAGACAATAGCTCAGAAGATCATCCAGAGTTGAGGGGTGAGAAAAATCGATGATAACATCGGGCTTTTCAGCCATATCAGCCACATTTGCAACTATCGGGAAATCCGCATACTGTGCAGTAACCTTGTCAATACCTGCGATGACCTTGCAGTCATCTCTGCCGCTGATAACATCGGCAATAACTCTGCCCATGTGACCGCAAGCACCGCATATAGCAATATTTGTCATTTTTTATCAGTCCTTTCGTTTTTTACGATCAATAACAAAGGGCAGAGCGTTCACCGCTCCGCCCTCAGAAAGTTCTATTACTTTACAAGTCCCAGCTCAGCCATCTTAGCTCTGAGCTTCTCGATCTTAGCCTCTTCCATCTTGATAAGGGGCAGACGGCACTCGCCTACCTCCCAGCCCATGAGGTTGAGAGCTTCCTTAACAGGGATAGGGTTAACATCGCAGAACAGACCGTTGCTGTTTGCAAAATCGAGTATCTTGTTCATCTTAGCCTGTGCCTCGGGATACTTGTTCTCCAGACAAAGCTGAGTGATCTCGTGAGTTTCCTTAGGCATAACGTTGGACAGAACAGAGATAACGCCCTTGCCGCCCAGTGCCATGATGGGAACTATCTGATCGTCATTACCAGAATAGATATCCAGATCATCGCCGCAAAGTGCTGCAACTCTAGCTATCTGTGAGATATTGCCGCTTGCTTCCTTAACAGCCACGATGTTCTTTACCTTGGACAGCTCCTTCAGAGTTTCAGGAGTGATGTTCACACCTGTTCTGGAAGGAACATTGTAAAGGATTATGGGGATATTGATAGCATTTGCGATGGTGGTGTAGTGTACTATCAGACCCTTCTGAGAGGTCTTGTTGTAGTAAGGTGTGACCAGCAGAACAGCATCAGCACCCAGCTCCTCAGCCTTCTTTGAAAGACCGACAGCATATTCGGTGTGGTTTGAACCTGTACCTGCGATAACAGGTATCCTGTGGTTTACCTTTTCGATAGCATAACGTATAGCCTCAACGTGCTCATCATCGCCCATTGTAGAGCTTTCGCCTGTAGTGCCGCAGATGATGATAGCGTCAGTACCCTCAGCTATCTGCCATTCGATAAGCTCACCAAGCTTATCGTAATTGATAGAACCGTCGGCGTTCATAGGTGTTACGATAGCAACGCCTGCGCCTGTAAAAATGGTATTCTTCATAATAATTCTCCTTGATCGTTAGGACCAATGATCTTCGTTGAAGGTCTGCCGCGGCGGCATATAACTGCCGCCCGCCGACCATGTAATCTTTATAAATTAGTCAAAATAGCCCTTAGCAGCCAGAAGCTCAGCCAGCAGAACAGCACCGCCTGCTGCGCCTCTCAGTGTGTTGTGAGACAGGCAAACGAACTTGTAATCATACTGAGTATCTTCTCTCAGTCTGCCGATGGAAACAGCCATGCCGCCCTCGAGATTTCTGTCGAGCTTAGCCTGAGGTCTGTCGTTCTCCTCGAAGTAGTTCAGGAACTGCTTGGGAGCGGAAGGCAGATTGATCTCCTGAGGAACACCAGCGAATTCCTTCCATGTCTGGAGGATCTCTTCCTTGCTGGGCTTGTTCTCAAAGCTTACAAATACAGCAGCGGTGTGACCGTCAGAAACGGGAACTCTCAGGCACTGTGCAGTGATAGCGGGAGTTGTAGCGTCAACGATCTTGTCACCCTCTATGTGACCCCAGATCTTCATAGGCTCCTGCTCACTCTTCTCTTCCTCGCCGCCGATGTAAGGGATAACGTTATCCAGCATCTCAGGCCATGTCTCGAAAGTTCTGCCTGCGCCGCTGATTGCCTGATATGTGCAGGCAAGAGCCTTTGTTACCTTGTACTTAGCGTGCAGAGGAGCCAGTGCGGGAACATAGCTCTGCAGTGAGCAGTTGGACTTAACAGCGATGAAGCCTCTCTTTGTGCCCAGTCTCTTTCTCTGGGAAGCGATGATCTCGATGTGCTCAGGGTTGATCTCAGGGATCACCATAGGAACGTCATCGGTATGTCTGTGAGCAGAGTTGTTGGAAACAACAGGGCACTCAGCCTTAGCGTACTTCTCTTCCAGAGCTCTGATCTCATCCTTCTTCATGTCAACAGCGCAGAATACGAAGTCAACCATAGAAGCGATCTTCTCTACATCGTCCTCAGCGTTGAGGATAACCATATCCTCCATGGACTTAGGCATAGGATCAGCCAGCTTCCACTTGCTGCCAGCAGCCTCTTTATAAGTCTTGCCTGCGCTTCTGGGGGAAGCAGCCAGACATACTACATCGAACCAGGGGTGCTTGTCGAGAAGCAGAGAAAATCTCTGACCTACCATACCGGTCGCACCGATGATACCTACCTTAAATTTCTTTTCCATAACAAAAAACTCCTTTTCCTCTCACGCTCATCGTCACGATAGCCAAATCAGCTGTTATACCGCGTCGAAATTTTGCGCAAAACATAAAAAATTGACAAATAACAAAAAAACCGGTTGAAAACCGGCGCATCATACAATATAATAAGAATGTTGGCAAAATAAATTTTCCGCCGATAGCACTCCATCATAAAGCCATGATGACAACCGATGACCTATTAAACCATCAGTCAGCAAACGATATCCCACATCGCAGCTTCGGCAGTTTTACCTTTCACATCGGTCATTCGGCATGGGGTGCTAAGTCCTCGGGAAATATCTCAAAGGACAGACCGTGCTACTCTTTTCAACTGCACCTCTATCTGTTCTGGAATTAAGGATAACACATATTCCGCCGCTTGTCAATAGAAAGCGCCCATGTTCCGAAAAGTTTTATATGAATTTTCTGTAAATTGTCAGCAAGCAGCCGCAGATTTTGTACATTACGCGGCATACGATATAAGCAAGGAGAGTTTAAAATGCTAGACCTGAACAACATGAAAAAGTCCGATTTTTTCTATGAGCTTCCACAGGAACTCATAGCCCAGACCCCCATCGAGCCAAGAAACGCATCAAGGATGCTTTGCCTTGACCGAACCACAGGTGAGGTGGGTCACGACCATTTCTATAATCTATGCAACCACCTCAAAAAAGGTGACCTGCTGGTACTGAACGATTCACGAGTTCTACCTGCACGTATCTACGGCGAGACCGAGGATACTCACTCATTCATCGAATTCCTGCTGGTTGAACAGCGGGGCAATCTCGAATGGGAGATACTCTGCCGCCCCGGTAAAAAAGCCCGAGTTGGCAGACGTTTTGTCTTCGGCAACGGACTTCTCACCGCCGAGATAACCGAAGTTCTTGAAGACGGCAACCGTATAGCCAAATTTGAGTGCAGTGATTCCACCAATTTCTTTGCCGCTCTCGACGAGATAGGACAGATGCCCCTGCCACCGTACATAACCGAGAAACTCAAAGATAAAGAGCGCTACCAGACAGTATACTCCAACGAGATAGGCTCTTCTGCAGCCCCAACGGCTGGTCTGCACTTTACTAAAGAACAGCTTGCCGATATAGAAAAAATGGGCGTGAATATCGCCTATGTGACTCTTCATGTTGGTCTCGGAACTTTCCGTCCTGTAAAGGAAGACAAAGTCCTCGACCACAAAATGCATCGTGAACACTATGAGCTTCCCCAGCGTACCGCTGACCTAATCAACAAGACCAAGGCAGAGGGCGGTCGTGTTATCGCAGTTGGAACTACCTCATGCCGCACCCTCGAAAGCGTAGCCGCATTTCATGGTGAGATAAAGCCTTGTGATGGCTTCACAGAGATATTCATCTACCCGGGCTTTGAATTCAAAGTCCTCGATGGTCTGATAACCAATTTCCACCTACCCGAAAGCACTCTCATCATGCTGGTATCCGCTTTTGCAGGATACGAGAATACCATGAATGCTTATAAAATTGCCGTTGAAGAAAAATACAGATTTTTCTCCTTCGGTGATTCAATGTTCATCGCCAACGGCGCAAACAGCTGATAAACAAACAGAGCGTATGCTATCAATGCATACGCTCTTATCGTTTTAATCAAGAACTCACTGTTATTCGTCTAGCCAAATACAGTAGTACTCCTCATCATCGTCCCAAGGTGTGCTCCCGTCATCGGGACCAACATATTTCAGCTGATCTCCCCTAACGATGATCGAACACTGATGCTCAGGCTCCCAAGGGCAGTCCGCCGTGATGCTGTAACCGATCTCGTCAGTGCCGTCTTCGGGAAGCTCCACATTAAGGTAAGGTCTTGTGAGATACTTCAGTATATCTCCGCCGGATTCAAAATCAGCCACAGCCTTGTCAGTATCCTCGGCAATATCATCGTATATGCCCATTGCCTCCCACTCATTACGCATATAATACATGAACTTCGCCAGCTTGTCGCGCAGATCAGCCATAAATTCGGTATCATCTTTTAAACGACCATAGTGAGCTACGCATTTCTCAGCATACACGATATCATCATCACTTTCACCGTATATGGTAATATCCATCTCACCTTTAAAAAGCGAGTCAGCATCAAACTTGCCGTACAGCCAGCCAAGGCCGTCCTTATCATGGACGATATCTCTAATAGTACTCATTATTTTCTCCTTTATCTGTCAAGAAAATCAGATTGTCAGCGAAGTCTGCTCTTCAATGTATCTGTCAAGATACCTGTAAACCAGCCCCCACATATCTAGATCGGTATTAATGTACAAAGAGTTCTCCAACTCACTCAGCTTATCACTTAACTCCTCATAAGCACCATCGTTTTCTCCACCTGCAATGATCTCACTGTAATGCTCATCGAGCTTCAGTGCCTGCGAAAGCACTTCCGCATCATCATCATCTCCGATAGCCCTGAATGCATCTATCATCTTCCGAAATATATCCACTGAAAAATACCCATAATAAGGCGTCGGGAAACCTTCCATGACGAGCACCGCGTCAAAATCAATTATCAGAAGTGCATTGTATACCGCATCATCACATTCAGACCACTTATCTTCATCATAGCTATACATTTCCATTGACAGTTTCTCGCACAGTGACTCTCCGGTAAATCTTTCGGGCGAGATATCGCTTCCATCCAGCCATTTCATACATTTAACACCTCCGAAGACTTATAATCACAGACCGCAGCAGTTCTTGATACCGCCGCGATCTGTCAGCTTTTTTATATGCCGTCCTTAGTATCAACACCATGCGCGGTCTTTTGTTTATTCTTGCTCTTGCCCGCAAGAGCTTTCCAACTCTGCTTATAACAGCTGTATGCAGCTTCAAATTCCACAGCTGCCGGTTTGTATCCACCGAAACATACCATCTCAAACAGGGATACAGCCCTGCTTATCTCAGCACCTCTCTTGGTACCCAAATCAAGTATCTCACCGGGTGTCATTCCGCGAATATGCATATCCTTGTCAGATGATATCTCCAGCAGACGAACTATCCGCTCATACAGTGCCAGGGTTTTTTCGGGTGTATTATTGCGGAACTTCATTCTTATTCGGAAGAACAGCTCGATTATCCTGTCAATGAATATCACGAATACAAGCACGAACACAACGCCAAGGAACAGTGCTATCTTGCTGAAATAATCCATGAATGTCCTGATAGCCTTAGCAGCGTTATTACCGCCTCCGTTCTCTGTTCCCTTATAATCGGGAACTGTCGGGTCGAAAGTCACCCATCCTGCACCTGGGATGTATACCTCAACAAAGGCATGAGCATGGCTGTCACGAACAACCAGATCGCCTTCATCATTGCGCTCATACGCCGCAAATCCCTCAACGTATCTCGCAGGGATATCCAGCGCCCTTGCCATCAGCACCATTGAAGTTGCATAGCTGGTACATACGCCTGTCTTGCTCTCAAAAAGGAAATAATCTATCGATTCATCATCGGGGATATATTCAAGGTCGTAGATATAGCCGTTATCCTCAAAATAATCCACTATAGCCGAGCATTTGTCAAAATCAGTTTTGCAGTCCTTTGTTATGTCCTTTGCAAGCTTTGCAATATCTTCAGTCACACCGCCTTTTTCAGTGTAGCGATCATAGATACTGACTATCTGCGAGTAATCCTCGGGGCTGACATCACCGTAGTATACACCTCTTGTCATCATCTTCTCAAAGCTTTCCCAGCTAAAAGGCAGACGGCTGACATAATCGTACTCAGCGTCCTCCTCGGGAATAGCGCCATAGCTTACTCCAAGTCCACCGTAAGCCGAAGAATATCTGCTCTTGTAATAAAATTCGCCGTGAACGTTCCTAAAGCCATAATCAAGGCTTTCAGTTTCTGCCATTATCGGAGCCGGTATATAGCTGGGGCTGTAAGTCGAACCCGAAAGATTCAGCCATATCTTGCTCTTGTACTCGTTCCCGAACAGATCTTCAGTAAGTCCGAGATCCTCATACCTGCCTGTAGCCGCCATAGACTTCAGAAGTTTATGCATATACAGCGGAGAATTGACTATATTATCCGTACCATCATCGGCACCGTACCAATCCCTGTATTCGTCCCTAAGCACCCACTGATCAGCTCTGAACAGATCAAAGGACTGCCTGCGCATATAAATGGTTTCAACGTCCTTGGTATCAACAGTGAATAAAATCTCCCCTGTCGAATTAGCACCGAATCTCGGTGAAGATACATCATTAAGATCATCGTAATCCGTAGTGTTTGAGTTCAGATAATACTTGAAAATACCTTTGTTTGCTTCAAGCTGTGACTTATATTCAGGCTTCGGAAGAAGCATGGTCAGCGCGCCTACAAAGGTCACGAACAGCGATATCCCGACAGCATAGGAACGGTTCATTATCATATTTCGCTTCTGCTTTTCGGTATAATCATCCGCTACCCTCTTCTGATGTATCATCATCGCCAGGAACACAGTCATCATGAAAGTCAGACTGAGGGTGTTCAGGTTCTGCGCACGCTTACCATAGATAACAAACGGGAACATGGTCGTCAGCATTACACCGAAAATCCTGAACCTGTAAACAGTAAAATAGTAAAGTATAGAAATGATGAAGAATCCCATACCTACAAATAGAAAGGCATTGTAGTAAGTTACCGAACCCACTTCCTGTGAGTTCACGTAAAACCAGTCTATAAAGCTGACACCGGTTTGCTGCCAGCCGTTGCCTATCAACCACCCCGAGAAAACTAGTATCACAAGTCCCAGAGTGATATAAATAAAGAAACGCCATACCTTCCGCTTCTTTATCTTTTCAAAAAACCAGAAAAGAATACATTCGTATGCTACGAATCCCGCTGTAACAGTCTTGACGAAGTAATCATAATAAGTCCCGAATATAACATTCATCACGACCGCACCAAGCAGCAGCGGAAGAAAATATTTAGCTATGGAAGCATAGAGCCATTTCAGCGGTTCTTTCTTATCAGTCATGGCTCACGCCCCCTTTAAGTTAGTTTTTCAAATTCAAATTCACGGCTGACCGTCCACATATCACTTCTGACAGCACCCAGGCCGCTCTCTTTGACAACGACCAGTGTACCCTCAAAATTCTCCATCAGTTCAGTCAGCTGATCGGTCATCTGTCCGGTGCATGAAGTAAAGCATATCATCGCCTTACCCTTTTCATTTATATCGTGATCGACCATCCTGTGTTCATCCGGATAAGGAGCGATGCCCGCAAGCCTCTCCTGAAGCTGTATAAGCGACGCCTCGTCAACTATCTCAGCCATTTCCCACTTATCATCGATGAAATAGTTGTACTCACTCTCATAGCCCGACCTAATCAGCATCGAAAGCATAGCAAGCGAGCCTTCGATCGTGATATCCATCATGGTATAACTAATCAGATCAGGAGTTGGACATTTGGGCAGATCCATTCTGAATATCTGGCTGGAAGAAGTCACCTTTTCATCAAGCCTTACCATCAGCTGATCCTTTTTTGAACTCAGCTTCCAGTTGACCCTTTTCAGTGGGTCTCCGGGAACATAGCCCCTGTGTTCATAGCCTGGTACTCCCGTAAGTGCAGATGAAGTTTCGTTTGATTCCTCATCGCTGTCGTCAAAAGATATATTCTGAGATACCGACCTCAACACCTCGCTCTGAGAGCCTGTATCAGGTATCCTCGGAAGGATCTTCACCAAACATTTTTCGGGAAGATTTTTCTTTTTCATGCTGAACAAGCTAAGATAATCAGTGAAAGATATCTTTTCCACCGCGACCTCAGCACCGCCGCAAAGTATGGCTTTCAGCGGTATCTCTATGCTGTCTCCCCGCAATCCCGTACATATGAACTTGTACGCCAGCGAGCTGTCCCCACCCTCAATATTCGGAGTCACCGACAGAGTCACCTCGATAAAGGTGCTGGGAAAAAAGAATTTTTTATTGAAATCCAGTCTGGCAGTCAGTTCATCGCCCTTGTTGACGATATTTCCTGAAAGCCCCATGGAAATATCTATGCTCGCATGGGATAAAGTCAGCATCGCCAGCGATGTAATAAGCGCCACGATAAGCAGTACTGCAATGAAAATTCCTCCGCTGCCGCTTATCAGATAGCCCAATCCGACCGACAATGCCAGACACGCCAGAAAGCTTATCAGGTTTTTTACAGTCTCCAATCTGATCACTCCGCAGTAGTAGGACTTTGTACCGTCATCGCCACAGCTTTAAGTGCAGCGCCGTTGTCTTCAAAATTTGATTTGCCCTTGGGTGAAAGCATAAGCCTGTGGGCAAGCACCTCGACCATTACCGACTTTACATCATCGGGAATAACATAACTTCTGCCCATAACATATGCGTAGGACTTCACAGCCCTCAGCAATGCTATAGAACCACGAGGTGAAACACCAAGCTTTATATACTCGGAATTTCTCGTAGCAGTAACGATATCGAGGATATACTTTCTGATGCTGGGAGCAGTAGCCACTTTCTGAGCTTCTTCCATCAGCACAGCGATATCGTCTGTACTCATTACAGCCCTCAGGTCTTTAGCCGAGATAAGATTCTCACCATTTGACATGATACGAAGTTCGTCCTCATAGGCGGGATAGCCCATGGATATCTTCATTATAAATCTGTCCATCTGTGCTTCGGGCAGATGATAAGTACCGTATGTTTCAACTGGGTTCTGGGTCGCCAGTGTCATGAAAGGCACAGGCAGACTATGGGTAACACCGTCGATGGATATCTGATGTTCTTCCATTATCTCCAGCAAGCTGGACTGTGACTTAGGTGAAGCACGGTTTATCTCGTCCGCCAGCAGGAAGTTGCACATGGCAGCACCCTCTTTGTATTCCAGTTCTCTGGTCACCTGATTTATCATAGAGAATCCGACGATATCCGAGGGCATAACGTCGGGGGTCAGCTGTATACGGTTGAACTTGCCCGCAACAGATCTCGCTAGTGCAGAAACCAACTGTGTCTTACCAACGCCGGGAACGTCCTCTATCAGAACATGACCACCGCAAAGCATGGCAGTTACTATTTTAAGTACTGTTTCCTGCTTGCCGACGATGACTTTCTCTATATTCGCTACCAAAGCTTCGATCTTACTGTTCATCAAATATCCTCCTGTTCAGGGATAACTTATGCGCAAAATCCACGCATATCATACTATATTATTATACCATAAATATGAACCAATGTCAACCAAATATACGACAAATACATAAATTATACAAATTTCGGATCCGCCATTTCCGGCAGACCCGACTATATATCCTATTTAATGACTATGCCGCAAAAAAGCCGTCATTTTCTGCGCCTTACGCCATTCTTTGCAAGTCTTTTGTCAGACCTTCTTCTTGGCTTCAAAAATACCTGCTCTTCCTTTTCGGCAGATTTATCTGAAGCTTTTTCGGCAGGCTTTTCAGTCCTTTCAAGACAGACAACATTCTCGATACCCATAGTATGCGGGAACATATCCACCGGCTGAATGAATGTGGCTCTGTAGCCCTCTTTCTTGAATATCCTTAGGTCACGCTCCAGAGTTTCGATACTGCATGATACGTATACTATCTTCTCAGGCGCAAGCTTCACCGCACATCCGATGAACTCTCGGCTGGCACCTGCCCTAGGAGGATCCATAACCAGCACATCAAAGCTGTCACCGCGGGAAGCCATTGCCTGCATAAATTTGCCTGCATCATCGTTGAAGAACTTGATGTTATCCAGACCGTTCAGCTCCGCATTGACTTTAGCGTCTTTGCAAGCAGATTTGTTAAGTTCTACACCTGTTACTTCTGCACCGTTCTTTGCACATATTATGCCTATGGTACCTGTTCCGCAGTAAGCATCGATGACCTTAACGCCCTTGCGTATGCCCGCTGCTTCAACTGCAAATTTATACAATTTTTCGGTCTGTGTCGGATTTACCTGATAGAATGAAGCAGGTGATATCCTGAAACGACATCCGCAAAGCTCGTCCTCAATATAGCCCTTGCCGAAAAGTATAAGGCTCCTGTCACCAAGAGTCAGCGGCATACCTGTCGGGCAGATATTATGTACTATCGTGGTTATCTCGGGGTGAGCTTTCACCAGCGCCTTAACGAAATTATTCTTCGCAGGAAGCATCGGAGATGCAGTAACCAGCACAACCATGACCTGTCCCGTGGTGAAAGAAGTACGAATCAGCGTATGTCTGAGCAAACCCTCACCTGTACGAAGATCATAGGGTCTTATGCGCATATCTTTCATAAGCACCTTGATGGTCTGAACGATAGGCGAAGCCACCTCGGCTTCAAGCATACAATCGTCCACCGCCACCATCTTCTTTGCGTTAGACTGATAAACTCCTGAAATTATACGCTTTGAGCTGTCCGTTGCGAAAACGGTCTGCACCTTGCACCTGTAATTGTAAGGCACTTCCATGGGCACGATGTTCTCGACTTTTCCGAAGCCCGAAAGCATACGCGCGGCTTTTTCCTGCTTTCTTGCAAGCTGTTCGCTGTAGCTCTCACTAAGCTGACACCCGCCGCATCTTTTGAAACATCGGCATTTTCTCTCACCGGTTGTATGATCTGTGATGACCTTTTTAGGCATATCTTGCCCTCCCGAATATATATTTTCAAACTGTGCGGGCTTTTCCCACACAGATTTACTTTCACTTTACCTGCGTCGAAAGTCTTTCTTTCAGACAAATACCTTCCACATCCAAACCAAGATATGAACAGCATATCGATTATACCATGTTTAAACTCGCCTGTCAACGTCCGCAAACGTTTCAGAGAAAAATTCACACAAATATAAAATATCCGTACAAAAAGGACAGCCGCACAACCGTACAGCTGTCCTTTTTTACATCACGAAAAATTATTACTCATCACCGTTATCAGCATCTTCGGAAGTTTCTGCCTCAGCTTCTGCTTCAGCATCATCCTGCTCTTCGGGATCATCTTCATCTGCCTTGGTTTCTTCCTCTCCGCGGGCTGACTTGCGGCGGGCATCGCGGGCTGCAAAAGCCTTTTTCAGGTCTTCACGCATTTCCTCTTCGTCCTCGTCATCATCTTCCTGCTCTTCCCTCTCGAAGAAAGCTTCTGCCGCAGCAAGCTTCTTACGGCGCTTGCTTGTGGGCTTCATTATAACAAGATACTCAACCGCTATGATTATCATAGTCAGCGCGATAGCAATTATGATGAACAGATTACGTACAGTCTTGTCAACACCGCCGCCGTTATTATCAGCAGCCTGTGCAGCCCTGTCCTGCACGTCGGTCACAATAGTATCATCCTCAATTATGATATCATAAGTCTCAAGTTCATCATTATTGAACACTACATCAAAAGAAGTCTCGCCCGCAGACAGCATCTTGAAAACGCCGTTTTCAAAGCTTACTATGCTGGGATCAGCAACAACGATATTCCTGTAATTCTCGATACCCATCTTCGAGGGCGGAGCCTGACCAATGCTCTTCTGAACCCTTACCAGCTTGTTGAGCTTGGGAGCCTGAGTTTCCTCACCATTGTATCCGGGCGCATCGGGATTTGCGATAATACCGTTCTCAACTGAATAGGATATCGGTATACCTGTCTTGTTATCCAGTGTGGTAACAGTCAGGAACAGTGTGGTTGAGACCATATCCTTATCCAGCACTTTGAAATTCAGGGTAACATAATTGCCCTGGAACTTGCTTCCCGAATCATTGGTATAGTTGAATACATACTTGCCGTTGAAGCTGTTCTCGGCAGCCTTGCCGCCTGCCTCGGGATTTATCTGTGTGCTTTCCAGCTGCAGAAGTGCGGTATCAAATGCAACCGACATCAGTGCGCTGGATACAGCAGAATCAGCTTCTATCCTAAGCTCTACGGATACGGTGCCATCCTTGATCTCGCCGGGCTTCAGATAGACCTTTGAAGGTGCAGATGTTGGCTTATCGGGAACAAGAGTAGTCGCCTTGTTCTCCATGGCTGTAACTTCATTACCTGCAGACTGAGCAGGGTCATAACCGGGGTCCGGAGCTGTAGTAGTTGTAGTCTCCTCGTATCCGCCGTTGTCATAGCCGTTATCGTAATTATAATCGTAGTTATTATAATCGTAGTTGTTATAATCATAAGTATTGTAATCATATGTCGGATCGTAGCCGTATTCCGCATAAACAGCAGGAACAGTAGCAGTCACCGCCAGAGCCGCAGCAATGACCGCAGCAAACCTTTTTATAAACATTTTTACCACTCCCGAGAAATATTTTTCGCTATACACAGCAAAAACCTCTATATTTTTGTAATACAGAGGCATCTGCTTTAATAATAATTATTATCAGTCAACCATGGTGACTTTTTTCATCACCTGGGGCTCCAGAGGCTTGTCATTGAAATCGACCTTTACATCAGCTATCTCATCAACTACCTCGATACCCTTTACTACCTTGCCGAAAGCTGCATAGTCACCGTCAAGGTGAGGAGCATCTTCGTGCATGATGAAGAACTGCGAGCTTGCAGAGTTGGGCATCATGGATCTTGCCATGGAGATAACGCCTCTTGTATGCTTGAGATCGTTATTAACTCCGTTTCTTGCAAATTCGCCCTTGATCTTCTCATCAGAGCCGCCCATGCCTGTACCCTCGGGGTCGCCGCCCTGTATCATGAAGCCCTTGATGACTCTGTGGAATATCAGACCATCATAAAAGCCCTGCTTTACAAGCTTCTCAAAATTTGCAACTGTGATAGGTGCCTTCTCGGGATAAAGTTCGATAAGTATCTCCTTACCGTTTTCCATTTCTATTTTAACCATTTCCACTTTCCTCTCTGTTTATCAATCGGCATTGCCGTAAAACTTTTTTTCTTCTTCCTTTGACTTTGGCAGCAGACCTGCGTCGTATCTCTTCTGAAGATCCATGAAATACTCGCTTTCGGGAGTCCTGCTCTTTTTAAAAAGTGAGGACTTCTTGACTTCATCAAGCATGAAAAAATCGCGCTTGCCATCGGTATTTACACAGTAGAATCTGTTGACCTTATCAAAATCCCCGTTCTCATTTATTCTGTTCTTATCAAAGCAGCAGAAGATATCTCTTGCCATAAGATCGCAGAGTCTGAGAACTCTTGTATAGTTGGAAGCATCTTTCCACGCATCAAGTTCATCTTTGAAATACTGCTGAACAGGTACACCGTTGACCTCCATGCGCCTGATTATCCTTGCCAGGCACACCGAAGCGTCATGATCTGTCAGCTTATCAAGACGCGCGTTCTTATACTCCATTATATAATCATTTACCGTCGAATAGAAAAGTTTATCATAGGGAAATTCCTTTCCTGCTTCTGAATACTTGATTATAGGGTTGTCTGTGTTGATGTTCAAAACCTATCGCTCCTAGAAAAAAACATTTGCCCTGACCTTATTTGCGGTCACCATATTTTGCCTCAAATTCCTCGACTTTCTTGGCAAGGAATTCCTCATCGACAAATCCGATATTATCGGGATCTTCACTGTGATCAATAACACCCAGCTTCTCGATCTCGGCTTCATCAGGTTCGGATGCGACAGCTGCTATATCCTTATACTCCGCATAATCCTCGGGTCTCTTCGCATAAGGCAGATCAACAAGCTTCTTATCGACCTCAGCCTGTCCAACCTCGCTGAATTCAAATTTTGTATTCTCCACCTCAGCGACCTTGGCTTCATGCTCAGCATACATAGCTTCCATCTTCTCAGCTACACCCTGCTCCTTAGCCTCGGTTATCTCTTCCTGATGTGACCTTATATATTTTTCATGCTCAACTACATAAAGCTTCTCATACTCAGTCTGAGCGTCAATTATCTCTTCACGTCCGACTGTGCTGGTGCCATAATCTGCATGAGTTTTGACGGGCTGGTTCTTCTTCTCTTCAAGTTCTGCTTCAAGCTGAGCCATCTTGGTCTTGATCATCTCAGGGTCAACGCTCTCTACCTCAAGAGTCTCGGGAACAGCTTCATCATACTTAGACTCTTTTACAGCAACGGTCTGCCTGCGTCTGGGCGACGGAGTATTCCAGATATCATCAGGATTAACGGGCTTTGCCACAGGTGCTGCAGAAGCAGCAGGTTCAGGTTTCTTTTTATTGAATAGAGCCATTATATATTTCCCCCTAGTGTAAAAATGTTCAGATAAACACCCGCACCAAATGCCTGTTCCGCGGACTTATATCTATACAAATTAATTATACTATAAACTGCACAAAAATGCAAATACTTTTTGTCATCTAATTGAGATAAATTTCAGAGAACAATTTAGTTATATTTACCTGTATTCACATTTAGTTCACTAAACGTTTTATTTTTATTGATATATCATGTAAGATTATTTGATATAATTGATTCGATATAGTATAGAGTTTATTATGCGGGTGCAATGTATAATCTTTTAACCGTTTAAAACTTTTTCTAGATAATTTTTACATTTAAATACCTTTAAGGGGGAATCACTTTGGCAAACCAGAAACTTGGAGTTACCGCTAACGAGCTGTTCGCCTGCAATCCTTTCAGAATATTGGGTCTGCCCGTTACTGCGGAGGATGAGGAGCTGACTGCTACCTACAAGAAGCTTCTCTCAATGGGAGATGCGGAGAATTATAAGACTGATTATGATTTTCCTACCGCGCTGCCGCCTTTCAAAAGAGATGACATCACACTGAGGACTGCTTATGCTAAGCTCGCCAGCAACGGCTACCGCTGCTTCGCATTCTCTGACGGCTGTTTTTCTCAGGCGCTTACCGAGGACGACGTGCTCCTTAACCTGAAGGATGTCACCTGCTATGATGCTTTCATCAGATGCTATATGTGGCTCATCACCAATGACAGAGGATTCGAGCACCCTCATCTGTGGATACTTCTTGCCAAGTATATAGACAAGCTCATAGATTCCAAGCAGAGCGAATGGAAGCGTCTGTTTGACAATCGTTTTCCGCAATCCGTAATGTCAGCAGGCAGCGACCAGATGCTGGCAGAGCTCCACGCTACTTTTAAAGATATAATACTCCTGCCTCTCAAAGAGATGGTAAGAGGTTCAATGAGATGCACTTCCGCAACTCAGATACTCAAGGCTGCAAAGATCGACGTTGACAAGGTATATCCCATGTCCAACATCGGTCAGGCTAACGGCACCGGTTCAAAGCTGAGGATAGCTTCAAAGGATATCACAAGTTCTGCAGCTTCATCAAAGGTGGAGGAAGCTCACAGCTTCGTAGCTTCTGCTTCTGCTATCACTGCTGATACCATCATAAGTGAAGAAGCTCCCAAGCCAGTTGCAAGACCTGTTGTCAATACTGTTAAGCCCGCACCTGCACCCGCTCCTGCACAGCAGAAGCCTCAGGAAGAGCACAAGGTAAGCCTTGTTGATGATGCTATCGCTGCACAGGCAGCAAGCTCACAGAGCAGTCAGGCGAGCACAGCCAGCAGTTCTTCCGGCAAGACTTCTCTTGTTGAGGAAGAGATACCGGTTAAGCATGTTGAAGCTATCGACGGTCTTACCAGACGCAAGCCCATCATCAAGAAGGAAGAACCCAAGACTCCCGGTGCATTTGAGATCCCCTCAGACAAGGATATCGCAAGCAGCTTTACTGTTAATGCTAAACCTGATGAATACTCAAAGCCCAAGGATAATATGGGTCCTGTATCCTACCGTCCCGAAGTTGTTGACGATCTGCCCTCTGCAAACGTGGGTGAAAGAACACTTGAAGCTATCGATCCTTTCGCAAGCGTCGGCACCAGCACTGCAAGAGTTATCGACGAAGGCAGCATAGCTACCGGCACAAAGCGTAAGTCTGTAAACCTCACAGGTCTTGACGGCACAGGAGCTGAAATCGCAGATGAAAGAATAGATATGCAGTTCACTGCACCCGAGGGCTATCGTCATGTTGAAGAGGAAGAAGTAGTTGAGGAGCGTGAGATCAGCAACCGTTCGCTGACTTACCTGATAAACGAAGTTGATTCCCGTACCGATGAGACTACCGATCAGCTGCTTACAGAGCAGGAGATCGAAGACGAGCTTTATACCGATACCCTTATCAAGCTGCTGCGTTCCAACCGTTCCAGCAAGATGATGAAGGAAGTTGATACTGAACACGTATATCTTAACGGCGGCGGCACCAGCGAGAATAAGGGTCCCGAGATTACGATGGAAGACATCGACATGAAGAAGAAGGACAATTCAAATCTGGATTCTGCTTACGGCTACCACAGATTCGACGAAGCTCACGCTGCTGAAGCTATCAAGGAGAAGTATAAGAACATCAACATCGGCGATATGCTCAATCCTACTGTGGGCAACTCGCTGAAGAGAGAATACCATGAAGACCCGATCAAGGAGTACATCAAATATAAGAAGGCTGAAAAGAGCCTTTCTGCTTCGATGTTCAAGGTATTCGGATTCGTTGCTCTTGTCGGCTTACTTATCTTTGTTCTTGTATTCTATCTCTAATATATGTATTCTACACGGAGAGGTTTTCCTCTCCGTGTTTTTTTCGCCTGTAGTATCATATTTTTAAATGCTGACCTTGTATAGAGTTTCACGCCTTATATCGTGGGTGATCTATCATTCCCATTTAAATACAGCTAATAATTAAGAAACAGTTGTACGTTTTTGTACAACTTTTGCAGAATTATGTCTATATTAAAATTTAAAACAATTGTTAACACAAAGTTTTCGCTGTGAAAAAGTTGATTTTTGACTGTCAGTAAGCAGTGTCAACACAATGCAGAAGGCTGAACAAGGCGTTCATACGCATTTATTCAGATCAAAAAAATGCTCGCGGCGCGAAAAGTTGAATAGTTGACTTTTGAATAAGAATCTGATATAATTTAACATGGAATAATCTAAAATATACGGGGCTTTTCACCCGCAAAGAAGGTCACACAATGAATGAAGAAAGAAGCGAACAGCTGCAGCGTATGCTGGGCAGTCTGTGGGAAGAGCTTATGCACTGCACGGACAGTGTAGGAGCTTTTGTGCTGTGGAACGACAGCCGCGAATATTATATTGATGATAATGCGCTGGGGCTGCTTGGCATGGACAGGGAGTATCTATCCTGTGATGCTTTGCGAAATGTGCTGGAGTGTGCCCTTGATGCGGAGGTATCTTCAAGTCCCGCTAAGGTGATGACAGTCCATGTTGACGATGAGGACTGTATCGCCGGCTTTGTTGTGCGCCGTGACACGGCTGTACCTCTGGCTATCGGTGAAATGTATCCCCTGCTGAACCAGAACCAGCTGGCTGAGCGAATGACCGATGCCGGTGATGACGCTTTCCTGATGCTTATAAAGCTGGAGCACATCGATGAGGGCAGAGACGAGAAGTCATTTGTCAGAAGTGCGCTGGAAAGCATGGAAAAGGTTTCTCCCGAGGGTACTTCACTGGCTTATCATTCGGGAATGAAATTCTGGGTATTTGTCAGAAGCGGAGTAAAAGAACCTCAGGAGTTCGCTGAGAATTTACAGAAGGCTGTAAAGAGTTCTTACGTTACGGACGAATTCGGAGTTGTGATAAGCAAGGAACATTCCATGACCTTTACTGGCGGATATGTGACTTTCTGCAGGAGAGAAAATGCGGCAGTAAAGGAATTCCACTATGCTTCATTTGCACTGTATGAGGCTGTCAGTGCGGGCGTTGGAACTATAAGCAGTTTTTCCAGTGCTGTGTACGAGCTTCAGAAAAACGACTACCGCAGGGTGCAGAATTTCTTCCATGTGCTGGACAGAAATTCTTTCATGTATTATTTCCAGCCCATAGTAAGCGCGAGGGACGGAAGTATATTCGCATACGAAGCACTTATGAGGACGGACAAGAAGTTCGGACTGAGTCCTTTGCAGATAATCGACATGGCAGCGAAGTACGACAGACTCTACGATATCGAGCACGCTACCATGTACAATGTGCTTGACCAGCTAAGCAAGAACCAGAGCTTTTTCAAGAAGAGGAAGCTTTTCATAAATGCCATACCTTCAAGTTTTCTCAGTGACAACGACTGGACTGAGCTTATGACTAATTATGGTGAGCTGATGGAAAAGGTTGTCATCGAGCTTACCGAGCAGACTGATACATCTGACGAGAATCTGGCTTTTCTGATTAACAGACTGAAAGAACAGAAAGTCGAGATGGCAATAGACGACTATGGTACAGGATACTCGAATACATCAAGACTTATCCGCTATGATCCTCAGTACATCAAGCTGGATCATTCGCTGATATCGGGTATAGATACTAATCTAAAGCTAAGGAGCATAGTTTCTCAGCTGATAGACATGATGCACTCTAACGGTCTTCTTGTTCTGGCTGAGGGTGTGGAAACGGAAGAAGAACTGAAAGTCCTTTCAAATATCCACGCCGATCTGTTCCAGGGATTCTATATCTCGCGTCCGAAGCCTTTCTTTATCAATGAGATAAGCGAGAGGATACGCAGCCAGATAGTGAAGTATCATCTTGAAGCCCAGGGCAATTCGGGCAAGATATATCATGCGGATTCTGAGGAAAAAGAGATAATCAAGCTCTCTGATCTTATACAGGAGAAGTACACAGGGGTATTCATCAGCGGCTGTGATGTGGAGATCATCGGTGAGGCAGGTATGCCTTCTGCGATCATGCCCATTACTGTCAAAGAGGGTGCTGAATGTAGGCTGAGGCTGAGAAATGCTTCTATAGAATCCACCCTGGGACGTCCTGCGCTGTCGCTTGGCTGCGGAAGCAAGGTAACGGTCAGGGTCAGCGGTAAAAACAGGCTCGTCAAGGGCGGTATACTTGTTCCCGAAAAGGCAGAACTGACCCTTGAAGGTTCGGGAAGCCTGACGATAATACCCGAAAGCGTAAGCTGCTTTGGCATAGGAAATGAATTCGACCTGACTTACGGTAAGATAACTTTACAGATGGATGATGAACTGACCATCACTGCCTGCGGCGATAACTGCGTAGGAATAGGCGGCGGAAAATGCAGCAGCCGCGACGGTATAAACATACTCTCGGGAACTATGGATGTAAGCTGTGCAGGCGGCAACAGTATCAGTATCGGCAGTTCCATCGGCAGAAGCGATATCACCATCAAGGAATGTTTTGTTTCCATCGGTGCGGCTTCGGCTAATCTAACGGGTATAGGCTCTATCGACGGCAATACACGAATAGACGTGGAAAATGTCAAGCTTGCTATCACGGCAAGCGGAAACACTATGTGCGCTGTCGGTGCCAAGAACGGCGGCGTTGCTGATATAAACATCAGGAACTGCGAACTGTTTTCAAACATCAAGGGCAGAGAGATAACCAACATCGGTACCCGCGGCAGTGAATGCGCGTGCAGGATATCTAATTCTGCAATGAACCTCAGCTGTGAGGGCAGTATGGTATCCGGTATTGGCGACAGTACAGGTGCCGGATTTGTTGAACTGACGGAAACGGAGATAAACATCGATTTCCTGGCGGCCGAATGCTTCGACCTTGGCTGCCGTGACGGAAAGCTTGAAATAAAGGACTGTCAGAAAAACATTCATATCAACTTATAGCGTTCAGATGGATAGTAAGTATCATCTGAAATAATATATGCTGTGTTTCAGCCTAAACAGGACTGAAAACGGCTTATGGGTGAAAATAAGGAACTCATTGAAGGGTCTGTTTGGGAAGGGTGTTACCGTTACAGACCTGCGATCATGAAACGGAGTGTATTTTATGAGCGAAACAACTATCGGCAGACGCAGGCTGCGAGTGGGTCTGCTGATAAGTAATCCGGAGGATGAATTTGATAACGCCGTTTGCGAGGGAGCTATGATAGCCGCAAAGCATTTTGACGTTGATATGTTCATACTCCCCGGACGTTATATTGATGCACAGTATGCTGACAAGATCAGGACAGCTTACGAATATCAGTACAACACGGTGTTTGAACTTGCAAAAGACAAGTGCTTTGATGCTTTGCTCGTACTTATAGGAACTATCGGCAGTCACCTTGACAAAAAGCGCAGAGAAGAATTTCTCAAAAAATTCTCAGATGTGCCGATAATAACCCTTACTTCGCAGATAAACGGATATCCCTGCATTACTGTTGACAACCGTACAGGGCTCCGACAGGTGATAAAGCATCTGATAGAAGCTCACAGCTGTTTCAAGATAGGATTCGTCAGCGGACCTATGACCAGTGATGATGCTGTAGAGAGATTCGAGGTATACAAGGAAGTACTGGCTGAGTACGGTATCGAGTATGACGAGAACAAGGTCGCTTACGGCAATTTTTCAAAGCACGTTAAAACTGAAGTGGGCGAGCTTCTTGACAGATGCCCCGACCTTGACGCCATAGTATTCTCAAACGATCAGATGGCGATAGGCGGCTACAAGGCAATGGAAGAGCGGAACATCAGACCCGGCACGGATATTCTCGTCACCGGATTTGACGATGATCCTGCTGCGACAGATCTTACGCCACATCTGACTACTGTGGCAATGGATTCCACCGAGCTTGGATACAATGCGCTTATAGAGGCTGTAAACTACATCAACGACGGTGCCATACAACAGGAGACAATTTCTTCAAAGATCATAATAAGGAACTCCTGCGGCTGTACTGATGCAGCTTCGGCAGAACTCAGTGCGCTCCATAACGACCCGAAAATGATCACTGAGCACGCTGATGATATCTGCAGAACGATATTCAACAGGTACAGGCTCAGCAATACATCGATAAAATACCGTGAGACCTTTGCGGATATTATAAAGGAACTGTGTTCCAGTGCAGAAAGCATAAAGCAGGACAACGACTTTGATCCTTACGATATTTTTGAAAAGCTGGAAGAAACGATAACAGAGGATTTCTTTGAGTACACCGACCTGGAAACGCTGTACTCAACGATGGAGTATATACACTCAGCGCTGGCGTGTACCCTTGATACCAAGACAGAGCAACTAAGGCTCAACAGCATATTTGTAAGGTTATACAAGCTGATATCCGAAAGACACATCAAAATGAATCACTACAAGCTGAGAAGCAACACGCTTATGACCTGGCTGACAAATATGATAACCCGTGATATGCTGGTGTTTGATGCTTATGACGATGAAGCTTACCGCTCTGTGGTAGACAAAATGAAAAGACTTCATGTTAAAGCAAGCTATCTTTACGTATATGACAATATAGTGGAGCATCATAAGGGTATGGAATGGAAATTCCCTGACTGCATAAAGCTGAAAGCTTATCACAACCTCGGCAAGCCCAAGCTTCTGCCCCCTGAGGAACAGCACATCTCGCCCGATGAATTGCTTACAAACAAGCATTTTATTCGCGACAGACGCTGCACGATGATATGTATGCCGCTGTTTACCAACGAAGAACATTACGGACTGCTTATATGCGAACTGGAGCATCAGTATTTCAGTTTTCTGCCATCGCTGATGGTACAGATATGCGCAGCGCTGAAAATGATCGTTGTTATGAAGAACCAGAAGATCATTGAGAAACAGCTCAATCAGAGCCTTATCGAGATACGCGAGAACAATCAGCTGCTGGACGAGCTTTCAAAACAGGACGATCTAACAGGCTGTCTTAACAGGCGAGGTTTCTTTGAGGCGGCCAGAAAGCTTATACGTGCCGAAGAGAACGAGGGTTGCAGCGCTATGATGATATTTGCGGATCTGGACAGTCTTAAAACCATAAACGACTGTTTCGGTCACGAAGAGGGCGATTTTGCCATATGCGGTGTCGCAAAGATACTTTCTTCAGCCTTCAGAGGCGGTGAAGTCATCGGCAGACTGGGCGGAGATGAATTCGTGGTGTGCGTGAAGTCTGATGATAGTCTCAGTGCAGCTGCGATACGCAAGAGGATAGACGATATATCGGCTGAGTTCAACGAGAACGAGGGCAGGGACAAGGAGTTCTACGTTCATGCCAGCGTTGGCGTTTATCCTTTCAAATGTACTTCTGACGATGAGATCGGCGAACTGCTCAGCCATGCGGACGCACTGCTTTATTCACAGAAAAAGAACAAGCTTTCAGTCATTAAATCGGAGAGAACAAAACAAATCAGAGAATAATACAGAGGTTAATATATGGGAAAGATCTGTAAGTCATGCGGACACTATTACAGCGGAGATTTCTGCGACAAATGCGGCTACGGTAAGCCTGCAAAAGTTGCAGAATCTGTAAAAAAATACAGAAAAGCAGCGAGAAAAAAGCCCATTCGTATGCAAACGGAAGAAGATAAGAAGCTGTATGCAAAGTGGGCTAAAGAAGAAAAGCAGGGACAGGTACAAAAGAGGACCGACCCGAAGTCTAAAACCCATTTTCTGATAGTAGTGGTGATCGCAGCTTTGATCGTACTGGGATTTGCACTTTACAAGAGCGGTGCGATTTTTGCTAACACCAAGGAAGAAGTCATCGAACAGTATTTTACCGCGATATCTCAGGGAGATTACGACAAATTCGTAAAATGCTTCCCTAAAGAGATAAAGCAGGAATACGACGATGACAGGCAGGCATCCGGTCTCAGCAAGGACGAATACATGAAAGCGCTGTATCAGGAATTTACCGATACTTACGGCGCGGGTTACAACATAACCGTCAAGTTTGGTGACATGACTCCCCTTTCGGCGGAAGATTACGATATGACAGCTTACAAGGAGCAGCACGGTTCTGCGCCGAAGCTCAGCGAGGTTTGCGAGGTAGTAACGAACATTGAATTTCGAGGAACTAAGGGCAGTCAGCAGTCGAAGCTTTTCATATACGTCGGAAGATCGGGCGGTTACTGGCATATCTTCGGTATGGACGAAGATATGGGAAGCATCAATGCCGATGGTTCACCAAACGAGGGTGAGATACCGCCGGTAGTCGAGAACGATGACGCAATAAAATAAAAGATAATGCCTGTTCACGTTTGGGACAGGCATTTTTTAGTTCAAAAGCAAGAGCTCAACGAACTTATGAGGTTCGCTGAGCTCTTTATATTTGTGAA
The DNA here is from genome assembly GCF_900109655.1 of Hominimerdicola alba. Classification (GTDB taxonomy): domain Bacteria; phylum Bacillota; class Clostridia; order Oscillospirales; family Ruminococcaceae; genus Hominimerdicola; species Hominimerdicola alba_B. The sequence continues at coordinate 134,680 of NZ_FOAT01000008.1, forward strand.
TGTTTATAATATTATTACGCAGGAATCATCACTTTACAGTAACGTCGAATGTTCTGGTGTTAAGTGCTGATGTATCCCACTTGCCGCCTATTTTTGCACAGATGACCATTTTATAAGTCTGACCTGCTTTGAGTTTGGGTGAAGTAAAGTAAGGAGTCGATGCAGAGATATTCTGATCAAGTATCACCCATCTTCCTGCGAGGTAAACAGCTACTCCGTAATTTTGGGCATCCTTTACCTTTGTCCAGATGAGTCTGAACTGGTGGAACTCCTCATTATAATCGATATCTGTTACTGCGGGATATTTTGTAGTAGTATCCTTGGGAGATACAACAATAGCATTGGTAACGCTCTTTACCCACTCACCATATGCTTTTGTGATAACAGCTACCTTGTACTCCTTACCTTCTTTAAGACCAGTCAGAACATAGCTGTTGCCTTCGCCCTCTGCGAGAACAGACCATCTGCCGCTGACACACGCCGCAACAGCGTATTTCTCGGCATCTTCAACATCTGTCCAGCTGAGTTTGACTGCACCATAACCCTGTTCGTAGGATATTTCGGGAGCGTTGTAAACCAGCTTGGGCATGAGGACTTCCTGAGTATCGGTATAAGTTTTGCCGTTAAAGGTCGCAGTGGCTTCATATATAGTCTTGCCAACCGAAGTGTATGTAGGCATAATCGTTGTGGTGCTTATCTTAGCAGTTGTACCCTGAACTGTATTGCACTGCGAGCAGGCAAATGAAACTGTAGCGGTAGAATGATCTTTGTTCCATTTCCATACGGGCTCACCGAATTTATGACCCAGCGCCCGGATAACAGTCTTATCCTTTGTTATCTCGCTTGTGCCCTTACTATCGGTAAAGTACTTATTATTTGATTTATCGTACCAGTATTCGATGTTGCCATTTTTTGTGCAGGTCGGCGCAACAGCTTCAACATGAGTGAGCTGGATCATCTCAATAGGTATTTCCTTGACAGATGTATAGACATTTCCACCGAATTTTACCGTAGCGGTATAAACATATTTGCCGTCAGCAATGTAAGTCGGGTTGAGTACCTTAGCAGTTACCACAGCATCAACAGTTTCACAATAGCGGCACTTACTACAGCTAAAGGTAGCCTTTGCAGTAATTGCGGCTGTTGAATTTAAGTCAGACCATGTCCAATCAGGTTCACCAAAGCTGTGCCCCGGTGCAGGGATAACTACATCTGCAAGAGAGATTTCATTCTCACCCTTATCATCGGTGTAGTACTTGCCGTCGGTACAGATATAGAATTCGATATTGCCGTCTTTGGTGCAAGTTGGTTCAACAGCCTTTACCTTTTTATAAGTATGATAAACGGTAACAGGAACGTCGATACCCGAAACAGACAGATAATGCTCGGTATCATTTGGAACGAAAGTCGCCTTGAAAGTCTTCGTGCCTGCATCACCGACAGTGTCTTTCGCACTATCCCAGTACCATGTACCGTTATCTGCATCGGGCAGTTTTACACTTGAAAGCGCACTGCCGTAAGGTGCTCTTAAATTCTTTGGTATCACGTACTTTGGTATATCTTTGATCTTGAAAGTTTTAGTGAGCGTGCCGTAAAAATCGCCTATACCATTTATATATATTGTAGCTGTACCGACTTCGGTGTTATCTGCATAAGAAACAGTGAAATCAACATTCTCATGCAGAAGTCCCGAAGCTGTCTGTATCTTTAAAGCAGGAGTGATCTTGCTGCCTGTGTATTTCTGATCGGGAATGTTTGAAACATCAGTAGGCTCAATAGAAACAGCACCGATTTTTCGAACACCTATCGGATACTCTTCGTCACCTGTTTTATAATATTCAAAACCTTCTACAAGATCAAATCTGGTATCACCAATATTGCTGGCCTCGGTGAAATATCCGCCTGTGAAATAATAATGCCCGCGGCCGTTTCTGAAAAACGGACCTTCGCTGTCTTCTTTAAGAAGATCATAATAGCCGCCCTTGATAAAAACGTGTGCATCGTTTGAATCAGTTCTGATAGTATCAAGACCACCTATATACGAACCACTGAGAAGTTCAACCGTACCTCTGTTTATCAATATAAGACGAACTACACAGGGATTGATAGCAGACATTCCGCCGCCATGACCTCTGTCGAAGAAAGTGATATTAGTATCTTTATTATCGATATAAAGATAGCTCTGAACCTTATAAGTGCCCTCACCGTCAAAATAGATCATGTTGCCGTTAAAATCAACATTGAACGATTTGCCGTTATTTATGGTTTTATAACCAACTATGGTGAAAGAGTCTGTGAGCCTGATGGTGTCGCCATCCTCTGCATTATTAGCAGCAGTAATAAACTCATCAAGAGTTGCGACCTCACGTACTTTTGAAACAGGAATAGAAGTAACATCTGCATCAGCATAAGCTGTGACAGCAGTTATACCACAGAAGACGTTTGAAGTTACGCCTGCAGGAACAGTTCCCGCAACGCAAAGAACAGCCAGCGCACCTGCAAGGGCACGCTTAGTTAAATTATAGGTCATATAATAGTTCCTCCTTTTGTTTATTATAATCAAAATAGCTTGCATAAATTATTATATCATAGTCAAATCCAAATAGCAAGATAATTATTAATTATATGAATATTATCTTTTCATTTTGTAAAGAGTGACAAAGGTTATTAAGTATTAAACAGCATTTGGTACAATTGCGCATCTGTAACTGAAATTGAGCTAAGGTCAAGAAACAGGGTGCGCCGTTTAGGTGTAGAGCCATTTCATCGCAATTTTACATGGTATCTAATGGCAAACGGCAGACAGCCGAAACTGCCTGCCGTTTATGTTTTGTTGTTTTCAGTGATCAGCAATAATGCTCATTCTTCTTCATTTTCGCCAACTTCTTCAAACGGACCGCCGCCTGATGCCACTATAACATCTGCACAGTCAAAACGAATGATCTCCATTTCGGGTTTTTGCATTTTCTTTTCCATATATTTCTCTCCTGACATTTTTATTATGCTTTAGCAGTAGCAACCGGAGCTGTATAAACTGTTACTATCTGATCATTCAGCTTATTCCTGTAGGTCACATATCCCTTGGAATAAATAGTCTTTTCTGAATTCGCTGCACTGAGGGTGAGATTGTACTTAAATGTACCTCTTTCAGTTTGTAGTGTCGATACCTTTTTGCTGACATCTGCACCATCAAGCTCGGGGTTGTCATTTGTGTAGCTTCTTAAAACGCCGGCCTCAATCAACTGGTAGTCCTCAGGCAGCTCCCAATCAACTGTGAAAGATATTTTCTGCTTTCCACTTTCGGGAAGATCAACTCTGCTTACATTCATCGAATAAACAGGCTCTTCTTCCTCTACTGCTGAGCTATCATACCTCGCCTCAATTCTCATATTACGTGTAGCATAGAAATAATAAGTCTGCGTACCGCTGACCTTAGTATTTGTATCGACATCATACCAGCCTACAAAATACTTACCATCCTTCATAGCGTGAGCATCTGCCCTTATCTGCTCGCCGTACTTATAATTTTTCGTATTGTTGTTGATCGTAATACTCTGAGTTATTTGTTCGTCCTTTGTGCTTGTGTAGTCATGACCGTTAAGATTAATAGTTGCGGTGTAAGTTTTCACGCCGTTGCCATTGTCGACCCAGACAAGGGAAGGATTAGTTTCGGGAGTTACAATATCACCGCAGAACTTGCATTTAAACTTAACGAAAACAGTGTATTCGCCGTTCTCCTTTATCCACGTCCATATAGGTGAAGTCTCACCGTAAGTATGTACTCCTGTTGTAGCCGGGATAACCGTATCATCAATATTTACATCACCGTCACCGTTCAGGTCGGTCAATTCAGTATAAGTCGTACCATCATAGGTGTAATACTTGTCACCGTAGGTATAATACTCGATATTTCCTGCTGTTGTGCAGGTTGCAGGTACTTCTCTAAAGAAAGTATATTTATGTACATAATAAGTTGTGTTGATGTCTGGCACTTGAACAGGTCCGCCGGTTCCAGCAAACATAAGATAAATATCCTTAGGGGATGATAAAGTACCCTCTCCGGAAGAAGGAATCTTGTATTCAGCATTATAATTTTCATTATCTCTTTCATATGACACCTTGATGCCCTCGCATAATACAAACATCCAAAAATAACAGTTTTCTTTTAACTCTGTTGCAGGAAGCTCAGGCAACTCTGTCAGACTAGTGCAACCATAAAACATTGAGTTATAACAATGACCATCTAGCTCTTTCGCAGGAAGCTCAGGTGCTTTTGTCAGACCTGTGCAGTTTTTAAACATGCAGTCATAACAACTCCACTCTAATTTTGTCGCAGGAAGCTCAGGTGCTTTTGTCAGATTGGAGCAACCCTCAAACATTCTAAAGTAACATGTTTTAGACAAATCTGTAGCTGGCAGATCAGGTGCTTTTGTCAAACCTATGCAGTTCAAAAACATATTGCTAAAGCAAGCATAACTCATTGAAGCATCACCAGGAACCTCATAATTCAAAAGTGTCATGATATTACCGGTGCACGCTACTCTACCCTCGATATAAACGTGTTTGTTGTTATCAAATATGCTGCCACTAATGTTATCATTCTTTCCACGGAATTGAACCGAATCATCTTGATTAAGATTTATGGTATATCCATCAGAATAGGGTACCCAGCCATTACCATTATTATAATCTAACGAGAACGAGCTATCCATCCAACTGATCGTAACCGAAGAGTCATCCTGTTCTGCGGTGAAAGTCAGATACTCGTCATCAGCACTGGCAGTAATGCATTGCAGTGGAAAAACACCAGTGAAAGCACTGACTACAAGCGCCAGAGCCATGACGACACACATCAATCCTCTTCTGAATTTGTGTTTCATAAATAATCCTCCTTCTGATCGTTTATTTTGAGATAAGGTGCTGTTTTGTCTTGTTACAATTTTTCTTGTATTAATTTAAAATTAACTATATTTGTTATTTTAACATATCATACCATATTTATTCATATATGTCAATAATTTATTGAATTTTAATTCAATTGATTTTCTAAACACGAGCAATTAGCAAAATGAGTAAAAATGCTTGACCGTTCGAAGATCATGTGTTATACTATTAAATATCAATCGGCGTTTGCCGTTTATAATGGGAGGATTATTTATGAAACTTGCGGTGGAAATGGCAGTTATGGAACTTGACGGCGAATGGAATGCGGTGGCTGTGGGAGAGGACAGCACGAAATTCCACGGTATGCTGCGCCTTAACGAAACAGCGGCGGATATTATCAAACTTCTTTCCGAGGATACCGATGCCGAAACGATAAACAGTGAACTAGCCAAAAAGTATCCCGATTCTTCCTCTGATGAGATAGCGCGGTTTGTCTCGGAGTTTATCGGACAGCTTCGTAAAGCAAGTCTGCTTACAGAGTGATGACTACTTACGAACAGGAGCTGGAACGCTCGGGCAGGATAATGTTTACCGTCAAGGGTATCAGTATGCGCCCGCTTTTCCGTGCAGGTTCGGACGCTATCAGCGTGAAAAAATGCTCTGCCGAAACTCTTGAAAATCTTGATATCGTGCTTTTCAAACGCAAAAACGCCAATGGCGAACAGTATGTTCTGCACAGGACAGTTGACAGGCTTCCCGACGGAAGATTTGTGATTGCGGGTGATAACTGCTCGGGCGCAGATATCGTCAGACCGCAGGATATTCTGGGAGTTGTGATCTCAGCTCAGCGTGGAAACAAGCCGATAAAGCTGGACGGTCTGCGGTATGCTCTGTATAAAAAGCTGTGGTGCAAGCCATTTAAAATGCGTTTCAAGATTTTGCATTGCCGAGATAAGGCACGTTCTGCCGCCGGAAAGATAATATCACTTTGGAGAAGATAAAATGGATTTTACGATACGTCTCGCCGGCGTGAATATTGCCGTAAACAGCATTTATGAAGATGTGTACAGGCTTTGCAGGGATTATATCACCGACAGCAAGCCAAATTTAAGCATTTCCACCTCTGCCGAAGATATCGCACGTGAGAAAGAAATGAACAAACGCGAAGCCGCAGCAGAGGGTATCCCCGTTACCGATTATCCCGATGGTTATCTTGAAACGCTGGCAGTATACCGTAAAATTGCCGCTCAGATACTTGCATTCGATACCTTTCTCATGCACGGAGCTGTAGTGGCTGTGCAAAACAAAGCATGGCTGTTCACTGCGCCCTCGGGCACAGGTAAGACAACACATATCCGCCTGTGGCTTGAAAATATCGAGGGCAGCTATATTGTAAACGGAGACAAGCCGTTCATTCACATAGGTGAAAAAATTATGGTTTACGGCACGCCATGGGCAGGCAAAGAAGGCATGCAGAAGAACATCGGTGTTGAACTCGCCGGTATCGTTTTTCTTGAAAGAGGTACCAACAACCACATAGAACGTGAGAAATTTTCAAAAGGATTACCCGTTCTCGTACAACAAAGCTATCGTCCAAATAACAAAACGGACCTCGAAAAGACGCTGAACCTCTTGGGCAGACTTGGCAGAAGAATACCATTATACCGTCTTAGCTGCAACATGGATAAGGAAGCAGCTTTGACAGCTTACGAGATGCTATCACATGACTGCCTATAGGTAAAAGTACAAGAACCAGACTAGGCAGGATAATATCCGCCCGGGCGGTAGATATTTTGAAGAAGCCTGCACTGTATCACTTATTTCTTACGGTTATCAATTATTATACATATATACATAGCGTTTTCGGAATGTTAGGGTATTTGTACTGTTAGTCAATGTGCGTTCTACCATACTAATACTGTATACCGTCTATCTCTTTCAGCCAGATATCTGCGCTGGCATCACTTGGCATACGCCAGTCACCGCGTGGTGAAAGTGTGACCGTTCCGACTTTGGGACCGTCAGGCAGACAGGAACGCTTGAACTGCTGTGAGAAGAAACGGCGGAAAAAAACTTTCAGCCATTTGAGGATCACATCTTTGGTATACTTTTCATTGAAAGCGATACAGGCTATGCGGAATATCTTTGCAGGAGGGAATCCGCATCTCAGCATATAATACATAAAGAAGTCGTGTAATTCATATGGTCCTACAATATCCTCGGTCTTCTGCGAAATGGTGCCGTTTTCTTCGGGTGGAAGCAATTCCGGGCTGACGGGAGTATCGAGAATATCTTCAAGAACTGTTTTCAGCTCGCCCTCTGATACCTGAGCTTCATAATTTACCAGCCATCTCACCAGCGTTTTCGGGATTGATGCGTTGACTGCGTACATAGACATATGGTCGCCGTTATAAGTCGCCCAGCCCAACGCAAGCTCGGAAAGGTCGCCTGTGCCAATGACTATGCCACCAAGCTGATTGGCTTTGTCCATAAGCACCTGAGTGCGTTCTCTTGCCTGTGAATTCTCATATGTGACATCATGTACTTCCGCCGATTGACCGATATCCGCAAAATGCTGTGTAACACTCTTGCAGATATTAATCTCCGAAAGTGAAACGCCATAAGCTTTTGCGAGGGAAACCGCATTGTTGTAAGTCCTGTCAGTTGTGCCGAAGCAGGGCATGGTGATGGTGTGTATGCCGCTGCGCTCCAGCCCAAGCATATCGAATGCATGAACGGTTACAATCAATGCAAGAGTAGAATCCAGTCCGCCCGATAGCCCAAGAACAGCGGTCTTACAACCGATATGGCGAAGTCTTGTCATAAGTCCGACAGCCTGCATGGTGAGTATCTCTTCGCATCTGCTGTCAAGAACATTCTTATCTGTCGGTACAAATGGTGTTTGCGGGAAAGTTCTGTCAAGCTTGGTTTTTGTGATATCAAGTGAGAAATATGCGGCGGAGATATCCTGCGATGCTGTGAAAGAATTCATTCTTCTGCGCTCGTAGTGAAGCTTCTTGATGTCGATGTCAGCGATGGTAAGTCCGCTTGAAAATGCCTTTGATTCCGCAAGCACAGAGCCGTTTTCGGCGATTATATCATGTCCCGCAAATACCATATCCTGTGTGGATTCACCTATGCCGCAGTCGGCATAAGCGTAAGCGCAAGCCATGGAGCCTGAATGCGCCTTTATCAAAGTTCTGCGGTATTCGGCTTTTCCTATAACTTCATCGCTGGCAGAAAGATTGAATATCATCACAGCCCCCGATTCCGCAAGCTTTTCCGCTGGGGGAGAGCATACCCACATATCTTCGCAGATCTCTATGCCAAATGTGATATCAGGCATTTCATTGCAGACGAAAACAGTGTTTTCAAGATGAACGGTATAGCCATCACCAAGGGGAACATCAGCACAAAGATCATCTGCTGCGGAAGTGAAATGTCTGGCTTCGTAGAACTCGCTGTAATTTGGTATATTCTTTTTTGCGATCGCTCCAATTGGTTTACCACCGTTTACGACCACCGCGCAGTTGTAAAGCTTTCCTCCCACCGCAAGGGGCACGCCTACTATCGAAACGATATCTTTGCCCTCTGTGGCTTTTATTATGCGAACAAGTTCACGCTTTGCAGACTCAAGCAGAGTATCCTGCAAAAACAGATCGGCGCAGGTGTAGCCTGTTATGGAAAGTTCGGGAAAGCAGACTATCTTCACGCCTTTGCGGTGGGCTTCATCAATAATCTCGATTATCCTGTCAGCGTTGTAGGGGCAGTCTGCCACTTTCAGCACTGGTGTAGCACAGGAAATTTTAACATAACCGTCTTTCATGGTATACCTCCAATAATCAGGTATTTATCTGTTGCCGAGAGCTATATACGGTCTCTCGGGGGCAACGGATTTATATGCGGGACGAATGATCCGTCTGCCGCTGTTTATTTCCTCAAATCTGTGGGCGCACCAGCCTGCCATTCTGGAAACTGCAAACATAGGAGTGAACAGATCTTCGGGTATGCCAAGCATTCTGTAAACAAAACCGCTGTACAGGTCGATATTTGCGCACATCACTTTATCGGAATGTTTTATCTCAGAAAATGCCTGCGGGGTAAGATTCTCAATGGAAGAAAGCAAGCGGAACTCTCTTTCAAACTCAGTACACTCAGCCATTTTACCTGCGTACTTTTTCAGCATAACTGCGCGGGGGTCGGAAAGAGTATAAACACCGTGCCCCATACCGTAGATAAGTCCGCTTTTGTCGCCGTCTTCTTTTCTGATTAGCTTTTTCAGATAATCGTAGATCTCATTTTCATCTTCCCAGTCAGAAACATTTCTCTTGATGAATCCCATCATCTCATTGACTTTTCGATTTGCTCCTCCGTGCTTTGAACCTTTCAGCGAACCGATAGCCGCGGCATATGCAGAGTAAGGGTCTGTGCCGGAGGAAGTCAGCACACGGCAAGAAAACGTTGAATTGTTTCCGCCGCCATGCTCTGCGTGGAGCATAAGCATAAGGTCGAGAAGTTTTGCTTCATCGTGGGTGAATTTTCTGTCGGGACGGAGAGTTGAAAGTATATTTTCAGCCGTGGACTGACCCTTTATCAGCGGGTGCATGAACATTGAATCATCGTTGTAATAGCGCTTTTTGGTCTCATAAGCGCATATCATTATTACAGGCATTTTTGCAATCAGTGAAACCGCTGTGTCAATTTCGTGCTCGGGGGTATGAGCTTCGGGGTCACTGTCGTATGAGTAAAGCGCAAGAGTCGCCCTTGCCATTTTGTTCATGATATCCCGTGATGGTGCTTTTAATATCATGTCCTCAAAGAAATCATCGGGAAGTGCTCGGCTGTCCGAAAGCAGTTCAGAAAAATCAGAAAGTTCCTCAACTGTGGGAAGTCTGCCTGTCAACAGTAGATAAACTATCTCCTCAAATCCAAAACGATCTTCGGCTTCTACCCTGCCCACAAGGTCACGGATATTGTATCCCCTGAAGATAAGCTTGCCATCGGCGGGCTTTTTCTCGCCGTCGTCAACAACATAACCGTGAACATTGCATATATTCGTAACGCCTGCCATTACCCCTGTGCCATCGGGGTTGCGCAGACCGCGCTTAACACCGTATTTATCAAAGTAAGCAGGAGATATCACGTTATTCGCAGTGAAAGCCTCATACATGGTATTCTTGAAGCTGTTCATTTACAGGACTCCTTTCAAAAGTAAAAGACGCCCCTCACAAAATAGAGAAGCGTCTTTGCTCATTTTATATAAAGTTATTATACCATATATAAGAGTACGAGTCTATGCTTATTTTGTTAAGAAATAAAAAAACTTAAAATCAGAAAATATTTAGTAACTATATCCCGTACAATAAATCATTCAAAAACAATAATAGTATCTAAAATAAAGATAGTATCAAAAAAAGTTATACTAAATTATGAAACTCATGAATTGAATGTTCGGCGGCTGTACCAAACTGACTTCACTGGATGTAAGTGGATTTGATACGAGCAAAGTTACAGATATGAGTTGGATGTTCGGTGGTTGTTCCAACCTGACTGCTCTGGATCTGAGCGGTTTTGAGACGAGTAGTGTTACATATATGAGATGTATGTTCTGGTCTTCTGGTGAACTTAGTTCCCTTACCCTTGGCGAGAATTTCAAAAATATTGCCAAAGATGCAGAGCTTCTTAACGGCAAAGGCTGGGTAAACGTAAAAGACACTTCAACAGTTATCAGCGGCAACGGTGATTTTGCAGTTATCGAAAGCAATGGCAAGAACACATACAAGCGCTTACCTATGCCCGCCTATCCCACCAACATTAAGGTAACATACAGCGAGAAATATCATCAGGTAAGATTCACATGGGATAAGGTTGAAAACGCTGAGAGGTACGGCATAGCTGTATACCTTGCAGGCAAATGGAGAATACAGACACAGGATATAACCGATACAGTTTACACTTCTCCCAAAAATCTCACCCCCGGCAAGACTTATAAAGTTGCTATCGCCGCAAGAGTGAACGACACTTGGTATACATCAAACGCAATAAAAAATGCTGTGACTGTTACCATAAAGTAACGGGATGAGATCGATATAATTTTATAAATGCAAAACGGATAGTTGTCTTATTATTGGACGGCTATCCGTTTTCATGCCACGTGAAAAGCCGAAAAACAAAGGCATTATGTAAAATTATGCAATCTAGTTAAATTCATCAATTATTAAAAGATGAACTTGACATGAACAAGATTTTGAGCTATAATAGAATAAACAAATATATAGACAATATCACAATTATATAAAATGAGAATAACGACTCAGGCGAGTGTTGCCTTAATGAAAATCATGGCATTAAATGAGGTGATGCTGTAAATATGGAGAGCTTGATATCGCATTTAGGGGCGATGCAGTTCGCACAGATAATCGTAAAATGCTGGAATGAGTGTTTTATCCTGTTTCTGCTGTATTCGATGCTTGTGGGCAGGCAGGACGATAAACGCTATCAGGTAATAAACAGCAGGGCGGTTCTGCTTACAAAAGAACTTACCCTTTTTTATATATCGGTACTGATCTACAATTTAAGCGATATTTTTATCCTGATTTTCGGTGGGCATGAAAGCAAAGCCGCTTATTATATAATTCGTATCGCGACTTTTGTGTACTACGCTTCCTGTGCGGGGATAACGCAGTTCCTATTGAAAATAATACGAAAATACATTGCTGACAAGCACGGTCTGAGAGGACTGCGGCGAGTGATAGTCACAGTGCAGGCGGTACAGTATCTGCTGTATGCGCTGCTGATAAGCAATCGATACACATGGATATTTTACCAAATAACCGAGGATAACCGCTATGAGCGTTCCTGGGGATTCCCCATATGGCAGCTGACTACGATAATCACGTATATTTTCATAATATGTGTTACAGTGATTGAATGGAAAAGGATATACAATTTTCTTGCAAAAGCTGTTATCACAGCAGCGGGTTTTCATACTGTGGCTATGATAGTCAGCCTTAATATGACATATAATCTTAACAGCACAATGGCTTCTTTTGCTGCACTGATACTATTCACACTGCATGAACAGAACAAGAAAGACAGTTTTATACGAAGTATCCAGGAACTGGAGAGAATGCAGACGGAGTTAGCCGAATCGAACTATCTGCTTGAACAAAGTAAGAATCAGCTGCTTATCGCGCAGATACAGCCACATTTTATAAACAACTCGCTAATGACGCTATGCGCCCGCAGTCGAGAGTATCCCGAGGTATACGAGGGGCTAAAATATTTTTCCATGTATCTGCGATCGCATTTTGATATACTTAGCGAAGAAAGCCCCATAACTTTTGAACAGGAGATGGACAATATCGAGGCTTATCTGACGCTGGAACGCATTAATTACAAGGATAAGCTGCAAGTCGATTACAACATAATGTGTGATGATTTTATGGTGCCTGCATTGTCTGTTCAGCCACTGGTGGAAAATGCCGTAAGACACGGTATATCCCGTGAAAATGGTGGTACGGTGGGTATCAGCTCGTTCCGCAAAGACGGATATATCGTCATTGAGGTAAAAGATGACGGCACGGGAGATCGTCCTGATATCGAAAAGAACAAAGAGCGCAGGGGCGTTGGACTTGAGAATATAATAAAAAGGCTTGATCTGGTCTGCGGCGGCAGGCTGGAACTTATGAAAGTACCTGACGGCACTGTTGCGCGGATAACTATAAAAGAAGAGTCTGGAGATGAGAAGATTGATAACGCTGTCGGTTGACGATCAGCCTGAGATATCCGAGATGATGCAGCATCTTATGAATAAGATCGACCCCGGTGGCACACACATGACTGCGAATACTGCGGAGCAGGCATTCAAACTGCTTTCAAAGGAAGTGCAGATAGTTTTTCTTGATGTGGAGATGCCCGGTATCAACGGTATCGAGCTGGCAAAAAAGATAAAGGATTTTTATCCCAAGCTGAATATAATATTTGTGACGGGATTTACAAAATACTGCTATGAAGCTTACGGCGTTCACCCAAGCGGGTATCTGCGGAAGCCGGTATTTGAGGAAGATCTGCGGCGTGAATTGCAGAATCTGCGATACCCGATAGACGCGCCTCAAAGCCGTTTACTTGTGAGATGTTCGCCTTTTGCGGTGTTCGACAACGGCAAAGCTTTTGTTTTTCACAGGAGCAGGACTCTGGAAATGTTCGCGTACCTTATCTACCGTGATGGGACACTGTGTTCAAACGGGGAGCTGCTGGGTATATTATGGGATGGAGATCCGGACAAACAGGGATATCTGCGGCAGCTTATAAAGGATATGATCGAATCCCTTGACGAGATAGGTGAGAGGGATCTTATAGAAAAGAAATACGGCAAGATAGGCATCAAGCACGGCTCAGTGAAATATGAGGGAGAACTGGAGACCATAGCTGATGAGTTTTCATGGGTATAAAGACCTTTCCTCCGATGACGGAGGAAGGGTCTTTTTTTATGTGAAAATACAACAAAACAAGTGGTGCGAAAAATTTTTCGTAAGCAAAAAAAGTTATTTTTGAACAGCCTTTGCAAACATCGTAACAGCAATATATTTTCAACTGATTTTCATTATATTTTCACCAACTGAACACACGAAACGTTTTCGCTGTGACGGCTTTGTAACACTTGGTATGATATAATCATAATAGATAAAATCATAAAACATATGAATTAATTGAGAGAAACTATTTAACATTATATTCAAATAACAACATAAGAAAATGATTGAAATATATTTCCTAAGGGGGGATACCTGTGAAAAAGATAAAGCGTTTGATCCCGCTTCTTATAGCAACAGCGATGCTGTTCAACTGCTTTCCTGTTGAATTATTGGCAGCATCAGCAGAAGAGATAACAGTTGAGACATCGGAAGAAACAACAGAAACAGACATCAGCGGGCTTGAATATCAGCAGCTGAGTGCTTATCCCGGCAGAGATGGTTCGGAATCGGTATCTCTTGACGGACTTATGCCTTCAAATGCGACCCTTACTGTTCAGAAGTACAGCGACACCGAAAGCGGCGCTATATGTTCTTACGATATAACCATAACCAAGGACGGCGAGGTATTTCAGCCTGAATCGGAAGCACCTATCACCACGAAGATAACAAACAGCAAGATAGGTCAGGCAAATGCTGCCAACAAGAATATGCGTCTGTGGCACATATCTGATGACGGAGTACGCGAGGAGATAACTGATTTTTCCGTAGAGGGAGATACTGTTATCTTTCAGGCAACAGGATTCTCACTTTATGAGATAGACGATGGAACTATCCCACTCAGGACTTATGAATTCTATACACCTGATGACAGCGGGGTATATTCACTTTATTACTTCCCGACATCATCGGGCAGAGAGATATGCGAACAGACGATAAAGGGCGATGAAAAGCCTATCTTTCCTCAGCTGCCTGTGCTTTTGGAATCAAGAACGAAGACATTCATAGGCTGGTACATATACAATGAGGTTACAGGAACTTACGATGAGGGGATAGATTTTTCAAACGTGCCCCCTGTTACAGAGGATAGTCAGGGAGTGGTAAAAGTCGGGGCTGTATATGCAGACTGTATATTCGTGGTATTTCACGATCAGCGAAATGCTGACGGTACACCCGGTGCGATACTTGCAACAAAAATGGTCACGCTGACAGATGAGGTAAATCAGTTCAGCGTAGATGATGTGACTGCTACACACGACGGAAATACCTTTGTACAGGGTACGGAAAATTCTGATATACAGGCACCTCATATGGAGTTCAAGGGCTGGTCTTACGATTATGCTGTAAACGAAGACCCCAACGCAGACCGCACTCCGCTGCCGTCAGTCATAGCAGTAGATGTTGAGAATCATGTTGGTCCTTCACATACTATCGACCTTTACCCCATATTTGAACCTCTGCGCTGGATAACATTCATTTCTGGTGCAACAGGAAGCGGTGCTTCCTATATACCGCCCTGTGCAGTTGAAGCAAAGAGCGGTGCGGAAAGCAGTGATTTTCGTGTGCCGCGCCGCGAAGGTTATGACTTTTTTGGCTGGTATCTTGAAGAAGAAGGACACGAACCGGTAAAGGTAACGGACAGTTCTGCACAGCTTCTGGGATCGCCTGATTTTGACGCTGAACAGCGCAGTCATATACATATAGAAGACGGACGGCTGATGTTTGACCACGATCTGAAATTCACGGCACGCTGGATACCTGCACAGACGAAATACACCATCATCTGCTGGAAACAGAAAGCTGATTACGATGAAGATGATGATTACGACTTTGAGAAAAGTGAACAGTTTTTTGAGCATACGGAAAACACGGTATCTGTGCCTGACAGCTATATGCAGTGTCCATACGATGGTTTTCACTTCGAACACTGTGACGAAAGCAAAGAAGCCGCAGGTAACGGAACTACCATACTTAATGTGTATTATGACCGTAACGTGCATACGGTGATATTCAGGACGACAAACCCAAACAGGACCATACATACCGTGACTGCTCGCTACGGTGAGGATATAAGCGGTATATGGTCTTTCACGGGCAGCAATAACGTTACCTACCCTCAGACCAATCCGCCTACCTCATGGACACCTGTCGGTTCATCCACATACACACAGCGTATCACCCGTATGGAGATAATGCCCGATGAAAATCTGACATTCGATCATACCACAACTAATAAGCAGAAACGTTACTTCCACTATTACGTCGAGGCACTTCCGGGTGCTGAGAGCGGCAGGACATTCAGAGATAAAAGCTATTCTCTTTACCTTGATCTTACCCATGATTTCCAGATCATAAACTACGCTGCGGATTTCTGGGAGCTTAAGGGTTTTACAAGAGAATGTGCGGCTAATGAGAACAACGTTGTTGTAAACGTAGGAAGTAACACCTCATGGAACAACAACACCATTCCGAATTCGTCATTGTATTTCTACTACACCAGAAATACCTACACTATCGAATTCGTGGATTCAAGGGACAATACTCTTATAGCTGATATACCTGTGCTTTACGGAGACAATATCGAAAACTATCTGGGCGGTGTACAGCTTCCCGAAGCGGAGGCAGGGTGGAGTTTCAGCGGTTGGTATTTCGATCAGCACTGTTCCGCGAAAGCAGACCTTGACGACATGACCATGCCTGCCCACAACATGATAGTATACGCAGGCTGGGAAGCAGAGTGGTATCTCATCGAGATAGACCCCAACGGCGGTCAGCTGCCTGAGGGTTCCTCCACATGGTTTTGGGAATCCTATCACGGTGACAAGATAGTGGAGTATATCCACACCACAAGGAATTATGTTCAGGACGATAACGGTGAGTATTATTACCACCTTTATGACAGAGACTATTATCATCTTTCCAAAGAATGGGATCCTGCGGAATCTGCCTGCACAGACAGACGTGCTTTTTACTCACAGGAGTTGGAGGGTGCAGACCTCAGCAGAAGGTACAGGGCAGAAGACAAGCAGATGTATCAGTATGCGGGCTGGTATGAGATCGACAGGGAGACAGGTCATGAAACACCTTTCAACTTCGATCATGAAGTAGACCATGATATACTGCTGCGCCTGCACTGGAAGGAACTGGGTGCTTACCATATCGACTATCACGCAGGTGACGGTACAATAGATGCACGAGATGAATCGGAAGATGATGTGTTCCTGCTTCTGGCAGAATCTGTTTACACAGGAAACGCAAAGGCAGTTGTTACAAGAACAGCCGTTGCGCCGGCGGGTATGAACTTCATCGGCTGGCATATTCGAGGCGATAAGAGCGGACGTATCTATCCGCCCGGACACAGCTTTGAACTGAAAGAATCATACTCAGAGATAACCATGACTGAGGACGGTACGGAAAAGCGAATTATAATCATGGAGGCAGTATATATCCCTGTGGATACGGCAACTGTCATATATGATGCCAACGGAGGTTCACTGAAAAGCGGTATGCCCACGGCAGGGTATGAGGCTTGTATGTTATCCTACGGCGGACGTATAGGCGTTGACCCTGAAAGGGACTACGAGAACAGCCGTCCTGTATACAGTGTTACGAACACTTCTGTAAGAGTTAGTCATCTGCTGAACAATTCCCACATAAAACTCAGCGGAGATATATTTGAGAACCTGAATTACCGTTTTACAGGCTGGAATACCAAGCCTGACGGAAGCGGCATACATTTTGAAGCCGGAGCCAACCGTCTGATAGACACGGCAGTTACTGCGGGCTTTGACGGCACTCCCCAGACATTGTATGCTGAATGGGAAGTCAAGGTTTATTTCGACAAGAATAAGCTGGATTCAAACTGGGGTGGAAGCTGGGAAGAGCAGGACAGTGCTTATCACTACGATGATTTGAACGGTCTGTATTACCGTGAAGTCAAGCTGAATTCAGCACTTCACGATCAGCCGCCATGCACACCGCACTGCAATGACCCGCTGACAGTATTCCATTACTGGAGTGCGCAGCGTTACAGCAGCGGTCAGGGTTCTGTTCCGGAGTTTGACTTTGAAACGATCATCACACGTGAAATGACCCTTTACGGATACTGGAACAGTCCGCCTGAGGTAATCGTACACGCAGTAGATGCATCTGACCCTGAACTGGTGCTTAAAGACACTGAATGGCGCAAGCAGAGTGCAATAACATTCACCGCAGATGTGCCCATCGAAATCGGTGCGGAAAGCACGGCAAGAGTGTATGCCGAGCCGATACCCCTGGCAGATGAGAATTATACCTTTGATTTTGCCTGCATAAGCGATGCATTTATACAGACAGGTATTAACAATATCTCAGACAGCCGAAGCATAACTGATATACGATTTGATACTGATGCGAGGGCTGTAAAGATAACATACAGCAGCGGTACAGAAAGTATACTGCCTTCTGACCAGGAAGTATATCTGGTGTTCCATAAGCGTCCGAAAGACGTGGACATCGGATATGTTGAAATGCAGTTTTCAGGGGCACTCGATGAAGTGGAGACCATAGCTGTGGCACCGAAGACTGCGGCAGTGGCAAATTATGTGATGAATAATGAGCTGACGACACCGCTGGATTATCCGGTATCAAATGATAACCGCGAGTACTACTCCTTTGCATTCGGAAGCCGGAATGCGGCAAGTGCGGAAGACCTGACGATGATAACAGCTGCATCGAACAGCAACAGCTCGCGCCCTTATCTGGAGATACGCAACACTTGGAGGGGATTTGAATACTCGCTGAACGGCGCAGATTTTGTAAACTGCGGCTATGATATTCAGCTTTATGTTGTATACTACGCTACACAGCCGACCATCATCACTTTGAGCGAAACCACAGCAGGTCTGCCAGAGGACATAGCAAGGGAATTTCAGTATACAGTTAAAATTACTGAAAGGACAACTGTCACAAGGACAAGGTACAGAAAATCTAAGTATGGTACCGGAAACTATCAGCAGTATGGATCACCTGTTGTTGAATCCGAGAGCACAACAGAATATAATGAACAGAATATAGACCTTTGTGACGGACAGTCAGTATCATTTGCGCTGTTCTATTCAAAGTTCCCGAATAATGATGAAGAATACACAGAAGGAAACTATTGGTACCGTGATGTTATAGTTACCGAGATAACTCAGAACTTCACTGTTGAGCAGACAGCTGTACCTGAATTTGAAACGGATATTACATCGACTTCATCGAACGGTACGGTAGATGCGGGTACACTTGCTTATTCATATACCTCAGCCGAAAACAGCGCAGATCATACAGTGAATTATAAAAACACTCATACTCCCCTGCCGCTGATACTTCATGTGGCTGTTGCTGAAAATGACGGATTTATCGTAAGGGACAATCTGCGAGTAAGTGACAGCAGTGTATACACAAAGAGCATAGACATAGGCTCTGTGTATGATCTTACTGCCATAGACCCCGATACGCTGATAAGCGACAATAACAGATATATGTTCGGCATGATAGCTGCGGCTGCCAAGAAGCCGAACGGTGAACTTACGGACATCGAGATGCCTGTTACAACTCTCAGCTATCAGATGACTGATGTGCAGGATATCTATCAGCTGTGGCTGAACAACGATACCGAAAAACTGCTTGACGGCAGGGACATATGGCTGATCTACTACGAAAAGCCTACGATACGCTACGTTATAGAAGAACCCAACGGCAGGCTGAAACTGATAACACCTGTTACAAGAAACTCGGAACCTGTACACCTTAATGATGTGACGGTGGAGCAGAATGCATATCTGCCGCTGAACGCATACGGAACGCTGGAATTCGATCAGACAGAGGCAGGAGCCTTCAAAGTTCCGCCAGATCTTGATGAGTATGATACAGATCACGGAGAGTGCTGGAAGTGCTTTTTGAACTACACGCGTATAGGTATCGGCAGCAGAACTGATGTAAGAGTTTCGGATCTGGAAGAGGTATATTCGGAAAGACAGCTCAGCACGGGATTCAATGATGGACACATGGTATACCGCGGATCGCCGGATGAGGAATGGAACAATATGCCGTCAGAGCCTGTTATCTACGTGATCTACCGTACAAAGGGCATACAGATGCGCATACGTAAGAAAGTTACCGGTGATGCTCCTGACAACGCAGAATTTACTGTAAGGATCAATTCCTCACTTATCAAGGATATGACATATCTGCCTGTAAGCGGATATTCACCCGACGGGAACGAGGTAAGTTCTGTTGAGGTAGGCCATCAGACCATAGGCGGAACAATGACAGGATATGTGGAGTTCAGCGTAAAGGACGGAAGCGATGTTACTGTTATGGGACTTCCGCGAGGAAGATATCTGGTAACGGAGTTCATGCCGACAGAAATTTACGAACTTTCAGCCACAGCAGACGGTTACAGTTGTACCCTTGACGAGGAAAATTCTTTCCACATCATCATCAACGAGGATACGGACATAGTACTTAATAATAACGTGAAGCCTGTTCCTGTGACCGGAATGAAAGAAAACAAGATGCCGTATATGATACTGAGTGCAGTATTTCTTACAGGTTCGGCATGGCTGATGTATATTCATCTCAGGAGGAAAAAGAGTTATGAGGATATTTGACCGCAGTAATACTGACGCGGCTGATAACAGAGGACCGCGGGCACCTAACAGAAAGATGATATCCATGGAAAAGCACAGATCACCCATGAAGCCGGTACAGATCTTTCTGCTGGATCTGCTTGTGATAATAATACTGATCTGGCTGCTGTTCGGGTTTGCGCTAGGTGCAGTCACAGCGCCGAACAATGATATGTCACCGAATATAAAGATGAAAGATCTTCTGCTATATTATCGCCTTGAGGACAAGTACACCGCACAGGACGTGGTAGTTATATACAAGAACGGAAGAACTTACATCGGGCGTATCGTGGCGGTAAGCGGTGATACGGTGAACATTACGGACGATGAACATCTGGAGATAAACGGGAAAACCGTAACGGAAACAAATATATATACTTCCACCCCGCGATATGAGGGATTTGTTGAATATCCCGTAAAGCTGCCCGAAAACACCTGCTTTGTGCTTTCGGATGATCGCTGCGGCGGTGAAGACAGCCGTTATTACGGTGTTGTTGACCGCAGCGAGATAAAGGGAAAGGTCGTCATTACCCTGCGTAGACATAACATATGAGGAGAGTGGTATCATGAAACTCCTGAACAAGATAGCGTCAGCTGCAAATACACTTCTGATGCTTGCCGCAGCAGGTGCGGGAGTGCTGATGCTCGCTTTCGGAGCGTATGTGCTTTATGATATCAGGTATACCAATCAGAATGCTTATATCTCACAGGATCTTCTGCAATACCGTCCTAAGGTGGCTGCCGAAGAGGAGGGTACTGAAACTTTCGATGAACTGCGTAAGATAAACCCCGATGTTGTTGGCTGGCTGGAACTGTTTGATACCCATATCAACTACCCTCTGGTGCAGGGCAGGGACGATCTTGAATACCTTAACAAGGATATTTACGGAGATTCCACACTAAGCGGATCTATATATCTTGCAAGTGAGAACGAGCGTGATTTCAGCGACAGGTATAATCTGATATACGGACATCACATGGATAACGGTGCAATGTTCGGTGATATCAGAAATTTCCTCGATAAGGAATATTTCGATTCACATCAGGAAGGACTTTTACAGACAGAAAATGGAACATATCTTATAAAAGTATTTGCCTGTGCTTATGCAGATGCTTACGATAATGTTATCTACAACGTATCGAAAGATGCAGATGCAAAATTTCCCGAGCTGAAGAAATACCTGAGTGAACACGCTGTACAGCACAGGGATATACCGCAGGAACTTTCAGACGGGATGCTGATAGGCCTTTCCACCTGCACCGATGTGGTAACAAACGGCAGGATAGTGCTTTTCGTAAGTGCAGGACCCCTTAGCAGTGAAGATGCTGAAAAGTATATGGAACGCAGTTCAGATGATGTGCCGATGGAGGATATCCACCGACTTCCGCTGGGATACTTTACAGACAGCGATCACTGGGCACTGTTGAATCTGCTGTGCGTGGCAGAAACTTTTATGATACTTCTGCCTATAACAGCTATAAGGAAAAAATACAGGCAGATATCATACAGCAAAAAATTAGCAAAAAAGCTTGAAGAAAAGGGCTGTTATGACAGTCACGAAAATTATGAAAATAACGATACGGAAGAAAGGAGATGCAGTGAAAAGAATGAGGAGATATGTAAGCAGCTAAGAAGATTTACAGATAAAATGCATATCGGGATGATACTCGAATGTGTATTGCTGATAGTATCAATAGTAGTCTTCCTGATGACGGAAGACCTGACCAAAAAGATGACACTGAGTGACAAATGGACAGGGCTGATGATAGTTATAGCAGCGGTAAGCCTGCTTATAGATCATCTGACATTCTGTTACAAAGGTAAAACACCAACTAAGGAAAAAATATCAACTCGGCAAAAGAATGAAAAGGTATATTCATGATATGAAGGAGGGTTCATTATGAAAAAAACTACTATTAAAAATTCTCTGATCGCTGTATGTGCAGCCTGCGCAATGACACAGACTCTGACAGTTTCGGCAGTAAGCACGGGAATGATAAACAGCGAAAACGCCAATACTGTTACGCCGAATTCCACCGCAAATATTTCCATCAACAAGGATATCCTGATGTTCAACACAGAGGGATCTGATATCTACGCACCGAATATAACATACAGTTATAATATCACCAGTGCGTCAACAAACAATGAGACCCAGATACTTACCTACGCAAACAGTGACCTTGAAAACGGTGTGCCAAAACCCGGCGCTGTACCGATAGCAGTTATAGTTCACCCCGGCAAGATAGAAGCTATATCCACAACAGGTGATGATGCAAGTACGACAAGCGTTGTTGAGGGAAGCATAGCTTTCGGCGGCAGCGAAGATACTTTACATAACTCCAATACTATCGGTGCAACAGCTGTTGATACAAGTAAAAAGGTCACGGGAAGTATGAGAATCAGCGTAGACGCTAATAAGATATTCAATCCGGATTATGATCCGAATGATGATTCTACCAAGGTGCAGCTGAATCCTCCCGGAATATACCGCTACAAGATCAGCGATGTTACAACGGCTGCGACCTTTACAGCAGCAGGCGTAAGTGACGGCGGCGCGGATAACGATATATATCTTGATGTTTATACCAAGTACAATAATGCCAAGGACGGTCTGGAGGTATACGGCTATGTACTGTTCAAGAGCGACAATGATACCGACAGCATCACCTATGACAGTACTGTTACATCGGCAAACGAAGGCAAGGTAACAGGTTTTGATGTTGATACTGAGACCGAAACAATATCGGGGGTAGGCGGACAGGAAACTACCGAATATCATTCGGATAAATATTATACTTACAACGTGAAAGTTAAAAAGCTGGTCGATGGTGGGCTTGCAGATGCTTTTCACAATTTCCCCTTTAAGGTGGAGCTCAGCAATGCTTCAGTGACCTCTGCTGATGATTTCAGTTACACGATAAAGAAGGACGGTACTACAGGTGCAGCAGTTGCCGCACATCTTGCAGCTAACGGTTCATGGACTCTTGATGGCATAGCAAATTCAAACACAGGGCTTCAGCTCAGGCACGGTGATGAGATAACTCTGACAGGTCTGCCTACGGGTACCAAGATAAAGGTCACCGAAAAAAATGACACAGGTGATATTTACATCGCTTCGGCAAAAGGCACTGATGATGAAGCGCTTAATTTGAAGAGCGGTACAGCTGATGCAGCGGCTTCCGTTGCAGTTTCCCCCGATGCAACAGCAGAAATGAACGCTGTATATGATATCTACGGCACAGAGACGATAACCTTCACCAACACTATGAAGGATATATCCGTTACAGGACTGCTGTTCAGTGTTGCACCTTTCATTATCTTAACTGCCGCAGGTGCTGTTCTGATAGTTATGGTAATACGCAGCAGAAAACATAGAGAGGATAATGATGTTATCTGACGGGATATCTTCGGATATTTCAGGACACAGGACAGAAACATTCATATAAGTGACGGTGATGTTTATGTTTAGATCGGCACGTTTTCGTGCGGCGGCGATTCTGCTAGCGGTGGCTGTATCCCTTGCGGTACTGCGGCAGTTCCGTACATCGGCGGTGCATTTTGTATCATCCGACATAAATGCAGCGGAAACAAGTCAGACCTCGGGTGATGATAGCGATATATCATCTGATGATACAAAAACACATGCGGCTGCGTTACGTGAAGAACAGGCGATCGTTCTGACATCGGCTGAAAAAGCGAGGGGATCGTATGAAGAAATTATACGTGAAAAACTGAAGCAGTTATCAAAGGAATGTCCCGATCTCATCGGCTGGCTTTATGTTGAAGATTCAAACATAGACTATCCTATTGTTCAAGGCAATGATAATCAGTACTATCTTCACCACGGGGCTGATGGTTTGGAAAACGAGCACGGTGCAATCTTTCTGGATAAGATCTGCAGAGCCGATTTTTCCGATGATCAGAGTATATTGTACGGACATAATATGGGGGATACCATGTTCGGTGATATACGCAAATTCAGGGATCCTGCTGAGTTTGAAAAACACAGAAGCGGTCGGCTTATAACCATGACAGCCAGCTATCGTATTGAATTTTTTGCACTCGCAATAGTAAGTGCCTTTGATACTGTATATGACGTTCCCGCCCCAAAAACACAGTGGGTGGATATCATCCGCAGTAACAGCATATGTCTGGCAGATACCGAACTGACCGATGAAGATAGATACATCGCCCTGTCTACCTGTTCATTCGATTATGAAAATGCACGGTTTTTGTTTGTTGGGAAACTTATAGATACAACCAAAAGTGAAAAATGATAGAAAAATCGGTTTATGTACTGCCTTCAAAAAGTCAGACATACCGTTAAAAGAAAAATTATGCAGCGATGTCGAAGATCTTGCTGCGACACAAGTGGTGCAGGATCCGTAGTGCTATATAAGAATATGAATATCAGAAGCGTTACAGATATGATTTTAGGATCATTATTAGATTTGCGATAAGTCTAATAAAGAGCAAATTACATAAAAACTTTAAGCATTAAAAAGTGCCTAAATGCCCATCTGAACAGACAGTAAAAAGTCTCTGAATGCCCGGTCTTTCGTGTGTTCTGAAATAAGATAAAAATCAGCCGTGCAGGTCGTGATGACTTGCACGGCTTTATGTATCCGCCCGCAAGGGGGGGATAGAATCAGTTCTTGCTGCCTGTCTTGTAGGCATCGATCATCTTCATTATAATTAGTCATAAAAACCACATAACGAGAGATAGTATATAACTAACATCAAAAAAAGTTATGCTAAATTATGAAACTCATAATTTAGCATAACCGAGTGGGTTCTATAATAACTCAAAATAAGTCGGTATAGCTTTAGTTGTCAAATAGTAGTCAAAAAACGATTTTCATGTAATGTCATAAAATGTAAAAAGCTCGCAAACAACGTATTTGCGAGCTTTTATAAAGCAGGGGCACCAAGGATCGAACTCGGGACACGCGGTTTTGGAGACCGCTGCTCTACCAGCTGAGCTATACCCCTAGATATAAAATTGAAAGAGTGGACCATCAGGGACTCGAACCCCGGACCCACCGGTTATGAGCCGGTTGCTCTGACCAACTGAGCTAATGGTCCATGTACAAAAAAACGCAAACTGAAGAAGTCAGCTTGCGGTCTTGGGAAATATGACCCGTGGGAGAATCGAACTCCCGTCGCCGGCGTGAGAGGCCGGAGTCTTAACCGCTTGACCAACGGGCCTTGACGCTGGTTTTCAGCGTTATAAAGTGCACCATCGGGGACTCGAACCCAGGACCC
>NZ_FOAT01000014.1 GCF_900109655.1 Hominimerdicola alba
CTTTTCTTCATTTGTCAACCCCTTTTCAGAAGTTTTTTGAAGATTTTTTTGAACTCTTTTCAGAGTCTTTAGTGCGTTATAAGCTTTTTTATTATACCACATTTTCCTTCATTTGTCAAGCCTTTTTCAGAACTTTTTTCGAAGTTTCTTTTCCCGAGTTTCGTTCGTTTCTGAACTTCTCTCTTGTGCGGTACTTTTTATTATATCACTTTTTCTCTTTTTTGTCAAGAGGTTTTCGTGATAAATTTTTGCTGTTTTTTTGAGTTTCGCTCTTCTGAACTACTCCCGCGCTCGTTCTCTTATCCCTAAGTTTCCTGCGCTCTTTCGCTTCTCTTAAGCTCTCTCGTTGACAGCTTAATTATTATAGCACCATTTTTCGCGTTTGTCAAGTAAAAGTAAACCAGCATTATCCTTATAATTGTATGCAAAATTACCATATGCATAAATCTAATGATTAAGTTAATACTAAGCTTATAATTTATCTATCGGAGGTTCATTATGAAGTCTGATTCAAAATATATTTGGAGATCGTTAGCCATTATTCTTTCTTTACTGTTACTTTCTGCACTTCTTGGAAAACTAGTTCCTCGTAAACAGGAAACTGTTTCTTCCATTGGCTCATACGGTAATGAAGTTCGTGCTATTCAGGAAAAACTAAAGGAACGCGGATTGTTTAACTCTAATGTCACAGGCTATTATGGCGAGATAACCAGAAACGCCGTTCTTGCATTTCAAAAACAGCAGGGCATATCTCAGACAGGAACAGCGGGACCCATTACTCTTAGAGCACTAGGGATATCCATAGGTGCTGTACCAGCTGCTACCGAGGCTAATATCAATTTACTGGCTAGAATAATCTCTGCTGAAGCACGCGGCGAACCTTATGCAGGACAGGTCGCAGTCGGTGCAGTTATACTAAATCGTATCGAACACCCATCTTTTCCCGATACTCTTTCTGGTGTAATATATCAGGACGGTGCTTTTACTGCCATAGTTGATGGTCAGTTCAACCAGCCTGTTTCAGCTTCAGCCTACAACGCTGCACGAGATGCCCTGAACGGCTGGGATCCTACAGGCGGATGCATATACTACTACAACCCAAATAAGACTTCTAACAAGTTTATATGGTCTAGGCAGGTTGTCACGGTTATTGGTGCCCACAGGTTTTGTATATGACCACATTATTCACCCTATGTATAAAACCAGCGATGCAATTTTTGCATAATCTCAAATATAAGTTTCGCCCCGAAGCTACCAAAAGTACTTTGGGGCATTTAATTTTCATATATAGATAAATCAGGATTTTTCACTCTATACTTATCCAGAACCTTTTTATTTTATAACCATCAACGTCAATGGTATTCTCATATATTCCACCATTTGCAAGAATAGTTTTTTCGCTGGCAGCATTTTCTTCGGCGCAGGTCACTAACATCTTTTCTATCCCAAGCTCTTTCGCCTTTACTATATTTAGCCGTAACATTTCCGTAGCATAGCCTTTTCTTCGTTCTGAAGGACGAACCGAATATCCGCAATGACCGCCCCAGGTTCCAAGAACAGGATGATCGATATGGTGACGTAGATCTATTACACCAACAATTCTGTTATCACTTTTTCTTATTGCCAAATACGTATGTGAAGGTACTGTTGCGCCTTCTTCTTTGCAGTGGTTTTCGTCCTTTCTCAAAGAACATATCCTTATCCACTCATCAGCAGAATCACTGGAATCCAGTGACATACACCCGGCAAACTTATCCTCATTATCAGCATCATTATCTATTATTTCTTGCCTGAATGTCCATAGATCCTCTGCGTATTCCAGACATGGTTCAACAAGTACGATTTCATCCATGATCGATTATCTCCTTGTACCACTTACTATTTTTTTTCGATTTTTGATTGTAACAATTATATCACGGATATTGCTGAAATGTCAATAAAAAAGCCATAGTATAGCTGACTGTACATCAGAAATACTATGGCATAAAACTGTTCTTAAAATACGCAGTTTGTTATTATACGTTGAACTTGAATAGAACGATATCGCCGTCCTGCATCACGTACTCCTTGCCCTCCTGTCTTGCAAGTCCTTTCTCGCGAACCGCTGACATTGAGCCATACTGCATAAGATCGTTGAAGCTTACAACCTCGGCACGTATAAAGCCGCGCTCGAAGTCGGAGTGTATCTTTCCGGCTGCCTGAGGTGCTTTTGTACCCTTGGTGATAGTCCAAGCTCTAACCTCGGGCTCGCCTGCTGTAAGGTAGGAGATAAGACCCAGAAGTGCATAACCTTCCTTTATGATACGGTCAAGACCCGAAGTTTCCAGTCCAAGATCGGATAGGAACATAGCCTTGTCCTCTGCGTCCATATCGGATATCTCAGCCTCGATCTGTGCGCATATGGGCAGCACGGCAGCCTTTTCAGCTGCGGCTATCTCGCAAACTTTCTTATAGTTTACGTTTGTTTCTATGTTGTTGCGGAAATCGTCCTCGCTGAGGTTTGCCGCATAGATAACAGGTTTCAGCGAAAGCAGAGGTGTTTCTTTCAGCAGTTCCAGCTCGTCCTCGGTCATATCAAAGCTTCTTGCAGAATGTCCCTCTTCAAGATGAGCTTTCAGCCTTTCAAGGAAATCCACCACAGCACCCAGACTCTTATCGCCCTTCATAGCTTTCTTGGTGCGGTCGATACGTCTGTCGATAAGCTCGATATCCGAGAATATCAGTTCAAGGTCGATGGTCTCGATATCCCTTGCGGGGTCGATAGAACCGTCAACGTGGATTATATTATCGTCCTCAAAGCACCTTACAACGTGAACTATCGCATCGACCTCACGGATATTTGCAAGGAACTTGTTGCCAAGACCTTCGCCCTTTGATGCACCCTTTACCAGACCTGCGATATCAACGAATTCCAGTGTTGCAGGTGTGAACTTCTCGGGGTGGTACATCTCTGCCAGCGCATCAAGGCGCTTATCGGGCACGGATACTATACCCACATTGGGTTCGATGGTGCAGAACGGATAGTTCGCAGATTCTGCTCCTGCGTTTGTAAGTGCGTTAAAAAGTGTTGATTTACCGACATTCGGCAATCCGACCATACCTAACTTCATATTTGATTTACTCTCCCTTTAATGATTTATCAGTCAGCGCAGAAGTTTCCGCAGTTTGTATCTTCTTCGTCTTCCGCGTCGTCTTTTTTGGTGAACAGCTTGCTTCCGTCAAGAAACTTGCCGCTGTCTTTGCAGTTGTTGCCGTTATTACAGCCTATCTTGATGCCCTTTTTTATAGGTGCAAAGGTGAATCCGATAATTACACCGAACAGGAAAAGTGCCAGACCTTTCCAGAAATAACCCACCGAAGGGGTCTTAACCTCGTTATCGATGATCTCTCTTACTGTCTCTGTGATCTTCTCTTTCATTTTTTTGTACCTCCTGTTAAATAAATTTATAGAACGGGTAATATATCCCGCTGTTTACAAATTTGGGTTTGTTCTGATTAATTATGCTTATGGTGCAAGCGGTGTAAGTCCATTCCAGATAAACATATAGAAGCTTACGTAGACAACCATAACCGTCGCTGCCGAAGAAATTATGATATGTCTGTGCTTTTCACCAAACTTTTTCTTACCGTGATTAAAATACAGTGCCAGTGGAATGATCGAAATGAGAAGTACGGCTACAAGCAGGATCAGATTTTCTACGTTGTTTAAATGAGCGATCTTCTCTCCTTTACACACCGCGGCTGTCGGTATACCTGCAGCCATCAACAAAAGAATAATAAAATAAACGATCAGACCCATAATATCAGCCCTCCATTCTTACAGATGACACACCCTTTTCCAGAGTGCCGTATACGGTCACGCTGTGTCCTGCGAACACTCCGCCGTCGTCATACCAGACGTAGAATGTGCCACCATTGTAATCACTAATGTCAATTAGTTCCATTGTTATGCGGGACAGGAATTCTTCCTCGGTTATCTCTGGTTCGTCCGCATCTCTCAGCCAGTCATTTGCCAGATAAGTCAGTTCATCAACTATGCTTTCTTTGAATTTTATGTCCCACTCTACGCAGTTTCTGCAAAGATCTTCGGCACATTTCAGCGAACTCGCTGCATTATCCTCTTCATTATCGATTTTTATTTTGACCTGAGTGCCAAGCCAGTTGAAACTGCCCTCATAGTAATCGTACTTCTTTTCATATACAAGCTGTCCAAAAAACTCGGAATCCATCACAACAGCACGATCCCATTCTGCATAGACCTCTGCAAGGAAAGGACTGAACTCGCCTTTCATGAGGATTTCGGAAACGGTTATCCCTGAATTCCATTTATTGTAGCTTTCACCCTCTTTGAGCTCATAGGCATATCCCTTAACGCGGTAAACAGTCCGCGGCTCAAAAAATTTTGTATAAGCACTTGACTTTACATTTTCATTGGTTTCTGTCCACCTGATAGAAGATGCTATACTGCTTTTTCTTCCTGTGTCCATATCTATATAACCAAGAATAGGTGAACTAGCATCCCACGTCTCAGCACCGCCTACATGAAGCGCCGATGAATGACCATCACCGATAGCAACGAGAAATTCATGCATCTCTCTGTCTGCTAAATTAGCAAGTTTTTCCTGTATGCCGATTTTAATGGGGTATGTCATGATGTATCTCCTTTTATGGTCTGTTATTCTACCGATTTAAGAGAACCTATCATATCAACTTTCAGAAGTGTAAAATGCAGTACCGCATTCACAGCAAGAGTGAATCCCGCAGTGATAAGTGCGCCGTACAGCATGGCAGAAACCGAAAGTCTGTGGTCGAACATCAGTATATCGACCTCTGCTGTGACGGTGACGAAATAGTGAAGTATACGCCCGACAGGAAGTCCTGCAAGTATACCAACCGCTGATGATATAAGGTTCTCGCGGAGGATATAATCATCTGTCTCGCGGTCGAAAAATCCCAGCACTTTTACTGTGGCTATCTCACGATTCCGCTCGGTTATATTTATGCTTGCAAGGTCGTAAAGTACCACAGCCGCCAGAAGTCCTGCGCTGAATATCAACACTGCCACAACAGTATTCAGGCTGTCCATGGAATTTAGAAAACCTCTGGACTGATCGTCCTTATAAGTCAGACCATAGAAGCTGCTGCTTTTCAGAAACTGATCTCTGAATGCATCGGTGTCAGCACCTTTTGCAAGTTCAATAAAGCTGATATTGTAAACAGGCGCTCTACCGAAACTTTTTTCGTAGTCATGAGGAGTTACAAAAACATAGTGAAAAGCGTAGTTTTTGCAGATATCTGCTACCGTAAACTCGGCTTTCTGACCGTCAGTCTCGGTGATGGTGAGCACACTTCCCTTTCTAAGGTGCAGATTATCGGCAAGCTTTTGCGTGATAATAACACTGCCGTCCTGCGGAACAAGCTTTTCTCCGCTATCAGTGTTTCTCAGAAGAACGAATTCTTCAAGCCTGTCAGTTTCACTGGGGACACAGATATTCACCATGCACTTCTGGCCGTCAACCGAAAGATCGACCTCATTGATCAGCGCCTGCATATGATCCGCAAGACCCTCGGCCGAATTAATCTCCTGCTCAAGTTCATCATAGCTGAATCTGTTATTAAGAACGGCTATGCCATCGTATACAAAGACCTCACCGAACTGTCGGTCAACTACGGAACTTATGGAATTTTTAAGTCCGAAACCAGTGATTATAAGGGCTGTACAGCCTGTTACACCCGCAAGGGTCATGAAGAAACGGCGCTTTGAGCGAAGCATATTTCTTGTGGTGACTTTACCCATGAAACTGAGTTTATCCCACAAAGCGGGACAGTTTTCAAGCAATACTCTTTTGCCTGCTTTAGGGGGCTTTGGACGCATAAGACTTCCGGGAACATCTTTAAGATCCCTCATGCAGGTGTAGACTGTTACACCGCATATACAAATCACGGAAACAACAGTACAACCGACTAAATAGCCCCATCTCAGGGGTGTGGATATATCGGGAATATTGTACAACAATTTATACCCGTGGTATATCATTCGCGGAAATATTTTCAACCCCACCGCAGAACCCAATGTTCCACCCAGTATAGCCGCGGCTCCCGAATATATAAGATATTTGGAAAGAATTCTCCACCGTGAATATCCCAGCGCTTTGTATACGCCTATAAGACCGCGCTGTTCCTCGGTGAGCCTTGACATTGTGGCAAGACATACCAGACCAGCCACCAGCATGAAAAACACCGGAAAGACCTTAGCTATGGAATCGACTTTCTTGCTGTCGCCTTCAAAGGAGGAATAGTCCGTGCTGGCTTCAAATCTATCGTAGCTGTACACCGTTGGTTCGGGAGTATCATCAAGCTCTTTCTGCGCCGCCTCTATCTCACTGCGGGCATCATCAAGCTGTGCCTGATACTTGGCATGAGCTGAACCGTCTTCGTCATATGCCAGCTCTTTAGCTATGCCTAGGGCTTTTTCAGCCTGTAGCATCGCAGATTTTTCAAGATATGCGCGTTTGCCGTTTTCGACCTCGCGCTCATAAATATACCTCGCCTCTTTAGCCTTTTCCTCCCATTCGGGCATATGCACCTGAAGCTCGTCTATGTCCATATCAAGAACACCGTTAAGTGTATCAGCGGTGTTTGTGGCAGAGGCTATCCTGTCCTGAGCCTGTGTATAAAGGTCATTGAACCTCTCGTTAACGCTCTTCTCAAAAGCCGCCCTTGCCGCCGCACCTTTTTCCTTAACACTCTCGCGGTATTCCTCTGAGAAAGGGTCAGTCTCGTCAAGACCTTCGAGGTCAACGAACATTTCGGTATAATAATTGGTATAAAATTCCTCTTCGCGGAGAAACACATTGCTGACGATAGTTCCGTCTCCCTCTGTGGTACGGTCGCGCTCGTAGCCTATATATGATGGTGATGTCACAATGCCCACTATCTCAAAGGTGTCGCTTTGAAGAGTATCTGTAAGCTTTTTGGTGTCATCTGGATCGGTAAAAGTCAGCTTCTCCCCTATTTTGAAAGTATCAGGTGAGGATATCTTAACTTCCACAGCACACTCGCCGTCCTTATCGGGCAGTCTGCCTTCGAGGACATGAAGCTTGTTCATAAGATTGGGACTTGAATCGTCAAGACTGCTGTTGAATGATATACACTTCAAAACGATATTCTTGTTATCGTGCAGATAGAAAACGTCCTTGGAATAAGCGGCGTGCGCCCCGCGGACATTGTCAGCCATCTTGACAGCTTCAACATCGGAAGATCTGACACCTATGGTGGATACGAATTTCATATCCATAAGGCGATACTCATCAAAATATGCCGATGCAGAATCCACCATATCGGGCATGGTCGCCTTTACCCCGGAGAAAAACCCGCACCCAAGGGCGGCTATCAGCAAAACTGACAGAAACCGCCCTTTTGAGCGCAGAATCTCACGAATAGTATCTTTAAAAAGTGCCGTCATCATGATCGGTCTTACCTTTCAGATGAATTATCAGCGGTCAACAAAGCCGACCTTGCGGTAAACCTTTGAAACTACTCTTCTAGATATCAGCTGAGCTTTCTGTGCGCCGTCGGTGTAGCACTCTTTTAGATATGCCTTATCATTCATAAGGTCGTTGAACTTATTGCGTACAGGTGCCAGATGATCTGCAACAGCTTCACCTACTGCAAGTTTGAAATCGCCGTAGCCCTTGCCTGCGAATTCCTTCTCAACTTCTTCCAGAGTCTTGCCTGTAACTACGCTGTAGATAGTCATGAGGTTGTTGATACCGTCCTTGCCCTCGGCGAATCTAACCTCGGTATCGGAATCGGTAACGGCTCTCTTGAACTTTCTGATGATGGTGTCCTTATCATCAAGAATGAAGATGCAGGCATTGGGATTCTCGTCGGATTTTGACATCTTCTTGGTAGGATCCTGCAGGCTCATTACCTTTGCGCCCATCTTGGGGATAAAGGGCTCGGGCAGGTTGAAGAATTCGCCGTATCGCTGATTGAATCTCTGGGCGATATTTCTTGCCAGCTCAAGGTGCTGTTTCTGGTCAGCGCCAATGGGCACGAGATCCGCATTATAAGCAAGGATATCAGCAGCCATCAGCACAGGATAGGTGAACAGACCTGCGTTGATGTTATCAGCATGCTTTGCAGATTTATCCTTGAACTGTGTCATTCTGGAAAGCTCGCCGAACTGTGTGGAACAGCCCAGCACCCAGCTGAGTTCGGGATGATTGCAGTTATGGCTCTGGAAGAAAAGAACGCTCTTTTCGGGATCCATACCGCAAGCGATAAGCAATGCATAAGCCTGCAGAGAATTCTTTCTCAGCGCAGAAGGCTCCTGCGTTACTGTTATAGAATGGAGATCAGCTACTGCGTAGATACAGTTGAACTCCTCCTGGAGAGGTCCCCAGTTTTTAACTGCGCCAAGATAGTTGCCCAGTGTAAACGTACCTGTAGGCTGTATCATGCTCAGTATCAGTTTTTTGTCCTTTGAAAAATTAAGTTCACTCATAATTTTTTACTCCTTATATCAAACCTCGAAGCCGCAAAGCTCTGGGTCAATAGTCATTTGAATAGGGTCTATATCCTCGAAAATCTGTCATGGCTACAGCAGAAGATATTTACCACTCATAGATCACTGCTGATATCACTTTGCAGAGAACCAATTCTTTTCCGATTTTTCGTCCTTTCCATCGGAATTATCCGATGTGGTCACAGCGTCTTCCGATTCTCCTGGCAGGAACAGCGAGTTATAGTACTCCAGATCCTCGTCATCAGCCGGTATGAGAGTGAGATATACAGGATCACGATCATCACGGTAGATCATGATCTCACCGTCAAAATCTTCATCAAGCAGACAATTGTCATTTGCCACCCTTATCTCACCCAGTTTTTTCTCGGGTTCATCGAAACCGAGAGCTGTGTTGTTTTCATCTATCCTTGTATAACTGTCATCGGTGAAATACCATACACTGGGCTCGCAGTTGAATTCACTATAAGCCAGCGCATCTGCCAGCATCCTGTAGTCATCGAGAGGTGCGTCACTGTCGTCGGTATAGATATCCACCCAGCCAAGGGCACCCGACAACTTGAACTGCTCATAAGTCGTATCGGCGGGAAGAGTCCTTTCGTTCATCTCGTATTCTGAATTCAAACTTAACCTTACCGTCGGCTTATCACCGTCAAAGACTTTCTTCGCCAAAGCGTTCAGATCCCACTGAGCCTGCAACTCAAACTTTTTCGGAACAAAGTCATCAAGATATTCCGAACCGTCACTGCTGTACACAATTATAGGAACACCCGGAAGCTCTTTGCAGGTGACGATGATATTCACATAGCTGTCAGTCTTGCCGAAAATACCGGATGAACCCTCCTTGGTATTGTCACTGTCATAAGTGAACTGAACGCCGTATTTATTATTCATGTGTCTGATAGCTTCATTGATATGAACCTTGCTGTTGTAATTATTCTTGCTCCCGCAGGAACAGCATACAGCCACTGTCACAGCAGCCGCAGAGACCAACATACCGCATTTAATCATCCTGAATATATTCATTTTCATTCTCCCTATCAAATTCTGCATCTTTCGGTATATCCTCATCATCAAGACTGATATCAGCCTTGACCTGTGCAAGGATATCCTCCGCCGTCCGCGAGTGATGTTCTTCGGCGATGATATCATCTGCCG
This sequence comes from Hominimerdicola alba, assembly GCF_900109655.1. Taxonomy (GTDB): domain Bacteria; phylum Bacillota; class Clostridia; order Oscillospirales; family Ruminococcaceae; genus Hominimerdicola; species Hominimerdicola alba_B. The sequence continues at coordinate 9,686 of NZ_FOAT01000014.1, forward strand.
CTTTCATCAAAGCTGCCTTCTTTTCAGCTTCAGGGGCGGCTTCATCCTCTTCGGCAACGTCAGTATCACCCATGTCCTTTGTCTGAAAATAATACACAATGCCTGCCAGAAGAAAAACAAGCGGAGCAGTAAAGCTTATGGACCTGCCCGCACCGCGCCAGAACAGCGTCCCTGCAAGCATCATTATCAGCACTATGGTGATATCCAGCGTTACAATGCAGAAAAAAGTTCTGAGTGCGCTTACAGCAGGTTGTTTGTCACGAAGTTCGCCTTTGTCAAATAGGTCGATATCAGCGGCTTTTATCATCAGCACGCCGCACATCAAACCTGTGATGATCGCCAGCGCCAGATTAGCAATAACGGCGCTGTGCCTAACGGTACCACGGTCGAACATCAGCAGAAAAACATCTCCGCCTGCGCAGAATATCAGCCCCGCACTGTTCAGCAAAGTAAGACCCAGCTGAACAGGGGTCAGCGATAGCTTAGGATCATTCACCGAACATTTCCTTTGAAAGCTTGCCAAGCATCTCGCAGCCTGCCACAAGCTGTTCATCGGTAGGTGTCGAGAAATTAAGTCTGAATGAAGTAGTATGGTCACTCTCGGAGATCATGAAAGCATTACCGGGAACAACGGCTACCTTGAACTCCTTGACCGCTCTTGTGCAGAAAGCTGTCATATCGCAGTCATCGGGCAGTGTGCACCATACGAAAAGTCCGCCCTCGGGTCTGGTGAAGCTGATCTTGGAAGAGAAATTCTTCTCGATCTGCTCGATCATCAGCTGGCACTTGTGGCGGTAGATAGCTCTCAGCTTTTCAAGATGCGTGTTCATATCGCACTGTGTCATGAACTTATATGCAAGTACCTGCGCCCAGATATTGGTGTGAACGTCGTCAACCTGCTTGCAGATGACCATCTTGTTCACGATCTCCTTGGGTGCGCTGATATAGCCGACTCTGATTCCGGGTGCAAGCACCTTAGAGAATGTTCTGGAGTAAGCTACGATTCCGTCCTTGTCCATGCTCTTGATGGAAGGAACGTTCTCACCTGTGAATCTCAGGTCACCGTAGGGGTTGTCCTCCAATATGATAGCGCCGTACTTCTTAGCCAACTCGTAAGCGCCCTTTCTCTTTTCGAGAGAAGTTGTAAGACCTGTGGGGTTCTGGAAATTGCATATCAGGTATATCAGCTTTACCTTGCCGGTCTTGAGAACTTCTTCAAGCTCATCAAGATCAATGCCATCCTCTTTCAGTGTGATACCTCTGAGGTCAACGTTATAGGACTTGAAAGCATTCAGAGAACCGATGAAGCTTGGAGCTTCACAGCAAAGGATATCGCCCGGGTCGCAGAGTACCTTAGCCATCATAGCATTAGCCTGCTGTGCACCGCTGACGATAATCAGTTCATCTCTATCGGGAACAAACTCGCCCTTTTTCTCCAGTTCCTTCTTCAGCAGGTCACGCAGAGGTGTATAGCCCTCGGAAATGCTGTACTGCAGTGCAAGTATGGGGTCTTCTTCAAATATCTCTTTGGAGATGCGCGTAATCTCATCTACAGGAAAAGCTTCTGGAGCAGGGTTGCCTGCTGCAAGAGAGATAACGCCGGGTTCGGAAGTGAACTTCAAAATCTCTCTTATAGCGGAAGCCTTGATGTGTGATACTTTTTCTGAAAATCTGTAATCCATGATAGTAAACCTCTTTCGTAAAAAAATAATTATACTAGTATATTATAGCACACTTCTCCGATACTTTCAAGCTTTGCAGGACCAAAATATACAAGTTTTTAATTAAATATAGTATATATAGTCTTGTTTGATTATAAGTTTATAACAATTAAACAAAGTTTATAAATAAAACACAAAAATATTCAATAAACAATACCCAATGCCTATTGCATTTATTAATATGTTGTGCTATAATAATTTATAGTAAAAGAGTTGGTAAAGAATCCTATAAATTAATTTAATTTATAGATGTTCTAACAAATTGGGGCTGCCGTTTCCTCCTTGCGGCTGATAGTTAAACTACCTGATTCATTCAAATTACCACGAAACTTCGGCGCGGTTGAGTTTATCTTGACAGCGCCGTTGTTTTGTGCGTTAGGTTAAACATATCAAGAGTCATAAGCATAAAAGCCGTCCTCACAGCACAGAGGACGGCTTGATATTACTGTACAGTTTTTGTTACAGTTACCTGTGAACCAGTTCCAAGCAGATCATCGATAACGGCCTGACCAACTTTTACAGGCAGATGAACTTCGGCAGCCTTGATAGCAGCTGTACATTCCGCGATCATGTCCTTTGGAACAGGCTGAGCAGTCTTAACGGGAACAGGTCTGCCCTCAGCTGAAATTACGGTAGTGGTTATTGTTCGGGTTGGGTTTGAGATCTCACTTTCGGCGTAGATCTCACCGCGCTTGCAGGTGTTGCCACTCACCGAGATAACCTTTCTGTCCTCGACCTCAACTGTCAGTTCACAGCCCATAGGGCAGTTGATACATATAAGATTTCTTGTCATGGCTCACACCTCCTCAATTTCAGCTGTAAGATCGCAGGTCACACCGTCAAGCTTTTCATTTTTTATGATGATATCCAACATCTCACTTGGAACCAGGATACGACTTTTACGTCGTAAAAGCTCTTCATCGCCCGCTTTAATAAGGATCGAGCAATCCTTGAAAACACCCGTGACCCTGAACCTGATGTGAACATCACCAAGAAGATCAGAAGTATGTATCTCGGCAGGCACCGTATACCTCACGCCGTTTTTGGGCACGACTTTTATCGCAGCGGTGCTGTCGGGGGTACAGCCGCGCTTCACGAAAGAAGCAGCACTTTCACCCGCCCTTGCGGCTTCTTCGGACACAAAATCCACGAGGTCGTGTACATGAAGAACATTTCCGCAGGCGAAAACACCATCGATATCTGTTTCAAGACCCTCATCAACGATAGGCCCGTTGGTTCGCGGGTCGATAGCTACTCCGCAATTTTTTGAAAGCTCATTTTCCGGGATTAGTCCACAGCTGAGAAGCAGGGTATCACAGGGATAGAACTGCTCTGTGCCTGCAATAGGCGTGTTTGTGCTATCAACCTCGGCTATGACAACACCTTCAAGCTTTTCCTTGCCCTTGATATCAACAACGGTATGACTGAGAAGAAGCGGTATGCCGAAGTCATCAAGGCACTGTACAATATTTCGTTTAAGACCGCTAGAATATGGCATAAGCTCTGCAACAGCTGCAACATGTGCTCCCTCTAGAGTCATTCTTCTCGCCATGATAAGACCGATATCACCCGAACCGAGGATAACTACTTCCTTTCCCGGAACATAGCCCTCACAGTTGACCAGTTTTTGCGCTGTACCTGCGGTATACACGCCCTGTGGTCTGTATCCGGGAATATTCAGTGCGCCGCGTGGTCTTTCGCGGCAACCCATAGCCAGAATGACCGCTTTAGCACGTATTTCCTCGACACCGCGATTTCGGCTGAGGATAGTCACGACTCTGTCCTTTGAGATATCGAGAACCATAGTCTCAGTCTCGTACGGAATATTCATATTCCGTACTTTCTCAGCGTATCTATCGGCATATTCCGGACCAGTGAGTTCTTCCTTAAAAGTGTGCAAACCGAATCCGTTATGTATGCACTGGTTGAGGATACCGCCTAGTTCGCAGTCACGCTCGAATATAACGATATTCTCTATTCCATGTTCTCTTGCCGACACAGCCGCTGCCATTCCCGCAGGACCGCCGCCGACTATTACGATATCGAACTCACGCATCTTCGCTCACCTCCTGCCTGCCGTTCTTTTTTATATCTCCGATACCGCAGCCCAGTTTTTCGGACAGCAGCAGAATAGTCTTAGGAGAACAGAAACCAGCCTGGCAGCGACCCATTCCTGCCCTTGTACGGCGTTTTACACCATCGAGTGTTGTTGCCCCGAGAGGTCTGTTTATCGCATCAAGTATCTCGCCTTCTGTGATAGTCTCGCAGCGGCAGACAATATTGCCGTATGCAGGATTCTCCTTGATAAGTGCATTCTGTTCATCTCTGCTTAGTTCGGCAAAATGAACCAAACCATCACGTGTGTCTTTGTAATTATCTTTGAGTTTAAGGTCTATATTATTGGACAGTAATTCTCTCAGCATTTCAGCTATAGCAGGTGCAGAGGTCAGACCCGGTGATTCGATCCCAGCCGCATTAAAGAAATTAGGTGCTGCTTCTTCAATGATAAAATCGTGTTTATTGCCCACCGCACGAAGTCCCGTGAAACTTGTTATAACTTTATTGAAAGGAAGTCCCTCAACCGACAGCGCGCCCTTTGCTCTGACCTCGGCAATACCCGATGCTGTAGTAGATGTGTTCTCTTTATCATCGATATTTTCAGCCGTAGGTCCCACAAGCAGATTGCCGTGAACAGTCGGCGTTACAAGTATACCCTTACCCATTTTTGTGGGCAGCTGGAAGATAGTATGGCTGACAATACCGCCTGCATCCTTGTCCATCAGCATATATTCGCCTTTTCTTGGTGTTATTGTGAATCGTTTTTCGGCTACCATTTCGCTGATCTCATCAGCATATACACCTGCACAGTTGATTACTGCACGGGCCTCAAACTCACCTTTATCGGTAATTACCTTATAGCCATCCGAGGACTTATTGATTTCTGTGACCTTGGTAGAAAGCTTGAATTCAGCACCGTTTTCAAGAGCATTTTCAGCAAATGCCAATGTCATCTCAAAAGGACAGACAATGCCCGAAGTCGGAGCGAACAGAGCATATTTTACTTCACCCGAAAGTTTAGGTTCACGCTTGCGAGATTCTTCGACAGTGATGATTTCCAAACCCTCAACACCGTTTTTCTTTCCTTTTTCAAGAAGCTTTTCAAGGTCGGGAAGCTGCATTTCATCGAAACAAAGCACCATCGCGCCATTCTGCTTAAAAGCAAAATCCAGTTTTTTGTAAAGTTCACGGATCATAGCGTTTCCACGAACGTTCAGCTTAGCTTTCAGCGTTCCGGGTTCAGCGTCAAAACCTGCGTGAACTATAGCGCTGTTCGCCTTGCTGGTGCCCTCGCAGACATCGCTCTCTTTTTCAATAACGCATATCCCTAGTTCGTACTTAGCCAGTTCAGCAGCAGTAGCGCAACCCGTAACGCCGCCGCCGATGATGATAACATCATACATCATATCACCTGCTTTATATAATTTTGTTAAATAATAGACAATTTATCATTTAGTCTTCATATAAATTGTAGCATATCTGCATGATTATGTCAAGTTTTATTAACAAGTAAATCCATGTGAATGCACATACATTTATATATGCACATTCATTCAAATAATTTGAGAGTAGTTCTCAAATGTAAAATTTATGTTAAGTGCGCTGAAATGCCGTTGACAGCGACCTTTTAATATGGTATAATACAAAATTGAAATTTACTCTCGATTTTGAAAAGGAGGTATCACCGTGGCAAAGTACAATACCGTCCAGCGTGGCGAACTGCTTGAATTTATGGGCAGGCACAAATCATCCGCTTTCACTGTGAAAGAGATAGCTGACATGATGAAGACTGACAGTGAAATTCCCAAGCCCCCCGGGGAAAGCACGGTGTACCGCCTTATCAAGGAACTTGTAGATAGCGGCGAGGTCAAGCGTACAGTCCGCGGCAACAGCAGGACTTTTGTTTATCAGCTGACCGACGGCGAGAACTGTCACCATCATCTGCATATGAAATGTATCTCCTGCGGAAAGCTTTACCATATGGACGATGAAGCAAGCCGTGCCCTTGTTGAGAGGATATTACAGGAGGACAGCTTCGAGATTGACAGCAGTGCGGTTATCCCCGGTAAATGCGGCGGGTGCAGAGGCAGCAAGTAAAAATTCAACTCTTTGGTATCGATGTTATGCTGTACATTATTACGGACAGTATAATATCAGATGGAGGATATAATATGATAAAAAAGATAATGAATGTTCTGGTATGTGCTTCAACGCTCGGGCTTACAGCCTGTGGTGGTCTGGCTTCCGCACAGGTTGGAAGATCAGCCAAAGGCGATAAATTAAGCGTTGTATGCACAACTTTTTCATGCTATGACTGGACAAAAGAGATAATGGGCAATCATGCCAATGATGCGGATCTCATCTATCTTCTGGAGAACGGCACTGATCTGCACAGCTTTCAGCCATCTGCAGCTGATATAGCTGAGATATCAGGCTGTGATGTTTTCATATATGTGGGCGGTGAATCAGAAGAATGGGCTGAGGATGCGCTCAATAATGCCACCAACAAGGATATGAAAGTCATCAAACTGATGGACGTTGAAGGCATTAACACTAAGGAAGAAGAGATAAAAGAAGGTATGCAGGGCGAAGAAGAAGAGGAAGAAGAACACTCCGAAGCGCCAGAATTTGATGAGCATATCTGGCTTTCACCTAAAAATGCAAAAGTGCTTTGTGAAAACATTGCAAATGCACTCAGTGAGGCTGACCCTGATAACGCAGAGGATTACAAAGCTAATCTCAACGGCTACGAAGAAAAGCTTAGTGATCTTGACAGCAAGTTCGAGGACGTCGTTGCAAACGCTAAGGTCAAGACCCTTGTATTCGGCGACAGGTTCCCTTTCAGATATCTCTGTGACGACTACGGTCTGGACTACTATGCAGCTTTTGTAGGCTGTTCGGCTGAAACCGAAGCTTCCTTTGAAACAGTGGCTTTCCTCGCAAAGAAGACTGATGAACTTGGTGTCAACACCATTTTTACCATAGAAAATTCAGACGGCAGGATAGCACAGGCTATAATCAACAGTACCAAGGGTAAAGATCAGAAGACTGCCGTTCTTGATTCGATACAGTCGGTAAGCAAGGAAAAGATCGAAAACAGCACAACATATATCTCACTGATGGAACAGAATGTCGAGACGCTGAAAACCGCGATCGACTGACATACAATATTATAATAGTAAAGATAACACCCTTGTCCGTTATGCGGGCAAGGGTAGTATGATGATGGAGAGGTAAAATGGGAAAGCAGATAGAATGTAAAAACTGCACACTGGGTTATGAGGGCATACCCGTAACGGAGGACATTAATTTCACCGTTAACAGCGGTGATTACCTTTGTATACTTGGCGAAAACGGCTCGGGCAAAAGTACGCTGATAAAGTCGCTGCTTGGTCTGAGACCTGTCATGAAAGGCACTATTGACTGGTGCGAAGCAACGCACGGAGAGATAGGCTATCTTCCTCAGCAAACGCTGGTTCAAAGGGACTTCCCTGCTTCGGTAAGAGAGATCGTTATATCAGGGTGCATGGCTAAGGGTAAATTCCACCCATTTGTAAACAAGAATGACAAGGATAGAGCCGCGAAAGCCATGGAACAGATGGGCATCACAGATCTTGAAAAACATTGCTACCGCGATCTTTCAGGCGGTCAGCAGCAGAGAGTACTGCTGGCAAGAGCACTGTGTGCAGCGGGAAAGATACTTCTTCTCGATGAACCAGTCACCGGTCTTGACCCTAAGGCGCAGAACGATCTGTACGAAATGATAGCAAAGCTCAACGCTGATGGTATGACAATAATAATGGTATCTCACGATATCCATGCTGCAGTGAAGTATGCAAGCCATGTTCTGCATATCAGCAGTAAAAGACAGCTGTTTTTCGGAACTAAGGAAGATTATGTAAACAGCAAGCTCGGACAGAGCTTTATCAATTCGGAGGAGGCAGAGCACGATGAATGAAATTATCCAAACTCTGCAATATTATATGGGATTCCCGTTCGTAAGGAACGCCATTATAGTCGGACTGCTTATCGCACTGTGTTCATCACTGCTTGGAGTAACGCTGGTGCTGAAAAGATTCTCGTTCATCGGTGATGGTCTTTCTCATGTGGCTTTCGGTGCAATGTCCGTTTCAACGGTGATATCTGTAGTACTAAAGCAGGCATCACGCGGAGAGAGTGCTTTTGCCAAATTCCTTGAAGACACAAACGGCATGGTGATAATACTCCCTGTTACGCTTCTGGCAGCGATCCTGCTGCTAAGAACAGGTCAGAATACCAAGATAAAAGGCGATGCTGCCATAGCCATGATATCTGTGGGTTCGCTGGCACTGGGATACATGCTTGTAAATATGTACTCGGCTTCAGCTAACGTTTCGGGAGACGTATGCTCGACCCTGTTTGGCTCAACTTCGATACTAACCCTTAAAGATGGTGAAGTCAAGCTGTGCGCTGTGCTGGCAGCTGTGGTGATAACGGTATTCATAATATTCTACAACCGCATATTCTCGGTAACTTTTGATGAAAATTTCGCCAAGGCAAGCGGTGTAAAATCCGATGGATATAATCTGCTTATCGCTGTGATAACCGCAATGATAATCGTGCTTGCCATGAACCTGGTTGGCTCGCTGCTGATATCCGCACTGATAATATTCCCCGCACTTTCGGCAATGAGACTTTTCAAAAGCTTCAAGAGCGTGGTAATATGCTCAGCTGTGATATCGGTGTTATGTGCCGGCATAGGCATGATAGCTTCGATACTGTACTCTACACCTGTGGGTTCGACTATAGTAACCGCTGACATCGCAGTATTCCTGATATTCAGCATTATAGCCGCTGTTACAAAGAGAAATTGATAACGGAGAAATGACAATGAAAAGAATAGCTGTACTGATACTCGCGGCGCTGATGCTGGCAAGCTGCGGAGATACTTCAAAAGTAGATAAATTAATAGAAGAACAAGAAACAACAGGCAGCGGTGAAGTGACCCTATCCCCTGCTGATGAAGCTGTTGTAGCCGAAGCTGAAAAGGCTGTAAACGCAGAGCAGGATAAACTCACTGAAACAGTAACAACAACTCAGCCGCTTATGATAGAAACGCCTGATGAAAGCGAACTGAAAAACGGCGATATCGACATCGACCTTACTGGGCTGAACGCAAATATGATTTATGCGGAGGTATTTCAGATAACAGGTGATCCCGAGAAATATCAAGGAAAAAAGATACGTGCAAACGGAACTTTTGCCTATATGATGGACGATGGGACCGAGTATTTTGCAGTATTCATCGCCGATGCAGCTGCCTGCTGTCAGCAGGGGCTTGAATTCCGCACAGCAGCTGATCTTACCTACCCTGACGATTATCCGGAAATAGGAACTCCAATCGTAGTCACAGGTACTTTCAACTCTTACAAAGAAGGCGTTTTTACCTACTGCGAACTTATAGACGCGGTTGTTGAGATACAGGATACTAACGAATAAAAAAACAGCAAACAGATACGTCAACTGACTTTTCTGTTTGCTGTTCTTTTTTGGGCATAAAAAAGCCCCCAGTATTCCGGGGACTAATTAAACAAATTTAACCTTTCCCCTTGACCTTCGCCGCAAGTATATTAATATCGGATAATGTAATGAAACCGTCACCGTCGAAGTCAGCAGCCGAAATATTGTTAAGTTTCCTGACGCCTTTAAAGTGAGCAACTGCAAGAGTAATATCAGTAACATTGACCTTACCGTCACCGTTCACATCTCCGGGCAGGAATTCAACCACATCGCGAACATATCGCTCAGTCTCTTCAACGAGTACGGGAGAAGCGTATGCAGATACGACCGCCATACTCATACACATAATCGCTGCTGTAAAGGCTGTAAACTTCTTCACAATCACCTTATTCATACTGCATACCTCCATTCATCAGACATTCATGTCATTAATTCATTTAACAAAAGAAAGCTTATAAAAAACCGCACCGCGATCTTTCCGCGATACGCTGACCTTCCTTACTAATGCCATGATAACATAACTTAGACCAAAAGTCAACAGCATTGTTCATTCTTTGTATCAATTAACATAAATATGCAATAATTAACCAATTGATATTGTCCATTTCGCAAAAACCGATCATCCATAAATTAGTATTATAAATTTATATATTTGTTCATTCTTCTCAAACTAACCACGTTTAAAAACATAGTGAACAGTGTAAAATGAATATACAGAGGCATTCCAAAAAAAGCCATAACTAAAGTCTGTTTATTCATACTAAAGTACTATATTTCAATAAGATATGCCCTGCAAGGTGCTCCGTCACTTTCTCCAAGGTTTAAAGGTGCGGCACTAAGGAAATATGCGCCCTCAGCAATTCCATCAAGGCGGATACCTTCAAGCAGAACAACGCCTGCCCCCAAAAGAATGAGATGAACTTCCTTCGGTGCATCCTCCGGTCCAACGGTCTGGCTTTCGTTCCCGATAAGTTTAAGACCTGCATCAGCGAATACCTTTGCAGCTTCGGCTGTGACGGTGCACTTTCCGCCTATCAACAATCTTTCACAGGTATCAGAGCATTTATCCAACATCACTTTTGCATCGTTGGCGGTGACATAGCCATCATGACGGAAGACATAACATTTTCCGACAAATCTATCCAAAGGGATTCTGTCTATAGTGTTACCGTCATCAAGAAAATGATAAGGCGCGTCAACGTGCGTGCCATTATGAGCACACAGCGAAAGCTCAGTCAGGTTGCAGACATCACCGCTTTTTATACTCATTGCAGTCTTTCTGACAGGTGGCTGATCTCCCGGGAAAACAGAACAGCTGAAAAGCTCCTGCGAGATGTCGATAATTCTTTTTTCCATATGCGACCTCCTATTGATAAGTTATGAACAAAATTCAACCGAATTTGGATTTTTTCCAGATCGAGACATAACTTTTTACAAACGAAAGCAAAATATCGTTTTCGCATAAAACTGCTTTATGCAAATGATATAAGTATAATTATTTCTGCGTCAAGTTATGATACGTTTTTATACAGATGAAATAGTATGTTCATATTTTGGAATCATAATATGTAAGCAAACACCAATTCCAGTATTTTCCATCTAATTTTACAGTAATCGGTTAAAATCAGGCATTTATATAAATATGCTTGTGCAAAACTCACATACCTTAAAATCAAACTGCAAAAAGAGTAAAATATTGTCTGAATTGTAGAAATATCTTGTTAATAAATGTGATATGTGACAATTCGCAACACTAAATTTCCATTTATATCCATAACTTTTTAAGCGAAAAGGTTAAAGTAAAAGAAATCAAAAGTCAGATTTGTGCAAAATGTATATGTTTAATATATTCTGATATTATATAAAAATTATTTTTAAACTGGTCAAAATAAAAAGTTCATATTTTGCAGACAACTTCAGATCACTTTTGTCATGAGGTTATGGTAATTATAAACGATTAACTATTAAATGTCAAGTACAAAGTTTTACCAAATAATATCGCAAAGTTCAAAAAAAAATCTTGACGAGTCGGGTATTAACTGCTATAATTTATAAGTAGAGTTATCTTATAAAATCTGAGATTGTCCTGAGGGAAATCACGACTATCCGCTCCGTACAAATTTTATTCATATTGCGATATGTTAAGCTATCACACTAAACATCGCAGTTATATTTTGTCCATATGAATTTGGACATTAAATTGACGAGATCGGAGTACATTTTCAGGACACATCAGGATTTCCCACTATGTTCGAATACGTTTACTGAAAAGTTACTATGAATGTCTTTCAGTATCTTAAAATACTTTTTTTCCGGATCGGGATGTTATTGAAGGATAACCCGGTCACGATTATTTATTTTTTTACTAAAAATTTTACCATATGCTTGACAAGCATCCGAATATAACAGTTTCAGCGGCTGTACGGAGGCTTGAGGAAGGAGATGCGCTTGATGGCTAATGAAAATTTTACAATACTTGACGATGAACTAATCTCTTACAGCGGTAACGATAAGATCGTTACTGTTCCTGACGGAGTGAAAAGCATTAAGGAAGGAGCTTTCCTTGGATGCGTTCATATAGAGGAAGTTAAACTTCCCGAAGGTCTGACTATAATTAAGCATAAAGCATTCTGGGGTTGTGCACGCCTTAAAAGGATCAAACTTCCGAACACGCTCCGCACCATTGAATTCGGTGCTTTCAGAGAATGCGAATCTCTCGGTGAGATCGTTATTCCGGACGGCGTAACTGTGATGGGTGATTCAGTGTTCCGAAGCTGTGATTCTCTCGCAAAGGTCTATCTGCCTGATTCTCTACCTGAGATCAGGACATGCACTTTCTCGGATTGCTTTCTTCTGAGCGATGTTCGTCTTCCCGAGACCCTTGAAAGGATCAGCGTGAGCTGTTTTGAGGGTTGCGCGTGCCTGAAATCCATCACTATACCCGAAAGTGTTAAGATCCTTGGAAAGAGTGCATTTTCCGGATGTGTATCCCTGGCAGATGTAAAGCTCCCATCGGGACTGAAAGTTATTGAAAAACAGTGTTTTGAGGACTGCCGTAAACTTATGAAGCTGAAAGTTCCCGATACTGTGGAAGAGATCGGCGCAAACGCTTTCAACAAAAGCGGACTTATGACCTACTGTTTTTCTGACTACCTTATTATGGGACATATCCTTGTGCGCTACATGGGCAAGGATGAAACAACTGCCGTTCCAAATGGTGTTCGCTGTATAAGTGACCATGCTTTTGCAAATAATGAAGAATTAAAGAACATAACTCTTCCCGAAACTGTTACAGAGATTCGCGATAACGCTTTTGAAAGCTGTCCTTTGCTGAAGAGCGTTACTCTGCCTTATAGTCTGAAAACGATAGGCGACAACGTATTCTCGGAATGCCCTTCTCTTATCCACATTGAATTTCCTCCTAACATTGAGCGTATCGGCAAAAAGGTATTTTCCGGCACAGGCTTTGAAAAGCATAACGACAAGGAAATGAACATCCTTTCAGGCAAGTATCTGATAAGCTTCAGCGGTTCGGCTGATGAGCTTTCTGTACCCGCAGGTGTCAAAGTCATTGCTGACGAAGCTTTTGTTGAATGCGGCGGAGTAAACTCTGTAACACTGCCGTACGGACTTAAAACAATAGGTGACGGTGCTTTTCACTGGAGAAGCGAACTTAAAAAGATAAGCATACCTTCCACAGTAAACTACATCGGCGAAAACGCCTTCGTAAGCTGTCATGAACCCGAGATAAGCATTATAAGCCCGAATGGTCATCTGGGCGAAAATGCTTTCCCCGACGGTGCAAGACTCAAGATCGTAGATGGAAGCCGAGTGCTCAACGTAAAGCTTACCTGGGCTGTTAAAGCCGGCGATTGCCCGGAAAGACGGCTTTGGAATTTCGTCTGCGGCAAGTCGTCAACGACCTTTGCTATGCTTGATAAGCGTGAGTATAAGATCCCTTGTGCGATCTGCTTCTATGATACGGCAGACTACTGCTGTGACTATGTCAAGAGAAACATCGTTGAAGCTGTTTGCTTCGCTGCTTCATATTATGATGACTCCTTGCTTGAACGTGTTCTTTCTTTTGGGCTGCTGGATAATCTTCAGCTTCAGGACTGCATAAACTATGCGATCGAGCACAAACTCACAATGCAGCAAATGGAGCTTATGCGTTACCGTTACGAATTTCTTGAAGGCAACGGTAGTAAATGATATACCGACTTTTATGAGTAGTGTAGATTTGTTAAGAGTTGAAACACCAGGCTGCTAACGCCGGAATGACCGTTTTATTTTACTAAAAGAGGGTGAGTGTCATGGCAGGATTTTCGGAGCTTATCAAAAATTTCGAGAAAGCCCGTGATTATCTCAGGGATTTCTACATCTGCGGTTACAAAGTGCGTGGCGATTTCAACAAAAAAAGCAGCCGTACCTACGACGACGAAAAACGACGTGCGGAAAGCTGGCTGGGTGAGTATCTGAGGTATGATGATCTGTCGAGAGGACGACAGGTGTCAATTTCGCTGGATTCATCGCGTATATCGGAGAACCCTCTATATCAAGCGTTTTACACCCGAAGCTTCACGGATAATGATATAAGATTGCACTTTCTTCTGCTTGATATACTTATCGACGGAGAATCGTACACCATAAATGAGCTGTGCACGATGATAGAGGAAATGTCAGGGTATTTACCCGAAGAACAGACCCTCAGACTGAAACTAAAAGAATACACCGAAGAGGGTATCGTGATATCCGAAAAACATGGAAAGAAGCTCTATTATAGGCTGTGCAGTGATACTGCCGCAGATTGGCTGGACAGCGATGGCATTCGTGACGCAGTGAGATTTTTCTCACAAACTCAGGAATTCGGACTTATAGGCAACACTATCCTGAAATCCGCCGAGCTGAAAAATGAACTTTTCTACATGAAGCATTACTACATCGTTCACACACTTGAAGACGAAGTCATTCTTTCCATAGTTGAGGCGATGGATAATCATCAGCTGCTGGAGATCGAAATTTTTTCACGAAACGGAAACGGCGGAGTTAAGACAGTTCTCCCAATGCAGATACTATCCTCTCTGCAAACGGGCAGGCGCTTTCTTGCGGTATACATACCGTCAGAAGACAGGTTCACATCATTCAGACTGGACCTAATGCCGATGCCCAAAACAGCGGGCAGATTTGATAAATATGATGATATCAGAGCGCGTTATGAAAAGCTGGTAACGCGCTGTTTTGGTGTTTCAATGGATAACGCAAAAGCCGCTGAGCCCCTGAGGATAACATTTGCTGTCGACGAAAGCACCGAGTACTTCATTATTGACCGTCTTGAACGTGAAAAGCGCTGTGGAGTACTAAAAAAAACGGGCGACGGCGAATTCACACTGACGCTGAACTTGTGCGACCCAAACGAAGCTATGAAATGGGTAAAAACTTTTATCGGTCGGATAATCAAAATCGAGGGCGGTACGGAATTTCTGCGCAAACGTTTCGCTGATGATATCGACCGAATGTATGCCATTTACGGAGGTGAGGACGATCAAGATCTTCAGTGAGCTTTATGGCGCGTATTTCCGCATAGTTTCCAAATTACTGAGCGAGCACGCCATCACCGACAGTGAGGTATATTCAATCATCGCCGAGGATGGCTTTCGGGACACAGGGCTGTTCCTTACGAAAAAGCTTATGCCGCAGAATGACGGTTCTGATTGGGGTCTTTTCAAGCGTGACAAGGTGGGAGTTCTCCACCCTGTAACTGTCAGTGAACCGCCACATATCCTGACAACGCTCCAAAAACGCTGGCTTCGCTCAAAGCTTGACGACCCGCGGCTGTGTCTGTTTCTTGATGACCGTGAGCTCAAAAGTCTCTGCGAAAAAGTGGCTGATGTACCGCCATTATATCCCCATGATGTATTCCGATATGTAGATAAATACAGCGACGGAGACCCATTCACCAAGACCGATTACCGTAAAAATTTTAGAGCTGTACTATCTGCTCTCAAACAGAAACAGCTGATTGAGATAAGCTATGTCAGCAGGACAGGCAAATCAATTGTAGGTAAATTTTTACCATACAAACTGGAGTACTCCCACCGTGACGATAAGTTCCGTGTTTTCTGCACATCAGCACTGAAAGGTTCTGTGGTAATAAATCTGGCAAGGATAGAGACCGTATCTCCTGCAAAAAGTTCGGGTGTGATACCACCGCCTGATGAAAACTCTCTGCGCTGTGATGAACCAATTGAGTTAACAGTCAGCAAGGAACGTCGCGCTGATGAGCGTTTTCTGATGGAGTTTGCGCCATACGAAAAGCGCACCGAGCGCATAGAGGGTTCGGATAAGGTCAGCGTGAAACTTTGGTACGACAAAAGCGACGAGACCGACCTGCTGGTGCGTCTGCTTGGCTTCGGTCCTGTTCTGGAGATCAAGGGTCCTCAAGAGATACGCCAAAAAGCTGCGGAAAGGGTCAGGAAACAGTGGAAGATTCTTCATTCGGATAGAAAATAAAGTGCGTTCACCATATAGCGAACGCACTTTTTAAATCAGTATATCGGAACATCGAAATTCTTGATTTTCTCAAACAGAATATCATCCTCAGACGGAATATCCGCCGCCATTTCTATCTCACTTCGGATACTCAGCATCTCGTGGTCGGTGCTTGCTATGACCTCGGCACAGTCGCGAAGCCTGTCAACTATCTCCTGCTCGTTTTCAACCGCCTGCTTGTATTTCAGCTGATGTTCAAGGCTTGCCCAGAAATCCATGGCTATGGTGCGTATCTGTACTTCAACACGCATATCACGTTTCTCTTCTGCAAAAAACACAGGCACACTTACTATCAGGTGAAGACTGCGGTAACCGTTGGGCTTCGGAGTCGCTATATAATCCTTTCGAGCGATAAGTGTGATGTCGTCCTGTTGGATAAGTGCATCAGCGATGGAATAAATATCGTCTATGTAGGCACAAATTACCCTGACGCCTGCAACGTCGCTGAGATTATGCTCTATATTATCGGGTGTCATAGCAACACCTTTGCGCTGTAGCTTTTCAGCGATGCTCGAAGTCCTTTTCAGACGTGTGCTGATAAACTCGATGGGGTTGCGGCGATAACGCACATTGAACTCGGTGTTCAGCACGTCGAACTTTGTCTTGACCTCTTTGATGGCACAGGTGTACATCATCATAAGCTCCTTGTACTCCACCATTGTGCCTATCAGCTGCTTCGTATGACTGTATACCATCTCAACTTCATCGGAACTGAGTGCAGGCAGTTCAAGTTCGGGTGAATTTATCACCTCGGTGAACAGCTCATCGAATTTTTGCTCGCGGCTCATTACATACCTCCTGTTCTCAGCGTAAAAGCATTATACTTTCGCGCAGCTTTTGTTATTTTATCATAATACCACGCCTGTGGGTGAAAAAAGCGTTATTTATCTGAATTATCTGTGAAAACTTTCCTTATTTTTCCACACCGAAGAACTCAGCGACCTTATCATTGAATTCAGGCTGCTCATATGCGCCGTGACCATAGGCTTCTGTCATGTAAAGCCCACAGCCCAGCTTTTCTGCTATCTCCTTTGAAGCTTCAGGCGAAACAATCCTGTCCTGCTTGTCACCGATGACCAGAACAGGACATTTTATCTCTTCAAGCCTGTCATAAGTATCGCAGGTGAGACAGGCTTTTGTCATGCGCACAAAGGTCTGGGAATCTTTGGGACGTCCTGCCTTGACCAGCGCAGGCATTATCAGCTTGAATTTTTCAAGTCTTTCAGGCGGATAATTATACTTCATCGTGCTGATTACAAGTCCGTCGATATCGCCTTTTTCTGCCAGGCTGACCCATTCATCCACTGCACCGCGAACAACATCGTTATTTCGGGAAAGCGTGACTCCCAGTACCAGCTTTTTCACAAGTTCAGGGTGCTTTATAGCAAGATACTGAGCAGCCATACCACCCTGAGATACGCCCATAACGCAGGCATTTTCAAGTCCGAGGGCTTTCATAGCAGCAGCTACTTCATCACCTATATCCTCGGCAGTGTAGTTCTCCGGGATAACCTTTCTGCGATCAAATATATACACACGGAACTTTTTCGTGAACTGCCTGTACATCACCGCCAGTGTAAATCCCGTACCCTTAACACGTTTCAGAGAAAGCCCGGGTATGATGACCATGACCTCTTCCCCGCTGCCGAAAACTGCGTAGTCAATACTCATTCCATTGATCTCTAAAGTGTCTTCCTTTACATTGTATAACATTGTTGTCTCCTTTAACTTTTATCTCTTTCTAAAAAACAGTTGTTATGAACTTCATTATCATAGACACCAGACCCATCAGGATATTCACCACATACAGCACACCTGCACCACAGTTCAGCAATACACCTATGGCACAGCCAATTGCCGAAAGCTTGTATCCTGCATTGAAATCTTCCTTCACCGACTTCGCCGAGACCGCTACGCCCACAATGATCAACAGCATCATGGCAGTGCTGACAAGCATGATATTCAGCTTAGTGCATAAAAACACAAGCAGGATATTTATTATCCCGAATATGATACAGCCTTTCCATGACGATTTAGCATTCTGCTCTTCCAAAATTATCTCACCTATAAAACTTGTGCTGAAATAGTTAATAAAAAACGGCTGCCTAAAAATGGCAGCCGAAAATTTACCGTTCTACGGAGTAATACTTGTTCAGCTTTGTTTTGAATATCTCCGTTACTATATCAGCAGTCACTATCGCTGCAACGACCGACACGAAAACGATAATAAATACTTTCAGACCCTTGCTCATAATGTTCCGCCTTCCTTTCTTTAGTCTGGGTAACAATTTTCTCACATATATTATACACTATTTTTCATAGAATTTCAAGTACCTTTGCACAAATAATTACTGATTTCGGCTTTGGCTGCCGACATTATGCTTTCAACATCTGCACCCCATATATCAAGACCCTCAGCCTTGAATAATACGCACTCCCCTATCCCGTAAAAATCCCGAGCAAGAGCTTTAACGTACCCGAAGCCGTATTCTTCCGAGAAAACAGTTCCTCCCGCTGTGGTGACATAGTAGAGTTTGCAAGCCTTGCATAGTCCACCGAAACTGCCGTCCGGTCGGCATTCAAAAGTCAGCCCAGCAACGGTAATCTCTTCAAAGAACTGTTTAAGCGCCGCAGGAAATGACATATCCCAGAAAGGCGCGGCAACAACTATCACATCGGCTTCGGCAAAAAGCCTAGCGTGAAGAAACATCTTATCTGAAAAATCTCCGGCGGCACAGGCTTTGTCCCTTTTGGCAAGATAAGCCGCATTCGTCCGAGGAAAATCGTACTCGCAAAGCTTCACGCGTGTGACATTACCGCCAAGCTTTTCAAGCACCAGTTCGCCCAGTACAGCTGTCCTTGAATTCTCTCTTACTGTCGCATCAATATAAAGCACTTTCATGTTCCAGCCCCTTTATGTTTCAGATCATTTATGTGCCTTGGTACAAAGATGAGCGGAAATGCACCGCACTTCCGCACACTAAATATCCTGTCATCACAGCCCGTATATCGACATTGCCATGAGTATACTGCCGACTATTCCGCGAAGTTCTGCTATAACATCTGGCGTAGTATCGACTATCAGCTTCCAGTCGCCGCTTACGGCTGCTGCTTCCAGCTTTGCGGCACTTTCACTTATTGAGATTGCGCCGATAGTCTTGGAAGCACTTTTCAGCGAATGAACATATACCCTGTACTGATCAGCGTTTCCGCAGGCTAAACATTCTTCAAGATGCCTTATCCTGTCATCTGAACTTCCTGTGTACTCAGTCAGCATCTCGGCATAGAACTCGGTGTCGTTCATGCAGTACTTCATGCCAATGGCGGTATCGAGTCCGCCAGCTTCAAGCATGGACAAAAAACCGAAAACTAAGTCTTTATCTGAATTGATATTTTGCTCAACAGTTACGCCGTTATCACCTACACGATAAGAATCGGGATCCTCTCTCATGCTGTACTCAGTGTCCTCGTCGATCATATCAAGCATTATCTGGGCGAATTTGGGATCAAACTGCGTGCCCATGTTGTTTCTGAACTCGCTCCTGATATACTCCTGTGCATAAACATCATGATAGCTTCTTCTCGAACTCATTGCATCATAAGCATCAGCCACGGTTATTATGCGAACTTCCATGGGTATATCCTCGCCTTTGAGACCATCGGGATATCCTGTGCCGTCGTACCTCTCGTGATGCCATCTGGCGGCGACCGCAAGCTGTGGCATCTCGCTGATATTTTTCAGGATATCATATCCGACCCCGGGGTGAGTTTTTATTATGTCAAATTCTTCGGGAGTGAGCTTTGTAGGCTTGTTTATAACATAATCGGGCACGCCGATCTTGCCAATATCGTGCAGAAGACCCATCATATAGATCTTTTCCTGCTCTTTTTCTGAAAGACCTGCGCTCCTTGCTATCTCTCTTGAATATTCAGCAACGCGGGTGGAATGACCGTTAGTGTACTTATCCTTTGCGTCTACTGCCCCCGCAAGGGTCTGAACCACCTGCATGGATAATCTTTCGTTCCGACGATGTTCCTCTATAATGCTTGAGCTGAGTTTTTTAGCTTCGCTTTTAAGATCGCGCTGAAGCTTGTTGAGCTCGATGGTATTCTTTACACGCAGAAGAAGCACCGAAGCCACAAAAGGCTTCACAACAAAATCAGACGCACCCGCCGTAAGTGCTTTTGTCTCGGTATCGGAATCTGTATCCGCCGTAAGTATTATAACAGGGATATCCCTAAGTTCGTGGTTTGATTTAAGTTTCTGCAATGTATCAAAACCGTTCATGCCCGTCAGATGTAAATCAAGTAAAATTAGATCGGGCTTGTTTTCCTTTACATATTCAAGCAAAGCCTCACCGGAATCAAGGCAATCAACAGTATACCCATAAAGACTGAGTATACGATCTGCGATTTTAAGGTTTCCTCTGTCATCATCAATAACAGCTACTCTGTATTGCTCCATATACCCACACTCCTTTATATCATATCTCTGTTCTGCTTAGAACATCCATAAGTTCAGGTGCGGAAACAGGCTTGCCTATGAATCCTACTGCACCAAGCTTTTCAGCTCTTTCACGGAGATCATCGGTGATAGTGCCAGACATCAGGCAGACATTTGTATCACTTATCCCGCTGTCACCGCGGATTTTTTCAAGCACATCAAGGCCGTTTTCACCCGGCATCTCAACATCAAGAAGCATAAGATCGGTTTTTTCGCTTTTGAGAAGCGCCACGCCCTGTGCTCCGCTTGATGCACTAAAAAAATCATGACCTGTTTTTTTCAATATAAATCCTATCATTCTGACAGCCATGCTGTCATCATCAACTATAAGTATCCTTGACATTCTTATACCCCCGAAACGGTCAGTTTCAATATAAAACAATCATTTAGGCATTATAATTATATCACATTGAATAAAAATAATCAAGCAGTTATTAATGAATTATTTTATGGTTAAATTTTTTGGATTTAAGAATTATCTTGCATAGAGGTTCAGAATGCTTCCTTGCTGACGTATGAGAAAAGCATATCACGGAGCTTGCTCTCCTTGGTCCTGCTAACAGGGAGAGTGGTGTTATCCTCCATTACGACTCTTTTACCACCTACCCTTAGCACTTTAGGCAAAGAAATCAAATATCCCCTGTGTATCCTGAAAAAGCCGTACTGTGAAAGATCCTCCTCGTAATCGCTTATATTCCCACGTACGGAAAAACTTTCCTCGGCGGTGCTTATGATAACGTTCTGATTATGTGCTTCAATAAAAAGTATATCCGACAAGGATATGCGCTGTTCGCCGTCAGCAGTCTTTACCCACAGCATTTTGCTGCTTTCCAGCTTGTCAAGCACATGATCGATAACTTCCTTTATCTTCTGTTTATCCGCGGGCTTTGTGAGGTATCTCAGTGCATTTACTTCATAACCTTTTATAGCATATTCAATATGTGCTGTGAGAAAAACTATGCACACATCGGAACTTAGTTCCCGTATTTTTCTGGCAAGGGTGATACCGTCAATCTCCGGCATTTCAATATCGAGAAATACGACATCATACGCCTTGCGCCTGAAGCCTTTAAGAAGTTCTTCACCGCTGTTATATCCATCGGTTATCATATCAAGACTGCTGTAAAGCTCGTCAAGATTCTTTTTCAGATCGCAGATAAAACGCTGTTCATCATCGCACACAGCTATGCGCATTTTCAACACCTGCCTGTTCATATCGTGTATTTGAATCATCCTTGATAATATTATACCATAAGCTGTCAAAGGTTTCAATAGTTGTGGAATAATTTTCAAAAATCCCTCACGAATGATAATATTCCGCAATTTTTGGTGAGTTTTTTAACATAACCGCTATTGACAAACATTCTAAAATATGCCATAATATCTTAAAAGAATATTTTTATAGTACAAAAAAATTTAATCAAGGAGATAAATTATAATGAGTGCAACTCTGGTAATAATGGCAGCCGGACTTGGTTCAAGGTTCAAGGGCGGTATAAAGCAGCTGGAACCTTTTGGCCCCAACGGCGAAATAATAATGGATTATTCAATATTCGATGCGGTACGCGCAGGCTTTGACAAGGTAGTATTTATCATCAGGCGAGATATCCGAGAGGCTTTCGACGAGATGATAGGCAACCGAATAGGTGCGCAGGTAAAGGTTGACTACGTGTATCAGGAGCTGGACTGCCTGCCGACAGGCTACACCGTTCCCGAGGGCAGAGTTAAGCCCTGGGGTCACGGACACGCTGTATGCTGCTGCAAGGGCATCGTAAACGAGCCTTTTGCAGTTATCAATGCAGACGACTTCTACGGCAAAGAGGCTTTCAAAATACTGCATGACTATCTTTCCGAGGAACAGACAGGCGACAAGCTGAAAATGTCCATGGCAGGCTTCGTGCTAAAAAACACCCTCAGCGACAACGGCGCTGTAAACAGGGGTGTCTGCAAGGTGGATGACAACAATATGCTGGTAGATGTTGAAGAAACTTATAATATCCGCCGTGAAGCAGACGGCAGAGTTCTTTCAGGCAAGGAAGAAACAAAAGAGCTCAGCGAGGACAGCTATGTTTCCATGAATATGTGGGGCTGCCCTGCGGGATTCATAGACAGGCTGAACAGACGTTTTGAGGAATTCCTTGAAAAGAACGGCACAAGCCTTACCTCGGAATTTCTTCTTCCCGAGGGTATCGACTACATGATAAAGCACGGCGAAGCAGACTGCAAGCTATTGGAAAGCCGCGACAAATGGTTCGGCGTTACCTACGCTGAGGACAAACCATCAGTCAAGGCTGCTATTTCTCAACTGATAGCTGACGGTGCTTATCCGGAAAAGCTCTGGAAATAATCTAAACAAAAATTGCGCTCGACTATATGATCGGGCGCATTTTTTATTGCACATATTTTTGGACTATTACAACAAAAAAGCGGGTGCTGACGATGTAGCACCCGCATTAATATTCTTATTTCAGAGAATTCAGCAGACCATTCGAGTTGATTATCTTGATAAGGAACTCAGGGAAAGACTGACCCTGATAGGTCTCACCCTTGGTCTTGTTGGTGATAATACCTGAATCGAAATCGATCTCAACTTCGTCGCCTGCCTCGATCTTCTCGGAAGCCTCTTCGCACTCGATTATCGGCAGACCGATATTGATGGCATTTCTGTAAAATATTCTTGCAAAGCTCTTAGCGATAACGCAGGAGATACCGGTTGCCTTGATAGAAGCAGGAGCGTGCTCTCTGGAAGAACCGCAGCCGAAATTGGCTTTAGCTACCATTATATCGCCTTTCTTGACGTTCTTTGCAAAATCTATGTCGATATCCTCCATGCAGTGCTGAGCCAGCTCTTCCATATTGGAACTGTTGAGGTATCTTGCAGGGATAATAACGTCTGTATCAACGTTATCCCCATATTTATGTACTTTTCCGCAAGCCTTCATTCTATGAAAACTCCTTTCAACTTACTCAATATATCTGTCGGAATTAAAGACATTCTCGCCCGCTGCCTGCTTGCGCAGTTCTTCATACACCTGTTCAAGATAGTTTGAATCCATCTTATCCTTGGTGCGTGTTATAAAATAGCAGACCTTTGCCTTTCCGAAAAATCCCTCTTTAACAAGACGGAAGCAGGATACGCCGTTAACAGAATCGGTATAGAAATTGTTGAAACCTTTTTTGTCGATGATAGCTTGTGTTTGTTCGATGGTGAAAACATTTCCAACTCTGAGCTCGTCGATAAAAGCGAGAATTTTATCTCTGCGCTGTGAATCAGTAAAAGCTGAGCCGTATTTTTGCGTAATGATACCTGACACGGTATCGTAGAAAATATCTACCAAATAGTTAGTCATAACCCGCCTCCTATCTGTTTGATTCAAATTACCCGAAGTATGGGCTGTATTACATAACGTCCGCAGGCTGAGCTATACGTCCTGCCACTGCCGAAGCAGCTGCTACATAAGGTGAAGCAAGGTAAACCTCAGACTCAGGATGACCCATTCTTCCTACGAAGTTTCTGTTAGTTGTAGCTACTGCCTTTTCACCCGCTGCGAGAATGCCCATGTGTCCTCCAAGACATGGACCGCAGGTCGGTGCGGAAACAGCACAGCCTGATTCTATGAATATCTCCAGCAGACCTTCCTTCATTGCCGTGAGATAGATGTTCTGTGTTGCAGGGATAACGATACATCTTACATGACTTGCTACGCGCTTGCCCTTGAGTATCTCTGCGGCTGCTCTCAGATCCTCGATCCTGCCGTTTGTACATGAACCGATAACTACCTGATCGATCTTGATCTCGGGGATATCATCGAAGGTTCTTGCATTTTCGGGAAGATGGGGGAATGCTACTGTGGGCTTGATGGTGCTGAGGTCGATGGTGTACTCCTCATCATACTCGGCATCTGCATCAGCCTCATATACTTTATACTCTCTGTCAGTTCTGCCCTTGAGGTACTCCTTAGTTACCTCATCAACAGCGAAGATACCGTTCTTTGCACCTGCTTCGATAGCCATGTTAGCCATGCAGAGTCTGTCTTCCATAGTCAGGTTTTTCAGGCCCTCGCCCATAAATTCCATTGAGCGATACAGAGCGCCGTCAACGCCGATCTTACCGATTATATGCAGGATAACGTCCTTAGCTGAGCTGTACTTGGGCAGCTTGCCTACGATATTGAACTTGATGGCAGATGGCACCTTGAACCAGGTCTTGCCTGCAGCCATGCCAGCGCACATATCAGTAGAGCCTACGCCTGTAGAGAAAGCGCCCAGAGCACCGTATGTACAGGTATGTGAATCTGCACCGATAACTGCATCACCGGGAACTACAAGTCCTTTTTCTGGAAGCAGTGCGTGCTCGATGCCCACATCGCCAACATCGTAATAGTGAGTGATATCGTACTTCGACGCGAACTCACGGCACTGCTTGCACTGTTGTGCAGCCTTGATGTCCTTGTTCGGCGTGAAGTGATCCATCACCATAGTGATCTTATCCTTATTGAAGATACCGCTGAATCCTGCCTTGTTGAACTCATTGATAGCAACGGGCGTTGTAACATCGTTGCCAAGAACAAGGTCGAGGTCAGCCATAATGAGCTGTCCTGCCTTGACCTCGTCAAGCCCTGCATGGGCAGCGAGTATCTTCTGTGTCATTGTCATAGCCATGATAGTGATCTACTCCTTATAAAACAATATTCTTATACTATTTTATTATAACTTATTTTTGCTGAAATGTAAAGTGATTAACAGAGAAAATTTAAATAAAATTTCCGGGAGTTTTTGTAAGAAATATCAAAATCAGAGCTATTAACCATATGTTATCTGTGACGTTCATGCAATATATAAATATTTAACAAGTTAAAATTTCCGAGTATTGTTTTCACAAAGCTGACCATAATATTAACAGGACATCTTTGCAGTTCACAAAAATTGGTATTACTATCCGGAAAGGAGAGGAAAATATGATGGGAAGATCGCTAATGACAGGCATATATGCAGGAGTTACTGTCGGAACTATTGCTTACAGTATTGCACGCAAAACTCAGCGAGGTAAAAGAAACCTGAAAGCTCGTGCAGGCAAGACTCTGAAAAACATGAGTAGCTTCATGGACGAACTCTCGGATATGATAAGATAGCTTATCTCAGACTGTCGGCGCATTTACGCCCGACAGTCTGTTTACTGTACACTTTATCGGTCACATAAAAGAATCGTCACAAAAAATATACATATAAAGACCTTATTACAGCTCAAAATTTGTTAAAGATTTTTTCTTAAAAACCAAGTGCGCCACTAGACAAATCCACCATGTTTGTGGTATAATAAACTATATAAATTAAAGAAAAATGTCGTTTTGTGTTTATGTAAGGAAGGAAAATACTAATGGGCGCAGATGCTGCAGGATACGGCAAAAAGCTCTCATCTGCCGGGAGCAGGAAACGGGGCAGAAAAAAAGTTAAGAACCAGACCGTTCTTATATGCGGTACGGCTGTAGTTGCACTGCTGGCCGCTGTAGGAATTTCATACGGCGTTGGCAGAGCTTATTACAGGAATAAATTTCTTGCTGATACATTCATCAATGATGTAGATGTAAGCGGAAAGACCTACGAACAGGCTGTCAAAGAACTTAAAGCTGACACCATCCCCAAGGAGCTTAAAGTCACCACGATCGATGGTAAGGACGTTGTTATTTCGCCTGCCGATTTCGGTTACACCCGTAACGCCAAAAACGAAGTAAAAAAGCTTTATGACAAGGTAAATCATGGCGCATGGTTCTCGGGATATGCAGGTAGGACCGACTACAATTACACCGATGAATCAACATATGACAGCGAAAAGCTGAAAGAACTGCTGATTGAACAGGACTGGGGCGATGTTGAAACTCAGGACGCTGCGCTGGAACTGACCGACAAGGGTTATGTAATCAATGAGGAAGTTCAGGGCAATAAGGTCACAAATATGGAAAAACTGGAGGAAGCCGTTATCGACGCGCTGGGCAAAGGCGAGTTCGAGGTCAAGCTTGACAGCGGTACAGGCTGTTATGATATCCCCCAGGTTACATCTGACACTTTCAAAGATCAGTGTGAAGCACTGAACAAGGTGTTCAATATTTCCATAACCTACGACTTTGACTATACCACCGAAACTATCACAGGCAAAACTTTGCTTTCTCTTATCGAGATGGACGATATGGGCAACTACGTCGTTGACAGAAAAGCAGTGGAAAAGTATGTCGAGGGTCTGGCAGATAAGTACGATACTTTGAATAAGACAAGGACCTTCAAATCTACGCTCCAGGGCAAAGTCAAGGTAGAGCCCAGTGATGACGGCCGTTACGGCTGGTGGCTCTGGCAGGATGCTACCGTTGAACAGCTTGAAAACCTCATCGAAGAGGGCAAGAGCGTTGAATCCATCGACCCGATCTATTACAGCGACGGTTCATTCGAGTACACAGGTGTTGAGTCTGCAAGAACCGAAAAGGACGATATCGGCAAAACCTATATAGAGATCGACCTTACAAATCAGCAGCTGTGGTATTACAAGAATGGCAAGAAGAAATATACCTGTGATATCGTTTCAGGTCAGACAACTTCTGCTGCACGAACTACTCTTGAAGGCGTATATAAGCTGTGGTCGAAAGAGACCAACAAGCGTATGAAGGACAGAAACGCCGACGGCGAAGAGTGGGATACCACCTGCAACTACTGGAACAATGTTTCACTCTGTGGTATTGGTCTGCATGACTCCACATGGAGAGGCGGCGCTTTCGGCGGCACTATCTACCAGTGGAACGGTTCTCATGGCTGTATTAATATGCCTTACGAGGGAGCTGAGTACATCTACGAGAATGTACCCCTCGGCACACCTGTAGTAATGTTCTACGATTAATAGTTAAAAATATAACGGACAGTTTCAAAACTGTCCGTTTTTTGCATCCATTATCATAGCAAATA
The DNA here is from genome assembly GCF_900109655.1 of Hominimerdicola alba. GTDB lineage: Bacteria > Bacillota > Clostridia > Oscillospirales > Ruminococcaceae > Hominimerdicola > Hominimerdicola alba_B. Next base: position 36,965 of record NZ_FOAT01000014.1, read on the forward strand.
AAAAGTCGGGGAAGTTGTCCCCGACTGATATTTATACCTGTTCGCTCAGCTTAATGATAGCATCTCTCATACGGTTAACATCATCAAGGCTCTTGGACAGTCTGTTAACATCAGACTGCAGAGTCTCGGAAGCTTCACCCAGAGTAGCATTTATGTTTGCGATCATAGCGTCAAGGATGCTCTGCCTTTTATTGTTAGCATCTGCGATTATATTTTCAGCCTCTGCTCTTGCACGGTTGATTATATCCTCAGCATCCTGATTTGCTCTGTCTACCTGCTCCTTGACATACTGCTCAGCTCTTGCGATTATAGCCTCCTGAGAAACAAGCTTGTCAGCCTCTGCTCTGGCTTCCTTCATCACGCTTTCCTTTTCGCTTGTAGCAGAATTTCTGATGGCATCTGCTTCCTGCTTAGCGTTCTCGAGGATAGCCTTTCTCTGAACTTCCAGTTCCTGAGCTCTCTTTATCTCGGGAGGGATACTCATTCTGACTTCATCTACCAATTCATGCAGGTGATCGCCGTCTACCATTTTTTTATTTGAAAAAGGTACAGTAGCGCCGTTGTCGATAGTTTCGTCTATTCTTTCCAGCAAATCATTCATGGGGGTATAATCGATGTTTTCACTCATAGTAATACTTCCTTTCATTTGCCCCGTACTTCTCGGGGTTATTTATCCTCAGGCTTATAAAGCCTGTTTTTTATCATTTCAAGAACCTCGGGTGAAACAAAGCCCGAAATATCACCGCCGAAGCTAGCTATCTCCTTTACGACACTGGATGAAAGAAACATATTCTCCCCTGCAGTGGTAAGGAATACTGTTTCGGCATCATTGTATAGCTTCTTGTTGGCAAGCGCCATCTGAAATTCATATTCAAAATCTGATACCGCACGCAGACCCTTAACGATGACTTCAGCACCTGTCATTTTAAGATAATCAGCCAGCAGACCGTCGTAGCAGTCCACAACCACATTATCAAGTCCCTTGGTCACGGCGATTATCATCTCTATTCTCTCTTTGGTGGAGAATATCGCCTTATTTTTGCTTCTGTTAAAGCTGACCAATACTATGACTCTGTCAAAAAGCTTTGAAGCGCGTTCGATTATATCCAGATGTCCCAGCGTAACGGGGTCAAAGCTACCCGGGCATACAGCGATCCTCATATTTACTCTTCCTCTGTCGGTATTTTAAAAATTGTAACAGCAATCTTGCCGTACTTATAACGCTTATGTTTTTTCAGCCTGCCGTACTCTTCAGCAAGTTCAAGCTCTTTTTCATGTTCGCAGACAACTATCGCCCTGTCGCTGAGATGAGCATCTATATTATCCAGTACTTTTTCAATTATACCCTTATTGTAAGGCGGGTCGAGCAGAACGATATCGAACTGACCCTTTGCCACTTTAAGGTAATCAAGGCTGTCCATATTCAGCACACGGGATTCAGCAGTGAGTTTGCAGTCATTGATATTCTCCTTAATGACCGCAACTGCCGCAGCATTATTGTCAACAAAAACGCAGTGTTTTGCATCACGGCTGAGGGCTTCAATACCCATCTGACCGCTGCCCGCAAAAAGGTCAAGTACCTGTGCGCCGGGCACATCAAACTGTATCGCAGAAAAGACTGCTTCCTTGACCATATCAGTGGTCGGTCTTGTATCGAGGTTCTCCAGCGTTTTCAGCTTTTTGCCTCTTCTTGAACCTGTTATAACTCTCATAAAAACTCTCCTAGACTCTGATATTTCTATTATACATTATTTCTCGGCTTTTGTCCAGTATATTTTTCACTTTTTTTATAATTTTCACAAACTTTCCCCTATATTTCTTCAACAATGCGGTTCTCAAACCATATATCTCACAAAAAAGCACTTCCAAAGTTCGGAAGTGCCGCAATAATTATAATAATAACGAGAACAAACAAAAATACATCAAACTTTCTTGCCCGACTGAAGCTGTCCCGTAGCAGCAAGTATCAGGCGGCGGGGAGAAAGCTGGGCTGCTTTTGTGGCTACTGCAAGAGTTTTCTCGGGAACGATTATCATTTTTCCTGCAAACATACCCTCAACGGCACGTTTCGCACAATATTCAGCTGAAATAGATTTCACTCCGAACTGAGCATTAGCCACGGAATTAAACTCGGTATCAACAGGGCCGGGGCAAAGGGCTGATATCTTTACACGGCTGCCTGCCATTTTAAGTTCCTCATATATAGCTCCAGTAAGGCTGGTCACATAGGCTTTTGTTGCGTAATAAGTAGCCATGAGGGGGCCGCCCGGCATAAGTCCCGCAGATGATGCAACGTTGAGGATATATCCCCTGTCCTCTGCCTTGAAGTCCTGCAAAAACAGCTTTGTAAGGATATGCACAGCTGTGACATTTGTATCAATCATGCGAAGCTCGTCCTCAAGGGGGATCTTATCGAAATCGCCTAGCTTTCCGAAACCTGCATTGTTTACCAGTACAGTAACTCTTTCTCCGCTGACCTCTTCATGCAGACGCATACATTCGTCCTTGCATGAAAGGTCGCAGACTATCACTCTGCTGTCGTGTAGTTCAGCTGCAAGCTCAAGAAGTCTGTCTTCACGGCGGGCTGTCAGTATCACCCTGAAGCCGCGGATATCAAGTTCTCTTGCGATCTCTCTGCCAATACCCGAGCTGGCACCTGTGACTAAAGCCGTCCTTGCCATACTATCAGTCCTTTCAATAATAATATAACTATATTATACAGCCGAAACTACCGATTGTCAACAGTTACCGTTATTCAAATAAATAACCTTACAGAATATTAACACCAAATACAAAAAGACACCCCTGCATATAAGCAGGAGTGTCGTCGATTCAATTATTCAGTCTGATCAAAATCAGCTTTTATGCAGGCTGATTAGAAGTGCTTTCGGTTGCATTCTCACTCTCAAAAGCTTCCCAGTCAAAATCGTCATCGTCATAATCATACTGACTGCTACCGCTGTAGGAAGAAGTGGAACCGCCGAACAGAGAATTGTACATCTCGTCGCCCAGAGTTTCCTTGAGCTTGTTCATGAAGCCTTCGGTATCGCAGGAAGTCAGATACTCATTCATCTGCTCCTCATCAAGAGCGTTGTAGATCTTAGCATCACTGCCAGGCACTGTAACGTCAGAAGCCTCGGTCTTCTTGCTGGTCATAGTCATTGTAAATGCATTCTCGCCACCGAAACCGAAATCAAAGGAGATATTTACATCGTCAGCTGTAGAAGTGGACTTGATCTCCAGCCAGCCTGAATTAGCACTGCTTTCCTCGCTCTCACTAATATCGATCCTGATCGTACCAGCGAAATTCTCGCCTACATTCTTCATATCGGATATAGTGTAAACAACCTTCATGGTCTCCTTATCATTTTCAGAAGCGGAGATTGTGTAAGTACCGTTAACAGTATCATTCTCGCTCTTCAGTGCGCCGTAAGCTGTCATCTTGCTTCCATCACCGGAATCGAATGCCATATCCAGACCTTCAGCATTATCGTTGCTTACAGTAACAACCTTGAACTCGCCATCTTCATCAGCGGGCTTGAGGTAAAAACCTGTGAACTCACCGTCACCGTTCTCATATGTCTCGAGTACAACAGCACCTTCACCGTTGATCTCGCCCTTTACTTCTTCGAGCATCTTGTCGATGGTCTCTTCGTAGCTGGGTGTTTCGATAGAGTCATCACCGTACTTAGCGGTCTGCTGATTAGCAGCTTCCATACCCTGCTCGTACAGCTTCTTGAAATTCTCATCGCCCTTAGCCTTTTCAAGGATCGCGGTAGCTACTTTCTGACCGTCTTCTGCTGTCAAATCATAGGACTTGGAAGTATACTCATAAGAAATACCATCGATATCGCCGGCCTTCTTGCCTTCCTCCTTAGCCTCGGGGAAGTTATCCTTAAATACCTTCTCGTACTCCTTGAGATCAGCCTCAAATGCCTCGGCATCGAAGTCGATATTCTCAGCAGCCTTAGCATACTGGTCAAAGTCAAAACCAACTGAATCTTTCAGATAATCCTCAGCTTCTGCCTTGTTTACCTTGATATATGCTTCATTCAGCTCAGGAACTTTTACATACATTTCCTCGCTGTTGTCTCTGCTGTATACCTGATTAACAGTAACCAGCTTCTCGCCGCCGTATGTCAGAACGATATCGCCTTCTTCGTTTCCGTTTTTCTGCTTACTGGAAACAGACATACCGATATCCTTCATTTCTGTGCCCATCTCTTTGGTCAGGGCAGGACCGAAGCTTACATTAAAAGTGCCCTCATACGCATAGTCAACATCGCCCTTAGCGATATCAGCTGCTCTGCCAATAGTGTTGCTGATGTTATCAGCCATAACACTCAGCTTAGGAGAAACAACAATAGAGCTCTGGCTCTTTGTCTTCTCGTTATCCTTATCTGCGTTTTTGTTTAATACGAAATAACCAACACCGGAGCCGACAACTGCGACACCGAGTACACCTGCCAATACGGGTGTAAGTACATTCTTCTTTACCATAATGCTACCTCCTGAAAGTTTTGTCTGTGTTATTCTCTCTTTCTTGCCTACGACAGCAGACACCAGTTCTCACAAATCGGAGTCTGCGTCTTTCTGCAACTTAAATATAACACATTTTTAAATTACTGTCAATAGTGAATATATTACAAATTATCTCACATTAGTAACTTGGATTAGGGCAATTTCGGGCATTTACGACAACATGGCGACATCAAAATGATAACAGGGTGACAATTGTGTGACAGTCACTGCTTGACGTCAACGCCGTAGCTTCCGCACAGAGTTTTCAGTGCAAGTTTGAAACCGAGACCGATTGTTTTTGCTTTCCAGCCATTCTTATTGTAGATCTCCATTGCAACTACTGAACGCTCATCATCAAGACCCGGTATCTCATAGCTGCAAAGCTCTTTTCCGCCACAGCTTATACGGACGGTAGGCTTGCTTACGCGGCTGAATTCCTGACCTTCCTTGTCGCCGTAGATGGCAAAAGCCACTGCCAGCTTGGTTATTTCAGCATCAAGCTTTGAAAGCTCAACCGTGAACATTCTTGTATGCTGCGGATGATTGTTCACCGCTTTATCAACAGATGCTTTCTGTCCAAAGAAAACAAGATCGGCATCGCTCCTTACTTTTCCGCTGTCATTCAGCAGGAATATATAACCGTCAATATCAAGACCCTCTTCAGCCTGATAATCCATATCTATCACAAGCATCTGAGAAGCATATTCGTTAAGGTCGAACCTTCCGCCGCTGACAAGCTTGACAGCGCCGTTTTCCTCTGCATCTGTGATATCCTCGGGCGCAACATCGATGATCTCATCATCGGCAGTGTTATTCTGCTCTCCGACTACCTCGGCATTTGCTTCGGGGATATTCTCAGCATCCGTTTCCGCTGAGATGATTTCGGACTCGATAGAGGTGCTTTCCTCGATCATCGGCTCTTCTGTAACGATCGCAGTCTCGGGATCGATAGCGGGAACTTCCTCAACTTCGGGTTCTTCCGCTACAGGTTCAGCCTCGATCTCAGGTGTGCTTATTTCCTCGGTGGGCAGTTCTTCTGCTATTTCAGGCTCCGGTTCAATAACGGATATTTCCTCAGCCGCAGGCTCATCTGCCACGAACTCTGGTTCAGATTCAACGGCGGATATCTCTTCTATTACAGTCTCTTCCGCTGCAATTTCGGCCTCAACAGCTGAGATCTCATTAGTAACAGTCTCCGCCTTTGCGACAACAGCCTGCGGAACTGCCGCTGTAACGGATTCTGCTAAGCTGCCGAAACGAACGCTCTCGCCAAGCTGTTTCATGCGAGTGAACATAGCTTTTTCTGCACCTTTTTCGATATCCTCGGCTGTGAACTGTTTCTCGGCATGGATACATATAATATTGCCTGCATGGTCTATCTCCAGCACACAGCTGAAAATATCCTGCTGCGCCGAACTCTTCATCATCGTCGCCTTGATGTAGCCGTTTCTGTCGTTGCGGACAGTCTCGGTATCTATCATATCACCGAAACCGCAAAGCTGAGCAGTAAGTCCCGATTCTGCAGCCTCAGACGAGGTCATTGTTATTATCTCGCAGTCGAAATCATCAGAACAGCCTTCATATGGGGTGAATCCTACATCGTTCAACGTAAGTCTGTTCTTATCCTCGCCCCTGAGAACCGAGTAATCATCGGCAGTTATGCATACTTCATCAGCTATCTCCAACTCCATAGGCTTGCGCTCGGGTTCTTCAAGAAAAATGAACTCCGCGCCCTCAGTCTTGGCATAGTGTTCAGCTGTACTGCCCTTGCAGCCGCCTATAACAACGTCCTTCCTTGCAAAGCCCCTGCCAATGACTATGTTCTTTTTAAGGATATCAACTTCTCTGAGAGCAGGACACTCCGTAAGCGCACCATCGCTTATTTCCAGAAAAACAGGCAGAAGTGTCAGCTTTTCAATATTTTTACAGCTGAGTTTTTCAAGCACTGTCACACCGCCAAGCGCCAATGCATCATTCAGGGATATCATGAACTTTTCAGCCAGGTCTTTTTCCCATTCAACACCGTTTCTGTCAGTTATGGAAAGTCTGCCGTCCTTGAACAGAAGTGCAGCGCTTTCCTCGGAATAGCTGTCCCCTGCAAAATTCAGCTGCCAAAAGACCTGGCTGCCGTTTTTGAAACCTCGTCTCTCAAAACCGAAAGAACCCGAAGTCTGTTCGCCATCCGAATAAGAACTGCGGGTAACTGTGATATCAAGCTTATCCGCGATGTCAGTATGCGCAAAAAGATCGGCTACAGCTTTCAGCTTGCTTTCAGCAGTATCGTCCACCGCAGATACCATCTTGTAAGTAAGACAATCAGCCCTGCCATGTACACAAAGTGTACACTTCATTTCATCGAAAAGCTTTTTATCATCGTCATTCAGTGATGCGGGATCACTGCCCGACCACGCCATGAAAAGAATCTGAGGAAGATCAATATCGCCGCCCTCCTTCGCGAATATCAGACCGTCCTCGTCACGGACTACCCTCACGCCCGATGCGTTGTCAAAATCCATACCTGTTATGCCGTTATTCGCAAGCACTTCCGCGAGTACGTCATCATTTATCTTATATGTCACAAGTTTGCACTGTGTTCCCATCAGATTTGTGTTTTCCATTGTCGTTATCCTCCTCATTCTGCGAGAAACTTTCCTCTTTGCCCATTCAATTTCGACAAAGAGCTTATTACTTGTATTATATCATAATCAACAACAAAAGTAAAGATACTGTGAAAAAAATATTGAATTTTCCCCTTGACTATATTTTATATGAGCCATGCTAAGCTTTACCAAAATATACCAATTCATTCCGCAATATACGTAAAAAAGCCAAGTCGTACACCAAGAAATAATTTATATACAATTTTTATAAACTATACCAAATGTTTACCAACTCATTCCACCGTGTACGTAACAAACCAAGTCGTACACTCAGGAAGATTTTGTATACCAAATCTACCAACTGATACCAAGTGCATACCAACATCTCCCACCATATACGAACGGATCGCGCCGTCCGCCAGAGGGCAACAAAAAACCCCGACTTGTGTCGAGGTTTTCTGCGAAGTATAGAAGTATATATGAAGAAAAAATATGAGGATGCGCTTAAGTTGCTTTCCTGCCTTCATTCCCTCGTCCCGCCATAGATTTTGACCATGGTCGAGACGAAAGAAGAGGTGGAGAAATTGGAGAAAAAAATATATGAAAAAAAGTTATTATCAAATGTTCTTTATCACTCTCTTTATCTTGTTTATATCATACTCTGAATATTTGATAGTTATGTGAAAACTTAAAAAAATATAAGCGAAAATAGCACAGACAGTCCAAAGAAAAAAAGCATAAAATTCTCTTTACAAATCGGCACAGATTTGGTATAATAGATGGAGAAAAGCGCCTTCAGGGTGCGAAATCACGAAAATCATCACGAAAATTAAGGAAGTGTACTGCTATGGACAGTGTTATCAATGAAAAAGCACTGAAACATTTCAGGACAGTTGCACGTCACCGCCATGAGGTGATGAAGAACTGTTTCCGTGCAGGTATACCCCTACAGGGGCTTACCCACGATCTCTCAAAATTTTCAATAGAGGAATTCTCTTACGGAGTAAAATATTTTCAGGGCAACCGCTCCCCTCATGAGGGCGAAAGAGACGAATACGGATTCTCATATGCGTGGATGCATCACAAGGGACGTAACAAACATCATTTTGAGTACTGGACTGACTACGACCCTGTGACAAGGGTGATGAGTCCCGTGAAAGTGCCGATCAAGTACGTCAAAGAGATGTTCTGCGACAGAGTTGCGGCAAGCAAGATATATATGAAAGAAAAATACAACGACAGTTCTGCGCTGGCTTATTTCATGAAAGGCAAAAAGAGCCGTATGATTCACCCGGAAACTTCGGCACTGCTTGAAAGACTTCTGGTGATGCTGAAAAACAAAGGAGAACGCCGTACTTTCGCATATATCAGAAAACTCAGGGATTACTGATATCAGACAGTTTTGTATGACATACGACATATAACACAAAGGGATGAAAGCCATGAGCAACCATCAGAAGATCATTGGTATAGTCTGCGCAGGTATACATGATTCGGGCACACAGAACACTGTGATGTCTCTGATACATGAAGCCGAAAAGCGCAGATATAAAACCATCGTCATAAGCAATTTTACATATTATGGAATCGATTACACCCATGCCGAGACCGAGATCTTCAGGCTGATGGATTCACCTGTATTCGATGGTCTTATACTCATGCCCGAAAGCATAAAGAGCGAACAACTCTGGCAGAAAGTTCTTTCACATGCAAAAGCTTTAGGCAAGCCCTTTGTGTGCGTTGACAGAGATGTTCCCGACTGCTTCTGCGTAACTTTCAGCTATGGAAGTTCCTTTGAACAGGTCGTAAGACATATGGTGGAAGTTCACAAGCCAAAGCGGCTGAATTTTATAGGCGGTATGGAAAACAACAGTTTTTCGGAAGAAAGACTGAACGTTTTCAAAAAGGTGCTTGCTGAAAACGGTCGTAAATTCGAGCCAGAACGCTTCGGATACGGACAGTTCTGGGAAGGTCCTACCCTTGAAGTTCTGGAGAGATTCTACAACGGTGAGACCGAGCCACCCGATGCTATAATCTGTGTCAACGACTCGGAAGCCATGACCTGCATAAATTTTCTCAGGAGCAGGGGCATAGACGTTCCCAAAGACGTTCTGTTAAGCGGATTTGATGGTATCGAAGAAGAAAAATATATGCTGCCCCGCCTTACTACCGCCGCCTGCGAACCAGATCAGTTGAGCAGGACTTCTTTTGATATGCTTGACGAAATGATGGCAGGCAGTACTCCAAAAGAAAGAATGACGGTCATTCCTTATAAACTGAGAGTATCGCAGTCCTGCGGCTGTGTACCTCACGCCGAAGCGGATAAGAACAGCAAGCTTATAGAGCTGTTTCTTTTAATAAAAGACGGAGAACGACACGAGCGCAAGATGTTTGAGTACAGCTCTCATATAAGAGAACTGAACAGTTACGAACAGTTCGCAAGAATGATACCCGAATATTGTGAATGCCCCGTATGGTGCTGTATCGACCCGCGGCTGCTCAGAGATGAACAGAGCGATAACACTGAAGAATTATTTTCCACAGATGATATGGTATTGTTCGTACAATGTGAAAACTGCGGTGGAACTGCTTCTCCCGAGACATATACTTTTGATATCCCATTTAGCCGCAAAGAGATACTTCCGAACCTTGAAAATGTGCTTGAAAAACATTCGGCACTGCTGATAACTCCGCTGAGTTACCAGGGCAACAGTATGGGACATCTTGTCGCCGCAATGGACAGCAAGGGTTTCGACTTCCTGTTCACCCAGAGATTAGTCAGCAACACCAACGAGATATTCGAAACACTGAAAACCAAGATACGTCTGCAGAAAGCCTACGCCAAGGTGGCGGATATGCATATGCGCGACCCCATGACAGGTATTTACAACCGCAGGGGATTCTATATGCGAATGGCTGAACTCACCGAAAGCGGCATCATGAACTTTGCGCTGTTCTCCATAGACCTTGACAAACTCAAATACATAAACGACAATTTCGGACATTATGCAGGCGACAAAGCTATAATCGCCGCTTCAAAGATAATCAGCAGCATGGCCGGAAACAGTGCGGTGTGTGCAAGGTTCGGCGGAGATGAGTTCATCGTGGTGATACCGGTCATTGACGGCATCTGCCCTGCCAAGAAATATTTCAAAAGCATTGAAGAAGAGACCGAAAAATTCAACGCAACCGACAAAGAGCCTTTCAGGCTTTCTTTGAGCATAGGCGATGCCTGCCTTAAAGTCACAGACAAAGAAAACATTGATTTGGCAATGAAAGCGGCAGACGAAAAAATGTATGAGTGCAAACGTCGTCATCACGCAAGCAGCAAATATATGAAATAAAAGCCGAATGTACAAAATTCAGTACACTTTCAAGCACATTATCCCCTTCATTGACCATAACTTCATAAAAATATCACGTCCGCACAGTAATGTGCGGACGCTTTTGTCGTTATATGTCGGAAAAGATTGGTTCAAAAGATATTTTTTTAGCATATAATAAAAAAGAACGCACCCACAGGTGCGCTCGCATCAAAGATTAACGAAATTATGGATCACCCCGGTAGGAGTGATATCAAGCCATGCATAACACGGCGGTTTGTCGTCACGTGGCTGACCGGCACTGCCCGGATTAAGTATCAGCATAGTACCGCGCTGTTCATAATAGCGCTTATGGGTGTGTCCAAAAAGAGCAAACTGACATTCTTCCTCTTTGGCTTTCTCATAAATGTTCTCAACAGAGAAATTTACACCCCATTTATCACCATGTGCAAGGAACATACGCTTGCCATCGGGCAGAACATAGACCATGCTTTCGGGGAGCTCCTTATCGAAATCGCAATTTCCCTTGACGCATATCATATTATTATCAAGATAATGAGTTTTCAGCTTTCGGAACTCCGAAAGACCGTCACCCAGAAAGATAAACAGATCAGCGTCACCGTTGCGCTTGATTATCTTTTGCATAGCGGCAAAATTACCGTGTGTATCCGAAAATACAATGATCCTCATGGACTGCTCCCCCCTCCCAAACTGTGTATAGTATATCACATTTAAAAATAAAAATCAAGAGAATTAGTGCAAGTATGTGAATATTTACAAATTTTTAAGGAGGTCATGATATGACTGATAACAGACAAACTTCAGAGAACATGAGACCCTTGCTTGAGGAAGCTGCAAAAAAGCTCGGCATTGCGCCAGAAACTCTTGCAGGACAGATAAGCAGTGGGGACTTAGGCAATGTGCTGAAAAAACTTCCCGCCTCTCAGCAGGAGAAGTTCACAAAAACTCTTGCAGATAAAAATGCTTGTCAGAAGCTGATGGAAAGCCCCCAGGCACAAGCTCTTATGCGGAAGATTTCGGGTAAATAGCGTAAAAAGGAGGATAATATGGAGGATATGATGAGCAGGATACAGGACGTACTGAGCGACGAAGAAAGCATGAAGCAGCTGCGTGAACTCGCCGGTATGCTGAGCAGTGATAAGCCCGATGTCACGCCCGCTACGACTGCGGTACAATCCGATGCGAATAGCATAGACACGGTTAAGCTGATGCAGCTGGGAAAGATATTGCAGACCGCTTCAAAGGATGACGACCATATCCGCCTTATGACGGCCCTCAGACCTCTGCTGAAAGAAGAAACGCGGGCAAAGCTGGACAGAGTGATAAAGATATACCGTCTGATGAATATTTATCCTGCACTGAAAGAAAGCGGTCTCGGAGGAGGCGGGCTTCTTGGCATCATATGACAGCAATTTCAGCAAAATGCAAGAGGACGCTATGCGCCGCGTGCTGGAGATGCAGCAGCGCTCCCGTGATGCTGTGACACATCACGAGGAGAAATGTGAGGATTCAAACGTCCGGGCGAATGTCTCAGAATTGCTCGGGGGTATAAAGATAGACGAAGAAAAGGCGCTCATCGCTTTGCTGATATTCATTCTTTACAAGCAGGGCGCCGACATTAAGCTGCTGATGGGGCTTGCATATCTGTTATTATAAAAGCTGCCCGTTCAACATGAACGGACAGCTTTTAATATTATCTCAGAACTATCATGCCTTTTCGTGCGTCGTCTACAAGTTCCGCCGAAGCAACAAGAGTATCCGCACTGACAGAAACCAGGCTCCTGCCACCAGTGCCGTAGAACGGGTCACAGCAGTAGAAAAGGATACCGCCATCTTCTTCGGTTTCATATCCGCATACAACTACATACTGTGTACCAGAACTGATACCATAATATTCACTGTAATCAAAATCCGCGATACCATCGTAGTAACGAACCGGCAGAAGTATCCGCCTGCCTTCCTTGATATACGACACCAAGTTTTCGGCGCTGATGGGAGTTTTTTTCTCAGCTATAAGGTCGCCGCCCGAATATTCTTCTATCAGTTTGACATAGTCTTCTCCTGTGCCAAGAGTGCCTGCCGCATCTTTCAGCTCATACTTATCCCATTTATAAAGCTTCTGGCAATTTACCAGTGCAGCAGCCGCTATGAATCCGCTGTCTTCGGTATCACTTGGGAAAGTCGAGTTATTTGAGTCTGTCTTAATGCTGTTGCCTGCTGTGGGAAGAACCGTTGCCGCTCCAACTTCCTCAAGGTCATCAGCCAGGAGATATCCTCTCTGGGACAGATACTCCACTTCTATCTGCTGACCTGTTCCGAACTTTGATATTTCAAGTTCATCGTAGGAAGAAAACAGCTCGCCCTCTCCTGCTGCACCGATATATTCTCCGCTCTTATCAGTGACGGTAGTATCAGCGGCAACGCGATAAAGATGACCAATAGGTCTTTCGCGTGTATCCTCCCACTCGGAATCCTCATCGTCCATTACAACTGCCGACTTTTCAGCACTGGCCTCAACCGCCGAAGAATTTTTATCGCTTTTATCCGACTTTTTTGTCTTCGGAGCTATACCATAAAATACAACACCTATTATAATGACCGCACCCAATACAATACCGACCATCAGCCTTGAGGCTTTAGCGATATCGTTGCGGTTATCATTCATTATTTTTTTTATCTCATTATTCTTCATAGAATATTATCCGCTTTCATTACTTATTTCGATTTGCACATAAGCAGAGTACAGCCGTATTTATCACGCCAGTAAGGATCATGGAGTTCGTAAGCATCAAGATAACGGTTGTAGGAAAGATAAGTCGTCATGCTGTCGCTGCCTGCAGGCAGGTCAAATTCAACTGAATCATCTGTTTCGGTATACCCCATCTCTGCACCTGTTTTGAGTGCGCCTGTACCATCGACACTAGATCCGTTGGTCTGTTTACATTCAACTTTTACTTTGCCGTCCTTGAATGTCAGCACAGGAAAGCCCTCATCAGCAGGAAGCTGCTGCCAGCTCTCCATGCCTTTAAGCATTACTTTAGGTACAAGAGTGCAGCCATCGGGTGAATACTTTTCAAACGTTTCTCTAAAGGTATAATCATCTCTGTCCACCTGACAAAGGGGCATAAGATCATCATTAAGATACATCACCGCCAGTACCATCTGTCCCTTGCCATCAAAATAGAAACGCAGACCCGCATACTGCCCCAATCTGCCGGAGCCCTTAGGGAAAGGATACTTATAATCGAAATAATGCTCCGCATGAGCTATGTTTATAAGAAAAGGAGTATTATCTACAAGCTTTGCAAGCTGCCAGATCTTATCATCATCTTCTGATACGGACTTTGACTTGCCGCCATAGTATTCTTCGATATCATAGGGCGTACATTCATTAGGTGTACGCTGAAAAAAATGCAGATCGCGGTACTTTTCGTCATTCTCGTCATAAGCGCCCCAGTAGTTGTATGTCCAGACATCCTGACGCTCATTCACACATGAATCGAGAAAATTAAAATCATCGCCAACCGAGAAATCGCTGTACACCAGCATTCCGCCATATTCGTAGTCTTTATCATCCGGCTCGATATGGGCTGTCTGGATCTCCGGAGAATCATTTATATCCTCTTCGTAATCTCTTGCCACTGGTTTGTTACTGTTATTTTTTTCAGCCTGCGGAGTGACAGTACACCCGCAAAGCATCAACGCCGTAAGCAATACCGACGCAGCTTTTATCCTCACAGAGCTAGCCCCCTTTCATTAAAGATATATCATTAATTAGTATATCACATTTCCCTGCAAATGTAAAGACACTACTGTACATATTTTTACATTTAGGGATAGATGAGTCTTCGTGCAGTAATGCAGCGAAATACTGGAAATAAAAGGATCTCACAGTTGTAAAGCAAATTCAATCTTCCACTAAAATAACTGATAAAAATTTTTAACTTTGCAGTTTTTACAAAAATTCTTCCTGTATGTGACAACATACCGCTATATAGTTGAAAATTATGTGATCTATCTTTACAAAATGTCTTTATTGTGTTAAAATATCAGTTGGTGATTTTTTAATATATTTACTGATATTTGACACTGAATAACAAAAAGCGTCCGATCAAAATACAACAGGAGGGATCCGATGAAAAACAAAAAAATTATCAGTGCGGTAACCGCACTGATGCTGACAGCATCTCTTATGGCAGGATGCAGCGACAAACCGGCAGATGAAAATTCTTCGGCTGCTGATAATTCTTCAGCTGCTGCCACTACAACAGCTGCGGAAAAAGAAACTACCCCGGAAGAAACTACAGCTGAGGAAGATACAACAGACGCAGAGACCACCGAAGATGAAAACGGCATGAAAGTCGTTGATCTTTCAAACGGCGATACAATAGCCGACAATATGAGAATGACTTCTCTTTCGTCCGTAGAAAGAGGCTCACTCAGAACGACTTCCAACACAAGGGCGAATGTAAGCACTTCGGGCAAAGCCAGAAAATGGTCCGACAAAAAGAAAGAAGATAAGAAAAAGCTGACCATAATGGTATATATGGTAGGCTCTGACCTGGAAAGCAAACAGGCATCGAAAGCCGCCACTGTTGATATCGGAGAAATGATATACAGCGGTCTCGACGACAAAGATGTAAACCTTGTGGTATACTGCGGCGGCGCTCAAACATGGTGGATCCCCGGATATCCCTCCGGCAAGAACGCTTATATCGAGTATAAGTCCAAGGATGCTGATATACAAGGCGATAACGGCGCAGGCATAACCATATACGAGACTGATAAGAAAAACATGGGAAAATCCGAGACTTTCAGCGAGTTCCTGAAAGATGCGCCTTCAAAGTATCCTGCTGACGAATATGCGCTGATCTGCTGGGATCACGGCGGCGGACCTGTTCTTGGATACGGTTCAGACGAGCTGAATGTGGACAGCAAGACTAAGCTTGGAGACAGCCTTACTCTCGCTGAGATGAAGACTGCCCTCGAAAAATCTGACTTCAAGAAAAACAAGCTGAAATTCGTGGGCTTTGACGCTTGCGTAATGTCCTCGATAGAGATAGCAGATCTCTGGCAAAACTACGCTGAATATCTGGTAGCTTCCGCTGATTCGGAACCCGGCTGCGGCTGGAACTATGAGTTCCTCAAAGACGTAAAGGGCACCACCGATACCCCAAAGATCTGCAAGAACATCATCAAGACCTACTTTGATTATCTTTCAGAGGTAAGCTCACACTGCTATATCTCCGATGCTACTCTCGCCGCATTCGATCTTTCAAAGACCGACAAGGTAAAGGACGCTGTTGGCGGCGTATGCAAAGCAATGAACGATGATCTGCAAACCGGCGATACAAGATCATACGACAAATTTCTCAATGGTGTACACAGCTATGCAAGCTTCGACCTTGCCGATCTGGGCACTATGGTGACTTCTCTTTCGAGCACATATACCGATGAGACAAAGAAGCTGAAATCCGCCATGAATGATATGCTGATAGACGGCACTACCACTATCGCAAATACCTGCGGTATGTCGTTATACTTCCCGCTTTCAAACAGCACAGCCGACCTCGATACAAGCCTTGTTATCCTGAATTATCTGGGCGGCAGCGATTATATCCAGAATACCCCCATCAACGCTGAATACAAGGCACTGATGAACACTCTGCTGAGCGAAACTTCGGGAGGCACATCTTCTTCAACTTCCAAGCCAGATAACAGCTCTTCCAAGAAAGAAAGCAACAGCTCTTCCAAGACTGAATCAAGCTCCTCTAAAAAAGAAGAGAGCAGTTCTTCCAAAAAAGAAGAAAGCAGCTCATCAAAGGCTGAGTCAAGCTCTTCCAAGAAAGATGACAGTTCATCAAAGCCAGATAGCAGCACAGGAACTGCAAACTCAAATTCAAGCCTTGCAAAGCTTGACCTTGAAGTAGTTGAAAAAGGCGCTAAGTCCTCCAATAAGGATTACAAGGACGACGGATATGCCTATTCTCAGCTGCCTAAAGAAGAAATTAAGAATATCCGTGGTGTTTACTACACTGTACTAAAAAATGTAGCTATCAGCGACGGCGACAAAAACTGGGCTCCATATGTGATCTACATTCCTGCCGAAGTCGATGATAAGGGCATCGCCAAGATGGATCTCGACCCGACACTTATCGGTGTTGTTACCGATAAGGAAGCAGAGCCAAATCTCTGCCCGACAAAGTTCCTGGGCAACGGCAGTTACCGCTCGTCAGGTTCTTTAAGCTCTACCCGCGATCTTTCGGACGAGTATCTTTACGTTAATATAACATCTAACGTTGATAAAAAGGGCAATGCTGCTATCACCGGTATCACTGCTAACCTGTCATCTTCAAGCGGAATGCCTATAACTTCAAAGGACGATATCGACCTCAGTGAGTGGCTGGCATTTGAATCACCGATAGTAAGCTATATTCCAGATGAAAAGGAGCCACGCAAGCATTACAGCGAGGGCAAAGAGGGTCTCATGGGCGGCGAATTCAGCCTGCTGGGCGATAACTTTGATGTTAAAGCCTGCAAGCCCTCGGAGATAGCGGGCGAATATGCAGTACAGATGAGCGTATTCACCATCGACGGCAAGGAGTATTGCAGCAATATCGGCTGCTGGACAATAAAGGACGGCAATACCGAAAAACTCAAAGAGCAAAAGGTTGATAAGGGCGTACTAAAATTCGCTATACTCGATGACCATGCCGAGCTTGTTAAGTTTGAGAAAAAAGGCAAGGAGGAGACCAAGAAGCTGACTGTACCCGATAAGGTAGACGGCAAAAAGGTAACTGTTGTACGTTCAGGCGCTTTCGCAGGAACTAACCCCGAAGAGATAGTATTCCCTGATTCCGTTGAATACATCGGCAGACTTTCATCTGGCTCAACCACTACCAAGAAAATCACTCTTCCCAAGAAGCTGAAAACTATCCCCGATTCAATGTTCAGCTATTATAAAGATCTTGAAAGCATCGAGATACCTTCTACTGTTGAAAGCATAGGTGCATTCGCATTTGAGAGTACAGGTCTGAAGGAGATAAAGATACCCAAGAGCGTTACTTCTATCGGCGACGGCGTTTTCAGCAATTGTACTGCACTTGACAAGATAACCGTTGAGAGCGGCAACAAGAATTACACAGCTGACGCTAATGTACTCTACACAGCGGATAAGAAAAAGCTCATCGCTTTTACAGGCATGGCACATGAGGAGTTCATAGTACCCGAGGGCGTTACCGAGATAGGCCGCTACGCCTTCACGGGAAGTTACGAAAAGGGTCTTACCATAGGAAAGACTGAGGGCGAGGAAAAGGGTCTGAAAAAGATAACATTCCCTAAGACCCTTGTTAAGATCGGCGACTACGCATTCGAGGGCTGTACAGGATTTAAAGAGATAGTTCTTCCCGACAGCCTTGAATACATCGGCGCAGGCGCATTCGGTATATCCTTAATGCAGAACACAAGTGATCTGGCAGAGTTGAAATTCGGTCCCTCTGTAAGAAGAATACGTACTTGTGCATTCTCGGGATATAAGATTAAGAAGATCACAGTTGATCCCAAGAACACCTGCTTCAAGTCCAACGGCACACAGCTGACGAGTATCGACGGCTCTTCTGTTATCAAGCTGACTAAATAAAAGCAAACCTACAAATACTTCCGACATAGGCGCGGCACGCGGTCGACGCAGTCACCGCTAACAAAATTTCAGAGCGTGAGCAATTCTTTTGCCCACGCTCTCTCTATGTGCGGATAATTATCGCCGCGCCTGAAATCGGACAGCATAAGCCACAGCCGACGCAGTCGCTGTTATTTGACAGCTCGGCCCGAGGAACGAGGGGCGACAACCAGCAAACCACCGCCAGCAGCAATTTTCGACTATACCAACAAATTCCAATTAATGTTATTATGCATTATTTCTATAAAGATACAGTAACTATTTCAGTCACGCATTTTTTGCGAAAAAAAGCCTTGACATTATCGCTTTAGTGTGCTATAATATCAAAAGTTGATAATTATTTCAGCATATAGAGAAGGAGTTTTATTAATCATGGACAAAAATATACCTTACAAGACTTATCTTGAAGAAAGTGAAATGCCAAAGCAGTGGTACAATGTCAGGGCTGATATGAAGAATAAGCCCGCTCCCCTGCTCAATCCCGCAACATTAAAGCCTATGACAGCCGAAGAGCTGGGCGTTGTATTCTGCGATGAGCTGGTACAGCAGGAGCTGAACACTACCGATGCTTATATTGATATCCCCGAGGAGATACGCGAGTTCTATAAGATGTACAGACCCTCTCCGCTAGTAAGGGCTTACTGCCTTGAAAAGGCTCTGGGTACTCCCGCTAAAATATACTATAAGTTCGAGGGCAACAACACCTCGGGCAGCCATAAGCTCAACAGCGCAATCGCTCAGGCTTACTATGCTAAAAAACAGGGTCTGAAAGGTGTTACCACCGAAACAGGCGCAGGTCAGTGGGGCACAGCCCTTTCAATGGCTTGTGCATACTTCGGACTTGACTGCAAGGTCTACATGGTAAAGGTAAGCTACGAGCAGAAGCCTTTCCGCCGCGAGGTTATGCGTACTTACGGCGCTTCTGTTACACCTTCACCCTCTGATACAACCAACGTGGGCAGAAAGATACTGGCAGAACACCCCGGCACAACAGGAAGCCTTGGCTGTGCAATTTCCGAAGCAGTTGAAGTTGCAGTAGGTTCAGAAGGCTACCGCTATGTTTTGGGCTCAGTACTCAATCAGGTACTGCTGCATCAGTCTGTAATAGGTCTTGAAAGCCTTGCTGCATTTGAAAAACTGGGCGAAAAGCCTGATATAATCATCGGCTGCGCAGGCGGCGGTTCTAACCTTGGCGGACTTATCTCGCCTTTCATGGGTCAGAAACTTCGCGGCGAAGCAGATTACCGCTTCATCGCAGTTGAACCTGCTTCATGCCCCAGCCTTACACGCGGCAAGTATGCTTACGACTACTGCGATACAGGTATGGTTTGCCCCCTGGCAAAGATGTACACTCTGGGAAGCGGATTCATCCCCTCTGCTAACCACGCAGGCGGTCTGAGATACCACGGCATGAGCAGCACACTTTCTCAGCTGTATGATGATAAGCTGATGGAAGCTGTATCCGTTGAGCAGACCAAGGTATTCGAGGCTGCACAGCAGTTCGCACGTATCGAAGGTATCCTCCCCGCACCTGAGTCCAGCCACGCTATCCGCGTTGCTATCGACGAAGCACTCAAGTGCAAGGAAACAGGCGAAGAAAAGACCATCCTCTTCGGTCTGACAGGTACAGGCTACTTCGATATGGTAGCATACCAGAAGTTCAACGATGGTGAGATGAGCGACTATATCCCCACAGATGAAGATCTGGCTAAGGGATTTGCAGGTCTTCCTAAAGTAGACTAAACTGATATTTAATTGTGCGTCCGCGGTTATCCGCAGGGCGCACTTTTTGTTTATTCAGCCGATTGCAAATCAGAAAAAATAGGAGTATAATGGTAATTGTGATTTTTTCGGGAGCGGTGATAATAATGTCAAAAAGGACGATGACGGAGGGTACTCCGTGGAAACATATAATCAGTTTTGCCATGCCTGTGCTGGCAGGTTCGCTTTTACAGCAGCTATACAATACCGCCGATTCAGTAATAGTCGGCAGAAATGCAGGACAGAACGCACTTTCGGGTGTGGGCACTACGGGAACTTTCGCTTTTCTTTTCCTTGCGATAGCCATAGGTTTCTCCTCAGGAAACAGCGTTGTTATCGCACAGCACTACGGTGCAGGAAATGAAAAAGCCGTCCGCAGAACAGCATCAACAGGCATTATTTTGCTGCTTGCCCTTGGTATCGCTTCAACGATGATCGGTATAGCCGTCAGCGAACCTGTGCTGACCCATATTGTGGGTGTTAAGCCTGCCTACCATGACTATGCATTGAAATACTTCCGATGGTACTGCCTGGGACTTATCTTTCAGTTCGGCTACAATGCCTTTTCATCGATACTCAGGGCAGTGGGTGACAGCAAGGCTACCCTTTATTTTCTGCTTATATCATCGGTGCTGAATATCGCCCTTGACCTGCTCTTTGTGGGTGTTTTCAAATGGGGAGTTTTCGGTGCTGCGATAGCCACCGATATCTCACAGGCTGGTTCATTCATCGCAGCGTATATCTACATGATAAAGAAGTATCCTGTTTTCCGTTTCAAGCTTAAAGAATACGTCTGGGACAGCAAAGCTGCCAAAAGCACCGTGATAGTCGGTACGCCCATCGCGCTGCAGCTTGTTATAGTTTCTATCGGTCTGACTTTAATTCAGCGTGCAGTCAATGATTTCGGCGAGAATATGACGGCATCATTCACGGTGGGTTCAAGGATAGAGATGTACCTTAATCTCCCCTGCAACGCTTTCCAGACTACTCTTGCTACATACACGGGTCAGAATTACGGCGCAGGAAAACCCGAGCGTGTCAAGCAGGGAGCGCGTCAGACTATACTTATTTCTGTCGTTATAACACTGCTTATCTCGGCAGTGATAATGCTCACTTCCCAGAACATCATCAACCTCTTCAAGCTGAACGATGCCGCCGCAGGCTACTGCATACAGCACCTGCGAACGATTGCGCTGGTCAACGTGGTGCTTTCGGTGTATATCCCGCTTTTCGGAGTATTCCAAGGTACCAACCACAGCGGCATGCCTACCATTGTCGCGACCTGTGCACTTTCTGTCCGCCTGATAGTGACCTACCTTTTCAGGTACAGCGACTTTTTCGGCTACAGCATAATCTGGTGGAACGGGCTTTTTGGCTTTGGCACAGGCTGTACAATTACATGGCTCAACTACCTCAACGGCTGGTGGCTCAAAGGCTCGACGTTGAGCACTAAAAAGATATCCGAAAAACACTGATAAGTACTGCATGGCATTGTCTGAAAAAACGATTTTTTAGCAAATCTATTGACTTTTGGGTAGATAAATGTTATAATGTAGTCGCAATTCCGCAAAGGTTAATTCATTTTTTGATATTTATTTGCGGAAAGCATTGTATAATTTAGGAATTTATAATTTCAAGAAAGAAAGGATAATCGAACTATGAAAAAGAAACTGATACTTATGCTTTGCGTAGCTGCGCTCACACTTAGCTTTGCATCTTGCGGAGATACCGACAAGGGTTCTACTGAGTCCACTGCTGCTTCATCTGCAAGCGAAGCTGTTGCCAGCGAGGCTGACGTAAGCGAAGCTGAAACAACTGAGGAATCTGCTGCTGAGGCTGAGAGTGCTGTTGAAGCAGAGTCTAAGGCTGAAACTGAGTCCAAGGCTGAGTCCGATAAGCCCGCTGCATCTTCTAATGAAGAGCTCACCGAGCTGCTCTCTAAGGTAAAGGAGACCACTGCTGACAGCAAGAACTGCGAAGTTACCGCAAAGATGGATATCGATATGGTAATGACCATGAGCGGCACTACCACAAATATGAAAAACACTACTGATATCGTTTCAAAGACAAACGGTAAGAATACTCACACTGTTCAGACCACTGTTTCCGATGAGGGTACAGGTCCTATGACTGCGACTCAGGAAACCTATCAGGCAGAAGACGGCACCACATATTTGTCTACAGATGAGGGCAAGACCTGGGCAAAGACTTCCGGCACTGACTCTATCACAGATACTTTCTCCAGCGAGATCATCGGTGAGGAAGAGGTATTCAAGAACGCTACTCTCACAAAAGACGGCGACAACTATGTTATCACCATCTCCTTCAGCGATCTCCTCTCAAGCGGCGGTGAAGTTGCAGAGGCTTTCCTCAACATTGGCGGCGGCGCAACAGCTGATGGTAATATGATAATGACTATCGGTAAAGATTATTATCCTATCAGTATGTCTATGGAGAACATCTCTTTCGATATGTCCGAACTGTTAAACTCAATTGGTGGTGAGGAAGCAGGTGATATCAAGATGGATATGACAATGAACATGACTCTTAACTTCGACAACTGGGGCGGCGTTTCTGATGATGAAGTTGCTATCCCCGAAGCAGCACTTTCCGCTAAATAATTTAAAGCACCAATACAAAAGACTGTGTGACCTAAGTGATCGCACAGTCTTTTTTGTATCATCAGCTTTTGCGGCATACGGCTGTAACGGACATAAATCCGTCATTTACATCGGCGAAGATATCACCGTGCATACTATTCATAAGCCTGCGGCATATATATAGACCAAGCCCGCTTCCCTGTTTTCCGTTTGTATTTGAACCACGCCAGAAACTGTCAAATATGTGGTCAAGCTCGTTCTTCGGAAGTTCACAGCCGCTGTTTTTAACGGTCACAAGACGGCAGTCTTCTTCATCCGAAAAACTTATCTTTATGTTTTTGCCGTCGCCGTATTTTATAGCATTCTCGATTATGTTCTGAAGCACCTCGGTCAGTCGGTCGGGGTCGCCGTAAATCATGCAGTCGTTGTAGTCTTCCACTATGAATTCTGTACCGTTCAATGAAAGCTTGCTTCGGTAGAATGCTTCAACACCACCGATCACTTGAGAAAGATAATAGTCGCGGTTCTCCACATCAAAGCTGAGAAAATCATCTGAGGAATGTTTGATTATCTCTTCAAGATAACGCTCTATCTCGTCTGCCTTTTCACCGATACTGCCGTAGACTTCTTCCAGCTTCTGCGGGTCGCTGTACAGTCCCCTTGCCAGCGCCTTGGAATAAAGCTTTATAGAAGAAAGCGGCGTTTTGATATCGTGAGAAAGTGAAAGTATCATGGTCTTTTCGGCTTTCGCGTGTTCAAACTCTTTCTGCTTTGAAGATTCAAGCTTCTCTCTCAGCATATCAAGTCCCCAGACAAATTTGCCAAAGTACCTGCTTTTGTCCTCTTTTAGAGGGTCAGTGAGATTGCCCTTTGAAAGCTCATATGGCAGTTCACTTATCCTGTTGAAAGGCTTTATCATCTTGCTCCTGAGATACATAAGTACAGCCAGCCCGCTTAACGTGACAGCGATGAAAGCAATATTCACAGCGACAAACGCTTTCCTGCTGCCATTATCTGTCCTGTCATCATACTCTATCCTGTAAAGCCTGCCGCCTGCCTTGCAGATAACATACTCTCTCTTGCTATCAAAAGCGGCTTCATCATCTACGTCGATATCATATATCCCTGTTATGGCAGTATAATCATCGGCGCTGACTTTTTCACCCGCATCGAGCCGATGTTTCACTCTGTTGACCTCTACAAGGTAATACCCCGATGTCTCACAGCGGTCTTTAAGCAGGACATGGTCAACGGAAGCTGTCAGCACCGCCATTATCACAATGAAGAATACAATAAGCTTGTCGAAGCTTTTCATCTCAGCCCTCCCAGCGGTAGCCCTTTCCCCAGACCGTCAGTATTCGCTTGGGTTCTTTTGGGTCGGGCTCTATCTTCTGACGGAGCCATTTGATATGGACTGTCAGCGTCTGTATCTCGGATTCACTGTCAGAACCCCATATCCGATTGAATATGAACTCCTTGGTAAGCGTCTGTCCCTTGTTTTCGATGAACAGCCTTAGCAGCTCGAATTCCTTGGCTGTCATCTGCAAAGACTCTCCGTTTTTGGTAACTGTACCGCCTGTAAGATCCAGGGTGATATCCCCGTCTGAGAGATCGTCCATAGCAAGTCGGCGTTTGAAAATGCCCTTGACCTTGGCTATCAGAATATCGATATCATAGGGCTTTTCGATATAATCATCAGCACCTAAGATCAGACCGTTCAGCTTGTCCTCTCTGTCAATACGCGCGGTAAGTATCAGTATCGGTGTATTGCTCTGCTCACGTATACGCCTGCACACTGCAAAGCCATCGATGCCCGGAAGATTGATATCAAGCAGCACAAGTCTTGCGCCGTATTTTTCAAAAAGTGTCAGAGCTTTTTCCCCGCTTTCAGCAGTACTTACAGTATAGCCCTCAGCCCTGAGAAAATCACACAGCAGAACGCTGAGCTCCTTGTTATCCTCAACGATAAGTATATCGACCATTTCACACCTCGCATATTTTTGTACTTATATTTAATATTATACTCCCCTTTTGCTGATACGTCAACTGCAAAATTCATTTCCCGAGAAAACAGCAAACGACATCTGATCTCATTTTGCTTTCAAAGATCGGTGTCGTTTACTGTGTACATATCAGGCTGTTTGAAGAATAGTATTTTTCTTATTCAATGCTCGCCGTATCCGAAGCCTTTACATTGCCTGTATAAAGGGAAGTGAGAAGCACGCTCACCACTGTGGCGGCTACGATGACTGCGGGATAAATAACGAACATCGAGATAACGTCGAACTTGTATTCAACGCTGTTCATAACACCCAGCATTCCGAATATAGGATCCATAGTCAGCTTAGTGAAAGGTACGCAAAGGGATGCCGAAATAATTACAGCGAATATAGAAATAAACAGGAAGCGCAGTGTATGATGTGCCACTACCGAGCGTTCTTTAAAACCGATAGCTTTCATCAGTGCTATCTCAGATCTTTCCTTTGCGATGAAGGAGCGCTCCATAAGAACACTTATCAGTATGATGATCACAACCGCAAGCACCAGCGCAAGATCTCTGACCGTTGACATAGTATCGCCGACGCCCATACTGCTTTTGGTGAATTCTCTTGAATCCTCAACGATGCTGACATTCATTATGTCTTTCAGCTTTTCTCTGCGCTCGTCGATCACTTCCTTACTCGGATCATCATCGAAATCTATCTGGAACGCAAATATGGAGGATGGAGCTGTTTCTTTTATCTCGATATCCTGATGCAATCTGCCAACCATGCCCATCTGATCAAAACTCTGGAACAGTGCGGATACCAGGTATTCATCGGTGCTGCCGTCAATGGTTATCTTAACTGTATCGCCTACACTGACACCTATTTTCTCTGCGGCGGCTTCGGCAAAAGCTACCTCATTGGTATACATAGGCGCTGAGCCATCGGTATACTCATAATCTGTTGCCTCTGTCTTGCTGCATTGCAGGAAACTGAGATTGGTGTTCTTGCCATCATACTCAACGTTCAGCTGATACCAGGGTTCAGCCCAGACCTTGCCCGGCATATCGTTTTCGGCAAGTATCTTTTCTATCTCTTCCGAAGCTTCATCGGGTGTCTTTATACCGCCTATGATCTCCATGCCACGCTCACTGTCTGTCAGATAAACATCGCTCTTCTTAACGCTCAGCAGATACAGCAGCGAATCGCTGTCGATGGTATTCGCGGTGGCTGTCAGCACCATTATCAGCAGCGTGAACAGTATAAATATAAATGTTATAAGACCGTACTGCCTTGGTGCGCTGAGTATATCGTTAACGGATAAGAATCCTGTGCTGCCAAGTTTGCTTTTGCTGAGACTCATAACGCTGCGTTTCTTGAAACGCTCACCTGTCTGACCGTTGCGTACAGCATCTATAGGAGAAAGCTTGTTAATCTTAGCTGTGCATCTCCAGCAGAACAG
Source organism: Hominimerdicola alba (assembly GCF_900109655.1). Lineage (GTDB taxonomy): Bacteria > Bacillota > Clostridia > Oscillospirales > Ruminococcaceae > Hominimerdicola > Hominimerdicola alba_B. Next base: position 62,916 of record NZ_FOAT01000014.1, read on the forward strand.
CATGATCATTGCAACTACTACAAGACAGCATACTATGCCAATCAGCACACTGTTATCACTGCCAAGCACCATATTATCGCTGACGCTCTTAAGAAGTGCCGCACCGAAGGGTACACTTATAACATATCCCACAAAAGCACCAAGTACCGCGATGCCAAGGTATTTCACCAAATATAATCCCCTGATGGAGCTGTTTTTAAGACCCACCGCTTTCATTACGCCTATCTCTCTGAACTCTTCAGAAATAGTAAAACCGATGGTGAATCTCAGCACCACAAATGAAACTATCAGCAGACCTATACTAAGCACCATCAGAATAGCCGCAACCAATATATCCATTAGGTATGTCATTCTGATAAGATTTATATCTAAATTCAGCTGAAGATAAGGTGCGTATTTAGCAGAAGCATCTGTAAACGCCTTTTCGTCATTGATATTGAAATAATACATATTTCCTGCAAAATCGGACTTTATAGCTTCATTTTCAGCAAAGGCTCTGTAATCCTCGCTGTTTATAACATATCTCGGATTGGACATCATAGAAGAACCGTAAAGGGCATCCTTGATATAACCCGCAAACTCAAAGTCCTTAGAAACGCCCTCAAGATCTATAGTTATCTTGTCGCCTATCTCCAGATCGGTCTTTTTGATTTCCTGACCAGCAATGTAGATCTTGCCTTTATCCACCTCGGTCAGCATCTCATTATTGCTGTCAAAAACATTTATGCCAACCGTATCGATCTTGTTGAGCATACCCACCCTGTCAAGGTCACACAGGTTTTCACCGTTACGCTGAAGGTTCGAGGATATGAGATAGATAACATCCTCGCGCTTGTAATCGGTGACATATTCATTCTCCTGCAAAAATTCCTCGATATACTGTGATTTCTTTTCACCTCTGGTGGCATAGAACATATCGGGCATATTCGCTTTCTCGAAGAAATAGTCCAGCCCGTTTACAACCGACAGGATATTATTCACACTTGATGCCGCGAACATAGCAGAAAGTATCACAAACAGCAGAAGTATGATGTTCATTGTCTTTTTTCTTTTCAGATCTTTCTTTAATATTCTGAGATACATATTGTTCCCTCCGTTTCTATGTTCACATTATAGCATGGGGATTATTAAATAATCATTAAATCAGCAAGTGGAGATTTTACCATGCGATCCAAGAAATAAATGTCAAAAGGCTGTGAGTATTCAACCCACAGCCTTTCGGATATCACAAATCATTTAGGATCACTCGATACCAAGCACTTTGTAATCCTTAGCTTCAACAGCATTTTTCAGCACATCATCACCAACCTCAGACAACAGCGTAACCACTGCAACTCCTGCGGTATAGTCGGGAGCTGCGCTTTCAACACCGTCAATGGCTTCAAGAGCTTTCTTTACACTTGCCTCACAGTGGGGGCACATCATACCTTCGATCTTCATTGTCTTTGTCATGGTTTTATCCTCCTTTTTTTCTGACGAAGAAACTATCTCTGCGATAGCTTCCCTGTTTATCTGACCGATCTTTCGGTCGTGAACGGCATCATATGGCTTTACCAGATTCAACCGCAGAGCATTCATACATACAAAAAAGCTTGAAAGTGCCATCGCCGCCGCGCCGTACATCGGCTTCATCTCAATGCCGTACAGCCCCATAGCAAGAGGTATGCACACCGCATTGTAGAAAAATGCCCAGAACAGGTTCTGATGAATGTTGCGTATAGTATATCTGCTGAGCCTTATGGCGGCAGTTACGTCTGAAAGACGATTCTTCATCACCACTATATCCGCGGCATCAACGGCGATGTCAGTACCTGCGCCGATGGCTATACCGCTGTCTGCGGAAGTAAGTGCAGGGGCATCGTTTATACCGTCACCCACCATAGCTGTCTTGCCCAGCTTTTTCATGGCGGTGACTACGTCCGATTTGTCGGCGGGAAGCACATCTGAGATAACATGGTCAACACCAGCCTGCGCCGCGATGGCTTTTGCTGTGCGGTGATTATCGCCTGTAAGCATTATGGTGGTTATCCCCATGCCTTTAAGCTCACGCACAGCTTTTTCCGAATCCTCTCTTATCCTGTCGGAAACCGCTATCAGACCCACGGCTTTACCATCGTATGCAAACAGCAACGGTGTTTTGCCCTCTTCTGCCAGGGCATTCGCCCGCTGGGTCAGGGAAGGTTCGGTCATGCCTTTTGAAGTCAGAAATCTCAGACTTCCGCCCACAAGTTCTCTGTCATCAAGCGTACACCTCAACCCATGCCCCGAAAGCACTTCAAAGTCGGTGACTTCCTTTATCGCAAGACCCTCAACCGCAGATGTTACCGCCTTTGAAAGAGGATGCTCGCTGTTTTTTTCAAGTGATGCGGCAAGGGTCAGAAGTTCCTTTTCATCTATTCCGATGGGTATAATATCCGTCACAGCAGGGTGTCCCTCAGTGACGGTGCCTGTCTTGTCAAGGGCTATAATCTGCGTCCTGCCTGCGGCTTCAAGTGCTGAAGCGGTTTTGAAAAGTATGCCGTTTTTAGCACCAACACCGCTGCCCACCATTATCGCCACAGGGGTAGCAAGCCCAAGCGCACAGGGACAGCTTATCACCAGCACAGAAATACCCCTCGCTATAGCAAATGAAAAGGACTTCCCCGCTATCAGCCAACCTGCAAGTGTCAGCACAGAAAGCACTATGACCGTCGGAACAAATATCATTGAGACTTTATCGGCTATACGCGCAATGGGTGCTTTTGTTGCCGCCGCATCTGATACAGTCCGTATTATACCCGCGAGAGTTGTATCCTCACCGACCCTTGTTGCTCTGCACTGGATATACCCCTGCTGATTTATGGTAGCGGCCGATACGCTGTCACCCTCGGACTTATCTGCGGGTATGCTCTCTCCTGTCAGGGCTGATTCATCTACCGAGGTACTGCCTTTGAGTATAACTCCGTCCACAGGTATCTTCTCACCTGGGCGCACTGCGAAAATATCTCCCGCATGTACTTCTTCAATACCCACCTCTGTTTCTATACCATCTTTCAGCAGAACAGCAGTCTTCGGCGCAAGACTCATCAAGCCTTTGAGCGCGTCGGTAGTACGTCCTTTAGATTTAGCTTCAAGCATTTTGCCAACAGTTATAAGCGTCGGTATCATGGCGGCAGATTCAAAGTACATATTCATGCCGTATTTCATCACGACATCATGTCTGCCCTCTCCCTGAGCTAGTATCATAATAAACAGCTCAGCCACCGAATATACAAAAGATGCACCCGAGCCCAGGGCTACAAGGGTATCCATATTCGGTGCTTTGTGGATAAGAGAGCTCACACCTGAAACGAAAAATTTTCCGTTTATGACCATAACAGCCGCCGCGATAAGCAGTTCAAAAAGCCCAAGAAACACATGATTATCGAAAGCGGCGGGAACATACCAGCCCCACATCATATGACCCATGGAAAAATACATCAGAACCATCAGCAAAGGCACCGACCACAGCAGGCGTTTTTTCAGTATGGGTGTTTCACGGTCTTTCAGTGCTTCCGAATCTGCCCAGGATGGCGAGCCATTTGTTTCAGCTTTAAGAGAAGCGCTTTTAGTTGATGCGCCGTAGCCAGCTTTTTCCACAGCTTCAACTATATCCGCCGCAGAAACATCGCCCTCAACACCCATTGAATTCGTAAGCAAACTTACACTGCAGGAGGTCACTCCAGGGACTTCCTTTACGGCTTTTTCAACACGTCCCGCGCAGACCGCACAGCTCATGCCCGTGACTTGATATTGCTCCACTAAATATCACCTCATAAGCTTTTCAAGAGTTTTCATCAGTTCATCGATCGTATCCTCGCGCCCCTCACGGATATCCTCCGAAACACAGGTACGCAGATGTTCTGCAAGAAGAGTTCTGCAAAAGCTGTTCAGTGCAGAGTTTGCCGCCGATGCCTGGGTAAGGATATCGGGACAGTATGCGTCCTCTTCAAGCATTCGCTGCAAGCCGCGTATCTGACCCTCGATACGTTTCAGTCGATTCATAAGTTCACGACGTTCTTTTTCACTACGGACTTTTTTTCTGTCACAACAGCAGATATGTTCAGTATCAGACATACATTATCATCTCCTATTATACCCCCACGGGGTATTCTCTATGCATACAGTATATACCCCACCGGGGTATTTGTCAAGGCATTTCACAATTTTTTTACTTTCTTTCCAAATCAATACCGCCCCTAAAAGGTGGCTATTACTGGCTAACCCACTCAAAGTGGGATCGAATGTTTAGCATCGCATTTACTATCACTGGCAGCCGCTTAAGCTGCTGTCTATTTTTGCCTACTTATTCTTACTACCCGTAAACGGGTCCATGTATTCTTTGAAACTTATTTGATCTGCCATATAATCTTCTTCCGTTTGGTTCTTTATGTATTCTTTGATTACTTTTTCATTACGTCCTACCGTATCTACATAATATCCCCTGCACCAAAAATGACGACTTCCATACTTGTATTTCAAGTTTGCGTGCCTATCAAATATCATCAATGTGCTTTTCCCCTTGATATATCCCATAAATTGTGATATACTTATATGTGGTGGAACACTTACGAGCATATGTATATGATCTGGCATTGCATTTGCCTCGATTATTTCTACTCCTTTCTGCTCACAAAGCTTTCTAAGTAACTGTCCTATGTCTGCCCTTATTTGTCCATAGATCACTTTTCTTCGATATTTTGGTGCAAACACTATATGATACTGACACCTATATGTCGAGTGGCTCGAATGTTTTATTTCGTTCTTCATGCTTATAACCTCCGTCTATTTTCTTTAGTAATGCGGTCGCCAAACCATTTACTATTGTATCATACTCGGAGGTTATTTTAAATCGCTTGCTGAAGCTTTTTTATCTCCCCCGGTAGAACCTGGGGTTTATTTTCGCTAAAGCACCAACAACAATGCAGCCTGCACAAATTGCACAGACTGCTTTTGGTCACATCATAGAATATTTTTGTTTTTTCACTGTCTACTTAACAGGTGACGGGTCAATTTACCTTTATGATTATACCATCTTTTAATGATAATATTTTACATATTATTTCAAGTAAAAAAGAGTGCAAAGAGTTTTTTGAAAACCAGCCGACATAAAGTTCGCAATAAATGTATAGTCCACAATAATCGGTCAGACGCATTTCTATATATTATCTCTTGCATGGGTTGACAAAAACAGATAAGTAGTGTATACTTATTTATAATAATTAAACACGTTTAATAAGTAGGTGAAATTATGCCCCGGAAGCAAAAGCGCGACCTCGAAGCAACTAAAAAACAACTGCTTGAAGCCGCAAAAGAACTTATAACATCATGCACCGATTCGGACGATGTTACCTCTCGGAAAATAGCCGCAAAAGCTCATGTCAATCCCGCAATGATAAATTACTGCTACGGTTCGAGAGAGAATCTGCTGTACGAAGTTTTCAAACAGCTGATCGCCGATATACAAATCGCTCGCCCCGAACTTTCCGAGATGCTTCATGCCGATATCCCCGCAAAACAGCGCCTTATCCTGCTGCACTTCGGCATGATGAAAATTATGATCGAAAATTTCAGTTACTCAAAAGCGATAACGAAGTACATACTTCTCAACCGCACCAACGGTGTCGGCATGGAAAGTCTGCCCTATATAACGGAGCATTTCGGCAATCGTAAAAGTGAAGAAGAATGTAAGCTCACAGCCTTTGAACTATGCAGTATTCATGAACTTGCAGTGCTCAGGCACAAAGAGTTGAAAGAACTCTGCAGCATCGACCTTACAAACGATGACGAACTTTTAGCATACGTCACCAATAACGTCGAGCGTTTTCTCGGTGAATAATCCACAGAATACAGGAGGTCATTCATGGCAGATAAAAAAGCACTTCTCGTAATAGATATGCAGAACGATTATCTGTGGGCGGAGCGCAAGCCCATGTTTTCTTATGACACTGAGCGCCTTGTACGTTCGGTCAATGAGACCATCGCACAGCACAAAGCTTCGGGCGATGACATCATCTACATCGGTCAGGTCTTTCCAAATATCGTCACAAACAGGCTAATCATAGGCTTTTCGATAAAAGGCACCGAGGGCGCAGAGCTTTACAGCGGACTTGATGTGGTTTCTCATCTGTACTTTGAAAAGAATCTCCCGAATACTTTTACATCGAAAAGTTTCAAGGAATATCTGTCCAAAAATAAGTACATCACATTCACTGTATGTGGTTTAGACCTTTGCGGTTGTGTCGGCGCAACTGCGAAAGGCGCACTCAGAACAGGAGCCAAAGTCTTTCTTGACGAGAAAAGCACAGGCTGTCGTTTTTCAGCTGAAAAAGCCCAAAAACGCAAGTCAGAACTGATAAGAAAAGGCGTAAAATTCATCTGATATTAGTTTGCAAGTGCAAAATAGAAATGACCCATACTATATAAATAGACCGTTACCTAATAAAAGCAGGAACGGTCTTTTTTACTATTTTTGGGAAGACAATCTTTTCTCCATGTGCACACAGCGGAATGTCCCGCCCTCGATTATGTTTTCTTGATCGGCGATATAACCAAGTTTTTCGTAGAAACCTGTCTTTTCGACACGGCTTTCCAGTACAGCGTAGGTGTAGCCCAACTCTCCCGCCCATTCTTCGGCTGAAAGCACTGCCCTGCTCCCAAGACCTCTTCCGCGGTATTCAGGAAGAACAACCACTCTGCCTATCATCACCGCGCCATCCCCGATATCGTAAAAACGGCAGGTCGCCACAGGAAAATCATCGTCGAGGATAACTATATACTTTGTTTCATTATTGTCATGTTCATCGAATTCCTCTTCCAGCGTGATGTGATATTTCTTCGCCATCGCCTGTATGCGAACGTAATACGCCCCCGCCCTTGTCGCTGTATTTTCAGCCCTTATCACCTGCACAGATATCACCTCTGCAAACATTATAACATACCTTGCTTGAAATGTAAACATTTTATCTGATGACCGAGATAGTTAAGATATATAAATATATTATCATTAACTAATGCAAAAATCAAGTACAAGTTTTGAATTATTATAATTTATAATTATATGAACTTGTATTCATGAAACATCGGCATCCGAAAACATTTACGAGTAAAAATCCCGATAAAAATGCATCTTCACTTTTGTTATATGATTTGTATAATATCACTTATTTTCATACCATTCACAAAAATAATACAAAAAATGAATATTCATCACTGAATTTTGAATAGAATTGTTTGATGTTTTAGTGTATAATTAACATTGTTAGGAGGATATTAACCTCATTAACATCAGAATGGAATATAAAAATCTGAAAACAAAAGGAGAGCTGATCAATTATGAAAGCTATAATCATGAGAAAGACAATGGCGACACTTATGGCAACTGCCGTTGTTGCATCGTCTTTCGGTGCAGGGGTCATCAATTCCGATAACGGCGCTCTGTTTGGCGTGAACAGCATTATCGCAAACGCTGAAAGCACCTCATCGGTAACCGTAACAGCTTCGGCAGGATACGCAGAAGGCGCTTATGCCGAATGGAAAGCAGTTTCCGGAGCTTCGGGATACAATGTATATGCCGACGGATACAAGCTTGATTCGATGCTTATACGCCAGTATTCTTCATGCTTCCGTGCAGACGCTCTTGGTCTGAAGTCGGGCAGCCATACGCTGAAGATCGTTCCTATCATAAACGGCAAAGAGGATTCCTCCAAGTCCGCATCAGTGAATGTGAACACATCAGCCCACGACCGTTCGGGATTCGGTTTCGTCAACGGAACATCATCGGGCGCATATAACGATAACGGCTCACTCAAAAGCAATGCAACTGTTATCTATGTTACCAATGCAAACAAGGATTCCGTCACTGTTACCATGCCCGACAAGAAAGGCAATTCAACATCTTTAACAGGCGTGCAGAATATCCTTACCAACTTGAAGAGCAACAGCAAGGTAGGTCCTGTCTGCATACGTTTCATCGGCAACATTCAGGATCCTGCAAATATGCCCAGCGGAGACCTTTATGTTGATGCTATAACCTGCGGTCTTACCATCGAGGGTATCGGCAAGGACGCAACTTTCAACGGTTTCGGTATCGTTGTAAAGAATTCTTCAAATGTTGAGATCAGAAATCTCGGTTTCATGAACTGCAACAGTTCCGAGGGCGATAACGTCGGCCTGCAGCAGAAGAATGATCATGTCTGGGTACACCACTGCGATATGTTCTACGGCGATGCAGGTTCTGATGCCGATCAGGCTAAGGGCGACGGCGCACTTGATACCAAAACATCCAGCTATATCACCCACTCATACAATCATTTCTGGGATAACGGCAAGTGCAATCTCCAGGGTATGAAGTCTGAAACTACCAGCAACTATATCACATATCATCACAACTGGTATGACCACTCAGACTCCCGCCACCCAAGAATTCGTACCTGTACAGTACACATTTATAATAACTACTTTGACGGCAACGCAAAATACGGTGTCGGCATGACTCTCGGCGGTTCTGCTTTCGTTGAGAACAACTATTTCCGCAACTGCAAGTACCCCATGCTGATATCCATGCAGGGTTCTGATAACGCAACAGGCGGAACATTCTCAGGAGAAAACGGCGGTGTGATAAAGTCCTACAACAACAAGGTAACAGGCGACAAGACCAAGGGCTATGTTACCTATCAGCAGAATTCCACCGATTTTGACGCTTATGAGGCCAAAAGTGCGACCGAGCAGGTTCCTTCCTATGTAAAGGCAAAGCAGGGCGGCAGCACTTACAACAATTTTGAAACTTCAAGCGTGATGTACAAATACTCCGCACAGAGCCCCGATGCTGCCGCTGAGACCGTAAAAGCAAATGCCGGACGTGTTCAGGGCGGCGATTTCAAGTGGACATTCAACAATTCCGTTGATGATGAGAGTGCCTCTTTAAATACAGGTCTGAAATCTGCACTGAAATCCTACAAGGATTCCATCGTGGCAATCGGTTCGGGATTCTCCGATTCGACAACACCCTCAAACAACGATTCATCAAGCAGCTCTAAGCCAGATGATTCCAGCAGTTCAAAGCCTGACAGCTCAAGCGGTTCTCAGACTTCGGTACCTGCATCATCGAATGTACATAACTTTACAACTAACGGCACAAACAGCAGTTTCTTCTCCATCACGGGCAACCTCTCGACTTCCAAGGGAACTGTAAACTACGGCGGTCAGACCCTAACCCAGTGCCTGAAAATCGAAAGCGCCACAAGCATCAGCTTCAACGCTCCCGCGGCTGGCAAGCTGACACTCGTTTTTGTCGAGAGCACAGGCAATATCAAGCTGGACGGCAACAAGCTGACAGCATCAAACGGCGTTATCACAGCTGACGTTTCCGCAGGCAGCCACACCCTCACAAAGGCAGACACTGCAAACCTGTTCTACATGGCTTACTCAACTCAGGGCGGCTCTTCCTATCAGCAGCCCGATGACAGCTCACAGAGCGGCGGAAACAACGGCGGTAATAACAGCGGCAACACAGGTGGAAACACAGGCGGAAATAACAGCAGCACAACAATAAACGGCGTAAAAGCTGTAAGCGCAGGCGGCTGGAACGAAAGTCTGTACGTTGTATTCTCCGGTCTTAGTGATTCTGATGTTACAGGCGTTTCATATTCGGGCAAGGTATCGGGCAAGCTGACAGGCAACGACCTTAACTATCTGGTACGTGATACCTCTGCAGGTCTGAGAGTTGATATACCCGGCGTACCCGCAGGTACTTATTCCGTTACCTTGAACACCACAAAGGGCACAATCGTCCAGAGCGGATTGCAGGTAAATGCACAGGACCGTTCAGGCTACGCACACTACAATTACACCGCAGGTGTTGGCGCATACAACGATAACGGTACGCTGAAATCCAACGCTATCGTCCTCTACGTTACCAACAGCAACAAGGATACAGTTTCCGTTACTTCCAAGGACGGCACAACCGTTACCGGTATCGGCAACATACTCAACTCTGTCGGTCAGGACGCAGGAAGCGGTAAAACTTCCAACGGCGGTAAGGCCAATTCCAATAAAGGCATCATCAAGAAGCTGGCTCAGGACGGTACACCTCTTGTTATACGTATAATCGGAGATGTCAAGGCTCCTTCGGGTCTTACAGCTTATGACTCCATAGATTACGGCGGAAGTGTCGGCGACAACGGCTACATGGCAAGAATGAAGTCGGGCAAGGATATCACCATCGAGGGTATCGGCACTGACGCTACTATCAACGGCTGGGGATTCCATTTCATCTGTGAATCTTCGGCTCCAAGTCTCGGAAAGAGCTTTGAAGTTAAGAATATCGCATTCAAGAACGTTCCCGAGGACTGCATAGGCATGGAGGGCGTTCAGGAAAGCTCAACACTGACAGCTTCCGTTGAAAGATGCTGGATACACAACTGCGAATTCTACGCACCTTCAATATCTAATCCTGCTGAATCAGATAAGGCAGGCGGCGATGGTGCCTGCGATTTCAAGCGTGGTCAGTACTTCACAAACAGCTACTGCTACTATCAGGGCTACCACAAGACGAACCTCGTTGGTTCCTCCGACAGCAGCCTGCAGTACCACCTGACTTATCATCACAACTACTGGAACAAGTGCGAATCCAGAGGACCTCTGGCTCGTCAGGCAAACATTCATATGTACAACAACATATTCAGCGGACAGACAAGCTACTGCATGAACCCGAGAGCAAATGCCTACATTTTCTCCGAGTACAATATCTTTGATAGCTGCAAGAACCCTATGCAGGTAAAACTGGGCGCAGTAAAGAGCTTCAATGACGTATTCAACAACTGCAAGGGCGATATGCAGGGCACTATCGTATCAAGCAAGAGCACCAAGGTAAACACCGATAACAAGTATGCAAACTTTGATACGAACTCATCTATCTGCTACATCCCATCGGGCAATTACTTCCTCCAGACAGATACATCGAAGCTTGCATCTTACTTTGATGTTTACGGCGGAACTCTCGATGAGACCACAGTAGTAAACGGCTCGACTTCTTCGTCGGGTACAACTCAACAGCCTTCTACTCTTGATCCCAATGTTTATCCTGTGATAAAGTCTATCGATTACAACGAACAATATCACCAGATAAGATTCACATGGAATCCTGTTCAGGGCGCTACAAACTACGGTATAGCTGTATTCCTTGCAGGCAAGTGGAGAGTTCAGACTTCTGCTATCCCTGCATCTACCCTCAGCTTTACAACCCCCAAGAACCTCACTCCCAATCTGACTTATAGAGTAGCTATCGCAGCCAAGGTCAATGGCGAGTGGACATCAACAGCTTCTATCAAGCACGCTGTTACAGTTACTGTAAGGTAAACATAGGAAAGAACCATCCTTAAAATGAAGATCGCGCCTAGTCACTTTGTACGAGGCGCGATCTTTATTAGTTGACTTTTTATCAATCAGAAAGTATAATGTTATCAGAATACACTAAAGATCACAGCGGAGGTATTATGGAAAAAGCAACAAGAAAACACCTTGCCGATATCGCAAAAGTGAACGCTCAGCTACCGCTTCATGGTTTTGTAAAGGGCGAAGCATCGAACCTCTATAGAATGATCCGACATTTTCCCGACTGGACTTTAGAAGAAGCTGACGGACTTTGGTGCGCAGCTTTCGTTTATCATTGCTGTATCGAAGCTGGTTTTGAAATACCGATACGTCCTGCCGAATGTCAAACCTGCCATCTGGCAGGTTGCATCGCATGGGAAGAATTTGCACTGGGCGATGAGCGCATCGGTTATCATAAGATTGGTGATGGTTTTGTTCCCGAAGTTGGAGATATCGTGCTATTCGACCGCGTCTTTGAAAACTGCGAGCATGACCATATCGGTATCGTCATTGAAGTTCGCAGAGATTCAATACTGACCGCAGAGGGAAATGTCGGCAACATTTCTGCGATAATAAAACGTCCGCCGGATGAGCATATCCGCGCATTTATCAGACTTCCTGATGGATACAGATATTTTGAACCAAACACATAAATCCAGCCCCGAGGAATATTTCCTCGGGGCTGAATCCATATCTACAAATGGGGTTTGATGTAAACTATATTTTATGCGCCTGCCGAATGCATGGCGGCGTAATTTTTCGGAGAACATCCGAAATTCTTCTTGAACACGCGCGAGAAATAGAGTGAATCGGAATAACCGCATATATACGCTATCTCGGAAATATTCTGCTCAACAGTATCAGGGGAGCAAAGAAGCTTCTCTGCCATATGTATCCTCAGATTTGTCAGATAGCTGTGGGGTGTCATACCCATTTCACTCTTGAAAAGCTTGCGCAGATAATCGTAGCTGAAAGGTATCGTGCGCAGATACGTGTCAAGTTCGTAGTCGCAGTCTGTGAAATTCTGCATTATATTGCTCTTGATCTCATCCACCACGTCACGCAGAGGTTTTGTATTGCTGAAAGCCGTGACGTAATTGGCGATAAGGTCACCGAAAGCAGCCATAATCGGCTGTCTGCTGTTGATATCACTGTTGAAGAAATAGAAAGCGTCCTTGAAGCTACCCATGATATGCTGCTCAGCATCATCAGATATAAGCAGAGGTTCCTTGAAATTGAAAGTCGCATCGGTAATATTTATATGGATATTTGTGAAACCCTCATCGCTATTATTAGCGTGTACAACATGGGGCGGGATTATCACAAGATCCCCTGAGTTATACTCGATGGTGCTGTCTTCAAATTCAAATCTGCCCTGACCGCCCGTGCAGTATACAAGCTCCCACTCTTCATGAAAATGCTGCTTGCAGGTAAAAGTAGTCATATTCCTGCCTACATAAATGATATTATTCATTGTTCTTCCCCCTATTCGGATAACTTTGGCCAAGAAACTGTCATTTTATCCGCTGTGCAAGAAATACGGCAATATGAAACAGACATCACTATATCTTATCGGTATAAAATTTTCCGATATCTAATTTGTCAATCTTTATATGTCCGACAAACATCAGCCGAACACATACAAGAATATTCTACCGTTTTTTATGCACATTTAATACCCACATTCCAAAAATTCCTTACTTTTTCGGACAATTATTCTTTTCATTGAATATAATTAAATTATATCACCTTGATATTTTAAAGTCAATAGTTTTAACAAAGTACGTATTTCCGATTAACCAACTTTGTTGAACTTAACATTAATCAACAATGGGATTTGTTGAATATCACACGAGTTATTGTTAAGTTATGTGATAATATTATCCTATAAAAATATATTCTCCGATAAATAATTCCCCTGCCATCCATGATATGCCCCAAATTCCGCATGATATCGCCAAGGCACTATATTACATAAAATCTCAACGAATCATGCGAGAATATGTAAATAATCCACTATTTTTTAAAAATAATAGATTGACAACGAAATATGTTATATGATATAATTAATATAATGGTGGTACTATGGATACAATACCATATTTTGAATGGAGGTAATTGAATGAATCTGTTTCACAGAAAGAAAGTGTCACGCACTTCACGTGTGCTAAGCGGTGTGACATCAGCTATGATGGCACTTTCGGCTTTTTCGGGTCTTTCGGCAGGCACAGCTATCAAAGCTTCTGCCGCAACGACTAACTGGAAATTCGACCTTGGCGGCAATGGCTCCGCAAGCGGATATACAGGTGTTTCCGCTTATGACGGTTATAACAGCTCCAGGGGCTACGGCTTTTCGGGCAGCGTTTCAAACGTCAGTGCAGGCGGCTACGGCGCACTTTCCGATGCGGTAAAATTCACGGGAGGTACTTTTAATGTTGATCTTCCCAGAGGACTTTATCAGCTGACAGTCACAACAGGCAACAGCCCGCGAACTACAATTAAAGTCGAGGGTATGTTACAGATGATAAACCTTACGGGCAACAACGCTACCGAGACCATACAGGTACCTGTAACGGACGGTCAGCTGAATATCGAGGCTGTGGCAGGTATGAACAAAGCTGATTACACTATCTCAACAATTGAGATAACCCAGCTGAATACCACGGGCGAGATGAAGCCGACTATATGGATATGCGGCGATTCCACCGTTGCTAACTACTACAACACTTCAGATGACAAACAGCACGGCTGGGGTCAGTACCTGAACAACTACGTGAACACCAATGTCTTTGAAGTCCGTAATCTTGCTTCAAGCGGACAGTATGCCAAAGGCTTTTATCAGGATGGTCAGTTCGCACCGATAAAGTATTACGGCAAGGCGGGAGATTATTACATTATCTCAATCGGTATAAACGATACCAACTATTCCAATTCTGACGAATACTACAGCGTTGTTACCAACATGGTAAAAGAAGCAAAAGCCAAGGGCATGAACGTTATCCTTGTAAAACAGCAGGGGCGTCACGGTGACATGAACCGCAATCCCAAGCTGACAGGCAGATGGTTCGGCGGACAGCTGGATACCATAGGCAAAGAGCAGAATGTCAAAGTCGTTGACCTCTTCACCGCATGGCAGAACTTCGGTTTCAGTTCAGGCGGATACGATGCCATGACTCCTTACTATGCATCTAACGACGATCTTCACCAGAGTGCCATGGGTGCTCAGAAAAATGCTGAGTTGGTAGCCGGTCTCATGAATATCGGCGATACCGCGATGGATACCAGCACATACTACACTTTCAAGAACATGAACAGCGGTCTTGTGATGGACGTAGCAGGCGGCAAGATGGAATCGGGTACAAATATCCAGCAGTGGAGTTCAAACGGTCAGAACAACCAGAAATGGAAACTCACCCCCTTCAATAACGGCACTACATACTATTATATACGCTCCGCCGCAAATCCCGACTATGTACTGAAAGCTATGTCAGGATCCAACGGCGGCAATGTCGAGCTGGTTCCTTATGCAGGCAATGACAGCATGATGCTCTTCCAGTTCACCAAGCTGGGTGACGGCAGCTACTACATATCCACACGTTCTTCAAGAGATGCGTGCTTTGTTGAAGTTGATTCTGCAAGCACTTCAGCAGGCGCAAACGTTCAGCAGTGGGGCATGACCTACAACAAGTGCCAGAGATGGACAGCTGAAAAGACAACAGTTTCCGTTGAACCCGATCCTCAGCCAGTACAGGTACAGTCAAGAGTAGGCGATATCAACACAGACGGTGTGATCGATATCCTTGACCTTGTTGAACTCCAGCGCATAGCAAATAATTCCTCAAAGTACAATTCCGTACCGACTTCTGTATGTGACATCAACGACGATAATGCTGTGAACGGCACAGATGTTCAGATAATGCATGAATACCTCGCAGGACTGAGAGCACAGCTCACCGATAACAGCCAGAACGAACAATATACCGAACAGGTCTACTACGCAATAGACCAGACATGGTCAGAAGCAATTATCGAGACAACAAATTCAGGCTACACAAATCCAAATGGTTATATAAATCTCGATAATACCGATACCAGTAACATCACATTCACAGTAAATGCAAACCAGACAGGCAACTATATGACCCATATCCGTTTTGCAAACGGAACATCCGAAGACAGACCCATGAGGATATATGTAAACGGTGACACCAGCCGTTTCTGGCTGCAGTCCTTCCCCGGCACAGGCGCTTGGACTTCATGGAATGAATTCGGCATAGTACTTCCACTTGTAAAAGGCGTCAATACCATCAAGATGGTTTCCACTGTTTCAGGCAAGGGCGGTCCCAATCTCGACTATATATCTCTCATAAAAACCGACGAGCCTTACGCCGAGACTTACGACCCCAACAGCAATCCAAATACAAACACCAACAATAATCCCACAGTATTCATACTCGGCGATTCCACTGTACAGTCCTACCGCGCAAGCTACGCTCCTCAGCAGGGCTGGGGCTATTATCTGGCAAACTATTTCAACAGCAATGTAAATGTAGATAACCGCTCCATGGCAGGCAGAAGCAGTAAGAAAGCCTACGACGAAGGCAGATGGCAGAGCCTTGCAGACAGCCTAAAAGCAGGCGACTATGTACTGATTCAGTTCGCCATCAACGATGCAGGCAAATCCAATGCCGACAGATATGCACCTATCTGCGGAAACGTAGATTATCCCAGCGACGGCTCCTATGAATGGTACATGACCCAGTTTATAAACGGCGCAAAGGCTAAGGGTGCTACACCCATACTTGTAACTACCGTTATCGGCATGGGCGCATATAACAGCGGTTCGGGAAGATTCACCAACAGCTACACCGATTACTGCAACGCCTGCAAGAAGCTTGCAAGCAAGTACAGTATCCCCTGCATCGACCTGAACACAATCATGGTGAACCACTATAACTCAGTTGGCTACAACACAGCACTTTCCTATCACCTGATGGGTGCTGTACAAGGTTCAACAGACGGCACACACTTCTGTGAAAAGGGTGCCAACATCGTGGCAGGCCTTGTAGCTCAGGCTATCAAGAATCAGCAGATATCCGGACTTTTCGGCTATGTAAAATAATCACCAAACTCAAAAAGCACATTTCCGGGCAGCATTAGCGGCTCGGGAATGTGCTTTTATTTGGGCTGATTATATGATCTGCTCATCGTAACTATCTTGCTATCCAAACAACCATTCCGATTAACAGCAAAAGCAAAAAGACACCCCCGTTGCCCAAGCAACAGAGGTGTCGCGAATACTCTATTTTTATGCACCCTAAAAACAGTTATCAGCCCTTTACAGCGCCTGCTGTCAGACCGTCAACGATCTTGTTTGAGAATGCACAATAAACTATGATAGTCGGGATGACTGCTATCATGATAGCCGCAAACATCTGTGTATAGTTGGTATTATATGGACCAACGAACTTCGACAGAGATACGGGCAGAGTCTTTTTAGTTTCATCTGAGATGAAAACCATAGCAAGAAGCAGTTCGTTCCAGTTACCAATAAAAGTCATCAGACCTGTTACAAAAAGACCTGTTCTGCCAAGAGGTAAACATATCTTGAAGAATATCTGGAAGATATTCGCACCCTCCATACAAGCACATTCTATAAGCTCATTAGGCATACTCGAGAAAAAGCCTTCCATAATGAATATCGTTATAGGAAGTGAGAATGTAAGATAAGGGAGAACAAGGCTTGTAAGGGAGTTTGTGAGATGGAAATTCTCAAATCCCTGATCATTCATAAATTGTGTGATCTTTGCAAATCTTGTGAACAGGGGGATAAGCACGCAGTGGATAGGAATCATCATACCTGTGAGGAAATAAGTCATCGCAAGCTTAGAACCTTTCCATTTCAGACGTGAAATACCGAATGCTGCCATCGAACCAATGAGCATACCGAGTATCAATGCAACAACACAAACAATAAACGAATTGAGCGTTGCTTGACCCAAATGAGCTTTGTTCCAAGCAAATGTGTAGTTACCGAATGTTATTTCTTTGGGAAGTGAAAAGGGAGCGGAAAATATCTCCCATTTAGATTTGAACGAAACGTTGAACACCCACAGCAAAGGCAGCAGATATGTTATGGCTATCACTGAAAGGAAAACATATATCAGTACCTGAATCGGTGTGACCTTTTTCTTGGAAGAAGGATCCAGTGCTGCAACTTCATTTTTTGAAGAACTCATTAAACTGTACCTCCTTACATCTCGTACTGCTCGGTCTTAACGACCTTATTGATAAATAATGTTACTGCCAGACAAAGTATGAGCAGTACTACGCCTATGGCACTAGCATAGCCGTATTTGGAATACTTGAATCCCTGCTGATAGAGGTGAGTTGCAAGCACCTCAGTCTTGTGGTTAGGACCGCCTTCGGTCATATTGAATATAAGATCGAAGAATTTCAGCGAACCGATAGCATTCAGCGACATTGCAGTAGCTACCATGGGCTTTATCAGCGGAAGTGTGACATATCTGAATGTCATGGGCTTTGTACATCCATCGATATAGCTTGCCTCCATAAGAGACTTGCTTATACCTGATATCTGAGCCATGTAAAGCATCATAGACTGACCTACATACTGCCACAGAGCAACAAAAGCTATTACCCACATGGGAAGTATGATAGCGCCCTTGGTATCCGAAAGCCACATAGGACCCTCAATGCCAATTTTTTCAAGAAGCTGGTTGATACCCAACTGCGGACTGAATATGAACATCCACAGCAGACCAAGTGCTGCCGAAGAAAGTACGCAGGGAAGATAAATAATGTTCTTGAACAGATTTCGTCCTTTCTCGATGTTTGTCAGCAGAGCTGCATAGAAAAGACCTAAAATAAGCTGCGACACGCAGGAAAAAACGAGGAAGAACATTGAGTTCTTTAATGCAATAACGAAGGTTTTATCAGATAGTATAGCCTTGTAATTATCAAGTCCGATATATTTCGGGGGCTTGAGCACACTATATTCACAGAATGAATAATATACCGACTGTACGATCGGTACAAAAAGCACCAGTGTGAACAAAAGGAATGCAGGAAGCATAAAGAAAGCAATAGCTTTCTTGTTCCTAAGCATTTTGTCCATCCCGGATCAACTCCTTTCAGAATGGGGAAACATTAAAAACAATATAGAGGCGTAATATGCGCCCCTATATCGTCTTTTTGATAGATCGAAATTTTACTTTCTGCAATTAGCAGCGTAGAATTCCTCCATGTCCTTTGCAGCATCTGCAGGTGCCACGCCATCGAGGATTACAGAAACCATTGTGTCATCGAAATGAGAACCTGTCTCGGTAGTAGGCATCGACTCATTGTAGAAACCGAATGTACCCTTTGCACTGCTGAATACGTCCATAACGTAAGCGAGCTGCTTAGGAGCTACAGATGCATCATACTCTACCTTTGTTACAGGTATCTTACCACCCTTTTCAGCGGTGTACTTCTGAGCATCATCATCAGTGAAATACTTGATGAGCGCAGCTGCACCATCGGGGCAAGCGGATGTAGAACTCATGCAGAGAGAGTCGGACTTAGCGATAACTCTGTCAACGCCAGGGAATGCAAACACGCCGCACTTTGACTCGAAATCAGGATTGGCACCGTTGATCTGACCGATAGCCCATGAACCCTGGATAAGTATAGCAGCTTGTTCATTGTAGAAGTTTGCTGTTGCTACATCGTTTGTATCTCCTCCAGCTGTCTTCTGGAAATACTTAGAAAGATCAAGAAGCTTGTTGCAAGCATTCTCCAGCTTACCATCTTCCCATGAAGCAGAACCGTCTGCCAGAGCAGCGAGATCGACGCCCTCAGCCTCACACAGATAACCTGCTACCATAGAAAGGCACCATGCTGTATTTGCGGATATAGTTATAGGAGTGTAGCCTGCATCCTGGAGCTTAGCACAAGCGTCCAGCATCTCTTCCCAAGTAGTAGGAACTTTAGCGCCAGCCTTCTCGAACATCTCGGTGTTGTAGAAGCAGCAAGCAGCAGCAGTGTTCAGCGGAACCGCGTAGATCTTTCCGTCATAAGTCTGCTGAGTAAATACAGCATCGCTTGTGAAAGTATCCTTCCAGCCGTCCTTTGCGAGATAATCATCAAGGGGAGCTGCAACGCCGGGCTCAACATAATCAGTCAGCTGAGGACCGGGGCTTACGATGAATACATCGGGTGCATCACCTGCTGCAATTTTAGCATTGAGATTGTTGTAGTACTCTTCAAGGTTAGTTGTTATAGGTGTTACGTGATATGTTCCCTTGTAATCCTCGTTGAATTTGTCAATAGTCTGCTTGTAACCCAGCGAGATAAGATCCTCTGTTGCGTTAAGGTCATCCCAGAACATCCAGGTGATCTCCTGTGAACCATCATCATTTGTCTTGGCTTTCTTTGTGCCGCTCTTGCCGTCTGTGTTGCCGCAGCTTGCAAATACAGTTGTGAGCATAGCTGCTGAAACAATCGTTGCTAAGATTTTTCTCTTTTTCATTAGTATTACCTCCTAGTTAGATACCCTGCGGCTGATCCTTCAAATTTGACATATCCAACCAAAGATATATTCCGCGTGCCGCCCGGGTAAGCTTATTTCTGTTACACCAAATTTGCTTTCGCTTCCCTTCGGTGTCTGTATAAATCTTACCATAATCATATTAATTTGTCAATAAATATAAGCAAGAAGCACAAAAATTGATAAAGATTTTCATATTATTATAAAAAAGAGCAATAAATGGTCAAGCTACACATCAGCGAACATGTTAAAATATGACAGCATATCGCCTTATGAAGCCATAAATCGCTTTATATCATTTGTGCATAATGTGTAGTGCTATAAAATATATCTATTTATTTTATCCGAAAATATTAAATTCAACGATATCTGCGTATAAAAAAATGAAATATCACCTACCAAATATTGTAATTTTATCAATTTAATTACTATGCTAAAACTGCTATCAGCACTTTTTCACAGGATAATATTTTCATTAGCCCACACTTTTTGACCGCAATTTACAAGAAAAAGGCACCTTTGCCAAAGCAATGACAAAAGTGCCTGAAAAAATTTCTTTTTTAGCTTACGATATGATTATCTGATCAGCTTTTTGCCCTTGACATATGCAGCAAGCTTTGTCAAATCGGTTATATTTACTGATCCATCTCCGTTTATATCTGCACGTCTGATCTGATCGGCATTGAGCATTTTTTTGCCCTTAACGTGAGCTGCGACCTTTGTGAGGTCAGTTATGTTTATCTTGCCGTCGCCGTTTACATCACCGAGAATGTAAGTGTTGTCTACGATCTTGGTATTCGTATAGGTTTTTCCACCGTAGACAGCAGTAGCAGTGTAGGTAGTTTGCTTGCCGTTGTCTTCAGACTTCACTTCAGCCTTAACGTCTTCGATATCACCACAGGTCTTGCACTTTATCTGAACACTGGCATCAAAGCCATTTTCGGTCTCTGTCCATACCCATACGAGAGCTTTTGTATCAAGATCATGACCCTTTGCGGGTATCACTACAGAGCTGTCGATCTTGTTCTCGCCCTTATTATCGCTGAAGAACTCACCCAGCTCGTTAGTCCAGTAATCTTCCTTTGCACCGTTTTCTGTACAGGTCGCATCAGTCTTTTCGTGCTTGGTATACAGGTGGTCAACGGTGACTTCGATGCTGCCGACTTCGGAAGCTTCCCAGTTGCTTGTCTCATCGACCTTGTACCATACGGTGTACTTTCCCGCAGCTGTGGCAGTAGGTATCTCCTCGCTAAAAGTTTTACCATCAAGGCTGTAAGAGAGCTTTCCAACGCTGGAAGAACCTGCTGCTACCAGTTCCTGAGCTTTACCACTGTAAGTAAGCTTATTTGCAGTAGGTGCAGTTACCTTAGGAACAGCTTTGTCAATAGTAACAGTGAAGCTGTTTGCTCCTACGCCGCCATCACACTCACTATCGCAGTCCCACATATAGTAAACTGTATACTCGCCTGCATCGGCAGCATAAAGCGGTGCGCACTCTGTATTGATAACGCCGTCCTCAACGGTACCTGCTACATAGGTATCGGATTCCTGCTCGCCGCGGGTGAAATAATATGTGAAGTATCTCTCATCTTCAGAGGGAACGACACCAAATGTACCCTTGAAAGATGAATCATCGATAAGTAACTGATCTTCGCCGTTGTAAACAAGACCTTCCTTAGCAACAGGATCAGCGATAGCATTGAAGCCGGTGCTGTCAGCTGGTTCATATTCACCGCTTTCTCTTGAAAATGATCTTACGTTCGTATTTCCCAGATAGTAGAACTTTCTGTTACCGCCGAATGCTGTATTATACACGGTAACATTTATAAGTATGACCGGCTGAGTAAATGCAGTGCACACACCCGAAGTATCATCAAGCCAGCCAACAGAGCCGTTCTTTACAATGATAACATCGTTCTGGTTTTGCAGGTTGAGATAACCGGTGATAGTAAATCCATTAAGATCGATAATACCATCATCGCGGGTAATAGTCATTGTTCCGTTGTAGTTTTCCTGCAGAACAAGTGTTGGCTTGGAACCGGGTTCTGCCGCATTGAATTCAGCATAATTATAGTATGTGTTGGGAGCTATAACAGGTTCTTCTTCCGTCTTCTCCTTTTCGATTCCGACCTCGGTGATATCCTCTGATCCTGCACTTGCGGCGACACTGATCAGTCCCTTTGCACCAAAATCAACGGGGATAGTTCCCGCGGCTATTGCCAGCGCCAGAAGTGCAGCAGCTGCTCTCTTGATAGTTTTCGTCATGTTTCTTTCCTCCTATAAAAATGTATTACAAAATAAAAAGCACGCCGACTATGTTTATTCAACGTCAGTATGCTTTCTTAAGCTTATTTGAACGGGGAAAACTACTGTTATCGCAGAAAAAAGTATAAACAGGCACAGACCCCGCCCTCCTTCAGCAGATATTTCATTTCATGACATTTGTTATTTGTTTTACATTATAGCACAGCGTATTAATGATGTCAATAGTTTGCGTAAATATAATAACAAAATAATCTGTCGTACCTATCTGGATAATGAAAGGATAACAAATTTGGACTATGTACTGTTCTGAAACATAGTTTATCTGCCAATTTACAAACCATAGTATTTAGTGTATAATTAAAAATCCGAACAGATCTTGATCTCAATCAGAATACTATATTTATAAATATAAACAATGCCATGTTCGCTGCAACAGACACTGCTCTTTTATTGACTGTAATGTTATCGTAAAAAACTCACATCCGACAGCAAGTTGTCAATTCATAAAACATTTACAATTATTCCTGCAAAAAATGTTTGCGCCCTGTGACTTTTCTGAAATTTACATTGACTGTATATAGTGAAACGTTTCAACAAGCGAGGTTTTCATATGAATGATAATGAACTGCTGCAATTGCTGAAAAGCGATGCGCAGCGAGGTCTTGCACAGACTGTTATGCAGTATAGTGCTTATGTACATAAGATAGCTTACTCAAAGCTGTGTGATGTCTGCACAAGAGAAGACATCGAAGAAGCTGTGAGTGATATCTTTCTGATTTTTTACAATATAGGTCAGAAGAACGGCTTTGATATGAAGTCAGTGCGTGCGATGCTTATGGTCGTCGCAAAACGTCACTGCATAAATGTTTTTCACCGACAGTGCAAACAAGAGGAAATGCTGGATTACGATGACCTTGAAAACACTATCGCAGAAGACAACAGCGAAAATTCCGATCTTATAGATGCCATAAAACAGCTGGGCGAACCTGATGAACAGATATTTATACGCAAATACTATCTTGGCGAGAAAAACAAAGACATCGCCAAAGACTTAGGGTTGAATATCAGCACGCTGAATATGAAGCTATCTCGCGGACTGAAAAAACTAAAGAAAATTTTAGAGGAGGGCGTGTAATGGAAGACAGATTGAAAGCATTGACAAACAGCGTGTCACCGTCAGATGCCGAAAAGCTTGCAGATGAGCTTTCTTCCTTTGATGATGTAAAGCTCACCGATGATGAACAGCAGCGCATACTCTCCTCCGTCATGAGAAAGGCGGGATTTGAAATGAACGAAACGAACAGTGTAATACAGACAAAAAGAAATATCACAGCTAAGACATACAATTCGGATGATAATAAACCCTCGGGCAGGATTCAGTTGAGACGCGGCGGTGCGGTCGCTGCTTGTTTGGCAATACTTCTTGCAGGCGGAGTTATATTCTCCCTGAACAGGAATATGCACAATACTGTACCTAACAAGGACAGAGATTCGTCTATATACAACGAGACTGTCACCACAGACATTGAAGATGATGAAGACAGCAGCTATATCGACAGCGAAACAGATTCAGATGATATCACAGACGAAAGCTCGTCTGACAATACTGACAGCAAAACTGACAGCAAGACAGATAACAAGACAGATAACAAGAATAATAACAAGACTGATTCAAAGACCGACAGCAAAAAAGACAATACAACGAACCTCAATAACGGTAACAACCAGAACGTCGTAGTTGACACCAACAAAGAAAACAGCAAAGAGAATAAAAGCGAAAACAAGACGGAGAATACAAATAGTCTGAAGGACAGGAACACTGAAGAGTTAGTTAATAAACTGAACGCCGCTTACCCTGACTATAGTATAGAAAAACTGAATGATAACAGATATGTTTTGTACTACTGGGATAACAGCATCCAGGAAGCCGGGGACGATTATTTGACCTATTATGTTATATACGATGTTCCATCAGATTCTTTTATCAAATCTTTTAAAACTAAAGGAAGAAACGGACATAGCCTTGATGGCAAATTCGTATCCGTCAGTGGACTTTTAGACAATGCAGGACATTACAACCTTTTGAAAGCCACTGTATTTGATGATAACGGAAATGCTGTTTATAATTATGATGTTAATTTCAAGCAATTAGGAATAGGCGATAACGAAGTTGTCGGCGCACATACCCGTTTTTCAGCTGATGGGAAAAAAATGTATATATCTCTCTCGAACACAAATAATTTTGAAGGAGATATTATTTACCGCATAGACTATGAAGATCAGAAAAAAGCAAAGAAAATATATGAATATAATACAGATTTCCATGGCTACGGAATGGGCTACAATGAATCAAATGGTTTAATACTTGTTGATCGCATAGAAAATGATTACACGACTTTTGAACGCCATGTTGAACTCGAACTGATAAACGCCGATGGTGATTCGACCCAAGAGCCCTATAAATTATATGATGGTAAGACATACCCGAATATAGCTACAACACCTGACGCGATATATTGTGCTTTCTGTGAGGAGAATTATATTTTGGCAATCACACCTGATGATAACGGCAATGTCAATGTCGGCGGAAAAAAATGCAGCATTACCAGATATGATCTCGGTGGTTATTCTGACGTATATTTCAACGGCAGATACGTTACATCTGCCAATATAACAGATAACGGCAAATTGAAATGCACTTTGTATGAAACATCCGGCAGCCAGCTTACCGAATTAAGAACGATAGAAACCGATATCGAATCTCCCGAATATTGTTATGTGTACGCATCTTTAGATGAATTCAAGGGAGAGATTACAGGAGAATTCCATGTAGCTCGTTATAAGGAGGAAGTCAACTCACTTGCATATCCTCAGAATACTGATAATAAAAGAAGTACCTTATACTTCTTCAAGTAAAAATAGCGTAAGAACCCTCTGCAAAAGTATAGCAGAGGGTTCTTTAATGCCGTTTTCTGACTTTACATATATTATAAAAATACAAAACAATATAGTTTTATACAATTTTTTAGAAAGTATTTTATATTTTTATATTATGGGATATGATATAATACGTACATGATTTAAGCCCTATAGTAAATGACATAACATTTTTCCCGTATCCCGATCACACGTTTTTGTGTGGTCGGGATATACACAATGATCTGAATTTTACTGTATGCTGACGACAGAAGGAGCGATATGATATGAAAATGCAGAATGTAGTTAACGGACCTCAGAACGTATCCAGCATAATCCTCGGCTGTATGAGAATGCCGTCCCTTACCGTTGATGAGGCAGCTAAAATGATCTCATGTGCGGCTGAACTGGGTATAAACTTCTACGACCACGCCACCGTTTACGGTGAAGGTGAAGCCGAGACACGTTTCGGCGATGCTTTCCCTCTAACAGGTCTGAAAAGAGAAGATATTTTTCTCCAGAGCAAATGCGGACTTCATTTTGACCGCGGCGAGTTTGACTGGACACAGAAAGATATTCTGGAAAGTGTTGACAGCAGTCTTAAAAGACTGAAGACCGATCATCTCGATGTACTTCTGCTTCACCGTCCAGACGTACTGTTCGACCCCGAGGAGATCGCCGAGACTTTTGATATGCTTGAAAAGAGCGGTAAGGTAATACACTTCGGTGTCAGCAACGTTACTCCCGGTCAGCTGGAACTTCTGAAAAGATATGTAAAACAGCCCCTGGTGTTCAATCAGCTCCAGCTTTCTCTCGATCAGTCTCAGCTGATAGATGCGGGTCTTTACATCAACAATACTACCACAGACCGTTCCACCGACAGGGACAACGGCATTCTGGATTACTGCCGACTGCACGATATCACCATTCAGGCATGGTCGCCTTTGCAGATAGGTATGTTCAAGGGCTGTTTTGTAGATCACCCGGATTATCCCGAACTCAATGCAGTTCTTGCAAAGCTTGGTGAAAAATACGGTGTACCAAAGACTGCCATCGCAATCGCTTGGATACTCAGGCATCCCGCCAAAATGCAGGCTATCGCGGGCACTATGAATCCCGCTCATCTTAAAGACATCTGCGATTCCACAAAGGTTGAACTCACACATCATGAGTGGTACGAACTCTATCTGGCATCAGGAAAGTTCCTGCCATAACCACCCGAACTGGAGGCGAATTCAATGATCTACCGCGAATCATACACCCTTTCAAACGGAAATACTATCCCCAAAATAGCCCTCGGCACATGGCAGACTTCCAACGAAGACGCTGAAAGAGTTGTCAGGCACGCTCTTGATATCGGCTATCTGCATATCGATACTGCCATCGCTTACGGAAATGAAGTCGGCGTGGGCAAAGGCATGAAAGCAAGCGGGAAAACTCGCGATTCCTATTTTGTCACATCAAAGCTTCCTGCCGAGATAAAAACCTACGAGGAAGCAGTCAGACATATAAACGAATCTCTCGAAAGGCTGGACACTTCGTATCTCGACCTGATGCTGATACACTGGCCAAGACCCTGGGACGGCGACCCCAACAATAACTACAACAAGGAAAACCTGGCTGTGTGGAAAGCTTTTGAAGAAGCTTACGAAGCAGGAAAACTAAAAGCCATCGGCGTATCAAATTTCTCTGTGGAAGATCTGCAAAATCTCATGGACAACGCTAAGATAAAACCTATGGTCAATCAGATACGGGTGCATATCGGTCATGTTCCAACCGAACTAATTGAGTTCTGCAAAAAGAATGATATTCTTGTCGAAAGCTACTCCCCAAATGCAACCGGCAGACTTTCAGCTAAGAAAGAGATTTCCGAAATGGCTGAAAAATACGGAGTATCTGTTTCACAGCTTGCTAACCGTTTCGACCTTCAGCTTGGCACTCTTCCCCTTCCTAAATCCGTCCATGAAGAATTCATCAAGCAGAATACCGAACTTGATTTCATCATCAGCGATGATGATATGCAGAAACTTCTCGCAATAAAAGAATAGCATAATAAGAATTCTCAAAGGAGGACTTATCATGAAAAAAGTCGCAGTTATATGGTCAAGCCCTAATAAAGACGGTCTGACTGCATCTGCAAAAGATCAGATATCAAAAGGCATCGCCGAAGCGGGCGGCGAAGTATGTGAGATACATCTGAACAGCAAAAATATTGAACACTGTCGCGCCTGCGGAAACGGCTGGGGCACCTGCTACAAAAAAGGCTCCTGTGTTATCAGTGATGATTTCACTGAGATATACAACACCCTTAAAGAAGCCGACGGAATTGTATGGATAAGCGCAGTTTACTGGTCGGATATGACCGAGTGTTTCAAAGCTTTCTTTGACAGGATCCGCCGCTGTGATGCCACATTCAGCCACTCACTCGCTGAAAAGCGCTGTATGCTGATAGCCTGTGCAGGCGGTACAGGCAGAGGTACTCTCGAATGTCTCACTCAGCTTGAACGCGGACTTGTACATATGGGTATGCGCGCATACGACCGTATTCCTGTCGTCCGTTTCAACAAGGACTATATACTCCCCGCACTTTACGAAGCAGGCAAGACATATATTAATTGTCTTGAAAACGGATTTGATATGTATTACTAAATGACAAAGGCGCAGAAAAAACTCTGCGCCTTTTTTATTTCAGCATATCTCTGACTTTATCATAGAATTTCTCATATCTTTTCACACTTGTCTTTATCGCAAGATCTGATTCTGAATACGCTATCAGCCCAGCTGCATCGACCCATTTGTATTCAGTCGTTTCGCTTTCCTGCAAAATAACTGCATCCTTGTTGCAATCTACTGTAGCTGTAAAACAGTATACCATACTGTGACTTTTATCGCTGAATGAAATATTTATCAGATCTAAGCTGTCTGCTTTAAGACCTGTTTCTTCAAACAATTCTCGCCTTGCACATTCTTCCGCATTCTCGCCCTGCAACGCCGAACCGCCTGCACTTGCTTCCCAGTAACCTGGATAAACGTCTTTGCAGGTATGTCGTTTGCATAGAAGAAAAGTCCCGTCCTTATGCTGTACAAGTATGTCGCTCACAAGATGATAGCGCCCATTCGGTATCTCCATAAAGTTTCCGTGTTTGCGTTCCCATATTTCTCCTGTCCTTTTGCCTTCGCCGTCATACAGATCCCATAATTCCATGATCATTCTCCTTTATCATATCTGTCCGATACACTTCCTGCTGCCGATGGCATCGAACCGCCGATTTTAAGATAAGCATCAAGGAGCTGCTGAAGCATTTTGTCACGGTCAAAAAGAAGTCGGTCAAGCTGATCCAGCTGTTTTTCCAGCAGAGATATGGAACGCTCATAAGCTTTTCTGCGTTCTTCATATATCGCAAGACGCTTGTCAAATTCATCCTGCTTGTTTTCAAGCTGAACAAGAAGATCATCTATCTGGCGGTTTCGCTCTTTCAGCATCTGTTTCAGTGCGATGACATCATCGGAGGAATAGTCATCACCGTACACATCTATAAGCGCTTCATATATCGGCGCTATTGACTGATAGTGAAAATTCTTTTCTTCTGAGCCATCTGCGAAAATATCGTACATCGTCCTCGGAGATACATACCCGCCATGGTCTGCTACTATGTCCTGTATCTGCGGTATAGACATACCGTGCTGATTTTTGATCTCTTTGATAGTTTTGATCCTTTGTCTTAATGTTCTTTCCATACCTGATCCTTTCAAAAAGCTTGCAGGAAACTTGCAAGGTCATTTCATTGATTAATGCCCAGTAATCCTGTATAATTAATCATGCAGCTGTGTATTTCACCAGTGGAATATATAATACTAATAATCCAACTAATAAACTAGGTATTATTTTACCATATCTGAAATGCTTTGTCAAATTTATCAATGTATATTTTTTTAGGAGGTCGCAGTGATCTTATGATTATTGAGGAAAAAGAAGAACTGCTTGCTGCAAAGCTTGCAGACAGATTGAAGAAAGAAAATTTTAATGTTATTGCAGACGGCGCTGTACTCAGGGTACAGGACTACACATTCGTGCTTCAAAGCTCGAATGACCAGCCGCGGCACTGCGGAGTAAGATACGAACTCCCGTCAGAATACGGCGAGGAGACCCTTTACAGCTACATAAAAATGACTGTTTCCACTCCGCTGGAAAGAAAGATAGAAGATATGACGGTAGATACAATACTTTCACTTGGCATATCCCGCGCACTGAAAGGATATCTGTATCTTGCCGAATCAATCGTTATGTGTGTAACAAAGCCCGATAAGCTGTATTGTCTTAGCAAGGATGTTTATCCTGAGATCGCTCAGAAATACGGTGTTGATATGTCTTGCATAGAAAGAAGCATACGCCACGCCATCACCAAAGCCTATTCCGAGGACCCCGAACCTATGCGGGCAATGTTCAGAAGACCCATTCAGCGCCCGAAGTGTCAGGAACTGATCGCCGAGTGTGCTGATACTATAAGACGTGTGTTTTATTGAGATCAAAAAAGGAAAAAGCCGGGCGTTCTGTCCAGCTTAATTATATGAAAACTAAAAACCATCAATGAAAATACGCTTTTCATTGATGGTTTTTCTGACATGATCTATAAAGTGAATGCTTTATTTAATCACTTTTGCATTAATATCAGCCGATCTTTTCTACAGTGAAGCCCATTTTTTCAAGGAGATTGTCAACGCCGTTTTCTCCTGCATAATGAGCAGCGCCTACCATGAACAGGCAGTTCTTGCCCGACTTGATATATTCAGATGCCTTGTCAGCCATATACTGGTTACGGTCATCGAGCAGTGCCTTGTTATATGCATCATGGTCGTCCAGCAGATCTTCGGGTATCTCAGCGATATCCTCTTCAGTTTCGCTTGATATCTCGCCGTCGCCCTTAGCCCACTTATCAAAGAGTTCACCGAAATCCGCTGCAAATCCATCTATATCATCTATATCATCGATCAGATCATTGATGGAATAATCAGCATATTCATCTGTATAAGCAGTGAGAGCCTCTGTCTGCATGGAAATATCTTCGATATTGATAACTTCCTTGCCGTCCTCCTTTGCTTTGGCTACGAAATATGAATCTGTTCCTGAAAGCTCAAGATTTTCAAGACGCATAAGCATTACAACGGTCAGCTGATTTATCCAGTAACCCGCTCTGTACTGATCCAGCATCTCGTTATATGCACCGATCTTGGTGAAATAATCCTTAGCCTTGTTGTAAGTTTCCTCAGAGATATGATCCTTTACTGTAGTGCCGTCGGAATATGTCATACCGCTAACGTACTCCATCTGAGCGTTGATATCACTCTGCAGAGCAGTTACATCAAACTCAACTGCGATAGAATCACAGCTGTTGTATATATCCATCAGGTCTGCAGGATAATCGGAAGCATCAGCAGGCAAGACGTGTATGGTACCTAAAAGGTACATTGAATTACCGCTTTCGGGATCGGTAACTTTCCAGATAGGAGGGTCGATCTCCTTGGTGTCAATGAAATCATTGATATCAGCTGTGGTACCAAGTGCATTCTCGGTTGTTTCCTGATCGGTGGTCTCAACCGTTTCCTCAGCAGTAGTTTCAACAGTTTCTTCATCAGTTGTAACTACGGTCTCAGCAGGAGTTTCCTTTGCTTTAGAATCAGCCTTTGAAGAATCATCTTCCTTTTTTCCGCATGATGCGCAGGTAAATGCCATCATAAAAGCAACCGCTGCTATAAGAGCTTTGTTTTTCATTTTTAACTTTCCTTTCCTAAATGATACATGATCTGTATCTTTCATTTGATCGTTTATTTATTAACACACAAGCATATATTAATATACAATTGCTTCCTGCATATGTCAATGATTTGTAATTACATTTCACTTAACCAACACAATAATTGTTATATTTGACCTCTGAATACAATTGATTTAAACAAATATTTGTATATCATTACATTCTAAAATCAATAAAAAAAGAGCTTTACCCCACGTAAAAGCAGAGCAAAACTCTTTTCAGATATAAACCTACAACCACAAATATCGGGTTATCACCGGCCCAAAACTTCCTTGACATATCATCACACATGATGGTATAATTATCCTATCAACGAAGGAATTATTTATCCTCAGTGCAGATATAATCCTTTACCTTTTTAGAACTGATCACTGAGCTGTAAAGCCGCCAGCCGCCTGCAAGATTATAGCAGTCGTATCCGTTACCTGATAATATGCGGCAGGCGATATAACTGCGCAGACCGCTGTGACAATGTACATACACTGGTCTGTCTTTCGGGATAGAATCCAGTTCGCCGCGGAGAGAATCCAGTGGGATATTCACAAAACCATCTATCATTCCGCGTGCGATCTCGGTCTTTGTACGCACATCAAGCAGGGTGACGCTTCCGTCACGGGGCAGAGTTGCAACATCATGCCAGAAGAACTGCTTCACCGTCCCATTTATGACATTCTCGGCAACAAATCCCACCATATTAACAGGATCTTTCGCACTTCCGAACGGCGGCGCATAACAGAGTTCCAGTTCTTTCAGGTCGGTAACTTTTGCACCGAAACGTATCGCTGTGGCAAGAACGTCCATGCGCTTATCAACACCGTCATATCCCACTATCTGCGCACCTATCAGCTTATGGGTATGCTTATCCCACAGCACCTTGACTGACATATTCTCCGCTCCGGGATAGTAGCTTGCATTAGATGCCGAATAGGTGTATGTCTTGTCAAATTCGATGCCTGCTTCTTCTGCACGCTTTTCGTTAAGACCTGTCACTGCAACGGTCATATCAAACAGTTTCAGCACTGAAGAACCCTGCGTACCGCTGTATTCCGAGGATATACCTGCTATATTATCAGCCGCGATACGTCCCTGCTTATTGGCAGGTCCCGCAAGGGGTATGAAAGCTCCCCAGCCGGTAACAAAATCGCGGACTTCCACCGCGTCACCCACTGCATAAATATCTGGAGAACTCGTCTGCATATGGCTGTTTACGATAATGCTTCCCCTGCTGTTTACCTCAATGCCGCAGTCCCTTGCAAGCTTAGTTTCGGGAGTAACACCCACCGACATTATAACCATATCCGCGTCGATGCTTCCATTATGAAGTATAACCTGTTTTTCGGTGATCTCATTTATCCCATTATCCAGATAAAGCCCTATACCACGGCTTTTGATATACTGATGGACATCTGCCGCCATATCAAAGTCAAGTGGCGCGATAAGATGATCTGCAAGTTCAACGATAGATACTTCAAGCCCCGCATCAACAAGGTTTTCAGCCATTTCAACACCGATGTATCCGCCGCCAGCGATAACAGCTTTTTTCGGCTTTTCGGTTTCAATATAGTTCATGATCTTCATGGTATCGGGGATATTTCGCAGAGTAAAAACATGAGGTATATCAATGCCTTTGATATTAGGACGTATCGGCTCAGCACCTGGAGAAAGGATCAGCCTGTCATAGCTTTCCTCGTAGATCTCTCCAGAATCCACATTGCGTATCTTAACAATATGTGCCTCGGGATTTATCTGCACAGCCTCGTTTTTGATGCGGACATCAATGTTGAAACGTCTGTTGAAACTCTCGGGAGTTTGCAGGGTCAGCATTTTTCTGTCGGTGATCTTTCCACCTATATAATAAGGAAGACCGCAGTTCGCAAAGGAGATGAATTCTCCACGCTCAATAATGATTATTTCGTCTTGTTCGTTCAGACGGCGAAGTCTTGCGGCTGCGGAAGCACCGCCCGCAACGCCGCCAATAATTACAGTTTTCATAAATACCTCCGAAAGGATAGTTGTTATGTTTGAAAGTGTTTATAAGAAAGTTTTCCCATTCTGGGATGATCTATCCGATGATGACCGCAGCTTAATCTGTGAAAATTCAGCTAAAAAGAAATTTACAAAAGGCACAAATCTCCACAGCGGCAGTGACTGTTCGGGAGCGTTCTTTGTCTGCTCGGGAAGTCTTCGTGCGTATATACTCTCCGAGGACGGCAAGGACGTAACTCTCTACCGTCTTCACAAAGGGGATATGTGTATGCTGTCGGCTTCCTGTGTTTTACAGACCATCACATTCGATGTGGCTGTTGATGCCGAAGAGGACAGCGAATGTATCGTCCTCAGCGGCACAGCATTCAAGCAAATGTCGGAAAAATATCCCGCTATCCGCATATTCGCCCTCGAGACTGCTGTATCCCGCTTTTCCGATGTTATGTGGGTAATGCAGCAGATACTTTTCATGAGTATGGACAAACGTCTTGCCATATTTCTCCACGATGAATCAGCAAGAACTTCCTCAGATACTATCTCTCTCACTCAGGAGCAGATCGCAAAGTATATCGGCTCTGCCCGTGAGGTAGTTTCACGTATGCTCAAATACTTTGTATCTGAGGGAATTGTCGAAGTATCTCGAAAGGGCGTGCGTATCCTCGATAAAGAACGTCTGCGGAAGTTAGCCCTTTAACATATCGAGTATAACGGGCTTTGGTCTGAAACCGACCTCCTGTGCGGTAACTCTGCCGTTTTTCATAACAACAAGAGTCGGTATACTGATAACACCGAACTGCGCTGCAAGCTCAGGCTGTTCATCAACATCGATCTTGCCCACGGTGAATTCGGAATGTTCATCTGCTATTTGATCTACCAACGGCGATACCATTTTACAAGGACCGCACCATGTTGCGTAAAAATCCAGAAGAACAGGCTTTGGGCTGTTTACCATCTCAGCGAAATTTTCCTTTGTTACATTGATTACTGCCATAGTGATACTTCCTTTCTGTTTGTTTTATTGTGTCTTAATTATACACAATTATTCCTCTGCGGTCTGTGACTTTGTCACATTCTTTGCCTTGCATATCAGCTGTGTCATGGTACCCATCGGGCAGTAAACACACCATGAGCGCGGCTTGAAAAGCAGCATTGTCACAAAGCCGAGTATCGTTGAAGTCAGCATAATGCTGTAAAAACCGAATGCGAACTGTGCCACTCCATCTGAGAACAGCGTGCCGTGATATGCCCAGTGCCATGGAACTTTAAATGTCCAGATAAGCTTGACTGTTTGTGAAAGAGGACGTCCGCCTGCGAAAACCAGATATGTGTTCCACAGCATCACGAAGAACATGGTGAAAAAGAATATCAGAAATCCGTATCTGAATGCTTTCGACCTCATCCATTTCGGCATATCATGCTTTCGTGAAAAACCGAATCTTCCCCCCAGCATAGAGAACAGCTGTCCCCTGCCGCAGTACTTGTTGCAGTAGGCCTTGCTACCCCAGCCAATTGAGATAACAAGCGGTACGATAAAACAGATCATACCCAGCCAGGCAAAAAGTATATTCACAAAGCCAAGCAGCAGATATGTCAGCGAGAAGATCCAGAGGTAGTCATACCATTTTTTACGCTGTTTCATTCTGCACCTCCCCCGATCTCAATAACACTCGCGGGACATTCTTTTGCGCATTTTCCACAGCCGACACAAAGTGTGCTGTCAACCACAGCAAACACACCAGCGGGAACACTTATCGCCGATTTCGGACAAACTTTCACGCAGCAGCCGCAAGCCACACATAACTCGGTATTTACGATAGCTTTTCGTTTCATATCATCGCCTCCGAGATATATTATATCCAATCGGGGGCAATATTTCTGTGACAAAGTCACATTTGTCGGTAAAGCCCTATCAAAACCACGATATCGCACTATATCTGCTTAGCTACACCTCCCATCCGTTTATGTTCGATCCTTCATTTTACCAATTAGTATAACATAATTGTTAATAAATTTCCATTCTTGATTCTTACAAAATCTCACAGTGATTTTTGTAATATACACTATGTTTTACGATCTCGCGATGCCGCACACATTGCTGATGATCGTTTTTTGTTGTTTTATACATGGTTTTATGATAGTAAATAAGAAGTCGGTGGAAATTACAGGTGAAGGAAAATTAACTAAAACTTTGTGCATAATGTTACAATTTCAAACTTACCAATATTAGCGCGAAAATGCTGAGTTTTAATTGCATTAATATCTGATTTATCCATATTTGCGAATATAAAATTTCTATACTGTTGATTTTATGTATCCACGTGATTCAGGGCTTTTGCACTTTAAATGCTTATCTTATTAACGATTAAAAGATTTAAGATAATTATAATTTAAAAAGTAAACAAATAGTGTACGGAAGGTAAAAATCACAATTTTTGGTATCGCCCGAATGATAATGAGCAAAATTTGATTAGATTCAATAACTAAAAAATTATAAAATATAATTAAATAATACGGAATTTAATATTGAAACGAGAGGGTCAATATTGCCGTATCATTTAAGTATCTATTTATAGTTTTGATTTTTTAGAAAGAGAGGTAATTGGTTTATGAAGAAATCCGTTTCAAAACGCATTACAAGCGCTTTTGTTGCCGGTGTACTGATGGTTTCTCCTATTATATCATCAGTTACTGCATCTGCTGCTAAGGTACTGACAACAAGCCCTTCGCACACACAGGAAGTCGGCTGGTACAATGATTACCATCACGAGATCTGGCAGGCAGATACCCCTAACTCTTCTACTATGACACTGCACGACAATGACGGTGGTTTCAGCACATCCTGGAAGTGTGGTCCTAATGGTTCGAGAGGTAACTTCCTTGCTCGTCGTGGTCTTTACTGGGGTCTGAATAACCCTAAGACATACAAAGATTACGGTGATTTCTATTGTGATTATGACTGCAACTGGCAGGCAGGTTCATCAGGTAACTCCAGAATCTGTATCTACGGCTGGGCTCAGAATCCTCTGGTAGAGTACTACATCATCGAAGACTGGAAGAACTGGTCTCCTGCACAGGATTCTTCTGCGCAGTACAAGGGTTCCGTTAATATCGACGGCAGTGAATACAAGATCTACACA
>NZ_FOAT01000001.1 GCF_900109655.1 Hominimerdicola alba
CGTTACGACTGTTGTCGGTAGCCTTGTTCTTAACGTCATACGGCTCGTATCCAAGCTCGGAATCAAGCTCTGATTCAAGGCTACCTTCCATAAATCCGGCAAGTGCCTCCTTGAAAAGTTCCTGAATATCGTCCATGCTCTGAATATTCGCTGCCGAAAGAAAATCACTTATTAGCTCTCTTCTTGCTCGCTGCTCTTCTGTTTCATTTCTTCGTCTTCTGCTCATAATTAAAACCTCCAAAGTAGTGTCTCTTCTATTATACACTACTTCAGAGGTTTACACAAATTTTAGGATAGACTCGCAAAAACAAACAGACCCGCTCATATCGGGTCTGTGATATTATCAGTTCTGTTTTCTGACAATGGCATATTCATCGTCAAGTCTGTAATAGGGGCAGGCATAGTGTGGTTCATTGAAAAGCCTGTACATCTCGTCTTCGTCAAGATTTATCTCGCAGGAATAACACTCCAGTTCTTCATCATAAACGTTGTTCACACAGCTGTCGCAGGAAGTGAAGCCCGGCTTTTTCTTCTTGCTCATATATCCATCACCTGTTTTAGTACCTCGTTGACCTGCACCAGCGCATTGAAGAGCTTACCCATATCCTCGTCGGATACCTCAGAAAACAGCTGAAGCAGATCTTCGCGGATATCTGTTTTCATCTTGATCAGGAAACTCTCGGCTTTTTCGGTCAGGGATATGTTAACAACACGCCTGTTATCGGGCTGGTGTGTCCTTTCGATGAATCCCATATCTACCAGCTGAGCTACCGCGCGTGTAGCCTGCTCGTTAGATGTGTTGATCTTTGAAGCCAGCTGAGACATATTCATCTGTCCGCATACCGAAAGTGACAGCAGGACTATCTGCTGAGTACGTGTAACATGGTACTTCTTCTGGTCAAATGTATCGAATACCAGCTTGCGGCTCAAAGGGTATATTTCGTAGAACTGCATTATGCAGCCTGTTCTGATCTCATTGTTCATTTTTGTATCCTCCCGAATGTTTTTTGTTCTGAATCTGTACCTTCTTTTGACATTTTTATAAGGTGCTGTCATTATTATACTATATGAGAGGAACATTTGTCAATGTACTATGTTTATCAATATTTGATTTTGCTAAACTGTATTTTTGTTAAACATTGTATTTTGTCATTGAATGTATTCTTCAAGCGTGCTTATATCCACGCTGCCGGAAGTCACATCATATATTATCATTCCGCGGGTGACATTATCAGAATCGTTGACGATATAGTCTTTAGTTATGCCATTTTCAAGCTCAAAGGATATGTGTATATAGTAACCCGATCGCCATGACGCTTCTTTTCGCCTGAGTACAACGCCGTCAAAGGCTTCTGCTATCTTTTCGATATCTTCTTTGTCTGTGATATTTATTCCTTCACCTGTCCTTCCACTGAATAAACGCACTGCGATTATCTGTTCTGACGGCACATCAAGCATTTTAAAAGGCATGAAGAACCAAATCGCTCCGACGCAAAAAAGTACACCAAACACACATAATACGGCGGCATATATCTTTTTGTGTTTCTTTATTACAAGAATGGTCAGCACTGCGAAGATAACAGCAGCTATCAAAGCTATAAAAATCAGGATATTCATATTATCACCTCTTTCAGCGGCGGCGCACCCGATGAATATTATCGGGTGCGCCGCAATTAATTATATATTACCTTTTATTGAAGATTGTTTGCTGCTGAATTCTCGTAATCCTCTTCATATATCGCGATCATCTTCAGCAGTTCTTCAGCGTCAAGGTGAAGACCCTTTGCATAATCTCTGATCCCAGCCATTGTGAATTTATCCTCGGAGTTGCCAAGTGTCTTTGCAAACATTGCAGCAGCACAAGCGAGCTTCATGTTCTCACTCATCTCGTCCATGCTGACATAGCTTGCCAGCTTCACAGCCTTATCCACCAGCTTGCTTTCGTTCTCGTCCTTCTCCTTGTATCTTACGGATACTGTCAGAAGTTCCTTGTCAAGATCGGTCTCATCCGCTTTTTCGGGAGCGGGATATTCAACGTCATCCTGATATTTGAGTGTGCGCTTGCTGTCGTCGCTGTCAGCCTTGGTGTCGGTCATGATTATCTCATAAAGAGCTGTAACCTGCTGAGCTGCACCAACATCGCCTGCGTCCTTGGTGTCGTCCTCAAAATCCTGATCTTCAAGAAGTCTGTTCTCGTAGCCTACAAGCTTGTAATAAGCTACATTTGCAGGATTGAACTCCACCTGTATCTTAGCATCCTTAGCCACGGTGAACATAGTTCCGTTCATCTCGGTAACGAGAACTCTCTGAGCTTCTTCAACGCTGTCGATATAAGCATAGTTGCCGTTTCCGTTGTCAGCCAGAGCTTCAAGCTTGTTGTCCTTGTAGTTGCCCATGCCAAATCCCAGTACTGAGAGGAACACGCCGTTGTCTCGCTTTTCCTCGATGAGGGATTTCAGCTCTTCTTCGGAAGACAGACCAACATTCAGGTCGCCGTCGGTGGCAAGGATAACTCTGTTGTTTCCGCCCTTGATGAAGTACTTTTCAGCAAGCTCGTAAGCGGTATTTATGCCCGCTGCACCTGCGGTGGAACCGCCTGCTGTCAGACCTGCAAGTGTTGAAGCTATGGTCTCATAGTTAGCGCCGCTCTCCCCCTCGAGTTCGATGGTATCTCTGCCTGCGTAGGTAACGATGGATATTCTGTCATTCTCGCCAAGATTCTCAGCAAGCATCGCGAAAGCCTGTGTAACAAGAGGAAGCTTGTTCGCATCAGCCATAGAACCGCTGACATCTATCAGAAAAACGATATTTGAATCAATATCCTGTACATCGATATCCTTAGCCTGCAAGCCTATCTGCATAAGCTTTGCTTCGCTGTTCCAAGGACAGTCGGAAAGCTCGGTATTTATAGCTATCTTATCATCGCCCGTAGGATATTCGTATTCATAGTTGAAGTAGTTTATGAATTCCTCTGTTCTTACAGCGTTGGGGTCGATATTCTGGCGGTTTTCCAGCATACGTCTTACATTGGTGAATGAAGCTGTATCAACATCGGTGGAGAATGTTGAGAGCGGGTGCTCGGCAACACTGAGAAATTGATTTTCAGCGTAGTAGTTGTATTCCTCTGTGTTGACATCTATATCTACATCATCGGTATAATATCTTTCTTTTTCCGACTTGTCAGTTTCATTTTCCACAGACGGTCGGGTATCGCCGCCGTTATCTGCCACTGCATCGTTTCTAGTTGCGCCTGATTTCTTGACTGATGCATCTTTGCCGCCTCCGCAGCCTGTCATCATTCCAATTGCCATTATAAGTGAAAGCACCATTGCTGTTATTTTTTTAGTGTTTTCTTTCATAGTTATCTTCCTTTCTGTAAGGGTCTCAGATATCAAATGCCTGATTTTAAGTATTCCGTAAATTAATCATTAATGGATATTCCGCCTGTTATCTCCACAACTGGATCATCAACCGATTCGGTCACATCGTAACCATCGGCATACTGTACTGCTTCTACCAGATCGGGGATAAGGTCGATGGGAAATTCGTAGTAGCAAGTTTCGCGGTACTCGTCATTCTCATCAAAATAGCTTATGCAGAATATGAAGCTGTTCTCATAGCCTATCAGAGTTACGCCGTTTCCGTCGATCTTTTCACTGCCAACTCTGAATGACTTTGTATCCTCAAATTTCATGTTAGCCATGAAGCCGTCTGTCTCTAAACTGTTCAGCTGTTCGACAGATACTGCAAGATCGAGAGCCTTTTCTTCCATGCCGGGGGTCGCCATTCCTTTAAGGATATACTCAGCACCTGCCAGACGGTTATCCCAGCTCTGACGAATGTGGCCGTTGTTGTACATATCAAATCCGAATGCACCGTCGCCTATGATGTAATTGTAGTATGAATCGAAATCGTAGTCATCCTGCTCTGCTGTTGTTTCCACGTCTTGTTCTGTTGTTGTTTCTTCTTCATCGGTAACGTTTGTATCGGTTGAAGTTTGCGCGTTTGCGGAAGCCTTTACAGGAGCTTCACTGTCGTTTGGCTCGTTTACTTTTCCGCATCCGCCCAGTACCATTATTGCCGTCGCGATAACCGCAGCATATCTTTTATTCATCTTAATTGCCTCCTTATGCATTGTTCCACTGATCCAAAAAGCTTTCCAGATCAAGACTTGGTGTGTACTTCATTCTATCGAAGTAAAAATCGTTCACGTTAAGGCTGTCCTTTTCAAGATCTTCCGCACCGCCGCTGAGAGCTGTCCAGCCGTTCTGGAATACTGCACCGCCGTCAATAGTTATCTCTATCTGGGGAGCGTTCTCGAATACTATGCTGTAACTGTCCGCGCCTGTGCGTTTGAGCGGCAGCAGGTACTCCCTGTTCTCCTGCAGGATGTACGGTGTGCTGCTGTTCAGTACGATTTCAGATACGATAAGCTCGCCGTCTTTGTCGTACATCGAATTTACCTGCAAAACGTATGTCGCGCCCTCAGATGAAAGGTCGGCTTCAACAACAGTAACATCTGCAAAGCAGTCTGTCGACTTGAAAACCTTGTCTTCAACGAAATACTCATCGCCCTTTGCAACGTAGTCTGCCACGTATGATACCGTATCTGTAGAATTAAATCTCAGCTGATTATATTTTACTGTTGTTTTTACAGCTTCCGGCGCTTCGTCGGTCATACTTGCGTGACCGTCAATAGGAAAGACTCCATCAGTTTGATCATCTTCTGCTTTTATACCTGTTTTGTTGTCTGATCCGGTTGTTGTAGTTGCTTTTTCATCATTTTTATTCTCCGACGCTGTCTCCTCTGTTCTGTCGGGTCTGGAGAGCGGTATCTTATCCATAGCAGCCTTTGTCTTTTTGGATTCGTTCATTATATTTACTCCAGCAAATACAACTATGAACGCCGCTGCAACTGCTGCTATCTTCATGTATCCGCCCGAACGCTTTATCTGTTCTCTGTTCTCTGTGTAAGTTGTCTCGCTTTTTGTCTCTGTTTCTTTTTTGTCTATCTCATCGGATATTCTGTTCCACAGCTTATCCATATCGGGTGCAG
Organism: Hominimerdicola alba; assembly: GCF_900109655.1. Classification (GTDB taxonomy): domain Bacteria; phylum Bacillota; class Clostridia; order Oscillospirales; family Ruminococcaceae; genus Hominimerdicola; species Hominimerdicola alba_B. Next base: position 5,057 of record NZ_FOAT01000001.1, read on the forward strand.
TATCCTGGATATGCTGTGTGTATTCTTCTTTTAAGTTAGCCATAAATACTGCCCTCCTTTACTGTTTTTTTCAGCTTGTTCAAAGCTTGTTTGTATCTCCATGCAACAGTGCCAAGAGGAACGCCCAGCGTTTCGCTTATCTCCTTAAAGGTCATATCAAGACCTGCGCGGAGGTTGATGATCTCTCTTTCAGCTTCGTTCAGAGTTTCCAGCGCCTGTTTAAATGCCATTCCGCTTTCTACCTGAACATCAGCGGGATCTTCGGGGTCTGCCTGTTCCTCGGTATAGATGCCGTCATCGTCTATCGTATATTCCTCGTGTTTTCTCTTTCTCAGGAAGTCGATAGCCATATTTCGTGCCATCACCGTTATGTAGCGCTTATGTCCCGTTCCGGAACGGTACTGCGCCGCTGTCTCCCACAGTCTTAAAAACATATCGCTCGTCAGGTCCTCAGCGTCCTGAGGACTTTTCACCACAGCAAGCATCTGTTGATATATCAGCTTGCCATAGCATGAGTAGATGTCTTTAAGACCGCTCTTGTCTTTCCCGAGTATCCGCTGGATACACAGGTCGAACTCCTTGTCGGTCAAATCTATCATCACCCTTCGACATAATATATACGTTTGGTCTTACGAATATTTTTGGTGTGATAATGCACAAACTTTGTACGTGAGATTTGTGAGTTATCACGAAAATGAATATAGACATAATTCGATAATAATTATAACACGGATCTGATCAAAAGTAAAGATGTTAGGCTATTAATTCTCGGAAAAACGTGTTCTGTCATTTTTTGATCATAAAAAGAACCACACCGAAAGCGAAATTCGGTGCGGTTCTTATAATTATATCGGAAGATAAATTATGCTGTCAGTTTTTATGCTTTTTCAGCTCTTGCTTCCTTAGCTGCTTCTACCAGGTTTTTCAGGCTGGGGATAGTTTCCTCGTTGCCTCTTGTTTTAAGACCGCAGTCGGGGTTTACCCACAGCTTGGAAAGAGGTATACGGTCAGTCATCTTTGCGATAGCAGCCTTGATTTCTTCCTTGGAAGGTACTCTGGGCGAGTGGATATCGTATACGCCGGGACCAACTTCTGTGCGGAAATTGTTCTCTTTCAGAACATCAAGTATAGTCAGATCGGAACGTGAAGCCTCGAATGTGATAACGTCAGCATCCATATCGTCGATATCCTTGATGATGTCAGCAAATTCGCTGTAGCACATATGAGTATGTACCTGAGTCTCAGGCTTAACACCGCTGTGAACATATCTGAATGCAGGGATAGCCCAGTCGAGATAGTCCTCTCTCCAGTCAGACTTTCTCAGAGGGAGCTTCTCACGAAGTGCAGCTTCATCGACCTGGATTATGCTTATGCCGTTTGCTTCAAGATCAAGAACTTCCTCACGGATAGCAAGTGCGATCTGGAATGCACACTCCTTCAGAGTGATATCCTCACGGGGGAATGACCAGTTAAGGATGGTAACAGGACCTGTCAGCATACCCTTCATAGGCTTCTTTGTAAGGCTCTGAGCGTACTTGGACCATCTAACGGTCATAGGCTTAGCTCTGGAGATATCGCCCCATACAACGGGAGGCTTAACGCAACGTGTACCGTAGGACTGTACCCAAGCCTTCTCAGTGAAGATGTAACCGTCAAGGCACTCGCCGAAATACTCAACCATGTCGTTACGCTCGAACTCACCGTGAACCAGTACGTCAAGACCGATCTCTTCCTGCAGTGCAACGCATTCAGCGATCTTCTTCTCAACGAACTTCTCATACTCATCAGCGCCAAGCTCGCCCTTACGGAAAGCGGAACGCTTAGACTTGACATCAGCAGTCTGAGGGAATGAACCGATGGTTGTGGTGGGGAAGAGAGGCAGTTCAAAACGAGCCTTCTGGATCTTTTCACGCTCTGCAAATTCGGGAAGTCTTACAAAATCCTTCTCTGTCAGTGAAGCTACCTTTGCTCTGACATCAGCATTACCGCCTGATCTCTGCTCACTGTGGAGAGCCTTGTTGTTTTTAAATTCAGATGTCTCGGCAGGCTTGTCAGCACAGAGGATAGTTTTCAGCTCAGCCAGCTCGCCCAGCTTTTCCTCAGCGTAAGCGAAGTGCTTCAGGTAGCTTGCATCGAGCTTTGTCTCGTTAGCAAGTGTGCAGGGAACGTGCAGCAGAGAGCAGGAAGTGCTCAGCACGATATTCTCAGCATACTTTTTCAGCTCTGTAACGATGTTTACTGTCTTCTCGTAGTTGTTTCTCCAGATGTTCTTGCCGTTTACAACACCTGCAAACAGGATCTTGTCCTTGGGGAAACCATTAGCCTTGATGAGTTCAAGTGTACGCTTGCCCTCAACAAGATCAAGACCGATACCGTTAAAATCAAGTGCGGTGAGCTCGTTGTAGCAGTCACGTACATCGCCGAAGTATGTCTGTAAAAGAACCTTGACACCGCTCTTGCCTGCAAGTATCTTCTTGTACAGGGATACGAACAGTGCTGTGTCCTCAGCGGTCATGTCCTTAACCAGAGAAGGTTCGTCTATCTGAACCCACTCAGCACCAAGTTCAGCAAATTTCTTCAGCAGTTCAACGTAAGCTGCAGCAGCTGCATCAGCAAAGTCAGCAGCAGTCTTTGTGCCTGTGTATCTTGCCAGCTTCAGGAATGTGTATGCGCCGATAACAACAGGCTTTGTCTTAACGCCGTTGTCAAGTGCTTCCTTGAAAAGGTCGAAAGGCTTTGTGCCTGCAAGCTTGATCTCTGTAGAATCGCTTACCTCGGGAACCATGTAGTGATAGTTGGTGTTGTACCACTTCTTCATAGCCAGTGCTTTAACGTCACCCTTTTCGCCCTGATATCCTCTTGCAGCAGCAAAGAATGTATCCAGTGTGGAAAGACCGAGACTTGTGTATCTCTCGGGTACTGCATTCAGCAGGAAAGCTGTATCCAGCATACCGTCATAGAACGAGAAGTCATTTGAGGGTATAAAGTCCAGACCGCTTTTCTTCTGTATATCCAGATTGTAAAGACGGATAGACTTTGCTGTCTTTTCCAGTTCGTCAGCTGAGATCTCATTTCTGAAATACTTCTCACTTGCGAACTTGAGCTCACGAAGATTTCCTATGCGGGGATAACCAATAATTGATGTGTTCATTTCCTATTCCTCCGATATGCTTTATTGTATTTATATTATAACACACTTTTTTGAAATAGGGAAGTACTGATTTTTTATGCTGCGATATAGCCAAAAACTATATCAGGATAATTTGCACAGGATTCTTACACTTATTTGGTATAAATAACTCTTATAAAGGACACTATACCTTATAAATAGAGCATATGTGAGAATTTGTTTGCCTGTGTCTTTACTTTTTAATATAAGTGTGTTATAATAAATGTATATTTATACAGAAAGGAAAGTATAAAAATGAGCGAAGAATGTACACACGATTGCAGCAGCTGTTCGGCTGACTGTTCATCGAGATCTCAGGGCATCGAGAAAGCTGCCCCTCATTATATGTCAAATGTTAAAAAGGTAATTGCTGTTGTCAGCGGTAAGGGCGGTGTCGGCAAGTCACTGGTAACATCTCTGCTTGCTGTTGATTTTGCAAGAAAGGGCTTTAAGACAGCTGTGCTTGATGCTGATATCACAGGTCCCTCTATCCCTAAAATCTTTGGTATAAACGAAAGACCCGTCACCACAGAGGATGCACTTTTCCCTTGCGAGAGCGAATTCGGCACTAAGGTAATGTCCATAAACCTGCTTATGGAGAACACATCTGACCCTGTTATCTGGCGCGGTCCTGTTATTGCAGGCGCTGTTACACAGTTCTGGACAGATGTAGCATGGGGCGATGTTGACTATATGTTCGTTGATATGCCTCCCGGAACAGGCGATGTTCCTCTGACTGTTTTCCAGTCTCTGCCTGTTGATGGCATCGTTATCGTAAGCTCGCCTCAGTCGCTGGTATCGCTGGTTGTTGAGAAGTCAGTTAAGATGGCTAAGATGATGAATGTCCCGATACTTGGTATTATTGAGAACATGAGCTATCTCAAGTGTCCTGACTGCGGCAAGGAGATAAAAGTATTCGGCGACAGCCATGTTGACGAGATAGCCAAGGAGTACGACCTGAAAGTTCTCGCCAAACTGCCTATCGATCCGCTTACAGCTACTCTCTGCGACAGCGGTAAGATCGAGATAATCGAGAATGATACTATCGCAGCAGTTGATATAATCGAGCTGTGATATTGATTTGATCGTTACAGTCCTCTGACCGAAAGGTCAGGGGACTTTTTGTGAATATTTTGCCAAATTTGCCGTTCGCTCTTGACAAATCGGGATAAATGTTGTAAAATATACTAAATGCAATGACGGAATGAAGTAACCGCTGAAACCGTGTTTCAGAGAGTCTGCGGTTGGTGTGAGCAGACAGCGAGCGGCGGTGAAGTTACCTTCCCGAGTGGTCGGCTTGAAATTTACAGTAGGGTCGGACGTTACCCGCGTTAAGGGCAAAGAGGTCGGTGTATGCCGATAAACTGAGGTGGTACCGCGTTTGATAATAACGCCCTCGGAGGACTATGTGTCTTTCGAGGGATTTTTTGTTTTTATACCGCGGCTGATTTCAATCATGGGTGCTGATTATGGATTACATAAAGGCAAAGACTATTCTGCAAAAGTGTAAGGATAATTCGTGGTTCGGCAACGACTACAATATGAACCTGTACCGCGGGTGCTGTCATGGGTGTATCTACTGCGACAGCCGTAGTGAATGTTATCAGATAGAGGATTTCGACAAAGTACGTGCCAAGGAAAATGCGCTGATGATACTGCGTGATGAACTTCGCAGAAAAGTCAGGACGGGCATTATCGGCACAGGTTCTATGTCAGACCCCTACAACCCTTTTGAGCGCGAAGAAAAACTCACCGAGAAGTCGCTGATGCTTATTGATGCTTACAATTTCGGGATAACAGTGATAACAAAATCACCTCTGATAACAAGGGATATACCTCTGTACAAGCAGATATCCGAGCATTCTCCCGTGCTTTGCAAAATGACCATAACCACCGCAGATGATAAGCTTTCGCGCTTGGTCGAACCCAGAGTTGCTGTGTCTTCTGAAAGGTTTGATGCGCTGGCAAAAATGTCCGATACGGGATTGTTCACCGGTATCACGCTGATGCCTGTTCTTCCGTTCATTGAAGACACTGAGGATAACATCAGGTCGATAGTCCGCAGGGCGCATGAATGTGGAGTGCGGTGTATCTATCCAGCTTTTGGCATGACGCTCCGAGCAGGAAACAGGGAGTACTTTTACCAGAAGCTTGATGAAAGCTTCCCCGGGTTGAAAGAAAAGTACATCAGGTACTTCGGCAACAGATATGAATGTGCCTCGCTCAATGCCCAAAAGTTGTGGCAGGTATTTACCGAAGAGTGTGAAAAATACGGCATTCTTTATGATATGAAAGCAATAATCTATTCATACAAAGCAGGATATGATGATGGTCAGCTGAGCTTTTTCGACTGATCTGACTCACCGAAAGGTTGTGATAAAAATGATATTCTCCGCGGATATCATTGTATATGAAAGATACATGAGAGGTCTATGAATTTGACATTTGAAGCATTGAAAGATATTCTATTATCCTATGAAGAAAGCGAAGTTTATGAGCTTTTTGAATGGGAATGTTACATAAGTGAATTTCTGTATCAGTTCTATAATGATAAACCCGAGCTTGAAATGCCCGCGCCGCTGATGGTCTTTAACGAGCTTGATAACTGGCAGGGCACAAGCCAGAGGTCTGGGGTATGGCAGTATTATGAGAGCCGTTCCTTTGATGATGGAGTCTTTGAGAAAGTAACAGAATACCTAAGAAATCTTGGTGAAACAGAACTTGCTGATACCTATGCATCGGGCATACATGATTATTCCGACCCCGAGTATACCAAGGATGGTAATTATGATTATCCCGATGAATGGTTAGCTGATTCAGAGAATATCGACAATTGGATAGACGAGAGGAACAATGAAATTTGTTCTCTCAAACGCAGTATCATACTTGATAACAGAAATGTGCTGCTTGCATTGGTTAATGATAATTAATATAAATGGAGGAAATAAAAATGACTTGTTTTGAAGAACTGAAAAGAAGAGGACTCATCGCACAGATGACCGATGAAAAGGAGCTGGAGGAGCTTATCAACAATGGTAAGGCTACTTTCTATATCGGATTCGACCCCACCGCTGACAGTTTGCACGTAGGTCACTTCATGGCACTTTGCCTGATGAAGAGACTTCAGATGGCAGGCAACAAGCCCATAGCACTGGTAGGCGGAGGCACAGGTATGATAGGCGACCCCTCCGGCAAGACCGATATGCGTAAGATGCTTACTCCTGAGACCATTCAGCACAACTGTGAGTGCTTCAAGAAGCAGATGAGCAGATTCATCGACTTCTCCGACGGCAAAGCACTGATGGTAAACAACGGTGACTGGCTTCTGAACCTCAACTATGTTGACGTTCTCCGTGAGGTCGGCGCTTGCTTCTCTGTAAACAAGATGCTGACATTCGAGTGCTACAAGCAGCGTATGGAGAGAGGTCTGACATTCCTGGAATTCAACTACATGATAATGCAGTCCTACGACTTTTACAGACTGTTCCAGGATTACGGCTGTAATATGCAGTTCGGCGGCGACGACCAGTGGGCAAATATGCTGGGCGGTACCGAGCTTATCAGAAAGAAGCTGGGCAAGGACGCTTACGCTATGACAATTACTCTGCTGCTCAACTCCGAGGGCAAGAAGATGGGCAAGACCGAAAAGGGCGCTGTATGGCTGGATGCAGAAAAGACTTCTCCTTACGATTTCTACCAGTACTGGAGAAATGTGGATGACGCTGATGTTATCAAGTGCCTGAAGCTGCTGACATTCGTTCCTATCGAGGAGATCGAAGAGATGGAACAGCACATGGAGGGTGCAGAGTACAATAAGGCTAAGACTCTGCTGGCTTATGAACTGACAAAGATGATCCACGGCGAAGAGGAGGCTAACAAGGCTGATGCTGCAGCTAAGGCAATCTTCGGCGGCGGTTCTGACAGCGCTGATATGCCTACCACAACTCTTACTGCTGATGATCTTGATGAAAACGGACAGATCGGTATTCTGAATCTGCTGGTAAAGGCAGGTCTCTGTCCTTCCAACGGTGAGGCAAGAAGACTTGTTCAGCAGAACGGTATAGCTGTTAACGGTGAGAAGTTCACCGACCCCAAGGGCATGGTAGACCTTTCCGAGCAGGTTATCATCAAGAAGGGCAAGAAGGTATTCCACAAGGTCGTTCGTGGCTGATGTGAGATATATGAGTTAACTAAGTCCTTTCGTTCTTTGGAACGGAAGGACTTTTTTGCGTTGACAAGTCATAGGAGTATGGTGTATAATATAAAATATGTTAGGGGGGATGGTCATGATAAGTGATGCTGAACTTGATAGATTCATTGAGCCTTACTATAAAGATAAGGATATAATGCATGATATGTGGCATATCGAGCTGGTAAGACGGCAGATGAAAAAGATCATAAGTGCAGGCTGCTATGATGTCAACGAAGAACATCTGATACTAGCTCTTGCATTTCACGGATTCATATATTCCGACGAACAGCGTGTGCGGGATTTTCTAAAAGAGCATGGCTGTTCCGATGAAGATATTGAAAAGATAGTCACTATAGCGTGGGAATCACAGAGAAGCGATATACCTGAAACACTTGAGGGGAAGATACTCCATGATGCTCATGTGCTTGAAGGCGGAAAGACCTATACAGTCGTCAAGACGCTGATAACTGGATCTGTTCGCGGTCAATCTCTTATGCAGACACTTGATTATATGAAACGTAATGTTCTCGGCGCCAACAAATGTTATCTTCCCGAGACGGAAGAACTCTGCAAAGAGATGAACGAGTTCACGGAAAATTTTTATAATGAGCTTTCAAATGATATAGCAGAATAAACAGGTGATAAAATGTATATATGTCCCGTATGTAAGAAGAAACTCAATAAGGTTGGAAATTCATGGAAATGCGCTAACGGTCACAGTTTTGATATTGCCCGAAAGGGTCATGTCAATCTGCTGACCACAGCGAAGCACAACCCAAAGACCGCAGGTGATAACGCTGAAATGGTCAAGGCGCGTACCGAATTTCTAGATAAGGGTTACTACAGACCTCTCGCTGAGAAGATAAGAGAGATCGTATCAGCTGAACTTCAGGGCAACAAAACTCCTGTTATCATTGACAGCGGATGTGGCGAAGGTTTCTACACGGCCGAGCTTTCCAACATGAAAAACGCGAGGATCTACGGCATAGATATCTCAAAACACGCGGTGGCTCACTGCATGACGAGAGTAAATCTTGCAGGGATAAAAAACTGCGAGTTTGCCGTTGCTTCGTCCTTTGATCTGCCTTTTGCCGATAAAAGCGCAGATGCAGTGATAAGTGTATTTGCACCTGTCTGCAACGACGAGTATCACCGTGTGCTGAAAAAGGGCGGTAAACTGATTGTTGTTTCGCCATCGCCCAGGCATTTGTTTGAACTGAAAGCGGCAGTCTATGATAAGCCATACGAGAACAGCCCCAATGATTATCATCTCGATCGTTTCGTAAAGGAGAATGAGACAGTCTTTGAGTACACGGCAGAACTTTCTTCGCAGAAAGACATCTTTGATCTGTTCATGATGACACCGTATTTTTATAAGACTTCAGAAGAGGGCATATCAAGGCTGAAAGCCCTTGAAAGCATCGAGGTCAACTGCGGATTTGTGATACAGGTCTACCGAAGAAAATAGTGGAGGAAAAGAGGGGGATTTATGGATAGGAAATTATTCTGCAAAGGCTATACATGGGGATTTTTCAGCAGAGAAGGTGAGCTCCTCACCGATAGCGCTGAGCAGTCCATGAGAAGACTTGCATCAAATGGTCTTGACTGGATATGCATAACTGTCAATGGCTGGCAGGAAACATTTTACAGCACCACAGTATTCTCTCTATACGGTTTGACACAGACCGACGCGGAAATAGAGCGCGCAGTAAAGCTTGCAAAATCCCTCGGGCTGAAAGTCTGCTTGAAACCCATGGTCAACTGCCTTGACCATTCATGGCGGGCGAGGATAGATTTCCCCACCGAAGATGGCTGTGACTACTGGAAAAAGTGGTTCAGTTCCTACAACAGATTTATGCTGTACTACGCAAAAATGGCTGAAAATCTGGGCTGCGACATGTTTTGCACGGGCTGTGAGATGGCAGGCATGGACAAGCAAAGCGCTTATTGCCGTGATATGATAAGTCAAGTAAGAAATGTCTACCATGGAATCATCATGCACAATATCAATCATGGCGATGAGTTCAGATTTGACTGGCTGGAGGATGTCGATGTCATAGGCATAAGCGGCTACTATCCTGTTACAGACGGTGTAAATACGTGCATTGAATTTATGCGAAAACGCTGGGAAGAAGTTGTGTTGCGGCTGGAAAAATGTCATGAAAAGTACGGCAAGCCTATTATGTTTGCAGAGATCGGTGTCCGCAGTGAACAAGGCTGTTCTGCTTATCCATGGGATTTCCATGACCGTCCCGAAAAGCCGACGGACGAACAGGAACAATCCGATTTTTACGAGAGTACCATGGAAGCTACTTGGGATAAACAATGGTTCTGCGGATATTTCTGGTGGGACTGGAAAGCAGTCATCCCTCCAGAGGATAAGGCAAAGGAAAACCGCGATTTTACTGTTTACGGAAAGCTTGCAGAGAAAACTCTGAAAAAATGGTATACTTCAAAATAAATATGCTGTCCTGTTCTTTTTGACAGGACAGCTTTTTAATACAAAAAGAGCCGACCGCTTTTATCGGTCAGCTCTTGTGAAAAGCTTATTTACTCAGCTTGCTCTCTCTCATAATGATATCCTCTCTCTTAGGACCGTTGGATACCATTGTGATAGGGAAGCCGATCTTTTCCTCAACAAACTCGATGTACTTGCGGCAGTTCTCGGGAAGATCTTCATACTTGCGTATACCGCCGATATCACTCTTCCAACCGTCCAGTACTTCCAGAACAGGCTTAGCCTTTTCAAGCTTGCCTGTGGTGGGGAAGTCAGTTGTTACCTTGCCATCTATCTCGTAGCCAACGCATACGGGGATCTTATCAAGATAGCCCAGTGCATCAACAACAGTGAAAGCTACATCGGTTGTGCCCTGGATACGGCAGCCGTACTTGGAAGCTACGCAGTCAAACCAGCCCATTCTTCTGGGTCTGCCTGTTGTTGCGCCGTACTCGCCCTTGTCACCGCCGCGCTTTCTCAGCTCCTCAGCCTCGTCGCCGAATATCTCGGAAACAAATGCGCCTGCGCCAACTGCGGAGGAATAAGCCTTGCATACCGTAACGATCTTCTTGATCTCATAAGGAGGTATACCTGCACCGATTGCGCCGTAAGCCGCCAGAGTTGAAGAAGAAGTTACCATAGGATAGATGCCGTGATCGGGATCCTTCAGTGAACCCAGCTGACCTTCCAGCAGAATGTTCTTGCCTTCCTGAATAGCATTCCAGAGGTAAGCGGATACATCGCATACATAAGGCTCGACCATCTTCTTGTATTCCATCAGTGTGTTGAACAGCTCATTCTCATCAATGGCGGGCTTGTTGTACATATATTTCAGCAGGATATTCTTCTGCTCCAGAACTCTGTGTATCTTCTCCTTGAGAGCTTCTTCATCGAAGAGCTCCTGAACCTGGAAACCTATCTTTGCATACTTATCGGAATAGAAGGGTGCAATACCGGACTTTGTAGAACCAAAGCTTGCCTTGCCCAGTCTTTCTTCCTCAAATTTATCGAAATCAACGTGGTAAGGCATGATCATCTGAACTCTGTCGGAAATCAGCAGCTTGGGCATAGGTACGCCCTGTGATGTAACTTCGTTCAGTTCCTTGAAGAACTTGGGGATATCGAATGCTACACCGTTGCCGATGATATTTGTGGTGTGATCGTAAAATATGCCTGACGGGAGAGTGTGAAGTGCAAACCTGCCATAGTGATTATGTATGGTATGACCTGCGTTTGCGCCGCCCTGAAATCTTATAACGATATCAGATTCCTGCGCCATCATGTCCGTGAGCTTGCCCTTGCCCTCGTCGCCCCAGTTTGCGCCAACAATTGCTCTTACCATTTGTAAATTTCCTCCTTGCTGTTAAGCGGGATCATGTAAATTAATGATTTAGCGTGCTGCTATGTGAAAACATCCCATACCAACACCAATATATTATAGCACATAATTCCTGCCTTGTAAACACTTGAAACGATTTTTAACATTTTCATAATAATTTCTGCTGATGATTAGGTTTTAGGTAAAAAATTTTCAAAAAACCCTTGCAAAAATCCGGATGTTATATTATAATAGTATTTAGCTAAAAAATGAACGGCAGATAAAGATATATGCCACACAATGCGATTCGTGCAGCTAAGGTTGTGTTAAGCTGCATTTTTCATAAGGAGAGTATGAATGAGAACATGCAGAATTTCAGCGCTTTTGATAGCAGGAGCGCTTATGCTGCCGCTTGTCGGCTGTTCTAATAAAACAGGTGACAGCAGCGGCTCGGATAATGCATCATCTGCCAAAGAAACTAAGGCAGTGGCGGATAAGGTGGAACTTAAAGATTATAAATTTCCCGAGTTTCTTAACGATATCAAACAGCCGGATTCTCTCAGTAGACCTGTTTACGTGAGCTTTGCTTTGTCCGAGTACGTAAGTGAGGTCACTGAACAGCCTTTTGAGGGATATGAATGTTCCCAGATGATAGAGAATTCACTTTATGTCTTTTCTGAGGGCAAATATAAAGGGCTACTTAATATAAAAGGAAGAGTTGTACTCAAAGCAGATACCTATACTTCCATCAGTTTGTGCAGCCCGGGTACGCTCATGCTTTCAAGGGATAAAGAACTAAATGCTCCTGATGAGTATATGGCGTTCAATATATATGGTACTGTCAGAGCGGTATCCACGCCAGAGTTTAAGCCTGATAATATAAGCATTGAAGAGGAGACCAAATATAAACCGGTCGCATCCAATGAAGATGAAGCACGTTATAAGGCGTATAATCTGACAATGGGTGATGGTATAACAGTCGGAGAGGGTTCGGCGTATGTTGACTGGGATAAGATCGAGAGCGTTTCAGCTCAGTCGATAAATACTTCACGTCCTTATAATGCATATTACAGGGTGCAGAAAGGTGAGGAAATCTATTATATCTGCTTCGACCGTTTCTATAACTATACTATATATAACGGAGCTTACGGCTTCGTAAGGATGAAAGTCGGCGAGGGATACGGCGGATGCTATATACTTGACCATGAGGATTATTCAGAACTCAACAAGCTGATCGAAAGTTTCGGCGAATCTGGTCCTGTTAAATCACCAAGCAAGGATACGGGGCTTGATTATGTTCAGATAGAAACTGGCTATGGCACTGATGATATTGTTACCATGACTATTTCAGCCGATGGCTATTGCTTTACAGAACATCTTGGCAGCGGTGATCAGCAGCCGCAGAAGTATTTCACCATACTCGATAAGGAAAGCTTTGTCAGCCTTGTAAAATGGGTAGATCAGGTGCTTTCGGAAGAATACAAAAAATGAGGACTGATTTTGCAGGAAAATGCAGTTTTTCCTGCAAAATTTTCTGTTTTGGGCGCTGTAAGCATTGACAAGTACCTTTTATTGTGCTATTATATTATGTGCAGGTCTTTTTGATGATAGTTTAAATAATTTCAGCATATGATGTAGTAACAAGGTCATCGGTCTGCGAACAGCATTGTGATATCTGCGGCTGTAATAATATATTTAGAAAAAAGTCGTGGAAGCGGCGAGTTATATACGGAGGACAAAATGAGTTTATTTGATGCGATCGTACAGGGGATACTTCAGGGTTTGACAGAATTTTTGCCGGTTTCCAGTTCTGGACATCTTTCACTGTATCAGCATTTCACAGGCAATAATGGCGAGGGTGCGCTTTTGTTTTCGGCAGTACTGCATCTGGGTACGCTGGTCGCTGTTTTCATAGCTTTCAGAAAAGATATCTTGGAGCTTTTTAAAGAGCTGGGCAATATTTGCTCTGATATTTTTAACCGCAGGTTTACCCTTAAAGATATGAACCCTCAGCGTCGAATGATCGTTATGATAATCGTTTCTTGTTTGTGCCTTGCGCCTTTTGCTATTTTCAAGGATTGGTTTGAATCCATAGGCGAGGATAGCTCTATTTTTGCCGAGGGACTTTGCTTCCTTTATACAGGTGCTATCCTGTTTATGTCTGACAGATGTACAAAGGGAAATAAAAAAGCAGGGGATATTAAAGTTAAGGATTCCATAACAGTTGGTCTTTTCCAGGGTGTTGCGCTTCTTCCCGGTGTATCGAGATCCGGTTCTACTATCTCCGCAGGACTGTTTTCGGGATTCTCGCGTGAAACCTCTGTAAAGTATTCGTTTATTCTCGGAATACCCGTTATACTGCTTAGCTGTCTGCTTGAAGTGGCAGAGTATTTTAAAAATGTAATGGACTCAAATGTCAAGGTTGAAAAAGTAGGCTTTACCAACTGTGCTGTCGGATTTATTGTGGCAGCAATAGTAGGCGTACTTGCTATAAAACTTGTCAGCTGGCTGGTGAAGAGCGATAAGTTCAAGGTGTTTTCATACTATACATTTTGTCTCGGCACAGTAGTACTTGTTGTCGCATTCATCGAATTCTGCATGGGTCATCCAATCAGTTTTAAATAATTACATATCTGCGAAGAAGCTTGATATCTGGGGCTGAAATATCGACCCTTGTGATGATTCAGGCTTTTTGCGGTTTTTTGAACCATAAGAAAATTCACCATATTTGATGAAAGGAAAGTGTTTAAATGGCAGCAAATGCCCCGGGGTCTAAAACAACCGGAAGACCGGCTCTAAAAAAACAGACGGCTCAAAGCTCACCGAAAGTAAGCAAGGCAGCACAGGATGCTCTTAATGCTGCCAGAGAAAGGGAGTTCAGGCGCTTCTGGTCATACATACTGTTCTTCACAGGCGTGCTGGAGCTTTTCATCACGTTCATCAGGGGAGATGGTCTGTGGCGGTCACTGCATGATCTCAATCGCGGACTTTTCGGTTTAGCTGTGTTTCTGTTTGCCCCAATGATGATATATGTTGCGCTTATGATAGCGTCAAATACGAAGAAAAATACCGTTGTTGCCAAGTGTGTCGAGGGCGGTGTACTTATGCTGCTTTCAAGCGGTATGGTTCAGATACTACAGGTAGGTTCTGTACAGGGCGGAAGTTTTTTCAAAAAGCTTAAAGGTCTGTACGATGACGGCGTTGAACTCCGCGGCGGCGGACTTGCCAGCGCTGTGCTTGGCTGGCCTCTTCTTGCGGCTTTCAAAAGGCTGGGTGCATCTATTATTATCCTGCTGATCGCATTTACTTTTATACTTCTTCTTACCGATCTTACTCTTCCGCAGCTGTTCAAGCTCCTTTCAAGACCTTTTGTTGCATCGGTCGAAGCAGTTCGCACCGATAGAGTTGAGCGTGTAGTTGCAAGGCAGGAGAGGGAAGGTCAGTTAGGTAACGGCGATAATGAAATGAGACGCAGACCGGGACTTCCGGCGCCTGCCGCTATGGAAGAAACTGTTCCTCGCGGCAAACAGCGCGTTGATTTCGCTAAATTTGTCACCGATGATGATAAGGTGCCTGAGCATGAAGTTGAAGAGATAATCGATAATGGCGAAACTATCGCCGATGATATCAAGCCTTCAAGAAAGAAGCGAGATCTTTCCAAGGCTGAGGAAGTATCCGTTGAGATAATTGAGGAAGAAACTCCCGATGACAGCGAAGACCGAGAAGAACTCAAAAAGATCATCGAAGCGGCAGTTAACCGTAAGAATTCTCCTGCTTCGGATAACGAGGACAAGCCCGATCTTCCCAAGGTTGTAAATATAAACAGCAAGGGTCAGACTACGATGTTTGAAGAGGACGAAAAGATACCTGTGTACGTGAACCCGCCTGTTGATGTGCTTAAATATCCCAAAAAGAAGATCGATAAGGCGATAATAGAAGCCGAGATACAGGAGAAATCCCGCAAACTGGTGGAAACTCTGGAAGTATACGGAGTAAAGACACGAATCACAGGCATTTTCAGAGGCCCTTCGGTAACAAGATATGAACTACAGCCGGCGGCAGGTGTCAAGGTGGCTAAGATACTCAGCCTAGCTGACGATATCGCACTTAATCTTGCGGCGCTGAGTATACGTATCGAAGCACCTGTTCCCGGAAAGCCATGCGTTGGTATCGAAGTGCCGAATGATGTACGAGACCCTGTTTCTCTTCGTGAGCTTATTGACAGTGACGAATACCGTAATGCCAAGGGCAAGCTTACTTTTGCTGTCGGCAAGGATATAGAAGGCAAGATAGTTGTGGGAAATATTGCAAAAATGCCCCATCTACTGGTTGCGGGCACTACCGGTTCAGGTAAATCAGTGTTCACCAACTCTATTATCATGAGTGTGCTGTATCACGCTTCTCCCGAAGAAGTCAAGCTTATCCTTATCGATCCTAAAATGGTCGAATTCAAGCTTTATGACAGGATACCTCATCTGCTTATCCCTGTTGTAACCGACCCGCTTAAAGCCGCAGGCGCACTGGGCTGGGCAGTTAACGAGATGAACAAGCGCTACAAGATGTTCGAAGCTAATAACGTCAAGAATCTTGAAGAATTCAACGAGATGCTTACCGCCGAACATTCAAAGCCTGTCGATGAAATTGATCCTATGTTTGCTAAAATGAAGCTAATGCCACAAATACTCATAGTTATCGATGAGTTTGCCGATCTTATGATGGCGGCGGGCAGTGAGGTCGAGGATTCTGTCATCAGGCTGGGACAGCTTGCACGTGCGGCGGGAATTCACATGGTAATCGCTACACAGTCCCCCAGAAAGGACGTTATCACGGGACTAATCAAGTCTAATATCCCCTCGCGAGTTTCCCTTAGCGTATCCAGTAACGTGGATTCACGAGTTATCATGGATCAGGGCGGTGCTGAGAAGCTTCTGGGTAACGGAGACCTGCTGTACAAGCCTGTGGGTGTCAAGACACCTATACGTATACAGTCGGGCTTTGCTGATACTCCCGAGATAAAATCTGTCGTAGAATTCCTTAAAAGTGAACATTCAGCGGAATACAGCGCTGATATCATGGCAGAGGTCGAGGAGAATATGCCAAAGCCCAAGGAAGACAAGAAGAGCGGCGGAAACAGTGATTCCGAAGACGTTATTATCAATCCTGATGATGATCTGATCGATCAGGCAATAACCGTTATTGTTTCCACTGGTAATGCTTCAACATCATATTTACAACGTAAGCTGAAACTGGGCTTTTCCAGAGCTTCCAGAATTATGGATCAGATAGAGGAAATGGGCATAATCGGACCTCAGGAAGGCGCAAAGCCCCGAAAGATCAACCTTACCGAGGAAGAATGGCTTGAAATGCGTGCCAGAAGATAAGGTGCTTTACAATGGCTGATAAAAAAGGTAAAAAGAGCAGTCCGCCCCCGAAAAAGGTAAGTGGGCTTTCCATAAAGCAAAGAGTGCGGCTCATACTGCTGATACTAGTATTATTTGCCGCAGGAGTAGTCTGGCTCTTACATTATTTTCAAATAATATCCGTTCAGGATATTATGGTGAAGCTTGGTCTTGCTGACCGACCAGCCACCCGCTCAGATCTTGAAGTCCATATCATTGATGTGGGTCAGGGCGACTGCATACTTGTGGCATCGCAGGGACAGATAATGCTGATTGACAGCGGCGAGCGAGATGAAAGCAATGCCGTCGAGTCTTATCTTCTGAGACACGGCATCCACCATATCGACCGTCTTATAGCTACACATCCTCATTCGGATCACATTGGCGAAATGGCTGAGATAATCTACACTTTCGATGTTGACAGCTTCATGATGCCGCGTATCCCCGATGATTACGTACCTACTACCAAGTGCTACGAAGATATGCTGAAAGCAGTTGATGTAAGGGATGTTTCGGTAATGTCCCCTGAGGATACGAGTTTTCATCTGGGGTGCTGTGATGTGCAGATATACACCTCGGGTGTAGAGGATTCGGATAATCTCAATAACTATTCTCTAATTGTCAAGGTCGTTCACGAGAAAAACAGTTTCCTGTTTACAGGTGACTGCGAGAATGAGGAAGAGAAAACTCTGCTGGATAAGGGCGTTGATCTTAAAGCGAAAGTACTCAAAGCCGCTCATCATGGCAGCTCGACTTCTTCCTCAGCTGATTTTCTCGATGTTGTCGATCCCGAATACGCTGTTATTTCCTGTGGAAAAGCCAATGATTACGGGCACCCCCATAAAGAGACAGTAAGGCGGCTTTCAAAATACGCACGAAATACCTATATCACCGCCCGAGACGGCAGTGTGGTTTTCATTTCGGACGGCGAAGGACTTACAGTTGAATGTGAGAGGGACAAGAAATGAGATTCGCGGTTGACAGGATTGAAGGCGAATTTGCAGTCTGTGAGGACAGCGAGGGCGCTACGATAAATATTGATCTGAAAAAACTTCCACCCGATGTGAAAAGCGGAGATATTTTAGTTTTCAGAGACGGACGTTTTCTTAATGATAAAACAGCAATGTCCGAAAGACGTGCTGAGATCTCAGCATTGCAGGAAAAATTGTTGGGAAAGTCTACCGATTGAAATTGCATACCATTATCATAACAGATAACGCAATATGCATTGAAATGGAGTGATATATATGAACAGAGATCTGTTTTCGGTCATAAAGGCTAAGCTTCCGAGCCTTTCAAAGGGTCACAAGCTTATTGCAAATTACATACTTTCGCAGTATGATAAGGCGGCTTTTATGACCGCGCAGAAACTGGGCAAGACAGTAGGTGTTAGCGAATCGACGGTGGTCAGGTTTGCTTCCGAACTGGGTTATGACGGTTATCCCGAACTGCAAAGGCAGCTCCAGGATCTTATGCGCAACAAGCTGACTGCTGTACAGCGTATCGAGGTCAGCTCTGAGCAAATGAACGGCGAGGACGTTCTCCAGCGAGTGCTTAACCAGGATATCGACCGTATCCGCGCAACACTGAATGAGACCAACAAGAACGATTTCAATCATGCCGTTGATCTTATCACATCGGCTAATACCATATATATCATCGGCACAAGAAGCTCTGCGGCGCTGGCTTATTTTCTGAACTATTATCTGAACTTGCTTTTCCCCCACGTAAAGCTCGTTCCAAGCACCACAACATCTGAGCTTTTTGAACGTATCATGCGCATCGACAAAGATGATGTCATGATAGGTATCTCTTTCCCGAGATACTCAAATCAGACGGTGAAAGCGCTGAAATACTCCAAGACCAATGGTGCGAAAGTTATCGCCATAACCGATTCCACAAGTTCGCCCCTTACCGATTATGCGGACGCACTTCTGCTTGCTAAGAGCGATATGGCTTCATTTGCCGATTCATTAGTTGCGCCCCTTAGTCTTGTAAATGCACTTATCGCCGCAATTTCTATCAGAAATGTTGATCTTGTGACACAGACTTTCGGCAAGCTTGAAAAGGTCTGGGAAGATTTTGACGTATACGCAAAAAACTCTGAGAATACGGAGAATAACGATGCCGACGAAGAAGTATGATGCAGTTATAGTCGGCGGCGGCGCGGCAGGACTTTTCTGCGGTGCTCAGCTTGCAACACTTGGCAAAAGCACTGTTATTATCGAAAAAAACGAGCGATTTGGAAGAAAGCTCCGTATCACAGGAAAATGCAGATGTAATGTAACCAATAATTGTGATGTTGAAACCGTGATGAAGAATATTCCACGCAATAATCGCTTTATGTATTCTTCACTCAGCAGGTTCACCCCTGAGGATGCTATGGCATTTTTCGAGGGAATTGGTGTTCCGTTGAAGACCGAGCGCGGTAACAGGGTCTTTCCTGTTAGCGACAGCGCCCATGATATCGCCGATGCACTGGTGAAGTTCTGTCTGGATTGCGGAACTGAACTTGTCAGCGGGGAAGTGACTTCACTTATCATTGAGGACGGCTGTGCAGTTGGCGTTAAGTGCGGAGATAAGGAATACCGCGGCGGAAGTGTGATAATCGCCACAGGCGGACGTTCCTACCCTAAAACGGGTTCTGACGGCTTTGGTTATAAGCTCGCAAAATCAGCAGGACATCACGTAACGCCTATAACACCCTCGCTTTGTCCAATAGTAACCGAGGAATCAGAAGAATGTGCTGAAATGATGGGTCTTAGCCTTAAAAACTGCACGCTTTCTCTTCGCGAGGACAACAGCACAAAACCTCTGTACGAAGAACTGGGCGAGATGCTATTCACGCATTTCGGGCTTTCGGGACCTCTCGTGCTTTCTGCAAGCGCGCATATACGCGATATCGAAAAGCACAGCTATCATATTGATATCGATCTGAAACCCGCACTTTCTAACGAACAGCTTGATGCGCGTATCTTAAGGGATTTTTCTGATTTTCCGAACCGCGAGTTCGGCAATTCTCTCGGAAAACTTCTTCCCGCAAAGATGATACCTGTCATCGTTGCAAGAAGCGGCATACCTTCGGAAAAGCGTGTGAATCAGATAACCCGTGATGAACGGCGTTCTCTTGTGGAAGTCATCAAAAAGCTTACTTTTAAGGTCAAGCGGCTTCGTCCCATAGATGAAGCCATAATCACCCGAGGCGGTGTTGAGCTATCCGAGATAGACCCGAAAACTATGCAGTCCAAGCTGTGTAATAACTTATACTTTATCGGTGAGATACTCGACCTTGATGCATACACAGGCGGCTTCAATTTGCAGATAGCATGGTCTACTGCATATGCCTGTGCGCAGGCTGTGGAGTATACGTATCAATAAATGAATTCTGGTTTCAGCTTAATTACAGCTGAATACTATATAAGGAGTTGTAAATATGGGAATTAATATCGCACTTGACGGACCTTCCGGCGCAGGAAAATCAACTATCGCAAAGGCAGTTGCCGCTAAAATGCAGTATGTTTATGTTGATACAGGCGCTATGTACCGCGCTGTTGCCTGCTATATGGTAACCAGCGGCACAGACCTGGATGATACTTCCGCAATCATCGAAAAACTGAATGATATATCTATTAAGCTTGAATACAGGGACGGCGCTCAGCACGTTATTCTTAACGGCGAGGATGTTTCCGATAAGATAAGAACGCCCGAGATATCCATGGCTGCTTCAAAAACCTCTGCTATCCCCGAGGTAAGAACATTCCTTTTTGATCTCCAGCAGACCATGGCTAAGGAGAACGATATCATCATGGACGGCAGGGATATCGGTACGGTAGTTCTGCCTAACGCTGATGTAAAAGTATTCCTTACTGCTTCCGCCGAGGAAAGAGCGAAACGCCGCTTCAAGGAACTTCAGGAGAAAGGCGACCCATCAACTTACGAGGAAGTTCTCCGTGATATCGAACAACGCGATTTCAACGATACTCACCGTGAGACCGCTCCTCTTAAAAAGGCCGATGATGCGGTAGAGGTAGATACTACCAAGCTTGATCTTCAGCAGTCAATAGATGAGATATGCCGAGTTATTACCGAGAAGCTCGGTGAAAAAAAAAATGATACTCCCGTGACCGAGAAAAAGGAAAGGGCTCCCAAGGCGATAATGGAAGTCCGACCCATAAACAAGACCAATAAGGTCAACCCACTGCGGGTCTTGGTTTACGGTCTGCTGCGATGGATAACCATTGGCATCTATCATCTTTATTATGATATTAAGTGGGAGGGCGTTGAAAACGTCCCCAAGGACGGCGGA
Source organism: Hominimerdicola alba (assembly GCF_900109655.1). GTDB lineage: Bacteria > Bacillota > Clostridia > Oscillospirales > Ruminococcaceae > Hominimerdicola > Hominimerdicola alba_B. The sequence continues at coordinate 25,938 of NZ_FOAT01000001.1, forward strand.
AATATTTTCGCTTCCAACCACCGCAGTTATCAGGACCCCGTTTTTATTGCACTTCACGCCCGCGTTCCTTTGTCATATATGGCTAAGGAGGAGCTTTTTCAGGGAAACAAGGCTTTTAAACATCTGATAACAGCTTTGGGTGCATTCCCTGTCAGTCGAGGAAAGGGCGATACGGGCGCGATCGATACATCTATTGAAAAGCTCCAGAACGGCAGAAATCTTGCGATTTTCCCCGAGGGCACCCGTTCTCGTGACGGTAAGGTCGGAAAGGGCAAAACCGGTGTTGCACTTATCGCTGCTGTCGCACAGACTAAGATAATTCCTGTTGGTATTACATTTGAGGGCAAGCTGAAATTCCGTAAGAAAGTGATCGTTCGTTACGGCAAGCCAATTGTTCCCGCCGAGATCGGAGCGAATAATACCGACAGCAAGTCTCTCAAAGTTTTAAAAAATAAAGTAATGGAAGAAATTACTAGTCTGGTGAATGAATGATGTTAACTAATTGTAAAATTTCTGTTGCTAAAAGCGCAGGATTCTGTTTTGGTGTAGACAGAGCGATAAAAATGGTGTATAATGAATTAGATAACCGAAATAATATTGTAACGTTAGGTCCGATCATTCACAATCAGAACGTCGTTGATGACCTTAAAGCCAGAGGGGTTTATCCCGTGGAACTGGATGAGGTCAGAAATGGTCAGACAGTTGTGATACGCTCCCACGGCGTAGGCAGAGATGTCTATGATAAGCTCGCTGAGCTTGACACCGAGGTCGTTGATGCGACTTGTCCCTTTGTTGCAAAGATACATAATATAGCCGGTGAAAAATCTGCCGAGGGTCATGTGATACTGATAGCAGGTGATGCCAGTCATCCTGAGGTGAAAGGGATAATGGGACACTGTCATGGCGAGTGTTATGTGTTTGAAAATTGTGGCGAATTTGAAAATTTGGTGAAAAATGAAGATTTTTTGTCAAAAAAGGTTGCAATTTTGGCTCAAACGACGTATAATAAGAATATGTGGAAAGAATGTGTACCGCTTTTCAAAAAATATCTTCCCCATGCGGAGATATGTGAAACGATATGCAATGCCACCAATATCCGCCAGAATGAGGCTGAAGAGCTGGCAAAAAAAGCGGATATAATGGTGATAGCGGGCGGAAAACACAGCTCTAACACCCACAAGCTTAAGGCTATCTGCGAACAGCACTGCAAATGTGTTCTCGTGGAGAATGCCGAAGATCTGCGAAGATGCGGTCTTGACCTGACAGGTGCAAAATTTATCGGGATCTCTGCCGGTGCTTCGACACCCGGCTATATTATAAAGGAGGTACAGGACACTATGAGTGAACTGCTGAACAATGTTGACAATACTGTTGACGAAGAATTTAATCTGGAGGCGATCGATAAGACCCTCAAAAAAATATATCCGGGAGCGAAGGTAGAAGGCACTGTCGAATCTGTGAACGAAACCGAAGTCATCGTTGACATCGGAACCAAGCACACAGGCTATGTATCACTGAGCGAACTTACAGATGACCCCGGCAAGAAGCCTGCGGATATCGTAAGTGTTGGCGATACCATCGAGCTGATCGTTATCAAGACCAGCGATACCGACGGTACTGTAATGCTCTCCAAGAAGAGAGTTGACGCTGACAAGAGCTTCCAGAAGATCAAGGATGCTGCTGAGAGCGGCGAGATCCTTGAGGGTATCGTTACCAACGTAGTTAAGGGCGGCGTACTTGTTTCCGCTGACGGCGTAAAGGTATTCGTTCCTGCTTCTCAGGCTGCTCCCAGAAGAGATTTCGATCTCAACGATCTGCTCAAGCAGACTGTTAAGTTCAAGATCCTTGAAGTAAATGACGTTAAGCAGAGAGCTGTTGGCTCTGTAAGAGCTGTAGCTAGAGAAGAGAAGGCTGCTGCACAGTCCAAGTTCTTCGATACTGCTTCAGTTGGCGCTGAGATGGAAGGTGTTGTTAAGTCCATCACAGATTACGGTGTATTCGTTGATCTGGGCGGCGTTGACGGTCTTGTAAGAAGAGCTGACCTTAGCTGGAACAGGATCAAGCATCCTTCCGATGTTGTTTCTATCGGCGACACCGTTACTGTTAAAATCAAGGATATCGATCCTGAGACCAAGAAGGTATCCCTTACATACAAGAAGGATTCCGAGAATCCTTGGGAGATCTTTGTTAACAACTACGAGGTAGGTCAGGACGTTAAGGCAACTATCGTTTCTATCACCTCCTTCGGTGCATTTGCACAGATCATTGATGGTATCGATGGTCTTATCCACATCTCTCAGATCGCTAATCAGAGAGTAAATAACGTTGCTGATATACTTGCTGTCGGCGATGTTGTTGACTGCCGCATCACTGAGATAGATGCTGATAAGAAGAGGATCAGCCTCTCCAGAAGAGCTCTGCTTGATGATGAGGAAACTGAGGAGACCGACGCTGAATAATCAGCATTAATTTAATGGGGACGGTCAACGTCCCCATTTTTTTGTGAAAAATAGAGAGCTGAACCGTTTATAAATGTGCTTTTAAGCGAGTTAAATAAGTATATTGTACGGTTTTTGTTTGTTTACCGCTCCATATTTTGTAAGCAAGAGTCTTGCATTATTCTAGGAAATATGGTATACTATAATTGATATGTAATGTTTGCGGTAAACGCAGTCAGTATTGGAAGGTCTTATTATATGGAACAAAAAAGAAGAAATAAAACAAAACATAGAAGACGAGGAACACACCCTGTTGTTCATATACTTAAAGCTATGGGTACGCTTCTTCTGTCGATTTTTCTGATAATAATAATTACTCTGTCCATCTTTGGCACGGTACTTACCATCTACGTTCTGAATTTTGCTGATACCACTACAGATATCATGCTTGAAAAGAACGTTGAAAGCAATATCACGAGATTCCTTTACGATAACCCTGATTATGATGAGGATACCGATGACCCGAAGGACAAGTATGTGCTGTATTATACCATGAGGAACGAGTACAAGCATCAACTGTGGGTCGATCTTGATCAGATACCTCAGGTTGTACAGGATGCCTTTGTGTATACCGAGGACGAACGTTTTTATGCCCATGATGGTGTTGACTTCAAGAGTACTTTTGCTGCTTTTGTAAATGCGTTTCTGCCTAATCGTTCCAAACGAGGCGGTTCTACTATTACTCAGCAGACCATCAAGAACCTGACCGGCGATGATGCGGCATCAGGCGTGCAGGGTATCGAGCGTAAGATCCGTGAGGTTTTTCGTGCGATAAACGTTGAGAAGAACTACACTAAGGAAGATATTCTCCAGACTTATCTTAATGTTGTTCCCCAGGGTACTCAGAAATATGATATAATTGGTGTACAGTCAGCTGCTAATTTCTATTTCGGTAAAGATGTTTCAGAACTTGATCTTGCCGAAGCAGCTTGTCTTGCAGGAATGAACAATGCCCCGGCTTGGAATAACCCTATCGATAATATCAAAAATAATGATATCAGAAGGCAGCACTGTCTTGAGCGTATGCTTGTAAACGGAGCGATATCCTCACAGGAGTATAATGACGCTCTTAATGAACCTTTGGAGCTTGCTGGTAATTTTGATTATTCAAGTGAAACTGTTTATGACGGTGAGCTTGAAGAGCAGGGTATGACTGACTGGTATCTTGATGCTGCTATTCTGGAAGCCAGGGAAAGAATTGCTTCCGAAAGAGGCATTTCGATTGATGAAGCAGCAGAGAAGATCTCTAATGGTGGCTATACTATTTATACTTGTGTAGATATCGATATGCAGCATGAGATCGAAAAGAAAATGCAGGATGCAAGTAATTTTACAACTTGGTATATGGATCCTGAGGATGATACACTATGGTCTGCCTTTGTTTGTATGGACTATAAAGGCAATGTTAAAGCCGTCTGCAGCTCTCGTTCAGAAAAAGATGAGATGCTGGGTTGGAACCAGGCTGTTAATGGTGAAAGATCCCCGGGTTCGTGTATAAAGCCTATTGCTTCTTATGCACCTGCCCTGGATCAGGATCTTATCACCATGACATCGGCATATAACGATAAGCCCATAAAATTAAATGGTAAAGACTGGCCTGTAAACTATTCTGAATTTGATGCTACTCAGGGTAACTGGTCATATAAGAATTTCTACACATATCAGATGCTGCTTAAATCTCTTAATACCATGCCCGCACAGCTTATCGATCAGCTTACACCATCGTATTCATATAATTTCTTGAAAACTAAACTTGATATAACTAACCTGTTAGATACCGATAATGACTATGCTCCTCTTACTGTAGGTGCTTTCGGCTATGGTCTTCATCTTGATGAGCTTGTTGGTGCATATATGATCTTCGGAAACGGAGGCAGAAAGTACGAAAAGAGCTATATTTATAAGATAGAGGATGCTGCCGGAAAAGTTGTTTACGAGAAAACTGACGGTTACAAACAGGCTATTTCTGACAGTACAGCTTATATAATGAATCGAATGATGCAGTATGTCATCAACGACAAAGAAGGTACTGGTAGATACGCTAAGCTGAAGAAGACAGATCTTGTTGGTAAGACAGGTACGTCTGAGAGCTGGAACGATCTTAACTTTGTAGGCTGTACTCCCGATTACGTTTCGGGTATATGGATAGGTTATGAGAAACTTGAGACCATACCGACAAATGATTATCAGAATATCGGTGCCATTTGGAAGAATATCTTCGGTGATATAGCTGATTCAGAGCCTCATAAGAGTTTTGATGATGAAGGCTGTTTCCCCATGCCTGATACTGTTGTAAAGCTTAACTTCTGTACAAGTACAGGACTTATAGCAACTGATCGCTGCGCAAGTCAGCAGGTAGGCTATTTTAAGGCATCAAACGTTCCTGATTATTGTTACCACTAAAGCTATTTACCGTTAAGTTGATGGTATTGACCTCCGTACCATATAAGTACGGAGGTCTTATTTTGAAAGGTCAATTATGAATAATTTAAGACTATGTATCCCTTGTCACTTCGGTCTTGAAAAGACATTAAAATTTGAGATCGAAAGGATAGGAGGGGAGAACCTTACCGTTACTGACGGCAAGGTCACTTTCAGCGGCGATTATAATACCGTTGCAAAAGCAAATCTGTGGGTCTCCACAGGTGAAAGAGTGCTTATTGAGCTTGCTTCATTTACTGCCCGCAGTTTTGAAGAGCTGTTTCAGGGTGTTATGAATATACCGCTGGAAGAATTTATCGGAAAGTATGATGCTTTTCCCGTAAAAGGGCATTCGCTGGATTCACAGCTTCATTCCGTGCCCGATTGTCAGAAGATTATAAAAAAAGCCTGTGTCAAGAGGCTTGAAAAAGTCTACGGTATTTCCTATTTTGAAGAAACAGGTGCTAAGCATCAGCTGCAATTTTCGCTGATGAAAGATGTTTTTACTCTTTATCTCGATACCACCGGTGAGGGTCTGCATAAGCGCGGATACCGCAGAAATTCCAATGCTGCACCTATCAAGGAAACTCTTGCCGCAGGTATTATCGACTTAGGAAGAGTCAGAGCTGATTCCATCGTATGCGACCCCATGTGCGGTTCGGGAACTTTTCTTATCGAAGCCGCTTACAAGGCGCTTAAGGTTGCTCCCGGTATACGTAGGAATTTCGCGGCGCAAAAATGGGATCAGATTCCTGAAAAGGTCTGGCAGAATGCCCGCGCAGAAGCTATGGATATGATAGACAAGCAGGGAAGTTTCAAGGCTTTCGGCTTTGATGTCGATGATATCGCGGTGGAGCTTACAAGAGATAATGCCAAAAAGGCTGGTGTAGGTTCTAAGCTTACAGTCAAGCAGCAGGATATCAGCAAATTTGTTCAGCCCGAACAGTGCATCACTTTTTGCAATCCTCCCTACGGCGAAAGATTGCTGGAGATTCGCGATGCTGAGGAACTGTACAAGCGTCTCGGTGAAAGATTGCAGCCGTCAAGGGAAAGACCTTGTTATATAATCTCACCACATGAGGAGTTTGAAAAATTCTTCGGCAAAAAGGCTGATAAAAAGCGCAAGCTGTATAACGGCATGATCAAATGTGATCTGTATATGTATTTTAAATAATGGATATTGAAACAGCAAAGCAGATTCTTTCTGATAATTTTAATGTCAAGGAAAACACATTTACATATATCATGTATGAAAAGAATCGTTTTCCAAAAGAAGAATTCTGGCAGGTCTATGACAGTATCGAATTTCTTGTGAATAATAAGGTATTCACCCGTGAACTTGCTGAACAGGTAAGCTATTGTTATGAGCGTTTCCTTAAAGAACTTATCTATCATTGTGATGGTGGTGATTCTCACGGGTTAGCTGATCTCCCTGAAAATTTTTATGTTTATATAGATCGGTTGGATTATATAGTAACAGCTTTTTATCGCGGTTATGATAAATTGTTGGATGACCGTTACTTTGAATTGGAAAGATATGGTTAAGGAGAAAAATGTATACATTAGATAATATTGACGGTATAGTATTTGACATGGACGGTGTCATATTTGATACTGAAGCAGTTTGTATGAAGTGCTGGCTGAAAGTCGGTGAAAGACACGGACTAGAAAATGTCGAGTATTATGTGCGTCTTTGCACAGGCAGAAACGATAAGGATACCGAGCGTATAGTCACCGAAGCTTACGGTGATAAGCATGATATTAAAAAGCTTCGTGCAGAAGTAAATGAGGAAGTTCAGGCGACTTTAAGGAAAGGTGTCCCACTCAAAGATGGCGCAAAGGAAGTTCTTGAATGGCTTCACGAAAGCGGAGTTAAGATCGGTCTTGCATCTTCTACACGCTACGATATAATAGTTAGAGAGATGACAGAAGTTGGTCTGCTGCACTGCTTTGATGCGATAATCGGTGGAGATATGGTGGAGAGATCAAAGCCCGAACCCGATATCTACCTTATCGCCTGCGAAAAGCTTGGCTTTGATCCCAAGAATACTTTCGCAGTCGAGGATTCCCGCAACGGAATAATCTCAGCAAGTGCCGCAGGTATGATGCCGATTCTTATCCCCGATCTCATCGAACCTGATGAGATCATGCTTGAAAAGGCATACGTCAAGCTTGACAGCTTGATGGAATTCAAAGATAAAATGTTAAGTACAGGTTTATAAACCTGACAAATAAAGGAGGTACAAAAAATGCGTTACGAAATCCAAGGCGAGCCGATGCCAGTTGTTATCTGTTATCTGAACAACGGCGAGGCGATCAAATGTCAGCAGGGAGCTATGAGCTGGATGAGCCCCAACATGAATATGTCCACCAATGCAGGCGGTGGAATAGGAAAGGCACTTTCCCGTGCTTTTTCGGGTGAATCCATGTTCCAGAATGTTTACACTGCTACAAATGGTGACGGCATGATCGCTATGGCATCAAATTTCCCAGGCACTATCAAGCCCATGGACGTTTCTCAGATGCCTATAGTTGCTCAGAAGTCAGCTTTCCTTGCAAGTGAGATGGGAGTTAATATGGAGATATTCTTCCAGAAGAGATTTGGTGCAGGCTTCTTCGGCGGTGAGGGCTTCATCATGCAGAAGTTCTCGGGTCAGGGTACTGTTTTCCTTGAGCTTGACGGTTCTATCGTTGAGTATCAGCTGGCTCAGGGTCAGTCCATGCTGGTTGACACAGGTTGTCTTGCTGCTATGGAAGCTTCCTGCTCCATCGATATCGAACAGGTTGCAGGCTTAAAGAACAAGCTGTTCGGCGGCGAGGGCTTCTTCAATACAAGAATTACCGGTCCAGGTCATGTTTGGCTCCAGACAATGCCTGTCAGCAATCTTGCAGGCGCTATCAGACCTTACATTCCTACCGGAGCCTGATAACTACATATTTGTATACAAAAAAGGGCGGAAAGATCAAGTCTTTCCGTCTTGTTTTTTACTGTCTTTCGCTCATTGCCATTAGTCCCGCGATCATCAGGTCATGATCGGTTGTTATCTTGAAATTCATGGGTTCTCCCTTTACGATATGTATGGGATAGCCGCACTCCGTAAGGATACCACAGGTATCCGTCAGTGAGCCAAGCTTTTCGTCCCCAAGCTTTCGTATGCAGTCGCATAAAGTGGATATCTCAAATGTCTGAGGCGTCTGCGCCCGCATAAGCTGCTTACGGGGGAGATTCTCCGTCACTGTTGTACCATCGGTCGTCCTGATAACAGTGTCATCTGAGGGTATGTAAGTGCCGCAGGCTGCTGCGTTCATTGCCGTATCAATATTCTCACGGATTATATTCTCGCTGACAAATGGTCGCACTGCATCATGAGTTACCAGCACATCGCCTTTGTTAATTCCGAACAGGGCTGTTATCTCACGCAGGATATTCAAGACAGTTCCATTCCTGTCCTTGTCGCCCGTTACAAGCCTGACACGTTTTGTGCTGATATTGAATTCCTCCAGAAGCTTGTCGGCGTAGTCATACCAATCGGGATTGATTCCCACGTAGATACGCTCGATCTCGCCTATCTCCTCAAATGCGCGGATCGTCCTGATAAGTATAGGCACACCGCCTATTTCGATGAACTGCTTGGGTTTGTCGGCATTTTTGATACGTGTGCCGCTTCCGCCAGCAACTATTCCTGCAAAGATCATACTATCCCTCCTTCGGTATATAATAGGTATCGTCACCGCAGAAGACTATTTTGCTGCCTGCGGGTATTTTTCGTATCATGTAGCAAACATTGTATGCATCGGGATAAGGGCTTATCATGCCTATCATAGAAAGTATGAACAGTATGCTGTTCAGTGCTGCGTTATCGGCGGGCACCAGCTGAAACAGTATCAGCGGAACCAGACCCAGCAGATACGGCAGAAGTGACATCAGTGCGAACATACCCTTTTTCAGCGGATAAAATGCAAGCGCCACCGCAGCGAACTGCTTTAGTATGCCAATGCTTACGGTCGCTTTTCTTGGGTAAACTATGGCATGAAGAAATTCATGTAGGATCAGGTAAACAGGCGCGATCAGAAGTCCTGCAAATGTCCATGGCATACTTATGACATTCATTTTTGCCGCCGAACATTTCATCACCATTGATATCATGCATATCATAAATGAACCGATCGCAAACGGAGCAGCTTTTAACATCATCTCGCCCATAGAGTTCGGCAGATCTGTTTTAACAGCATTATCAGGCAGAGGTGCCGTCTGATATTTTTTTATGTCTTCCTGATCTATAACTCCGATCCATTTTATCTTCGGCATGATCCTGCTCCTTTCTTAATGATCTGTTTATTTTCGTTATGCAGAAATTTCCACGAATACAACAAACGGGCGAGTTACCGCCCGTTCAATTAAACTAGATTAGTTGCCTTTCTTGATATCGTACTTGTCCAGCAGAGCGGTGATCTTCTTGTGAGGATCAATTACCTCTGAGATAGATGCATCGTGATTGAGGGCAGCGATATAGTAAGCGATATACTTGGCAACATCAACTTCGTGGAACCACTTTCTATCCAGCAGTTCGGGAGTTCTGTAAGTCAGGTTAGTACCGAAAACACCATCGATAACACCTTCGTCATAAGCCTTATCAAAGCTTGCCAGACCGTTTGTGAATATAGCATAGGTAGCGTAGCAGTAGATCTTGCTTGCGTTGCGCTTTTTCAGCTCTGCAGCAACTTCCAGCATGGATTCGCCGGAAGAAATGATATCGTCAGCAATGAATACGTCCTTGCCGGTAACGTCATTGCCCATGTACTCGTGTGCTACGATGGGGTTTCTGCCGTTTACAACAGTTGAGTAGTCACGTCTCTTGTAGAACATACCCATGTCAACGCCAAGTACGGAAGCGTAGTACATATTTCTGTTAATAGCGCCCTCATCGGGAGATACGATCATGAAATGTGCCTTGTCGGGCTTGAAATCGTCCAGACTTCTGAACATGGATTTCAGAACCTGATAGGAGGGGATAATGTTGTCGAAGCCCATCAGAGGAACAGCGTTCTGTACTCTGGGGTCGTGTGCATCGAATGTAAGCACATTTGAAACGCCCATAGCCTGGAGTTCCTGCAGTGCTACAGCACAGTCAAGAGATTCACGGTAGTTTCTGCGATGCTGTCTGCCGCCGTAAAGGGAAGGCATGATAACGTTTATACGATGAGCCTTGCCGCTTGCAGCCTGGATGATACGCTTGAGATCCTGATAGTGATCGTCAGGCGACATATAGTTCTCATGGCCGAAGTAATTGTACTTTACGCTGTAATTACCCATATCACAGAGAATGAAAAGGTCGTTTCCTCTTACGGTCTGTTTGATAAGACCCTTGCCGTCACCGGATGAAAATCTGGGACACTCAGCATCAACGAGGAATGTCTCCTTAAAGAAATTGTCCTCATTAGCCCACTTTACCAGATAAGCGTTGACTTTTTCTCCCAGTTCCTTTGCACCCTCCATAGGGATAAGTCCCAGAGGAGCCACTCTGGAATCGTTGTCAAATAAGATCTTGTCAGCACTGCCCATTATCTTACATACCTCCATATTATACATGGCGAAATTTGTCCGCCTTATTCCAATTAACATTATAACTTATAATCTGTTCTTTTACAAGGGGTTTTTCAGAAATTTAACAGTTTTTCATCTTTTGACCAAAATTATACTTTTTTACAAAAACAATTTTTGCAGTTAGTTATAACAAAAATCGAATACCTTCTAAAATGCTATGTGCATTTTGTGATAGAGTATATTTTTGCATTATTGGTAATCAAAAAATGCAAAAATCCTCTTTACATTTTCATAAATATGTTGTATAATTAGATTCGGAAAATTTAAGATATTATGGAGGAATTTAAAATGATAGTTACTTGTCTTGATCTTGAGGGCGTTCTGGTTCCCGAAATATGGATTGCTTTTGCAGAAGCAAGCGGTATCCCCGAACTGAAAAAGACCACCAGAGATGAACCCGATTACGATAAGCTGATGCAGTATCGTCTTGCAATACTGAAGGAGCATGGTCTTGGTTTGAAGGAGATCCAGAATACTATTGCAAAGATCGATCCTATGCCTGGCGCTAAGGAATTCCTTGATGAACTGAGAGACTGCTGCCAGGTACTTATCCTCAGCGATACTTTCACACAGTTCGCAAAGCCCCTTATGAAGAAGCTTGGTATGCCTACCATCTTCTGTAATGAACTGGTAGTTGCTGATAACGGCGAGATCATAGGCTACAAGATGCGTTGTGAAAAGTCAAAGCTTACTACCGTTAAGGCACTGCAGTCCTGTGGTTTTGAGACTATTGCCAGCGGTGACAGCTTCAACGATCTCGGTATGATACTGAATAGCCGTGCTGGCTATCTGTTCAGAAGCACAGATAAGATCAAGGCTGATTATCCTCAGCTTCCCGCATTCGAGACTTACGACGAACTTCTCGCTGCTATCAAGGCTGAGATAGCTAAATAATATAAAGCGACATCACGGACATCGACATTTTATCATGTCGGTGTCCTTTTATGCCACTATGACCAATTATTGGAAGTTATATGAACTTTTATTTTATATACAAATACTTGACATATATTGGTTTAATATGTTATAATATGTTAAATTAGAAAAATAGGGGGGGAGCTTTATAATGGCAGATGAGTCCAGAATAGTAAAAAAAGTAAAGCTCAGAACTAAAAAGAGGTTTGAGCACTGGCAGATCATTTCCATGTACCTGGTTTTGTACGATATAATAGCAAGCGCAGGCAGCTATTTTGCAGGACTTTGGCTGAGATATGACCTGAGTTTCACAAAGATACCGAGTGAACATCTAAAAGCATATGCGTATTTTATGCCGATTTACATCGTAGCGGTATTCTTTGTACACGGTTATAATAAGCTTTACAGGAGTATATGGAGATTCGCAAGCTATTCCGAACTGAAGCGTGTATCACTTGCGACTGCCGAACTTGCAGTCCTCCATACGGTGCTGATCAGTGTCATATTCGGTCGTATGCCGATATCGTACTATATCGTGGGTGCTATGCTGCAATTCTGTTTTATCATCGGCATCAGGTTCTGTTACAGATTTATCCTGCTTGAGCGCGAAAGGATCTCAGAGCGGGGTAAAGAGGGAGACAGAAGATATAAGCGTGTTATGCTGATCGGTGCTGGTAACGCAGGTCAGATGATAATGAGAGATATCGAGCAGTCTACCACACTGCATGAAAAAGTTGTATGTATCATCGATGATAACCCTAATAAATGGGACAGATACATTGACGGCGTTCAGATAGTAGGCGGACGTGATGATATACTTCTGTCGGTGCAGAAGTATAACGTTAATGCGATATATGTTGCTATTCCCAGCGCTTCAGCTGAGGACAGGCGCGATGTGCTGAACATCTGCAAGGAGACGGGCTGTGAGCTGAAAAATCTTCCCGGTATATACCAGCTTGTTACAGGCGATGTTTCTGTTGCAAAGATGAAAGACGTGGCTATTGAAGATCTGCTGGGCAGAGAACCTATCGAGATGGATATGTCTGAGGTCTATGACAGTATCCAAGGCAAGGTCGTACTCGTTACGGGCGGCGGTGGCTCCATAGGCAGTGAGCTTTGCCGTCAGGTCGCAAAGCATAATCCGAAACAGCTTATAATCTTCGATGTTTACGAAAATAACGCCTATGAGATACAGATGGAACTTCGTCGCAATATGCCCGATCTCAACCTTGTTGTGCTTATAGGTTCTGTTCGAGATAATAAGCGTATAAACGAAGTATTTGAAAAGTATCACGTTGATATAGTTTACCACGCAGCCGCACACAAGCATGTTCCCCTTATGGAGGACAGCCCCTGTGAGGCTATAAAGAACAACGCTATTGGCACATATAAGACCGCATATGCAGCAATGCGCAGCGGATGTCAGAGATTTGTTCTTATCTCCACCGATAAGGCGGTTAACCCCACAAATATCATGGGTGCCAGCAAGCGTCTGTGTGAAATGATAATCCAGACCTTTGACTATATGGTCAAAAATGGCAGATGCAGTGAATTGCCCAGACTTCACGCTCATATGACAGGGGAGGACTGGGAAGCAGATGAAGCTTTTGAAAACTTTACTCCTCATACTCAGTTCTGTGCCGTTCGTTTCGGCAACGTTCTGGGAAGTAACGGTTCGGTAATTCCGCTGTTCAAAAAGCAGATAGCCGAGGGTGGTCCTGTTACAGTTGTGGACAAGAATATCAACCGCTTCTTCATGAGTATCCCCGAGGCTGTATCCCTTGTACTGCAGGCTAGTATCCTGGGCAACGGTTCTGAGATCTATGTACTTGATATGGGCGAGCCCATCAAGATAGATACTCTCGCGCGTAACCTTATCAAGCTTTCGGGTCATAAGCCCGATGTAGATATCAAGATCATATATACAGGTCTTCGCCCCGGCGAGAAGCTTTATGAAGAAAAGCTGATGTCCGAGGAAGGTCTTAAACGTACCAAGAACCAGAAGATCCACATTGGACAACCCATACCATTTAAGTATGATAAATTCATAAGAGATATCAAGGAACTTATGGACGTTGCCTACACTGAGGACGAGTACAGTGTTTACGAAAAGGTCTGTGAAGTCGTTACTACTTTCCACCCGACCTCTGCACCTGTAAAACCCATGCTTTCTTCTTCAAATGTTAAACAGGCTGTCAATGTATGATGGAATCGGCTTGAAGAAATACACTAAAATTCTTTCGGTACTTCTGCATCATCAATGCAGAAGTACCATTTTGTCTTAAGTAATTTATTATTTAATGAAAAAGGTATTGACAAAAGGGGATATATCTGATAAAATATCCTATGCTGATATAGACATGGTGTAGGTATCATGTCATTTGGTTTGGAGGAAGTAAGATGAAAAATGAAGTTATCATGCTTCGTGAGGGCTTTTCTGCCTGCCCTGTTCCCGATGATGTAAAGGAACGTATCAAGGGCGTGACCTACAAGGAAAACAGTGAGATACATATGGATGATCTTTCGTACCTGAATATCAGGTATCTTGATTTTTCTCACAATATCGCCGAGGGTGAGATGATAGTGCATAAATCTCTGGCTAAAGAGGTTCTTGAGATATTTGAGATGCTATTTGAAGCTGAGTACGAGATCGAGAAGATACGTCTTTGCGATGAGTATGACGGCGATGACGAGCGTTCTATGGCTGATAATAATTCATCTGCATTCAATTTCAGGAATGTTGCCGGTACCCAGGAGCTTTCGCTTCACGCACTTGGCAGAGCGATAGATATAAACCCGCTGTACAATCCCTATATCGTAGGTGAAAAGATCAGCCCTGCAAATTCAGCAGAATTCGCTGACAGAAGAGCCGATTTCCCCCACAAGATCAACCATCACGATCTTGCTTTTAAGGTCTTTGCAAGCAAAGGCTGGCAATGGGGCGGTGACTGGACTAATTCCAAGGACTACCAGCATTTTTACAAGAACAAGGAGAATCTGGTAAAGTCCGCAGTTGATAAGATTAAGAAACTTGTCTCAGAATAAAACAAAACGTACCAATGTGTTATCCATTGGTACGTTTTTTCGTTATTTCAGCTTTTCCCATTCAGATTCTTTAAATCCAACAAGGACTGTGTTGTTGCTCACGAGGATAGGTCTTTTGACCAGCATACCATCAGTTGCAAGCAGATTAAGCTGTTCTTCTTCGGACATTGTGGGTAGCTTGTCTTTGAGCTCCATTGACTTGTATAGCAGTCCGCTGGTGTTAAAGAACTTTTTCAGCGGCAGACCGCTCTTTGCGTGCCAGTTTTTCAGTTCTTCATAAGTCGGATTGTTCTCCTTGATATCGCGAAGTTCATACTTCAAGCCGTTATCGTCCAGCCACTTCTGTGCTTTTTTACAGGTGGTACATTTTGGGTAGCAAATGAATTTCATGTGTTTTCCTCCTTATATGTATTGTTGTTTTTCTCATCTTTGGAAATCGTCAAACCTGAATCTGCCTTTGTATTCATGTACTTTGCAAGTTCTGAACCGATATTTTCTGACAATATCATTTTCGTAACATTCGGTATAAACGATACTACCGTCACCAAGCTTTACACCATAGATATATCTATAGCCTATAACACTTTTTCTTCTTATACTTTTGAACGGTACCTCCGAAGTGCTGATGATCTCGCCTTTTTTTATCTCGCCTTTTGAAAGCACAATATTCTTGTTGATACAGCGAATAATATATTTGACAAAATCAAAGATGATAGAAAGAACTATAAATGCGAACATGTATAGTGACGGGTTAAGGACTTTGATACTGAAAAGGTCAGAGATCGGACTTCCGTGTTGAATGCACAATATCACTCCTACAATAATAAATATCACAAGAAGTATCAGCATGGATATTATTTCAAACGGAAATTTATCTTTTTCAGGCAGAAGTTCATATCTGTCAGTCATACAGTCACTTCCTTTATATGCTTATACTTCTCGGTGTTGTTGATGTCAGATTCTATCTTAGGTATACACGGTGAAAGATTATCGTCTCTAACTTTGGAACATTTACCATGCTTGAATACAAATACCTGAAATTCATTACAAAAATTTTTGTCCTCGTCATCACGTAGATATATCACACCGTAACTTCCGTCAGCCGCTTTTGATATCTCAGTGAAAACACCTATGATCTCATCAGCCTCTGGAGTTCGGTGATTGCTGCAATGAAGCACATTAAGAAAACTCCCGCCATTTACGTAACGATGCGTAATACCACAGTCGTGGCTGTTAAGGATTTTTTTGATATTATCGTGCACGGCATTAAGTTCGCAGTCGGACATAGCGTCTTCATTCCCGTAGCATTCATGTATCGTGAGCCAACCATGTAATTCAAGCATATCTGTACCTTTTTTATACAATTAAAGCTCCGCAGGATATGCGGAGCTTTAAATTATAGTCTAAGTAAATATTAGAGCTTAGGACCAGCAGCAACCAGAGCCTTACCAGCCTCGTTGCCCTCGTACTTGGAGAAGTTCTTGATGAATCTGTTAGCCAGATCCTTTGCCTTCTCTTCCCACTCAGAAGCATTTGCATATGTATCTCTGGGATCCAGGATACCGGAGTCAACGCCGGGCAGCTCGGTAGGAACTTCAAAATCAAAGAAGGGGATCTTCTTGGTAGGAGCCTTCAGAACATCGCCGTTCAGGATAGCATCGATGATACCACGGGTATCCTTGATGGAGATTCTCTTTCCAGTGCCGTTCCAGCCTGTGTTAACCAGGTATGCCTTAGCACCGCTCTTCTCCATCTTCTTAACGAGCTCTTCAGCATACTTTGTAGGATGCAGCTCGAGGAATGCCTGACCGAAGCAAGCAGAGAATGTAGGAGTAGGCTCAGTGATACCGCGCTCAGTACCAGCCAGCTTTGCAGTGAATCCAGACAGGAAGTAGTACTTGGTCTGCTCAGCAGTCAGGATAGAAACAGGAGGCAGTACGCCGAAAGCATCAGCAGAGAGGAAGATCACGTTTTCAGCCGCAGGACCTGCGGAAACGCCGTTTACCTCGGAAGCGATGTTGTTGATGTGATCGATAGGATAAGATACACGAGTGTTCTCAGTTACGGACTTATCATCGAAGTCGATCTTGCCGTTAGCATCAACAGTTACGTTCTCCAGCAGAGCATCTCTCTTGATTGCGTTGTAGATGTCAGGCTCAGATTCCTTATCAAGGCCGATAACCTTTGCATAGCAGCCGCCCTCGAAGTTGAATACGCCGTTGTCGTCCCAACCGTGCTCATCGTCACCGATAAGTCTTCTCTTAGGATCGGTAGACAGAGTTGTCTTACCGGTACCGGAAAGACCGAAGAAGATAGCAGTGTGCTTGCCGTCCATATCGCAGTTAGCGGAGCAGTGCATGGAAGCGATGCCCTTGAGAGGCAGATAGTAGTTCATCATAGAGAACATACCCTTCTTCATCTCACCGCCGTACCATGTGTTGATGATAACCTGCTCACGGCTTGTGATGTTGAATACAACAGCTGTCTCAGAATTAAGACCCAGCTCCTTGTAGTTCTCAACCTTTGCCTTGGAAGCGTTGTATACAACGAAATCAGGCTCAAAGTTCTCGAGCTCCTCAGCTGTGGGCTTGATGAACATATTTTCGATAAAGTGTGCCTGCCATGCCACCTCAACGATGAAACGAACAGCCATTCTTGTGTCCTTGTTAGCGCCGCAGAAAGCATCAACTACGAACAGCTTCTTGTTGCAGAGCTCTTCAACAGCGATCTTCTTAACAGCCTCCCAAGTCTCCTGAGAAGCAGCGTGGTTGTCGTTCTTGTACTCGTCAGTTGTCCACCAAACGGTGTCCTTGGAGTTCTCATCCATAACGATGAACTTATCCTTAGGTGAACGACCGGTGTAGATACCTGTCATAACGTTTACAGCGCCCAGTTCGGTCTCCTGTCCAACCTCGAAACCTTCAAGACCTGCCTTGGTCTCCTCCTTGAAGAGCTCTTCATAGGAAGGGTTGCGGATGATCTCAACTGAACCGGTAATGCCATACTTTGTAAGATCAAGATTTGCCATTTTATTTTCCTCCTTAAAATAATTAACTGTATAATTGAGCACGAAAACTGTTGTATTGACAACAATATATTGTGGCACTCATTATTTCTATTATACCATATTTTCAGCCTTTGTCAAGCATTTTGAAAACATAAGACAAAAATTTAACATTATGACAATTTACCATATAAAATCAAGACCATGTTATTTGCATTTTGCAAGTATATTCCGTTGTGTATGCAAAATTTAATACTGATAAACATATAGCTATTATAAGGAAAAATGTCGAAATAAGGCTGCTATATACGATGAAAAGTTTGTTTCGCGAAACTTTTGAAACAGTACATCTTTGAATTTGTATTATATCAATCCTGCAATACCGTTATACTTTATAGGCATACCGTATCGCAAAAAATGGTATAACAGTCCTTAGGCTCCGGTTCTTCATTTTTTAGGTAAGCGAAAAAACTGTCAAGCTTTTCTGCTTGAATCGATTCTATATCTTCAGGGAGATATTTTTGTCCTTTCTCCTGATATTTTGCACATATAATACACATGGATACCGAAAGGAACGCCTGCCAGAAAGCTTCTTCAGCCTTGTTGGCAGAATTTTCCGCAAATGTGTAAAGACCATCTTCATCAGTTACGAAGCCATAAAGCTCATTTGCTGTGTATGTTTTACAGCTGAATCTTTCGATCAACGATCGGCAATAGTCTGCACGGTCTGAGCCTATGATATCTTTTTTAATTTCGGTAATTTTCAATAGGTATCCTGTCGCATATTCGATCATAATGTTTTTTTCTCACCGTCTTTGGAAATCAGCACATTCGGGAACAGCTTTTTAAGCTCTTTTTCAAAGTTCTCGGGGTGCTTTTCTGCGGGACTGTAATGTGTCAGCCATAATTCCTTGACACTAGCTTCTGAAGCCAGTCGGCAGGCATCCTGCATAAGCATATGACCTTTTTCGTTCATACTCTGCTTTTTTTCGGCATCGCCGTACATACCCTCGCAGATGAACAGGTCGGAACCCTCAGCAAAGGGGACTATCTCTTTTATGGGAAGAGTATCTGTCACGTAAGTTACCTTGACAGGTTGACGCTTTTCTCCCGTAACGTCTTCGGGCTGGATAACTCTGCCGTCATCAAGGGTTACAGCTTCACCCGAATGGAGAACTCTCCACATTTTTACAGGTATTCCCAGCTCCTGTGCTTTCTCGGGTTGGAAAACAGGTTTCTTTTCCAGCAGCAGGCTGTATCCCAGACATTTTACACTGTGCTTTAGTGGCAAAACAGATACTGTCAGCATGGGGTCAATTTTATCCGCGATGAAGCTTGATGGCGTTTTATCGGAAAGAAAATGAAGCCTGAGATCAAAGGGAAGTCTGCCGCATACAGATATCAGATTTCGTACAACCCGCTCGGCGCTCTCGGGCAAATAGATATCCAGAGGTTCTTCCCTGGAACAGTTTCCCATAGAAAGCAGCAGTCCCGGCAGACCTGTCACATGGTCGGCGTGATTGTGGGTAATAAGTATCATCTCGATGCGGCTTATCTTTATATCAGCTGCTGCCAGCGCCACCTGCATACCCTCGCCGCAGTCGATAAGTATGGCTTTGCCACTGTATTCAATAAAACACCCTGTCAGGAACCTGTTTTTCAGCGGCAGCATGCCGCCTGTTCCTGCAAGACAAATATCGGGCATTTTCATCTCCTCCTGTTCTTTACTTTATATCATACTCTGTTATTATACCATAGCCTACTTCAGAAATCAATACCGTGAAAAATATTTAGAACAAAAAGATCCCCGCAAAGTCGGGTTACTTTGCGGGTGATAGAGGAGAAAATTTATGATCTTATCATGCAATGATCAGAGATAATTTATTAGCTCGTCGATAACGCCTGCCATTCTTTCGTCAGAAAGACCGAAGTCCTTTTCCTTGTAGTTCCATGCGGCTCTGCCAATGCCATACTTTTTGAATGCTGCGTTGATCTCTTTATACCATTTAAGTATTTCCTTAGGATCAGCTCTGTCGATAACACCGTATTCGCCGCAGTACATAGCAACGTCTCTCTCTTTGCAGACGCTTATACCGTATGCGAAACGTTTTTCAAAGTAGCTGGGGTCGAAACCGCTGTCGGGAACGTCCAGATAATCCTGTATCCTTGTGAGACCTGTAGCCTTTGCAGATTCACGGTAGTCCTTGATATCACCGGGGTAGCCGATGCGGAAATCCTGAGGCATCTCATCTACCCAGTATGCACCCTGATGTGTGAACATAAATGGGTCATAGCAGTGGAAATTATAAATGATATTATCATCATAAGGCTTATCAAGATCTGCCAGAGCATCTATGGAATTGTTCCAGTAGCTGCCAAGAACTATCTTAACATCTGGAGAATCCTTGCGTATCACCTTGATAGCTTTTTCAGCGATTTTGTTCCACTTGGGGCTGAGTTCCTTGTCGTTTACTTCGTTCAGAAGTTCAAAAGCAACTCTGTCAGAAAGCTTGCCGTAGCGCTTTGAAAGTCTTTCCCACCACTTGTAGAATCTTTCCTGGAGGTCTTCGTTATCGAAAAAGCCCTCCTGACCATCGCCGGAATAGAAAGAATAACCGTAAACCTTGTGAACGTCTATCAGGACATTCAGTTTGTATTCCTTGCACCATTCCAGAGCCTTGTCAAGGTACTCAAAACCGTCGTTTTTGAGCTCTCCCTCATCGGTCTCAAATATATTGTAATCAATCGGAAGTCTCACGTGGTCGCAGCCCCAGCTTGCTATCTTTTCAATATCTTTTTTTGTGATGAATGTATCAAGATGTTCTCTGTCATAGCTGCCCTGTGAGAGCCAGCCTCCAAGGTCTACGCCCTTCTGGTATCCTTCAAATATTTTCATATAAGCCCTCCATCCTAATGTTATTTAGTTTTATCCTAATCATTTCTTAATGTTAGGATAACATATTTTCCTTTTTTATAATACCACATTTATAACATTAATGTCAATACTTTAATTGTATTGGATATATTATTTTGATAAGATTTTTATCTATCATTATATATCGATTTGAACTAATAATTTTATCGTGATTTAGTTTATTATAACAATTGACCTTGACAAATGAATCACGATTTAGTATAATGTCAATAATGAGATTTTTCATATACTATATTAAAAGGAGCTGTTTATTATGAAAGTTGATGTTGAAAAGAGTTTTGTTACTCCACTGCCTGTTTTTATTATCGCTACCTATAGTCCCGAGGGCATTCCCAATGCCATGAATGCTGCGTGGGTCGGTCAGGTTGGCAGAGATATGATATCCATAAGTCTCGGCAACCATCCCAGTACCGAAAATATCAAGCGCAACCGAGCTTTCACGGTAAGTTATGCCACTAAGAAATACACTGCTGAATGTGATTATGTGGGTATAGTCTCTTTCAATAAAGAGCCCGAGAAGCTAAAAAAGGCTGGCTTTACCGTTACACCTTCAAGAAAGGTAAATGCACCCATCATCGATCAACTTCCTGTTGCTATCGAATGTGAAGTTGTAGACATCATGCAGGAGTACGGTGAGACCAGAGTTACCGCAAAGATAGTCGGCATGGTGGCAGATGATTCCGTGCTGACCGTTGGAAAAGTCGATCTTACCAAGCTTCAGCCGATAATGTATGATTCCTCTTCCAAAACATATAGACTTATCGGTGAAAATGTGGGCGGTGCTTGGAACGCAGGCAAGAGATTCATGTAATGATCTATACCGCGGCAGATGCTTTTCTGCTGCGGTTTCATTGTTTTAAGAACTCTTTTTTCTTCTGTAAAAATATGCCGGTCAACGGTTGAATTTATTCATTTACAGTGATATAATTATAAGAAAGGCTGATATTATGAGAGAACGCATCAGGAGCTATACCGATATCGTCAGTTTCGATGATGACGGTATAACTTTTTCTTCGGGTGACAGGATAGTTTACTCCGAATGCGGGGAGGACAGCTGTGTAGCTGAGCGGGATATATGCGCTAAACCGCCTTATTTTGAGTTTTATACCTCGGACAGACACACAAAGGTCGTTTTCGACAGAACTGGTCTGCTGAGCAAAACAGTTAATGAGCGCGAGTTTTTAAAACTTCAGTCTATCATTAGTGAGGCAGGCTATAAGAGCTATGACCTCAGCTGATGACCCGAATAATCCTTAAGAAAGTGTGACATAAATGGACAAGAAATACTTACAGCTCCTGTCCAAGGAGTTCCCAAATATAGACAGTGCCGCCAGTGAGATAGTCAATCTTTCGGCTATACGCTGTCTGCCCAAAGGCACAGAATACTTTTTCAGTGATATGCATGGTGAGTACGAAGCTTTTCTGCATATGCTCAAAAGTGCTTCTGGCATGATAAAGATCAAAATAGACCTCACTCTCGGAAAAACTGTATCTTCCGCTGAAAGAGAGGCTCTTGCCGCCCTTATCTACTATCCCGACAAGGAGCAGAAGCGCCTTAAAAAAGCAGGACTTCTCACCGATGAGTGGCGCAGTCTGACTATATACCGTCTTATAATCGTGCTTGAAGCTGTTTCAGCAAAGTACACACGTTCCCGCGTGAGAAACAGTATCCCTCAGGATATGGTCTATATCCTCGATGAACTACTCAATGTCACCGATGATATTGTTAAGGATTATTACTACGACGAGATAATCACCACGATCCTTGATACAGGCATAGCCGACCATTTCATCAAGGAACTCTGCAAGGTGATACAGTCCCTTGCGATAGACAGCCTGCACATTATCGGTGATATCTTCGATAGAGGTCCACGCGCAGATATCATCGTGGATGAACTGATGAAGATGCACGATGTTGATATACAGTGGGGTAATCACGATATTTCATGGATGGGTGCGGCTTCGGGCAATAGAGCGCTGATAGCCAATGTTATCCGCATTTCCATGAGGTATAACAATTTTGATATCCTTGAAGACGGCTACGGTCTGAATCTCCGAGCCCTTGCGGTTTTTGCTGGCGAAGTCTACAAGGACGACCCCTGCACAATCTTTATGCCCCATACTCTTGATGATAATATTTATGACCCTGTGGATACCGATCTTGTTGCGAAAATGCACAAGGCGATAACAATCATACAGCTTAAGCTTGAAAGTCAGCTGATAAAACGTCACCCTGAATGGGATATGGATGACCGCGATTTGTTCAGCAATATCGACCCCGAAAACGGCACAGTTAAGCTTAACGGAAAGACCTATGAACTTCTCGACAAGAATTTCCCCACAGTCAACAAGGATGATCCTCTCGCCCTGACCGATGCGGAAAACGAGCTTATGACCGTCCTTGCGAATTCCTTTATGCACAGTGAAAAGCTCGCCGACCATATGCGTTTTCTGTATACCAACGGTTCAATGTACAACACCATCAATGGCAATCTGCTTTTCCACGGCTGTATCCCTCTTGATGATAAGGGTGAACTGCTTTCCGTAAAGATAGAGGGCGAAGAATATTCGGGCAAGGCACTTCTTGATAAGCTGGACGAAGTTGCTAACAAGGCATATTATCTTCATAGCGGTGAAGAAAAGGAGAACTCTGCCGACCTGCTGTGGTATCTGTGGTGCGGACCTCGTTCGCCCCTTTATGGCAAGGACAAGATGGCATTCTTTGAAAGATATTTCATAGACGACAAATCTCTTCACACCGAGAATTATAACCCTTATTATCAGTTCTCCGAGAACGCTGATGTCTGCATGAGAATACTTGAAATGTTCGGGATAGATCCTGAAAGGGGACATATCATCAACGGTCATGTGCCTGTGAAGATAAAGAACGGCGAAAGTCCTGTAAAGGCGGGCGGAAAGCTGTTTGTCATTGACGGCGGTATCTCAAAGGCTTATCAGAAAGCTACAGGAATCGCGGGCTACACACTTATTTGCGACAGCCACAGCCTTAATCTTGCCGAGCATAAGCCATTTATAGCAGGTGAGAGCGAACACACTCCGATTCTTCATCTTGTGGAGCGTTTCGATCATCGTGCGAACATCTGCGATACCGACAGGGGCGAGGAACTACTTGCCAAGATAAATGATCTCCGCGAACTGCTGAAAGCTTACCGCTCGGGTATCATCAAGCAGAAAAAGGATATCGACAGAAGAACATTGTGACGTATACTATTATAATATATAATAGTATATTGCTATAAATATGTGGTGCAATATGACAAAGAAGAAAAAAATAACTATCATTATTTCGGCTTTACTGGTGGTATGTGTGTTTACGGTATTTTTTGTTCTAACAAGAAATGTATACTGGCATAACAAGTATTTTAATAAAGATCTCCCCAATAAGACCGACGCAGAATATCTGGGTGTCTGGGACACAAGATTTCTGATAGATTTTAATAATGAAGAGATCAGAAATCTCGGGATAGAGATAATTAATGAATCATTCAGGCTCAATGGAGAAATCAGCGATGAACTTAAAGATATAATTCCCGCTCAGATCTTTGAATATATAAATCCACGTGATTTTTTATCAAACGAAGAGTACGAGATGACCGATGAAGATTTTGATCTTGAAGAAACTGCTGTTTTGAGATTTAAGAATAAAGCAATTTTCTTCTACGGATATAGCTATAAAGCAAATTATATCAAAGATGGTAAAATGCAAAACTGTGGAAAAGGATATGAAGGTGTTCCTGACAGGTTGTATATGGAATACATAAATGATCAATGGACAGTAGTATCTTCATATTCGGTAGCGTAGCCTATCTGCGCTTCTGCTGATATAATTTATAGTGGTATGATTTTATGACCGACTTCGTAACTTGCGGGGTCGGTTTTACGTTTTGTGTTGAATTTTGTAAAAAAATATGTTATAATATGTTTCGGCGGAATTGTCATAAAAAGGCATTGATCGCATATTTTCAGAATAAGGCGGGGAGGTCTTAAAATGGAAGAGCTGATAAAGCAGTTTCTTGAAGACGAGGTCACCGATCTGACCTATAACGAATTGTGGCATTTTGTCAAGTCGAATGCTATACTTCAAGGTTCATTCGAGGGTCAGAACCATATAGTGATGAAGATATCCTCGGGTCAGTTTATAATATACCGCGTGAATATCGGTGTGGAAAATACAAAGTATCAGCCTGCGGTCATGGTGGCTAGGAATTATCTGCTGAAAAAGATAAACAGCCGAGCTTATGAACTGAAACTGCCTGATATCCAGAATGTTTTTGATTAGGAGAATGAATAATGAGTATACCACTGGCGGAACGGATAAGACCCAAAACGCTTGATGAAATAGTTGGTCAGTCCCATCTTATGGGGGAGGGCAAGCCGCTGAGACGTATAATAGAAAGCGGTACTATACCAAATCTGATATTCTATGGTCCTTCCGGTGTCGGCAAGACCACGATAGCGAGATTTATAGCTGAAAATGCCAATATGACCATGTACAAGCTCAACGGCACATCTGCATCTGTGGCTGATATCAAGCAGATAATCGCAGAGACAGAGATGATCGGCGGAATGAACGGTATTCTGCTGTACCTTGACGAGATACAGTATCTGAATAAAAAGCAGCAGCAGTCTCTGCTTGAATATATCGAGAACGGCAAGATAACGCTGATATCTTCGACTACGGAAAATCCATATTTTTATGTATATAATGCCATAATCAGCCGTTCGACTGTGTTCGAGTTCAAGCCCGTTACACCTGAGCAGATAAGCCCTGCCATAAAGCGGGCTTTTGACCTTATGGCGCAGGATATGGGCACTGAGGTCATTATTGAAGATGGTGTCATCGAGCATATCTCGCGAGGCTGCGGCGGCGATGTGAGAAAGTCCATAAACACAGTGGAACTTTGTGTACTTTCGGCTGAAAACGGTTCAAAAGGTGAGCTTCTTGTAAAAATGGATACAGTCCGCGAGCTTACCCAGCGAAGCAATATGCGTTACGACAGGGAAGGCGACGAGCATTACGATATCCTTTCGGCTTTACAGAAATCTATACGCGGTTCTGATGAGAATGCCGCGATACACTATGCCGCAAGGCTTATTGAAGCGGGAGATATCATATCGCTCTGCCGAAGATTGCTTGTTATAGCCAGCGAGGATGTTGGTCTTGCATACCCTATGGCGGCGGTTATAACAAAATCATGCGTAGATTCGGCTCTTCAGCTTGGATTGCCCGAGGCACGTATACCTCTTGCCGAAGCTGTTATAATGCTTGCGACTTCTCCCAAATCAAACAGCGCTTACATGGCTATCAATACCGCACTTGAAGATGTAAAAAACAGCGGTCCGCTTGATTTTCCGCGTCACCTGCAAAACAAGCATTTTGACGGCGCAGAAGTAAAGGTGAAAGGACAGCACTATCTCTACCCACATGATTATCCCGACCACTGGGTAAAACAGCAGTATCTCCCCGATGCGCTTAAAGACCGTGTGTACTACAATTACGGCGAAAATAAGGCAGAGCAGGCAGCTAAGCTGTACTGGCAGAAGATCAAGGAGAAATAATGAAATCGAAAAAGAATAAAAAGAATAATCTGCTCATGATGGTAATAGGCGCACTGATTGGTGCGGCTGCGGGTATTATCATGTCATCGGGCGGCGGCAAAAAGCCTGGTGGACGCTATATGCTGTTATTTGTAGCTGCCCTCATCGTATGGTATTTTATCAGTATAATTATCCATGAGAGCGGACATCTTGTGATGGGGCTGTTGACAGGCTACAAATTTGTATCTTTCAGAATTGGGAGTTTTACCATTTTAAGGCAGAACGGAAAGTTTGTTGTAAGAAAATATTCGATCCCAGGAACAGCTGGACAGTGCCTGCTTACACATGATATGGTGGAAAAAGATGAGGACATACCTTACTTTTGGTATCACGCAGGTGGAGGCCTCTTTAATCTTATCACTGCGGGACTATACAGTTTGATTTTTCTGAACACTACAAGTATGATACTTTATACCATCTTCAAAGGGGCAGCAGTAATATCAATATTTCTTGGAGTTTTGAATCTGATACCTCTGAAAGCTGTTGGACTTCCAAACGATGGCTCGCATATCATGGAACAGATACGTTCTCTGACGGCTCGCAGATTAACGCTGAATGCTCTTATCATTAACGGAAGACAATATCAAGGTGAAACACTTGACTCTATGCCCGATAGCTTGTTTGATGGCGACGATCCAAACGGATCAATCATAGCTTCGAGTATCGAAGCTATAAACGGTACAAGGGATTTGGAACGAAGAGAATTTGAGTCTGCTAAATCCCGATTCAAGGCGATCTTAGATAATGAAAAGACGGTAAATCTCATAAGGCTTGAGAGCTCCTGTGAACTGCTATGCTGTCTGATACTTACAGGTGCTTCCCCTAAGGAGATAGATGGACTCTATGATGATGAACTAAAAAAATACATCACTGTTTCTGGTAAGACGATGATAGGCAGACACCGTCTTATGTACGTATACTATTATATATATAAGAAGGATAAGATCAACGCTGACAAGGAATACAACTTGGCAGCTACAATGAGCGAGGATTATTTGAATCCCGGTGAAGCAAAAGCCGAAATGGCTCTGATGGAGTATATCAAGGAAAATTACTGACATTACTAATGCGGAGAAAAAATTATTTCTCCGCATTTCTTTTGGCGTTTAGAAAACCGAAACCAGTTTTCTGCTACATTCCTTGGTTGAATATTCCCATCTTTCAAGTCTGCCTGAACTAATGAAATAATTGATTTTACTCGGAAAACATAGGTTTTCAAAAACGTCAACTATTATCAGCTTGACTTTCATTTTTTCGGGTATCAAGGCTTTTATATATACACTTGCCGCCTGTCCTGCGGCGACACCATCCTTGAGTTCTGCAAGACCTGCTAGGTTCGGCGCAAGCTCGATGAAGATGCCGTAATCTTCCACAGAGCGTATAACTCCGCCCACAGTCTCACCTGCGGAAAACAGCTGAGCATTCTGCTGCCATGTGCCGAGCAGTTCTTTGTGTGTCAGGCATATCCTGTCTCCTGAGATATTCTTAACTGCTGCATAAATATCCTGTCCATTGAAAAATCTGTCATTGGGGTGGGATATTCGCGATACAGATATTGCATCAATAGGTATAAGTGACGGTATGCCGCAGCCGATGTCTACAAAAGCCCCGAATGGTTCAAGGTGTGTGATCTTTGCAGGGATAACGTCGCCGCACTGAAGTTTTGATATGTATTTTTCCAGACATTCTTCCTGCGCCGCACGGCGGGATAGGACTGCAGTCACGCCGTTTTCATCTGTTACAATGTCGATCACTTTAAAGCAAACCGTCTTGTTTACCCTTGAAAGCAAGGCGATATCTCTCGTAGTTCCTTCGGCTATACCAAGGGCGCCCTCTGTCCGAGGGATGATGCCTTTTCCGAAGGGAAGCTCCACCACAAGATCGTGTTCTGTGGTACACATCACAGCGTGTCCTTCCAGTATCAGTCCGCGCGTCATAGCCTCTGCCATGTTTTCTGCATTTTGAAGATAGAACCTGTTTTCCGGGGAGTTGAACATCCTGCCCTCGGGTAAGTATTTCATCATTTCTTTGCACCTCTTTCTCTTGTGACTTTTTTGGGGTCACTATCTGTTGATGTCTTTATCAGTCTGTTATACAAAATCTTGATTTGCTGTAATATACTATGCAAAACGTCCTAAATTAATCATACTATCTTTTGGGGATTTGTGCAAAATCATAGTATTTTTTGTCGGGCGCTTGACAAATTTTCAACAATGTGATAAACTATGTGCATTGTTTGTAATCAAATCGTAATTTTTGGTGTGAAATGCGGTGTTTACGATTACAAATCGTTACATAAATTCAGATATTTCAGACAGCTTTTGATTTTGGGTTTTCTTCGGGACAACAAACGATCGATTTACTTGCGTAAGCTGGACTAAAATAAAGAAAGGATGTGAAACGGCAGGTTTTCCGACGGGATAAAGATAATACCTCGGTAAGCCGTGTCAGATTTGGAAATGAGTATTATTAACAGAAACAAGTTAATGGTGAATTTGAAGAAAATAGCAGTTATCGTGATGACGCTTGCTATCGTGTTCGTTATGACTGATATGTCAGGTGTCAGGGCTTCGGCTTTGACTTCAGCTAATGCAGCAGTTCCTAAGTTTGCAGCCGAAAAGACCTATGAGTCTTCTTACACTCATCCGTACAACAAACAGATAGATACCATAACTCTCCACTGGGGCAAGACCAAGGGAGCAAACAGATATCAGGTTTATATCAAGGGTGGAAAGTACAAGAGCTGGACAAGATACTGCACTACAACCAACAACGTTGTATCTGTTAAAAAGCTCTCCCGCGCCACTGAGTATAAATTCAAAGTAAGAGCTATTTATTCGGGTAACACCTATTCTTCTTTCTCGCCTGTACAGACTATCCGCACTGCGCGTATGAACTACGATAAAGCAGGCTGGGAGGCTATGTGCCGTATAGTTTACCACGAGGTTGGCAGAATAAATGACAGTATGTGGGATAAACCCATCGTTTATGTATCCGACTGCGTTGTTAACCGCTTTGTTTCTGCTAAGTACTGCAACGACCCCCTGTGGACTCCTTTCTACAAGAATTACAGCAATATCCAGTCAATTATCTACCAGAGCGGCGGATTTATGTCGGACTACGGTCTTACAAGAGACGGCTGCAATTACAGCAACGTTGCCGATAAGTGCAAGGTAGCTGTCTGGGGTGCTGTTTACGGAACTACTTCCTACAAGGGCATAAAGAACGATTACAGCGTTTACTACTGGTGCAACAGAAGCTACTACACCAACAGCAGTAAGATCGCATACTCTTTTAAAATCCCGTGGGGTTATTTTTCCATCTGGAGAACCTACTGGGGCTAATATTGATTCTGACGTTCCCGTTATCGGGAACGTTTTTTGTGCGCAAAAGATCCCGCGGATAAGCTGTATCCGCGGGATCTATGTTTATTCAAGTAATATATATTCTTTGATCTCCGAGAGCATATTCTTGCTGATGCCCTTTACATACAAAAGCTGAAGAGAGTTTTCGTACTTTCCGCCCAGCTGTTCGCGTATCTCAAGGATACTTTCAGCAAGCTCTTCATCTATCAGCAGACATTGCATCAGTTCTTCCTTATCTACTTCGTTTATGTTGACCGGTTTTCGTTCATCGTTGGGTTCTGATTCTACGGAAGATGCGGTATCTTCGGGAGATTTTCTGTCATTCTCCTCTGGTGGTGGAGTTTCAGATGGGATGGTAGTGTGTACTTCAGTAACTGTTTCGGGCGGCGGAGAATAATCTGCATCGTTAACATAAAGATACTCCGAAAGCATAGCAAGCTTACTCTCACCAATTCCTGAAATTTCAAGGAGCTGTTCCATGTAGGTTATCAAACCGAGCCTGTCTCTCAGATCAAGTATCGCGTAAGCGGTGCTTTCACCTACTCCGTTGATCGCCATCAGTTCATCGAATGTCACAAGGTTGATATCGATAGGGAAGTTTATATCCGCCCTTTTGTCGGTGGTTTCTTTATGAGTTTTTGAAGTGCTGACCTTGGATGTTTTTGAGGTTTTGGAAGTAGTCTGTTTTGTGGTCTTTGCTTCGGTCACTTTTGAAGTCTTTTTCGTTGTGACTTTTTTGCTCTTCTCGGATTTTGCCTTGCTGCTTTCATCTTCCGCCATATTGTTTTCGGTTTCAGATGTGCTGTAAATGATAACTCTCTTGCTGTCTTTTTTATCAATAACTGCGGAAACGGCAGCTGATATCAGCAGTGCTGCTGCCAGCACTGCATAGATACCGTATTTCTTTGCCTTTTCACGCATATCGTTATTCATTGTTTACTCCTCTAACATTGCATTCAGTTTGTCAAGCATTTCCTGCAGCCAAACTCTGTTTATCTCAGGTCTGCTGTCGTTTGTGATTATGCCTCTCAGCGGTGCTTCTCGTATCATCGCCATTGCCATGTCCATTCCGATACCGCTTACAGCAGAATCAAACATACTGCAGCATATTTTTTCAATAAATCCGCCGAATACCTCGCGACCTTCACTGCATGAAAGAACATCGCCTACCGTGCTGTTAAAAGTGAACTGAACAGGCAGCTTGGATTTGCTGTTGACGTATACCGAGCCCGAAAGTCTTATATCTCTTGATGAAGAGCCTATCATTATCTCGAACTCGCCGTATTCAACGAACCAGTCATTAATCGCTGTTTCGTAATAAGCGAAAGCCCTCTTGTCAAGGCTGAAAAATACTTTCTTTGTCTCGCCCGGTCTCAGGCTGACTTTTTCAAAGCCTTTGAGTTCTTTTACAGGTCTTGATACCGACGATTCTTTGTCGCCTACATAAAGCTGAACTACTTCCATGCCAGTCATTTTGCCTTTGTTTGTGATATTACAGCTGACGGTCAGTGTCTGATCATCGCTGATCTCGTTTTCTGAGATAACAAGGTCGCTGTACTCGAATTGTGTGTATGAAAGTCCGTAACCAAATGGGAAGCGCACTTCCATCTTCTTTTTGTCGTAGTATCTGTATCCAACGAATATCCCCTCGCTGTAATTTATCTCATCGCCCACGCCGGGAAAATTCAGGTATGATGGATTATCTTCCAGCTTCATGCACCAGCTTTCAGCAAGCTTGCCACTGGGTACTGCTTTACCAAAAAGCAAGTCGCAGGCAGCTTTGCCGATGGCCTGTCCGCCGAGATAGACTTCCAGCAGACCCTTGATGTCATCAAAGAAAGGCAGCTCAACCGGTGAACCGTTATGCAGAACAACAACGATATTTTTGTTGACCTTGCTGACTTCTCTTATCAGTTCAAGCTGACACTCCGGCATTCTCATATGCGACCTGTCAAAGCCCTCAGATTCAAAGCTTTCGGGCAGTCCTGCAAAAATTACCACCTTGTCGTTATATTTCGCACATTCCACTGCCTGTTCAAGAAGTTTCGGGTCGGTCTTGTCTTCTGTTGTGATATAACCCTGGGCGTATTCAACTTTGCAGAAATCCTTTGCGGCTTCAAGCGCGGAAGTTACTTTGAAAGAATTTATATGTGAACTTCCTCCGCCCTGATATCTTGGCTTATCAGCAAACTCACCGATGAAGCATATCTTTTCCTCTTTGTTGAGAGGAAGAATATCATCATCGTTTTTGAGAAGAACAGCACACTGTTCCGCAATCTTGGCAGCAAGTTCGTGATGTGCTTCCATGTCCCATTCACATGTATTGCGGCTATCTTCTGCTTTATCCACCAGTTTAAGAACACGTTCAACGCATTTGTCAAGGGCTTTCATGTTTAGTTTTCCATTATTTACTGAATCAACTATCATCTTGTCATTCTTGCCGAAACTTGCTGGCATTTCAAGGTCAAGTCCTGCTTTGATGCCCTCAACTCTGTCATCAACAGCGCCCCAGTCACTCATTACAAGACCGTCGTAACCCCAGTCGTTTCTCAGCACATCTGTCAGAAGCCATTTGTTCTGTGATGAATGATATCCGTTGATACGGTTGTAGGAACACATGACAGTCCACGGCGAAGCCTGTTTGACAGCACCCTCAAAGGCGGCAAGGTATATCTCGCGGAGAGTTCTTTCATCTATCCTTTCGTTTACGGTCATTCTGCGTGTTTCCTGATTGTTCGCCGCGAAATGTTTCAGCGAAGTTCCCACACCCTTGCTCTGAACACCCTTTATCTGCGCTGCCGCCATTTCGGAAGCGAGATAAGGATCTTCGGAAAAATACTCGAAATTTCTGCCGCAAAGGGGTGAACGCTTGATGTTACAGCCGGGTCCCAGTATAACGGAAACTTTTTCAGCCTGACATTCCTCGCCCAGTGCTTTGCCCATGGCTGTTAGCAGATTTCTGTCGAATGAACAAGCCAGAGCGCTTGCTGTGGGGAAGCATACTGCTTTTATGGCTTCCTGCGGGTTAGCAGAATCCTCATCGTTTTTTCGTAAACCGTGAGGACCGTCCGAAACCATTATCTGAGGTATTGCCAGCCTTTCAACAGCCTTTGTGTGCCAGAAATCAGCTCCCGAGCAAAGACTTGCTTTCTCTTCAAGTGTCAGTTCTTTCAGTATTTTCTTGATGTTCATTTTCATGACCTCCGTTTCCTGAGCTTAGTGTATTGTAAAACTCTTCAAGTGCTTTTATCGTTTCAAAATATTTTTTTGATGGTATCTCTAGTTCATCGTGAAAATGTATATCTCCGTCCCGCCATTCTCCCGACATCAGCTTGATATTATCTCCGTCCGATATTATAAAAACGCTCCATCTGTCATCGTTTATTTCGTGAAAGGGTATCTGAAACGTACCGTCATACCAAGCGTCACGTTCTTTTCCATAAGTTTTGTCTGCCATTATTTCAAAAAGCTTTTCACTTTCCGTGTGATAAAGCTTTTTATCGATCACAGGTTTTTTCATAGCCGAGTTTTCAGAAAGCAAATCGGGAAGTTCAGAGTTGAAAGTAGTGGTCCTGACGTTTTTGGGATAGAGTTCATCGTTCATCATCATGAACATCAGACCGTTCTTGAAACTGCTGTCGCTCCATTCGGGGATATACTCTACCATAAATCCGAAATTGCAGGGATATTTTACATCACCTATGAACATTTGCCTATACGTCCTTTCCGTTTACGTCTGCGATAAGCTTTTCAAGTGCTGCCGCGAAATCCTTGTCATTGTCAGCACTTCGCTTTGCGGGACCTTTCAGATGCTTGCCGCTTCTTTTAAGCTTTTTGGCGATATGTCTGGACATTAGCAGGGTGTCGATATTATCGCTGTCATAGATAAGTCCGTTCTGATTGATGGCAAATGCTTTTTTGGCAAGGCACATTGCCGCCAGACCGTAATCCTGTGTAACGGCGATATCGTTCTTTGCCATGAGGTTAACAAGTGCGAAGTCGGCGCTATCAGCACCTTTACTGACGGTTATAACTTCAGCATCCCGTCCTGAAAAATTATGTGCGGTATCGCATACTATCGTCACGGGGATATCATGCTTTTTTGCAATATCCAGTGTCAGCTTCACCACAGGACAGCCGTCCGCATCGATGAAGATACGCATCAGTTGTTTTCCTCGCCCTCTATGTAGAAAGTCGCTTCCATGTCTGCGATATGTGCAGCTACAGCCAGCGGGAACATTCCCAGCGCCTGACCGATGGTGTTTACGTTCTCTTCTCCCGAAAAGCCCATGTGCCAGCGTATCGCCATAGCTTCCTCTCGGGTGAGTCTCATGTAGCTGCTGACGATATACACGGATTTTTCGCCGTGACCGTAGGGCAGGGTATCATGATACTCATAGTATGGCACTTTCTCCCACTGACCTGTAACATCGTTTTTCTTGTTGCGGGTGCTGATCCTGTAAAGATTTACTTTGCAGATATCGTGCAGCAGTGCCACTATCGCGATGCTTTCAGCGGGGAAGTCCATGCCGTAAATGTCCTTGACCCTTGTTCTTTCAAGATAATCTTTCAGGCAGTCGTAAACATTCAGGCTGTGTTCGCAGAGACCGCCCTCATAGGCGCTGTGATATCTGGTCGATGCAGGTGCAGTGAAAAAGTCGCTGTTCTCGCTGAGAAGATATGCTAAAAGCTTGTCTGCGCCCTTTCTTGTGATGTTTGCGTTGTATATCTCAACAAATCTTGCCTTGTTTTCTTCTGGATTTGTCATAGTTAAACCTCCGTTGTGAAAAATCTACAATTTACTGTTTCTATTATATCACATTTTTATACTCTTGAAAAGACTTTTTGCAAATTTTTTCACAAGTGATGATGTTTTTTATATCGATATGTGTTATGATATAATAAGTATTTTTATGTCCGTTTTTGTAAAGCTGATAAAACGGCAATCTATCCGAAAGAGGTGCTGATATGAAAGATTACAAGGCTTATATTTTCGACTTTGACCTTACGCTGGCAGATTCTTCCAAGGGCATACTTGAATGTTTCAGGCATACGCTGAAATATTTCGGCTATGAAGTTCCGGATGACAGGGCGATATACAATACCATCGGGCTTACCTTGCAGGATGCTTTCGATATCCTTACCGATACTCCTATGAATCCCAAGCGTGATGAAATGAGAAAAGTCTATGTGGAAAAGGCAAATGATGTCATGTCGGCGCATACATATTTTTACGAGGACACTTTACCGATACTTGAGAAACTTCGTGCAAATAACATAAAGACAGCTATCGTCTCCACCAAGATGCGTTACAGGATAGTTGAATCCTTTGAAGTACAGCTTGGTATTCATCCATACGATGTCATTGTTGGTCTGGAGGACGTGACCGCACCCAAGCCCGACCCGCAGGGCATCATAAAAGCGATGGAACTTCTGGGGGTGGACAAAGATGAAGTCCTCTATGTAGGTGACAGCTATATCGATGCCGAGACAGCAGTAAATGCAGGAGTTGATTTCGCTGCTGTGACCACAGGTCCTACCGATAAGGAGACCTTCATGCGCTACCCGAATATAGCCATTGGCAGCTCTCTTTCAGAAGCACTCCCTAATATTATGAATTCAGTGTAAAAATAATCATAAAATATTGTTAAAAAACCTTGCTTATTTGGGCGGGAAATGCTATAATAAAGTTTGAATATTAAGCTTTGAAATAATTCATGTTTACGGAAAGGAAAGCTGATAATGGTAAAAAGTATGACAGGCTTCGGCAGAGAACATATTGTTGCCGAGGGCAGAGAGATCATTGTTGAGATTCGTTCGGTAAATCACAGATACTATGAGTTTACCTCCAGGACTCCCCGCGCTTACGGATATCTTGATGAAAAGCTCAAAGCTTTTCTGAAAAGCGGTATATCCAGGGGCAAGGTGGAGGTTTCTGTGTCTATATATAATCAGGAGGGCACAGATGCTGAGATCGAGCTGAACAAGTCAGTGGCTAAGGGTTATCTCGATGCACTGAGAGGTGCTGCCGATGAACTCAACCTCAGCGATGACCTTACTCTTGCAAACATCATGAAGCTGCCCGATATCTTCACCGTCGTCAAAAAGACCGAGGACGAGGAGGTTATATGGGCTCAGGTAAAGGGTGTTGCTCAGATAGCACTTGACAGATTCGTTGAGATGCGCGAGACTGAGGGCAAAAAGATGTATGAAGATGTAAGCTCCCGTCTTGATTATATCGAAAAGACAGTGGGCGAGATCGAAGAGCATCAGCCATCGGTAGCACAGAGCTACAGCGAAAGGCTTTATGAGAAGATCAAGGATACCCTCAAAGGCACAGGTGCTGACAATATCGATGAGCAGAGAATACTCACAGAGGTCGCTATATTCGCTGACAAGGTTGCCATCGATGAGGAGACTGTAAGACTGAGGAGCCATATCTCCCAGTTCAGGGATCTGATCGCTTCCGATGAACCTGTGGGCAGAAAGCTGGATTTCCTTGTTCAGGAAGTTAACAGGGAAGTCAACACCATCGGTTCTAAGGCAAACGATCTGACTATCACAAAGAAAGTGGTCGATCTCAAAGCTGAAATCGAAAAGATCAGGGAGCAGATACAGAATATCGAATAAGTTGGTGATCTCATGCAGCTGATAAACATAGGTTATGGGAATATGGTCTCAGCATCGAGAGTGATTGCGATCGTAGCGCCCGATTCCGCGCCGATTAAAAGGCTGATACAGGAATCCCGTGACAAAGGCACACTGATAGATGCGACCTACGGCAGAAAGACACGTGCTGTCGTAATTATGGACAGTGACCATGTGGTGCTGTCGGCAGTATCCCCCGAAACAGTATGCGGCAGGGCTGCCGAAGAGGAGGTTGAAGAAGATGGATAAGATGGAAAAAAGAGAACCCAAGCTGATAATAGTTTCAGCTCCCTCGGGCTGCGGCAAGGGTACGATAATGGAGAAGGCTTTCAAGAAAAACGAAGTTTTCTACTCCGTTTCCTGTACAACGAGAGGTCCACGACCCGGAGAAGTACCGGGAGAGAGTTATCATTACATCACTACCGAAGAGTTTGAGAAGATGATAGCTGAGGACAATTTTCTTGAATATGCAAAATATAATCAGACCTATTACGGAACCCCAAGAAAGCCTGTTGAGGAAAATCTTGCAGCAGGCAAGGACGTTATCCTTGAAATAGAAACACAGGGTGCTTTTAAGGTAAAGGCAATAAGACCGGAGGTGTCCTCGCTGTTTATTCTGCCGCCGTCTATAAGTGAACTCAGAAGAAGACTTCACAAGAGGGCGACTGAGGACGAGGAAACTATCGAAAAGCGAGTTGCTCAGGCAGCGGGCGAGATAGAGAAGTCCGACAAATATGATTATGTGATAATGAATGACGACCTTGATGCCGCACTTGAAGACTTCAAGGCTGTCATTGATGGTATAAGGGGAGAGAAAGAACCTGCTGTAAGGTTCAGTCCCAAAAATGAAGAGATTAAAAATATGATACGAGAGGTGCTTGAAAATGCTTAGACCGGCAGTATGTCAGATTCTTAAAAACAATGAG
This sequence comes from Hominimerdicola alba, assembly GCF_900109655.1. GTDB lineage: Bacteria > Bacillota > Clostridia > Oscillospirales > Ruminococcaceae > Hominimerdicola > Hominimerdicola alba_B. Next base: position 62,919 of record NZ_FOAT01000001.1, read on the forward strand.
AGCTATTATTCACTGGTGATAGCTGTTGCAAAACGTGCAAGAGAGATCACAGACGAGGCTAGCAAGAATGAGAAAATTCTTGAAGAAAAGCCTGTAAAGACCGCAGTTGATGAACTTGCGGCTGCAGAATACAAGATAATTGAGGACGCATCACTGAAAAACTGATAGCGGAGGTCTGTTGAAATGGGAGAAAGGGAGACTGTTGCGTATGTGGCGCTGAGCCATGCGGCTTACAGCTTTGACAACGAATACAGTTACCTCGTTCCCGAAAGATACAGACAGGTGCTAAAAGCGGGAATGAGGGTGCTGGTATCCTTTGGCCGCGGCAATAACAGGGTCATTGGTCTTGTTACAAGGCTGGGTCATGACGATGATAACAGACATAAGCTGAAGCCTGTTATCTCGGTCATTGACAAAGAGAGCCTTGTTACCGATGAGATGATGAAGATCATTTTCTGGCTGAAAGAGAATACTTTCTGCACCTATTATGACGCTTTCAAAAGTGCTGTACCTACGGGGTTCTCATACAAGGTCGATATGCATTTCGCACTTGTGAATACTTATATCGACACAGAGAGCCTTAGTGCAGAGGAAGCCGAAATTGTCGGATTTCTTGAAAGCAGTGACGATGCTTCGGAAATCGACAAGTATTTTGACTTGAAAGCGAATCCTCAGCGAAAAAAGCCCTTGGATAGTCTGATTGACAAAGGCTATATTGAGGAAGTGCCAAGCTTCAAGAGAAAAGTCGGTGATGACAGCGTTAAAATGGCTGTGCTCAATGATGGTTATGAAAATGCCGACCTCACCCCGAAGCAGAAAAAAGTCGTTGAGCTTCTTGAAGAAAGCGGCTCAGCATCGGTAAAAGAGCTTTGCTATATGACTGGCTGTACTTCAACCATCATCAAAAGGCTTTGCGAAAAGGAAGTCCTGCGGGTTTATGAGCAGGAAGTCATGCGCAATGCGGTTGGTGAACTGGGTGACAGAGAAAGCCCCGAGGATATTATCCTGAATGATGAGCAGAATATGGCGTATAACGGCATAATGTCCCTTATACGTGCAGGAAAGCCGGCAGGTGCGCTGCTTTACGGCGTTACCGGCAGCGGCAAGACTTCTGTTTTCATCAGGGTCATAGACAGCGTTATAAAAATGGGAAAAACTGCGATAATGCTCGTCCCTGAGATATCGCTTACACCACAGATGCTGGCGAGATTCAAGGTGCTTTTTGGCGAGAATATCGCGCTGTTGCATTCATCGCTGTCGCTAGGACAGCGCATGGACGAATTCAAGCGTATAAAGCGCGGAGAAGCAAGGATAATTATCGGCACAAGGAGCGCTGTGTTTGCCCCTGCCGGGAATATTGGTGTGATAATAATGGACGAGGAGGGGGAACAGTCCTATAAATCGGACTCCAATCCTCGTTATCATGCCAGAGATGTGGCTATTCAGCGCTGCGGACATAACGGTGCACTTCTGCTGATGGCTTCCGCGACACCATCGCTGGAAACTTTTTATCACGCGCAAAAAGGAAGATTCCATCTTTTCACCCTTGCCCACAGGTACAGCGATGCCGCACTCCCAAAGGTCGAGATAATCGATATGCAGACTGAGTCAGCCGAAGGCAACGACAGTCTTATAAGCCGAAAGTTAGCCGACAAGCTGACGGAAACTCTGCAAAGGGATGAACAGGCGATACTTCTGCTGAACAGGCGAGGTTTCACTACTTACGTCAGCTGTGCAAGCTGCAGACAGCCTGTGGTGTGTCCCAAGTGCAATATCCCTCTGACTTACCACAAAAAGAATGACAGGTTTATGTGCCATTACTGCGGTTACACTATGGATAATCTCGCGGTGTGTCCATCCTGTGGTTCAGATAAGCTGAAGTCAAGCGGAGTGGGTACTCAGAGAGTGGAAGATGAACTCGCGAGGATATATCCCGATGTAAGGATTCTGCGTATGGACGCGGATACAACTTCATCGCGATACGCCTATGAGGAAAAATTCAAGGCATTTGAGAACCACGAGTATGATATCATGCTTGGTACTCAGATGATCGCTAAGGGGCTGAACTTCCCGAATGTTACGCTAGTGGGTGTCATTTCCCTTGATAAAGCTCTGTTTACGGGAGATTTCAGAAGCTATGAGAGAACATTCTCTCTGCTTACTCAGGTGGCGGGAAGAAGCGGGCGAGGCAGCAAGCCCGGGTCTGCTTATATACAGACTTTTGTACCGGATCATTATGTGCTAAATCTTGCGGCGGAACAGAATTACGATGAATTCTATGCCGAGGAGATAGCGCTGAGACAATCGCTGATCTATCCGCCTTGCTGTGATATCTGCGTTATAGGATTTTCAGCTGTTATGGAAAGCAGAGCGATAGCCGCGGCTGACCATGTTACCGCGTTCATAGCTGAATACCTCAGGGCAAATAAGGTGGATTTCCCGTTGCGTGCGATAGGTCCTGCACCATGTACGCTTGAAGTTATTAACGGCAGGTTCAGGTACAGGCTGATACTTAAATCTAAAAATACCAAGTGTTTCAGGCAGATGATAGCAGCTGTGCTGAAAGACTTCAATGATAACAAGGACTTCAGAGAAGTCCGCATATATGCCGATATCAACGGTGATATCGGTCTTTAGAAAGGAAAGTGTGAAATGGCTGTCAGGAATATACTGAACAAAAGCGATGAAACTCTGCATAAGGTCTGCCGACCTGTGGAGAAGTTCGATGAAAAGCTGTGGACATGGCTGGACGATATGAAGGAGACCCTCGCTAAGGCGAACGGTGTCGGTCTTGCTGCACCGCAGGTCGCTATCCTCAGACGCTTCTGCATAATCGATGTTGGCGACGGCAATGTTTATGAGCTGATAAACCCCGAGATAATCTGGAAGTCAGAGGAGACACAGAGAGTACTTGAGGGTTGTCTGTCCTGTCCCGGTGAGTGGGGCTATGTTACCAGACCTATGAGCGTTAAATTCAAGGCACAGAATAGAAACGGCGAGTGGTATGAAATGGAAGTCAGCGAGCTTTTTGCTCAGGCTGTATGCCACGAGACCGCTCATCTTGATGGTCATCTGTTTACCGAAGTTGTTGAAGAATTTGTTGAGGTAGATGAGAAATGAAAATAGTTTTCATGGGTACGCCGGATTTCGCGGTGCCTTCACTGAAAGCGCTGTATGAAGCGGGTCATGAGGTTCAGGCGGTGTTCTGTCAGCCTGACAAGCCTAAGGGAAGAGGTTACAAACTGGTTCCTCCTCCTGTTAAGGAGTTTGCGCTTGAAAAGAATATCCCTGTATATCAGCCCAACAGCCTTAAAAACGACGGTGAGGAATTCATCAAGATACTGGAAGACCTTGCACCCGAATGTATAGTTGTTGCGGCATACGGAAAGATACTGCCGAAATCGGTGCTTGATATCCCGAGGTTCGGCTGTGTCAACGTCCATGGATCGCTTCTGCCTAAATACCGCGGTGCCGGTCCGATACAGTGGGCGGTGCTGAATGATGAAAAGACCACGGGCATCACAACAATGCTGATGGGCGAGGGTCTTGATACAGGAGATATGCTGCTGAAATGCGAGACCGAAATCGGCGAAAACGAAACTGCAGCCGAGCTTTTTGACAGACTGGCAGATATGGGTGCTGATCTGATCGTTGAGACCATTGAAAAGCTTGAAAAGGGCGAGGTTACACCTGTTCCACAGAATGAGGAAGAAGCTTCCTATGCGCCTATGCTTACAAAGGAGCTTTCTCCCATAGATTTTACTAAGACTGCAAGAGAAGTCCACAAGCAGATCTGCGGTCTTTCTGATTGGCCTTGTGCGACCACCCTAATAAACGGCAAAAGGCTGAAAGTTTATCACTCGGAGATAGTTGATGGAAATTCCGATAAGCCCGCAGGAATGGTTGTAAAGGCTAAGGATTTGACGGTTGCTTGCGGCGAAGGATTGATAAGATTTACTGAGATACAGGCAGAAGGCTCAAAGAGAATGGCAACGGCTGATTACCTCAGAGGTAAGCCCATAGCTGAAGGAACTGTACTGGGAATATGACAAGAGTTATAACTTGTCGGTTGGAGGATATATAATTTGGGAAATACTAGGTGGTATACTGTCAGGCTTTTAACAAAGCTTGATGAGAACAATTCATACTCCAATATCCTGCTGGACGAATCACTCAGCAGAAGTGATTTTGACAAGCGGGACAAAAAATTCATAGCAGCATTGTTTTACGGTGTGCTTGAAAGACGTCTGACTCTTGATGCTATCATCGCAGATCTTTCTAAGAATCCAAAGAACAAGCTGAACTTCACTCTCAGGAATATCCTGCGCTGTGGACTTTATCAGCTGAAATACATGGATTCTGTCCCCGATAATGCAGCTGTGGACGAATCTGTTGAATTGGCAAAAAAGTGCAGAAATCCTGCATCTGCTGGTTTTACTAACGGTCTGTTGAGAGAATTCATCAGACGTGAAATGGCTCTGCCTAAGACGGATAACGAGATCGACAGGCTTTCATTAGAGTATTCCTGCCCGAAATGGCTGGTCGGCAAATGGATGACTGAATATGGCAAGGAAAAATGCTTGTCACTTTTAAAGACTTCACTGGGACAGGCTCCTACTACCGTAAGGCTAAACAACTTGTCGGGTGACATCGATCAAACTCTGGATATGCTTCTTGCAGATGGCATTACATTTGAACGTTCAAAAATGCTTGAATATGCTGTGAATGTGGCAAATGCAGGCGCTATCGAAAAGACCGAGGCTTATAAACATGGAAGATTACATGTTCAGGATCTGGCAAGTCAGCTTTGCTGTAATACTCTTGATCCTCAGCCCGGGGACACTGTTCTCGATCTGTGTTCAGCACCCGGCGGAAAGACTTTCACCATTGCCGAGATGATGAACAACGAGGGCAGGGTACTTGCTTTTGATCTTCACCCTAACAGGGTAAAACTTATACGTTCGGGTGCTGAAAGACTTGGTCTTTCGTGTGTTACCGCTGAGGTAAACAATGCAAAGATCTTCAATCCTGATCTCCCCCAGGCAGACAGAGTGCTTGTTGATGCTCCCTGCTCGGGACTTGGTGTTATAAGGCGAAAGCCCGAGATCAAGTACAAAGAACCGTCGGAATTTGAAAGACTTCCTGTTATTCAAGCAGAGATACTTGACACTGTTTCGAGATATGTAAAGGTTAATGGCTTTCTTGTTTATTCGACCTGTACGGTATCAAGAGCAGAAAACGACGAGGTTGTGAAGAATTTCCTTGCTTCTCATGATGATTTCGAGCCTGCCGAGGAAGGTGATGCATTTATGCAGACCATAACTCCCGATATGTACGGTTCGGATGGCTTTTTCATCGCTAAATTAAGGCGTCGGAGGTGAATGTATGGTCGCTTACGCCGAAAATGGTAAGATAGATATTTTGGGTCTGCTTCCAGAGGAACTTGAAGAGCAGATACTTCTTGCGGGAGAAAAGAAATTCCGAGCAAGACAGATATTTGAATGGCTTCATGTCAAAAGGGTCGATAGTTTTGTTAAAATGACTAATCTATCTGTACAATTGAGGGAAAAGCTAGAAAAAATATTTTGTTTAAAATCACTATTTATCGTAAAAAGACTTGAAAGTAATACCGATAATACTGTAAAATATCTTTATAGGCTTCCTGACGGCAACCATGTCGAGACTGTTATCATGGAGTACAACTACGGCAATACTGTCTGCGTTTCAACGCAGGTAGGCTGTAAGATGGGGTGCAGATTCTGCGCTTCGACTATCGCGGGGTACAAGAGAGATCTTTCGTCCTCGGAGATATTGCTTCAGATATATGAAGCGGCAAGGGACAGCGGCAGGAAGATAACGGGCGCTGTGCTCATGGGTATCGGCGAGCCTATGGACAATTTTGATAATGTCGTGAATTTCCTGAAAGTGCTTTCCTGTGAGCAGGGAACTAATATGTCCCTGAGACACGTTTCTGTTTCCACCTGCGGTATAGTACCGAGGATCTACGAACTTGCCGAGTTGAAACTCGGCATAACGCTGTCCATCTCTCTCCATGCTTCAAACAATAAAAGCAGAAGTGAGATAATGCCCGTTAACAATAAGTATGATATAAACGAACTCCTGACTGCCTGCAGATATTATTTCAAGGTCACGGGCAGAAGGATATCTTTTGAATATGCGCTTATTGACGGCCACAATGATAAGCAGTCCGATGCTGAAGAACTAGCCGCGCTGCTTAAAAATTTTGTGTGCCATGTGAATATCATTCCCGTTAACAAGATAAAGGAACGCGATTACAGGTCAGATAGAAAGGCTGCTGAACGTTTCCGTAAGCGGCTTGAAGCTCTCGGTCTTAACGCGACGGTGCGCAGGACTCTCGGTTCTGATATCGATGCTGCCTGCGGTCAGCTGAGGCGGGAATATGAAATATGATGAAAGGCGGTGAGCTGTATGTTTCTGGCATTTGGTACGGATATAGGTCAAAAGAGAGAAGAGAATCAGGATAGAGTAAGAGTCGAGGTTCTTGGCGATAATATGTGCATCGCTGCTGTTTGTGACGGTATGGGCGGTGCAGCTTCTGGTGCAGTGGCAAGTCAGCTTGCTGTTGACAGTTTTATCGAAAGGGTCAAAGAGAATTTCAGACCCGATATGAACTTTAATTCTATCAGAAATCTTTTGCTCAATGCCGTTCATTACGCTAATACCTGCGTGTATGAAAAAAGCATAGAGGATATAGATAAAAACGGGATGGGTACTACCTGCGTGGCTGCTTTGGTCATTGACAAGAATATTTTTGTTGTCAATGTTGGTGACAGCCGCGGTTATCTGCTGACTAATGACGGCATTGAACAGATCACTACAGATCATACTTATGTGGAAGTGCTGAGACAAAGCGGTCAGATAACCGAAGATGATGCCAAGAACCATCCCATGAGAAATGTGATCACCAGGGCAGTGGGCGTTGAACCTGATGTCGAGGTCGATTATTTTGAACGCTATGAAGAGGGGAATTTTGCTGTTGTGCTTTGTTCCGACGGTTTGTCTGGATATTGCAGCGATGAACTTATATACTGCACTGTTTTCGGGAACAATCTCGATGAGGCAGTAACAAAGCTCATTGACCATTCAAACGAATGCGGCGGCAAAGATAATATAACCGCTGCAATTGTAGCCAACTGATCGAGACAATAAAATAATATTTAGGAGTTGAATAAAATGGATTCTAATATCGGTAAGAAGCTGGATGGCAGATATGAAATTACCGAGCTTATAGGCGTAGGCGGAATGGCTGATGTCTATAAGGCACAGGACGTAATGGAAGATCGTCCTGTGGCTGTAAAGATCCTTAAACCCGAGTTTTCGGGCGATGAGGAGTTCCTGAGGAGGTTCAGGAATGAGAGCAAGGCTATCGCAGTGCTGTCTCACCCAAATATCGTTAAGATATACGATGTGGGATTCACTGATGAGATACAGTTCATCGTAATGGAATACATCGACGGTATCACACTGAAAGAGTTTATCGAACAGCAGGGTGTACTGAAATGGAAAGATGCACTGCACTTCATCACACAGATACTGAGAGCTTTGCAGCACGCTCATGACAAGGGCATCGTTCACAGAGATATCAAGCCGCAGAATATTATGCTGTTCACCGACGGCACGATAAAGGTCATGGACTTCGGCATTGCTAGATTTTCCAGGATCGACGGCAAGACCCTTTCGGATAAGGCAATAGGCTCTGTGCACTATATATCTCCCGAGCAGGCTCAGGGTGATATGACCGATGAAAGATCGGATATCTATTCTGTAGGTGTTATGCTTTATGAGATGCTTACAGGCAGAAAGCCTTTTGACGGTGATACTGCTGTGAATGTTGCTCTTAAACATATGCAGGAGATGGCTGTTCCTCCCAGAGAGATAATGCCTTCTATTCCAGAGGCACTGGAAGAGATCGTTTATCATGCTATGGAAAAGCAGCCAGCTCAGCGTTATCAGTCGGCAGCTGAGATGATAAGGGATATAGATACCTTCAAGCTCAACCAGTCTGTAGTATTTGGCTATAAGCAGGGTTCCGCTCCTATCGCTGATAATGTAGGTTTCTATCCTGTCAATAATCAGAACAGAAAGCCTGTCATTGATGATAATTATAACGATTATGATGACGATTATGATGATGATTACGATGACGACGATTATGATGACGATGATGACGACGATTACTATGAGCCCCAGAAGAAGCGCTCGTACGTAGTGCCGATACTTCTGGCAGTTACAGTTGCGGTAGTTATCGTAGCCGCCTTTATAATCGGCTGGACAGTTATCAAGACCTTCACAAAGGACGGCAATGGTACAGGTATTCATACAAGTACAGTTACACTGCCTAACTTTATTGGTAAGAATATAGTTCTGGTACAGCAGGACTTTGGCGATAAGCTTAAGATCGAAATTGAAAATGAATATAATCTTGAATATGAAGAGGGTATCATCTTCTGGCAGAGCCAGACCGCAGGTAAGACCGTTAAGGAAGGTTTCACCATCACCCTGAAGGTAAGCCGCGGCAAGCAGATGGCAGTTATCCCCGATGTTTCTGGTAATGAATCAGCAGTTGCTGAGAGCGAACTGAGAGCTGCGCAGTTTACCGTCGTTCTGAGAAGTAAGTACGATGATAATGTTCCCGAGGGTATAGCAATCGGCACTGAGCCCGCAGCTGGTACTGAATTTGCTCTCGAAGGTGCAGTTACACTTTACGTCAGCAAGGGTCCGCTGGATACTCAGGTAAAGGTACCTAACGTTGTTGGTCTGACCAAGGAGAAGGCTATCACGATCCTCAAAGAGAACAAGCTGAAAGCAAAAGTTGAGGATATGCCTCATGACGGCGATAAGGGCAAGGTAATCGACCAGTCTGTTGAACCTGACAGAAGAGTTGAGAGAGACACCGAGATCACTATTTATGTCTCCACAGGTGAGACTGATCCAGTTGATCTGACTATCAGTATCCCGATGCCTGAGGGTCTGCATGGTGCATACTCGCTTCAGGGCTTCGTAAACGGTAATGTACGTTATACACAGTCCATCTCCAACGGTGAAACTGTTGCGGGCGGTGCGATAACTATGGATATCTCCGGTAAGAAAACCGAGACTATCACAGTTTCCATCAGAAACGAAGAAACAGGCAAGTCTGTAAACTACGCAGTATTCAATGTAAACTACGATAAAAAGACTGCTGAACTCAATGGTTCGCTGAATAAGGACGGTCTGCTGGCGATCACTCCTTCTACCAAGGAAGAAAGTACTTCCAAGCCTGAGGATAGCTCGTCACAGCCTGATGTTACAGAGCCTACTCAGACTGATGCTCCCGTTCCTCAGCCTACTGATGACAGCTCACAGTCTGATGATCAGAACAATGAGAACGGCGGATATTAAGTTTAAGAATATATGACAGGTATTATAACGAAAGCAATCGGAGGTCTCTACACTGTAGATGCCTCCGACGGCATATTTGAATGTAAAGCACGCGGTATTTTCAGAAAGAAAAAAATATCCCCGATGTGCGGCGATAATGTTATCATTTCAGAGGATAAGGACGGCTGTGTTATCGAAGAGATAATGCCAAGACGCTCCGAGCTGATAAGACCGCCTCTGGCTAATCTTGATCTGCTGGTGTTTGTATCATCTACTGTGGAGCCCAAGCCTAATACGCTTCTACTGGATAAATTCATCGCTATTGCAGAATTCAAGAAGATAAAACCCGTTGTGGTATTTACCAAAGTTGATAAGCGTTCGAGTGAGGAACTAGCAGCTGTATACCGCAGCGTGGGCATTGATGTTTTTGAATGTGATAATGTAACAGGCGAGGGAAGTGCCGAAGTCAGGGCTGCTCTGCAAGGCAAGCTTTCTGCATTTACAGGCAATACCGGCGTTGGAAAATCATCTCTGCTAAATAATATGTATCCGGAGCTTGGTCTTGCCACAGGTGAGATAAGCAAAAAACTTGGCAGAGGCAGACATACTACCCGTCATGTCCAGCTGTATAAGCTGGAGGGCGGCGGATTTATCGCAGATACTCCCGGATTTTCCTCATTTGATACCAACAGGTACGATATTATTTTTAAGGACAAGCTGGCGGATTGCTTTATCGAGTTCTCTGAATACACCGATAAATGTCGTTTCCCCGATTGCAGTCACACCAAGGAAAAAGGCTGTGCGGTTATAGAAGCTGTTAAAGAAGGGAAGATACCTCAGTCGAGATTTGACAGCTATCTGCAAATGTATGAGGACGCCAAACAGCTAAAGGAATGGGAGTATAAAAATGACTGATACCTGTGTTATCTTTGCGGGCGGCGACCCTGTTAAAGCCGAAACTGTGGATAAATCCCTGCTTGAAAATGCATTTATTATTTGCGCTGACAAGGGATTTGCCTTGGCAGAGTCTCTAGCTGTTGAAGCCGATATTGTTCTCGGGGATTTCGATTCTTTGAACTACACGCCGAAAGGTGACAAGGTAATGTGCTTTCCACCTGAGAAAGATGATACCGATCTGATGCTGGCAGTTAATAAGGCATTGGAAATTGGTGCAAAGAAAATAGTGATCTATGGTGCCTGCGGCGGCAGGATCGATCACATGATTGGCAATATTGCCTGCCTTGCCCTGATAGCCGAGAAAGGCGCGAGCGGTACTATCGTTGGTGATAATGATATTCTATCATTCCATATGCCCGGTGAGTTTTCTGTTCCTTATAAAGAGGGTTTCTCGCTTTCACTGTTTGCCTATTCCCGAGAAGTCAAGGGGCTTGCGATTAGCGGTGCAAAGTATTCTGTACAGGACTGCACCCTTACCGATTCGGTCACGCTGGGTGTTTCAAATGAGATCATTCCCCCTGCTGCGAAAATCTCGTTTACTGAGGGCAGACTGCTTGTGATACAATCAAGACTGTAACCAAAACCCCTCTTGCCGAATAGTATGTATTACCAAGCTATAGGGAGGTAATACTTATGAAAGTCGTAGTAGTGAAAAGTCCCCGCCTGCTTTCGGGGCTGCTGAAAATGATCTTCGGCATCAGTAAAGAGGATAGTATGTAAAAATACTGCTTTAATATCTTGGCAGTATGAAAGAAGTTAATAAAAATTCGGCTGCGCAGAGACGATCTGAGCAGCCGTTTTCTTTTGTACTCTAAACTGTTCGATGGTTGACGGCACAGGTGATATATGCTATAATCTTGCTTATAGAATTAATTTGATTTGGAGGTTAACAGTATGCATGATAATATCGAACTATTCACGATAGGCTACTATATTTGCGAATACACCGAATGTTCCGACTATCTCGGCTTTGATTCGGATAAGTTTATTTCAGCAAGTGATTGTCTGTGTAACCATGAACCTCAGTACGCTTTGTGCCATGGCTGGAAGCCTCACGGGGACGATAAGGCGTACATCAAGCAATTTCCCGACATGGAAACCTACATCAGAATGAGTGCCGAGATTAATGCGCTTATGGAGAAGAACCTCTTTTTCAGCGATGGCAGATTTTTGCGCCGTGAAGATGCCCTGCATTTTTACAAAGAATATTTTGACAGTGAAAAATATATCCTGATATCTGTTTGTGCCGAAAAGGAGTTTCGGGAATATCTGGACGATAGTTTTATTTTGGATAGTGTAATTGGCGCGGTAAATACAGATGAAACGATAGGCTGTGATATTATTGGCTGGGACTTTTATAATTTTCATTCTTTCCTGTGTAACAGTCTGCAAAAGGATATCAGCGGAGTAAAATTCAACAGCTATTGTCTTATCGAAAATTCTTATGAAGAAACCAAGCGAATGGCTGAATCGATTCAGGGCAGGGGAGAACCTGTTGACTGGCTGCCTGTTATCGTCAGAAAAGTAAAAGTCGAATAAGAGCAAAAAAATCCGTCGTCGACATTGGAGAACTTTTGAAACTTGTGATCCTTTTACGTTTTTGCTAAAAAATAAAACATACGGTTATGAAATAATTGTTGAAGAATGCAGAGATAACGAGTTAATGATTGTCTCTCTTATAACATCTGACAAATATATGCAAAAAATTTAAAAATAACAACTTTTAGTATTGACAAACATTATAAAAATTAGTATAATTATATTACAGAATATTTATCTTTGGAGGTAAAGACAATGAACTCGATCAAAGGATTTATGAACGGACTTTATAAGGTTGTTGGACCTGCTGTAAACGTACTGTTTGCGCTGTTCCTTACAATTGCAGGCAACAGTGGTTTCCAGGCTTACAAGGCAAGCAAGAACGCTCTGACAGCATCTGATTTAGTTAATCTGGCTTTATTGGGCGATAAGGGTGCTGCATCTGCTGCAACCAAGTCGAGCGGTACAGGTTTCATCACTTTCTTACAGGTTCTGTTCTGGATAGTAGCTGTTATCTACATCGGCTGCAAGGTTCTTGAACTGCTTAACGCACTGAATGAGAATCCCAATGCTCTGAAGTCCCTGAAGACCGCTGGTGCTCCTGCTCAGAATGTTGCACAGTCTCAGTTTGGTCAGCCCGCACAGAGCATTCCTCAGCCTGCTGCTCCTGCTGTAGCACCTGCAGGCGCTGAAAGATTCTGCACACAGTGTGGTGCTAAGGTTCCCGCTGGCAACGCTTTCTGCACAGGCTGCGGCGCTAAGATGGACTAATTTGATCTGATAATTCACTAGAGCGGTCATCTGACCGCTCTTTTTGTATCTTACGGATATATTTCTATAGTATAAAAAAACTCCTGCACATTGATTTACGCAGGAGCTTTCTATTTGTGTATAAATTACTTCTTCATAGCATTGTTGATAGCAGATACCAGTGCTCTTACAGAAGATACGATGATATCAGAATGTCTGCCAACACCCCAGAAGATTTTTCCGTTAACGTTGATGCCTACATAGGAACAAGCCTCGGAAGTCGTCTTTCTTTCAAGTGCGTGCTCGGTATAGGTATCAACATTTATCTCCATGCCGATCTCAGCGGTCAGAGCGTTTGCCACAGCGTCAAGTCTGCCGTTGCCGTCAGCATCGCATTCAACGGTCTTGCCGTTGATTACTGCTTTTACCTTAGCACCGATGAGCTCGTCTGCTTTCTGAGTGTAGTGAGCTTCGAGAATATCTATCGGGGCGTTGATATTGAGGTAAGTCTCTTTGAATATCTGATGAACTTCGCTTCTGCTGAGCTCCTTGTGAGCCTTATCGGAGATATCCTTTACCTTGTAGCCGAAGTCTTCTCTCATAGCCTTGGGGAGATCATAGCCGTACTGCTGTTCAAGGATATAGCCTATGCCGCCCTTACCGGACTGTGAGTTGATACGGATAACGTCGCCCTCGTATTCTCTGCCAACATCGTGGGGGTCGATGGGGAGGTAAGGACAAGTCCAGTGTTTGTTGTCTATCTCATCACGCCACTTCATTCCCTTTGCGATAGCGTCCTGATGCGAGCCTGAGAATGCAGCGTATACCAGCGAACCGGAGTAAGGCTGTCTGTCGTAAACCTTCATTCTAGTAACTCTCTCATAAAGTTCGATGAGGGAGGGAAGATCTGAGAAATCGAGGTTTGGCTCAACGCCGTGGGTGTACATATTCAGCGCGAGTGTTACGATATCAACGTTACCTGTTCTTTCACCGTTTCCGAAGCAGGTACCCTCAACTCTGTCACCGCCTGCAAGCAGACCGAGCTCGGTATCAGCGATGCCTGTGCCTCTGTCGTTGTGGGGGTGGAGAGAGATTATCAGGTTCTCTCTGTTGTGAAGAACATCACACATATACTCTACCTGCTGAGCGTATACGTGGGGCAGAGACATCTCAACGGTAACAGGGAGGTTGATGATGACCTTGTTATCTGCATCAGGCTCCCAGATATCGATAACAGCGTTGCATATCTCCGCAGCAAACTCAGGTTCGGTGCCTGTGAAGCTCTCGGGGGAGTACTCAAAGGTGATATGACCCTTAGCGTGCTTCTTATACTCTTTGCAGAGCTCTGCACCTGTGGTAGCGATCTTGATGATCTCTTCCTTGGATTTGCGGAAGACCTGCTCTCTCTGAGCAACAGAGGTGGAGTTGTAAAGGTGAACGACTGCGTGCTTTGCGCCGTCGATAGCCTCAAAAGTCTTCTTGATTATGTGTTCTCTTGACTGTGTAAGTACCTGTATGGTAACATCATCAGGTATCATATTTTTCTCGATAAGTGTGCGGCAGAATTCATATTCTGTCTCAGATGCGGCAGGGAAGCCTATCTCTATCTCCTTGAAGCCGATATCTACCAGCTTTTTGAAGAACTCCAGTTTTTCTTCAAGGCTCATGGGTATTATAAGCGCCTGATTGCCGTCTCTCAGGTCAACCGAGCACCATGCGGGGGCATGATCGATATAATCTTTTTCAGCCCATTTCATACATTTTACGGGAGGCATATAATATCCTCTTGCATACTTTTCTGCGTTTTTCATCAAAATTCCTCCTATATAATAATATTGATATTAGCTAATTTACGGGCTCACGGGTATCTCAGCCTTTACAAAATAAAACAAGCCCGTCTCTGTAAAAACAAGAGACGAGCATAATTACCCGTGTTACCACTCCGATTCATGCACAGCTCACACTGTACACCTCTGCCGCATCAACTAATGCGCCTCTCTGTAACGGGAGAATCCCGGGCACAGCTACTGAATGTTCACCATACCGGCTCAAGGACGAGTTATCGCGCTATCGAACTGCTGCCTTTCACCAAACGGCAGCTCTCTGAAAGTTCCGCAAAGCGTCTTTTTTCCTCTCAACGCCATTGTTTATATCATGAAATAATTATATTATATTTATCCAACTTTGTCAAGGGTTAATTTATGTATTTAACAGTTTTTTAATATCTGATCCTGAAAACTGTATTAATTTTTGTTATTTCACATTTTTTTATTGACTTTAGGCAAGTTTTATAATATAATAATTTTAATATAAGTATATTGGTAAGAACCGATGGATATGGGACAGGAGTGATAATATGATAAATGAAAGCATTAAAAAGCTGGTTACTTACGGTCTTGAAAAGGGACTTATCGAGCCTGCGGATAAGGTCTGGGCGACTAACCGTCTGCTTGAAGCTCTGGCGCTGGAAGAATACGATGAGCCGCAGGGAGATCACAAGGACATCGACCTTGAAAGCACTTTGTCAGAACTGCTTGATTATGCCTGTGAAAAAGGTATGTGCGAAGATACTGTTGTCCACAGAGACCTTTTTGATACAAAGCTGATGGGTCTTATCACGCCTCGTCCCTCCGAGGTGGAGAGGATATTCGCCGAGAAGAAAGCTGTGTCTGCACAGTCTGCTACCGACTGGTTCTACAAATTCTCTCAGGATACCGATTATATCAGAAGATACCGAATCATCAGGGATGTTAAGTGGAAGACTTCAACCGAGTACGGTGAACTGGATATCACTATCAATCTTTCCAAACCCGAAAAAGACCCGAAGGCTATTGCAGCTGCAAAGCTGGCGAAGCAGTCGGGCTACCCGAAGTGTCTGCTGTGCTACGAGAATGTGGGTTATGCAGGCAGGCTAAATTCTCCTGCAAGACAGAATCACCGCGTCATTGGTGTGACCATTGACGGCGCTGACTGGGGCTTGCAGTATTCACCTTACGTTTATTACAACGAGCATTGTATCCTCTTCAACAAGGCGCACACACCAATGGTTATTGACCGCTCGGCTTTCAATAAGCTGCTTGATTTCGTTGAGCAGTATCCACATTATTTTGTCGGTTCAAATGCAGATCTGCCAATCGTTGGTGGATCAATACTTTCTCATGAACATTTTCAGGGTGGACATTACGAGTTTCCTATGGCTAGGGCAGAGGTGGAACGCAAGCTTGAATTCAAGAGCTTTGAGAACGTTGATGCGGGTATAGTAAAGTGGGCAATGTCGGTGATAAGACTGAACAGTGCAGACAGGGAAGCCCTTGTTGAGCTTGCTGATAAGATACTTACCTTGTGGCGCGGATACACCGATGAAGAAGCTTTCATCTATGCGAAGACAGATGGTGAACCTCACAATACAATAACCCCCATTGCACGTATGCGGGACGGCAGATACGAGATGGATCTTGTGCTAAGGAACAATATCACCACCGATGAGCACCCTCTCGGTGTTTATCATCCTCATGCTGAGCTCCATCATATCAAAAAAGAGAATATTGGTCTTATTGAGGTAATGGGTCTTGCGGTACTGCCGTCACGTCTTAAATGTGAGATGGAAAAGCTTTCCGAAGCTCTTGTTAGCGGTGACGATATCCGTAGTGATGAAACACTGTCAAAGCACGCCGATTGGGCTGATGGTTTGCGCGAAAAGTACAGCTTCACCGCAGAAAATGTTGACGGCATACTAAAGGACGAGATTGGAAAAGTCTTTGCAAAGGTGCTTGAACACGCAGGTGTTTTCAAACGTGACGAGTCAGGCGCAAAAGCCTTTGACAGGTTTGTGGATTACGTAAATGATAGATAACATAAAAAGCACGGCAGAAATTATCTGCCGTGCCTGTGATATCAAAGATTTTCGATAAATCCCTTACCGATGCTGACGTTCTCGAATGCCAGTTCTTTCATCTGTAACATGACTGTGTGAGGGGATATCTTCATTCCCTGCGCCGCCCAATCAATTATCATTCCGCAGAAACCGTGGGAATAGAAATCCGCAAAGAATTTAGCTTTATCACTGCGTTTGCGGGTGTTTGCTACCGCGTGATAGAAAAATCTCAGGAACAAACGGTGCATACTCTGATAAAGATATTTTTCAAAGGTCTTTTCATTGCTGCGCAGTGTGTTCGAGTAGAATTTTTTATCTTTCTGCATATTTTCAAGGAACCCCTCAAGACGTTCATACCAGTTATCGTAGTTGACACCTCTGGTTATGTTCTTGAAAAGCTCGTTGTAGTATATATATGACAAAAGCTCTTCCTTATCCTGAAAATGATAATAGAAGGACTGTCTGTTCATTCCGCAAAAACCTGTGATCTCTGAAATGGAGATCTTTTCGTAATCCTTTTGCGTGCAAAGCTCTTTTAGTGCGTTGCACAGCGCTGATTTTGTTATAGTTGATGTTGACATCTGCTGTATCCTTTCGTGCATATAATTCAACAATATAATTATATCACAAATCAAAAAAAATTCAAGTAATTTTAGTAAATTATTTTTAAGGTCGTGCATTATTAATGATTATCAATGAATTTTTAGAAGGTCAGAGCCTTACAGCTTATGAATATTTCGGTGCACATTTTGTCGATGGGGGAGTACGTTTTGCCACCTATGCCCCTAACGCAAGGAATGTCACACTGATGCTAAACGGCGGTGAATATGAGATGACGCGTCTTGACTGCGGTGTTTGGGAGACTGTTCATCCAGCCAACGCGGGGGATATCTATCAGTTCATCATCACAACTCAGGCGCTTCAGAAGCATTACCGCTCAGACCCCTTTGCGTTTTACAGTGAGGTCAGACCTAAGAACGCTTCTATTATTTATGATATCAACTGTCACGAATGGCATGACGGACAGTGGATGTCAAAGCGGGATAAATGCTATGACAAGCCCATGAATATCTACGAGATGCACTTCGGTTCATGGCGCACAAAATTCGACAGCGAGAATGACGACCGTTTTTACACATATGATGAAATGGCTGAACTCCTGATACCCTATGTAAAGGATATGGGTTACACCCACATTGAGATCATGCCTCTGACGGAACACCCGTATGATGGTTCCTGGGGCTATCAGGTAACGGGTTATTATTCGGCAACTTCCCGCTACGGCGACCCTGCGGGACTCATGCGTTTTATTGACGCTTGTCATCAGGCGAATATTGGTGTTATACTTGATTTTGTTCCCGTGCATTTCGTCACTGATTTTTTTGCCCTACATATTTATGACGGCGGTTTTCTTTTTGAATCCGACAGGGAAGAGGACAGGTTCTCGGAATGGGGTACGGCGCTTTTCGATTATAGCAAGCCTCATGTACTCAGCTTTGTTAAGTCGTCCATAAATTTCTGGATCGAGAAATACCACGTTGACGGTCTGCGGTATGATGCGGTGGCTAACCTTATCTTCAAGCACGGCAGGCGTGATGAACCTCTCAATGATACAGGGATATGGTTCCTTAAAAACACCAATTACGCGATACAGAAACGTCATCCCGATGTTATGCTTTTCGCTGAGGATTCCACAGATTACACAAAAGTAACCGCACCGGTGGAATTCGGCGGACTTGGTTTTGATTACAAGTGGGATCTCGGATTTATGCACGATACCATAAACTACATAAAAACTCCTCCTTATGAGCGCCGCGCTCATCACAACAAAATGACATTCTCAATGAGCTATTTCTACAATGATCTTTTCATCCTTCCTTATTCTCATGACGAGGTGGTTCACGGCAAGCAGACAATGCTGGATAAGTGTTTCGGAAGTCATGAGGAAAAGATAGCCACCATAAAATGCTTGTATACTTTTCAGTTCGGACACCCCGGAAAAAAGCTTAATTTCATGGGTAATGAGATTGCCGAATATATGGAATGGCGACCCAATAAAGAGCTTGGCTGGAACCTGCTGACTTATCCCTCACATGATTCGGTGCATCATTATGTAAAGGAGCTTCATCACATTTATCTGAATGAGCCCGCCCTTTACGAAAACGACTATAATTCTGGGCATTTCCGCTGGTGTGATGCCAACAACAGCAATCAGTCTATCTACGCATTTATCAGGCGTGATAATTTCGGCAAGGGAATATACTTCGTTTTCAATTTCTCGGGGCTAATGCAGAATTACACTCTCAGAGTTGAGCAGAACGGCGACTACATCGAGATCCTCAATTCCGATAAGGATATCTATGCCGGATCAAACTGCCTGAACGGCGATATGAGAGCATTTAATTTCTCGCTGAATCTCCGTCTTGCACCACTGAGCTGTGCTATAATCAAACAGAAGTAGCTAACACAAAACTCGGTACAGATCATCTGCACCGAGTTTTTATCATGTATCGTCTTTAGTTTTAAGTCTGTCGTATCTGCGCTCGTGGTATATTTCCATTATAGAAGTGATAAGCGCCAGCACCAGCATTATTATCATCAGTTTATTTGAAGCCTTTCGGTTGATGAGATTCATCGTCGGGTTGAGGATATCCAGCACCCAGAAAAACATGAACATTCCCACCATGACGATAGTTGCATGGGGTAGTATCCTGACAAGTCGTTTCATTGCTTAACCTCCGATGTAGATTATATCGCTTATCTCTCTGCCTCTGTCGGGGATATTTACAAGTTCGCCATCATAGACCATCATAGCCGAGCATCCGCCGTCCAGATTATATGCGGTGGTACAGCCCTCGTCAGCCATTATTGCCGCAAGCTCGCTTAGGGTTGCGCCCTTGGAATATCCCGGGTCTCTGCCGTCAACGGTGACTATTTTATAGTGCCCCGGTTCGATGTAGCCAATTGCTGAACGGGGATTCGCACTGTTCAGATAGGTGGTTGTATTGAAGCTATCAAGTACGCCGCCGTTGCCGTCCAGAAGCATAGGTCCGAAGCACCATGCCTGCCATACGCCTTGAGCAAGCACTGCCTCAGTGTCGAATTCCTCATAAGTATAGGTCTTCATCTCACCGTTTGTGAACAGTACGCAGATGTCAACATCGTTAAGGTTATCGCGGTACTTTATGCCGTTGCGGACAACTATGCCTTCCTCGGAATTGCCATAGAAATCGCCGTTTACAGCGAATACAGCATTGTTCTCTGATGCCATATTGAAAATAGAATCTTTGATGTTCTTGCCGTATGTGTCCTTTGCAAGACCTGTTTTCAGAACATCGACGCTTGATACATAGATATCAGCTGAATAATAAGTTATCTTATCATCGCCCTCGCCAAACCATTTTTTGTCGATATAGATGACTGCATCGTCACCCTCATAGGTGACAACTCTCTCCGACTGAACATCAGCGTTCAGCACGGTATCCACCAGGTTCTTGTCGGCGGTGTATTCGTCGGTATCGGTGTTATCATACCAGTTTTCCTTTGTGTGTTCGTGATGTTCCTTTTTCTTTTTTTCCGGAAGACTGCTGTCCTCAGTAACGCTGTCAGCAGGGGAGTTGCTGTCCTCCGATACACTGCTGTTATCATCTTCACTGTCGTTGCTTACTGCGGATGCTTCCGTCTCGTCGCTATTTTTTTCGGATTTAGGCAGGGCGAAGCTTGTTTTGTTAGAGCTGTCAACTTCCGCAACGACCGTGCCCTTGGTGTTTGCGCTATGGGGCATAACATAATCAAAAAGCATGAACGTCCCGACAGCTGCGCAGACAAGCAGCGTATCTGTGACTATCATTCCCCAGACAGGCATTCTTTTATTTTTGCTCATCAGTAGTCAGACCTTTCTTTTTAAAGACAAAACTGCGCTGTGCGCTCCAGCTGAATAAAAACAGCAGGACTTCAACTATCATCTTTGCGATGTACTCGTTTTTGATAACGTATTTTACAATATTCTCCAGCAGGAAAGTGTTCACAGCAAGTATAACCGTAGCAAGCGCAAAGTATTTCAGTGCTGTTTTATAGAGATTATCCTTGTTTTTGAAAACCACCTTTTTATTCAGCATGAAATTGAATATGGAGCTGAACACTCTTGCGATAATATTTGAAAGTTTAATGCTTCCGCTAAATGCGAATATCACGGAATACAGAACGTAATCCACGCAGAAACTCAGCAGGGAAGAGCAGGAAAATTTGAGAATATCCTTGTATATCCTTAGTGAATCTTTTATAGGATTGAAATGGGAGCTCTTGTTTTCGTCAAGGTACACCGTTTCGATCGGCACTTCATAAAAGCCGATTCCGTCCCTTGCGGCTTCCAGAAGCATATTCATCTCGTACTCGTATCTGTCGCCCGAAAGCCCCAGCATAAATTCAGTAAGCCTGCTTGAAAAACCGCGCAGACCTGTCTGAGTATCGCTGACACCAACGCCTGCGGCGAATTTGAAAACGGCTTTTGTTAAGTTATTTCCGAAACGGCTTCGCAGTGGAATATCCCCTTTGAAACGTCTGCAGCCCATTACCAGCTTGTCTGGATGTTCTTTCAGAGCCTCGGATATCCTCATGATATCTGCGGGTTTGTGCTGACCGTCAGCATCGGCTGTAATAACAAAGTAACTGCATTTGCAATTTTCCTTGATATATGTGAAAGCCGTCCTCAGGGCGGCGCCTTTTCCGCGGTTGAATTCGTGTATAAGCAGTTGAGCTTTGTTTTTAACGCTCTCAAATATCTCTTTTTTATCGGCACTGCTGCCGTCATCGACCACTATCAGCTTATAGGTATTTTTCGCTGCAAGCTCATCAACAAGACCTATCAGCTTTTCATCTGGTTCGTAGGCAGGTATGACGATATAAATGCTGTCAATATCCATTCTTATCAGTTCCTTATTGTTCTTTTACGATAATTATAATCTGCAAAACTAAATTATACTTAAATATTTGATCTTATTCTATCAGACCTTTGATACCGTTTTCCTTGAACTGCTTTTTATAGTATGTCAGTTCCTCGGAGATCAAATCGTCAATGACCTGCATACCCAGCAGTTCAACGGGAGCTTTGTCATCAGTCAGGATAAGCTCGCCACCCTCGTATCTCTCCATATTCATGTAAACATCTTCCATGAGATTTTTAAGATCGGGGTCTTCAAGCTTTTGTGAAGACGAGTAAAGTCTGTCGGGCATACCTGTAAGTTCTGAAGCGAAAAGCTCGCGGTTTGTGGTACCATCTACCTTAACCGTGTACACATTACCGAAAACGGAAGCTATGGTATCGCAGAGGTATTCATTGATACTGCCTTCTTTGTCCGAATGCATATTCATGTTTACGACCATAACACCACCCGGTGCAAGGCTTTCTTTTACTAGCGTGAAAAATTCAACTGATGACATCTGGAACGGTATTGTGATATCCTGATAAGCGTCAACCATGATGACATCGTATTTTACAGCTGAATCAGGGTCTTTTCTGTTAGCACCTTTCAGGGAGTTTAGAAAAGCTCTGCCATCGTAGGTAGTAACTTTTATATCGCTGTCAAGTTCGAAATATTTATGGGCAAGATCGGTTATCTTATCATCTATCTCAACGCCATCGACTTTGATTCCCGGAAAAAAAGCTCTGCACTGTTTGGCATATGTACCTGTACCCATGCCAAGTACCAGCATATTCTTTTCAGTTACATCACCACCATCGCTCATAAGGGGAGCTGCCATGGCTGTATCATAGTAAAGTCCTGAAAGACCGCCGTCTTTCATGTAGATCGACTGTACACCGAAAAGCACGTTTGTCGATAAAGATGCTTGTTTTTCATCCTCTTTTACCTGAAGATAATTGTAAACGGATTCGCCTTCATATGTCAGTGATTTCTCCCAGAATGCAAAGCCGAGAACAGTTCCCGTAACACAGAAAGCTATAAAAAGCACAGTGCATATGGCAACACGGATATATCCGCGCTTGCAGGAAAAGAAATATACGATACCAAGAAGAAGCAGTATTCCCGAAAAGATCAGGAATGTAACAGCTGTACCGACTGTGGGTATTGTGATGAATGTCGGAGCGAAAGTACCGATTATACTGCCGACAGTATTGAAAGCGCCCAGTGTGCCAACAGTTTTGCCGTTGTCCTCAAGGCTGTCGGTGGTGTATTTTACCAGGGATGGTGTTACCGTACCAAGAAGAAAAAGCGGGTAAACAAATATCACCATACAAGCCAGAAATGCTGCCCATATCAGAAAATTCGTACTTACCGTGACCACCAGCAATGCAGATATTCCAAGTATTACCATTTTACCGATAAAGGGTATAGCTGCTATCCATACTGACGAAAATAGTATCCGTTTATAAAGCTTGTCTGGGTCAGGATCTTTATCGGCACTTTTTCCGCCAAAATAGTTACCCAGCGCCATAGCGATCATGATAGTACCGATGATGATAGTCCATACTATCTGAGAAGAGCTGAAATACGGTGCCAACAGTCTGCTTGCACCCAGTTCAACCGCCATAACTGACATTCCTGCAAAAAACTCCGTAAGATAAAGGTATAGCTTGCTTTTAAGAATACCCGGCGTTTTAGTTTTATTGTTATCTGATTTGTTTTTCATAAATGACACTCCGTAAATAAAAATTTACTGCATACAAAATATAGTAACATATTTTTCGCATCAAGTCAATTGAATTTTTATAAATAAAATGATTATTACAAGCGGATTATGTGGAATGACAGTAGATCGTGAATGATAATAACAGAGACTTTAAAATATCGTATGATGTCAATGGCAGAAAAACTCAGATATAACATAAAAACAAACCGAAAACATCTATGGGTTACGGTTTGTTGGTTGTATAATAATCTGACGCATATAATTATAATTATCCTTTTTGGAAATTATCCGCTCCCCTTAACCGCACTAAATTTTTATTTAGTGCGGTTTTATGTTCGGCTCGTTTACAATCATATCATCTTTTTATTTTTTTGTCAATGGGGTGTCCCCCATTTTCTGCAACTAGGTCAATAACCTCATGCATTATCATGTTTAACTCCGTGTCTATGAGTGTACGCCCTCGGAGCGTGAAATATTCGTCATTACTTCTAAGCAGACATTGAGCGTACACAAGCAAGTCCATTATCTCATCACTTTCTATTATTCGGCGCACCTCCTTTAGCCGCATTCAGACCACCACCAAGTAATGTAATCAAGTCGGCGGCTGACATCTTACGAAGCATATTTTCGACCGTTGACCCCTTTCGGGTCACACGGTATATCTTTACCCGTGCTACGTTGTGAAACTCGTTGCACACTAAGCGAGGACTTTGTCCGAGCTTGTATCCGCAACGAATGTAACACGGATCATAGAACCGCTTTGACTGATATAAACAATCTAGCCTTGTGCAGAACTTGCACAAGCAATTCATGCATTTGGATATACCCATGTATATTCCCCTTTCAGCGCGTATTTGCTTGCGTTTTGTGGTCTGCCTTTCCTTTGGTTTTATATATCTGTTTTCAAAGTGATTGTTTTATGTGGCTAATATCAAGTAATAGCCACCCGCCGCCCAGAGTTGCCACTTTTTGCACACGTTCGCGGTCGGAGCGCCCCGCTTGCGGGGTGCAAGCGGGGCGCTGCCGAACCGCTGAACGTGCGCCCAAAGAATGTCCCCTTTCTTTTGCGGCGCTTATGTGGCTAACTGCCTTGACCGTCAGCCATTTGAATATATATCTTCAACTTCGTAATCAACATCACCATTTTCATCCTTAATGACACGATACGAAAAGCCCTCGCCTACTGAATCATCAAGGACAACCAGAGCATTAGACAAATGCTCATATACCTTTGTCGGTAAATAATCCATACCAAGCAACATCATTATCATTTCACTTGCAACAGCCGAATGATACTTAGAAAAATCGGTATTGCACTTTATATCGTTAGCCATAATAATTCCTTTCCTGTTGTAAACGAGTGCTAAACAATTCGATTCGCTTAAACCGTCTGTGAAGCTCTGAGGGCTTGTCTGACCGTTCAAGTAATCGGATGGACTAACGCCCCGCGAGCCGTGCGGAGCTTATTTTAGAGCTTCACAGGCGATTCAAGCAAGCCGAGACACACAACAACCGCCTGCGGCATTTATTCCACGTTCCCTTGACATGGGACCCGAGCGGGCAGTCTATTCAACAGGCACAGGCAGGGCACGCCTGCCTGCGGCTACAAGCCTAGACCGCCCGCACCCATGTCAAGGGACTTTCGCGGCATAAAAGCCGCAGGCTAGTGCGTAAAGGAGCTATGAAAATGCGCCCCGAATGGAGCGCATGAACATTCTGCGTCTTATCGCACTAAATTTTGCGTATGGTTTTTATTTAGTGCGGTTTTGTGTATACACATATTCGGATATACTTTATCCCTTTCCCATCGATCGATCTGCTGGTTAGCCGTTTCAACTCACAAAACTGATCCTGTCATTTCTATTACCGGACGATCTCACCATAACAGAACTCACCGTCCGTTGAAATCACACGAACTTTTCTTATCCGTCTGCGCCATGTTTCTTCGGAATTATCCCTGTGAACTTTTATCATGACATAATTCGGCGCGTGACCGCTGTGCCATTCAGCTTCTGTCTCTCGCTCAAACAGAACATCAAACACCTTTCCGACACAGCTAGACAGATACTCCGCTTTGGTTTTCGTACAGACCTCTGACATACGTTTTGCTCGTTCATGCTTTATGTGCTGAGGAACTTGGTTTGGCATATCATTCGCCTTTGTTCCTGCTCTGCGTGAATACGGGAAAATATGTGCATCTGCAAAAGCTATCTCTTCTGCGAATGAAAGTGATTCTTCAAAGGCTTTGTCGTCCTCTCCCGGGAATCCCACCATTATATCGGTGGTTATGGCGCAGTTCGGGAAATATTCTCTCAGCAATTTGCAAAGTGCTGTATATTCTGCAGAATCATAGCGTCTATTCATGGCTTTCAGAATGCTGTCGCTTCCGCTTTGAAGTGACAGATGAAAATGCGGACACAGTTTATCAAGTTCCGCAAGCCTTTTGATATCGTCTTCAAGTATCATCTCGGGTTCGATAGAACCAAGCCTAACTCGGAACTCCCCTTTTAACGAACATATGCTCTCTATCACGTCGGTCAGGGTGGGTCTTTCGGGGAGATCTTTTCCGTAGAAACAGAGATTTATACCTGTCAGTATCAGTTCCTTGTGTCCTGCGGCGATGTTCTGTTCAGCTTCGCTGACCACGTCTTTCAGCGGTTTTGAGCGAACGTGTCCCCTGGCATACGGGATGATGCAGTAGGTACAGTAGCAGTCGCATCCGTCCTGAATTTTAATGTAGGAGCGAGTTTTTTCACCGCTGCATTTGTTGGTCATGCTGTCGATCTTTTCACCTTTGGTATGTTCGCTTATGCTTATGATACGCTCCCCTGTTTTCATAAATCTGTCGGTTAGTTCGGGGATACTTCCCTTGTTTTCCGTGCCGACGATTATATCGCACTCTGCAAGGCCCTCGGCTTTTTCCCTGAATGCCTGAGGAAAACAGCCTGCAAGTACAGTTACAGCCCGCGGAGATGTTTTGCGTATCCGCCTTAACATTTGCAGACATTTCTGGTCAGCCTGTTCGGTGACGGTGCAGCTGTTTATCACACATACGTTAGCCGATGCAATATCCCTGACGGTTTCATGACCTTCCTGCTCAAATTTCTCGCGGATATGTTCCGTTTCATACTGATTTACCTTACAGCCGAAGGTATAGTAATATATTTTCATATAATAAATTCTCTCCTCAAAATATGTAGGATATGTACAAAATATTCAGCTCTGTATTGTGAAAGTCACACAATTGAAGCTTTTGTGAACTACATCTATTGACTATTGTACCATATTTTATTTTTTTTTGCAAATAAGCCTTGACATTTGGGAAAATATGATTATAATTATAAATGTAGCAAGAAGCTACGTGGATATTTAAGTTAGAATTGTGTAAGGAGGAACCAATATGAAAAAGGTTAAGATCTCACTTGATTCCATTCAGGCTGTTAAGGAATTTGTAGGCATCGTTATGATGTATGACTTCGACGTTGACCTTACTTCCGGCAGATATGCAGTAGACGCTAAGTCTATCATGGGTATATTCAGTCTTGATCTGTCTAACCCCATTCAGCTGACAGCTCACACTGAAGATGCTGACAAGTTCTTCGCAGAGATCAAGAAGTTCATCGTTGAATAATATCAGGATCATTTAGTGAATATTAAACGGCAGACCAGACGGTTTGCCGTTTTTTATGTGTGGTGATTTTTGTCCGTTAAAAATATATTCCACAAAACTTGATATTTTAAGCATTGAGCAAAATATCTGGCAGTGGTATAATGATTAAGCTTTAATCTGTATTAAAAGAAGGATAGATTTGATGGTAAAATTTATGAAGTCACAGCCTGTACTGGTAGCGGCTTTTTTGGCGGCTCTTGTGACTATGTTCATCATCCCGCCCGATGCGGGATATGCGGGCTACGTCAACCGTGCTGTGCTGATACAGCTTTTCTCGCTGATGACTGCTGTCGCAGGGCTGAGGAGTATCGGGATATTTGAGCGGATCACGGACGTACTGCTCGAAAAGGCGGGTACGGTTCGCAGGCTGGGGCAGATATTCGTGCTGATATGCTTTTTCACTTCGATGCTTGTGACAAACGATGTTGCACTGCTGACATTTATCCCGCTGACGCTGATAGCCATGAATGGAGTTGACAAAAAAAGCCTAATAATGACTATTGTGCTTGAAACGGCAGCGGCTAATCTGGGAAGCATGCTCACACCTGTCGGCAATCCGCAGAATCTTTTTATCTACGCGTACTACGATATGACAGCTCTGATGTTTGTAAAAACCATGGCGCCTGCTGGCATTGCGAGCTTTGCGATACTTATGCTATTGACACTGCTTTTGCCGAAAGATAAATGCACTCACCCAAAGAGCACAGAAACGGAGAACTTCCCTGCTGTTCCGCTATGGGGTTATCTGGTGCTGTTTGCAGTTTGTCTACTGTCGGTTTTCAGAGTAATACCCGACTACATCTGCCTTATTTCTGCGGTTGTATGCGCGCTGATACTCAACCGTAAACTGCTTATCAAGGTGGATTACTCACTGCTTGCCACATTCCTGTGCTTCTTTATTTTCGTGGGAAATATTGCAAGGGTAGGTGCGGTGAACGATTTCTTTTCCGGGATAATGAAAGGCAGAGAACTTCTTGTTTCGGCGGCTCTTTCACAGGTAATTAGCAATGTTCCTGCGACAATGATGCTTTCGGGATTTACAGGAAGCGGCACACAGCTTATGCTTGGGGTTAATATCGGCGGACTTGGAACGCTTATAGCTTCACTGGCAAGCCTTATTTCTTTTCAGTTTTACAGAAAGACCGAGGGCGCAGATTCGGTGAGATATATTGCAGTTTTCTCGGTAATTAATTTCGGTATGCTGATAACTCTTCTGCTGCTTCAGATGCTGATAACACTTATATAAACAAAGACGGTATTTCCAAAATAAGGAAATGCCGTTTTGTATTGACAGCCAATACTTTTTGAGGTATGATATGATTTAGAATCAAAGATCTGAAAGGAGAACAACATGAAAGCAAAAAAATCGGATTGGTACAAATACAACTGGGGACTTGATATCAAAAATATGTCCTGGGTAGAGAATACTGCCAGTGAAGTTGAATATATCATCAAACTATGCGGGCTGAAAGGTAATGAGCGTATACTCGATCTTGCCTGTGGTTTTGGCAGACATTCGCTGGAATTTGCACGCCGCGGATTCAGTGTGGTCGGTGCGGATATCACGGAGATCTATATTGAGGACGCTAAAAAATCGGCTAGGGAAATGGGTCTTAAAAATGCGGAGTTCATATGCTGTGATATCAGGGATATCGCTTACAAAGAGGAATTCGATGTGGTGCTTAATCTCGCAGACGGCGCTATCGGTTATCTTGAAAACGATGAAGAGAATCTGAAAATATTCGATAGGATAGCAGCTGCTCTGAAACAAGGCGGTCATCATGTATGCGATCTTGTCTGCGGAGATTATGCTGATGCTCACTTCCCTGTCAGGTTATGGGACAGCGGCAGTAATACTCTCTCTCTTTCCGAATTTGACTGGGACAGAGAGAAGAGGATAATGCTTTTCGGTAACTGTGATATTGCCTACGGTGAGGTTCTTAAAGTGCCCGATATCCCAGAGGGCGATCCTACAAGGGTCTACACCATAACAGAGATAAAAGATATCATGTGCATCCGCGGCATGGAAGTTACGGGTACATTTGCGGGATACAGCGATATACCTGCTGGAAAAGAGAATTTTCAGATGCTTATTCATAGCGTGAAAAAATAAAGATGGCTGTATGTATAATAATTTGGATTAGATAATATTTTAATAAAAGGCTAAAATATTTATATCAACTGTACGCAATTTTTCCCCACAAACAAAATTAGATGTGCTATAATATATACACAAACGGAAAAGCTTGTGTTCCGTTTGTTGACATTCATAATAATACACCTCTTTTTTGTTTGTGCCGTCCTTTCGGCAAAGCCGTGCTTGTGAGAGAGCGCGGCTTTTTTCTTGACACAAAAACCATATCATGATATAATAATCTCGTTATTGAAAACTTATGGTCTTTTATGATCAAAAGATCGCTTTTTCGGAGGACATATATGAAAAGTACTGATTTCACGATGATCACAACTTCCCTGCCGACAGAACAAGGCAATATTATCATCGATGAGTTTATTCCCGCAATTGATGGCAGATATCCCTGTGTGATAATGAGCCACGGTTTCAATTCATGCGCCGAAGAGCTTCACGATATAGCAGAAAAGCTGGCGGAAAACGGTATATATGCTCTCTGCTACGATTTTAACGGCGGCGGCAACAAGGGTAGAAGCACAGGCAAGACCACGGATATGAGCGTTCTGACTGAGCAGAATGATCTAAGGGCTGTTATCGGGTATGTGAAAAGTCTTCCGCAGACAGGCGATATTTATCTGTACGGCGAAAGTCAGGGAGGATTCGTTTCGGCTTTGACTGCACCTGATATCCCCGATATCGCAGGATTGTTCCTTGTTTATCCTGCATTTGTTATTCCACACGACTGGCTTAGCAGAGATGAAAGCACAATACAGGGCGAATTCGATTTCATGGGTGTGAAGCTTACAAGAGCTTATTACGATGGTGTGCCGAGATACGACGTTTTTGCAAAAGCAGCGGAATTCAAGAAATCTGTAAAGATATGGCACGGCGGTGCAGACCCTGTGGTTGATCCCGAATACTCGCTGAAACTTGTGAAATGCTATGAGAACTGCGAACTCAAAGTTTTCAGCGGGCACGTACACTGGTTCCCGCCTGAACTCCGAGCAGTTATCGCGGATGAGATATTACGTTCTATAAAAGCATAAATAAAAATGCTGTGTTACCTATTGGATAACACAGCATTTTCTATTTTGGTTGGAATTTTTTTATCACTTCATTGTGGCAAGGAGACCGTCTTTATTAAAAGCACCATTAAGTTCAGCGGTCTTCTTATTGTAGTTTATGTTGAATACAGCGTAGTTTACTGATTTACCTGTACTCTCATTTGTTAAGGAAATTGTGAGAGTTTCGGTATCTTTGCCGGAGATATCCATATTTATCGCACCGCCTGCGACAGCTTTGGCATCGGAGATAGCCTGTGTATAGCGTGTCTTTCCGTCTACCAGTCCCTTGATCGTGTATTTACCGCTCAGATCTTCGGGCATAGGGATACTGATCGTCATATCAACCAGGTTATTTTTATCATACTGCAGGTCTTTATTCAGTTCACCTACCAGATCGGCTGTCTTTTTATCATAATCTACAACAAATTCAGCATAGTCGATCGATTCTCCGGTTGCTTCGTTTTTTAGCGTAACTTTTAATCTCTCTGTCTTCTTGCCGGAAACATCCAGCTGTATCGAACTGCCGGCAACTTTAGATGCATCAGAGATCATCTTTGTATAACGTATATTTCCGTCTATATAGCCATTTACTGTGTATTCTCCGGTCAGACCCTTGGGCATAGGGAGACTTATAGTAAGATCAACGGGATCGGTCTCGCCTGTGGATACATAAATGATGACCTCGGTGTCTCTATCAACTCTTCTGTCTGGTTCGAGAGACTGGTCGATTACCTTGCCCTTATCACCGTCATGAGGCATATCCTCAACTTTTGCTTTCAACTTGTTTTCCTTAAGGATCGTGATAGCCTTCTCTTTAGTCAGACCAACAACGTTAGGTACCTTGACCTGAGTATCCAGCGGACCCTTGCTGACATAAAGTGTGACCATATCTTCAACAGCAAATTCATTACCTGCTGAAGGCTCTGTGCATATGGCTATGCCCTCGGGAACGTTATCATCGTACTTGCATCTCAGAAGAACTGTAAAGCCTGCTTCTCTCAGTTCGATCTCTGCATCTGCAGATGATTTGCCTGAAACATCGGGGATAACTGCCGTCTGCACTCCAAGACTTACTTTAAGTGTAATAGTGTAACCTTCCTCAACAATTTTACCCGGGTCCTGGCTTTGCCAGAAGATAATACCTTCTTCGTGCTCCATAGTATACCCGTATTCAACTTCGATATTGAGTTTATCGCCCCAATCAATCTCAACCTGTTCGATGTTTTTACCAACAAAACTCGGTAAAATTAAAGAGCCGATATCCTCCTCTTGTGAGGTATTTACCTCCGACGAAGAAGGACTTGTGGTATTGATCTGCTTTCCGAAAAGCATTGTAGCTGACACTGTACCTGCCGCAAGTACCGCGATACAAGCTGCTATCGCATCTCCGCGGTGTATTCTCAACTTACCGTTAGATGCGGATATATTGCTATCCGTTTTGTTTTCTGTGATATTCTTATGTCCTTTTATGACACCGTTTGTATTGTTCATTTTGAATCCTGCCTTTCCCATTACGGAGGAGAGAATCCTTTCTCGGGCATCATCAGGTATCTGAGCATCTTTGCCGAAATCGGCGAAGTCGTCACGAAGGATATCAGCGTCGCTTTCCGAAGCTCGATCGCGTAAGTTCTTCAATCTGTTCTTCATCATTCTCTACCCTCCAATATCTTTTTTAGTTTTTTCAGTCCGCGGGATATTCTCATGTTTATCATGCCTTTGCTCATGCCCAGCTCTTTGGCAATGTCAATGTTCTTCTGACCGAAGTAGTACTTACGTATAAATATTGTGCTGTCAGGTTCGCCCAGTTCTTTTACAGCTTCAAGCAGTTCCCTGCTTTCGTCTTTTTCAGCGGCGATACAGTTTTCAAGTTCATCATAATCTACTGTATCAACGCTTTTGCTTTTTTTGCGGAATACATCGATACAATGCCGCTTTGCGATAACACCAAGGATAGCCTGTACTGAGCGGAAGTTAAAGTCGTTGTTCAGTCCAACATTGTAAAATGCGAGAAAAATATCGCTGACAGCTTCTTCGATATCTTCGCTTGTACATACGTCCGAAAGGCGTGTGCAGGCGATCTTATATACGTAGGCGCTGTATTGCCTGACAGTCTGTTCAAGTCCTCGCTCGTGATCGGACTGCAGCAAGATCAGAAGTTCATTGTCATTCATTATGAATACCTCACTATTGAAACGTTTCAATATATACAGTCGAAACTAAAAACGGAAAAGTAACATGATCGTAAAAAATAATAATGTAAACGTTTTGTGAATAGGATTCAGACTGAAAAGTCTGACTTTTAGATTATACCATATCCATGGAAATATTGTCAATTCTCAACTTGTGGAGATTTGTTCTATTTTCACGGGCAAAAGTTATACAATAGCCAAAACAGCGGTGATATAATATACTTGTGAAATAAGAGCTGTATTAAAATATAATAAGGAGTGATAACATGGGATACAATAGAACAGATGATGCAAACATAATAAATAAAAGGTACATGGATTCCATACTTTTTGAGGAAAGGCTTGTAGGTTCTGTGGCGGCGGATACCGAAACGGAATTTCTGGGAGAGCGGTTTTCTATGCCGATCTTCATGCCTGCATTTTCGCACCTGAATAATTTCGGCGGACGAAGTCTGACAGGTCTTGAAGAGTATTCTCTTGCAGCTAAGGAACTCAACGTGCTGAATTTCGTTGGCATGGTTGAGAATGATATGTTTGAAAAGATAGTTGCCACAGGTGCGAAAACCGTGCGTATAGTCAAGCCATACGCTGATAATGGCAAGGTGCGCGACCAGATGCAGTTTGCGGAATTTAACGGTGCTTTCGGCATAGGAATGGATATCGACCACATTTTTGGCATGAACGGCTATGATATCTGCATGGGCGAAAAAATGACTGCCCAAAGTGCGGATATGCTGCGTTCTTATGTTGAGGCTTCAAAGCTCCCTTTTATTGTAAAGGGTGTGCTTAGTGTACGTGATGCTTTGCTGTGTGCTGATATCGGAGTAAAGGCTATAATAGTCAGCCACCATCACGGCAGACTTCCCTATGCGGTACCGCCTATGATGATACTTCCCGAAATAAAAGAAGCCCTCAAAGGCAGAGATGTTCGTATAATAGTTGACTGTGGTATCGCCAGCGGTTCGGATGTATACAAGGCAATTGCCCTTGGTGCTGATGCTGCTGCGGTTGGCAGAGGGATGCTCCCCTATCTTGAAAAAGATGGAACAGAGGGCGTAAAATCCTGCTTCGGTCATATTAGGGACGAACTGAGATACGTCATGAGCTTCACAGGATTTTCCAAAGTCAGCGATATCGACGACTCGGCGCTTAGGTTTACACGATAAACAAAATGACCTCTTTGGATTCAAACCAAAGAGGTCGTTCTTATCTTTCATAAGTTCAAAAATATGATATCATAATACCTTGTAAAGCCCATTTAACTGCCCCTTTAAATAGGCAAGATATTTCAGATATTCCTCGTCCGTATTGAGATGTTCAAGTATCATCGGCATATCACTGTCCAGCTTGTTCATCGCCTCGGCGTAGTATCTTAGCGGGAATTCTCCCAGACCGGGAGCGCATTCTTCAAGCTGAAGAGTATACTCCTGCTTCAGGTGAATGTCCTTTACATGACAGCTTCTTATGCGCCCGCCCAGAAGCTCTGCACATTCGTTGATGAATTCTTCCATGCCGAAATACCGATCTGCCGAATTGATCATATTTACAGCATCAAGATGTACAGCGAACCTGTTACGGTCTACCATTTCAATAAGACGCAGATATTCTTTGGGACTTGTGGGTATCATCCACGGCATGGGTTCAAGGGTGAAGTATGTGTTGCGTACATTCGCAGTATCAATTATGTACTGCACCATTGATACCGTTTTCTTCCATGCTTCATCGGTGAAATTAGCTTTGTATCCGCCGTCCCAGCGTTCACCGAAAGCTCCTGCCACATTCACAGCACACCTTGCCCCGAGATAGTCTGCCAGCCTTAACTGCTCTATACAGTAGTCGAGATTTTTGCGTCTCTCCTGCTCATCGGCGGCGAGAGCATTTCTCCATATCCCCACCTCAGCTATCATAAGACCGTACTTCTCTGCCGCATTTTTGTATTCGTCGATACGGTCGATTGGCTCATTGCTCCGGATGGGAAAAACCACTGCCGAACACCCTAACGCACAGAGATTTTTTGCCCATTCCTCAGCAGATGAGTGTCTTAGCGGGGATGATGTACCAAGTCTCATGACTATGCCTCCTGTAAGATTATTTCAGCATTCCGATGATGTCAGAAGCTATCTTCTCCGGGGTTATACCAAGATTGTCAAGAAGCTCACTGGCATTGTATCTGTCGTAGAACTCCTTGCCAAGTCCGTAGCATCTGACATTAACATCGCTGCCGCCGAAATATGCAGCGATCTTCTGACCGAAACCGCCGTCGAGAGAACCATCCTCAAGTGTGATGACCACTTTGCACTTCTCCTTGAGGGTATCCAGCATCGGTATATCAAGCCCTGTTACGAATCTGGGATTTATCAGCGCAGCATTGATCCCCTGCTCTGCCAGTATCTCAACTGTCTTTTCACCTATCTGATAGAAACCGCCCACAGCGATAACAGCTGCTTTTTCACCTTGTTTGACCATCTCTGACTTGTTCAGCTCGCTGTAATCAGTGGGTATTTCCCTGTCAGTATGAACAACTCCGTTTCCGGGAACACGTATAGCCACAGGATAGGTATTCTGCTCGAGGAACCAGTCAAGCATTGCAATGTATTCCTCTGCACAGGTAGGTGCAAGGTATACAAGCCCCGGGATATTGGATATCATGGGTATATCGTAGATACCGATATGCGTAACATCACTCATGCCGTACACCGAAGCCGAGAACACAAGGAATGTCACAGGCGAACTGTTAAGACAAACGTCCTGCATTATCTGGTCGTAAGTTCTCTGCATAAAGGTGCTGTTCACGCCGAACACAGGTTTTCCACCGTTTCTGGCAATACCCGAAGCCAGTGCGGTGGCAGTTTCCTCTGCTATGCCAACATCGAAAAACTGATTTTTGTACTTCTCACGCAGCTTCTCGTCAAATCCGAACACCATTGGAGTTGCCGCTGTAATTGCACACACCGACTTGTCCTTATCCATCTTTTTGGTAAGATAATCAGCTGTCAGTGAACCATAGTTCTCTCCATTGCCCCAGTTTACGGTAGATTTTCCTGTTTCGGGGTCAAATGGCATAGACCAGTGCCAGTTTTCCTTGTTGTTTTCTGCGATGGGATAACCCTTGCCTTTCTTGGTGACGATATGCACTACAACAGGCTTTGTGGAATCCTTAACACCCTTAAAGGCTTCTATAAGCTGTTCGATATCGTTGCCGTCAGCCACGAAAACATAGTCAAGACCCATAGCTGTGAACAGATTTGTTTCAGCCTTGCCGTTGCCATCACGCAAAGCTTTCAGGTTCTTGTACATACCTCCGTGGTTCTCCGCAATGGACATATCATTATCATTTACAACGATGATAAAGTTGCTGTCCATCTCCCCTGCGAAGTCGATACCCTCCAGAGCTTCACCGCCGCTGAGGGAACCATCGCCGATAACAGCGATGATATTCTCCTTGCCGCCTGTGAGGTCTCTGCCCTTTGCAAGACCTGCCGCCAGGCTCACAGATGTTGAGGTGTGACCGATGTTGAAGAAATCATGTGCGCTTTCCTCGGGATTTGTGTAGCCCGATACATCACCGAAATGTTCATCGGATATGTAGCCCAGCTTTCTTCCAGTGAGTATCTTGTGGGGGTAGCACTGGTGAGAAACGTCAAAAACGATTTTATCCTTCGGTGAATCAAAAACATAGTGCATAGCTATTGTCGTTTCAACTATACCGAAGTTAGGACCAAAATGACCGCCGCGCTTGGAAAGACGGTTCATCATAGCGTCTCTTATGTCCTGCGCAAGTCCTTTCAGCTCGTTGATATCCAGCTTTTTAACGTCCTCGGGAGAGTTTACCCTGTCAAGGATCTCGTACATATGCAAATACCTCTCTTTTCATAATTCCATAATTATCTGTCCTTCTGCTGTAATATTGTAGCACAATCCCTCATTCCAAAACTATAACATATTTTCAGAAAAATTGTATAAACCTATAGAAGCCGACCTTATATGTCTATATAAGAAATCTCATTATAAAAACAGGAAGATACCTCATAACGAAGTATCTTCCGTGAAAGTATAGACATTATCAAGCTGCCGTTAATCGCTCTATAAGTCGGATCGTGAATTATTTCAGCAGATCTTCAAGTATAACAGCTGCATCAGTTACACAGCCGCGGCAGGTCCTTAGTACATTGCCTGTACCGATTCCCTTAAGTTCGCGGCACATCAGCGATGAGTTCATTTCCATGAATCGCTTTTCAAGTTCAGCTATTTTCTTTGAAGCTATCTCTTCACCGTATTTCCTTTTAAGAACGAGCTCGGCTGCGAGCACAGCTCCGCATTTGTCCATTTTGCCTCCTGCATAGCGCATAGCAGCATTCCAGGCTTCATCAACGGTCATTCCTGCATCATCGATGAAAGCACAAAGAACAGCGCTTGAACAGCTCTGACCGTTTTTGTGGTTCTCTATTGCCAGATCACTTTTTTTATTCATCTCTTTCCTCCATGCAAAGACCGCAGAGTGTTGTCTGCGGTCTTAAGTTCATTATCTGTTCAGTGGCAGTACCGAGTTCTTTATAACAAGGTCGCCCTCGATGGTACGCATACGGTATATGGTGCTGGGGTCATTTAGACGCTGTATCAGCGTATTTACAGTAAGCTCAGCCATATACTCTGCATCTATGCTGATGGTAGTTATGGTCGGGTCGCTGACTTCCGATATAAGATAGTTATCGTAGCCAACAACAGATACGTCCTCGGGAACGGAATAACCGTGCTCACGCAGCTGCTTGATGGTCTGGAAAGCGACTTCATCACAGTTGCAGACAAAAGCAGTAGGCATATCCTTCGGGAATACAAGGTCGATAGGATCGGAATACTTGTCCCTGTCATCGATTATCCAATCGTCACGTATCTCAAGATCATGCTCGATAAGTGCTTTGAGGTAGCCCATGTATCTGTCGAATATGCTGGATGTAGCTTTCTTTGAGCCGATAAAGCCGATACGTCTGTGACCAAGGCTTATGAGATAGTTTGCAAGCTTGTATCCGCCGTTGTAGCCGTTGGTAACTATGGAGTCAACCTTAAGACCGGGAACATAGTAGTCCAGCAGAATAAGATGCTCAACATTCTCGGAAAGATTCTGAGCATATACGTGGGAAATCTCACCCAGCGAGATAAGGGCAGATATCTTTCTGTCGGTTACGATATTAGGCAGTACCAGATTCTCCTCGTCCTTGTACTCAAGATTCTCGATGACGCAGTACAGGTTCTCTCTCTTCAATCTTTGTACAAGGCTGTTGTACAGTGTCCAGTAGAAAGAGCCGCTGAGTCCCACATACTTTTCTGGTATGAGGACACCGATATTGCTCTTCTTGCGCGAGGTCACAGTCTTAGAGGGCACATAGCCCATTTCTTCAGCCACCTGTTTGATCTTAGCTCTCAGCTCATCACTAACACCGCTCTTATCAGCAAGCGCCTTTGAAACGGTAACGTTGCTGGTGTTGCAGGCTTTAGCGATATCTATCAGGGTAACAGGTTTTTTCATTGTTATCACTCCTTTGATTGTTATAACTTAATATTAACTTTATTATAAACAATTTTCGTCAATTTGTCAAGAGTTTTCTTCAAATTTGATAAAATTAATGTAAATTCTGATTGGCAAGTTGTATTGTAAGGCGGAAATAAGCGGCAAAACGGCGTATTTGCATGGTTAATGAAATTGTTAAAAATTATTCGTTATATAATGATTCTATGGTAAATATTTCAAAGTATCGTGATTGATAAATTATTGACATTATCAAATTTATAAAAATGATATTTGGCAATTCTATCGCAGATGAAAAAATCACCGATATCATGTTGATACCGGTGATATGTATATATCTTATTTATTGTAGAAATCGTTCTGCTTGTCGTATACTACCTGAGCGGTGTATTTCTTTATTGCATCTGCGTTTTCTTTGATGTCTATCTCTTCTACCCAACTGTCGATCTTACCCTGGAACTCGTCGCCTTTCATATTGTTAACAAGAGTTTCACGATTATCAGTAGCATATTTTGCACTGTTTTCGGTAACGTCGCCTTTAATTACTATATAGTAGAAGCCGTCGTCATCATAAGCTGCTGCCTTGCCGATCTCCAGACCGTTGATGAAAGCTGCAAGCTTTCCTGTATCGGATTCTTTAGCATCTTCCTGTCCGAGATCATACATTGTATCGTTGGAATTTTCTGCATCGTCCTCACTGTCGGTGGCGAGATCATCTGCCTCAACAGTTTCAGCAGATTCATCAGAAGCCTCAGTTTCTTCAAGACCTGCATCCTCAGCTGTGCTTTCGTCTTCGGGTGCATCAACTGCAGCTGCAGTATCATCTGAAGGCATAGGACCTACAATATTATCTTCTTCGGCAGCGCTGTCTTCCTCAGCGGAAGTTTCAGCATCAAGCTTTGCCTGTGCGTATTCGTTGTACTCTTTGATCAGAGCATCGAACTCGTCGTATGAGAGACCTTCGGCTTTTGCAAGGAATTCATCACGAGTAGCTTCGTTTTCCTTGTTCTCCTTTTCAGCCTCTTCAGCGTCCTCGGCGTAAGATTTTGAGATCCTTATAGCCTTATATCTTACGTAGTTATCTTCAACGTACTTCTTCAGATCATCATCGGTCACAGCTTCCTTGCCGTCTGCTGCGTAGTAGTAATCGAAGAGTCTTGTACGCATTGTCTGAGCTTTCAGAACTGTCCTGACGGATTCCTTGGAAATACCCTCTTCCTCCATCAGGTCGCCGCTTGCATCCCAGATGCTCTTAATATTGTCGTTTATGCTTTGAAGTTCTTCATCGGTAAGCTCAAGACCGAGCTCATTGAACTTGTGTGTTATAGCTACGCATTCCTTGGTGTCTTTTCTTGCCTGTTCAACCAGATAATCACGAAGCTTCTTACCATCTCTGTCGCTGTCAAGGTCTATGATAGCCTGACCTGTTGAATAGTAAGACATCGTAAGTTCGTAGGACATCTCAGAATACAGATTGTAGATGTAAACACCTGCATTGACTTTTTCTCCGCCATTGTATGTCATAACGTATCTTGTATCGGAACATCCCGACATAGTAAACATCATAGCTGCTGCTGAAATTGCAGCCAGTACCTTTTTGAATTTATTCATTTTAATTCCAGATCCTTTCCTGCTTTTTTATGAAAACAGACTTTAACTTATACATTATACAACATTTATCCGTATAAGTCAAGAGCTGAATGAAAGATTTTGTATAAGTCTGAAAAAGTTGATATGTTCACAGTATCGATATATCGGAAAGAAGCGTTATCCTGCTGCCGTGGGAGCGCAGTATGCAATCATCGTTAAGGCGCTTTATTTCACGCATCATAGCGCTTCTGTCGCAGCAGAGGTAATCCGCAAGTTCTGAAAGCGACACCGGAAGTTTCTGTTGTGAGCGTTTTTGGGTATCGAGAAAAAAGCAGAAAGCGGCGATGAGTTTTTCTCGTATGGTGCGGCGGCTGAGGATATCCATGTGGGCGGCATATCTTCGTGCTGCACCACCTATTATACTATCTATGAATACACCGTGTCTGCTGCATTTTTTCTCACACCCGTCGAGAAGTCTGTCATAACTTATATATGACACGCTGCAGACGCTCCCTGCTATGGCACAGCAGGCATCGAGTCCTATCTTTTGGAAAACTCCGCATCCGAATGCATCGCCCTTTTGGCAGATATCCAGTATGCTTTTCTGACCGTCACTGCTGATATTGACAATAAGTACTGTGCCTGCGTTGACTATTGCTGTTTCGGAAAAAGTATCGCTGAGATTCCTTAGTATCATCTCCCCCTTTGAATAATTGTGGGTATGTGCGCCAATGCATTCGGCGATACTTCCCTCTTTATCAGCTGCAAAGCCGTATCCTGTCAATGTTTCACTCATTCTTGTTCACTCCATAATGTGATGAAATTTCAAAAGAGATACTATATCTTGTATTATATCACAAAAATGTTGCTTTTGCAACAGACATTCACATTTTTTTGTAGTATAATCAAAATTACCGATATTATAGATTGATATTTTTACATTGTAACTATATCCCGGAGGAAGATATAAAATGAAGATAATCAAAAGGAACGGCGCCGAGGAAGTTTTCGATTCGGCTAAGATAGTAAACGCCATTAAAAAAGCAAATGCAGCAGGTGAAAAAGGCAGGATAAGCGATGAAGAGATCGCCGATGTCACCGATTACGTTGAGTACAAATGCAACAAGCTTGGCAGAGCAGTAACTGTTGAAGAGATACAGGATATGGTGGAAAACCAGCTTATGGCTAAAGGTGCTTTTGAACTGGCGAGAAGATATGTAAGATACCGCTATACCCGTTCTCTGGTGAGAAAGACCAACACCACCGATAACAAGATACTCAGCCTTATCGAGTGCGCAAATGAGGAAGTAAAGCAGGAAAACTCCAACAAGAACCCTGCTGTAAACAGTGTTCAGCGTGACTACATGGCGGGCGAAGTCAGCCGTGACCTTACAAAAAGACTTCTGCTGCCCCACGATATCGTTGAAGCTCATGAAGCGGGTATAATCCATTTCCATGATACTGATTACTACGCACAGCATATGCACAACTGCGATCTCGTAAATCTGGAAGATATGCTTCAGAATGGCACTGTTATAAGCGAGACCCTTATTGAGAAGCCCCACAGCTTTTCAACTGCCTGCAATATCGCCACACAGATAATTGCACAGGTAGCTTCAAACCAGTATGGCGGACAGAGCATAAGCCTTGCTCATCTTGCGCCTTTTGTGCAGATCTCAAGAGTGAAGATACGCAAGGAACTTGAAGTTGAGATGGCGAAGCTTGGGGTTACACCAACTCAGGAAAAGCTTGAAATGATAACCGAAGAAAGGCTCCGCAGAGAGATAACCAGAGGTGTCCAGACCATACAGTATCAGGTGGTAACTCTGCTGACTACCAACGGACAGGCTCCTTTCGTTACCGTGTTCATGTATCTGAACGAAGCAAAGAACGAGCAGGAAAAGAAAGACCTGGCTATGATAATCGAGGAAACTCTGAAACAGCGTGCCGAGGGTGTTAAGAACGAATCGGGCGTTTGGGTAACTCCTGCTTTCCCGAAGCTTATCTATGTTCTTGAAGAGGACAACATCGACGAAGGAACACCTTATTTCTACCTGACAAAGCTTGCTGCAAAATGCACTGCAAAGCGCATGGTGCCCGACTATATCTCCGAGAAAGTCATGAAGAAGCTGAAAGTCGATAAAAACGGCGACGGTCACTGCTACACCTGCATGGGATGCAGAAGCTTCCTGACACCATATCTTGATGAAAACGGCAAACCCAAGTATTACGGACGCTTCAATCAAGGCGTTGTTACTATAAACCTCGTTGATATAGCACTTTCAAGCTCTAAGAATATGGAGAACTTCTGGAAGATATTCGACGACAGGCTGGAACTCTGTTACAGGGCGCTGATGTGCAGACATGAACGTCTGAAAGGTACTCTTTCCGATGCTGCACCGATTCTCTGGCAGTATGGTGCGCTTGCAAGGCTTAAAAAGGGCGAGACCATCGACAAGCTGTTGTTCGGCGGATATTCCACCATTTCTCTTGGGTACGCGGGACTTTATGAGTGCGTGAAATACATGACAGGCAAGAGCCACACTGATCCTGAAGCAAAGCCTTTCGCACTTGAGATAATGCAGCACATGAACGATGCCTGCAAAGTTTGGAAAGAAAAGGAGAATATCGATTTCTCAATATACGGCACTCCCCTTGAATCTACTACTTACAAGTTTGCAAGATGCTTACAGAAAAGGTTCGGCATAGTTGAGGGTATAACCGACAAGAGCTACATCACAAACAGCTATCATGTTCATGTTACCGAGGAGATAGATGCTTTCACCAAACTGAAATTCGAGAGCGAGTTCCAGCATCTCTCCCCCGGTGGTGCTATAAGCTATGTTGAAGTTCCCAATATGCAGAAGAATATTCCCGCAGTGCTGAAAGTTATCAGATTCATCTACGACAATATAATGTATGCCGAGCTGAACACCAAGAGTGACTACTGTCAGGTGTGCGGATTTGACGGCGAGATTCAGATAGTTGAAGATGACGGCAAGCTTATCTGGGAATGTCCTCAGTGTCACAACCGCGACCAGAACAAGATGAATGTTGCAAGGCGTACCTGCGGTTATATAGGAACTCAGTACTGGAATCAGGGCAGAACACAGGAGATCCGCGACAGGGTTCTTCATCTGTGATAAAATAAATATAGGTATACAGGAGATAAGTATGGTAGAGTTACGACCGGTTGACAAGAACAATATTGATGATGTGCTGGCTCTGGAAGTTAATGAAGACCAGAAAAGCTTTGTTTCGACTGTGGCGGAATCTTTGGCACAAGCTTATGTCTACAGTGATAATGCATACCCATTTGCAGTGTACAGCGATGATGAGATAGTTGGATTTATAATGATGGGTTACTACGAGGTCAAGCACTATTATACCCTGTGGAAATTCCTCATTGATAAAAAACATCAGCATAAGGGCTATGGCAGACAGGCGCTTGTCCTTGGGATAAAATTCCTGAAAGACAAATTCGATGTTGATTCTGTATATACGGGTGTAGTCCCCGGCAATTCGGTGGCATCCCGGCTGTACCGATCGGTTGGATTCGTACCCACCGGGCTTATTGAACTTGGTATGGAAGAACTTCGGCTTGAATGTAAGTGATTATTTGGCAGAATGAGTGGTCGTAACTATGATTGACAGAAACACAATACCAGAATCAAGGCAGGATTCAGGAGATAAGGGACAGGGTGCTTCACCTGTAAAAGAGTATGAACAGATTTGAGTATATCAAGTGGTATTGGGAACACAGTTATGATAATGACCCTATTGTATTTTTCTACGAAGTGGATATCGAGAACGAAAGATACGCCACAAGGATGACTGAGGTATACGCCGACAGAAGAGTTGCTCCTGTTATCGAGGAAGGCTTTGAGT
Organism: Hominimerdicola alba; assembly: GCF_900109655.1. GTDB lineage: Bacteria > Bacillota > Clostridia > Oscillospirales > Ruminococcaceae > Hominimerdicola > Hominimerdicola alba_B. The sequence goes on from NZ_FOAT01000001.1 coordinate 106,145, forward strand.
TCGTTACAGAGGCGCCCATACCCACACCCGATGAGATAAACACGGAGCCCGAATTTTATGCGAAGTACATCACAAAAGAGGAATTTGAAGCTGTGTATCACGCCGACAGGTATGATGGTGACATAGGCTTTCATCGTAAGGAAACAAGGTGAGACTATGAACTACGGTGAGATAAAAAACTGCGATATAGCCGACGGCATCGGTGTAAGGGTGAGCCTGTTCGTATCGGGGTGTACCCACTGCTGTGAGGGCTGTTTCAATAAAATGACATGGGATTTCGGCTACGGAAAGCTTTTTAATGCCGAAACAGAAAACGAACTTCTTGAAATGCTTTCTCCCGACTATATCGACGGTCTTACACTGCTTGGCGGTGAGCCAATGGAGCCAGATAATCAGCGGGCTTTGGTGCCATTTCTGCGCAGAGTGAGGGAGAAATTTCCGACTAAAAGCATATGGTGCTACACGGGCTGTGTGCTTGAAAAGCATTTGCTTGCCGAAAGCCACTGGCGCTGTGAATGTACCGATGAGATGCTTTCCATGATAGATGTACTTGTTGATGGTGAGTTCATTCTGGCAAGGAGAAATATCTCGCTGGCTTTCCGCGGTTCGGATAATCAGCGTATAGTCGACCTGAAAAAGACACTGTCAGGTTCTGAAACAGTTCTGATTGATTTCGATTAAAAATATAATCCCGTGAACACGCATAATGTTCACGGGATGTTTCAGTTTTGCCAGTGTTTGAGCTTTGGCAGAGCCTGAGACAAGTATTCTCTTGCCTGTTCGGGCGGGAATTTTTCGTTGGAGATATGACCAACGAGAAACTCCGTAAGTTCGTCTAATGAGGAGTAAATAAATTTACCGTCGGTGTAGCACCACTTGCAGTATTCCTCGTTGAATGTGCCATCCACTTCCCTGCTGATGCTTGTATCTTCAAGAGGCATTCCGCAGCACTGGCAGATAAGTGTGCGCGGTGAACCAAGGATAGTGTTTATAGAAACATCAAAAAGCTTTGAGAGAAGTTTCAGTGTTTCCGTATTAGGGACGGTTTCACCTTTTTCCCAGCGGGATACAGCCTGTCGGGTTACGAATACTTTTTCTGCAAGTTCTTCCTGAGAGAGTCCTTGTTTTGTGCGAAGTTCATGTATGATGGTTTTTGTTTCCATGGTATCATCTCCTTTGAATACATTATAACACCAAAGTCCGATCAAATCAAGCAACTATCTGTTGCGTATGTTGTGCTTGTCCGCCAGAGAAATACAAGCGTATTTCACAAACGCACATTGGAATCGTTGGTAAAGTTTGTATGTTTGACTATTGACTATTTAAGAGAAATTAGATATACTTTTTAAGGTGCTAAAATGCATGATATAGTTTATTTTAAGTAAGAAGGGGTCTGAACATTAATGACTAAGGTAGTAAAATTCGGCGGAAGCTCACTGGCAAGCGCTGAACAGTTCAAGAAGGTTAAGGATATCATCACTGCAGAGGATTCAAGAAGATTTGTAGTTCCCTCCGCTCCCGGAAAGAGATTTTCTGCTGACACCAAGGTTACAGATATGCTCTACGGCTGCTATGATCTTGCTGCTAAGGGCAAGGATTTCACCAAGGAGTTTGAGGCTATAAAGGAAAGATACAACGGTATCATCAGTGAGCTGGGTCTTGATATGAATCTGGATAACGAGTTTAACGTTATCAAGGCTTGCTTCATCGGTAAGGCAGGCAGAGACTACGCTGCTTCCAGAGGTGAGTTCCTGAACGGTATGGTACTTGCTAATTATCTGGGTTACAATTTCATCGATGCTGCTGATGTCATTTTCTTTGACGACAGAGGACAGTTTGATGCAAAGCGCACAAATAAGGTTCTTTCCGAGAGGATAGAAGGTCTTGACAACGCTGTTATACCCGGTTTCTACGGCTCTATGCCCAACGATACCATTAAGACATTCTCCAGAGGCGGTTCTGATATAACAGGTTCTATCGTAGCTGCTGCTGTTAATGCAGACCTCTATGAGAACTGGACTGATACCTCAGGATTCCTGACAACAGACCCCAGGATCGTAAAGGATCCCGCTCCTATCACCACCATCACATATAAGGAGCTCAGAGAGCTTTCCTACATGGGTGCAAGCGTGTTCCATGAGGACGCTATCTTCCCTGTAAGAAAAGCAGGTATCGCTATAAACATCAAGAACACCAATGCTCCCGAGGCTCCCGGCACTCTGATCGTTGAGTCCACTTCTCAGAAGCCCGCATACACAATCACAGGTATCGCAGGTAAGAAGGGCTTCACCGTTATCAATATCGAAAAGGATATGATGAACGCTGAGCTGGGCTTCGGCAGAAGAGTTCTTGAAGTATTCGAGAAGAACGGCGTAAGCTTTGAGCATATGCCTTCAGGTATCGATACTATGTCTGTTATCGTTACTCAGGAAGAGTTTGCTGACAAGGAGCAGGAGATACTTGCAGGTCTCCACAGAAACTGCCATCCCGATATGATCGAGATCGAGACAGATCTGGCACTTATCGCAGTTGTGGGCAGAGCTATGAAGGCTAACAGAGGTACTGCAGGCAGAATATTCTCCGCACTTGCACACTCTCACGTAAACGTTAAGATGATCGACCAGGGCTCCAGCGAGCTGAATGTTATCATCGGTGTAAGCGAGAGCGATTTCGAGACTGCTGTTAAGTCCATCTACGATATCTTCGTTGAGACTAAACTTTGATAAAAACCTTTAAGGAAGTATAGATCTTTATAGATCACAGTCCGTACAGAAATTTTTGTACGGACTGTTTTTTCATTTTATTATCAGATAAAACGGTTGACTAAGGAAACCATATGTTGTATAATCAGTATATAGGAAGTATACCCGGAAAACGCTTTGGGTGTACGGATCGTTTTAAATTTAAGATATAAAAGGAAAGATGACAATGTATACAAACAGAAATCGTAAACTTGCAGTACTCTGCGCCGCTGTTATGACTGCTGTGATGTTCGGCAGCTGCGGTACTAAGAACGATGATTCATCTAAAAAGGCAGATGCTTCTGCCGCGGAAACAGTAACACTACCGACAATTACAGAAGCTCCTGAAGAAGAGCCCGACTTGGACACAACAGGTGAATCGGATATTACTCCCGCCATTTGGACAGTAAAAGGTGAAAATGGCGCAGAGATAACCCTGACAGGCTCTATGCACGCTCTGAAAGACAGCGATTATCCAATGCCGAAGCAAATGTTAGAAGCTTATAATAAGTCTGATATTCTCGCAGTTGAAGCTGATCTGACTGAATCGGGTTCAATAACTTTCCAGTCGGCGATGCTGGCGGCAATGTATTACGATGATACAAACGATAAACTTTCAAATCATATCTCAGAAAAGGGATATAAGGCTCTCGAAAAGTATCTTGATCTTTACTCGCTGGATATTTCTTCCTACTCGAATATGAGACCATGGGCTGTGTATACCGTGGTGGAGAATCTCTCACTGGCAAAGAGTGATCTTTCGGGTGATATGGGTCTTGATAAATATCTGCTGATAAAAGCTCACAGCGACAATAAAGAGATCTATGAAGTTGAGGGGCTGGAATTCCAGTTTGATCTTTTCGCCGAGCTTTCAGACGATGTGTACAGTATGCTGTTTGAATCCCGTGAAAACAGTACTATCGAGGACGATCTGAAAGCGCTTGAAGAACTACACGAAGCCTGGGCGATTGGCGATCTTGAATATATTGAAACAGCGTCAAATGAGGAGATAGAGACCGATGATAAGAATGCGGCTGCCATCGAAGAATACGAGAACAAGATCTATAAAAACAGAAACAAAGTCATGACAGAAGCAGTTGAGAATTTCCTGAAAGGCGACAAAAATGTGTTGTTTGTCGTGGGTGCTGCTCATTACGTTGGCGATGAGGGGATTATCTCACAGCTTGAAAAAGACGGCTATACCGTTGAACGAGTTGAATATAAGAACGACTGATATAATTATAAACGGCACTGCAAACCAATGCAGTGCCGTTGTTTTTGTCATATTATCCGATGAGCCAGTCGTACATATCCTGATACTTTTTGGCGGAAGCCTGCCAGGAGAAATCCTTGGACATAGCCTGACGGATTATGCTGTTCCATTCATCGCGTCTGTCAACGTAAATGTAATGTGCGAACATGACTGTGTTGTACATTTCATGGGCGTTGTAATTGGTAAAGCTGAATCCAGTGCCTGATTTCTCAAACTGGTTGTAAGGCTGAACGGTGTCACGGAGTCCGCCTGTTTCGCGGACGATCGGCAGTGTGCCATATCTCAAAGACATCAGCTGTGAAAGACCGCAGGGCTCAAACAGCGAGGGCATCAGGAACGCATCACTTGCCGCATATATCTTATGGCTCATGGCTTCGCTGTAATACATATTCGCGGAAACCTTATCGGGATATTTCCACGCGAAGTATCTGAACATTTCCTCATACTTCTGGTCGCCTGTTCCGAGGACAACTATCTGAATGTCTTGCTGGCAAAGCTTTTCCATCATGTAAGCGATAAGGTCAAAGCCTTTCTGGTCGGTAAGTCGACTGACGATGCCTATCATGAATTTGTTGTCATCGCAGGTAAGACCAAGCTCGGACTGTAAAGCGCGCTTATTCATTATCTTCTTCTCAAATACGCTGTTGATGTCGTAGTTGCAGTTTATCATCTTGTCGGTGGCGGGATCATATTCTGCATAGTCGATACCGTTTACAATACCGCGGAGATCATTCTTTCTTGCTCTCATAAGACCGTCAAGTCCTTCGCCATAGAACTGGGTCTTGATCTCCTCTGCATAGGAATCGGAAACCGTGGTTATAGCATCAGCATAGACAAGACCGCCTTTGAGCATATTGCCGTCAACGTCCTTGAGAAGCTTGTCATAGGTCATGTAATAGGAGGACAGACCTGACAGTGCCATGAATCTTGCGGCGTTGTCATTACCCTGAAATTTAAGGTTGTGGATAGTCATAACGGTCTTTATGCCGCGGAAAAATTCACCGCCCCAGAAAGAATCGTGTAGATAAACGGGTATAAGACCTGTCTGCCAGTCGTGGCAGTGGATAACATCGGGTCTGAAATCAAGTATTGGCAGTGCGGAAAGAACTGCTCTGTCAAAATACATGAATTTCTCTATATCCCAGTGCCAGTCGCCATAAGGCTTTTCGCCGCTGAAATAGTACTCGTTGTCAATGAAGTAGAAAGTAACTCCCTCATATACCATTTTCAGCAGACCTACATATCTGCTCTGACCTGCAAAATCCATATAGAAGTTTGTGATATACTCCAGTTGGTCTTTCCATTTCTGTGCCATGCAGGCATATTTTGGCAGTATAACACGAACATCAAAATACTTTTTATCAAAGCATTTGGGCAGAGAACCTACAACGTCTGCCAGACCGCCTGTCTTGATAAAAGGAACCACTTCCGAAGCTGCAAAAAGAACTTTTTTCATAGCATTTATTCCTTCCTTTATATGATTTACTTAAAGTAGAAAATTTCATGAATTTGAGAAAATAGACAATCTGTCTAGGTTAATTATAACATGGTTTGTCGTTATCGTCAATAGTATAATTTGATTTTTTTATAATTAATTATCAAGATCTTCAATTGGAAAACGACTTCGTTTTTCGGCTAACATTTCCCTGAGACGAGCCTTTGTGACGGTGTATTCATTGCCATCTTCGCCTTTCAGGATAAGACTTTCCTCTTCCCAGCGTACAAAATTGATATCGTCATATTCGTTATAGTCCATCGGTATCTCGCCATGCATTCTTATCATTCGTGGGTCGTAGTGAATGGGGTCGGAAAAGTCCATAACGAATATCTCATTTGGACAAGCCCAGTAACAGCCGTCACAGGCGAGAAGATTGCTTTCGCTGTCATAGAATATATCGCATACAATGAAGGATTCACCGCCGTCAAAAGAAATATCATGTTCCTGTCCATCTGGGATATAGTCATAGCGTCTGCCTGTTTCGATTTCAAAAAAGCTGATGCCGTAAAGATCGGTATGAAAAGGGATATAGCTATGTCCGTTGGAATGATGTATTACCGATTTGAAAGGGTGAAGATGGTGTCTGTCGGTGAGATGTTCAAAAATCTTTACACCGTTTTTGAAATAGGTGCAGTTTGCAATACGTGCGCCGACGTATTTGTTTTTACTCTCACTTTGTTCGCCGTAGATTTCATATCGAACGGTTATTCCGTCGCCCATATCATATTCATCTGTGCAGATAAAATACTTTTCATCGAGATATTCCCTGCCCTCGGGATAAGTGCTTTCATTGTAAATATTCTTATATGAAAAATCCTCAAAGGTACAAAGGCAAGCCGTTATTTTTTCACAGGTAAAATGCAGATGACGGAAATCTGTTTCTCCGTTTACGTACTTTGAGCAGTCGAGGGTAAACTCGTATCCGCTATCATTTTCGGTGACAGAGATATGAAGTATGTCGTAGTTCTCAAACTGCGGAAGATACGCGCCTGTATCTGTTTCGGGACGAGGCGAAAAAATAAAATTAAAGGTTTTTAACCCGGATTTTTCTGTTTCTTCTTCGGGAAAAGTCCCCCACAGCGCACATCTTGCACTGCTTACCGTACCGTCATGATAGCTGTGCTCTGTTATGTCCCTGATGTCAAGGTCTCTCATTGCTTTTTCACCTTTCTTTTCGTAGCAGGCAGGTCGTCTGCTACTGCTTCAAAAAGTTCTTTCAGGCGTTGTTTGTCTTCAATTAGATCAACAAGTAGCATTTCTTTAGCACCCTCATATGGAAGTTCATAAACTCCGTTTGGAAGAAACTTTTTGGCAGAATCGGTGGGTTTAATCAGCAGTCTGTTATCGTATATTCCCCCGACAACTTTGCCTTTGCAATACAAAATGAACTCTCCCATCATCGTACGGTACGTTATTTCTTCGGTCTCGGAAAGCTGTTCAAGTACATATTCGAGGTATTCTTTGGTCGATGGCATACATATCACTCTTTTCTCTGGATTTATTACGGCACGTTCATATCATATTAATTATTATATCATAATTTTATTCAAATGTAAAGATGTCGAAAAGTAAATTGTTGGGTATGCCGTTTCTTATTTGGGCTATGCAGTTTAATATATTCGCAAATGTAATATTAAATTAATAATATTGGACTAAAAAGTCTACATTAATTGTGTATAATATAAAAAAAGATTTGTACACAATTATAGCATGATGCACTCTAAGGAGCGGATACTATGTTGAATAAACTTAAAGTTATAAATGGTAAACTGACAGACGGCGAGAAGCCAATCAGGCTTTTTGGATTATCTACCCACGGTATTGCATGGTACCCCGAATATGTATGTGAAGAATCCTTTGCGGCGCTGAAAAAAGAATGGCGCACAAACTGTGTGAGGATAACCATGTATACCGACGAATTCCGCGGATACTGCAAAGACGGTAACAAGCAGCATCTCAAGGAACTGGTTGAAAAAGGTGTCAACATCGCTGAAAAGCTGGATATGTATGTTATTGTTGACTGGCATGTTCTCAGTGATCAGGATCCAATGAAGTATATAGATCAGGCTGAGGAATTTTTCGGCGATATGTCAAAGCGATTTGCCGATAAGAACAATGTCATATACGAGATCTGCAACGAACCCAACAACAGCGGCACCTGGGAAAGAGTTACGGAGTATGCTGACAGGATAATACCTCTGATAAGACAGAACTCCCCCGATGCGCTGATAATCACAGGTACGCCTAACTGGTCACAGGATATACACTGCGCTCTGGATAAGCCTTTCAAATGGGATAATGTGATGTATTCTTTGCACTTCTATGCGGCGACCCATAAGGGTACTCTGCGAAGCCGTCTTGAACGCTGTGTTGAAGCAGGACTTCCTGTATTCATCAACGAATTCAACCTGTGTGAGGCAAGCGGCAAGGGCGATATAGACATTGAAGAATCCGAAGCATGGCGCGAAGTTATCGACAGACTGGGTATTAGCTGCATAAGCTGGTGTTTGTCAAACAGTGGCGATACCTGCGGCGTGTTTGCGAAGGATTGCACCAAGCTTTCCGGCTGGACAGATGAGGATCTGAAAAAATCCGGCAAGATGATCAAAAGCTGGTTCAACACCTTTGCAGAAGAGGAGAATAACAAATGAACAATGTTTTTGGGCTGATAAGCGAACGCAAAAGTGTCAGGACTTTTGACAGCGATGAGATAACTCCCCTTGTACGCGATGATATACTGAGGTACGCCCGCGGGATAAAAACTCCATACGGTCAGGAAGTCGATGTGCGCATACTGGATAAAGGTATGCACGGACTTTCAAGCCCTGTTATAGTGGGTTCTGAGACTTTCATAGCCGGTAAAATAGACCGTGCGGAACACGCGGAAGAAGCATTCGGATATTTCTTTGAAGAACTGATACTGTATATACAGTCCCTTGGGCTTGGTACCACCTGGATAGGCGGTACTATGGACAGAAAGGCTTTTGAGGACGCAATGGAACTGGATTCAAATGAAGTCATGCCCTGTGTCAGCCCCATAGGCAAACCTGCGGAAAAGCGTTCACTTAGAGAGATCATGATGAGAAAAGGTATCAGGGCGGACAGCCGCAAAAAGTTCGAGGAACTATTTTTCGATGGCAGTATAAATGTGCCGCTGAGCGAGGCAAGATATCCCGAGCTTTCGGAGATCCTCGAAGCGGTACGACTGGCACCATCGGCAGTCAACAGACAGCCTTGGCGCGTGATAATCAACGAGATAGGTGCGCATTTTTACCTGAAACATGATATGGGTTATATCGACAGTACAGGCTGGGATATGCAGAAGATAGACATGGGCATAGCGCTGTGTCATTTCGGACTTTGTGCCGAAGCTAACGGCATTGAAACACATTTCAGTATCGAAGATCCTAACCTTGATGCGGGCAGACTTGAATATATAGCAAGCTTTTTGATAGAAAAATGGAGCGAAGAATGAAGACAATTGAAGAGATAAGAGAGTTTTTCAGCCACGACCTCTACGCCTATGATACAGGCGCATATATCGAAGAAGTCGGCGACAGATACGCAAAGATAAGCCTTACCCTGACAGAGCGTCATAGAAACGCTGTCGGCGGCGTGATGGGTGGAGTTTATTTCACTATTGCAGATTTTGCATTTGCAGTGGCATCGAACTGGCAGGAACCTGGTACGGTATCACTTGATTCGGATATATCCTTTATCGGAGTACCTTCAACAGATAAGATATACGCCGAGACCGAGCTTGTAAAAGATGGCAGATCGGTTTGCACCTACATAGTAAGAGTTAATGACAGCACCGGCAAACCTCTTGCGGTAGTGAAGACAGTGGGTTTCCACAAGACATGATACATAACAAATCCCGGAAAGCTTTGAACTGTGCTTTCCGGGATTTTTATATCAGTATCTTCTTAGGTAGCGCGAGTAGTTCTTGCGCTTTTTCTCTTTGTACATTACTTCGTCAGCCTTGGTAATCAGTTTGAAAAGTGTCATATCGTCAGCTATCCTGGTAACAAGTGTACCTATGCTGCATTCGACCTGATAAGGCTTTCCGGTTATCTTGTTGGTATGTTCAACGCGGTTCTTTATGGCGCTTTCAACCTTTTCGATGTCATCTTCTTCCGCGTTAAGACCGATAACGATAAACTCGTCGCCGCCGAATCTTGCACATATCATGCCTTCTTCGCAGCTCTCGCTGATTATTGTGGCAAGGGTTTTAAGAGCAAAATCGCCCTCGCTGTGTCCGAAGTTATCGTTTATGTATTTTAGTCCGTCCATATCGACAAAGCTTATAAGCAGTTTCTGTCCAAGCATCCTGCATTCGTTGAATAACGAATCAGCGGCACGGATAAAGCCGTTTCTGTTGTAGATATTACATAGCGGATCGATGACATAGAGTTTATCCAGCTCATCTATAACATTATTGAGGTTTATCAGCTTGCGTATATCTTCGAGGCTTTGGCTGATGCTCATTATCAGTGAATGACAGACCATGCTTCTTGTAGGGAATTCACTGTTTGTGATTATCGCGTAGCCGAGACATCTCTCGCGGAAATGCAAAGGAAGATAGTAGCTGATATTTCCACCTGTGTCAAAGTTTCTGGGAGAGATGTTGGAGCTCCTGAAGCACTTGACTTCGGATATCTCGCCCTTGTTCCATATCAGCGGCGCAGACATCTTCGGGGTGTAGCCGCGAATGAGAGAATCTTCGATCTTAACAGAATAATTGCTTATCCAGTCATCACAAAGGCAAATGCAGAAGAGGTCACAGTCGAGCTCGGAAACTTTATTACCGATCACTCTCATGCACTCCTCGGGGGTCTCGGTTTCAGCAGTTTCGGATATGATACTGTTCAGCAGACGAACTTTCGATCTGTTGTAGTCAAGTATATTATATGTATACCTGCGGTAAGCGTTGATATCGGTAAGCTCAGTAGATACGCATCCGCAGCTTTCCGACAGTACAAGCTTAGCGTCAAGGTTCCTGACTTTCTCCCATGATTTGCCCTCTATCGCGTTGAGAAGTATCTCGCAGGCAGAATATCCGGCTTCCGCGAGTGGTCTTTCAACAGTTGTCAGCGCAGGATAGTGGTGACGGGCATTATAGATATTATCAAATCCGGTCACGATAATGTCATTCGGGACAGTATATCCTTTGTCCTCAAATTCCTTTATAGCTGAAAGCGCCGCAGCATCATTAGCACATATCAGTGCATCAGGAAGCTTTCTGCCGCTCTTCATCAGCTTTTCAGCCATGACCTTTCCATCGGAGGGACGGAATTCTCCGAACATGACTCTGTCAGGGTCAATGGTCTTCCCTGCTGCGGTCATTACCTCGCAGAAAGCTTCATATCTTTTCACTGCCTCGGGATTGCTCTGGGCTCCCGAAAGATAAGCGATGTCATTTGCGCCGTGAACTTCAATGATATGGCTGACAAGCTCCGACATAGCCTTTTTGTTATCAATGGTAACATTCATGAACTGCGGATATTCATCGCAGTCAAAAACCACAACGGGCAGCATTGAAGCCTTAATTACAGAAACGAGTTTCTGTTTGACTTCAACATCGGGGATAGTATTTATCATAAGGATAACACCATCGAACATTTTGTAGTTTATCAGGTTGTAGATATTGTTTTCGCCTAAATCGAAACCGCGGTCTGAAACAACTCCGCAGAAACAGGAAAAACAAGAGATGTTGATATCTTTTTCTTTAGCATATTCGATTACTCCGTCGATGACACCGCGCTGATATTCTTCATCAATTCCGGCAGCTATCAGAGCGATCTCAGTGGGTCTGTTCATAAAAAACGACCTCCCTTTTAACATATAATAGTATTATCTTTTATAGTATACAATATTTTTTATAAAAAATCAATAGTTTTTGAAAAAAACTTCCAAATAATCACAAAAACGATGTGATATTTGGAAGCTTTATAAAAATATTAAATTCAAAGTTCTTTTTTGAAAAATGATATCATATCGTTTATCTTGCCGCTTTTTGCCTGCTCAAGCTGTTTTTCCATATAGCTGCGAAGTTCCTCAAGAAAATCGCGTTCGGTATGCATTGCGAAGATGAAACGGTATCTCCTGCGCTGCCTTCTGGCTTCGGCGCGGATGTGTTTTTTCAGTTCGTCGTAGCGAATGACCATTTTGTTTTCGGATGCAAAAGCTTTGATCTTCGCCGTAAGGCTGAATGACATTACGAGGTCGATCGTAAGTATCCCGTAGAAAAATCCTATCACGAATGAGAAAAGCAGATTGTGAGAGAACCATTCAAGTCCCGATAAAATTCGCGGATGAATGAAAAAATAATAACCTGCTCCAAGCAAAGCCCAGTAGAATGAAAATCTGGGACAGATTATGCCTTTGTAGTTGAATCTCAGTTCCGAATAGTCCCACAGCTTAAGATGACGCCTTATAATGAAAAGCTCACCCGCAATAAGCTCGATGACTGTCATTGCCACAGCCATGACAGTGAAAAGTACGCCTTTTCGTATTCCGTCATCATCTATCGGTATGAACCTTTCCAGCATTGCCATAAGGTAAAGCGCCGTCAGTCCGAAACCGTAAAGCGGAAGACAGGGACCGTTGAGAAAACCGGGGTTTATCCAGACACGTTCCTTGTTGGCTGGCTTGAACCGCCGATAAAAGACTTCCAGCGTCCATCCCAGCATACTGCCCGATGCAAACAGCAGGGCGAGTATCATAAATCCGTAAATGATAGTCATATGTACACCTCGCATAAATGACCGTGATCCATTATCATATTATAGCTGAGATCTGCGAGTTTGTCAACAGCAATACGCCGCTCAAACGCATTGCGGAAGAACGGCTTACAGTATGTAGTATATCTTATCGGCTGATGTTTATTTTTGAGCATTCTCATATTTCTGTTTAGTCGCAAGACCACCGCGTATATGACGCTGCTCTTTGTTTTCCTCAAGTATTTTCCGCACCTCGCTGTAAAGAGAGGATGACAGCTTCGGCAGCTGTTCGGTGAGATCTTTGTGTACCGTGGATTTTGAAACTCCGAATTCAGCTGCGGTGGCTCGGACAGTTGCTTTTCGGCTGATCATAAATTCGCCGAAAAGCACAGCCCTTTCCTTATCGGTTCTAAACATTGTTCACACCCCTTTTGCTACATAATATGTCCAATAGAGGTGTGATAGAACATTTTTTTATTGTTGTGACCGCTTAGGCTGGTTCACAAAATATGAACCGCCTGATAAAGTTATCTGATGCCATACCAAAAAGAGAAAGAACGAACCAGATCGCCGAATAGCGAATACATATCTGTCCGTCAAAATTATATGGCATGCTGTGATAATTCCAAATCTTCATGCCCATTCGGCGGTTCAGTATCTCTCCTGCAAGAAGCTCGCCCGATGTGATAAAAAGCATTGATATGAACAGCGCACAGATATAGGTCAGGCGTCCTGCACGGCGTTCACTGTTAAGTTCATGTATCACTATCATCGCAAGAGCCCCGAGCAATCCCATAGAGATATGGGAGTATCCCCTTTCGAGCATTTCAATGCTTCCGTAACATATAGCACCGAATACACCGACCGTAAAAAGTCTCAGCAGTTTTTTCATTTCTTCACCCCGAAAAATTTTTTCGGTAGTAGTATTGGCAGTAAAAAGCACATAATACAAAAAGGCGGGATATCCTCCCGCCTTTGATATCAGATTATATCGTCTTCCTGATTAGGAATGTTCAGCTGTTTCTTGGGAACACGCTTTATGGGGTCGTAATCCCATTTTTTACAGGCATAATCGGCATCAACGAGACCCTGCTTTTCACACAGTACCTTGTTGCCCTCTTTAGATTTGTTGCCGAACTTACAGTATGAACATGACGGTGTTATTTTATTACCGAAAAAACTTTTCTTTGCCATTTTATATGCAACTCCTTTGCAAAAAAAGATATGATTTTCAAGTTTTGAATTATATATATTATATCACACTCGATCTGAAAATACCAGACCTTTTTTATAATTCAGTAGAAAAATCATTAATATTAGACATATGGATGCACTTAAATTGTTGACTTTGACGAAGCTGCGGCTATATGAAACAGCTGTTACAGATTCATCTATCAAATGGGGCTGTAATATTTTACAGAACAGTGCTGATAACAGTGCGGCAAAAGGTCTAAGTTTAATAAATCTGAACAGAGATAATTTGTCTGATTTCAGAGCAAATAACTGCATGATGATACATACTCCCCCGAAAGAACAGACTGCGCAGATGAGCGGCAGAAGTCTGTAAGGTGTGCCTTGAAGTTCGGAAAGTGAAGTTATCTCAAAAAATGCGGAGAGTATAACCGATTCGTTCCCTGAAAGTCCGAAAATACGTCGTATCCAGTCTGATGCTCCGCTGGCTTTCAGCACAGCCATGATTGCTGAAAAGAATACCACTGTCATGCAGATGACACCCATTGACTTCCCTGCCGAAGTTATCCCGCCGACCAGAAGACTTTCATTTTTATGTGCATGAATTGAATTTTTTACTGCAAGTTCAGAAAACCTGCACGTGATAAATGCAACAATAAGATTTGATAACAATATCGATAAAAATATCAGTGTTCCAACTTTTGCACTGCCAAAGACCGTAAGTCCGATGGCACCGCTGTAAAATGCTGGACCTCCGCAGTAACAGAAACAGGCAGCTTTTTCGGCTGTTTTCGCGTCGATATCACCTCTATCCAGCATATCGGAAAGTGTCTTTATACCAACTGGGTATCCAGCAAAAGTGCTTATCAGAAATACTGAGAAAATACTTTCCGGCATACGAAAAAGTACCAGTGGTATCCACTGGAATGGTTTGGTAAGATTTCGTATACACCCGCTGTTCACAAGCATTGAAGTTGATACCATGAATGCGAAAAGTGATGGTATCAGAATATTCAGGCACCGCATGACAGATTCTTTAACAGCTGAGGATACCTCCGCAGGATAAAGTGCCATTCCCGCAGAGATAAGGGTCAGTGATATGCAAAATAAAAAGTCTTTCAGCTTGGATATGTTTTCTCGTTTCATAGGTATTACCTCCAAGACAAGTATATGCCGTTAACAAGCGTAATATAATATTTGTGACGGAGGGAGTGATCGCAATGGCAAGAATACCGGGTATAAGTTTTTTCGGAAAGACCCGTGAACTTATGTATTTGCAGTCCTACATACGGATAAACGACAACACATCGGCGTTGGTAGAAAACTGTCGGCAGATATATGAATGTACAGAAGTCTGTGTAAGGCTTCTGACAGGCAGTTTTGAGATAGAACTCTGGGGCAGCGGGCTGATGCTGAGTTCTTATGCGGAAAACAGTGTGGAAGTACGCGGGACGATAGAACAGGTGAAACTGGTTTCACGGGTAAACAGGAGGAATTAGGATGACTCTGGGAAGCATTGATTACAGGATCGAGGGCAAGAGTTTTGCGAAACTTCTCGACGCTTTCACGAAAGAAAAACTTATCTATTCAGAACTTCGGGAGACTGATGACAGCCTGACTATGAACATTTCTTTTGAGCACAGTTTTAGCTTTGAAAGGCTGTGCAGAAATGAGGGCTTTGAGCCTAAAAGAATAGAATATCATGGTATGCTGAGATTTTACCGAAGTATTGTAAAACGTCCCGGAATTATTGTTGGTGCAGTGATATCAGTGCTGCTGATGGCTTATTATTCCAATGTAATCCTGACTATCAAAGTGGATACCGATGACCCGATCATCTACGGAAAAATAATCGATGTGCTGAATGCTGACGGTGTAAAAGCCGGCGCATATCTTCCGGATATCGATCTTGTAATTGAGGAACGTTCGCTGAAAAGTAAGATAGACGAAGTCGCATGGGCTGGTATCAGCCGCACAGGTTCGGGGATAGCTGTGGATATACTTGAAGCGGTCGAAGCGGAAAAAGGTATCACCGTTGGTATGCCCTGCCATCTTGTTGCCTGCGAGGACGGAGTTATCGAGGAAATTGAACTTATCGACGGACAGCTGATGAAATGCCTTGGCAGTGGTGTTACGAAAGGCGAGATAGTTGTGAGTGGAAAGATTGTTACTGAGGATTCCGAATGGACAAAAGACGGCGAGGTCGTAACATCGAAAACGAGGTATGTTAGGAGCATAGGCAAGATACGCGGCACTTTCATAAGGACGATGGTTTTTGAGCAGCCCTTTGATGCCGAAGAAAAGGTGCTGACGGGCGAAAAGAGAAAGCTTTCCTATCTTGAAATATTCAGCGCTAGGATACCACTTCATACCAAAATATACGACGGCTATTTTGAGACAGAAAAAGAGGAAAAGCATTTTCCGGAGATAGGAGGTTTCGTTCTGCCCATAGGATTTACAGAGATCGATCTGAGAGAATATGACATTAGAAGTCAGGTGCTTGATAAGGAAGAAGCACTCTCCCGAGCAGAACAAGCTGCCTATAGATACGAACAGAACTTCCTTACCCCATATAAAATACGCGGAAGGTCTGCAAAACCCGAATTTACTGATGACGGAGTAAGGCTTACGGTTACTTATGAGCTTTATGGAAATCTCTGTAAAGAGAGCGATTTCTTCATACCAAAATACATTGTACCCGATTTGGAAGCAGTTACAAAAGAAAATGTGCAAGATAGTGAAAATTATTGATATTTTTTGTTGCATTTAATTAAAAATTTGATTTTTTTTGTTGCATTCCATTAAAGAATGTGTTATAATGAGTATCAGAATGTAAAATTGAGCGGAGTGTATCCTAATGGCAGAAAAACTGATAGCCGTTGACAGCATGGAAACTATGCTGAGCTTGTTCGGCAGCTATGATGAAAATGTGAATCTGATACAGCGCGAATACGGTGTTGCTGTACTGGGACGCGGTGAGGATATCAAGGTCACAGGCGACGAACAGGGCGTATTTAACGCCTGCGAAGCGATCAACGGATTGATTACTATGATAAACAGCGGTGAAAAGCTCACCGAACAAAGTATACGTTACGTTTTTGCTCTGGTTCGCGAGGGCAGACAATACGAGCTGAATAATCTCAGCGATGACGGTATTTGCGTGACGATAACAGGCAAGGTAATAAAGCCCAAAACTCTTGGACAGAAGCGGTATGTTGATTTTATCCGCAAGAATACCATAGTTCTTGGTATCGGTCCTGCGGGCACGGGCAAGACTTATCTTGCGGTGGCGATGGCGGTGAAGGCTTTCAAAGCTCATGAGGTGGAGAAGATAATCCTTACCAGACCTGCGGTGGAGGCGGGTGAAAAGCTTGGATTTCTTCCCGGTGATCTTCAGAACAAGGTCGATCCCTATTTAAGACCGCTGTATGATGCACTATTTGAGATGCTGGGACCCGAATCCTTTGCAAGACAGCAGGAACGCGGGTGTATCGAAGTCGCTCCTCTGGCATATATGCGAGGAAGAACGCTGGATAACGCTTTTATAATACTGGATGAAGCCCAGAACACCACCAACGAACAGATGAAGATGTTCCTGACGAGACTGGGATTCAATTCAAAGATAGTTATAACAGGCGATATAACTCAGATAGACCTGCCCGATAACCGTAAGTCTGGACTTATACAGGCAATGCACGTTCTAAAGGACGTTGACGATATAAAAATAAACAGATTCTCCGATAAGGATGTAGTCAGACATAAGCTGGTACAGGATATCATACTGGCATACGAAAAATACTCAAAAAGGAATGGGAAAAACAATGGACAAAGTCAAGGTAATGATCACTAATAATCAGTCAGAGATTAAGATACCCGTTGGCATTAGGATGCTGGTTAGGCGCTGCTGTCATGCGGTTCTTGAATATGAGGGATTCGGAAAAGATGCTGAGGTATCTGTATCTTTCATAAATGACAAACAGATACACGAACTCAACAAGGAGCATCGAAATATCGACAGACCCACTGACGTGCTGAGCTTCCCTCTTGGCGAAGACGGCGAGTACGACGTAAATTACGAAACAGGTGCCTGTCTTCTTGGCGATATCGTAATCAGCCTTGAAACTGCAACAAGACAGGCTCAGGTATACGGTCATTCCCTTGAGCGTGAGGTCGGCTTCCTGACTGTTCATTCCATGCTGCATCTGCTGGGCTATGATCATGAAGAAAGCAGCCTGCAGGAGCGCATAATGCGTGAAAAGGAAGAAGCTATTCTCGCACAGTTGGGAATTTCCAGAGATGAGACATTTGTAGAGGAACATGAACATAAAGAATGAACTTTTGAAGTTCTTTAAGAGCTTCAGATATGCGGCGAGCGGGATAATCCGCTGTATAAAGACACAGAGAAATATGCGCTTCCATATTGGCGCTGCGGGGGCTGTAGCTATCGTTGCGATACTGTGCAGTGTCAGCATTGCTGAGGAGCTTGCTTTGCTGCTGACCGTCGGCGGTGTTATTGCGCTTGAATGTGTTAACACTGCTATCGAAAACGCAGTTAACCTTGCCGCTAAGACAAAACCATCTGAACTAGCAAAAGCAGCCAAGGACTGTGCTGCGGGAGCAGTGCTGTTATTCTGCATAGCTGCGGCTTGCGTTGCAGCTGTTGTTTTTGGCAGGAGGATACTGTACATATTAGGCTGTTTTGCAGAATATCCCGAACTTATCATAGCTGCGGTGCTTTATTTCGGACTGTGGTTCTGGTGGGTCTTTTTCTGTTTCAGGGAGAATAAAGATGACTGAAAATAAAGAACTGATGATAGAACTGCGGGATACCGAATGGGATCTTGAGTATACCGACCACGACCGATCAATCGCAAGAGCGATAGTGTTCGATGATGATGGGTATTTCTATTTTGTCAGAGCTGAGCGTGATGATGATTTCGGCAAGGCTGTGTTTATAGAAACTTCCGGCGGTGGTGTTGAGGAAAATGAAACTCCCGAGACCGCTATAATCAGAGAACTCCGCGAGGAACTCGGAGCAGAAGTTGATATCATATGCAAGATAGGCGTGGTAAGCGATTACTACAATCTTATCCACAGGCATAACATCAACAACTATTTTCTCTGCAAAGTTAAAAGCTTCGGTGCCAATGATCTTACCGAACAGGAGATCACAGATTTCCATCTTTCGACTTTGAAGCTCACGTTCGATGATGCTGTTGAGGAATACCAAAACAGCAGAAACTCAAAGATCGGCAGACTGATAGCTGCCAGAGAATTGCCTGTTCTTATGCGGGCAAAAGAATTATTGGGACAGTCAGATCATTAAAGGTGATTGAAAATGAAAACATGGAAAAAGGTCGGCATTGGCTTTCTGCTTTTGCCCTATGTTCTTGCAACACTGATTTTTCTATATGAACTTATCGGAATGGGCGTTAATCATGCCAGCACCGACAAGCAGACAGGCGTTCTTCGTGATGCACTTTCGGGTTCGGTGAATGACATTGAGATACTTAATGTGAATTCATGGACTGGCAACACAGGCAACGGTAATCACGTTGAATGTGTATCTGAGATAACTTTTTCTTCTGCGATGGAAGAAAGGGATATGGTATCTGCAATTTCCGACAAGATGGGCAAGGAAAGCTATCTTGGCGCAAATGGCTGTTATTTCATTGACTGCGAAGAAAATGGAAGCGTCAGATTTTCAAAAAACGATGACGGCAACTACCTTTGTCGAATGGTAAAGTCTGCGCCTTTTTCTGATAACATTGAAGGGCACTGATGAAAATAGTCGAAGCAACATCTTCCGACATCGGCACCGTTAAGGATATCACCTACAGTACGATAAAGACTGTTTATCCGAAGTATTATCCTTCGGGAGCGGTGGATTTCTTTCTGAATTATCACAGTGGTGAGAATATATCCGAGGATATCCGAGAACACAGGACTTTTCTATGTATTGACGATGACGGTAATAAGGTCGGTACTGTGACGATAAAAGAAAATGACATCGGAAGACTTTTTGTACTGCCTGAATTTCAGGGTAAAGGGTACGGCAAAGCACTTCTTGATTTTGCAGAAAATGTGATAAGCAGAAGTTATTCCGAGATAATACTCGACGCATCACTTGCGGCGAAAAAGATATATTTGAAAAGAGGATACACAGAGATCGAGTACAGGACCGTTATGACAGATAACGGTGATTTTCTGTGCTGGGATATAATGACCAAGAAAGTAAAGGAAAAATAAAATGACAAAGAATATTTTTGTTACCATAGCAGGCAGAGCAAATGCAGGCAAATCTTCCCTGCTGAATGCTCTCGTCGGCGAAAAGATAGCGGCTGTCAGCGACAAACCGCAGACCACAAGAACAAAGATAACCGGAGTTCTGACTAAGGGCGAAACTCAGTTCGTCTTCATGGATACTCCCGGTATGCATAAGGCGAAAAACAAGCTCAGCGAACATATGGTGAACACCGTCAACGAAACTATAACAGGCGTTGACATGATAATCCTTATGTGCGACTGCACCAAGAAGATATCCGACAATGAGAAAAGCCTGATAGCAAGCTTCAAGGGCGGTAAAAGCAAGGTAATACTGGCGCTTAACAAGATAGATCTTCTTGATAACAAGGAAGAGGTTATTGCAAAGCTGGCTGAATATTCGGAGCTATACGATTTTGCGGAAGTCGTCCCGATCAGCGTTGTTCAGAATGACGGACTGGATATCATCATGGATATACTGGAAAAGAATGCGGCTGAGGGTCCTCATTTCTTTCCCGACGATAAGTTCACCGATCAGCCTGAGAAAGTCATCATGGCGGAGATAATTCGTGAAAAGGCTCTCAGGAATCTTAACGATGAAGTTCCTCACGGCGTAGCTGTAACTATCGAACAGCTTGGTGAACGTGAGGACAGAAGCGGTGAAGCTATACTTGACATAACCGCGACCATCTTCTGCGAAAGAGAATCCCACAAGGGAATAATCATCGGCAAGGGCGGTTCAATGCTGAGGAAGATAGGTCAGGACGCAAGAGCTGATCTGGAGGATTTCTTTCAGATAAAGGTCAATCTGCAGTGCTGGGTTAAGGTCAAGGAAGGCTGGCGCAACCGCGAGGGCATGATAAAGAATTTTGGACTTTCCTGATTGGAAAAATGTTCCGCTCATATTTCGTTCTTTTGAGCAAAAGCTATCTTTAAAAGGACGGTGAGCGATTTGAAGCTTTGGGAGAAATTTTTGAAAAGCGGCAGTATAAAGGATTATCTCGCCTATGCGAGGGCTGAAAGGACTGATGCGAATGACGACCCTGAAAGGACTTATCCTGAAAGAAACTGACAGCGGTGAATCCAGCAAATCGATATGCGTGCTGACGGCGGAAATGGGCGTTATCTATATCTACGTCAGGGGCGGAAGAAAAAGCACAAAGACTGTTTCAGCCACCCAGTCATTCAGCTATTCCGAGCTTTGCTTTGAAGAAAAGAAAAATGCTAACGGACAGGTCAGCCGCTATTTGAACAGCAGCGAGCCTGTCAAGCTGTTTTATAATATAAGACTCGACGCGGCTAAAGTTGCACTTGCGTCATATTTTTCGGAACTGCTGATCTATTCCGGTACTGAGGGTCAGGAATGTAATGAAGTCATGCGGCTCGCGCTGAACACTCTTTATTTTCTGGACGAGGGCAAAATGCAGCCCGACCTGCTAAAATGCGTGTTTGAATTCAGGCTTCTATGCGAGATAGGTATGCGTCCGAAGCTTGTGGGTTGTGCGTTCTGCTTTAAATACGAAGACGATAAGATGCACTTCAATTTTCTGGAAGACAGACTTGAATGTGAAAGCTGCTGCCCCAATCCCGAAAGCGTACATACTATGATACTTGACAAACAGCTTCTTTATATCGTGCGTTATATCGCGCTGACGGAGTATGAAAAACTATTTTACTTTAATATAAGCGACCGATATCTGAAAAAGCTCACCGAATTCACAGAGAGATACGTGGGTTATCATTTCAGGAAAAAGTTCGGTGCGCTGGAATTTTACAAGATGTTGAAATGAGGTTATTTACATAAATGGGACTTGAAAATATAAATCATGAGATCCTTGAACTTGATAAGGTTCTGGAAATGCTTTCAGAGCTATGTTCAAGCAAAGACAGCAGACAGGCGGCACTGGCTGTAAGGCCATCGGATGACCTGTATACTGTGCGTACCGAGATGGCTAAAACGGCTAGTGCGCTGAATATGTCCATCAAAAACGGTACACCTGCTTTTTACAGCATAAACAACGTATCCGCAAGCCTGAACAGAGCAAAGGCGGGCGGTACACTTTCTCTCGGCGAACTGCTGGAGATAAAAAAAGTTCTCGGTCAGACCAATGAGCTTTGCAAATGGTTCGACCAGAACGAGGATAAGAACACTCCCCTGTCCTACCTGTTTGAACAGCTTTTCCCGAACAAGTCACTTTGGCAGAGATTGGAAACAGCTATACTGGACAGCGAGAATCTTTCAGATGATGCCAGCCCTGAGCTCAGGTCTATCAGAAACAAGATAGCAAAGGCTGGTCTGAAGATACGCGAAACTCTGGACAAGATGATAAAATCGCCGTCCACACAGAAGTATCTTCAGGAATCCATCGTTACCATGCGTGACGGCAGATTCGTTGTACCTGTTAAGACCGAGTTCAAAGGCAACGTGGGCGGTCTGGTTCACGGTACTTCCGCAACAGGCTCGACACTTTTCATTGAGCCTATCTCAGTAGTTGAAGCAAACAACGAAGTCAGGATACTTCAGGGCAAGGAACAGGACGAGATACACCGCATACTAACAGAGTTCTCCAAAGAATGTGCCATGATGCAGCCCCAGATAGAATCAAACTATGATGCGGCTGTTAAGCTCGATCTCTACTTTGCAAAGGCTAATCTCGGTGCAAAGATGAGAGCTGTAGATCCCGAGATATCCGATGATGGTATAATCGTACTGAACAAGGCAAGACACCCTCTTATCGATGAGAACAAAGTTGTGCCCATAAACTTCCGCTCGGGTACTGATTATAATGTCCTTGTGATCACAGGTCCGAATACGGGCGGTAAGACTGTTACGCTGAAAACCGTTGGTCTGCTGACACTGATGACAATGTGCGGTCTGATGATACCCGCATCTGACGGGTGTAAAATCTCGGTATACAAGAATATCCTTGCAGATATCGGTGACAGACAGTCCATTGAGCAGAGCCTTTCGACTTTCTCCTCACACATGGGCAAGGTCAAGGATATAATTGACAAAGCCGATCATGAGAGTCTTGTGCTGATTGATGAGCTTGGTTCGGGTACTGATCCTGTGGAGGGTGCTGCGCTGGCTGTTTCGATCATCGAAAGACTGCGTCAGGTGGGTGCAACTGTTGTTACTACCACACATTATCAGGAGATAAAGATGTATGCACTTGATACGGACGGAGTGGAAAATGCATCCTGCGAGTTCGATGTTGAGACAATGCGTCCGACATACAAGCTGGTGATCGGTTCACCGGGTAAGTCAAACGCTTTTGCTATATCTAAAAATCTTGGCATCGATGATGATATAATCAGCTATGCTAAGTCACTGATTTCTGAGGATAACAGGCGTTTTGAACATATAATAGATGACCTTGAAAAGGCAAGGATAAGTCTTGAAGAGAATAATTTTCTTGCCGAAAAATATCGCAAAGAGGCTGAAAGCCTGCGTAACGAGCTTAACGAGCAGAAGCAGAAATTCCTTGAAGAAAAGGAGTTTGAGCTTGAAAAGGCAAGACGTCAGGCAAGTGATATCGTGAATCGCGTTCAGCGTGAATCTCAGGCGCTTGTGGACGAACTGGACAAGCTTCGCAAGGAGAAAGAGAAGAACGGATTTACACAGAAAGCCATCGATGCAAGACAGAAACAGCGCTCTACGATGAACAAGCTTTATCTTGAAGCTAATCCTGTTTCAGAACAGCCCGATGATGATTATGTTCTTCCGAGACCCCTCAAAAAGGGTGATACGGTGCTTATCACCGATACCAAGCGCAACGGTATCGTGGTTACTCCCCCTGATGACAAGGGTATGTGCTTTGTTCAGGCAGGTATCATGAAGACGAAGATCGATGTGAAAAAGCTCAGGCTGGTGGAAAAACAACAGCCCAACAAGGCTCCTCAGCAGAAGAAAAAACAGCGCGGCGTTTCCACCAAAGGTGTTGAGAACCGCATGACAAGGCGCTTTTCTACCGAGCTAGATATCAGGGGTTATGCAAGCGATGAGGGTATCCACGAGATGGACAGCTTTATCGATAACTGCGTAATGTCCGGCATCAGCATGGTGACTGTTATACATGGCATCGGTACAGGTGTTCTTAAAAATGCGGTTAGAAATCATTTGCGTAGACACCCGTCGGTGAAATACTATCGACCCGGAGTTTACGGCGAGGGCGAAGACGGTGTTACCGTGATCGAACTAAAATAACATAAAATCCCCGAGGATAGCTGTCCTCGGGGATTTTTTATAATCATGTCAGAACTGTCCGCCTGCCTGAGCAAGCAGTTCACGCAGAGCGTTCAGAAGTTCGATATCGTCGGCATTTAGCTTTATGCTCGCTTCGATCTTCTGACCTGCCGCATTGGTAACTTTAAGATCGAGAGCGCCGCCCTCCTCCATGCCGCTTGCAGCTGTCTGCATAAACTGAGGTATCTTCGGGTGGTTCTCTCTGAATTTTTCAAGCAGGGGTTTCAGCTTGACTACTGCCATTGGGTTCATATTACAATCCTCTTTCTTTCAGGTCTTTGACTATATCCACGTAAAATTCACGTACATCAAAGCCATCTATATTTTCACGGAAGAGATCTATCATATCACCGTGTGAAAGACCTCTCCTGCCTTTGTGGTTTATCATAAGTGTATTCTCGCCGCGCAGTGCGGATTCTTTTACTACAAGACCGTCGTTGCCTGTGCCGTCCTTGCGGTTAATCATGTATCCGAGATTCAGAGGGAATCCCGCCGAGAATACATTTTTCATAACCGACATAACCGAGCGGTAGTATACGTTGGGACTGTCTGGTATCTCCTCGTCAAGCTTGGCACAGTTTGTATGAGTGAGTTCCCGCAGACCCTTTTCAAAATCGGGAGCGGTATCACCGAGAACAGTGAAGAGCTTGTTGTATCTGCTTGCCACAAATTTCAGCAGACCATCGGGAACCTTAGCCAGTATATCGTCAACGAAATTGCAGCCATAGTGGGGAGTATTTATCGTTACCAGACTTGCAATGTACTTGTCCATTCCCAGCTTTGAGATAGCGTATCTTGAATCAAGTCCGCCCTTTGAATGGGCGATTATGTTCAGCTTTTCAGCTCCTGTCTCTTTTATGACTTCCTCTATCTTATCCCTAAGCTCCCCTGCGCTGACGGATATCAGGTTCGCTGACTGCTGACCTCCGTAGTATATCTCAGCACCGTTTCGCACGAGCTCCTTGGGAACTCTGCCCCAGTAATTGAACATCTGCCAGTCGCGGAAAAATATGCCGTGTACCATAAGTATGGGATATTTTGTTTTGCAGACTTCATTTTCCTTGCGCATATCGTCAAGTTCCTGCTTTGCCTGTTCAAAGCGAAACTCTTTCTTCGCCGATTTAGATATGGTCCTCAGCACGAATATATTCACCACAGGCATATACCAGGTAAATACCAGCGCTATGTACTTAATTATCTTGACCTGTCTTGAAGATATCAGGAGCCTGATTATCCCGACGAGAGCACCAAGGGCGATGATAGCATATCCCGTAAGAGCATTTGCGAACATCCGCCATGGGTCGAATCCGCCTATGATTATAAAAGCTAGCACCACAGCCGTATGCAAAACAAGGGAGATTACAGCGCCATCGATCAGGAACGAGCCCTTTGCTATGCGGCAGAGCTTTTTATCCTTGTCGGCACGTCCGCCCGCAGTTAAAAGATAGACAAAGTAAAACAGCACCAGTCCGACGATAGTCAGTATCTTGACTAGCTTGGAAAACTGCACCACAGTCCATAAAATGACGGAATTGCATAGGCAAAGTATCAGAAACTGGTCGAACAACAATCTTATCTTTCTCACGATAGTTACCTCAAATAATACCGTTTCTCAGCTTGACAAGCCTAACGTCACTGCCGGCAAAGAAGAATGGTCTGAAACAGCCAGTTATTCGTGAAACTATTCTGTCGTTGTATTTTTTGCCGACTTCATTGACGGTAAGATTTGTCGATATAAGAGTAGGTCGGCGTTCGTTTATGCGCTCATTGATGAGTTCATAAAGCACAGAATCAGTGAACTGTGTCTGAAATTCAGAACCAAGGTCATCAAGAATGAGCAGGTCGGCTTCAAGCATTACGCTCATGGTGTCACCCTCAGCCCTGTGAAAACGCTCGTCTTCAACCTGTCGCATAAGCTTCAGCATGGAACCGTATACAACGTTCCAGCCCTGTGAGATAAGCTCTTTTGCGATACATGACGAAAGGAACGTTTTGCCCAGACCTGTCTTACCAAAGAATATCAGCGAGCTTGTGTGGGGCTCAAAACGAGTAGCGTAATTCTTGCAGTTTTCAAAGATCGTCTGCATCTTCACACGGGGGATCTCACCGTTAACGGGCATATCGCTGTAATACTCAGCTCTGAAATCCGAAAAATCGTGAAGTTCTATGGAACAGTTTGCGTTTATTTCCTCTGTGGTATATTTTTTCAGAAGCCTTTTCATGCACTCGCATCTTACGCCGTCATGGTAACCAGAATCGCTGCATATCTCGCACTGATAGTGCATTTGCAGGTAGTCCTCGGGATATCCGCAGGCTTTCAGCATTTCATGCATGGTGTGGCGCAGACTGATGTTTTTCTCTTTGATCTCGGCGATCTTTTTAGATATATCAGCACTGCTCTTGCCCTTGCCAATGTTGCCGAGAAGCGCGTAGTTCAGCCTTATGGCTTCGCTGTGCATACGGTATATCTCGGGAGCCTTCTGCGCAATCTCATCAAGCCTTCGCTGATGCTCCTCGTTGGCTTTGTCCTGCCGTTGTCTGAGTTCAAACTCGGCGCGGTCAAAAGCTTTCTCGGTATATCTCATTGATCTTCTTCCTTTCTAACGTTCCATGGAGCGTCACCGAAATCATAGTTTCTTGCGAAGTTCTCATACTCGTTAAGGTCGTAAGAGGGCTTGTCTTCGCTTACAGCAGTATATTTCTTCCTGTGCTGTTTATCAGAATTTTCTGCCTCTTCAACACTGCTGACGCCGACCTTTGCCCAGTTTTTCAGTATGCCGTCTATGTAGCTGAAACTAAGTTTGCTCTTGGTATCGAGGCATTTATTGTAGGCAAGCTCTATAAGATCACTGTTGAATCCAAGGCGCTTCCATTCCGTCATATACTGCTGTTGTTTCTTTGAGGGACGATTCTCCATACCAAAGATACCAAGTATCTTGTTTTCGTAAGATCTTCTTTCCGAAGCTGTGATTATCGCCTGCTCTACTTCCGCATAGGAATTTATACCCTCGTTGTACCAGCTTATCATGACGGTATGCAGATAGGCAATGCTGCACTTCCCTGCCGCGCGACAATGATCGGCTGCAAGAAGTATGGAGGGTGCATCAAATCGGTAAAGTTCGTAAAGCTCGATCAGCTTGGCAAGCTCACTTCCGTTTATCGAAAACTGGAGCGACTGTATCTCGTTAATGAGACTTTTCAGCGCTGCATCATTTTCAGCCTTTTGCTGCATCTCACGCTGAGAGTATTTAACGGTTATCTTCCTCTCAACAGCTGCAGCCTTTGTTGGTTTTACAGATTCAACAAGCGAAACAGGTTCATTCTTTCCCGAAAAAGTATGGGGTACTTCGGGCTTTACTGCAGCAGATATCTCGTCGTTTACCTTTATAACTCCTTTTTCCTGCCAGTAAGCAACAGCCGAATCCACATCAGCCTCAGAAAAACCTGATACCGCCGAAAGCATGGCAGAATCGGTATATCTCGGACCCGCAAGTATGCAGAGAAGAATTTTGATCTGAGTTTCGTTGCAGTTTTTTATATATCCGCCTGCCGTTGCCCACGGGAAACTGAAAGATGCTCCCCAGCTGTCGGCTTCAAAACAATAATCCATAGTTACAGACCTCCTGTGCGTAACCTTTATTATAACACAGTTTGAAGAAAAAGTAAAGATACCGACTAACGATTTATCCTGTTTACGGATATCAAATATATCAGACCGAGTTGCAATCTTGGCCGCAATGTGTTATAATAATAAAAAATCAGAAAGGAAAACAACAATGACAATAAAATATGTTATCCTAGCAGCGGAGATATTTTTTCTGCTGATCTTCATCGCACCATTACCGATACTTAATGCTGGAAATGTGGCAGGTATCGGATTTTTCACGCTTATGATAGCTGCCACAGTGGCTCATCGCCAGTTTTTCAAGCTGCTGAAAACTATGTGGGCTCACATGTGGGGCAAAGGTATAATAATTGCTGTGAGCCTGTTCCTGATCGTAGGATTCACCTATGTGGGGATACTTTCCTTTAAGATGTATAAAGCTCAGACAAATGAACCGAAAGATACCGAGCTGATAATCGTTCTCGGCTGTAAGGTAAAGGGCGAAAGACCTTCTCGTATGCTTCGTTACCGACTTGATGCCGCATATGAAGCTATGCAGAAAAATCCCGACGCCCTTGTAGTTCTTTCCGGTGGAAAAGGCAGTGATGAAAAGATTTCGGAAGCTGAGTGTATGCGCAGATATCTGATAGAAAAAGGTGCAGACGAAAGCCGACTTATTATGGAGGATAAGTCTACCACAACATTTGAAAATATCAAGTTTTCTTTTGCTATAACCGATAAACTAGGCTGCGGCAGAGATATCACCATAGTCACCGATGGATTCCATCAGTACCGCGCAAGCCTTATTGCAAAGCAGGAGGGTGCCAATAATGTGACTGCTTATTCTGCCAACACCCAGCCCAAATATATCGCGACCTACTGGGTTCGTGAATGGCTTGGACTTACTCATTTTTTTGTATTCGGAAACTGATAGAAAAAATCAAGTCTCCTGCGGGATCAGCGCAGGAGACTTGTTGCATTTTTACTGTATCAGGCTGCCTTTTTATGCTTTATGTTGCTTACGGTGTTTGAAAGAACGTTCTTGCAGTGTACACCGAATTCCAGCATAGCAGCATATTTATCTATCATAACGATAACGTAGGATTCTGCATATTTTGGCAGTTTAACTGTCAGCGGCCACATATGCTTGATTATCATGTCTTGCTCGATCTTGCCCAGTTCAAAATGTTCCTTGGCATTTTCAAGGGCTATCCTTGGGTGTGTAAAGCCATGGGGCAGCTCTCCTTTTTTCCTTGGCTCATCGCGCCAGTCATACAGAAACAGATCATGGAGCATACCGGCTCTCGCAGCGGCTTTCGCGTTCAGACCAAGCTTTTTGCAGACGATATAGTTATAATACGATACATTAAGACAATGCTGGTAACAGGTAGTGCTGTAGTGGTGTCTGAATTTCTTCATCTCACTAACTACTTCATTGTCAAGCAGATCCTTGACATATTCAAAATACTCTCTGCTCTCCTTCGAGGTCTCAACGGAATATCTTGAACCCATTGCTTTGGACATCGGCATTCCCTCTTTTCTTTATCTGACATTAATCATTATGTGTTTGTTTTGTGATAAGAACTAATTCATAGTTCTTATTGTAATTATAACGCATTTTTATATGATTGTCAATAGTCAGATATTACAAGTTGGTTAACATTTTAGTTTGTTGTAATTAACTACTTTGGATATTTTACTTTATACTTTGCATAAAAGCCTGGCTGTGTCCAATATTCCAGCTTGTCAAGTATCTCGGCTTTGGATCTTGACGAGAAGACCTCCAGTGGTCTTTCATAGGGTGCTTCCCTTTTTGTATCCACCAGATAAATCTTGTAGCTGCCGTTTATATCGCCATAACGATACCAGCCTAGGTCGATAAGCAGATTATCGTTTTCAAGCTGTAAAAGATCTTCACACAACTCGTAGGAATATTCTTCACCGTCGCAGGCAGGGTCATATTCCGAAAAATTGTTATACGCAACTTTCCAGCCTGCGCATAACCTCAAAGGCTGCAAACGAAATTCTTTCATCTTACCTCTCCGATATCAGTAGTATTTTTTGTCAAAAAATTCAGGGACGTACTTGTCCTCGGCGGCACTTCTCTGCTGGAAAAATCCGTCAAATCCGCAGCCTTCCACAAGGCTGCAAACGTACTCATATTCAAATGTGGAAGTCCTGCGTGAAAGTGCCTTGATATCCTTTGCCTTGTACATCGGCACATACTGGCTCATAAGGCTGATAAGAATTTCATTTGGAGCAAAATTATCAGCCAGCCACCCGATTATCTTAGCCGAATCATGACGGCAGCCGGGCAGTACCAGATGTCTTACGATAACTCCCCTTTTCATAATGCCTTTTTCATCAAACTTAGGCGCACCAACAAGCTCATGCATCTTTATCAGAGCTCTGGAAGCACGTTCAAAATAATCTGCCGCTCCCGAATAATCAGCCGAGAGTTTGTCCGAATAATATTTTAGGTCGGGAAGGAAAATATCTACTTTGCCCCTCAGCATTTCAAGAGTTTCAAGGCTTTCATAACCGCCGCTGTTGTAAACGATCGGTATGGTCAGCCTGTCCCCTGCTATGCCAAGTGCTTCGATTATCTGGGGGACGTAAGGTGCGGCAGTTACAAGATTTATGTTGTGAGCGCCCTTTTCCTGAAGCATAAGAAATGTCTCAGCAAGCTCATCAACCGTAAGTTCAAAACCCTTTCCCTCAGCGGAGATCTCATGATTCTGACAAAAACAGCACTGCAGATTGCACCCCGAGAAAAACACAGTTCCCGAGCCGTTGGTTCCGCTTATGGGAGGT
The DNA here is from genome assembly GCF_900109655.1 of Hominimerdicola alba. Lineage (GTDB taxonomy): Bacteria > Bacillota > Clostridia > Oscillospirales > Ruminococcaceae > Hominimerdicola > Hominimerdicola alba_B. The sequence goes on from NZ_FOAT01000001.1 coordinate 136,498, forward strand.
TCTTCCCACATATGCAGGTCTGCCCGTGCGATCTTTATATCAGAACCCGCACTGCAGAATCCTTTTTCTCCTGAAAGTCTGTCTGCCCCACATTTACGGGGGCAGAGCATACATTTGTTCAATATATTCATATTACTCATTTTTCGTTAAGGTCAATGTAAAAGCCGTAAGCTACTTCTTGTCCTTTGTATTCAAGATCGACTGTTATATACGCGCCGTCAGAAGTTTTATCACATAATAGCTTAGGATTCATGTTTGATCTGTCGCCGATGCAGTAAATTAAATTGTCCGACATGAATCCTTCATAGTAGCTGATATCATTACCGTCAGAATCAACACTCTGAAGGTAAATGCCTTTGATATCCACATCGCCGCTTTCCAGGCATCTGTGATCGGAATATTCAAATTCCAAAGTAAGATTTACCACATAGAGTTCGCGTGGATCAAATTCGGTACTTTCAACCCAATCATCGTTTTCAAAATAGAATAGATTTTTTTTCTGGAAAGAATTAATGGTTTCGTCGTCTGACATTATTTCACTGATTGTGTACTCTGTCAGAAATGCATCAATATCGCAGTCAACTGTTTTTACACCCTCTAAAGAATTTTCCCTGTCGATCTCGTATTTTTTCTTTTCAGAAGCGGTGGAAGATACTGACGTATCGGAAACAGCGCCTTCAAGTTTTTCCTTAATGGTGTTTATCAGTTCGGGATCGTTCTTCAATATCATACCTAAGGTTATCAGTATTATAAGGGGTATGGCGCATCCCTTGCCGCAGCCGCCGGGTTTCTGGGCGGCTTTTCCATTATTGGGATTATATACATTTTGTGGTGTTTTATACTGCGGTCTGTTGTAGGACTGCCTTGATGGAGTAGCCTCAACGTTGATATCGCCGCCGTTCTTGCGCTCATACCTCGCCGCTTCAACACGGTTTTCCTCGCGTCTTTCCTCTCTCAGAAAATCTGCTTTGCCGTCCTTGAAAGTATCACTTCTCACAAAACGGTTGTCAGGAAAATAGCTGTCATCATACTGTTGATGACTGTGTTCGTCTTCACCGAAAATACCGCAGGATATATCCTCTTCGCGGGCTGTAAGGCATTCGGGACAAATCTGTTCGTCCTTGTCTTTGAATCTGTATCCGCAGAATCTGCATTTGTAATTCATACTATTGCCGACCTTTCTTAGTCTATCTGTTCACCCACATAAGCTCGTATCCGCTCTTTACAGGTACGCAAGACTTACAGTAGCTGTACTTCCCTGCCAGATTTGCAGCAGCTTCCACAGCAAAGCTTTCCTTTTCAAAAATGCCGAAAACAGCTGAGCCGCTTCCCGTCATAAGAGTATTCATTGCACCTGCTTCTTTAAGGTCTTGCTTTGCCTGCGCTATCTCCGGCATATCCATAACAGCTTCAAACACGTTGAAGAGGTAAATGCTTGTGGAGAAGACATTTCCCGATGCAAGGGCTTTGAGGAAATAGTCTAGATTACTTCTTGGGGGCGACTTCATCAGGTCATAGCGCTTGTAAGCTTCGGGAGTAGAGATACTGACATCGGGCTTGACAATAACAAAAGCGCAGTCCGGAGACGGCAGTTTGTTTGTTATCTCACCTATCCCCTGACAAAGCCTTGTTCCGCCCCTGATGCAGAAAGGTACATCAGCCCCTAGCTTAGTGCCCATCTCGCATAGTTCGTCTTCATCTTTCAGCGTGCAGAAAAATGTGTTCATTGCTTTCAGCATAGCGGCACAGTCAGCGCTTCCGCCGCCCATGCCAGCCTGTGACGGAAGATTTTTCTCGACCTTGACTATAAGCTTTCCGCCATAAGTTATGCCCGTCTGCTCCTTGAAAACATCAGCCGCTTTCCAGATAAGATTACTGCTGTCAAGTGGAAAGCCCTCCTTGTTGCAGATTATCTCCATGCCCTCAGGGGCTGTGCTATCTATGGACAATTCAAGGGTATCATAAACGCTGACGCTCTGCATAACGGTGTTGAGCATATGGTAGCCGTCATCGCGTCTGCCGATTATATCCAGCAGAAGATTGACTTTTCCGTATGCCTTGACTTTTATATTATCATAAAGTGCCATTTTTAAGCTCCTCTAAAAACTCTCCGATGCGCTTGATAGCTTCTCTCAGATGGCTGAGGGAGTATGCGTAGGATACACGCACGAAGCCCTCGCCGCATTCGCCAAAAGCGTTGCCGGGTACAACTGCGACTTTTTTGCTGTAAACCAGTTTTTCGCAGAAATCACTGCTGGAAAGCCCCGTGCTTTTAATGCAGGGGAAAACGTAGAACGCGCCCTGGGGTGTAAAGCAGTCAAGACCCAGTTTGTTGAATGCGTCAACCAGATAGCGCCTGCGCATATCGTATTCATCTCGCATTTTTACAATATCCTCATCACATTCCCTTAGAGCTGTTATAGCCGCGAACTGGCTCACCGTCGGTGATGACATTATTGCGTACTGGTGCAGTTTCAGCATCTGTGAAGTAAGCTCTCTGGGTGCGGCTGCGATACCTAGTCTCCAGCCTGTCATTGCGTAAGCTTTGGAAAATCCGTTTATAACTATAGTCCGCTCTCTCATATCCGGCAGTGATGCAAATGAAACGTGCTTGCCGCTGTATGTAAGCTCGGAGTATATTTCATCGGACAGTACCAGAATATTTGTGCCGCGCAGAACATCTGCGATCTCTTCAAGATCTTCCCTGCGCATGATAGCACCAGTGGGATTGTTGGGATAAGGCAGAACCAGAAGTTTTGTCTTGTCGGTGATCTTGCTGCGCAATTCTTCGGCAGTAAGGCGGAATTCGTTTTCAGCCTTGGTCTCAATAGGGACGGGGACTCCCCCGCTAAGTGTAACTATGGGGCAGTAACAGACAAAAGAGGGCTGAACTATAAGTACCTCGTCACCTGCTGTTACAATCGACCTGATACAAAGATCGATGCCCTCAGAACCGCCGACGGTAATTATGATCTCATCATTGGGATCGTAATCCACACCTATGCGGTCGCTGAAATATCGGGAAGCTTCCTTTCGGAGATCGGCAAGACCTGCATTTGCTGTATATGAAGTCCTGCCCTTTTCCAGAACATTAATCGCTTCACGTCTTACCACCCAGGGTGTCTTGAAATCGGGTTCGCCAACGCCAAGGGATATAACACCTTCCAGCTGCTGAGCGATGTCGAAAAACTTTCGTATGCCAGAGGGCTTCATGTTCACGATGGCAGGCGAAAGTACCTTGCTATAATCTATCATGGGAACATCAGTCCTCTCTCATCTTTTTCATTAGCGGTAACGGATATGCCGTTGACCTTGTAGCTTCTCAGCAAGAAGTGGGTTGCGGTGGACTGTACGGCATCTATGGCGGCAAGATTCTCTGCTACAAAGCGGGATACCTCTCGGATATTTGTGCCTGTTACAGATACCAGAATATCATAAGCTCCCGACATCAGTCGTACCGATTCAACCTGTTCGTAGGCGGCTATGGACTTTGCTATATCATCGTAGCCCGACTGGGACTGTGGAGTAACTTTCAGCTCTATAAGCGCGGTAACGGAATTAGGATCGTAAACAGCTTCATCGACGATGGCGGTGTAGCCTGTGATGATGCCGTCTTTTTCCAGCTTTTCTATCTCCGCGGCGACTTCAGCCTCAGTCTTACCGAGCATTACAGCAAGCTCGGCATTTGTCAGCCTTGCGTTTGACTTCAGAAGATTAAGCAGTTTTTCCATAAGTAGACCTCCTTCTTGGAAACAGGCACAAAATGCTCAAACAAGCATTTTCGTCCTTTTGAATATATTTATATTGATGATAATATGCTATTTAACGGCCTTCAAGCTCTTCACAAAGAGCGACAAAATCTTCGTACACGGTGATCGTCTGTAAATATCTGAAATCCAGAATATATCCCGATGCACGGTGTTTCAGAAAATCAGCATCCCATAGTGGAACGGAAACGAAACCATTTTTGTAATCATATTTCAGCGGCTCGAATTTATCGATATTTGCACGGAAATACTTGACCTTGGCACCACAGAGCTTGTTGATGCGAAACAGAAGTCCCAGCACATCATTTTTCTCATAGAAAGAATCCTTGAAGATCAGATGTTTGTGGGAATTTTCTCTATCCGAATACCATGCGTTGTTTTCATGAATAAGATGGTACTTTTCGATCAGAAGCTGCTTATCGTCCATATTCACTCACCCGTATATAAAGATAAAAGGCAGCACCGCCTATACGGTACTGCCTTAATTATAACATAGTACAATTCAATTGTCAATCAGCAGAACTGCCGCCTGCGGTGACATTACTTGAAATACTTTACGCCGCTCTCGAACAGCTTCTGATCCTTTGCACCGGGAACGTTGATGCATACACCGTTGCCCATTCTCTCGGAGTGACCCATCTTGCCGAGTACTCTGCCGTCGGGTGATGTGATACCCTCGATAGCGTCGAAAGAGGTGTTGGGGTTGCAGTGGATATCGAAGGTGGGCTCACCGTCGAAGTCAACATACTGGGTTGCTATCTGACCGTTTGCCGCCAGCTTTGCGATTTCCTCGGCGGAAGCAACGAAACGACCCTCGCCGTGAGAAATTGCGATGCTGTGGATATCATCAACTTCGCAAGCAGCCAGCCAGGGCGACTTGTTTGAAGCGATACGTGTATTTACCATCTTAGACTGGTGTCTAGCGATGGTGTTGAATGTAAGCGTAGGAGAATCATCGCGCATATCAACTATCTCGCCGTAAGGTACAAGACCCAGCTTTACAAGTGCCTGGAAACCGTTGCAAATACCCAGCATCAGACCGTCGCGGTTCTTCAGCAGATCGTGGATAGCATCAGTCAGCTTGGGATTGCGCAGGAATGATACGATGAACTTACCGCTTCCGTCAGGCTCGTCACCGCCGCTGAAACCGCCGGGCAGCATAACTATCTGAGACTGCTTGATCTTATTTTCCATAGCGTCAACAGATTCTTTGATAGCCTGCTCAGAGAGGTTTCTTACTACGAATATCTCAGCCTCTGCGCCTGCCTTTTCAAACTGTCTTGCGGTATCGTACTCGCAGTTAGTGCCGGGGAATACAGGGATAAGAACCTTGGGCTTAGCCACTTTGATAGCGGGAGCTTTTCTCTCATCAGCCTTGAAGCTGTACTTGTTGGGCTTCTCAGCAGGTTCCTTAACGTGTACGGGATAAACAGGCTCCAGCTTCTTCTCCCAGAGATCCTGTATCTTTTCGAGGTCAATGGTATAACCGTTGTTCTCGATGGTGTAAGCCTGAGTTGTCTCACCGATAACTCTTTCAGCTGTCTGAACACCGTGAGCAAGCTCGATAACGAAGCTGCCGTAGCAAGCACGGAAGAGTTCAGCGGAACTTACCTTATCAGTGAACTTGAAACCTATCTTGTTACCGAATGCCATCTTGGCAACAGCTTCGGAAACACCGCCGTAAGCAACAGACCAGCAAGCAAGTACATTGCCATCGGCTATCATCTTCTCAACCTTCTCGAATACCTTTTTCAGGCTGTCAAACTTAACGATGTTGTTTTCATCGTATTCAGGCTTGATGAGTATAACTCTTGAACCTGCCTTCTTGAATTCCTGAGAGATGATCTTATCGGTTTTAGCAGTGGAAACTGCGAAAGAAACCAGCGTAGGAGGAACATCGATGTTCTCAAATGTACCTGACATGGAATCCTTACCGCCGATAGAACCGCAGCCAAGTTCGATCTGAGCCTTATATGCACCAAGCAGAGCGGAGAAAGGCTTGCCCCATCTGGAAGGATTGTTCTGAGTTCTCTCGAAATACTCCTGGAAAGTCAGCCAGCAATGCTTGTAGGAACCGCCGGTTGCGACTACCTTAGCCACAGACTCAACTACTGCGGACATAGCGCCGTGGTAGGGGCTTACACTGGACAGGAATGGGTTGAAGCCCCAGCCCATGATTGAAGCAGTGGTGGTCTCACCGTTGAGTACGGGGAGTTTGCAAGCCATAGCCTGTGTGGGAGTATTCTGATACTTACCGCCGTAGGGCATCAGCACTGTGCCTGCGCCTATGGTGGAGTCAAATCTTTCAACGAGACCCTTCTGCGAGCAGATATTCAGGTTTGATATCATAGCTTCCCAGCGGTCTGCATTATCCTCACCGCCGTCATCATTTGCGAATACGGGGGTGGGCACTTCAATATCGGTGTGCTTCTCGGCACCGTTGGAGTTGAGGAACTCTCTGGACAGGTCTACGATGGTGTTGCCGTTCCAGTTCATTCTCAGTCTGGGCTCTTCGGTTACTCTTGCTACCATTGTAGCTTCCAGGTTTTCCTTTGCAGCCTCAGCCATGAACTTTTCAAGGTCTTCCTTGGCGATGACAACTGCCATTCTCTCCTGAGATTCGGAGATAGCAAGCTCTGTACCGTCAAGACCGTCATACTTCTTGGTAACGAGGTCGAGGTTGATCTGAAGACCGTCAGCCAGCTCGCCGATAGCAACGGATACACCGCCTGCACCGAAGTCATTGCAGCGCTTTATCATAGCTGTAACTTCAGGATTTCTGAACAGTCTCTGGAGCTTTCTTTCCTCGGGTGCATTACCCTTCTGAACCTCAGCACCGCAGGTTTCAAGAGAGTGCAGGGTGTGGGACTTGGAAGAACCTGTTGCACCGCCGCAGCCGTCACGGCCTGTTTTGCCGCCCAGCAGTATAACGATATCCTCGGGGGCAGGTCTTTCACGTCTTACATTGGAAGCGGGAGCTGCGCCTATAACTGCGCCGATCTCCATACGCTTAGCAACGTAGCCGGGGTGATAGATTTCGTTTACATGACCTGTAGCAAGTCCGATCTGGTTGCCGTAGGAGGAATAACCGTTTGCAGCGCCTACTACCAGCTTTCTCTGGGGCAGCTTGCCTGCGATGGTATCCTCAACAGGAACAAGAGGATTGCCTGCGCCAGTTACACGCATAGCCTGATATACATAAGAACGACCCGACAGCGGATCTCTGATTGCTCCGCCCAGACAAGTAGCAGCACCGCCGAAAGGCTCGATTTCGGTGGGGTGGTTGTGAGTTTCGTTCTTGAACATCAGCAGCCAGTCTTCGTCAACACCGTCTACATCCACCTTGATCTTTACGGAGCAAGCGTTAATCTCTTCGCTCTCGTCAAGGTCTTTCAGCAGACCTGCCTTTTTAAGCTGCTTTGCACCGAAGCAGGCAAGATCCATAAGTGTGATGGGCTTGTCTGTTCTGCCTGCATAGAGGTCTTTTCTTGCATTTATATAATCGGTAAAGGTAGCTGCGATATAATCGGGCTCGATAGAAACATTATCAACGATTGTCGAGAATGTTGTGTGACGGCAGTGATCAGACCAGTAGGTATCGATCATTCTGATCTCAGTGATGGTGGGATCGCGGTTCTCCTGTTCCTTGAAATACTTCTGGCAGAACTTGATATCATCAAGATCCATAGCAAGACCAAGGTCTGCAAGCATAGCCTTGAGGTCGTCCTCAGAAGAATCGATGAAGCCGTTTACAGTATCAACAGTTGTGGGGATATCGTACTTGATATCAAGAGTTTCAAACTCATCAAGAGAAGCTTCTCTCGACTCAACAGGGTTTATCATGTACTGCTTGATCTGTGCAAGCTCCTCATCGGAAAGGGTGCCGCTTACTATGTAAATGCGTGCGGACTTGATAACGGGTCGCTTGCCCGCAGTCAGCAGTGAGATACACTGCGCACATGAATCAGCTCTCTGATCGAACTGACCGGGAAGATATTCAACTGCGAATATCTGCTCGTCCTCACCAACAGCGGGAAGATGATCATAGGTAACATCTACCGCGGGTTCGGAAAATACCACGGGGATAGCGAGTTCAAAATCCTTAACTGGCAGACCCTCGGCGTCATAGCGGTTTATAACGCGCAGACCTTTGAGGTTTTCAAGACCCAGTGCAGATTTGATACCGCCAAGCAGCGAATCAGCTTCAACTGCAAATTCCGGCTTTTTTTCTACATAAATTCTGTATACTGACATATCAGCAGCTCCTTTACAGATTAATTTATACAAAATGTATCCATGTAAAATATATTATACTACATCTTGGGGGTCTTTGTCAATGACTTAATTATTAAACATTGACTTATACGGAAAAATGTTATATAATGTAAGCAAGAGTCACGGAGCAGATTGTGATTTGAGAATGTCAGCTGAAAGCTCTGTGATCTGCACTGAAAGGGCTTTACCCGCAAACGGAGGTAAGTAAAAATGACGGATTTTAATCGTATTCTCAAACAGATAAGAAGCCTTGTGATATTCAAAGAACTTCGCAAAAACGACGTTATCACCGATATGATACAGACGATGATAAGCATTTGTGAGGAAAACACAGAGATGGCTGTAGAGTGGTACTGCGATATGTGCGGCGACCTTTACAAGTCGGGCGACGACCTTACTGAATACATCATGAAGATAATCCTGGAAGACGAGAACCTTTTTATACTCAAAAAGGGCGAGGGGCTTGAAACCGGGACTATGCTGGATAACTGTCTTGCAAACGAGCTTGCTTTTCTGGAAGAACTGGCAACTATCCCCAGCAGTGAGTTCATTGGTAGAATAAACTATGACGGTTTCCTGCCCGAATACAGGATCAGTCCCAGAGATTTTTCCCAGATATATGCTCAGCGTGTGCATGAGATCAAAAAGATCGGCTATGGCATATATTCTAAGTACAATATTTTCATAATCAAAGATGGTGTTATGACTCCTGTTGAGCACGCTGATCCTATAAGGCTCTCTCAGCTGCATAATTATGAGAATGAGCGCAGTCAGGTCATTGCTAACACCAAGGCTCTAATCGCGGGTAAACCTGCGAACAATGTTCTGCTTTACGGCGATTGCGGTACAGGTAAGTCTTCGACGGTAAAGGCTATCGCAAACGAATTTGCGTGTGATGGTCTGAGACTTATCGAACTGAAAAAGAAACAGCTCCATGAGATACCCAACATTGTGGAGACCATAAGCAAGAACCCGCTGAAATTTATTATTTTCATCGACGATCTGTCTTTCACCGAGGACGACAATGACTATGCGGCACTTAAAGCCATACTTGAAGGCAGCGTGGCTTCTACGGCATCTAATCTTGTGATATATGCTACATCGAACCGTAGGCATCTGGTACGTGAGACTTTTACTTCCCGTAAGGGCGACGAGATACATTTCAAGGATACCGTTCAGGAACTTCTTTCACTTTCTGACCGATTCGGTCTGACGGTAACTTTCCAGAAACCTGACAAAAAGCTGTTCCTTGACCTTGTGAACAAGCTTGCAGATCAGTATGAGATCAGCTCAAGCCGTGACGAACTGGAGATAAAAGCTGAAGCTTTTGCACTCTCAAAGGGCGGACGTTCGCCCCGTGTTGCAAAGCAGTTCATTGAATATGTAAAGGGTACGGAAGAGTGATATTTCTTATATAATAAAAACGGCAGTTTCATTGGAAACTGCCGTTTTGGGTTCTGTGAAACTGTAAATTACTTAACAGTAACTGTTACAGCATTCTTGATAGGATCAGTTGTATTCCACTGACCATTAACTCTTGCAGCAATAGCTACCTTGTAGGTCATGCCGGGAGTCAGGTTCTTAGGAGTAATATAACTGTTTGTAGTAATGCTGGAAGTCTGAACTCTCCACTTACCTGCCAGGTATACAGCGATGCCGTACTTGTCAGCACCCTCTACCTTGTCCCAAAGGAACTGTATCTGGTGATACTGAGAGTTGTAATTTACCTTGATATTTGTAGGATAATTTGTCTTAACGGTCTGTCCGCCGCCCTGACCGCTGTAAACAGCCTTGACTGTAGCGTTCGAGCTTGTGAGCTTGACTTTTATAGTGCCCGAATTCTTGGAACCGCTTGTCAGCTGTGCACCGCTGATCTCCCAGTGGTCAAAGGAAACGCCTTCCTTTGGTGCAACTGTCAGAGTAAGGTCATAATCCTTGTGGTACTTGCCCGACCAACTGCTTATTGCGCCAAGTTTCAGAGTGTTGAGCTGTATCTCGCCTGAATTGCTACTGTTTTGCACGGTGAGAGTTGATGGTTCAGCGGAGAGTTTAGCAGCCTGACGGAGAGAACGCTCAGCGGGATCGAAACGCTGTCTGTAAAAGTTCACAATGGTGTTCCACTGGTTCTGATAAGACTGTGCATTATTGTTTGAACCAAAGCGCTTGAATGTATCAGCTGCCTGCTGGCTGAAATTATCAGAGTAGTACTTCGCCTTTTCAGCAACCCTGTTGGGCTCAAAGTTATAGTTTGCCAGATCCATCATGGTACGTGCGAAGTCCTTGGCGAACTGATCGTTTTTGAGGAGAGCGTTGAACATTTTGCTCACATCACTCTGATCCTGAGCAAGACGGCTGAAATTATCGTAATTTGCAGAAGTATTCTGGCTGCCATATAGTCCCTGACCGTACTCGGTATCAAAGAAGATCATGCGCCACTTGCCATCTGCATAAGGATTAGAGCTGTCGATAGTATTGGAGCGCCATGAAGCTATGTTACGCTTTGGCCAGTCCTGATTAGACCAGTAGATCTGCGAAGCGAAGTAATCCATAAAGCTTTGGATATCTATCTTTTCGCATATCTGTGCATAGCTGAGACTGCCGTTTGCAGCGCCCTGTACCAGGTTGTTCCAGTCCTGAAGATCGGAATCTGAGCCTTCCTCAAGTTCGCCTTCTTTAACCATAGCCACATCGCTTTTCTTTACACCGTAGTGATCGCTGATGTATGCATCATTCAGCTTTTCGCATATCTGATAGATACCCCAGAACTCGCCGTCGATGAAGACGATACACTCGCTCATTGCCTGATGAGCGCAGTCGCGGTCTGCAACAAGGCTCTGATTTAGAGAATCACGGAAGATAGCGTTGTTATTATCGTTGCCGCCGTCACGGAGAGAGATGGTGGTATAGCTCTTGATAGTCTTACCGTTCTTTGCCTTTACGGAAGTGCCGTCAAAGAAATCATAAGTCATTTCAGGAGCGCCGTAATCAAGTCTTGCGTAGATGTTGAAACTCTTCTGCGCGTTATGGCGTGAAGCACCGCCCTTGATGCGGATACCAACGTCCTGATCGATAACTTTCTTACCCTTATCGAAAACTGTCATGGTAGCAGGACGCTCCCACTCCTTGCCTGACTGGGTGTAGTTAGCTTCCATCTCCCATGGCTGCTTGAAGCTGAATCCTCCGCCTATTCCGCCGCCCCAGCCGGGCATACCTCCGGGGAAGCCACCTTGGTTTCCACCCTGATTGCCACCGGTGGAATTATCTTCAGCATAGTGCTTGCCAAGTACGTAGATACCTGTATCATAATTGAACAGGTTATCTGGGTCTGTTACAAGGGAAACTACCTTCATATCCTTGTAGTAGCCCGAATTTGTCTTGCCGACAAAATATGTTCTGGTGATGACATCACTTACACGGCCCTGAGAATCCACTGCAACTGCGCGGATGATGTTCGCTTTGTCAACAGGCGAAGAGGGTGGATTGTAGCTGTATGTAGAAATATTTCTCTCAGCACTGAGTTTGTTTGTGTTGTTGGATACATCGTTAAGTGTAAAGGGCGATGTGTATTTCTGGGAAGAAGTTGTAGGAACAGTACCGTCAGTTGTATAATAAACCGTTGTGCCTGAGGGTACCTGAATTGATACGGTCTTTCCTGCCTCATAGTAGCCGCTTTCAAGAGAGAAAGCAGGAGTAGCAACAGCCGCAGAACCTTGTGGAGCAACATTAGTTCTGCCCGGTGTGCAGGTAAGGTCAAAGAAATTGCCGCTGCCATCGGGGTACTGTCCGTATGAAGTATCAGAAGCTATGGAACCGAAAGTCAGGGTATCGGCGGCGTTGCCGTTTGCATCGGAGAGAGTGAGGGTCTCACCCGAACCTGACATACCGAAAGGCGCGATAGAAGTGTTGGTCTCCCCTGCTGTGCTGTCACAGTAGATCACAAGATAGGACTTCGCAGCGATCTTTGTGCCGTTGGGTATCTTGAACTTGAAAGGCTTGGTAGCCTTATCAGAAAGTCCCCAGCCTGACAGATCAACAGCAGAGTTGCCTGAGTTGTACAGCTCGACCCAATCATAGAAATTTCCGTCGGGAGCTGCAATAGTCGTGTTCTTTGAGCAGACCTCATTGATGGTTACACTGCTTGAAGCAGCGGAAGCAGGGATAAGTCCTGCATTCTGGCAGACTAGCCCCAGACAAAGTATGCCTGCGGCAGCCTTTCGACCTAAACGATGATTCATTGCAATTAACCTCCTTAGTAGGATCAATATTTGTTTGGTGTTTTAACAATTTGTATTATATCACATTTTATTGATTTTGTCAAGATATATAAAATTTATGCACAGTAGCATTCTGTTTTTTACGCAAAAAAGTCCCCGAAGCAATGAGCTCGGGGACAGTGTTTTTACTGTATTTTACGGTTATTTGATCATCTCCATAAATTCTTCCTCGGTGATGATCTTTATGCCTAATTGCTGTGCTTTTGTGAGCTTGCTTCCGGCTTCTTCACCTGCGAGGACGTAGTCGGTCTTCTTGGAAACAGAGCCGCTTGCCTTTCCGCCGAATTTCTCGATAAGCTCCTTGGCATCATTTCTTTTCAGCGTCGGCAGAGTTCCTGTGAGGACGAAGGTTTTGCCTGCAAAGCGGTCGTCATGCTGAACTTTTTCGTACTCGGTATTCACTCCGCAGTCTTTCAGGCGCTGTATAAGGGATATCATGTGCTCTTCATGGAAAGCGATGTAAACGCTCTGCGCCATTACATCACCGAAACCGTCGATCTCCGATATCTCCTCTGCCGTCGCTGACATTATGCTGTCAAGTCCACCGAATTTTGCACAGAGAAGTTTTGCCGATGCCTGACCGATATTCCTGATGCCGAGACCGAATATAAGTCTGTCAAGGGTGTTGGACTTGGATTTCTCTATGGCAGTAACAAGATTATGGGCTGATTTTTCCTTGAAGCTTTCCAGAGCCATAAGGTCATCTTCCTTGATGTGGTAAAGGTCAGCAACGGAAGAAATCAGTTCCTTATCCAGAAGCAGACGAACTATCTGAGGTCCGAGACCATCGATGTTCATGGCGCCCTTTGAGGCGAAGTGTACTATGCTTCTGAAGATCTGGGCGGGACATTCAACGTTGGGGCAGCGCACTGCTGCTTCGTCATCGGATCTTTCAAGCTTTGTATGGCAAACGGGACATTCATCGGGTAACATGAATGCACCCTCGGAATTTTTCTCCACTGAGCAAAGGACTTCGGGAATGATATCCCCCGCTTTGCGGACACGTATTGTGTCGCCGATATTGATGTTTTTCTCGATTATAAGATCCTGATTGTGCAGGGTCGCACGAGATACCTGAGTGCCTGCGAGAAAAACAGGTTCAAATACTGCAACGGGGGTCACTGCGCCTGTTCTGCCAACATTCAGTTCGATGTCAAGAAGCTTTGTATTCTTCTCTTCGGGCGGGAATTTGTATGCAACTGCCCACTTCGGAACTTTTGCGGTAGAACCGAGGACATCACGGTGCTTGAAATCATCGACCTTGATAACAACGCCATCGATATCATAAGGAAGCTCGAAACGGCTCTCCCCTATCTCGTTGATACGGTCGATTATTTCATCGGCTGTGGTCACCTGCTTGTAATCGGGGACGGTCTTGAAACCGAGCTCTTTCAGCATATCGAGAGACTGCTTGTGAGCGGTTATCTCTCTGCCCTCTATCTGCTGAACGTTGAATACAAAAATATCCAGCTTACGCTTGGCGGCTATTTTGGGGTCTTTCTGACGAAGTGAACCTGCTGCCGCATTTCTAGGATTTTTGAAAGGCTGTTCATCGTTATCTTCCTGCTCTTTGATAAGTTTCAGAAAGACATTTCTCGGCATATAAACCTCGCCGCGTACTTCTATCATCGGCAGTGTGCTGTCGATAGTAACAGGTATCGAGCGGACAGTTTTGAGATTCTCGGTTACGTTCTCGCCAACAAATCCGTCACCTCTGGTCGAACCAACAGTCAGCTGACCTTCATGGTATTCCAGTGAAACAGATAGACCGTCTATTTTGGGTTCAACTACAAATTTCGGGTCGCTGACACTTTCCCTTACTCTGTCAACGAAATCTCTGACTTCCTCAAAGGAAAAAACGTCCTGCAAAGAACCCATCTGCACTTTGTGGGTGACTTTTTCAAAACCGGATACAGCCTCACCGCCCACACGCTGAGTAGGGCTGTCAGGACGGATAAGTTCTGGATTTTCAGCTTCAAGTTTTTTCAGCTCGTTCTGGAGCATATCATAATCATAGTCGGAAATCTCGTTCCTGTCCTCAACATAATACAAATGTGCATGATAATTGAGAGTCTCAACAAGTTCATCTATGCGTTTTTTTGCGTTTTCTTTTTCAGACATTTTTCCTGCCGCCTTTCGATAAAGCTTTTGATTTAGTATAACATAATATCCCCGAAAAATCAAGGTTAAGATAATAACTATATTATTTTCGATATCAATTGACGTTTCTAGACGAGTGTGGTATAATTATATTTAAATTTCAAAATGATTTGATATTGAGAACAGAGAAGAAACATGATTGAAAAAGCACTTATAACGAGGTGACCAAAGTGAAATACAAATATACAAATGAAAACATACAAAAAACTGTACGGATGTATGCGATATGTTTCCGCATCACTATAGGTATGCTCCTGTTAGGTCTATTTTTGATAGCTTTGAGTATATACAGGACATATTCAGATATATACGTCGAAAGAAGGATAGATTTCGACAATATAGTACAGGATGATAAAACTATCTACACATACGAGATAACCGAACCACCTGTTGAGATATATGAGGGCTTTTATGCTGTTAGAACAGGTGAAGAATTGATCCTGATGACGAACATAGATGATGAAATTAAAGAACTGAATACGAACGGCTATGTCAAAGTAAAAGGTGTTGTGCGAGAAAATAAAAGTGATTTAGTATTATTTATCGATTCACTAAATTATTTTATCAATAAGGGCTATTCCAACAAGGAGAGCTCAAATTATTCTAGCTTTTATTTGTCTTGCGATAGAATAGATTTTAGAGATAAGTTGCAAAAAGATCATGGTGTCGGTATGGCATTCGGAATTTTTGTACTGGTTTTAGCGTTAATCTGGGAAGTGGTTTCGAAATCACGAAATGCTATTAAAAATCTGAGACCTGCCTGTGGAAGCGTCAGATACACCCACCAAGAGATAGATGATCAGGCAAATCTTCCTGCATCGGAATGGATAAAGGATAACGAAGTGTATATCACGCCGAAAATAGTTATTGGTACGAACATGGGTATTACGGCGGTGGAGTATACAGATATCAAAGAGATCTGTGTAAAGAAAACATCGCATACCAGATCCAAGCCGTCGAGAAAAACATACTACACATACAAAGTCATTGCTAAGACTGCGAATAATAAACGTCTGGTACTATGTGATAATGAGAAGATAGACTGGAAGTTAAAAGCAGCCATCATAGAAAAGTGCGGCAGTGATATCTGGACAGAGGATTAATAATATCAAATTGATCACACTATAAAATAGACAGATAAAAGACATTCCCCCGTGAGGTGAAAACACGGGGGAATGTCTTATAAGTTAGTAGGACGTGAAAAATGAGAAATTATCTGGATTTTCACTTGATAAGCTTTTTGCCCTTAACGTGTGCAGCTATCAGAGTGACATCGGTATTATTGACTTTTCCGTCACCGTTAATGTCTGCTCGTTCAAACTCTTCTTTTGTAAGAAGCTTTTTGCCCTTTGCATGAGCTGCTGCCTTCATCAGATCGGTTGTATTTATTTTACCATCGCCATTGACATCGCCCTTCTTGCGTGTTTTGGCTGTTACAGCTGCTTCGTCATCTGTCAGCTTCTTTAAGGTATCAGCATCTATCATTGCCTTCTGCTCATCTGTAAGTGAATCAAACAGCTTGCGTGCGTTAGCTACAGCTTCAGCATCATTCTTTGTGATCTTATCAGCTGCGGGAAGAGCGTTGATAGCTTCTGCTGCTGCATTAGCTGCTGCCTGATCTTCAGCTGCCTTCTTAGCTGCTTCAAGAGCTTCTTCAGCATCATCAAGCTTCTGCCTTGTGTCGCCGTCGACCATACCCCTCTGATCATCTGTCAGGGCATCAAATGCTTCGCGTACAGCTGCGATAGCATCAGCATCTTCAACGGTGACATCTTTTGCTGCGGGAAGTGCATTGATTGCCTGCTTAACCACATCTGCTGCAGCCTCATCTGCTGCTACCTTCTTAGCTGCTTCAAGAGCTTCCTCAGCATCTTCGAGTTTCTGTACGGTATCTTCATCTACCAGAGCCTTCTGATCGTCTGTCAGAGCATCATATGCCTGGCGAGCTGCTGCGATAGCATCAGCATTTTCTACCTTGACATCTTCAGCTGCGGGAAGAGCGTTGATAGCCTGTTTAACAGGATCTGCTGCTGCCTGATCTGCAGCAAGCTTCTCAGCTGCTTCAAGTGCTTCCTCAGCGTCTTCGAGCTTCTGTACGGTATCTTCATCTACCAGAGCCTTCTGATCATCTGTCAGAGCATCATATGCCTCGCGTGCTGCTTCGATATCGTCAGCATCTTCTACGGTAACCTTATCAGCATCGGGAAGTTCAGCGATAGCATCTGCTGCTGCTTTTGCTGCTGCCTGATCTGCTGCTGCTTTCTTAGCTGCTTCGAGAGCCTTCTCAGCATCTTCAAGCTTCTTAACTTCTTCTTCGCTTACGTTTTCTTTCTGCTCATCGGAGAGTGCATCGTAAGCTTCGCGTGCATCTGTTATAGGTCTTTCGTCTTCAACAGTTACGTTCTCGGGATCGGGAAGATCTGCGATGCGTTCTGATATCTCATCGGACTTGGGCTTAACGTACAGAACACCGGTGAGAGGATAAGCCAGACTGCCATCGTTAACTTCGATGGTGTAATCGCCAAGCTGGTCGATATTGTCGATGTTGATTACTCTGCACTGATCGGTGATATCTTTTCCGTTCTCATCGTATGCAGTGAAGTAATCATTAGGATCGATGGTCTCGCCATTGTCCATGTAAGCCTTATAAACTACAAGTCTGTCAAGCTTAGCATCTCTCAGAGTAAGAGGTTTATCATAAGTGAATGTGTAGTTATCGCCCAGTGCTTCAGCTATCTTGGTCAGATCAGCATTTGTGATGTGATCCCCATCCTTCTTGCCTGCCTTGATCGTGACAGTGCCTCCGGGATTTACTTCATTATTGATTATGCCGGTGTTATCATCAGGATTATCGGGATTAGCTTCACTTATCGTGTAATCAACGGCCGTATCGTTGTAACCGTTGACTTCAGGCAGACCAAACAGATTAACTATTACTTCTCTCTTGGAGATAGTAAACTCCTTGGAGTACTCTACAGCTTCGTTGTAGCTGTCAGCATTTGCTGTTACAACTGCTCTGTATGTACCTGCGTCCTTGGGTGCTTCATCGAAGGCTTCACCGAACTCGCCGGTCTTTTCGTCCTTCTTCTGATACTGTTTCTTGATATCAACATTTGCAACAGGCTCATTTACCTGATTGGTAACAGTTGCGGTGGGCTCGGTAACAGCTACGCCGTCGTAGATCTTGCTGATCATTTTGCCGACCTTGATGGTCATTGAACCGTTCTGGATGTACCACTTGAACTCAAGACCCTTATCACCTGCGGTGAAGTTCTTGCTGGTGGTATCGTCGGTAAGAACAGCTAAGTTCTTTTCGCCTACGATATTATCGTATCTTACGCCCTTTACGAAAGCTTCCTTGCCTGCGTGATCGTCGATAGTTCCGAGGGACAGTTCGTGGCTCTCGGGCTGTTCAGAATTCTTTACGCTGTAAGGAACAGTAACTGTAACGTTAGGAGTCTTTGTATAGGTATCAAACTTATACTCTGTATCAACGATGGAAACATTAGCCTTTGTCAGTTCGTAAGGAACTATTGTCAGGGTATCGAGCTTGACATCTTCTGTCTCCTCTTCAGGCTCATCTTCAATGACCTCTTCGCTCTCGCCGGGCTCTCCCTGTTCGGTACTCAGCATATAGTGAGGCTCTGCGAGTTCTTCCTGCTCTTCGGATTCTTCCTTGGGCAGTACCAGATAATAGTTATTATCAGCTTCGTTGTACTCAGCAAAGATTTGGCTGGGTACGAGTTTGTACTCGCCGACATTGTTTTTGCTTGCATCTTCAAAGTTGTAATTCTCAGCTGTGAAGATCAGACCGAAGTTGTACTCGCCGTTCTCAGGCTTATCCTTATCAACAACGCCGTCCTGGCTGTACAGAACATCGCTGTCCTTGATAAGCTCGCCCCATGTAATGGTGTTGGTATCGTTATCCTTGATGCCGTTGGGAGCTACAGTAACTTCCTTCTTGGCGATCTCGGTCTCGAAGTCCATTACCTTATCCTGATAGTTATCGGAAGTAATGGTGATAGTACCCTTCTGAGTGCCTGCGCTGGTGATATCATAATTCTCGTTCATATCTTCCAGCATCTTCTGATAAGCGTCCTGGGTGTATCTCGTGATATCAACTGTACGTTGTTCATCATCGATCTCAACCATTATAGTATAAGTTTCGTTTGCAAACCCTGATGAAGCACCGTTATATGATAACTTCCAAGCATATTTATTATCTCCATTAGATTTGCAGAATAAGCCGAGCAAACCATTAGTATCGATATATGAGTAATCGTTTATTTCATTATTAATTAGACTCTTAACATGCACCGTATACGTATAATTATCCGGCAGACGATATTGACCGTTATCAACAGGACCAAGCTTCTTATTGTTATCTGCAGATGTCAGATAATACATAACGCCGCTGGTTCCTGTTACTGTACCGGGCTCAAATTCGGTTACCTTACCCTTTACCTCGACCTTGATGTTGGAATCCTCCAGGGTGTCATCGGGATCGGTGAATGTGAAGTCGGTGTCGTCCAGAGCTTCTGCATCGTAAACTGTATCGGTTTTGGCGGCGAATGTTACATTGTTGGCAGCCTTTTCTATTCTCCACTTAACGGTAACTTCGTCAACGTAGTTTGCGGGAGGAGCTTCTTCGCCCTCGGGCTGAACAGCGGATATCTTGAATTCGTAGAACTCATTATCCTTGTTAGCGCCTGTCTTGCCTTCAACGGTGCTGGATATCTCCTCTTCGGTGAGTTCAACTACCTCGCCGTTAACGGTGTTCTTTACAACGATAACAGGCTTCTGCTCTTCCTTGTTGTATACGAAGGAATTCTCAGGCAGAGTGATGATGCCGTTTTCAACTTCCAGAGGAATGTATTTGTAATTACCCTGCTGCTCGTCAGATTCCTGCTGCTCGGGTTCGGACTGCTGTTCGTAAGATTCCTGCTGCTCGGATTCGGGCTGCTCTTCAGATGCTACCATCACTTCATCATCAGGTACCTGCAGGAAGAATTCGCAGTTTTCCACTGCGCGGGGTGCGTACTCAACTTCCTTGGTGATGGAGATAGGATATGTTTTGCCGCCGCATACAACATTGACGATAGCGGAAAGTTCATATGTGCCGAAATCGGTGAAATAATCCTGGGTAGTAGTCTTGCCTTTTTTCTTGATAGAGAGGCTGACGGGTTTAATATTGGTTATACCATTAGGCATCTGTTCAGGCATGATAACAACATCATCCGCCGTAGGCAGATCGCCGTAATAGTAAACTTCATCAGGCTTGAGCTGTGCTATCTCAACTGTACCAACGTCTTCGCCCTTCTCACCAGTACAATCAGCTACGATTATGTCGGGCTGTTTTTCGATATCAACATGAGGATTGCCGAATTCGTGAACGTGGAAGAATGTTACGGTCTCACCGGTTGCCAGTTCATCGGAATAAGTAGCTTCGTACTTATACTTATAAGTCTCGCCGTTATACTCATAACCGCCGGAAGTTGTGCTCTCTTTCAGCTGAACCTGGCTGATATCGCCTGCTATTGTCTGGTCGGAGTAGATAACAGAACCATCGGCAACATATGCATAAGGCAAGTCGCCCTTAACTGCAAACTTCTTGTTCTCTGCCATATTCTCGAATTCCAGATCAACGTTCTTTTCAGCTGTGAAAGTAGCGGTGATGCCTTCGGGGTATGGGTAATCAGGGAATGTTACGTGATATCTGTACAGATAGTTCTCATTATTTACGGTAAAGAAACCATCTTCAGGTATCTCTTTCACGCAGTCAACGAACCTGACAGGTGAATTTTGAAAGATTCTCTCATCGAGATCGATACGCTTCTTGGTGAATATATCAGCGTGCTCGGTAACGTATACGCTGTTATCGCCGTCATCTTCGGGAGTATCCATCTTTTCTACAACTACATAATCTGTATCTTCCAGATCTACGAATTCAAAATCGACCTTAGGTTCTTCGATAAAGGAAATGACTTCGTTTTCACCGAAAGTTGCCTGATCGATAACTCTCATTGTGCACTTGTACTTGAAATCTTCATAATCACCCTCTGTATCAGGATTCTTTTCAAAATCAAGAGTAGTATAGTCCTTGTCGGTTTTGAACTTCTTATTGGAATAGATAGTTACAACATCTCCGGGAGATACTTCAGTAACATTATCTACAACCGCATAGTCTTCACCTTCTACAAAACCACTGGGTGATAAAGTGGCTGTATTTACACCATTGGGGATATAATAGACAGTGTTGCCTCCATCCATATATTCGGAAATATCTGTTTCAGTTGCACTGAGGTGTAATATATGTTTTTCTGAGGGATCATACCAAAAAACATCGTAGTTACCCTCTAATTTTCTTACTATTACCAGGAAGTTTGAATCGGGACCGACCTCATTTAAGTGCCTATATGCCCAATCAAATGCATCACCTTCACTTGGGCAATACATCATTTTATCAAGATCAGAAATAGATTCTGCCTTTACATAATTGAGCACCTGCTCAACATCGATACAATTATTTTGAGCGTTATACTTAATCTTGAAAGTGTAGCCGTTCTCTGGAATGAAAGTAGATGTATATGGATTATTACCAGGATTAACATCAGCCTTGACATTACCCTGATCATCGACATATATGCTGGTAACACCAGCCCACCAGCTCCTATTAACAATATTAGACCCGTCAGAATAAAAGTCGATTTTTGTTTCAATAGAGAAGCGGCATTGATGTGTCGTACCTGTTAAATCTATCGACTCACCTTTTTTTAGTGTTACGCCATCAACAAGTTCGGGGCTGTTCTTGGTGTAGGTAGCTTCACTATTAATAGCCGCCGCTTTTATAGTGCTGCTGAAATCAACCAGTGGCTGCAGAGGCACAGCGCCGCCTACTACCAGAACCGCACATAAACCTGCAACTAACCTTTTTAGATCCTTAGATAAATTCCTTGCCATAATAATTTCACCTGTCCTTTCAATTTTTTTAAGACTATTAACTCATTTTCCAAACGTTCGCGGCTCGCACCGCTACATTAGGAAGTTTTAAATTTCTCATTCCGACGTCCTCCTTGTTCAGTTATTTATAAACAGCGCCCCAAGGGACAAAGCTATCCCGCAGAGCGCAGACCTGACTTATGATATACAAAACAGCGTGATGTAATATTGATGTTAGTCTGATAACAATTTAACAGCATATTTACTCACACTCCTATCAATGAATCTTAATACTTTTGACAGATTTTGTATTTCATATTAATAAATATATCACAACTTAACTGGGTTGTCAACGGTATAAGGTTAATTAATCAGAATCTTTGTAGGAATGATACAAAGATTGCGCTGTATCATTAGTGATATTAATAAAGCGGACATAATAATTCAAAGATTTAGAGCTCATTATGTGTAAAATATTTATAAATTTTACCAAATTATTACAATGTTTGGCGTACTGATCTATCTATCCCCCGAAATATGACTGCGGGACTTCCCCAACGATAAGGCAGTCGGTGATGATATGTTCCTCGGTAACGCTGATATCCGTGTGACCGTCGGGCAATATGGCGCGGATATCCACCGTGACAACAGCGTATACCGTCAGCCGTGACTGGTTTATCCCCGCAGTTTCAAGGGTGGAGCGGAACTCGCTTTTTACAGCACCTATCTGCTGAACACTGAGGTCAACGGAGTTGTTCCCCACCGCCGGCAGAGGTATGCCTATCAGCGTGCCTATGGGTATGGCTATGCCATCTTCGCCCAGTTTGTCTATCCCCTTTTCTACTTCCTCGGTGAGTATGTTTTTTACGCGGTTTGCTGAATCGGCATTCAGCTTCGCAG
Organism: Hominimerdicola alba; assembly: GCF_900109655.1. Taxonomy (GTDB): domain Bacteria; phylum Bacillota; class Clostridia; order Oscillospirales; family Ruminococcaceae; genus Hominimerdicola; species Hominimerdicola alba_B. Next base: position 158,813 of record NZ_FOAT01000001.1, read on the forward strand.
AAATTACAGCGCCGTTCCCATCGGTGGTAAGCTTGTATATATCCTCGCAGGGACATTGTGAGATAGTTCTTTCCACCGCCGATGTGATGATATCGGTGGCGGCTTCCCTGCCGCGGTACTCGGTAATCTCGGCTAAATGCTCCCGCAGTTCCCCGATTATACATATTCCCACCAATGCTATAACGATCAGCGTCCCAAGAAAGATGTATGACGCTTTGCATTTTCGCGATATTCTTTTTCTGCTCAAAAAAATCACCCCTGTGTATTCTACTCAGAAATACACAGGGGTGTGATATTTTATGGAAAATTACTTAGCCTTTACAGCTTCCTTTGCCTTAGCAACGATATTTTCAGCACAAAGACCGAACTCCTTCAGCAGATCAACTGCAGGTCCGGAGTGACCGAACTCGTCGTTAACGCCAATTCTGAACTGCTTTGTGGGGCACTTAGCAGTCAGAACGTCTGCAACAGCAGAACCCAGACCGCCGATGATGCTGTGCTCCTCAACAGTCAGAACAACACCGCACTTCTGCGCGTTCTTTACGATGATATCCTCATCGATGGGCTTGATGGTGTGGATATTGATAACAGCAGCGTCGATGCCCTCATCAGCCAGAGTCTTGGCAGCCTCGATAGCCTCGCCTACCATCAGACCTGTTGCGAATATTGCGATATCCTTGCCATCTCTCAGCTGAACGCCCTTGCCAAGTTCAAACTTGTAGGTTGCAGGGTCATTGATAACGGGAGCAGCAAGTCTGCCAAAACGCATATATACAGGACCCTCGTGGAGGATAGCAGCCTCAACGGCAGCTCTAGCCTCGGTATCATCAGCAGGATTGATAACGGTCATGCCTGGGATAGTTCTCATCAGGGCGATATCCTCGTTGCACTGGTGTGTAGCGCCGTCCTCACCAACAGAGATACCTGCGTGAGTAGCACCGATCTTAACGTTCAGGTGAGGATAACCGATGGAGTTTCTTACCTGCTCGAAAGCTCTGCCTGCTGCGAACATTGCAAATGTGGAAGCGAAAGGTATAAGACCTGTTGCAGCCATACCGGCAGCCACGCTCATCATGTTGCTCTCTGCGATACCGCAGTCAAAATGTCTGTCAGGGAACTTCTTCTTGAAGATACCTGTCTTGGTAGCTGCTGCCAGGTCGGCATCCAGAACTACCAGCTTATCGTACTTATCACCAAGCTCAGCAAGCGCGTTGCCGTAGCTTTCTCTAGTTGCTATCTTCTTTACATCAGCCATGACTTAGCCCTCCAGTTCTTTCAGATGTGCGGTAAGCTCCTCAACAGCCTGTGCATACTGCTCGGCATTAGGTGCAGTACCGTGCCACGAAACGTTATCCTCCATGAAGGAAACGCCCTTGCCCTTTGTACTCTTCATAACGATGACAGTGGGCTGTCCGCAGACAGTTTCAGCCTCGTTGAAAGCCTTGTCAAGGGAATCAAAGTCGTGGGCATCAGCTTCGATAACGTGAAGACCGAAAGCCTTGAACTTGTCAACTATCGGATAAGGAGACATTACATCGCTTACCTTACCGTCGATCTGGAGACCGTTGTTATCAACGATCATAACGAGATTGTCAAGCTTGTAGTGAGCGGCGAACATTGAAGCCTCCCATACCTGACCTTCCTGTATCTCGCCGTCGCCGAGAACAGTGTAAACCTTGTAATCAGCGCCCTGATACTTAGCGGAAAGTGCCATACCTGCGGCTACGGATACGCCCTGTCCGAGAGAACCGGAAGACATATCAACACCGGGGATATGTATGCAGGGATGACCCTGGAGCAGAGCACCGATATGTCTAAGGCTCTTGAGTTCATCCTCGGGGAAAAATCCCTTCTGAGCCAGTGTGGAATAAAGTGCGGGTGCAGTGTGACCCTTGGACAGAACGAATCTGTCTCTGCTAGCCTCATCGGGCTTATCGGGATATACATTAAGCTTTGCAAAATAAAGATAGGTCAGCAGATCGGCTATCGAAAGAGAGCCGCCGGGATGACCCGACTTAGCGTTATAAACGCCCTCGATGATGCCGAGACGTACCTTGGTGGCAGTTATCTCAAGCTGTTTTTTAAGTGTAGCGTCCATAAAAAAACCTCCAAATTATCTGATTGTTTCGGATTGTCTGTAATGCTGTGGCAAGAAGATACGCATACATTCAGCCGAGCACACATGGCTTCACATACACGCGGCTTCTATGCCTTACAGTCATATACCCAGACGTCCGTATATATACTCAAGTGCCGCTGCAACAGCGTCCTCTTCGCAGGAAACATCAAGCACAAGGTCGCAGACCTTCTTGACTTCCTCTACTGCGTTTGAAGGACATATTGCCACATCGGCAGCCTGGAGCATTTCAATATCATTATTGTAATCGCCCATAGCAACGAAGGTGTAATCCTCCATGCCGCAGAGCGACCGCATTTTTTCAAGAGCCGAACCCTTCGAGATATTCTGTGGAAGGATCTCATAATACTCGGGAGCGCTTCGGACAAAGTCTACGCCTGTCCAGCCGCGTTTCTCTACGTAATCCATAAGTCTATCCATCTTTTCGGGTTCAATGGCGAAGAGCACTTTGTACCAATCGCCTGGCATTTCATCTACCCCGCATAGAACGGGTTTTACTTTACAGATGACATTGTGTTTTGCTTCCAGCGGAGTCATCTGCGGTACATATACAGCATCAAGTGTAAGTACTTCACACCCAACATCGGGATTATCTCTGAGTATCTCTGAGACGATACCCCTGGTGAAATCTGGTACGAAAACATCATGTATCTGCTTTTGGCGGTCAAGGTCGTAGACCATTCCGCCGTTGCTCATGATTATGGGACAATTGACACTGAAAGATTCAAAATACTGCTGTGCTGCCTGAATAGCTCTGCCTGTGGCAATAGAGAATTTTCCGCCTTTGCTCTGGAAATCTGCTATCGCTTCAATGCTTCGCTGTCCCGGTATTTTGCTTGACGGCAGAAATGTACCGTCCATATCGGTTATAAGCAGTACCTTGTATATATCTTCAAACATTAAAAATGTTATCCTTTCCTTAGCTTATCAAGCACCTTGACAAAATATTCTGGCAGTTCACTGTCGAACTCCATATACTCACCGCTTTCGGGGTGAATGAATCCCAGCTTTTTAGCGTGAAGACACTGACCTGCAAGTCCTTTATACGCCTTACCGTAGACATCGTCACCAATTACGGGATGTCCGATAAAGGCGGAATGAACCCTTATCTGATGAGTACGCCCTGTTTCAAGTCTGAATTTGACCAGTGAATACTGACCCAGGTCTTCGAGAACTTCGTAGTGAGTAACAGCTTCCTTGCAGTTCTGATAAGTCACGCACATTTTCTTGCGGTCTAACTTGCTTCTGCCTATCGGTTCGTTGACAGTACCTGTCAAGTCTTTGAACCTGCCGACGCATATGGCGTTGTATTCACGGGTGAATCTGTGATCTTTGATCTGTTCGGCAAGAAAATTATGAGCCTTATCGGTCTTTGCAACCATCAGCAGACCGCTTGTGAATTTATCTATCCTGTGGACGATACCCGGGCGGATAACGCCGTTGATAGAAGATAATCTGCCTTTACAGTGGAACATCAGCGCGTTTACGAGAGTACCGTCAGGATTGCCTGCCGCGGGATGGACTACCATTCCCTGAGGCTTATTTACCACTAACAGCGAGTCGTCCTCGTATACGATATCTATCGGGATATCCTGTGGTTCGGCTTTTAGTTCTTCGGGCTCGGGGATATCAACAGTAACGTTATCACCGTTTTTCATCTTGTAATTCTTGCTGACAGCTTTGCCATTAACAAGAACACATCCCTCGGTCACAAGTTTTTGCAGTGCCGACCGCGACATATCAGACAGCTGTTCGGACAGAGTTTTATCTATCCTTTCGCCGATATTTTCAGTCACTGCGGTAAATTCAAAACGATCAGGCATCTGCTTTTACCTTTTTCTTATCAAGTTTATCTGATTTACTCTTTTTGACATCTGAAATAACGATTGAGAGACAGAAAGCTATAGCTCCCAGCACTATACAGATGTCTGCAAAATTGAATATCGGGAAATCTATGGGCTCAAATTTGATATAGTCAATGACCTCATGCATCCTCACTCTGTCGATGAGATTGCCTACACCGCCCGCGATTATCATAGCCACCGAAACTATTTCAAGTTTACTGCCTTTGCGCACCTTGTACATATAGAATATGCCTGCAATGCACACGATTATCGGCAGTGACACCAGAAACCAGGTCTTTCCTGACATAATGCTCCACGCTGCACCTGAGTTCCTTATATGTGTCAAGCTGAATATCTTTGCATCACCGAACTTGATAACTTCAATAACTTTGCCAAGTTCGATCTTATTATTTACAACTACTTTCAGCACCTGATCTGTAACGATCAGAAATGCCGCAAGCAAAAGTGAAAGTGCGAACATTTCACACCTGCCCTCCGAGAGTATTTTAAACCATCAAAAGGCCCTGCAAAAACAGAGCCTTCATAGACCTATTAACCGTTCTTTTTGCCGAACTGGAGATCTTCAGGATTGGGCTTGTGTATTACGGGGTCGAAAGAGCCTGTGTTCAGTACCTTGTCAAGTTCTGCTGTGGATGCAGTGGGAGCTGCCTGCTGAACAGGTACGGGCTGCTGAACGGGCTGTTCCTGGACAGGCTCGTCACCGAAACCTTCTGTCATGTCAGCTGCGTCCTCATACTCTTCTTCGTCATCGTAATATTCACCTTCGCCGTTTTCGTAAGCTTCAAGCTCCTCGTCGGTGAGTGTAGGCAATTTCATGACCAGCTTGATCTGCTCCTGATAGAGAGAAGTGAGTTCGGACTTGAAGTAAGTAACCTCGGCTCTCAGCTCGTCGTAAGCTGCTTTTTCCTCATCATAAGCATCTCTGAGAGCATTGATCTTCTGCTCAGTGATCTCGGTGTTCTCCTTGATGAGTGCAGCACATCTTTCCTTGTGCTCTCTTACGATCTTTTCGCACTCTGCTGCGGACTGCTCAGCCAGCTTTCTCTGTTCGCTCTTAGCACCGTCAACGATTGCAGCTGCTTTGTTCTTAGCGTCGTTGATTATTTTGGCTGCTTCTTTCTGTGCAGAAAGAAGAGCACCCTTGATAGCGTCCTCGTCCTCTTTATACTCGCTGACTTTTTCTACCAGCTTGGATATCTTAGCTTCGCTGTCGGCATTTTCTGCTTCAAGTGCTGCAAATTCTTTTGCTACCTCAGCCAGAAATCTGTCTACTTGCGCCGGGCTGTAACCATTTTTTTCAGATTCAAAAGCTGCGCTTTTGATACTTTTTGCTGTCATCATTATTATGTCCTCCTAAATATATTTACAAATAGTGATATGAATTCTGTCCTTATGACTTACACCGTCAACGGATCTGAGCAGGAACTTTCCGTGACCTCTTGCGGAGATCTTATCCCCAGACTCAACAGTTCTGCTTGGCTGATCTGTTTTTTCGTGAGAAACTTCGACAACCCCGCCTTTTATCAGGCCGGAAGCCTTTTCACGCGAGATCCTAAGTGCAAGTGACAGCACGCTGTCCAGTCTTAGCGAAGCAACTGTACCCGTTATTTCCCGAAATTCGGGTTCTTTAACAGACTGTGCGTCAAAGCCTTCTTCAGTCTTGACACCAACTCTGCCAATTTTTGATATCCCGAGAACGTCCCGTGCAACAGTATCTTTAACAAATACCGTAGCCAAACCAATGCTTACAAGGATATCACCGACACAGCCGCGGGTAATGCCCAAAGCCATAAGTGAACCCAGAAAATCTCTGTGGCTCAGCTTGTCCTCGGGACGAAATCTGAATGTCACCGCCTGCATCGGGAATGTTTCAATGATATTTTCATCGCTGTACTGCGGATACACGCAGAGCATTTTTCTCTCAGCGTTTTCATATCCGCCCCACAGCAAGTAATTTTCGTATTTTACCGAAGCCATGACCTTTTCGCAAAGCCTGCACTGCCTTTCATCGAGAAATGCTGAATACTTTGTTATGTACTTTTCTTCTGCCATTTCCGTCCAGTCAAGAAAAGTTGAAAGCAGGCGCTTATCGTCATCGCTCAGTTCATTAAGGAATGAAAAATTCCTAAGCTTCATCAGAAGCTGTAACCGTTATTTTCAAGTTCGGTCAGCAGATCTTTGCCGTCGAACTTTACATTCTTTGACATGATGGCAAAAGTCTTCTGTGCCATCATCTTTATCTGAGCCTTGTTAGCGTAAGCAACGCCCGAGAGAAAATCAAGTATTCTCTTAGCGTCATCGCTCTTTACCATTTCAAGATTAAGTATTACCGTTTTGTACGCGTTTATATCGTCGCCGATGCTCCTTACCTCGGAGAAATCAACAGGTCTGGCAAGTACGATCTGTAAAGTAGTTGTCTGATCAAAGCTCATAGTGTGCTCCCCCTCATATCTGTTTGCTGAGCTTGTCCCTGTACTGAATGAGGACTCGCTCCCGGTCTTGGATCTTGTAAAGCTTTCTTCAAAAGTAAATGGTCTTTCTGTGAAGACATCATTCTCTTTTGAACGTGCGCCTGACTTGGATTTTGAACCGCTGAAATCATTATCATCAAAGAAGCCGTCTTTTGCTGATGAACCTTTGCTGCTCTTAGGCGAACCGAAATCCTGTCCGAAATCAACTTCGTCGGATTCGTCTTCACCTATAAAAAGATTTGTAAAACCTTTTAATATGCCCATTATCTAACCCTCCAAATAATTTCTGGCACCGAACAGTGCGGTACCTATACGTACGAGGTTTGAGCCGTGCTTTATTGCAAGCTCATAATCTCCGGACATTCCCATCGAGAGTATCTCCATGGAAACGTTGGGCACAGATCTTTCCTTTACACGGAGAAAGATGCTGTGCATACGGTCGAACATATCCTCACCGCAGCCCACGGGCGGTATAGCCATAAGTCCTTTGATGCGGACATTTTCCAGCTGTGCGGTCTCATAGATGAGCTCATCCAGCCCCTCTTCTGCAACACCGCTCTTGCTCGCTTCATCGCCGATATTTATCTCGAGCAGAACATCCATGGTCCTGTCATTCTTTGCGGCGAGTCTGTTTATCTCTTTTGCGAGCTTGATACTGTCGACTGACTGTATCATTGAGACTTCGTTTATAATATATTTGACCTTATTTGTTTGCAGGCGTCCTATCATATGCACCTGCGCCGTTTTGATATAACTGTCTTTTTTTGAAAGATATTCCTGTACTCTGTTCTCACCCAGCAGAGTAATTCCCTGCTCTATCGCGAAATTGATCTTTTCGGGAGCAACAGTCTTTGTCACAGCCATAATGTCTATCTTTTCATCACTGCTGCGATACTTTGCTCTAGCGTTTTCCACATTATCACAAATTCGCTTGTAGTTTTCCAATACTTCACCGAACTCATTCTGAGGACACTGTGTCCCCTTCGGTCTCACTGTTGACTGACACATCTTTATTTGATACCACCTCTAGCAGAATTTGATCATAAAGCAACAGATAATCCTGATCAGAAGTATTCTCCGAAAGAACGAAATCGTCGCCCTCATATATGACCTTGATCTTCTTGAAGGAGATATCCTTGCCTAGTATCACGTAAACGCCCTTTTCGTCTCCCTGGAACCTGAGAGCGCTTCTTGGCACTTTGATGCCCTGATATTCGTCAAAAATAAGCTTTGCGGAAAGAACTCTGGAATCTACGAGAGTCTGATCAACTCTGTCGCAGTCAAGTACGATGATCATATTATCACCGCTGGATTTCACAGAATCTACTTTACAGTTATATACTGTTCTTGAAGAATTCAGTTTGAGTGATACCTCAGCGTCGTCAGTGATCCTTGAATCTGCCTTTACTATACCGACGATCTTGCAGTTATAACTGTCGAAGGTCTTGCCTATTGCATTGGCAGGTGCTGATTTTCCACCCTTTATGACATCACGAATATCACTTTCGCTCAGATTTCCAACATCGGAAGTCTTGAGTTTATCTTCGTAGCCGTCTGCATAGGATACAAAATATCCTGTCCTGTCAGACTTTATAACATCATCCGGCTCGGTTGCCATATCAATAAGGTTGTTCCGCTCGGACTTAAGTGTATCGATAGCTTCGGAAAATCCTGCTTCGGTACCTGTAATCACGCTGTACATATTACTGTTCAGCGCTATCCTTGATCTTATATCGGGTATCCTGTCAAGTTCCCTGTTCTCCACCGCTTCAAGAAGATCGTTATAACCGTTCTTTACTCCCGAAATAAGCGCATCGGGTTCGGCATAATTGGTAGTTGCGGGATCCTGAGCTTTTTCAAGCTGTTCTATCTCAGCATCTATCTCGGCTATTCTGTCCTTGGCATATATAGCCTTTTCAGATGTGTATACCTCAGCGATAGTATTGTTCACCGAGACTTTGCTGCCGTCGGGATACTTATAATCAAGTATTCCTGTGCCGTTATATGTTACCACGCTCTCGTCCCTGACTATTATTCCGTCGAAGACGATATCTTCATTTACAGTGGCAAGCACTGCTTCTTCGGTATCGTGTTTATCGTGCAGAAAATAGTAGACCTGAGTACATATGGTGGTCAGCATCAAAAGTGAAACCAGAGCCGCAAGTATCTTTACGGTCAATGAATTCATCTGTGCATTACTTCCTTATCCTTCTGTATGTTCGTTCTTTGCTGCATCAAGGATATTGATGGAACGGTCTGGAACTATTGTAGATATCGCGTGCTTGTACACAACGTTCTGCTTGCCTTCGCAATCGAGAAATACTACATAGCTGTCGAATGCCTTTACTATACCCTTAAACTGATAGCCGTTCATCAGAATGAACTTGACCATCACCTGTTCCTTTCTTGCCTGATTCAGAAATACGTCCTGAAGATTGATATTCTTATTCACAATAAACACTCCTTCTCTTTATCTTCGTGTGTCTGAAATAGGGTGTGCAGAAATATGCTCACCATACCATACGAATACCGCAAAAGAAACCAACGGCGGCATTCAAACCATAGAGATGCATTTTATTATACATCACACTATATTATAACACATTATTTCGGATTTGGCTACTATATTTTGAACATTTTCAATTATTTTTTTCGATTCGTCAAAATTATCAATTTTCACCCACGAAATATCAGCAACTCGCCTAAACCAGGTGAGCTGTCTTTTAGCATAATGCCTTGTTTCGAGGATTATTTTTTCCAGACAATCATTTAGTTCGGCTTTGCCCTCAAAGTAAGGCACAAGCTCTTTGTAGCCTATCGCCTGCCCCGCAGTTGCAAGTCCGCCTTTCTGCCAGACTTCCCTGCACTCCTCCACCATGCCGTTTTCTGCCATTATACGTACTCTTTTTTCGATGCGGTCATAGAGGTACTGTCTGTTTTCGGCGGTAAGACCAATAATGCAAGCCTTATAAGGAGATTCCTCTCTCCTGCTGTTTACCTTATGCTCAGATAGCTTTGTTCCCGTAAGTTCAAAAACTTCAATGCCTCTGATGACTCTAGGAAGATTGTTCTCATGAACTTTCTCCGCTGTTTCGGGGTCTATATCTTTAAGCTTCAGCCAGAGAGCGTGTGCGCCCTCATCTTTTGCCTGTTTTTCAAGTCTCTCACGGATAACGGGATCACTGCCTGTGTCATCGAATATTATATTATCCACCAGTGAGCTGATATAAAGACCTGTTCCGCCGCATATTATAGGAAGTTTGCCTCGTTCCCTGACTTCTCTTATCTTCTGACCTGCCAGAGAAACATAGTCTGCCACGCTGAAAGGTTCATCGGGTTCAAGAAAATCTATCAAATGATGAGGTATCCCCTGCATCTCTTCAACGGTGGGCTTAGCTGTGGCGATGTTCAGACCCTTGTATATCTGCATGGAATCAGCGGATATTACCTCGCCGTTATAAAGCTTCGCCATTTCAACGGCAAGGGCTGTCTTGCCAGAGGCGGTAGGCCCTGCTATGACAAGAAGCGGTATTTTGTTTTTATCCATGCGCTCACCTCTATATATTATAATAGTATACCTGTCATACAAGTCTTCTGAACTGCTTTTCTATATCCTTTTTGCTGAGGGTTATCAGCACAGGCCTGCCGTGGGGGCAATACCTAATATTTTCGTTTCCGTAGACGGCATTCAGCAAAGCCTGAAGCTCGATAGTGCTGTTGTTGTCATTTGCTTTTATTGCCGCCTTGCAGGCAATGGAATGATAAAGGTCATCGAAGATCTCCAGCTGTGGGTCATTCCTACACTGAATGAAATTCCTTGCAAGCTCGGTGATTATATCCGTGGGATTTTCCGAATCTCCAAGAATTATCGGAACGCCCTTAACTGCAACTGTCGGTGCAACATCGGGCTCAACTTCAAATCCAAGCTTGCCAAGTTTGTCAACATTAGCTGCCAGTGCATCAAATTCCTCATATGAAAGCATGACCATCACAGGTTCAAGAAGCATCTGAGTTTCCAGCTCACTGAGATCACTTTTTATCTTTTCAAAAATATATCTCTCGTGGGCGGCGTGCTTATCCATCAGCAGCATCTCATCACCGACCTGAGCAACAACGTAAGTTCTGAAAAGCTCGCCGATGACTACAGGCTTTGGCTTTTCAGGTTCTTTTTTGACTTCCTGAACTACGGAACGGATAAAGCTTCTGTCATTTATAAAGTGGAAGCTTTCATCTTTTTTCTCTTCTTCGGGGGCCTCCGGGAGTGGGATATCCTGAAGTACCTTATTTATCTCCTCGACAGTTATCCTTTCGGGCTTTTTAGGCTCAGGCTGAGGAACAGGCTGTTCAAGACTGGCAAGGAAAAGGTCTTCACCCGATTTCCTTGCTTCTTCATCGATGGGGATGTTCTCCACTTTGGTTATCTTCGGCTGATAAAACTTGGGCTCGGGCGGTTCCGGGAGAGGTATCTCTTTTGCTGCTACAGGCTCGGGAACTAACTGCACCTGAACAGGCTTCTGTGCTGGCTGTTCAGTGATCTCCTGCAAAACCTTGTCAGCATCGGGGAGAGTTTCTTCCTCAACAGTAAATTCCAACTGAACACTCTTGTCCTCGGGTGGAAAATCATAAAGCTCGTGATCGGTAAAATTCCTGTGGTTTTCAAGTTTCAGCTCGTTAGGCTCGTCCTTCTCCATAAGACAGTTCTTCACCGCAAAATAGACCGCTTCATGTATCAGCTTTTCATCAGAAAAACGAACTTCTATTTTTGTGGGATGAACGTTAACGTCAATGGTGTTGGGCGGGACATCGATATAAAGCACGCAGGCGGGAAATTTGCCAACCATAATATTGTTGCGGTAGGCTTCTTCGATGGCAGCTGCGCAGGCTTTTGACCTTACAAATCTGCTGTTTACGAAAAAATTCTGAAACTTTCGATTAGGCTTTGCAGAAAGTGGCTTCACCGTGTAGCCGTAAACGTGTATCCCCTGCCATGTGTAATCAACTTCGATAAGGCTGTTTGCGAATTCTCTGCCGTAAACGGAATAAACTGCGGAATATATCTTGCCGTCTCCCGCTGTGATTATCTCGGCTTTGTTATCACGTATGAGTTTGAAAGAAACATCAGGGTGTGAAAGGGTCAGCTTTGTAACAAGGTCGGCTACGTGATTTGCTTCGGAACTGTCCTTTTTCAGAAATTTCAGCCTTGCGGGAACGTTATAGAAAATATCTCTGACCACGAAAGTTGTGCCGTCGGGACAGCCGCACTGTTCGCTCGTTTTTTCAACTGCGCCCTCAATAGAATAATGAGTGCCGTAATTGTCATCACGGCGCTTTGTCAGCACATCGACCTTTGCTACCGCGCAAATAGAAGCAAGAGCTTCACCTCTGAAACCAAGGGTCATTATGCGGTCAAGGTCATCTTTCTGAGATATCTTACTGGTGGCATGACGAAGAAAGGCTGTGGGCAGATCTTCGGGTGCTATGCCTTTGCCGTTGTCGGTCACTCTCATATAAGTCCTGCCGCCGTTCTTTATCTCAACGGTGATGACTGTTGCACCTGCATCTATGGCGTTTTCGAGAAGTTCCTTTATCACCGAGGCGGGTCTGTCGATGACCTCACCCGCGGCGATAAGTTCGGAAACTTCCTTGCTCAAAACTCTTATCTCTGACATTTTACATTCCTGTTCTATGGCTCAAAGCCTATATCTGAATAATTCATTACCCTTTCGGTCACGGATTATGACCTCATTTTCATCCTGCCATTCGAGTGTTCCCAATTTGTCAGTATAACTTTACCATGGGGCACTCGATGAAGCATATCTCATCCGACAAAGCTCTTTCCTGCCTTTATATATAACCAAATACAATTTCGCACAGTTAATGCTCTGCTCGACCTCGACAGCTGCCTTATGCTTTTTATCGGGTGAGGTGACATACTTCCCGTACCTGAAATGATTGACAAATCCGCTCTCGGCTATCTGTTTCTTCACACGTTCGAAAAAAGACATATCCCAGCCCCTTTCACCGCCGTAAAACTGAACAGCGTCCATGATCGTTCTGAGCCAGAAACTGCTTTTTTCGGAGTTATCCAAGCTCAGATATGAGCAATTGTCAAAGGGGATATGCAATATGGGAAAGCTTTCTTGTTGCTCCAAACTCTCACTGTCAGCAAAAGCATCCATACAGATATTGAGCATTTTACAGCTGTCATTTTCATAGTATCTCATAAGCTTTACAAACATATCCGCCACATGAGCCGACTCACTTCGCACAAGCTTTGTGTCTTCTTGTTTATCGTCACTGCGGCAGAATATGTTTATATCTTTAAGTCTCATACATACCTCAGCAGATCTTTTACAAACTCCCTGAGTTCCTCATCGTTCATTTCGTCGATGTTGGTCTTGCGGAGTTTGTCCGTAACTATGCTGTCGCTAATCCTGTCGAAGGATATCTGTCCGCTGTCGCTTTCTGCAACTGCAGCTTTCGCTTTTATTGACTCAGCTTCCATTTCTCCAAGGAGCGATTTTGCTCTGCCGATTATCTTGTTCGGCAGACCCGCAAGCTTAGCAACTTCTATACCAAAGCTTTCATCTGCTCCACCCTTTACTATCTTACGCAGGAACTTGATATTATCTCCCTGGCGCTTCACCGCAACGGAATAATTCTTCACACCTTCAAGTTCGTCTTCAAGAGCAATAAGCTCATGGTAATGGGTAGCAAAAAGGGTCTTGCATCCAAGAGAGCGGGAAGTTGAGATAAACTCCGATACCGCGCGGGCTATGGCGATTCCGTCAAAAGTAGAAGTACCTCTGCCAACCTCATCGAGAATGACAAGGCTGTTCTTTGTGGCGTGCTTTACGATGTCAGCTACCTCGCTCATTTCAACCATAAATGTTGACTGTCCTGCGGTAAGGTCATCGGATGCGCCTATTCTCGTGAATATCTGGTCAACTACCGAGATCTTTGCATAGTCCGCAGGTACAAAACAGCCTATCTGCGCCATAAGGGTTATCAGTGCAACCTGACGCATATATGTGGATTTACCCGACATATTCGGACCTGTTATAACAGCCATACGGTTGCCAGTCAGGTCAAGATAGGTGTCATTCGGCACAAAAACTTCGTCCTGCTGCATCAGTTCAACAACAGGGTGTCTGCCGTTTTTGATATTGATGATACCGTCGATAGCGATCTCGGGCTTGGTATAATTGTTCTTGATCGACGCAGTCGCGTAAGAGCAGAGAACGTCTATCTCAGCCACAGCGGTAGCAGTTTCCTGAACTAGTCTAAGCTGAGTGGCGATGAACTCTCTTACCTCGCCGAAGATCTCCTGCTCGAGGGTAAGTATCTTGTCACTTGCACCGAGAATGGTGTTCTCAGCAACTTTCAGTTCATCGGTTATAAATCTTTCGCAGTTGGCAAGAGTCTGTTTTCTGATATAATGATCGGGTATCAGATCGTAGTAGGATTTTGTGACCTCTATATAATATCCGAAGACCCTGTTATAGCCGATTTTCAGATTCTTGATGCCTGTCTTTTCCTTTTCGCGCTCGGCTATATCATCGATCAGACCTTTACCGCCCGAAATGATATTTCTCAGACCGTCAAGCTGTTCGTTGAAGCCCTCACGGATAACTCCGCCGTCCTTGACATTTGCGGGAGGTTCGTCCACGATGGCATTTTCAACAAGGTTCGATACCGCATCAAGGGTGGATATCCTGCCGGTGCAGTCCTTGATAAGCTTGCCGTCAAATGCGGAGAGCAGTCTTTTCAGCTCGGGAAGTTTCAGCGCTGTAAGTGAAAGTGACTTGAGGTCGCGTGGGCTTGCAGAACGGTACATTACCCTGGTCATAAGACGTTCAAGGTCATAAACACCGCTAAGCACTTCGCGTATCTCACCAAGAGAAACAGGATCGCGGACAAGCTGTTCAACTGCGTTAAGCCTGTCGATGATCTTCGCGGGATTGATAAGGGGCTGTTCCAGCCATGATTTCAGCATACGGTTGCCCATGGAGGTCTTTGTATTGCTGATGACCCAGAGAAGAGAGCCCTTTTTCTGCTTGTTTCGCAGTGTCTCTGTAAGTTCAAGATTTCTGCGGGCAGTAAAGCCTATGGTCATTATGGGGTCGGCATCATGACGGGTTATTTCCGAGAATCTTCCAACCAGTGCTTTTTGTGTTTCGTGTATATATGCGAAAAGTCCGCATACCGCATAGGCGCAGAGACTATCAGCTTTCAGTCCCAATGAATCAAGACTGTTTACCGAGAACTGTGTGAGAACTTCGTCAGTATGATTAGCAGGGTCGAAGTCTGCGTCTTCAAGAAGCTGAACACTGGTCTTTATCTTTTCACGGATAAATGCAGATATCTCTCTGTTGGAAAGGATAGCGTCATTTATCAGTATCTCCGATGGCGCAAATCTTGAAAGCTCGTTTATAGCGCTGTTGGCTGTATCCTTGCCGGTAAAGTCAAAAAGATGAACTTCACCTGTGGAGATATCCGCCAGACAAAGTGCCGCCTCTTTTGACTGCATATAGAACGCACAGAGATAATTGTTTGAGGACTCGTCCAGCATACTGCTTTCAATAAGCGTGCCGGGAGTGACAACCCTGATGACATCACGTGGAACAAGACCTTGGCATTCCGAGGGGTCTTTTGTCTGCTCACATATCGCCACCATGTGACCTTTTTCTATCAGCTTTTTAAGATAAACATCACAGGCATGGAAAGGCACGCCGCACATAGGGGCGCGTTCCTCAAGACCGCAGTCTCTGCCCGTAAGGGTAAGCTCCAGTTCCTTTGAAACGATCAGTGCATCGTCAAAAAACATTTCGTAAAAATCACCCAGACGGTAGAAAAGAATGTGGTTTTTGTACTTCTTTTTCACCGCCAGATACTGTTTCATCATGGGTGTAAGCTTTGATTCATCTATCTCTTTAAGTGTCACTTCTGCCCGCTCCGTTCTATTTAATGGATATTATATCAAATACTAGCCGCAGCCGCCGCAAGTTGAGCAGCTTCCCGTGCAACCTGAGGGTGCCTGTGCAGGGCAAGTCTCGGGATCTTCGCCGTTCGCTGCCTGCTGAAGTATGTAGTATACGCTCTTCATAAGCGCATCGATATCAGCCTTAGCCTCATTATACTCGATCATCTTGGGCATTGCCATGATCTTCTCATAAAGTTCCTTGATATCGTGATCGAGAGTTGTGAGCCTGTCAGCATCCTTATCGGGCTTTCTCATCTCAACACTGAGATCCTGACGCATCTGGTTGAACTTGCCGATCTCGTTCTGTATCTCGGTATCGGTATCGTTCAGCGCACAAGCTGCCTCGTACTTCTTGTATCTTTCATCTTCCTGAATGGCTTTCCCAAGCTGTCTTGTAAGTTCTATAACGTTCATTTTTACTACTCCTTAAACTATATTATTCAGTGACAATTTCGCCCTCAAGCGCCCAGTTCATAGCCTTGGTTATGCGCACGTTGACGAATTCACCTATGTACTTTTTATCTGCGGGAAACTCGACAATGATATTCTCATCATTCTTGCCCGTTAGCCATCCTTCGCCTGTTCTGCCCTCGCCATCAACGAGAACTTCCACGGTCTTGCCAACAAATCTGCCGAACCATTCGGAAGTGATCTCCCTCTGTTCGAGAAGAAGTTCCCTCAGCCACAGACCTTTCTGCTTGTCCGATACACTATCTTCCATTTCAGCGGCGGGTGTTCCCGAACGTCTTGAATACACGAAGGAATAAATGTTGTCATACTTCACACGCTTTATGAGTTCCTTTGTCTGACAGAATTCCTCATAGCTCTCACCGGGGAAACCTACTATCAGGTCAGTGGTGAATGAGAAATCCGGCATACGTCCACGGGCGTAATCTATCATTTCCATATACTTTTCCACAGTGTAGCGGCGGTTCATAGCTTTGAGCACCCTGTCGCTGCCTGCCTGTACAGGAAGATGCAGATGCTTGCAGATATGTCTGCTGTCGATTATCGTGTCTATCAGTTCTTTGGTAGCATCCTTGGGGTGACTGGACATGAAACGTATGCGGAATTTTCCGTCAATCGAATCTATATCCCTCAAAAGCTGCGGAAATCCGTAAGCATAGGAATTAACGTTCTGTCCCAGCAAAGTTATCTCCTTATAGCCCTGATCAACAAGTCTCCTGACTTCAGCAAGAACGGCTTCGGGCTTTCTGCTCCGCTCTCTGCCGCGTACATAAGGAACTATGCAGTAGGTGCAGAAATTGTTGCAGCCATACATTATCGGTACAAACGCCCTGAACTTGTCATCACGAAGCTGAGTCATTCCCTCGTCTATCTCGGTGCAGATCTCCGACTGATTGAAAAGACGGCGGTGCTTTGATATAACTTCCCAGAGCATGGAGTACAGCTCATTATAAGCAAAAGTGCCGAAAACCAAATCGACCTGTCGGTAAGAATCCTTTATCTTATCGGCTACGTGCTTCTGCTGGGCCATACAGCCGCAGATACCTATTATCAGGTCTTTCCTGTTCTCTTTCAGCTTTTTGAAATTTCCGATATTGCCGAACACTCTATCCTCTGCATTTTCACGTACAGCACAGGTATTCAGCAGGATAAGCTGAGCATTATCGGTAACATCGGTAAATTCATAACCGACTTTAGCCAGCATACCCTTTATCTTTTCACCGTCACTGACATTCTGCTGACAGCCGTAGGAATGTATAAAAGCCATGGGTGCATGACCGTTGTCGGAACGGAATTTTTCTGCCCATTCGGCAAGCCTGCGTGAAGCTTCCTCTTTACCGACATCGGAAACATATAATTCTGACATCACTAACCTCATTTCAATCGTAAGCAAAGATACTGCGTGTCATGGCCGACATTTTTAAGTTATAAAAGTAAATGTCGGTCAATCTGCAACATACTGTATTATTATATATCTTTTCGGGAAATTTGTCAACATTAAAAGTGCTGACAAAGCCCTCTTAAACCCTCAGTATAAGTAAATTTTTTCTTTCATTGATATCTGACAAAAGCAAAAGCACCTCCGAAAAATCGAAAGTGCTTATTAATCTTATAGTTTTTCAGGAAAATGTAACGTCATTCGATGACGAGTTTTCCCTCTGCATCGCAGAAAACGTGTCTGCCGAGGATAGTCCTCAGTGCCTTGATATTCTCTATATCAGTTGAAGCGAATTCAAGGTGACACTGCTTTGAGCCGTAATAGATATCGTACTCAAAATAGTCCTGCACGTAAACGCTAAATTTATTCAGGATATCCTCCAGCGGGTGCTGTGAGATATCGCTTGCGTCTTCGTGCTCGCCATACTCGGGTTCCTGTTCAAAAGAAATGCTGGTAAAATACAGACCATCATATTCATAAATCCCCGCAGCAACGCAGTTTACACCGTCAGCGCAGTATTTTGAGGGATAGTAATCTGCAATATTTTTCATCTTAGTCCTCCTCGGGGTCAATATCAAGTAAAGGCAGAACCGCTTTTTCAGCAGCATCAAAGCCTTCCTCGCTTTTTGATGCAAACATCACAAGGCTTCTGCAACTGTCGGGCATAAGAGCCAGATAGGAATCTTCGTTGATACGGTAGAACTGAGCACCCTGATATATCCCGCTGTCTGCATACTCGATGTGCTCAAATTCACTGCGGATATTTTCAGCCTGTTCTTCATCAGCTTCCAGATAATCTTCCGTCGCATACTCAAGACCGCTTGTCACTGCACAAAGATATCCCTCGGAGATAAGGAATTTTGAAAGGCTGTCCCCAGTTAGAAACCATTCTCCACGGTCATAGCTCTCATATACAGGCGGGTCGGGCTTGTCCATATCCTCAAGCTTTATTCCCCAGAAGGATACACTCTGATTTTCAGAGAAGAAAACATAGTATCCCTGATCCTTATACATACCGACTTTCTCGGCAGGCATAAGATAATCACCTGCGGAATTCGATGCAAGCGCATCACAGCCCGCGCACTGTCTGTAGTAGTCCTCCAATGTATCAGGAATACTGCAATATTCAGCTTTCAGCGCGGCTATTATATCCTCGCTCCAGCCCATAGGCTCTGTCAAATCAAACAGCTCTAGAAGTTCTCTGTAATCAAACATTATTCAGCATCGTCAAGCAGCTGAACTGCTTTCATCAGGATGGCAACTTCAAGACGCTTCTTCTGTATCTGGCAGGAAAGCTTGTGAGCGGCATGGATATCGCCCTGATAGATGTAGTTATTGGCATTACATCCGCCGCTGCAATAGAACTTCGCCCAGCACTTCTTACATTCGGGCTTGTTATAAACGTGAGCTTTAGCAAACTCGTCCTTCATTTCAAGGTTGAAGCTGCCGTCATAAAGGTTGCCCATCTTGTATTCCTCAACACCTACGAATTGATGGCATGGATAGATATCTCCATCGGGTGTGACAGAGCAATACTCGTTGCCGCATCCGCATCCGCGAAGTCTCTTGATAGCGCAGGGACCCTGATCGAGATCAAGCATAAAGTGGAAGAAATTGATGAACTTCCCTTCTGCTCTGATCTTAGCGATCTTTTCGGAAAGAACTTCGTACTCCTTGAAAATACGTGGCAGATCAGCTTCGGTGATGGCATAAGGCTCCTTAGCATCAGCCATAACAGGCTCAACGGAGATCTGATCAAATCCGAGATCATACAGATGCATAACATCATTTGAGAAATCAAGATTGTACTTGGTATAAGTGCCGCGGACATACCAGTCGCTGTCCTTGGGGCGCTTGTCCACAAGGCGCTTGAAGTTCTTGGTTATGGTATCATAGCTGCCCGTGCCGTCAACACGTACTCTTACTCTATCATTGACTTCTTTTCTGCCGTCAATGGACAATACGACGTTATTCATCTCCTTATTGATGAAATCGATCATTTCATCGGTAAGATGGATACCGTTGGTAGTAGTTGTAAATCTGAAAGTCTTGCCTGTTTCAGCTTCTCTGGAACGTGCATACTCAACGGTCTGCATAACAACATCGAAATTCATCGAAGGCTCGCCGCCGAAGAAATCAACTTCAAGAAATTTTCTGTCGCCTGATTTTTCAATAAGAAAATCGATAGCACGCTTAGCAGTTTCCAAGTCCATCAGCTTTCTACCAACACCGAAATCACCAGTAGAAGCGAAGCAGTACTTGCATCTCAGGTTGCAGTCATGAGAGATATGCAGACACATAGCTTTGATAGGTGAAGCCACAGCTACCAGCGCATACTTTTCGTAATCGTCCTCTGAATACAGTATCTTGTCATTGTAGAGAGATACTATCTCCTCGTAGCATTCCTTGATATCCTGTGCAGGATAGCTTCTGGAAAGCTTAGCTAATACCTCAGCGGGACACTCCTCTGCAAAAGGAGGCTCGACGCTGTCAAGTATATCATAGGTAAGATCATCTATGATATGCACGCCGCCGCTGTTGACATCAAGCAGGACATTATATCCTGCAAGTTTATATTTATGGATCATTTTCTTCCCTCGCAAATCTTAAAAAATAACGGACGACCAAAGCCCAGCCCTACGGGTCAGCCAAGACCGTGTAGAGTTGACCTGTGCTCGCCCGCTGTATCGGGAGCTATATAGCTCCCTAAAAACGGTCCTTGTGGATCAAGCGTCCTTCTCGCACTTCTGGTTAGCAACAGTGCAGGAAGTCTTGCAAGCAGACTGGCAGGAAGCCTGGCACTTGCCGCAGCCGCCCTTAGCAGCAGTCTTCTTCAGATTAGCCTTATTGATAGTCTTGATATGTTTCATAATATCATACCTCCATATACGATTTACAGATATTATATCATATTATGACATAAAGTTTATGAAGTAATATTTAACGAGATATAAATATTTGCTAAACATATAAAATCATATTATCTAGTGTACTCTTTTGGTGTTGACCCCAACTGCCCCGCCGATCGAAGCGGCTGCAACTGTAAGAAGCAATTTTCCGAAAGAGGTTATCCGTACTGAATATCCTGCGAAAATACACCCCGCTATCAGTATGGTAATAAACGTAAGTATACCCGTCAGTGCCCCCGCCGCAAGACCATTGCGCTTTCGCTTTTTGCCACCTGTGTATCCACCAAAATATGCCCCAATGACCAGTGCTCCTGTGGACATGGTCGACAAAACGCTCTTTCCCGCGTCAATCTTTGTTAGAAGAAAAGCCATAGCACATATGAGCAGCAGTATCACACCTGCCGCAACAATCAGTGCTAGCATTTGCTCGGCGGCGATACCAAGACCTCTTGAATTACTTCTGTGCTTTCTCATAGCAGTCGACCTCCCCTATTAGTCTCTACTGCTATCATATTCATGCATGATAAAATTTATTACAAAAAACAGCACCGCTTTAAAACGGTGCTGAGATATTATCAAGCCTTATCCTTTTCGTTATCGTCATCGTCGGTAACGACCTTAGCGATAGCCCATTTCATGATGCGTATCTTGCTTCTGTCGCCACCTGTTTCGATAACTACGTTATCTTCCTTGACCTGAGTAACTATGCCGATTATACCGCCGTTTGTGATGATCTCGTCACCAACATCGACATTCTCTCTCATTTCTCTGTCAGCCTTTTCCTGCTTCTTCTGAGGCTTCATGATGAAGAAATAGAAGAACACCAGTATCAGCACCAGCGGTGCGAAAGAGAGAAGATATCCGCTTGTTGTGGAATTACCGCTTGCAGACATCAGTGTTGCGTATGCATGATTCATTTTACTGCCTCCCGATTTTTAAATTACTGCTAATGATTATAGCAGAATCCAGAAAATTTATCAAGTGATTTAACAGAATGTTTACTCTTCTTCGCTGATATTCTTGATATAAGCGTCGATAGCTGCGGCAGCCTTTTTGCCTGCACCCATAGCGAGTATAACAGTTGCAGCGCCTGTAACAGCGTCACCGCCCGCATATACTCCCTTTTTGGTGGTAGCCTCGGTGTCATCAACAATGAGACAGCCGCGCTTGTTAACATCAAGACCGGGGGTGGTGTTCCTTATTAGCGGATTGGGAGATGTACCTATCGCCATGATAACTGTATCAACATCAAGCTCGTAATCCGAACCTTCAACAGCAACAGGACTTCTTCTGCCGCTCTCATCAGGTTCGCCCAGTTCCATCTTACGGCAGACCATAGCACGAACTCTTCCATTGTCATCACCCAGCAGTTCAACAGGATTATTTAGAGTCAGGAACTCAACGCCTTCCTCCATAGCGTGATGAACTTCTTCCTTACGTGCGGGAAGCTCTTCAAGAGAACGTCTATAAACGACATAGACCTTCTTAGCGCCTATTCTCAGCGCAGAACGCGCAGCATCCATCGCAACGTTACCACCGCCTACAACAGCCACTTTCTGGGACTTCATGATAGGAGTTGCATACTCCTTCTTGTAAGCCTTCATCAGGTTGATACGTGTCAGGTACTCATTAGCGGAATAAACGCCTATCAGACCCTCACCGTCAATGCCCATAAATCTGGGCAGACCTGCGCCTGAACCAACGAATACAGCCTCATAGCCCATCTCGAAGAGCTCATCAACGGAAAGCACCTTGCCTATGACCATGTTGGTCATGATCTTAACGCCCATTTTGGTAAGATTGTCTATCTCGTGCTGAACGATAGTTTTGGGAAGCCTGAACTCGGGGATACCGTACATCAGAACTCCGCCTGCGGTGTGAAAAGCTTCGAATACAGTAACTTCGTAACCAAGCTTTGCCAGATCGCCCGCAGCGGTAAGTCCGCTGGGACCCGCGCCTATGATAGCAACCTTGTGTCCGTTGGGTTCGGGAAGCTCAACTTCGGGTTCCTTGCCTCTCATATAATCAGCAACAAAGCGCTCCAGTCTGCCGATCGCAACAGGCTCACCCTTTATACCTCTGACACACTTGCCCTCACACTGGTTTTCCTGAGGACATACTCTTCCGCAGACTGCAGGCAGAGAGTTAGTGGTTTTGATGATCTCGTAAGCCGCTTCCATATTGCCTTCAGCGACCTTAGCGATAAACTCGGGTATCCTTACACCAACTGGACATCCGCTCATGCAGGGCTTATTCTTACAATTCAGGCAGCGCATAGCCTCTCTAACAGCCTTTTCAAGGGAGTAACCCAATGTTACCTCTTTGAAGTTCTTCGCCCTGACTTCGGGCTCCTGTTCAGCTATCGGAACCTTGTCCAATCTCATATCAGCCATTAGCCGCACCTCCCATAAGTCTGCAAACGTGCTGCTTTTCAGCCTCGTTATAAGTGGAATTTCTTCTTACAAGCTCGTTGAAATCAACCTTGTGACCGTCAAAATCAGGACCGTCAACACAGGCGTACTTTATCTCTCCGCCGACTCTAACACGACAGCCGCCGCACATTCCTGTGCCGTCTATCATGATAGGATTCAGTGAAACAATAGTTTTTATATTGTAAGGCTCTGTTACTTTACATACGAATTTCATCATAGGAACAGGACCTATTGCAATAACTTCGTCGAAATTAGCGCCTGCGTCGATAAGCTCCTTGAGCTTGTCGGTAACAAATCCGTGGTAGCCGTAAGATCCATCATCGGTGCAGATATGCAGATCGGTGGATTCAGACTTCATCTCGTCTTCAAGAATGATGATATCCTTAGTCCTGAAACCCGCGATAAGCTGAACGTCAACACCCATGTTATGGAGCTTTTTAGCCTGAGGATAAGCTATCGCACAGCCAACACCGCCGCCGATAACAGCGACTTTCTTCAAATTGGGCTCATACTCTGTAGCCATTCCCAGAGGTCCCACAACATCGCGTATAGCTTCGCCCTCTTTGAGTGCGGCAAGCGACATAGTAGAACCGCCGATCGTCTGAAAAATTATAGTAACTGTACCCTTTTCACGGTCAAAATCCGCAATGGTAAGGGGGATCCTTTCACTGTATTCATCTGCTCTTACGATAACAAACTGACCTGCATCAGCTTTTTTCGCAATAAAAGGTGCATCAATATCCATCAGCACAACGCTGTCGTTTAACTGTTTCCTTCTGATTATCTTAAACAATCCTATCCCTCCGCAAAAATATTTCATTTTATTATACATCATTTCGATGAAAATTACAAGTGTCTGAAAAGAATTATAATCGTCAGCAATAAAATTATTTAGAAAAATTTAATATTTGGCAAGAGCTTTTCTGATAGCTTCCCTCTCATGGGCTATCCTTTCATATTCCCTGTCCTCGCCAAATAGACTTCCAAATGAGTAAAACGATATTCCTTGACAATTATCGCAATCATCAATTTGATCAGCTATTATTCCAACATTGTCCGTGAACTCTTCATCTGTACTAATTTTATAAACAGCCAATCCTATATCAAGACTGACTTTCCCGCTGCTACAAACATCCTGCCACTCATCAAGTGTACTGATAAAAGGCTTGACAGGGTTATCATATCCAAAATATATCTGCGGAATGATCCTGTCGCAGTAACCGCCATCGCTGCACCATTTTTCTACATCGGCATACAGCTTGTAATAGTTGTTTTCCATATTTCCCTGCGGGGATATGCTTACTTCGATTCGGCCGTCAACGGACTTAACTCTCTGATATATCTCACGGCACATTTTTGAGATATTATCCCTCCGCCATTCATCGAGAGAATTGTCACCTTCGTTTTCAGCGAAACACTTCGCATCAAATTCAGAATCGGTTGTAGGATAGAAATAATCATCGTAATGTATGCCATCAATATCGTAGTTTTCGGCTATCTCGTATGCACCATCGGCGATAAGCTCACGAACCTCTGGATAGGCAGGGTCGAGCCACAGATGACCGTCCTCACCCACATAGCTCACTCTGTCATTTTCCTCGATGAACCAATCAGCTGTTGTGTATCCCGAAAACTCAGCCAGCTTGTCCGCCGTCTGTAATCTCAGAGGATTTATCCAAGCATGAATCGAAAGCTCGTGTTCATGTGCTGCCCCGCACATAATTTCAAGTGGGTCATAATCTCCGCCGAGATACTCCGATGGCGGAAACAGAGCAGAATCGTAAATAGCATCTCCGAAAGGTCTTACATGAACGTAGATCGTATTGCATCCAAGGTCAGCAATTTCGGAACAGGCGGTATCAAACCATTCTCGGAAATCATCAGCGTTATCCGCCGAAAGCATGGGCGCAAGGTCGATATAAGATAGCCATATCCCCTTACGACGCTCATAGTTTAGCGGCGAATAGCCATCGTTTTCTGTGTCATCAGCTTCGATCCTCGGCGCAGGCGATGGTATACGGTCGTATTTTATCGTATCATGTGGTATATCAGTGGTACAGCCCGCAAGCAGTATGACAGCAGCCATCAGTAACTTCTTCATTGGCATCACTCCCTCATAAATCCTATGCGAATAGTTCCGCCTATATTACAAAAAAATACCGCCGGTGAACCGACGGTATTGATATCATACTTTCTTGCTGCCGAGCATTGCCAGGGTAATGCCTGCGAATACCAGGTGATAAACGATTATCAGCGTTGGTGTTATCTGTGCGAATGTGCCAAGAAGCATGGATATAAGACATATAGCCGCGCCCAGTGCTACGGAACCTACCTGTATCGCGATACCCAGCTGAGCTGCGGATTTTATCCTCTTTACGCCTGTTATCAGCATAGCAAACGCGGGGAAACTTCCGCTGCACATCATAGGAGAGGATTCGCGCTCATTGTAGCCAACTTCGTTTTCATATTCCTTGTGATACCTGAAAGGCAGCATCGTTACTGAGCCTTTGTCAAGATCGAATAGACATTCAAGAAACTCCTGTGTGAGGAAACCGTCCACATTTCTTACAACGGTGACAACGCCCTCTCTTTCAAGCGACTGCATCCATTTCGTCACCGACATGGAAGGAGTAACTTTCAGCACGAACATTGTACATATCACGCCAGATATGGAAAGATAAAGTATCACATTGCCCTTGCCGTATTCAGCTTCCTTTGAAGCAGGCGGCAGACCATCAATTGAATGATCTTCCATATGCTGTCTTGTGCCGAGAAGCACGCGCTTATTGTCTATCCAGCCCGATAATCCTCTTTCGTCCTCGTAGATGTAGCTTTCTACGGGATATAGCATATCAAGCTTGCCTTTGAGTATTTTATAGAAAGAATTTTTCAGTACACTGTCCGCACGGAAAACAAGGCTTGAAGCCAGAAGAATACATTCGTCAAGCGGCTCGGTGGAAAGAAGCTTCAGATTTACAAGATCAACGCTTTCTTTCGGGAATAGCTGAACTGCATCTACCATTACCGAATTGGTTTCCGAATACTCCTCTACGGCGCTGTAACCCAGTATAACCGAGGAATACTGCAAATATTTATTGGTCGCCTTGCTTATTGGCAGATTTACAGCCAATATAAGTGAAAGTGATGAGCACATTGTCACGGTACCAGAAAATGCAGCAAGTGCAACATATATCTTCTCTATGCTTGAACCCGCGTGCTTATCGCAGATGAACGAGAGAAGCCCCGTTAAAAATCCTGCAATTAGTACGATTGGTGCGGAATACTTTGCAAATCTGTCGGAAACATCTGGCGCATAGCTGTTGTTGATGAAATCCTCTACGAAGCCTGTCTTTCGCATAGCAGCCATATTGGCATTGACTGGAACGGCTCCCCTGCCAAGATTCACAGCAGTGCTTCCGTCAACGCTCTTGACAGCGTATCTGTCGAAATCTCCTGCGATGTATCTGAAATTCTTTTCGGTTCGCTGAACTGTCATCATCTTGCCCAGAGTATTGAATATCAGCCCCATGATGGCTGCTGATACATATACATGGTAATAGCAGTCACGGACAGAATCCGGCTCAAACAGCGTAGCGATACCTGCGATTACCGAAACGAATATACCTACAGCTGCGATAGAATCATTATCGGGTTTACGCAGAAACATATTTTTTATACCGGCAGTCATGATAGTATAAGAAACACCCAGCGACAGCAGACCCATTATCGTGTTGGAAAACAGGAAAGCAGACGGCGAGACCGATCTGTCGAATATCCTTATCACAGGAAGTTCAAGGTCATTTGCTATGGTTATAAGCAAGCTTGAAAGACCTGTGAAGAGCAGCACGCAAAGTCTGAGAAACAGATTACTTTTGATCTGCAGAATATCATTGAGTACCTTCGGTGCTTCATCGTAGTTTTCAAACTCTTTCTGACCATAGGATATCTTATTTGTTTTGCTTTTCTCTGCATCATCAGCATCGTCCAGACTGTCCAGAACAAAGCTTTCGACCTTGGATCTTCTATGCTTTTCAAGTGCTGCCGAACGTCTTGTATACTCGTCATCAGCATCGCTTTCGGGAATATCCTCTTCTTCCTCATCGATGTCTGTGAGATACTGGCTCTGAGGGATTATCTTGCCCTCAAGACCAAGCTTCATATCCTTTAAGCTTGTGCGTCTTACCGGTTCAGCTGACAGTTCGTCGTCGCGCCTGCGTCTTCCTCCATGGGAGGAAAGTCTGCTGATCTTACGAGCCGTCAGCATAGCGATCTCATCGTCTACCGGTGTATCGTTCTTGAGAATAAGATCTTCTGCAAGCAGGAAGCCGTCAGCTTTTGCATCAGATGAAGCATCGCTCGTTACGACAGATTCGGCTTTATCTTCGGCAGCCGAAACAGTTTTCGCAATATCCTTGGTCTTCTCAACAGCGTTTTCTGCGGTACTATCCATCGGGATATCGGGTATCTCCGGCGCAGTACGAGCTTCCCGGGGCTTATCAAAGCTTATATCGAAATCTTCAGGCTTGTCCGCCTCGGGTCTGTTATTTGTTTTGTATTTATTGCTGTATTCCGACAAAATTTCGTCGATGGAATATTTATCAGCCAATCCATATCACTCCAAATCTACTTGATGGCGCGTTGGCGCACTATCTCATACATAAAGATTCCAGCAGCAACAGAAGCATTAAGCGAGGTTATCTTGCCCGCCATCGGCAGGCTGAGAAGCATATCGCATTTTTCTTTCATAAGTCTTCCCATGCCGAAGCCCTCAGAACCTACTACCAGTCCGATGGGACCGCGGAGATCGGCGCCCGAATAATTTTCACCTGCGCCGTCTGTACCGTATATCCACACGCCCTGCTTTTTCAGTTCGTCAACTGCCGCCGCAAGATTTGGTACTCTCGCAACAGGCAGCCAGCTTGCCGCACCTGCAGAAGTCTTGAAAACAGTGTGGTTCAGTGAAGCACTCCTTCTCTTGGGGATTATTATACCATGAGCTCCGGCAGCCTCGGCGGTACGTATTATCGCACCGAGATTATGGGGATCCTCGATCTCGTCACATATTATTATGAAAGGATCTTCGCCTTTCTTTTCAGCGATAGCGAGGATATCCTCGACCTCCACATACTCAGCACAGGCGCCCACAGCTATAACGCCCTGATGCGCCGCACCGCCTGCCATGTAGTCAAGCTTTACTTCCCTGACTTGCTTTACGGGGATATCCCTTTCCTTGGCAAGTTTAAGTATCAGCGAGATAGAACCCTTAGCCTCGGGATTCACGAAGATCATATCTATCAGCTTATCGGCTTTCAGCGCCTCGATAACCGGATTTCTTCCAAGGATAAGCTCTTCGTCACGCTTGTTTTCGGTAGTGTTATTTCTGTCTTTATTCATAATCAAAAATCCTTTTTCAAACAACAGTTATTAGGTATTATAGCACAAAAATCCTCAAAAGCCAATAGCTTCCGAGGATTTTTTGCAATTTAAACAAATAGCATATACGATTTTTAGAAAATATGTGCGCTATCATAAGGCAATCAAAACAAAAACCAGCACAGAAGTCACTATCGCTCCGAAAAGTACAGCGAGAAGTGATCTTAGTGTTTTATCATGTGGCTGTTTGTCTTCTCTTTCAATACTTTCCATTTCATCTGTCAGCTTCTTAAGATACTCCCCTGCCATGACCTGCGGATCGTTTTCAGAAAACAGTTCACAGTTTGAGTTCACGAACAAAAGTGCTCTTTCAAAACATTCATTGTTCGTACATTTAATTTCAATAATTTGCTTGTTCACGCCTTTTATCACCTTTCAGACATCTCCTTGTCATCGATTTTCACATTAAAGTCCGTTAGAATGTACTTCTCAACAATTTACTGTTGAAAAGTTGAAAACTCATTTCATAAGTCAACATTTTCAAACCAAAAGTGTTGAAAAACCTGTTGAAAAGGTTGAAAATCACGTAAAATTCCTATGTTTTCAACATTGGTTAATTTTGTTGAAAAATATACCTAAGGACAAAAATATGTACATCAAGTGAAAACGCACACCTCTTGAAAGGCTTTTAAATCGTTAAAACTATTACTGAATAATGAACACGGCAATATTTTGGTCTTACACAGAGCTGAATCCCCAAAGTTCTAGGGGATTCGCGGAAAGTTTTAATTTGTTAGGCACTTTAAGGCCTCAAATATCCATAAAAACGTACTAGTTTTACTCTACCTGACAAATAACACTCATCTATGAAAGTCTGTACAATATTATGTATTTTTATTCAGCCGAATGCCCAAAGAAAAATTACATTCTGTTACGAAATTATCGTGTTGTCAGAAATTTTATCGCTCTCTCGATGGAATCCTTAGAATTGCCCCAGTCAGCATCACTTCCGTTGTTGCGGTAGTCATACATATCACAGTAATGGGTCACATCTTTTTCCAGTTCAGCCAGATATTTCTCGGTAAGTGCGGCACAGGCTTCCTTGAAACTTCCCTGTATCTTCTTGTTCATCTTGTCCTCGCAGGCAGATACAAGCATATCATAATGGGGCAGACAAAGCATTTCCTGCTCGGCAAACAGCTGGCGGAACTCGTCCTGCTGTTCGTAAAGCTCAAAAAGCGTCACCATTATGCGGGACATTCCCCACTCTATCTTGTTGCAGACAAAACAGTCATTATTTACCGCAGATACGCGCTTTTGCTTAGCTGTCTTGCCTTCAAATATGCTCTGCCTTTTAAGTACGTTCTTTTGAAGTGACTGTAAGTGTGTTGACAGCATCAGCGCCAGTGAGAGGCGGTTTTTGCAGGCACGCATCTGCTCGAAATGTACCTTGCAGAAGCCTTGCTTGTTGGTCTCTATGCGGACATCAGGCTCCATCATGGCTGCACCCATTATGTAATCAATAGTACGCTGTTCAAGAGTATCCCGCAGCCTGCATATAGGACAGCCGCATTTCGGCTCGAATATTTCTGTAACCGGTATGGTTAAAATGCTTTCTCTCATTGAAAAACTCCCTTTCGCATATAGGCAAAAAATATATTGAAAATTGTTTCATTATATAGTATAATGTATTTTAATGAAATTTGCAAGTGTCTTATAAAAGGTGAATGCTATGCGTATAAGTTGCGAAAACGGTGACATAACTATCGCCGATACCAAAGAAGTTATCTTGCTGATACTCAGTCTTGCAGAAAAGGGTATGAACGAGATATGGATAAGTGAAGACGGTTCGCTCTACCCTGCCCTTGCAGTGCTTGTAAACGGCGGATATGCCTGCCTGAACTATTTCGGGAATGATGAGGGCGATATGTATATGTCCCGCGGCTATGGAAATACCCAGGTCACCTTTAATCCCTGCGGTACGGAATGGACTGCACCTGCAGACGCTGTTATTTCAATAGAAAGCGCCGTCGCCTGTATAAGACGATTCTGCGAAAACTATAAACTGCCTGACTGTATAAACTGGCAGGACGGAGTGTGAACAAAATGGACTACAAAAAAGACGGCAAAGATATACTGCTCTGTCAGGCGGACTTTGACCTCGACCAGACCCTTGACTGCGGTCAGGCTTTCAGGTGGGA
This sequence comes from Hominimerdicola alba, assembly GCF_900109655.1. GTDB lineage: Bacteria > Bacillota > Clostridia > Oscillospirales > Ruminococcaceae > Hominimerdicola > Hominimerdicola alba_B. Next base: position 189,090 of record NZ_FOAT01000001.1, read on the forward strand.
GAAGACTGCCGATAACACCTACAGCGGAGCATTTCTAAATAAAAAGCTTGTGATAAGCTGTGAGAACGGTAAAGACGTTTTCAAGTTGCACGATACCACAGAAGAAGACTTTATTTCGCTGTGGGTAGATTATTTTGACCTTGCCACCGACTACAGCGAAATAAAAAAACGTTTTTCAGAGGACGAGACTCTCTCAAAAGCCTGCAAATACGCCAGCGGTATACGCATACTCCGTCAGGACAGCTGGGAAGCGCTCTCCTCATTCATAATCAGCCAGAACAATAATATTCCACGAATCAAAGGAATAATCGGACGGCTTTGCGAACACTGCGGCGGTTATCCCGCTTGGCAGGAACTCACCGAGGAGACCGAGGAAAGCCTTGCTTATCTCCGTGCGGGATTCAGGGCGAAATACCTGGTTGATGCTGTCCAAAAGATACAAAGCGGTGCCATCGATCTCGAAAAGATACGAAGCATGGATATCGAAAGCGCTCGCAAACTTTTGCAGACCATAAAAGGCGTAGGACCCAAGGTGGCAGAATGTGCATTGCTGTTCGGATTTTATCGTACAGAAGCTTTTCCCATAGATGTATGGGTCAAGCGAGTTATGGCAAACTGGTATCCCAATGGTCTTCCAGAATGTACCAGAGGATACGAGGGCATAGCACAGCAGTATCTTTTCCATTACATACGAACTTCTGAAGAAGCAGCTGCTTCCCTTAAATAAAGGAGGTAAAACGATTGAATTATGCTCTTATTGGTATCGCTCTGGTACCTACCATCGTCATCTTTTCGGTGGTGCTGAAAAAGACCCCGACTATAAAAAAAGAACCCTTCAAAAGAGTTGCTAAGGTATTTATTGTTAGCGCTCTTTCAACGATAATTGCTGCGATATTGGAATATATTGGTATAATCATTTTGGCAATTTCATATAATTCCGACGCAAATAAAATACTGAGTATGTCCGGACTGTTTGCGCTTTGTGTGTTTATTATAGGTCCGGCAGAGGAACTATGCAAGTATTTCACATTCAAGCTTACTATCTTTAAAAACAGAGATTTCGACCATACCTATGACGGTATTGTTTACGGCGCTGCTGCGGCACTTGGCTTTGCTACACTTGAAAATATTTTTTATGTATTGGGTAATGGTTCTAAATCAGGCGCATTAATGGGTGCATTTACGGGAATTTTAAGAGCAGCACTTTCAGTTCCGCTCCATGCGTTCACAGGAATTTTCATGGGCTATTATTTCGGACTCTCTAAGTATAAAAAGTATAATAACATCGAATCTGATAAAAATCCTCAGCGTCGCGCATTTTTTATTTCGGTCTTGGTACATGGTCTATATGATTTTCTTGCTCTTGCGTCTGTCGCTAAAGACGCTCCCGAAAGTTTCGAGTATGTAGGCATTGCCGGAGTTATCGGTATAATGATCATTGTCTATATGCTGATGTATAAGATCATCACTAAGGCAAGCAAAGAAGACCTTATGATCTACAACGAGTATTACTACCAGCACCTGAACGGTCACTTTCAGGATATGGTCGGAAAAACAAACGAGAATGGTACTGTGCTTGTAAATCCTGACAACGTACAAAACTTTGTCACAAATGCGTATGGCAGCCAACCGAATACAATGGCAGGTCAGCCTGTTGTATGGCAGTACGGCAGCATTCCAAATAATACCACCGATCAACAGTCGGGTGGCTATCCTTACGGAAATTCACAGAATGCTCAGTTTGGTTATCAGCCCCACAACACTCAACAGCCTAATAACGTCAACCCTTACAGCCAAGGTCAGTACGGCGGATATCCTGCTTCAAATGCATATCAGTCGCAAAATACTGTTGCCTACGATCAAAATTACGAACCTGTGCGCCAAACATATACACCGTCACAAATACAACCTCAGCCAGGTGAAACAGTAAAGTTCTGCAACGAATGTGGAAACAAGCTGACATCGGACACTAAATTCTGTCCCATCTGCGGACACAAGATATAGAACTTAAAGGCATGAGCAATAAAATACTCATGCCTTTTTTTATCAGTTTATATCTTGCTCAGGATCGGTATCTCCGTTTTTGTCCCAGGGCATTGGTTCAAGTATTATTACCGAATGCTGTAACGTCCTTCTTTCTATATAGATACAGGATAACACCCATAAGCTGAAATGTCAGGCCGTCCGGGAGAATGGTTCTTCATCTGCAAAAAAGATTTGATTTTTGAAACAAAATATATTTATATCGCTGTTGACATTTTACGCTTAAAGCGTTATAATATATAAGTATGTAAAATCTTATCCGAAACGGGAGGAAGTTATTATATGAACAGAACATACATTAAAGACGTTAAAGAGCATCTTGGCGAGACCATAAAGGTACAGGGCTTTGTTGAGAATTACAGAAATGCCCGCGCTATGGCTTTTATCGTCGTTAAGGACATTACAGGCAAATTACAGGTAACTGTTGAAAAGGAAAAGCACCCCGAGCTCAACGAAAAGCTTGACGCACTGACAGGCGATTCCGTTGTTACCGTTATAGGTCAGGTATTTGAGAATGACTACGTAAAGCTGGGCGGTCTGGAAATGATACCAGAGGATATCATCCCCGAGAGCATTGCAGACGCTATCCCGATAGCAAGAAAAGAGATCGCTGCTACCAAGAAGAAAAAGGCAGTTGAGCGTTCAAGCATCGATCAGCGTATCGACTACCGCTGGATAGACCTGCGTACCGATGAGAACCAGCTGATGTTCAAGGCACAGACCGCTATGGTAAATGCCATGAGGAATTTTCTGCTGGGTGAGAACTTCATCGAGATACACACCCCTAAGCTGATAGGCGCAGCTTCCGAGAGCGGCTCCAGCGTTTTCGAGGTAAAGTATTTTGACAGAAACGCATATCTTGCACAGAGCCCTCAGTTCTACAAGCAGATGGCTATGGCAAGCGGCTTTGAGCGTATCTTTGAAGTCGGCCCTGTATTCAGAGCTGAAAAGAGCTACACCAGCAAGCACACCACTGAGTTCACAGGCTTCGACCTTGAATTCAGCTACATCAACGATTACAGAGATGTAATGGCTATGGAAGAACAGCTATTAAAGGCAGGTCTTTCCGCTGTTAAGGAAAAGTACGGCGACGAGATCAAGGAGCTCTTCGGTCAGGAAGTTATCGTTCCCGAAACTCCTTTCCCTGTTGTTAAGCTTGCAGATCTCTACAAGGCACTGGAAGAAGAGTTCGGCTACAAGGTACCCGAGGAAGAAAAGGGCGACCTTACCACCGATGCTGAAAAGCTCAGCTATGAGTGGGTAAAGAAGCACTACAACCACGAGTTCCTCTTTGTTACCGATTTTGATGCTGAAAAGCGTGCATTCTATCACATGAGAGATGAAAAGGGCGTGCCTATGGGCTACGACCTCATCTGGAGAGGTGTAGAGATAACAACAGGCGCACAGAGAGAGCACAGATATGAAGTTCTTAAGAAGCAGGCTGCTGAAAAGGGTCTGGATGAGGACGTAAAGTTCTATCTTGAGTTCTTCAAGTACGGCTGTCCTCCTCACGGCGGTTTCGGTATCGGCGTTGACAGACTGACAATGCTGCTGCTTGGTCTGCACATCAAGGAAGCTATGTTCATCTTCCGTGGTCCTAACAGACTGAATCCATAGTATAAATATCAAAGGCTCGTTCCTTTTCGGGAGCGAGCCTCGTTTGTTATATTCATATCTCAACTATGCTATTAAAAAGAACATTGAACCTTGGTTCGATCTCGCTTGCCATATCAGTGTGATAATGACCAGCAAACCAGAATTTGTATTCGATTTTCTGACCGATATCTTCAAGAAATTCATTCAGCTTGTTGTCGGGATATTCATTCTCCAGACCAAGCTTCCCTGCTATTTCATGCTGAACGGAAGACGGCGCACAGTGGGTCAGGATATAATCCGTTTTCCAGCCGTTCTTATCAAGGGTCTCCAGCGCGTGAGCATACTCAGTTTCACTGGGAAGCTCCTGCTCCCATAACGAAGAACCTATCTCGCGAAATTCCTTGTCGTGAGATTCAGCGCCGCCCATGGTGAAAAACTTTTTCCCCTGAAGCTCAAACATTTCTCCGCGCTTCAGATGATAGATGCTGTTGCCAATCCTGTGAGCTTTTCCACCGCAGAATTCCACTTCTTCAAAGGTTTCCAGCAAGTCGAAGTTTTCGTGATTGCCATCGATGAAGAGTGTGGTATAAGGCTTCATATCCAGCCATTTGCGCCACCAGAGATCTTCCGCATCGTTGTTCCAGACCAGCCCGAAATCCCCCGCGATGATAAGGAAATCATCCTTACTCATCAGTTTCTGGGCAGGGTTTGCCTTTGCGGAAAGCTTGCCAATATCCGAGCATCCGTGGATATCACCCGTAACAAGTATCATTTTTCTCCCCCCGAAAAATCTTATAACTTAAAACTCCATATCCAATTCAACAGGACAGTGATCGCTGCCTTCTATATCTTTAAGTATCTTTGAATCCTTTACCTTATCCATTAGTCTTTCCGAAACTACAAAGTAGTCGATACGCCATCCCGCGTTGTTCTTTCTTGCGTTGAACCTGTATGACCACCATGAGTAAGCACCTGTCACATCGGGATAAAGCCTGCGGAAAGTATCAGCAAATCCCGCCGCCAGCAACTCAGTGAACTTTCCGCGCTCCTGATCTGAAAATCCTGCGTTGCCCGCATTACTCTTGGGATTTTTAAGGTCTATCTCCTCGTGAGCAACATTAAGATCGCCGCAGTAAATAACGGGCTTTTTCTTATCAAGCTCCGAAAGATAAGCCCTCATATCGTCCTCAAACTCCATACGGTAATCTATTCTTTTGAGCTCATTCTGCGCATTAGGGACATAACAGCATACAAAGTAAAAATCATCATACTCACAGGTTATGACCCTGCCCTCGTCTGTGTGAGTGCCGTTCAGCCCGAATTTAACATCGAGAGGTTCTTTCTTTGTATAAACAGCAGTTCCCGAATAGCCTTTCTTTATTGCACTGTGGAAATACTTTTGATAACCCTCGGGCGAAAAATCTGCCTGATCAGGCTGCATCTTAGTCTCCTGCATACAGAAGATATCAGCATCTGCCTCGGTGAAAAAATCCCCGAAGCCTTTTTGCAGGCAAGCCCTGAAACCGTTTACATTCCATGATATAAATTTCATAATATAATACCCAACCTTTTCCGTATCGCACTATTTTCGTATTTATTATATCACATTATTTAACAAAAGTAAAGACTTCGGGGAATACATATCATGTCTGTTTATTTAAAATTTTAATAATATTAAAGCGAATGTATCAACATATCCCACAATCTGGAAAACTGCGATGTAATACTGTTCTAAAATAATTATTCTAACTGCATACGAAGCAGATATCCGTCTAAAGTGACCGCATAGCATCGACCTATGAGAAAATTTCAAATAAAGTTTTACCCCTAAGCGTTCATCGTTAAACACTTCGGGGCATCGAGTTCAGTTATTTGTGTATCTTATTTGCGATTCTTAAACTTGCCTCTGTATGCATTATCCAGTGCCGCGAAAATGGCATTTGTATCAAACCGCGAATATCTTTTCCGCACCAATAATCTATCAGCCACACAGCTTTATCGTCATTGCTGACAACATTCAGGTTTTGCAGTACCTCTCTGCGCTCTGCAGATATTTTTTCTTTAAGTCTTTCAAAAGGCATTTCACGCAGTATTTTTTCTGTGCTGTCTTTGACTTCAAAAATGTATGCATATAATTCGTTTATATCCAGCTGCTTTGAAAACTCAGATATCTCATTTTTAACAAGTTCATTGCCTGTGGTGACCGTCGGTGAATTGATCCTCTCTTTATATTTTCCTAAAAAGAAAACTTGCTCATCACCATTTATCAAAGTGTGTGCAACTATATCTTCGATCCTAAAAATATGCCACAATGAATATGCAATGGTTTTGCTGTGATAACCATCTACATTAATGAAAGGGATAGCAGCAAATTCATCAGCTGAAAGCTCATTTTTAAAAGATATAATGGTGTCCATCAGACTGCTGCGTAGTTCAAGCAATGTGTTTATACCATCGAAAAATGTTTCACTCTTTTTTATCTGCTTCTGCATAAGCTTATTCATTTCGGACCATTCTTTATTCATTTCGTTCACCACTTTCCCATTTTTGTTATTTAAGATTATATCATCCGGCTGTCAGATCGTCAATTAAAAAGCCACAGTACCTCTGAATAATTTCAGAAGTACTATGGCTTAAAACTTCTTGATCATTACAGCAATTTAAAAAGCAGATTCAGAGCAGCTCGTCATCGACCTCAACTGCTTTTCCCTCTTTCAGAGAACGCTGAACGTCGATAAAACGCTGATTTGAGCTTCCGCGAAATTTCAATTCCAGGGAGCGTTTGTCTTCTTCATATCTTCCGTCAACAAGATAATCAAGAGTTTCAAGCAGAGCCTTGCAGTCGGGTTCGGTTTTGCCACGCTCGATGAGCTGTTCAAAGGTATAGCCCGTAAAGCTGATGATATTCAGCCTGCGTTCCTTGAAACCACGTATCTTCTTAGCCAGAGAAAGAAGAGCGCTGCACTGACAAAATGGTTCTCCACCGCTGAATGTTACGCCGTCAAGCAAGGGATCTTTGATTATCATAGCAAAAATGCTGTCCGTGTCGTCGACCCTGCCGCCATTGAAATCATGGGTCTGAGGGTTTTGACAGCCCTTGCAGTGATGTGGGCAGCCCTGAGTGAACACAGTGAACCTGAAACCGGGTCCGTCAACTATAGATTCCTCCGCCAGACCGGCTATCCTGATCTCCATAATAAACCTCCGATATGTGCGCAAAATTATCTCCTGTACAAAACAGATGGACAGGAGATAATGGTGTGGTTATTTTTTCTTGCTCTTGGCAGGCTTCTTTTCAGCCGTATCAGCAGGAACAGCATCGATCTTGATACGAGGTATCCTCTCGTGTGTGGACTTGCGGTGCTCAGCTTCCGATCTGCCGCATCTGGGGCAGCGGTCACCGATTATACCTGTGTATCCGCACTCGGGGTCTCTGTCTACAGGATGGTTGATAGAGCCGTAGCCTATGCCAACCTCTTTCATGTATCTAACGATCTTCTCAAAGGCACTCAGGTTGCCCAGAGGATCGCCGTCAAGCTCAACATAGCTGATATGACCTGCATTAGTCAGCTCGTGATATGGAGCTTCGATAGCCAGCTTTTCAAAAGCGTTGATCTTGTAGTATACAGGCACATGGAACGAGTTTGTATAGTAATCTCTGTCCGTAACACCGGGAATGTCGCCGAACAGCTCCTTGTCCATCTTAACAAAACGTCCCGAAAGACCCTCAGCAGGTGTTGCCAGCAGAGAGTAATTCATGCCGGTAGCCGCAGTTTCCTTATCCATACGCTCACGCATATGCTTGATTATCTCAAGACCCAGCTTCCTTGATTCCTCAGATTCGCCGTGGTGCTTGCCTGTCAGAACTTTAAGACACTCAGCCAGACCGATGAAACCAACGGAAAGCGTTCCATGCTTAAGCACTTCTTCTACGCTGTCATTATAGGAGAGCTTTTCAGAATCCATCCAGACACCCTGTCCCATAAGGAAAGGATAGTTCTTGACTCTCTTGCTAGCCTGTATCCTGTATCTGTGCATCAGCTGATCGATACAAAGCTGGAGCTTTTCGTCAAGCAACTGATAGAAAAGGTCGATATTGTAATGAGCCTTGATACCAAGTCTCGGCAGGTTGATAGTTGTGAAACTGAGGTTTCCTCTGCCTGTAACGATCTCTCTTTCGGGGTCGTATGCGTTGCCGATAACTCGTGTACGGCAGCCCATGTAAGCGATCTCGGTGTTGGGGTCGCCCTCTTTGTAGTACTGAAGATTGAAAGGCGCATCAATAAATGAGAAGTTCGGGAAGAGTCTCTTAGCCGAAACTCTGCACGCCAGTTTGAACAGGTCGTAGTTCGGGTCTTCCGGATTGACGTTTATACCCTCCTTGACCTTGAAAATGTGTATCGGGAATATAGGTGTCTCACCGTTTCCGAGACCTGCTTCCTCAGCCAGAAGGATATTCTTTATTACCATCCTGCCCTCGATAGAGGTATCGGTACCGTAGTTTATAGAGCTGAAAGGTGTCTGGGCACCCGCTCTCGAATTCATGGTATTTAGGTTGTGTATCAGCGCTTCCATAGCCTGATAGGTAGCTCTGTCTGTCTCCTTTACAGCACTCTTGAAAGCGAAGTTCTGTATCTTCTTGACCACCTTGGCATCAGCATAGGAAGACAGCAGCTGAGCTTCTTCTTCCATGTAGCCGTTGTCGTTTGCAAGTGTGGGAGTAAGTCCCCTCTTAGCCAGAAAATCAGCACATCTCTGAGCTATATCGGGATTATCGGGAACATCAGCCAGCAAAGAAAGACCTCTGCGGATATTGTCTCTGTAACGGTGGCGGAAGGTCTTCTTTACACCCTCAGCCATGTCATAATCAAACTTAGGGATAGACTGACCGCCGTGCTGGTCGTTCTGGTTGGACTGTATAGCAATGCAGGCAAGAGCGGCATAGCTGGTTATATCATTAGGTGTCCTCAGGTATCCGTGACCTGTGGAGAAACCGCCTGTGAAAAGCTTTGTGAGGTCTATCTGTGTACAGGTAGTTGTGAGAGTGTAGAAGTCCATATCATGGATGTGGATATCGCCGTTCTCGTGAGCCTCTGCGTGCTCCTCTTCAAGAACATACATCTCATAGAATTCCTTAGCACCAACAGATCCGTATTTCAGCATGGTACCCATTGCGGTATCGCCGTCGATATTGGCGTTCTCGCGCTTCAGGTCGCTGTCCTCAGCAGATTTGAAAGTTAGGTCTTCATACACCTTCATAAGACGGGTATCCATCTCACGAGCCTTAGTTCTCTCGGAACGATAAAGTATATAGGATTTTGCAGTAGCCGCATGACCCTCTTCGATAAGCACCTTTTCAACACAGTCCTGAATTTCTTCAACGGTAGGTGTCGAGATATTATTTGCCATCAGCATATCTACTACCCTACCAGAAAGTTCAAGCGCGGTCTCATAGTCGCTTCCGCCGACAGACTGAGCTGCCTTGTAGATAGCCTGCGCTATCTTTTCAATGTTGAAAGTAACGGTACGGCCGTCCCTCTTCTTTATTTTTACGATCATGGTACTTCCTCCATACTTTATTTTAATAAAGTGTCGAACAACATTCGACCACCATATCTAGTATTCAAAATGCGTTCGTATTCTAGTATATAGTAATATCATTCCAAAGTCAAGGCGGGGACCTGCCAAAAAGTACGCTCTAGATTTGTATACCTTGCACAACCAGCCAATTGGTTTCTTGTGCAAAACAATTACATTTTGGAAAATCGAAACAAGACAAATATCTCCTGCCTACCTGTCAGAACATACATCACCCAGATATGACAAGCACATTTACTTGCCATATATAACAGATTTTTGCGGCATTTTGTAAAGTAAAACACTTTACTCCGGGAATGTCATTTTATATCAGGTATACAACTTTGCTTCAAAAGGTTACAATCTGTAACTTTTTGACTCCGACAAGCGCAATGACTTGTCAGATGAATAATACACTTTAATTCATAAAAAAGCACCTTTACTGTGACAGCAAAGGTGCATATCAGAAATCAAATCAAGGAATATTTACTTTTCGCTGCTGTAATCATGAGTTACCACAGGCGCACCGTATTCCTTTTCAAGCACTTCTTCAAGACTTGTGTTTACCATATAAGCTCCAAAAGATATGAGCATGGCGAGCAGTCCTATAAGCAGCGCGATATCCAGTCTAAAACGCTTCTTCTTTTTCTCCTTCATGCCCCTCTCCCCCTTTAAAACTTTAATGGCAGTTACTATACTATTATTATACACTATCTTTTTTCATTTTGCAAGGGGTTAACGCAATTTATTCAAAAAGGCACTAAAAATCAGATATTGCTTGCTATTTAAACAATTTTATGCATATGACTTTGTTTATTTTTACAAAATACCTATTGCAAATACATTCAAGGCGGTGTATAATATAAGTTGTATTTGCAGCGGAAATACTTTTCCGCTTTATGATTTATGATCATTCAGATTTATTCTGGGAAACGAGGGTATTTATGTGTGGTATCGTAGGATTCACGAACAGAATTGACAACGCGTCCGATGTTCTCGGCAGAATGATGGACAGGATAAAACACCGCGGTCCTGATTCCGATGGAAAGTATATCGACGACGGTGTTGCCATGGGATTCCGCAGACTTTCTATCATCGACCTCAGTGATGTGGGCAGTCAGCCTATATTCAACGAGGATAAGTCACTTGTGCTGACTTTCAACGGTGAGATATATAATTTCAAAGAACTCAGAGATGAACTTATTGCAGCAGGTCACAGCTTCTATACCAAGACCGACTCCGAGGTGCTTATCCACGGTTACGAGGAATGGGGCGAAAAGCTTCTGGACAGACTGCGCGGTATGTTCGCTTTCGTTATATACAATAAAAATACAGGTGAGCTTTTCGGTGCGAGGGATTTCTTCGGAATAAAGCCTTTCTACTATGCACAGATGAACGGCACTTTCATGTGGGGCAGCGAGATAAAGAGCTTCCTCGACCATCCCGATTTCACTAAAGAGCTTAACACCGACGTTCTTGAGACTTACCTGACCTTCCAGTACTCCCCTACCGAGGATACTTTCTTCAAAAACGTCAAAAAGCTGCTTCCCGCTCATTGCTTCACCTATAAAGACGGCAAGCTGAATATCCGCCGTTACTGGGAGGTCAAGTTCAATGCAGATAACGGTCCCGACCTTGAAAACTGGGTGGAGAAGATATCAGATACTTTCAAAAACTCTGTTGATGCACATAAATTCGCTGATGTTGAGGTAGGCTCATTCCTTTCCAGCGGTGTGGATTCAAGCTATGTTGCCGCAGTTGCTGACGTTGACAAGACCTTTACTGTAGGTTTCGGCGAGGACGAAAAGTACAACGAGATAGGCTATGCCAAGGAATTTTCAAAGTACATCGGCAAGGAGAATTTCTCAAAGGTAATCACTCCCGAAGAATATTGGGATAATCTCAAAAAGATACAGTATCATATGGACGAACCTCTTGCTGATCCTGCGGCTATCGCTCTTTTCTTTGTATGTCAGCTTGCATCACAGCAGGTAAAGGCAGTGCTTTCGGGCGAAGGAGCCGATGAGATATTCGGCGGATACAACATCTACCATAACCCGGCAGATATGGCTGCATATTTCAAGATTCCCAAGCCCCTGCGAAAAGGCGTGGGCGCTATAGCCGAAAAACTGCCCCATAAGCATGGCGTTAACTATCTGATAAGAGGTTCAAAAGACTTGGACGAACGATTCATCGGAAATGCTTATATCTTCTCCGAAAAAGAACGTAAAAAGATACTGAAGATAAAAACAAATGCCTCGGATGCTATGGCTGTCACAAAACCATACTACGATAAAGTCCGCGATCAGGATCAGGTAACACAGATGCAGTACCTCGACCTCCATCTCTGGATGGCTGGCGACATTCTGCTGAAAGCCGATAAAATGTCAATGGCTCATTCTCTTGAACTCCGCGTACCTTTCCTCGACAGAAAGGTCATGGAACTCGCCGAGAAGATACCTGCAAAATACCGCGTTACCAAGGAGAATACCAAGTACGCCATGAGAATAGCAGCCCTCAAAGCCTGCCCCCCTCAGACAGCTAACAAGAAAAAGCTTGGCTTCCCCGTTCCTACAAGAGTATGGCTCAGAGAAGACAAATACTACGGCGTCGTAAAGGATTGCTTTACCTCTCCTGCCGCAGAAAAGTTCTTCAATACATCCGAGCTTGTATCACTGCTGGATGACCACCGTGCTATGAAGTATGACTATTCCAGAAAAATCTGGACAGTATTTACATTCCTTATCTGGTACGATGTTTACTTCGGCGCAGAAGTATAAAACAGAAATAAAAATGCCACAGTTCATTGTAAGGACTGTGGCATTTTTTGATAACATAGCAAAATTATTGAAAACTGCCAAAGAAGAGAGCTTTGGCTCAAGCCTTTCGCGAAAGGCTTGCGAGGATGTTTGCACAATCAGCAAAGCTGACTGTTGGCAGAGCCCTCAATCACCAAGGCTCAAAACAAAAATGCACAGCAAACTTTAAAAGCACAGCGAACTTCCCGACCAAATAGGCGCGGCAAAAATATTTTAGAGCGTGGACAATACAAACGTCCACGCTCTTTCTGTATGCGTAAATTATTGCCGCGCCCGCTGTCAAACAGCGAAGCCACAGCCGACGCAGTCGCTGTTATCCGACAGCTTGACCCGAGGAACGAGGGGCGAAAGCTCGCAAACTATCGACCACCGTAAATTCACGACTATCCCAACAAATCAAGCAAAATTCAAGGCACAATATTATCTCCGTCACCGCGTTCTTTATAAACCGCCGAAACAGCCGCACTGCAGGCATAAACTTTCTTAGCACCCATGGACTTCAACTGTGACGCGCAAGCCCTTATAGTAGAACCTGTCGTGATAACATCATCACATATGAGTATGGTCTTACCAGAAATATCGGAATGTTTCGATAAGGTAGTATAAACCTCCTCGGCATGAGACTGACGTTCATCACGCTCCAGCTTGTGCTGCTCGGTGCTGTCCTTTTTCCTGCCAAGCAAGTGAAAATTAAAAGGCTTGCCAAGCTTGTCCGCCACAAAACGCGCCAACAGCTCCGCCTGATCTCTGCCCCTGACTATCTTCTTTGAAAAATGCATGGGCACAGCTGTTACAATATCAATGCTGTCAGCGATTTTCCTCACCTTAAGCCTATCAGCTATCATACCCGCACTGATCTCCGCAAAATTGAACACAGCATCACCGTGTTTCAGCTTGTAGATAAGCCCGATGATATCGTTCTCATAGTAAAACACTCCCACCGCGCCGTCAGTATTTTCAATGCGGATAAGCCCATCAAAAGTCTCGGGCATATCCCCGGCGCATTTTTCGCATAAAAGCCCGTCCCAACGTATCACCTTTCCGCAGAACGCACAGGTGTTGGGAAAAACGATATCCGCCAAATATTTGTATACAGGTTTCGCAGCAAGCATAACATCACCTCAGCAAAAAGCTCCGCCTTTTCGGACGGAGCTTTGATGATACAACATATTTTCAATATCCTGCATTCGCATAGTCTGGTATGCGCTCGCTGAATATTCAATGCCGTTCAATAAGAACACTTTATATTACAGATATGTACCGTAATCAGCATTCTCCTTGTTGATAGCCTCGATTTCTTCATTGATATCGCTGACTACCTTGCCTGCCTTGTCCTTCTCGTCGATAAGAACAAGCAGCTTAGCCTGCATTTCCTCGATCTCTTTCTTCATCATCTCGACCTTGGTGTTGCAGTCGAATGCATCGTTCTCTGCATCAGTCTTCTTGGACTTCAGCTCCTCGATTTTCTTGTTATTAGCCGCAATCTGTTCCTGTGCAAACTGCTTCATTTTCTCCAAAGCGCTCATGCCCGGATAAACCTCCTTCACTTCCTTGGAAACTACTTCCTCGGTATTATTTTCATATCCGATCTCAGGGATATCTTCAACTGGCTCAGGTGCCTTGGTAAGTTCCTTTTCAAGCTCTTCTGGGCTTACCGATTCGATAGAGGGTATCTCGAGGATCTCATCCATAGCAGGATCCTCAGGCACATCATCTATGAGACTTACCTTGTGATCTACTGCATGTTCACCGCTTCCGTTATCATCATCACTGGGAAGCAGGCTGACCTTATGCTCTTCAACTTCTTCTTTCTCGATGACAGGAGGAAGATTTGCTTCCTCCACAGCCTTTCTTAGAAGCTCAGCCTCATCGATAGTATCGATGGAAGTCTCAGCCTTTACTGTCTCTTCAACGGGCTTTTCCTCAGCAGCAGGCTCATTGCTTGCAAGACCGTAAGAAGCCGAAACAGGTTTGGGATCGTCACGTTTTGAATACGTGGGAGGAGTATACTTGTGTCTTACGGGCTTAGCTATCTGATCACCTTCAAGACCAGTTGCAAAATTACTGAACTTATTATCCTCGGGCTCTGTAGTTTTAGCAGGAGCCGGCTCAGCTTTCTTGCAGGCTTCAACCCTCCTGAAATGTTCGTCCATTACATCGCGTACTGCCAGGATATCAGCCTTATCCTTATTGAAGAATTCAGCTATATCATTTACACTTCTGCCGTCTTTGAGCATCTTTGCGATGCCCTCTGTATGCTTGTCGAGGAATCCCTCGTCGTCCATATCAAGGTTAACGGTTATCTTGACGGGATGATCATCAGCCTTGGGATTTCTTTTCAGGAAACCAACACCCGGGAACTTAGCTTTCTGAGCCTTGTCATTATCATCGGTTATAGAATGATCTACCTTGGGCTGAACATAGCTCTTATACTCGGGAAAATACTTCTCTACTATACCAATAACGTTCGCTTTTGGGATATTATTCATAGATCTTGATATTTCATCAAAACTATAACCCTCTTTATACAAACGAACGATCTTTTCATTAGTGCTTTCTTCCTTCTTCTTAGCCAAATTAATCAATCCTTCCATGCTTATTCCGGTATCAAGCTGCAAAACAGCTCATAGTAAATACATCAGATACCGTTTTTATCGCTCTTGTATATTATACAATATTCGAATTAAAATGTCAATACAATTTGTCGAAATTCTCTACAATATTTTAATATTTTTCTCGGTGGAATATTTTAATAATTGTCAGAAACATGATGTTAACATTTTACAAAACTAGATTATGCCATTCGTGCATTATTTACAAAGGCAAATATCTTGTTTCTGTCCTTTCCGATTCCCTCGTCTTTCTCTACTCCTGATGAAACATCGACACAATCGGGCTTAACGCGTTTTACGGCATCAAAAACGTTTTCGGGATGAAGTCCGCCAGCCAGTATGAACATTTTTCCATCACGTGGAATGTCATCCAGAAGCTTCCAGTCGAAACATTTTCCGCTTCCGTATTCAGCAGCATCAAAAACATAACCGCAGACCTTCTCCAGCATGGAGTATTTTTCAAGCCTGTCAATGTCTGTCACATTGAATGCTTTGACTATCGGTATAGCGGAAGCTTCATATGCTTCATCTGAAAGCTCACCGTGAACCTGGAGGATATCAAACCCTGCCATGCTTATTTCCCTGACCTGTTCCGCATCCGGCGACACTGTCACCGCGCATTTTTTTACATTATCCGAAAGCGCACTCATTATCTTCTTTGCCTGAGCAATGCTGACATTTCTCTTGCTTTTAGGGAAAAACAGTACCATTCCTGCCATATCCGCTCCGCTTTCCGAAACGTTCACAGCGTCTTCAGTAGATACGAGCCCGCAAATTTTGATCTTAACTGACAATCTTATCACCGTCCATAGATATATGGTTCATTCTTCGTTAATTATTATAGCATATATACTTTTCAATTTCAAGGTCAATTGTGCAGATTATTCAATTCCATGATTTAACATTATGTAAACTGAAAATTCCTTAAAAAGCTTATCTCATGCTTTATTAAAGAAATAATTAACTGAATTTAATTCACATTAGTCTCTTCTTAAATTTATATATCTACCAATATAAGTTGATTTTAAAGATATTTCTTTGTCTGAACAGTAAAATAGTTTGCTTAATTTATGCTCTGTATTGTGATATTCTTAGAACTTTTAACATAACACTTGATTTTTACAAACTTTCCTGTATAATGGTATTAAAGATTGGGTTTGTTACCGATAAAGTATTAATTTTGATATTGATATCGGGGTGGTAATTTGAACGATAAATTTAAACTTATAAAACAGTCCTTCAAGATGTTGGAGGGTCTGTCTGTGTTTGATGAGGAGGTCATCCGTGAATCTGTAAAACCGATCGCCGAGGCTTATGGCGCTGCGGCGGTGATTCTGGAGATACCATTCAAGTCAAACAGCAAACAGCTCTACTATCTTTACGGCGACAATTCTGTTGATATTGTCGGCAGACAGATATTCACCTATGAAGGCAGGCGCAGGGCAGGCGTAAGGACTGTCATTACCTGGATAAGCAGCGGAACTGTATGGGATGATGAAGATCTTGAGGACCTTGATTTTATCAGCACGACTGCCTGCACTCTTTCCGAAAAATTGCGGTTGGATGCCATGGCAAACAGCTATTATTATATGGATACTGTCACAGGCGTAAGCAATAACAATGGTCTCGGCAGATTCGTCAGCAAGCTGATAAGGCGCGGTATATTCCATCACTATGGTTGTGCACTTCTGGATATAATCGGGTTCAGCTATGTAAATAAAAAGGCAGGCTTCCGCACCGGAACAAAGGTCATTAAACAGTATGCTTCAAAGCTGAAAGATATGTTTGGTGCTGATGAACTTATTGCACGTCCCGGCGGAGATAATTTTATCATCATATTCAAAAAGGAGAATATCGATAAGATCAATAAGCTGGTCAAAGGCATCGACGTAAAGGCAAGAGTCAATTCTGCCACTATGAGATTCAACCTCACCGCAAGGGCAGGAGTATACATGATAAATACTCCCGACCAGACTTTTGACAAAGTGATATCCTACCTTTCCACAAGTCTCAACTATGCCAAAAGCTACTCTCGGACAAACGTTGTTTATTACACCAAGGACGTTGAACACAAGGTGATCGAGCACAAGGAGTTCTGCCAGAAGTTCAAAAATGCCATCGATAAGAATGAGTTTTATGTGCTGTATCAGCCAAAGGTCTACACAAAAAACAATACCCTTTACGGTGCGGAAGCCCTGGTCAGGTGGAACAACGACGGCAAGGTTATATATCCGGGGGATTTCGTTGAGATATTTGAAAAAGAACACCTGATATCTGATCTTGATTTCTACGTTCTTGAACAGACCTGCCGCGATCTCCGAAGCTGGGTTGATAACGGTCTTGAACCTGTAACCGTGTCCGTAAATTTCTCTAATGATCATCTCGGTGATGATGAACTTATTGACCGTATCATCGCGATAGTTGATAAATACGGTATCGATCATCACCTTATCGAGATAGAGATGACGGAGACCGTAGATGTCTACGAGATCAACCGTCTTCTCACTTATGTCAACGGACTTCACAAGAACGGATTTACCGTTGCGATAGATGATTTCGGAATCGGCTATTCATCGCTGCTTATGCTGCAAAGTGTTTCGGTTGATGTTCTGAAGATCGACAAGGCTTTCATAGCAGAACTCACAGGAGATGCAGAAAAGCGCGAGAATATCATTCTTCGCCATATAATAAATATGGCAGAGGAATTGGGCGTCGAGATAGTTGCCGAGGGTGTTGAGACCGATGAACAGCGCAGCAATCTCACCGATATGCACTGCCATCGTATCCAAGGGTATTTCTACGATAAGCCACTTTTTACCGATGCTTTTCGGAATAGGCTTTCTGCAAAGACATATTAAAAAAACGGAGCGTTTCTCAAACTAACGCTCCGTTTTCTGTTTCCCTGAATTCCAAACTGTAAAGATCAACTATCGGTATGCGCATACCATCAGCAAAAACAAGAGAATTCTCATAGGTGTCGATAATGCGAACTGCCCCTCTTTTCACATTATAACTTCCTCCGGATTTCTTTTCATCTGGCAGAAAATACACAGCCATTATCTCGGGTCTTTCCGATATATTCTCCATAAGTCTGCAAAGCTGGGAATTAAGCCTGTTTATTCCGTCTTCGTCAAGCTCGTGCTTACAGTCCGTAAACCGCACAGTTTCACCGACTGCGTCATCATACCCGGTCAATGCTGCAAAGGACGCGAACTGAGCTGCACGGTCATGCTGTGACATGGGTGGAAGATCGTCATAGTACGGACGGCTCATATCCTTTATATCGCTGTAATCATGAAACATGATCTCACCCCTCACGCCTTGTGTCCGCCGATCGTTCCGTTCCTCTCACGGGCAGTGCCGCCATCAAGATAATTAAAGCCCTTGAGCACTGCGTTTTTTCCGTATCGGCGTTTGATCTTCAGTATAGCCTGCTGTATGGCTTTTTCCTTGTGATAAGCCTTTTCACGCTCCTCGCTCTCCTGCTGGGACGAAGCTATCGTGAATATATCCAGCTGTTCGCACATATCGTATTCAGAGGCTTCTTCCTCATATATCAGATTGCAGGCGGCGATGTTCAGCCTGCGGAAAAGCAGTCTGCTGTCAGCTATCCGTTCGAAAACTTCTGTCACCGCCGAAGTTATCTCCTTTGAAGATGCCGTGTGCCGCCTGAGATTCACAGTTCCCCGGGAATGTTTCGGTATCGACCGACCGTAATGGTCGCGCACTACCTCACCATCGTAATTTCTGCCCGAAAGACTCTCCCTGTCATACCCCAGCACCAGCACCAGCTGATCTGTGACCAAGCCCTTTTCCGCTAAATCAAGTGACAGCGCATCAGCCATCTCTCGTATTATTATGTGAACATCCTTGTACTCAGTTGGCTTCTGAAGCACCTGTCCCGACGACAGACTTTTCGTCTCGGGACGGTACGCCTTTACATCAGCCATCGTAGTCGGCTCTATACCCCAGGCATGGTCAATCAGAAGCTCCGCATTTTTCCCAAGTTCCCTATAAATATTGCCTATACGCCATCTGTCCAGCGAATGTCTTGCTATATCGCCCATAGTCCGTATCCCCAGCTTTTCAAGACGCTTTGCGATACCTCCGCCCACACGCCAGAAATCCGTTATCGGTGTGTGCTCCCACAGCTTTTCACGGTAAAGCCTTTCATCAAGATAAGCTATCCTCACGCCGTCCTTGTCAGCGGGGATATGCTTCGCAACTATATCCATCGCGATCTTGCAAAGGTACATATTAGTGCCAATGCCCGCCGTTGCGGTTATCCCAGTGGCTGAAAGCACATCCCGCACCAGCATGGCGGCAAATTCACACGGCGACACTCTGTAGGTCGTCAGATAACTCGTGGCATCTATAAAAACCTCATCTATTGAATATGCAAAAATATCCTCGGGAGCTACATATTTGAGATATATCCCGTATATCTTCGCACTTATCTCCATATACTTTGACATTTGCGGCGTTGCAATTTTATAGCTTAGTTCCAGCGTCGGATCGGCTTTCAGCGCCTTGTCAGAATCCGAGCTTCCCGAAAATCCCCTGCCGTGAAGCTTGTTCCTGCGAATACTGTTTATCTCCTTGACCTTTTCCACAACTTCAAAAAGCCTTGCCCTGCTTGATATCCCGTGAGCTTTCAATGTAGGTGTGACAGCCAGACAGATAGTTTTCTCAGTACGCGAAGGGTCAGCCACCACCAGATTAGTATCCAGAGGATCACGTCCCAACTGAACACATTCCACCGATGCATAAAATGATTTAAGATCTATCGCCACATATATCCTGTCCATAAGTCACCATCCTCGCACGTTTGTTTGTATATATTCTATCATACATTTGTTCGTTTGTCAATAG
This sequence comes from Hominimerdicola alba, assembly GCF_900109655.1. Taxonomy (GTDB): domain Bacteria; phylum Bacillota; class Clostridia; order Oscillospirales; family Ruminococcaceae; genus Hominimerdicola; species Hominimerdicola alba_B. The sequence goes on from NZ_FOAT01000001.1 coordinate 208,609, forward strand.
TTTTACGAAAATTTGTTCGATATAACTAAAAAACGCAGACAGCGATGATCTGTCTGCGTAAAAATACAAGGCAGATACTCCATAAGAAGTATCTGCCTTGATACAGGAAAAGCCCTGAAATTATTATTCTGTAGTCATAGGATCGGTGTAGTAACCCATACCGTCATCTGTATAAACGATCTCGGGCTCGGATTCTGTCTGCGTATCATCATAATCATCATATCCGTAACCGTCGTCATAGCTGTAGCCCTCTTCCTCAGTCTGACTGCTGCCTTCATCGATTTCCGAGCTCTCGTCTGGCTTACTTTCAGTCACAGCCGACTTCTCCACGGGGGCGGGCTTATTCGATAACAGCTGACCGTTCAACAGCCTTGCACCGTTATCATCGATAACACCCAATTCATTTGCTCCGCTGATTATCGCATTGCCGATAGCTCTTGCATAGGGTTCAAGGCTGGCTTCCAAAAGCTGATTGTCGATGTCACTGGTAAGATAACCCATATCCAGCAGTACGCTGGGCATTACTGTCAACTGGTTTATTTTGTAGTTAGCGCTGTTGTCATTGGGATATCCCGCACGCACTCCCCTGTTTTCAGATATGCCTATATCATGAAGCTTCATCATTATCTTCTCAGCGAAAAGCTTATCTGCTTCGGGCTTTGAAGTGTGTATCCAGGCTTCAAAGCCGTGGGTATCGCTGCCCTCTATCTCGTTGCTGCTTCGGTGTATCGAAACAAACAGATCAGCGCCGTTATCATTGGCGATATTGCATCTTTCCTCAACGCTGATATATCTGTCATCAGTTCTGGTCATAATGACCTTCACTCCGCAGCTTTCAAGATAATCTCTCACAGCCTCGGCTATCTTCAGGGTATCGTTCTTTTCAAACCTGTTGTCCTCGCCTATAGTGCCCTTGTCAAAACCGCCGTGGGCGGCATCTATGCAGACAGTAAGCTCTATGCCGTCATAAACTACATCGTTCTCCTTGTTTTCGGGAGCCGCATAGTAATCATCGCCCTTATTTTCAGCCGAAGATGTGACACCTGCCTTTTCGCCTTTGCCTTTCTGTGACTTTCCCGAAACCGCGCCGACGATCTTGACGATAACAACAATTATGAGGATGATTGCAACCAGCGCAATGCTTATCCTGCCCCAGTAGACCTTGACCTTTTTCTTCTTATTTTTATTTTTACGCGGCATACGTCCGTATACCTGGTAAAATTCTTCATCTGACATTTTATACATGGATATTGCTCCCTGTTATCGGCGGAAAATGCTTATTCCACCAGTGTTCTTTCGTCGCAGTATTCACATTCAAGCATTGTGCCCTCGCCCCTGAAATAGTGAGGGAGATAAGTCTCCTTATGGGTTATGCACAATGGATTCGAGCATTTCTGATGCTCATGCACCTTGCCCGTGATGAGCGGCACTTTAAGGCTGTTTTCTTCAAGCATAGTGAGTATAAGCGCCATTCTGATGTACATACCGTACTTAGCCTGCTTGAAGTACATTGCTCTCGGGTCGTCATCGACTTCGATGGCTATCTCATCAACTCTCGGCAGAGGGTGAAGAACTATCATGCTGTCCTTAGCCTTAGACATCTTCTTTTTATCGAGTATGTAATGTCCCTTCTGCTTTTCGTATTCCTCCGGACTTGCAAATCTCTCGCGCTGTATCCTTGTCATGTACAGAACATCCAGCATACCCACCGCATCATCAAGTGAAGATACTTCCTTATACGGGTGTCCGCCTGCGGAAAGTACATCTTTAATGTATGCAGGCAGTGCCAGTTCGGGTGTTGATATCAGCACAAAACTTGTACCCTTGAAGCATGACATTGCCTTTATCAGCGAATGTACCGTTCTGCCATTTTTAAGGTCGCCGCAAAGACCGATACACAGACCTTCCAGTGAACCCTTTTCCTCTTTCAGGGTCAGCAGATCGGTAAGTGTCTGGGTCGGATGAAGATGCCCACCGTCGCCTGCGTTTATAACAGGACAATCAGCAGTCAGCGCCGCCGCTTTTACAGAGCCCGCAACAGGGTGTCTCATTACCATGATATCTGCATATCCCGATACTATCTTAGTGGTATCCTTGATGTTCTCGCCTTTAGCGACCGAAGAAGTCGCAGGGTTGTCAAAGCCGATTATCGTTCCGCCCAACCTTAGCATAGCCGTCTGAAAAGACATCTGAGTCCTTGTGGACGGTTCATAGAACAGCGTACCCATGATCTTTCCCTTGCAGCTTTCAGCATAAGCCGAGGGGTCAGCCATTATCTCGTGAGCCCTTTCCAGCAGTTTTTCCCACCAGCTAACTGAATAATCATTAAGATCGATAAGGTTGAGGTTGTTATAAAGATTTGCCATAAATAAACTTCCTTTCAGCACAAAACATACCCTTAAAACATCATACTGATATATTATAACACATCTAGGCAGAAAAGTAAAGACACTGCAAAAAATTTCTCGACCTGTTTCGTGTAAGAAACAAGCCGAGCTGTCCGATCGAAAACCTCAGGTCAGTGTATCAAAATAAGATGCCCTTGAAAAGCTGTCGATGTCAAAGATGACAAGTATCTGATCGTAATCATCGGGATCGACAACGTCAGAAAGCTTTCTGTCTGCCTGTTTTAACCTGTTTGGGTCTACCATGGTTATCTTGCTATAATGGGCGGTGTAGAATGGCACTATCGTGTTCGCGTAACTGCCTTTGATAATAAGCAGCTTGGGATCGTCTTTCAGTTCAGTGAAAACATCTGTCTTTATATATCTGTTGCCCAGCAGGAATATATCCGTCTTTTTACTGTTTTTCAGCGCCGATCTGAAATATACCGACTCTGCTTCCTTGCTTTCAGAGGTGCCGTACATTTTCACCTTGGTCACAGGGCTCTGATACTTCGACCTGAAAATATTTATCCTGTCCGGCTTGATACTGCCCACCATCGCCTTGTCGTACAGACTTCCCATAAAATTAGCATCGGCATATTCTTGATCGTAATTATCAAGAGATACCGCCGAGAAGCCAAGCTGTCCGACTGATTCTGTATAAGCGTAATACGCCCCGAAGCTCGTCCACAGGTCTTCTGTCCGATAATAAACATACTCATCACGTGCCGAATACAGCGGGTAAAATGCATCGATGGAGATTATCCTCTTGTCAAGCTGCATATACGCTTCGTTTATACGCTCACGCTGACTTCCGCAGCCGAGAAGTTCGGGTATATCTGCGCTGTATACTCCCCCTGCGGTAGGTGCAAGCATCATGTAGATCGGACTTTCAGTGTTAGCAGCAAGCTCATTTATGTACGCTACATTCTGAATGGTATTATCATCTCCGTGATGATCCGATACCTTAACAAGCCGCTCTCCTGCAATAAAAGTATCACCGAAGCGCTTTCTGCCCACAAATCCCATAAGATTTCCAAACATCGAATGCCAGTTTGAATTCATGGGGAAATTCTGCACCACGTATTCCGAACAGGCTTCCTTAGCAGTATCACTGTTCCTGGATATATCATCAAATGATACTTTTCCCTGGAAGAAAAGTGTGCTGACTGCAAACATCAGAAGTATCGCAAAGAAAGCAACAACAGTTATTGCATCTGAAAACTTTTTCACTCAACACACCTCCTAGAACTTATAAGTACAGTTTTCGCCCGAAACCAGAAAAGCCGTGCAGATAATCAGCAGTGCTATGACCCATACGGGCTGTATTATGGTCGTCAGGTATTCGTTGTTGAAGACCTTTTTTCTCTTCAGGTATCCGAATGCACCGAATGATACTACTATCGCCGTTATCATAGGGCAGCTGTAGCTTCCCAGCAAATAGCTCGATGCAGTATCGAGTGTATTATTACCGCTGCCGAACATTGCAGAAATGTACTGCAGTGCCTCAGCAGGCTCTGAGAACGCCATGAAAGGCATTATCACCAGTATCATGAAAAACAGTATAATGTACCTGACAAAACCGGGCAGTTTTTTCAGCGGAGATTCCAGTATCTTTTCAAAACACAGCACTACTATCAATGCCGCCCCGAACATCACTGACCGCATGGAAAATCCATACCACAGCACCGCCAGCATCACAGAGAATATTATGGCAAGAAATTCCGAAAAGCCGCTGCCGTCACGCTTTATGCTCCTGTAAATATAGTTTCTTGACCAATGATATAACGACGGATTCGCACGTCTGCAAAGCCCTCTGAAACTCTTGGAATGTATACCTGCAGGCAGGCTGTAACTCAGTTCTATCCCCATAAGAGAAGCCATTCCACAAGCCATGCAGCAAAAAGCGCAGACTTCAAAATAGAAAAACATAGCAAATCCCAATGAACCCAGCCAAGCAGCAGTCGCAGGCATACTATTCAAAGGGATGTCGGTCACATCGTGCCACATATCTTTCATGGCGTTTGATATAAAAAGCTTCATTATAAGACCAAGCATCAGCATTCTGACACCCACCGCGCATTTTGCAAAGCTTGGTTTTGGATCTTCAAACTGAGATTTCATCTTATCAAAGCTGAGTATCGGTCCTGCTCCGAATGTAGGAAAAAAGGCGATATATTCAGCTGCTGTAGTGAACCTATGCTCGCAGACATACTTCTTCTTGTAAACGTCAATGCAGTATGCCACCGAATGCAGTGGCATAACCGATGCACCAATAGCAGCCGCACTTTTGATCAGGGACTTTTGTCCAAGAAGCGTCATAAAATCAGCTCCGTCAAAAGCTGTCCGATGGAACAGCAGGAATGCCGCGGCATTGACGGTTATCTCAAGACCCAGGAAGACCTTACCCCAGACTTTATCCCTGAAATTATGTATGAATATCCCGAAGAGATATCCGCTCAGTATGCAGATCCCCATGGGTATCAGCCCGACAGGGTCCGCCCATACTATAACTCCCGCTCCAGCCAGTATCACCAGCAGCCTTTTCAGCGCTTTGGGCGTTATCAGATAAAGACCCGTAAAAACGGGCAGAAAAAAATATAAAAAGCTGATATCGCTCATTTTTCCGCCCCTTTCAATTTATTGATAAAATCTATGAAAGCATCTCTGCTCATCATCGTGCTGACTGCATCACGAAGAGCATTTGAAGACAGCTTAGCAGGCAATCCCAGAGATATAGCCGCTTTTTCACGCAAAGCCGAACTGTTCGGTGAACCGTTTAGTCCAAGAGCTATCATGTCCTGCTTTGTCACAGGTTCACGGACTATCTCCGTATCTCCCGAAAGCCCTGCCTTTTCAAAAGCTTCTCTCAAAACCTCGACGCTCATGCCTTCAACACCGAGCTTTCCCTCTTTTGAAGCATGATCTTTTCTGCGCTCCTTGCCGAAGATCACAGGGCAATACACATTGATTATCTGTGCATCTCCCACAAGACTTTTTATGCGTCCCCGTATCTGCTGACCCGCCGTATCCGAATCCGTCAGAATGATAAGCCCCACACTTTTCGCATACATCTGAATGAGCTTTATCTTGTCCTCACTCCTGTAAACGCCGAAACCATCAGTGGTGATTATCACTCCATCTATAACATTTTTCAGGGCGATCTTGTCGTATTTTCCCTCAACAACGACCGCCTGCTTGACTTTGATCTTTTCCATCATTAAACCCTGCCGTTTCCTGCCATGAAACATTCTGCCACACGCTGTTCTAGCACCAGCATAGCGCCTTTTTTATCCAGCGATGTGGTCTTCATAGTAAGATCGGTCTGAGACATTATCTTCAGTACCTCTCTTATCTTGGTAAGGGAAATACTTCCGCAGATCTGAAAAGCTTTTTTCACCGCGAATTCCCTGTTCTTCGCATACCCGAAATCCTTGCAGGCATCAGCTGCCGAAAGCCCCGATGACCTTGCTAGCTTAGCACGATATATATCCGTTAGCGAAAACCCGATTATGCTGACTATCTCATAAGCGTCATAATCCTGCTTTGCAAGCTCGGAAAGCCGATTATATACGTATTTTGCGTTATTGTTGAGGATATTCACAGCCAGCTCGTAGCCGTCGGATTCAATATGCTTTACGCATATGGTGTCGATATCCTCTTTCGTCACCGACCGTCCCTGTGCATAAGCCGAAAGCTTGTCGATCTCCTGCTTTATGTAAGCCGAATCGCACCCACAGCACTCTGCCAGATATTCAGCAGTCCTCTTGTCGATGGCACAGCCGTTCTTCTGCAAAGCTGCCGCGATGGAACGTCCAAGTTCACCTGCTGACTTGTAAGCAAAATCCACAACCTCGCCGTACTTGGCGCAATGGTCACAGAACCTCTTGTTCTTGTCCGTGAGATTTCTCTTGTTCTTGTAAAGGTCAACACCAGTGGAGTAAATAATTACGGTGGTGGTTTCCGAAAGATTGGATACTATCTTTCTCAGTACATCTCCGTCCTCTTTGCTTATGTCCTCCATTCGCAGATCGTTTATGGCGATAACAACACGTTCCGCGAACATAGGCAAAGCCTCGCAGGCATCAACAAGCGCGGGGATATCCAAACCCTTGCCCTCAAACTTGTGAAAATTCATGAACTGAGCATCCTTGGGACAAAGTTTATTTATCAACCACTTTGTATAGCTTTCAATGGAAGCCGTATCATGACCGTAAAAATAGTAAAGACTAGCCGCCTCACCATTTTTGATATCTTTAGTAATATTTGAAGTATTGCTGACAGCCATCACACAGCCTCCTAACTCATTTCATAAAATCCCATAGCACATCAAAGCCGACTAAGCTCATTCCCGTCAAATTCCAAAGCACGTTTCTCGTCTGAGATATCGATCGCATCGCCATTTATCAGCATCTTCCCCTTGCCGAGAAAAATATCACAGTCATCATAGCTGACAGTAAATCCATCCTTTGCAGACTTCACCTGAATATCCCCGATATCCGCAGTATCTCCGCTTTTAAGATAGACCTTCCGTCCATCAGCAGAGATAAGATCATCGCATACAAACACGATATCCGGCTGTAAAAAGAGATCGTCCTCATAACCCGCAGCCGTCACCGCGCCATCATCAAGGATAAAAGCATAGGGCATCTCACGGATACCAAGCTTGTCCATCCGGTGCTGCAAAGCGCTGTCCATTTTGCCCTTGCAGCCAACATCAAAGATAACAGCCCTACCGCCTGTTGAAACAATGTAAGCCGATTTCTTGCCGTTGGGCAGAATAGTAACCTTGATATCATCATTAATCACTCGCGCGACATTTCCGCAGGCACACCATACAGCAAGCACAGCCGCAGTACATAACGCGACTTTCCTGCTGTCACTGATGCGAACACATCCGTAAGTCATTAGAATAGAAGTCCCTATAACGATAAAAAGCAAGACACCTGACGACGCAAATACATAGCTGAAATCATACCTCGCCAGTATATCCGAACAGTAAAGCACGAACTTCACAGGCAATGCCGCCGCCATAAGCAAAGGCGTAGCAATAGCGCCACCGCCTGTGAACAGCACGATAAAGCATATCTGCAAAGAAACAGTGCATAGCGGTACAAGCAGAAGATTCGTAACAACCGATGCGGCAGAAACTCCGCCAAACAGCACCGCAGATGCAGGTGCGGTCATGAAAAGCACTGCCGCCGAAAGCCTAAGCGTGCTCTCAACTTTGCCATCTTTCTCGTGTTTTGAAAGCGTTACAAACTCGATAGCCGCAACCGCCAGGAATGAAAGCAAAAATGAAGGCGATATCGCCGTATAAGGTTTCGCCGCCGTAAGTATCACAGCACATAGTCCAAGAGAATTCAATCCGTCGCTTTTTCTGCCGAAATAGTATCCGCTTCGAGTGACGGTCATCATTACCGCCGCCCTGACAACGCTCACCGAAAGCCCTGCGAATACAGCAAAGCCCCATATCTCAGCAAGTGTCAGCAAGTATACAACCCTCTTTGCCTTGACTATCTTCCCCACTACGTAGCCGAAAAATGCCGCCGCAATAACAAGATGGATTCCCGAGACTGCAAATATATGCCCAAGACCGCTCCTGTAAAGCTCTGTCTTCATCGCAGGAGTCATCTCGCTCTTGTCCCCGCAAAGCATCGCCCCGAGGAAAGCTCCCTCACGCTTAGGACAAACAGCTATTATTTTCTCGAAAAGTTTGTCGCGGTATTCGCGTATCCCGCGGAAAATTGGATTCACACAGCGCCCCGAAAGCTCGTAACTCCCCGTGGCATACCCGCCCTGCAAAAATACGCTCTTTGAATAGTTGTAGCTGCCGCTGTCGAACTTCACTCCGTCCTCGATAGCGCTGACAGTATCCGACACGGATATCTCATCATAGTAATGCATATCTCCATAGGGCAGAACATAGCTTATCTCTGTGCGAATATCGTCCACCTCGCCGCAAACAGTAACCCTATCAAAATTACCGTCTATTTGGGAGATATCTTTGATATAGCCCTGTATCGTGACTTCTTTTCCGTCCATAGCAACGAGCCTGTCATAAACAAAATGAGTGTAGCTAGAATTCACCGCGATACCTGCCGCGAAAGCTATAAAACATACCACTGCATGGCGTCGGTATCCTTTCAGCGCAGAAAAAACTATTACCGCCAGCCCAAGAGCTGTCAGCAAAAACAGTCCGTTCTTTTCACTACGGAAAACAGCCCCAAACAGCAGTGCCGCCCAAAAAGATATTCCCGCCCAAGCTGCTTTTCTGGTCATATTATCACCATACTTATAAGGCTGCCGAAAATATTTTTCCGACAGCCCATAAACCTATCTTAACCCGCAGGCCAGGTAAGCGGTCTGCCAGCAAGAACATGGAAATGAATATGGAAAACGCTCTGTCCTGCGCTCTCGCCGCAGTTTGAAACAACGCGGTAGCCGTCTTTCATAGCCTCATTTTCCTTAGCTATCTTCGCGATGACCTCGTAGATATGTGCGATAACAGCACTGTTCTCCTCAGTAACGTCGCTCAGCTTTGAGATATGCTGTTTAGGTATAACAAGAAAATGAACAGGCGAAGTAGGCGCGATATCCTCGAACGCATAAACCAGTTCGTCCTCGTAAACCTTTTTCGAGGGTATCTCCCCCGCGATTATCTTGCAGAATAAACAATCAGACATTTTTCATACCTCCTGATCAAAAGTTTTATAATCCTAACTCACCGTAAATCTTCTCGATAAACGGAGATTTGTATTCAATGTATTTTCCCATATCATCGGGAAAAAGCGAAGCACCCTCTTCTTTTATGCGGCTGTACTCCCGCACAGCTTCGGGATGTGAACGCAGATAGTCCCTGAACGTGATGTGTCTTTTTAGCTCGGCAGAATCCTCCGCACAAACATAAAGATGATGCTTACGCAAATGTTCTTTTCCATCATATTTGAAAGCCTCGCGCCCCTTGATGCCAAGGTCGCCCTCGTGATTATAACCTGCCTTGCCCAGCGCTTCAATAACATCGCCAAGCTGACTTTCATTGCCTATAACCACATCGATATCAATAACAGGCTTAGCCGAAAGCCCCTTTACAGAAGTGCTGCCGACGTGCTCTATCCTCAGTGCCAGACTTCCCAGCGCATCCGCCAGTTCATCTCTTATAGCCTGAAAATCAGCCTTCCAAGCCTCGTTGTAATGTTCAACGATAACAGCCTTGCCCATCAGCCTTTCCTCCGATACATATGAAGAATACCTGCCAGCGGCGTAGTATCACCCACACCGCAGCAGATCGATATTTTATGTTACTTTATGAACTCTCCTGCAACCTCAGCAGCCTTTTCAAGTGCAGCACCGATAAGCGCGATATCACCAACACCTGCCATAGCCGAATCAGGACGTCCGCCGCCCTTGCCGTTAGTCAGCGCAGCTATCTTTCCTGCTATCTTGCCTGCATGAGCACCCTTAGCAACAGCTTCTTTGCCGCAGGCAGCAACGATGTTGCCCTTATCGCCGTTTACAGTGGTCATGATGACCAGAACGTTGTCGTTTGCAGCCTTGAGCTCGTCAGCCATCTTTCTGAGAACATCGGGCTTAACATTTGTCAGCTGAGCAGTTGCCACAGAAACACCGTTAACATCAACAGCATTTTCCAGAACCGACTTTGCTCTCATGTTAGCCATTGCAGTCTCCAGAGAATCTCTCTCCTTCTCCAGACCCTTTATCTCCTGCATTACAGCGCCGCAGCGTGCAACCAGTTCAGCGGGGTTGTTGAGCTTCAGTGTCTCAGATGCCTTGTTGATGGTATCGATATTGGAATTGAGCAGTTCAAGAACACCTGTACCTGTAACAGCCTCGATTCTTCTAACACCCGAAGCTACAGAGTTCTCGGAAATTATCTTGAACAGACCGATCTTTGAAGTATTGTTAAGATGAGTACCGCCGCAGAATTCGATGGATGCAGCATCAGCCTTATCACCCATTGTTACAACTCTTACAGTCTCGCCGTACTTCTCACCAAATAGTGCCATAGCGCCCAGCTTCTGTGCCTCAGCGATAGGCATTTCTTCCATGGTGATATCAAGCGCATCAAAGATATACTTGTTTACCAGAGCCTCTACCTTAGCCTTTTCCTCGTTGGTCATAGCTTCAAAGTGAGAGAAGTCGAAACGCAGTCTCTGGCTGTCTACCAGCTGACCTGCCTGATGAACGTGATCGCCAAGAACAGTTCTCAGTGCAGCCTGCAGCAGATGTGCACAGCTGTGGTTTCTCATGGTAGCCAGACGCTTTGCCTTGTCCACCTTGAATGTGATCTTCTGACCAACAGTAAGTGCGCCCTCTGTTACCTTTACTTTCAGAGCGAACTTGCCGCCAACAGCCTTCTGTGTGTCAAGTACTTCTGCCTTGCCGGTAGCTGTCTCAACAACACCTGTATCGCCGGACTGTCCGCCGCTCTCAGCATAGAAACAGGTCTGATCGGGAACAATGTACACAACGTCCTCAACACCTGCATTCTCGATGAGGTCTTCATCATTAGCCAAATATGAGATAACACCTGTGTCCTCAGTCTTGTCATAGCCTGTGAACTTGGTAGAAACGTTCTTGTCGATCTTGTGGAATACAGTTTCCTCTGCACCCATGTAACCCTGAGATTCTCTTGCACCTCTTGCAGTTTCTCTCTGCTTTTCCATGCATACGGCATATCCTTCTTCATCAGCAGAAAGTCCCTTTTCTTCAAGTATCTCTCTGGTAAGGTCGAGTGGGAAACCATAGGTATCGGAAAGCTTGAAGCAGCTCTCACCGTCCAGCATGGTCTTGCCCTCAGCCTGCAGCTTCTCGATATATTCATCAAGAATCTTCATACCTCTGTCGATAGTGGAGTTGAAGTTCTGCTCCTCGGTAGTCAGTACCTTTACGATGTAATCGAACTTCTCTTCAAGCTCGTTATATTCGCACTTGTTGCAGTCAACAACAGTCTTAACCAGGTCTTTCAGGAACAGACCGTTGATACCCAGCAGTTTGCCATGACGAACAGCACGTCTGAGAAGTCTTCTCATAACGTAGCCCCTACCCTCGTTTGAAGGCAGAACGCCATCGGAAGCCAGGAATGTTACCGCACGGATATGGTCGGTGATAACGCGGATTGAAACGTCTTTCTTGTACTCAGCGCCGTACTCACAGCCTGCTATCTTGCAGATGTGGTCTCTGATAGCCTTAACTGTATCAACATCGAATATGGAATCAACGCCCTGCATCAGTGCAGCAAGTCTTTCAAGACCCATACCTGTGTCGATGTTCTTCTGTGCCAGAGGAGTGTAAGTACCGTCCTCGTGTCTCTCAAACTGAGTAAATACCAAATTCCAGAATTCCATGAATCTGTCGCAGTCGCAGCCTACCTTACAATCAGGCTTGCCGCAGCCGTACTTCTCGCCGCGGTCGAAGTATATCTCAGAGCAAGGACCGCAGGGACCGTCAGTACCTGCCTCCCAGAAGTTGTCCTCCTTGCCCATGCGGACAATGTGATCCATTGGCACACCGATCTCTTCGTGCCAGATCTTTTCAGCCTCGTCATCGTCCTCGTATACAGATACGTGCAGTCTGTCAAGGGGCAGCTTCAGAACTTCGGTAACATACTCCCAAGCCCATGCGATAGCTTCTTTCTTGAAGTAATCGCCGAATGAGAAGTTACCAAGCATCTCGAAGTAAGTGCCGTGTCTTGCAGTCTTACCAACATTCTCGATATCACCTGTTCTGATACACTTCTGACAAGTTGTCATCCTCACTCTGGGAGGAACCTCCTGACCTGTGAAGTAAGGCTTCAAAGGAGCCATACCTGCAACGATCAGCAGCAGGCTCTTGTCGTTCTGGGGTACCAGAGGATAACTCTTGTGCCTCAGACATCCCTTGCTTTCAAAAAATTTCAGATAGGATTCTCTCAGATCATTAAGACTAGTCCATTCCATTATATATCTTTCCTTTCAAAAATAATTTACGTTAAAAATTCAAGTAAAATATCAATAATTGCACTCAGAATGTCGCCGGCATTAGACTCTGTACCGCCGTTGCGTCTTTTGAGTTTTTTTAGAAGCTTTCTCTTTTGCTTGTCAATGATATCGCCCCTCTCGATCATTTCCCTGACCTGAGGGTAAGCCAGCCATTTCGGATATTCATCCATAAGCTTTGTGTAGAGCGATGCATCGTCTATGACATCAATATCGGCAAGATTTTCTATAGCAAAGAAATTCGCATTATCAACATATCTGCCGTCCATTTCGTCAAGCTCTGCCAGATACCTGAAACCATTCGTGCCAAACCCGCCTATTCCCACAAACTGGAAGAATATCGGGAAATGAGAAAGAGCCTTTATAGCCTTGTCCGTATCAGGACCATCGGCATTGTCGCCGTCGGTGATGAAAATTACATAAGTCGGTATCTTCGCAGGTTCTTCCTGTATGAAATACCTGCCCACATCACAAAGAACAGGCGCATACATGGTTGCACCCCTGGCAGATATCTTGTTGTCCGCGATATAGTTGTAGAAATTAGTCCTTGTTATGGGCGGATACCGCTTGAACTCGTGGTCGAAAGTCCACACTTCCATTGAGCCGTCATCATCAAAAGCCATAGCCAGAGGAAGAAGTCTTTCCAGTGTCGCCTGTACCATACCGCACTGAAAAGCTCTTGTCATCGACCCTGAAACGTCCAGAACTACAGCTACCCTCGATATCAGATGGCTCATATCCGTCTTTTTAAGACAGACTTTTTTTACCGTCTCTTTTCTGAGATCAAGCCGCTTTTCCGATTCTTCCTTTGATAATCTGACGCTCACCGCGAAGCACCTCCCGTTATGTATGTCCCCAAAAGTTTTTTTCTCTGTCTGTAGTAAATGCTGAAAACTCAATAAAAAACAGCCCCGCCCCTGTACATGGGACGAAGCTGATACTCCGTGTTACCACCCAAATTGACACATAACAAAGTACGCGCCCCCTCGACACCTTTAACGCAGATGATACGTCACTGTTTTCACAGTACAAGCTCGGGTCAGCCACCGCCGTCCGGACAGGAGCTTTCACCGACCGCTCCCTCTCTATAGTCCTCGCCTGCGGATAATTCCGTCACAGCATTTACATATATACATTTATTATATACGAAATGCTCCCGCTTGTCAAGAGTTTTAACGGATTTTTTCACCATTCCTCTTTTATCTCCGCTTCAAGTAGTACTGAGAGTCCATCTAAAACTTCTCTGACAAAAGCTTCCTGTCAGATAAAGCAGCGATATGCTTAGAAAAGGGGATCTGCAGTCATAGCAGTAACCGTCCTCACCCTCAAGTCCATATTCTTCAAGATAAAAACGGACAAGGCATAACTCCACGCGTCGTCCGTTTTTAGTTATACATCATTCAAAAAGAGGTGTAGAGAAATATCTCTCCGCGGTATCAGGCAGTATTGTTACAACAGTCTTGCCCTCGCCAAGTTTTTCAGCAAGTTTCAATGCCGCAGCCACATTAGTGCCGCTGGATATTCCGCACATTATGCCCTCTTTTGATGCCAGATCCTTAGCCGTCTGAATAGCTTCTTCATCGCTTACGATGTATATCTCATCATAGATATTCTGGTTCAGTATATCAGGAATTATGCCGTCACCGATACCCATCTGCAAATGGGTGCCAATTGTTCCACCCGCAAGAATAGCTGCATTTTCCGGTTCAACTGCCCATATTTCAAGGTCGGGGTACTGGCAGCGCAGAGCTTCGCCGATACCCGTGATAGTTCCGCCCGTACCTATACCAGAGCAGAAACCATCTATCTTGCCTGCTACCTGCTCCATGATCTCCAGCGCCGTGTGATACTTGTGAGCATAAACATTGTTGGGGTTAGCAAACTGCTGGGGCACGAAGACCTTCGGGTCATTCTCAGCCATGCGAAGAGCAGTATCAAGGCATTCCTGTATGCAGGCACCGATATCGCCGTCATCGTGAACAAGTATAACCTGTGCACCGTAGTGTTCAACCAGCTTTCGTCTTTCCTCACTTACGGAATCGGGCATGATGATGACAGTCTTATAACCTCTCACCGCACCAACTAGTGCCAGACCTATGCCCTGGTTGCCACTGGTAGGCTCAACGATTATGGTGTCATCTTTTATAAGACCTTCCTTTTCGGCGTTCTTTATCATGTTGTATGCTGTTCTGGTCTTTATGGAACCGCCCACGTTCAGCCCCTCGAACTTTACAAGTACCTCAGCGTTGCCGGGCTTGTTCATTCGGTTGAGTCTTATCATGGGAGTGTGCCCCAGAGCTTCAAGAACATTATTGTATACCATAGTTATCTTCTCCGTTCAAAATCATAAAACCAGATCCCTGACCTGCAAAAACAGTCCGAGATCGGTCATGCAATATCTAATTTATGATACAATAAAAAACGTATTTTGTCAAGGGCTAACCCGACTCCAAAAGTTTAACAGAAACGATCTGCGCCTTGTTGTACTTGCACATATCCCGACCTGCGGCATTGTGCAAACAACTGTTTTTATATTTAACTCGGACATATTTCTGCAAGAGTTGTACAAAAACGTACAACTTTTACTGCAAAATCGCTGATAGTAAGAAGACTATCCCGGCATTTTTCAAAAATCTGCCGTTTACATAAAGCCCCGATACGCACGATGGCAGGCTGACATTTGCTGTGACTACGGCACAAAAAATGACGTGTCATACTGTACCGGGACAGAATCTTGATAACCGAATAATAAAGCCTTTTGAGCTTAAAAAGTAAATTTTTACTGATTTTTGCTATTGCTACTTGCAATCGATGAAAAAATAGTGTATAATTAAGTGTAAAACTTTTATCGGGAAAGGCAGGTCGATTCAAATGGATATCAAGGATATCAGCAAAAAAGTCAATATTTCTCTGAATACAAAAACGGAGAAAGGTATAATGACTGCCGCTATCTCAACCGCTCTGGCTATACTGACGATATCGTCAAAAAAGAAAAAAGGCAAACCAAACTTTTTTCAGCGTATCGGTAAGTATTACGGCTCTATCGACAAGCTGCTTGTGATGACAGTTGCCAAGGAAGCCGCCGAAGACGAAAAGCGACGCGCCTTAGAACAGGAATTCAAGAACAAAAAGCTCCGCGACCTGAATATAATCGATGCCGAACCGATAGACCTTTCTGATATTTCAGAAGAAAAAACGGAGAGCAGCAATGACTGAATATCTGACAAAATACAGGAAATATATCCTTGAATGTCTTGAAGATGAAAACTGTGATATCACTCAACTTCTTGATTATCACAGCGAAAAGCTCCGTCATTTTCAGCACGAAAGATTCATACATCTTATAGTACTTGTACTTTTCGCGTTGTGTACCGTCATAACGATACTTGCTGTGGCGATATATGACAAGCTGACTCTGATACCTCTGGCTGCACTACTTATGGGACTGCTCCTGCCATATATCAAGCATTACTTTTTTCTTGAAAATACAGTACAGCTGCTTTACAAAGACTATGACGCCATTTACAAAAAGGTTCACGGCTTTTCCCAGGAGGACTTGAAATGACATACCATAAAGAGCACTGGAAAGGCAGCGTGATAACTTCTCCCCTGCCCCCCACACTTGTTACCTGCGCGTTTGAAGATAAGGTGAATGTGCTGACTATCGCGTGGACAGGCATACTCTGCACCCGTCCTCCCGTGACATATATCTCGGTAAGACCTGAAAGATATTCCTACGACCTTATAAAAAACAGCGGCGAGTTCGTTATCAATCTGCCGACAAAAGAACTTGTTAGAGCAGTTGATCGCTGCGGTGTTAAGACAGGTGCAAAGCTCGATAAATTTGCCGACTGCGGACTTCATACCGAAGAATGCGTAAATGTATCTGTTCCAATGGTCGCTGAATGTCCTGTCAGCATAGAATGTAAGGTCAAGGAAATAGTCCCGCTGGGCAGCCATGATATGTTCATAGCTGATATCGTGGGCATAAATGCCGCAAAGGAACTTCTTGATGAAAATGGAAAGCTCTGCCTTGAAAAAGCAGGACTTCTGGCTTACGCTCACGGCGGATATTTTGAGCTGGGAAAACAGCTTGGCAGCTTCGGTTATTCTGTAAGGAAAAACAAAAAGAAGACCGAGAAAAAACGCTGAATATTTGTCCTTTCAAGGGCTGATTTCAGCTTTATATAAATTATACGAAAGAGGAATTTTAGAATGAAGATGAAGAACATAACAAATACTGCCTCAGCTTTTTTATGCAGTAAGGTCAGGGTAAAAACTGCTTATGCATGGACTTCTGATGTACACAGCTATATCGCAGAAAAAGCGCTGGAGCTTCTTACAATTGAAAAAAAGCTCCGTCCGGCAGCATTTTATAAAGACTGGCATGAAGAGATAAAGCAGGGTGCTGTTGCGCCCGATAAATCAGGTGATATAGACGAAGGACCCGGTATGCACTACTATTCCTGTATGAACGCAAAGGGCAAGGAACTCGATGAATCAAACGGATTCTTCCGCAACAGACTTGGGGATTTTGCACCCAGTGCAAGAACACTTTTCCGCGCAAATTATACCTCTGCAATATCTCTTTACAAAAGCGGAAAGATCAAGGAATCTATGGTATATCTTGGCAGAGCGATACATTTTGTATCCGATATGGGCTGTACTCCTCATGTTGCGAATATGACCAGCGGCATCAAAGCAAGCAACGTACACAACGCTTTTGAAAAGCAGGTAAAGAACAGCTACACAGGTTTCAAGGCTGATAACTTCGACAAGCGCCTTACAAAGTACTACGAAAAAGCCGACCCCGGCGACGCTTTCAACAAGCTGATAAAATATGCGGGCAAGTTCGTTGATACCATACTTCACCTTGATCCCCGAGCATTTGATGACACCGCGAAGAACACCATTCCTGTTACCGAACAGCACGTTATGGCAGTGCTTCTGAAATTCTTTAACGACTGTAATACCGATAGCGGCAACTTCGTATGCAACGACAAGATGTACACATTCAAAAATGAAGCAACAGGACTTCTGCTGACTACCACCGAAAAGAACATCTCCGTTGACGAAGCCGACAAGGACAAAGATCAGAAACTTCGTGTGAAACTCAGTGAGACAGGCACTTTTGGACTGAGAGCCATAAGCGGCGGATACATCAACAAAAAATGCAGCGGATACGATTACCTGAAGATCGATGGCAAGGCTGCACAGTTCAGGGCTGAAGCTTTGGGCAACCGCAGATTTGTTATCAGCACCGAGGACAGCGATTTCAAAAAATATCTGACAGCCAAGGGCAGCAAGCTTACTACCGCTTCATACGAGCCCGACAATCATTACATGATTTGGGTGTTAAGCTGATCGAAACTGAATATAAAAAATACAACCGTCTGCCACAGTATGCCACTGTGTGCAGACGGTTTATTTTGTATAGCTTGGTTTAATCGTGGCGAACCGTTGAAGATAAGTGTTTTCATTGTCGTTGTCCTTTCGGAGAAATTATGAGAAAGACAAAAGGCAGGATCGCCCTGCCTTTTTTTATCATTCGTAGATAGCCTTTATCTCGCAGTCGCCTTTGATGGTGACGGTTGCGGTGGCTGAATTTGCATTGGAGAGAGTACAGCCAGTGGCTTCCCACTTGACAAACTTGCCCGATGCAGGGTCAGCTGTAACGGTTATAGGATATGCGGTGTAGTATTCACCCAAAAAATCCTTGCCCGAAAGATCAAGAGCTGTGGTGTTGAGGATAACTCCACCCTTGGCACTGTCGGAAGTCTTTACAGTAACAGAGACTTTTTCACCGGGCTTGAAAACGTCGGTGATATGGGTCATAAAGACCTCGTTTCTACCGTCAAGGAACTGTTTCAGACCAGCGGCATTCCACTCAAAACCCTCTTTAGCGTAATCGGGACCGAAACGCTTAAAGGTGTCCTTCACAAGGGTGGAATAGACTTTCAGGATTTCATTGTACGCGGCATCCACATTGCTTTTCTCAAAGCTGATATTTCTCATATCGCACAGGGAGAGAATGAACATCTGCTTGAAATCCTCATTATCCAGCAGGGCGCGGAAAATCTCTGCGGGGGGCTGTTCAAGGTCTTTGAAAGTCTTGGTGCCGTTGATGGCTTTTTTGATGAAGTTATCATCGTAGTTCTGTCCGCCTGTGTAAATGCCGCTGGAATAGTCGGTGTCATAAGCCATCATGCGCCATTTGCCATCAGATACTGCGGTAGCATTATCGGCATCGCGGACTCTCCACATACGCCAGTTATTACCCTGAATGATACTGTCCTCATTGGCGATGTAGATGTTGAACGCCATGTAATCCGAGAAAGTCTGCATATCCAGCATTTCGCAAGCCTTGGCATAGTTCTCGGCATCGGACATATCATTACCTGTGATGAATTCGTACATATCGCTGTAAAGCTTGATATCCTCGTCATTGCCCTCTTCTATCTCTCCGACTTTAAGGATGACCACGTTGTTATTATCGATATCGTAGTTATTTGCGATATAGTTATCGCTGTAATCTTCGGTTAGGGTGTACATTCCCCAGTATTCGCCGTCGATGAAAGCGACAACGGGAGTTGATTGGATAGTTTCAAAAGTTTTGTCTTTGACCATAGACTGGAGAAGCGGGTCGCGTATCTTGGCAAAATTGCAGTCGTTTCCGCCGTTTCTCAGAACAAAGGACTTATACTTTTCCACATTTCCCTGACCGTCTGAACGGGTGTTATCGGGGATAAGTTCGTATTTCACATTCTTCTCGCCGTAGTCCTTGCGGGCAGAAAGACGGAGACTTTTCTGATGTTCGTTACGTGAAGCGGCTCCCATTATCCTGATACCGAGATTCTGGGTGAAAGCTGTAGTGCCATCAGCAAGAAGATACTCAGCGTAGACGGGGCGTTCCCATTCTTTTCCACGCTGTGTGAAGTTTGCTTCCTGCTTCCAGACATCAACAGATTTGTTTTTGGAGTCTTCCGCAAGCCAGTCATCATGGACTTTGCCCAGTACGTAGATACCTCTTTCATAATCGAAGAGATCAGCCTGATCCATCATAAGGGATATAACGGGTACATCACCGTACTTTTTCGCGCGGTCGATACCTACGAAAATAGTTCTTGAAGTTACTGCGCCGTGGGTGCCGTCGGATTTAAAAGCCGCAGCCCTTATAACGTTGCCCTTATCCAAAGACATAGGTGCAGAATAATCATGGCTGGCAGTGATATCTGTATGTTCCGCCAGAGTAGAAAAATCGTTAGCACGGTCGGTGAGTGTCAGGGCTTCGGTATACTCGGGTGATGATTCGTTGGGTATACTTCCGTCAGTTGTATACCTTATGGTTATACCATCACCATCAGCGGAGAGTTCAAGCTGCTGGTCGGTATCGTAGAATCCGCTTTCAAGGCTGAAATCTACAACACCGATAGAATCATCAAGCTTACCGTCATCTACGGTTCCGACAGATTGCGATGCTGAATTCTTTTTGCTATTATCTTTTTTATTTGAGCAGCTGCCTAAGCTCAGCACACATACGAGAGCCGTCAGCAGCGCAATATTTTTCCTGATATCCATTTATGTCAGTTCCTTTCAAGTAAAACAGCCTGTCAGCATAAGCAGACAGGCTATCAACATAAACATGGTAAGAGCTTATGGCTGACACGCCTCTGCTCCCTGGTCTGCCCCCAACCCAGAGGGCAGTATATGATTCTTTCGGACGCTATCCGAATAAATCACTTCCCTGCTCATCGAAAAGCCTTAAACATCATGATGAGCCAGCCGAATCAAAAGGCACCTGATGGCGTCTTTAAGATGTTATTTTCGCCGTGCTTACGGCAGGCATACGAAGAACCATTGCCCTTCGTCAAGCATATTATAACAAATCTATCCACAATTGTCAAGTCCTTTTGCATATTTTTTATAAATATTTTCTGTAACAAAAGCAAGAAAAAAGAAGATAATATATCGGATTAACAATTTTTTGTCAAAGTAAGTCGAGTGAATAATAAAAAGGCACTTCTGCCAGAGAAATGACAAAAGTGCCTGAAATACGTTTTTTCATACGAATGGATCGGGGTAATTTACATGAACTGGTGGTACAGCATCTGTGGAGTATAGACCTTTAGTTTACCCTTGGTATCGTAGTAAACAGTCAGTACAACGGGCTGTTCATCGCCGCTGTCGTTTTCGTACCAGTAACGGTAGATGTAAGCTTCGCCGTCCTTGGTATAGGATACGCTGTAGTAGTCCATATCAAGCTCTTTATCCACAGTAGACTTGTCCGTACCGGGATTGAATTTATCCAAGTTGATGTTATGCTCTTTCTTAACACCCTTGATATCGCTCTTGATGCTCTTGAAATTGCAGTAGCGGACTTCGGTGATGCGGTTCTCATCATCAGTTTTTATAATGACCGCCCACTCGGGATAAGTCACACCGTCGATTCGTACTTCGGTATCGGATTCTGCTACGTAGTTATACTCGATAACTGCTGTAAGACCTTTATAACCCGATTCCTGTTTTATCTTGAAATCAAATTTCTTTGAAGCTATCTCAAAATCAGCGCCAATATAATCAGCGGCTTTTTTTGCATATTTCTCACCCTTTGAGCCCATAGAAGTGACCACAAGAACTATCACGAGAATAATGATTAGAAGTGACAGCACCACTATGGCAATTAGTTTGAGATTGTGGATATCTATCTTCAACTTGGGCTTTTTCAGTCCGTTCTTATCCTTAACTTTTTTGCCGGGCTTGAAGAAATTATCTTCATCATCAGGAAGCGGATCGTCCTTTTTCTTGAAAAGGCGCTCGGCAAGCTGGGTATCTATAAACAATTCGGCGTTACAGTGGGGACAAAGCTTGTCGTGATCCCCCACAATTTCTCCGCATTTAGGACATTTCACTATTATCACTCCTCGTATTCAGCGGAAACCGCCAATATTGGATATGGTTCAGATAGCTCTGAGCAGTTCGGCTTTCAGCAGCTGTTCACTGCTGTCCTGTAGATAGCATTCGTAATCCTGAAAGGCTATCTCTTCATCTGCGCCGTCAAGCAGATAGAATAGGGTTTTTTCGATTATACCGACCCACAGCAGGAGTTTGTCCTGATCGTGGTCAGTGAGGTTATTGTTGAGACCGCCCGGTGATACGCACCATGTTCTGGTCAGTCGGATTATGCTTATGATATCATAGACCAGATTCTTGTCGATGGTCTCAGAAGAAAGATCATGTTTGAGGATACGTATGCTCTCCATGATCTGAATGAAGTTATCCTCATTGAGTTCTCCGCTGGAAGGACGGAGCCTTCCCACAAAACCGTATTCCCATCTGGGATCGTTTACATTCCTGTTACGGCATGAATGGAAAGATAATACTTCCTGTGCCTCTGTTTTAGTCATATTCTTTTCCCCCAAGAAGCGAGCGTCATATGCCCGCATTGTGATAAAATTATAATATCGCATTTATTATATCACACTAATCGAAAAAAAGCAATTGCAAGCCTGCACAAACAAATCACGCTAATTATGGGGTTTTCGCAACAAAAAGACCGTCGGGACGAACCGACGGTCAAATATTTACCTATTATAAGATAATATTATCACACAGGGATCTTACCGTTTAATTTATCTATAATGATAGGAAGTTCGGAATCAACTACTTCATTGCTGAGCTGGCAGGTACCCGCATTTGCATGACCGCCGCCGCCATAGGACAGGCAAAGAGAGCCGATATCGAAAGGCGAACTTCTGTTGATGATGGATTTACCGATCATAACAGCAGTGTTCTGCTTTTTGAAGCCCCATGCCACATGAACGGAAAGCTCCACCTCGGGCCACATTGCATATACCATGAAACGGTTGCCCGCATAGATGGTCTCTTCCTTTCTGAGGTCGATGACTGCCACCTTATCATGTATCTCGGTGATACGTTTCAGCTGTTCCTTGAACATTTCCTGCTGTTCAAAGTAAAGATCCACACGTTCCTTAACATCGGGAAGCTTGAGTACGTCCTCGATGGAATGATCGACACAGAAATCTATCAGCTTCATCATCAGGTCATAGTTGGAGATGCGGAAGTTATGGAATCTGCCAAGACCTGTACGGGCATCCATAAGGAAGTTCATAAGTACCCAGCCTGTGGGGTTGAGTATCTCTTCCTCGGTGAAATCGGCGCTGTCGCCCTTATCTACGGCTTCCATTATTTCCTCGGAAACATCGTGGAAGACCAGTTCGCCGCCATAGTAGTCATAAACAACTCTTGCCGCGGATTTAGCGTTGCCGTCGATGATATATTTGCCGAGATAATCTTCTATCTTGTTTCTTATGAGCTCACTTTCATGGTGATCGAAAGCCAGACCTACACGCTTATCAAAGGGCAGATTGGTGGTGATATCATTTTCGGAAAGCTCTATCTTGCCGTCCTGAACATCTTTGGGGTGAACGAATTTGATCTCATCAATGATCTCAATTTCCTTGAGCAGCATAGCGCAAACCAAGCCGTCAAAGTCACTTCTTGTAACAAGTCTTCTCATGTTTGCCTCCATATTATTAATGATTTATTCATGTGAGATTAATACTCACAAGCCACGTTCAAATTTACTATATAAATTATAGCAAATTAATTCGTTAATGTCAATAGATATTTATATATATTAAACCATTTTTTTACGAGTTTTGTAGATTTTTGTAAAAATCCACAAAAATAGGAATAAAAAATTTAAAGGCAGCAGAAGTTCATTCTGCCGCCTTATCATCGGGGGTCTTATAAGTTCTCAGTACAAGAAGTGCGCCTGCCTGTCCTGCAAGGCAGAAAAGCACAGCTTTAATTCCTATCAGTCCCGTGAGGACAGCGCCAATTACTGCTCCTGCTATAAATATCAGTATGATACCGTAATATTGCAAAGCTTTCTGCCTTTGGGTGATATCCTTTGTTTTCAGGTAAGCGAATAGGCTCTCGCTGCCGCTGCGGAGATTGCCTGTACACATTGTAGTTGCGTAGGCATTGCCGTTAAGACGCCGAAAACCTTCCACCTGCATGGCACAGGTCAATGAAACAAGTACGTTGGCGATATTGTTATGGCACTCCGGGATAAAAGCTACCACAACTACTATCAGCATCTCAAGGGCGAGAGTAAGCTGGTGCCAATGTACTTTCGGGTCGTCGTTGAATCTGGATTTTACAAGTTCCACCAGAAGCACGCCAGCCACGAATGAAAGTATGGGTATAAAGTAGTGAACGGCTTCGGCAAATTCTCCGCCTTTTAGTTTTAGTCCCATCAGGACGATATTGCCTGTCTGGGCATTGGCGAACACTCCTCCGCGGCTGATATAGGTATAGGTATCCAGATATCCGCCCACAAGGGTCAGCAGTGCGCCGACCTTGAAATTTTCCGCAATATGTCTCGTCTTGCTCATCGCTTGTATTTTCTGCCCTCAACGGGAACGGGAGTAAGGTCTTCCAGTGCGTAGGGGGTCTTCTGGTATACACAGTAGTTCAGCCAGTTGGAATAGAGCAGGTTCGCGGAACAGCTCCAGTTGAATATGGGCTGCTGGTCGGGGTCATTTCCCGGGAAATAGTTGTAAGGCACCTGAATATCCAGACCTTTGCGCACATCGCGGAAGTACTCCTTGGCGAGAGTTTCACGGTCATACTCCCAGTGACCAAGCTGGAAGAAAAGTCTTTCGCTGGTATCGCAGATAAGCTGGAGACCTGCCTCGTAGGATTCTGCAAGGACTGTCAGCTCGGGGACTTTGATAACGTCCTCGTGTCTGACCTCGGTATGTCTGGAATGGGGACAGTGGAAAACATCGCCGAAGCCTTTGAGTATCATACATTCGGGATGCTCGATGTGATGTTTGAAGTTGCCGAACATCTTACCATCAAGGGGATACTTCGGTACACCGTAGTGATAGTACAGCGCCGCCTGTGCGCCCCAGCAGATATGGATAGTGGAGTAAACATTGGTCTTCGACCATTCAAGCACCTGACAGAACTCATCCCAGTAATCCACCTGTTCGTAATCCAGCTGTTCGATGGGTGCGCCTGTTATGATAAGTCCGTCATAGCGGTTATCTTTCACCTCGCTAAAAGGCTTATAGAAAGCCAGCATATGCTCCTGAGATGTATTTTTGGAAACATGGCTGCTCATCTGGATAAGCTCGATATCCACATGGAGAGGTGTGTTGCTCAGCAGGCGGAGCAGCTGTGTCTCGGTGGTTATCTTATCGGGCATGAGATTCAGTATAGCTATTTTGAGTGCGCGGATATCCTGATGCATAGCCCTGTCATTGGGTATGACGAATATCCTTTCTTTTTCAAGTGCCTTAAAAGCAGGCAGATCGTTAGGTATTTTTATAGGCATTATATTCCCACCTTTAAATCCTGATATTTTTAGCGAACCATTCTTGCTTTGTGATAGTGTAAACCTCGTTGGTGACTTCCCTGCCGCCCTTCTGTTCAAGGACGCATTTAGTTGTTCCGCTGTGATTAAGTCCGCACTTTTGCATGACCCTGCCGCTGGCTTTGTTTTCGGTGAAATGTTCGATGGTTATCTTATCAAATCCGATAACAAATACCAGATATGCAAGGACAGCTTCCAGAGCTTCTGTCATATAGCCCTGATTCCACCATTTTTCGCCGAGGACGTAGCCAATTTTAGCTTCGCGCTTATCTTTATCTACATCGGAAACGCCGATAGAGCCTATGGGTTCTTTTATCTCGCTAAGCTCGATGATCCAGTGGAAATAATCAAGCGCCTTAGATTCTTTTACAACGTAATTACAGTACTCGATGCTATCTTCAACGCTCTTGTGGGTGTTCCATACAAGGTATTTTGTTACGTTATCACTGTTAGCCCAGTTTTTGTATATAAACTGAGCATCTTTTATATTGAAAGGTCTGATCTTCAGCCTTTTTGTATCAAAGGGCTGTGAGCCGATAAGGTTAAGTCCCTCCATTTTTCTCCTCCTATGCGTAAAAACCGCAGCAGCTTACTTTTATCTTTACGTCACGCTGCAGTATCAGATATTTTCCTGTTATGTTTGCTTTCACGATCCTGTCAAAGCCGTGGGACGCATAGAACTTTATAGCTCTTACATCCTCGGTGCTGACTTTAGTTGTGACAAGATCATATCCCATGAATTTTGCTTTGTCGGCTGTATATTCCAGCATCATGCCGTCGATGCCGCTGTCTGCATTATCGCTCACAAGCAGTGCCGAGAGATAGAGTTTTCTCAGGGCGACTGTGAGTGTTTCGTCGTTCATCTCAAACATCATCGCAGATGCGGCGGTATATTTTTCGCCGTCATTAAGAGCGAAGACTACGCCTTTATGTTCCCTGACGATATCTTCAAGCTGTTTTGCATCGGGAATATCGGCAGAGAGTTTTTCCATTGTTTCTGCGGACATCTGTTCAAACTTAAGCTTTATCATGGTATCACCCCATTATATTATTACAATCTGATTATAGTTTCAAGTGCGATATCCACCATCATATCGCAGAGGTCTTTTTCTCCGTTGCCGAGTATGCGTTTATCCCACTCGTCGCCGTCAAGGCAGTCTGCGGCATACACGAACTCATAGACATCATAGCCCCTGAACTGGGCGCAAGCCATCAAAGCGGAACATTCCATATCAACAGCGGAACAGCCCTCAGCTTTGCGAGCCAGCATATTTCTTTTGGTTTCGCGGTAGAAAGCGTCTGTCGTCCATATCTTTGTTTTACGATATGGAACGTTTATCTCGTCGAAGACTTCTGCAAGTCTGTCGGCTGATTCAACGGTTATATAATCCGAGGGCGGTGCATAGTGGTAGCTTGTGCCCTCATCGCGGTAGGCTTCGGCGGGAATAAGAAGTTTTCCCGAAGAAATTTCCTTATCGAGAGAACCGCAGGAACCGAAGAACAGCAGTTTCTTATCCTTACGGAAAGCTATTTCCTCCATGATACCTACGGAAGCGGCACTGCCGATGGGCGAAAGATAGAAGCCTATCTTTTCGCCTTTATATTCGAGGCTGTATATGGGGATATTCTGTCCTGCTGACATTCGCGCCGAGCACTTTGCACAGCGGTAGCGGTCAAGAAGAGAATTCACGGAATTGATGTTAAAGACCGCTATCAACTTTTTGGGTATATCGTCTGTATGCTCAAATATCATATCGGGGCGGAGTATCTCCTCACCCTCGCCGTCAAAAGTGTCAAGTATGCTCATGTCATTTTCTCCTTATGTTGTATAGTTCATTACCCGCATGATAAACCATTTTTCGGATATGATGATTCATCGACAGGCGATAGGATTTTTTATTTGTGTATTTAATCTATCTTTATATAGTTATTTTTGGAATAGCGTATTATGTAAGATCATTCTCAATTATTCTGCTTTTATCAACTGCTTCTTCTAATCCGAGATCAAGACCGTCGCAGTCTATAATAACATCTGTCGGGAATCCCTTTTCGCTTAATATTTTTTTCAGTATCTTGGCATTATTAAATTTCAGCATTATCCATCTCGGGTCATCAAAAGGCAGTTTTTGCAGATATTTCTCAAACTCGGAGGGTTCAAAACTGCTTACCATATCATCTGAATTTTCTTCTTTATAGAAAACAACATAGTCGTTATCATTGTATATGACTTCAACTTGATCGTCATTCGATATTATTTTTTGGCTGTCTTTAAAATCCATTTCGGAGAAACAATTCAAAGTGAATGAATCATCGCCGATCAAGAATATCCACTGCATAAATTACCTCTCTAAATTCAACTCCGTAAGACATCAGAATGACAGAACGGAATCTATTTCATAAACTCCTTTTTGAGGATAGCGTATATCAGAAAATCGTTATAGACATCTATTTCGCCTTTGCGTGGAAACAGCTCTTTATGTTCTGCCTCTTTGCGCATTCCTGCCCTTTCGACCAGTCTTATTGACTTTTGATTTCTTGTATCTATTTCGGCAAAAATGCGGCGAACGCCCAGAGTTGTGAAAGCATATTTCATCATTCCGATGATACTTTCGCAGGCATATCCTTTGCCCTGATAATTTCGGTTAAAGGTATATCCTATCTCATAACTGCCATAATTTTTATCTGAAAAATATATCTTGCCGATGACCTTATTATCTAATACCACTGCATAAAATTCATCGCTGTTTGAAAAGTTTATCGCTTCCTGAACGCAGGCTTCCCTTGTGAAAGTTTCGTATGGTTCAAAATAAGTGACTTCAGCATCTGTAAGTATATCTGCAAGATCATTATGATCTTCGGGAGTAAATTTTCTCACTGTCAGTCTTTCAGTTGAAAACAGTTCGTTCATTCTGATACCTCCACAAATCTGCCAAAGTGGTAAATTTACAATATCTTTTCCATGCCGACTTTGTATGGCACCAATCCCAGCTTCTCATAAAACTTCATTGCACTGGGATTGCAGTTCCACACATTTAGGGTGACATTATAACATCCACATTCGCGGGCATAAGCCACAATATGCTCATAGATCATTCTGCCAACTTGCTGACCGCGTGCTGTTTCGTCTACGCAGATATCATCAATATAAAGCGTAACGATATCCGTCAGAAGTCTGGTATTCTGAGGACGCTGAAAAACGCAGAATCCGTGTCCGACCACGCGTTCACTGCTGTCTGTGCAGACAAATACAGGCGTGTTTTTGTCTGCGAATATATTGCGAAGCTCATCTTCGGTATATTTTGTTGCAAGTTTGAAGAGGTCAGGACGACCATCGTGGTGAACACGGTTGACCTGTTTCAGCAATTCTATAACAGCAGGGATATCTTTTTCCTCTGCAAGACGAACAGTATTCGGCATTTTTACATCTCCTTGATATCAGCATCATCACTTGAAAACTCTGTGATGACTTTTATCGTACCGATAATGTGACGGTTGAAAGTCTCCAATTCATCGGCGGGTACCCATAATTCCTGATGATAGCTTCTTCCCACGGTCTGAATCTGAAATTTTGAGCAGTAATCATCATCAACATCAAATTCTGTTACGTAGCCTTTATGGTCTGACGTATCTTTGACGTTCCATCTTTCTGCTATTTCACGAGCGTACTTTTCGTTAAGCACAGGATAGAAGATGGGCTGTTCGGGTAGTCTGGGCGGAAAGGCTTTGTATCCTGTTTGTTCTATCAGTTTTAGTTCTGCCGTACCGACAGGTCTGTACAGTTTCATGGTTCAGCCTCCCCCGGATCAAAATCAAAAAATAAAAGGCGCGCCCGTTCAACAGACGCACCGAAGTTTCAAACTCAGCCACGGCAAAAAAGCCATAGCAGTTATCCGAAAACGGCTCGTCCCGCACAGCCTGACATGACTATATTATTGTACATGACTTCAAATGCGATCATAGTGCCGCCCTCCCTTATGGCATTTATTATACCATATAAGCAGGATATTGTCAAGTTTTCAAAACAAAATTGACACTTCGGGGCACAGCGGACATGAAATATTGCTTATAGATAAGGATAGTTAAGAAATATAGAAAAAATTTGAAAAAACCTCTTGCTATTTTCTGAAAAATATTGTATAATAACTCTATGTTGATTTTTATTTAAATTTATTGACAAGGAGAGTTAAACTATGAAGATGCTTGATTCAATCGGTTTTGTTACCGGATTTGACAAGGAAGTCGGCGAGGCTATGAACCTAGAGCTGGCTCGTCAGAGAAGAAATCTGGAGCTCATCGCCAGCGAGAACATCGTATCGCCTGCTGTTATGGCAGCTATGGGCAGTGTGCTGACCAACAAGTACGCTGAGGGCTATCCCGGAAAGAGATACTACGGCGGATGCGAGGACGTTGATATCGTTGAGCAGATCGCTATCGACAGAGCCTGCAAGCTGTTCGGCGCAAAGTTCGCTAACGTTCAGCCCCACTCCGGCGCACAGGCTAACACTGCTGTTTACTTCGCACTGCTTCAGCCCGGCGACACTGTTATGGGCATGAGCCTTGACAACGGCGGTCACCTGACACACGGTTCACCCGTTAACATTTCGGGTAAGTATTTCAACTTCGTTCCTTACGGCGTTAACGATGAAGGTTTCATCGACTATGACGCTATGGAGAAGCAGGCTAAGGAAGTTAAGCCCAAGATGATCGTTGCAGGTGCTTCTGCTTACCCCAGAATTATCGACTTCGAGCGCATCTCTCAGATAGCTAAGTCTGTAGGCGCTTACTTCATGGTAGATATGGCTCATATCGCAGGTCTGGTTGCTTCCGGTATGCACCCATCTCCTGTTCCTTTTGCTGATGTTACAACCACTACAACCCACAAGACCCTGAGAGGTCCCAGAGGCGGTCTGATACTGACCAATGACGAGGCTCTGGCTAAGAAGTTCAACAGCGCTATCTTCCCCGGCACACAGGGCGGTCCTCTGATGCACGTTATCGCAGGCAAGGCTGTATGCTTCGGTGAGGCTCTGAAGCCTGAATTCAAGGCTTACGGTGAGCAGATCGTAAAGAACGCACAGAGACTTGCTAAGGGTCTGGTTGACAAGGGCTTTGCGCTCGTATCCGGCGGCACAGACAATCACCTGATGCTTGCTGATCTTCGTCCTTTCAACATCACAGGCAAGAAGCTGCAGAATGATCTGGATGAGGTTTACATCACCGTTAACAAGAACGCTATCCCCAACGACCCTGAGAGCCCCTTCGTAACAAGCGGTGTTCGTATCGGTACTCCCGCAGTTACCACAAGAGGTCTTGTTGAGGAAGACATGGACGTTATTGCTGAGTGCATCTACCTGACTGCTTCTGACTTTGACGCTAATGCTGACAAGGTTAGAGAGATGGTAACAGGCATCTGCAAGAAGTATCCTCTGTACGAATAATTTACACAGATAAATATGACCCGGAAGCTAAGTGTTTCCGGGTCTTTTAATGTTTAGTGTCAGCAGTTTTGATATCAGCCTAACAGCACATTGAATCCATTCATAATGGTTCTGCCAATAGGACTGATCCAAGCATCATCCTTGAGCACACCTGTAATTGCAAATAATAATAGTTGTCCGTCACCTGTGAGCCATATTCTTCCTTCGCCAGTATAACACATTCCAACCCATATTGAATTTTTATCATAATTATCATACATCCATTTTTCTTCATATTCATCGCTGTCAGCGCTGACTTGGCAGATGCCGTGTGATAATTTACTAAAGATCTCAACTTCTTGTCCGTCATGTGCCTTACATATAATTCCAGAAAATTCTTCAAAGAATGCTTTCTGTTTATCGGTCAAGGTTATGCCAGCTTCTTCACATTCTCCAATAAGATTGGAAATATCAACTTTCCTGCCTTCATACCAGCCTCCATTTTTAAGGCGTTCGTAAGTTTTTGGTGAAATAGGAGCATGATAATCATATTCGACCATCATAAAATAGTCAAATAGCTCCTCAATGCTGTCTGCGATTTTCTTTTTTGACTGATTATAATAACAGCCGTCATTAAGCAGATAAGCACTCTCTATCGTATTTCCATCGAGGAAACCACGGCAGTCGGAATTTACGATCGTTCCTATAAAAACAGCTTTCTGATCAAATTCAGACCAATATTTGCAGGGATTGAAAAACGGCATAAAATAGAAACGTAATCTGTCACCGGAATCATGCTCTATTCTGTCAATATAAAATTCGCCATATTTTTTGACAAGTTCTATGATTTTATCTCCAAAAGTAATACTTTCATTCATAATCCTTGAATTGCAATCTTCTAATTGATGTTCAAGTGTTCCGTTGACTGTTCTGAAACCGGGATCATTTTTTATATCATAAAAAGTTACCAAACTCATGTTTTACCTCCAAACTATGCGTTCGCATCATCTATTTTGCCACAGTATGCGATGGCATCCGCCTGGAACTGCAAGCCGTTTTCGCCGCCGACGTGGGCGAATTCGGTCTGGATGGATTTGCGGACGGGGTATCTGCCGTTGAAACGTTCTTTTATTACTTTTTCCATAATGGGGATATTCCATACATCGCGGAAAAGGCAGTCCATCTGAACTACGTTTTCAAGGGTCAGGTCAAAAAGGGCGAGACGTTTTTCCATTTCATCGAAAGCGCCGTTTATCTGTTCTTCAACAGTACCGCCTACGTTGCCTGCGCAGTAGTTTATGAAGCAGTAATCTCCTGCTTTGATTATGCCAGAATGGCACCATTGTTCATTCACATCTTTTCTGATTATTTCACTCATCGTTGTCCTCCTTATCTGTCTTCTTTTTATGCTTTGGTGCTTTGTTTCCCGCCAGAGGGTTGGCGTTTGCCGCCTGACGGAGATTCTCGTTGCTGAGGTGGGTGTATATCTCGGTGGTAGCAAGGCTTTCATGACCGAGGATATCCTTGATCACAAGGGTATCAACATTGCCGTACTGATACATAAGGGTCGCGGCGGTATGGCGGAGTTTATGGGTGGTTATGCCGAGGTTTCCCAGCCCTGCTTTTTTCAGGCTTTCTTCAACTATCTCCTGAGTGCGGCGGCGAGAAATGCGCGTATTTCGGTTGGAGAGAAAAAGAGCTTTCTCCTGAGTCTGTACGGATAGTCGTATGGGGAGATAGGCTTTTAAAGCACTGATACACGCCTGATTGATGTAGACTATCCTTTCTTTCTGACCCTTACCGAAAAGTCGCAAAGTTTCACTCTCGAAACTGAAATCGCTGAGATTCAGCCCGCAGAGTTCAGACAAACGCATACCGCAGTTGAGAAACAGAGTTATCATGCAGTAGTCACGCTCGAAGTGGTCGGATTCTATGGAAGAAAGCAGGCGCTGTGCGTCCTCTAAGGAGAGATATTTGGGGAGAGTTTTGGGAAGTTTGGGTATCTCCAGCTGAGTTAGCGGGTCGGATGGGATAAGGTTCTTTTTCAGGTGGAGATAAGAGTAAAACTGTTTTAATGCGGAGGTCTTGCGGGCGCGGGTCTTCAGAGAGTTTGCACGATCTTCAGCTAACCATTTCAGGTAATCGTAGGCATCTATAAGCCTGAGTTTTCTGACGTACTCAAATGGCACTCCCGCTATTGGTATTTCCTCAAAGGGGGTCTTGTTTGTATCAGCTTCGTTATGGTTGATGCGCAGGTAACGCAGGAATGTTCTGAGGTCGATGTAATAGGCTTCAACAGTTCTGTCGCCTCTGCCTTTTACAAGCTGCATATATGTTAGATAATCTGCAAGGTAATCGGGGCAGTCATCATAATAGGCTTTTTTCATTTTTTCATCTCCATATCGTTGCGGAATGACATGCTATTCAGGGCTGTCTTAACTTGATTATACAACATTCGCGGGGATAAGTCAACCAAGACAAGATATAAAAACGCCTTAATAAAAGGCGAGTAAATATCCGTTACGATATGCAAAAAGCCCACACTTGCGTGTAGGCTTTTGCGATGGAGCTAGTCCACGGTCAACCCGTGGATATAAATATGAGTTGTGTTACTCTCTCTGTCGTACCTAAGAAGTTACAGGAATCCCTGAGTGTAGTGCATGTAGCTTCTTAATTGGCTCTTCATAATGATGCATTGGTAAATTATAAGTGTATTTTAGGTTTTGATCTATGTATTATAGCTTGATTTAAGTATAGCATATCAAATTTCATATGCAATAGTTTATACATGAACTGCTGATTTATGTACATGAGATGTAACACTGTTAATATTTTTATCTTATTTTAGATATCTATTATTCATACCACAAGTCATTAACATGATAGTTAATATTTTAGCCGTAAATTCGTGTGCGTGTTTGGATATTTTTGTTCACAAAAAATTGACATTCGACTGATTTAAAGATTTATCGCAGAAAATCACATCAAAAGTATGGACTAGATAAGAAAATTATCACATCAATACTTGATTAATGTAAGAATGAATGATATACTAAAATATCAGAGTACTGTAAAGGAAGGTGAAAGCCTTGGTAAATATCGCGATCTGTGACGATGAAAAAGCCTATGTTGATACCCTGCTGAATGACATTAACGAAATATACGGAGAGAACAACAGCTTTCATTTCAGATCATTCAACAGCGGTGAGGATATAATTTCAAATTTTACCAGAGGTGAGTTTGATATTATATTCATGGACATTGAAATGAAAGAACTGGACGGCCTTAAAACTGCGGAATACATACGCTCTATAGACCGTAATGTTATACTTGCATTTCTTACAAATTATGATAAATTCGTATATTCGGGATACGAGGTGAATGCTTTCCGTTATATATTGAAAGATCAGGCGCGTCCTATCTATCTCAAGCAGATAAAGGACACCATCGATGAGTACAGCAGAAAGTTCAAATACATAACCATATATCTGAATGATGTTCTGCAGAAGCTGATGATAGATGATATTTACTATATCGAAGTTTATTCAAGAGAGATAATAATCCATCTGGCAGACGAATGCCACAGGACTACCGGCAAGCTTAAGGACTATGAGAACAATTTCAAGGGAATGTATTTTGCCAAGCCCGACAAGAGCCACCTTGTTAATGCGGCGAACATCGATTTTGTAGAAAAGGACAGACTGCTTCTGAAAAACGGCGAGCATCTTTACATAAGCCGCAAACACTACAAAGAGATCGTTGATGCTTTTGTTGAGTACACGAAAAGCAGGTGCATCTGATGAGCAGGACGGAAATAATTGCTGAACTGCTTAACAACTCTGCTGAATCGGTAATAATAGTTTTCTTTCTGTACAACATATTCAAGGAGAAATACTATCACGGTTCCAAGGGTATAGCGCTGATGACGGTGATATCCATATCCGTATTTTCTGCGCTGTCATTCTTTTCGCCTGTGCCATTGCTTAATCTCGGAGCGACACTGCTGATACTCGTGCTGACCTCCCATATATGGTTCAATGTAAGTATGATAGAGCGATTGTTTTACTCGGTAATGTTCGTTGTGATAGCACTGGTATCGGAATTTCTGCCGATGACGGTGATATATATGCTGGATATGGGAACTCCTATAGATCAGCTGTCTTCCGGCAGAGGGCGGTATATCGGAATGATACTTTCAAAGATATTCATGTTCTGGATATCTGTATATATCATCGAATATCTGAAAAACAAGACGCGCTCGATACCGCTCAGAAACTGGATGGCGATTTTTCTCACGCCGTTTTTCAGCATATTTATACTGTACTGTATGTTCGATCCAAACAGAGTAGACAGAAAGGACACTGTGATCTTTATTTCATCGGCGGTGGGTCTGCTGGCGGTGAATCTGTTTGTCTTTGACTTTTTTGATGTGTATGCGAATCAGCTGAAAATGGCTCTGATGGAACAGCAGCTGAAAAATGATGAGGATAATTACAAGCTTATAGAGGACAAGTACAACGAGATACGGACACTCAGGCATGATTTTAAAAATCAGATCGCAGTGGCTAACGATATGTTCGAGAAAGGGCGGACGAGTGAGGCGATAAAGCATCTGAACGAATTGCAGGACAAGCTTTCGGAAACAAGCGGGGTATGCTATACGGGTATATCCTCTGTAGATTCAATAGTCAATCTGAAATGGCAGGAAGCTTTGAAGCACGATATCGAGTACGTTACGCAGATAACTGTCAGCGACAAGATAGAACTTGACGATCTTCTGCTTTGCAGGATCTTTGCTAATCTTCTGGATAATGCCATTGAGGGCTGCGAAAGATACATCGGTGACAACAAGTTTATCAGCATAAGGATAAGCCAGATAAACGGAAATCTTCACATCAGCATTTCAAACTCCTCAAATCAAGTTGATGTAGATGATCTTAGAACGGAGAAAAGCGATCTTTCAGCCCATGGCTTGGGAGTAAAGAGCATCAAAAAGGCTGTTGAAGAACTTAACGGAATAATCACTTTTAAGTGCGAATGTGAAATCTTCTCGGTTGATATTATAATAAAATATTAACGAGGCTGCACTTCATGCACGATTAATGGTACTTCATGCAAAACTAATTGAAATAATGAATAAAACACGCTATACTGATTGCAGGCGGTGAAAATGATATGATCTCCAGACTTGCAAAATGTACAGCGTGTTTTTTTGTTGACAACAAAATAATCGAAGAGGAAGACATTGAGGTTTATTCCTACGGCATGGAATTGCTTCTATCAACAGTGGTGAACTTTGCTGTTGCAATAGCTATCGCAGTAATAACAAAATCTTTTATTCCGTGCCTTGTGAATCTGACTGCTTTTCTAACACTTCGGGTAAATGCAGGAGGATACCATGCGGATACACATCTTGGGTGTACGATGACACTGGCATCGGTAATGCTTGTGTTTATATTTGCTGAGAAGAATATATCTGAAACTGCTATGTTTTTTAGTTCGCTTCTGATGCTGATGCTTTCAAATTCACTGATCATAATGCTTTCCCCTGTGGAACACCCTAACAAGCCACTTGATGATGATATGAAGATCAGACTAAGGAACAGATCGGTGTTATGGGCAGGTGTATGGACGGTGTTCTGCATAGTGTTTTCTGTGATCAATGTGCGTTATTGCTTTTATGCGGCTTCGGGTGTATTTACAATCGGTCTGGCGATGATAGCCGAGAAATTCAAACTTAAGGAGAAAATAGGATGAGAAACCAGGTCAAAGAAAAACTTATAAACGATTACAACAGTCTGAGTTATCATACAGACGATACATTCACAAAGTATCGTTTTACTTACAACGGAGTTTATGTACACGTTTATTTTGATGCTTATGACGTTCAGGCGCTTTCACTTTCGGTGATACTTATTTATGAAAGAGATTATTATTATACCTCTCTGAATGTTGACGATACTGATACTAACGTGGAATATTTGCACAAGATACCTTTAGGAATACTGAGAAGGATACTTGTGAATAAAAAGCTGGACGATATGTTTGAACATCTTGAAGAACATATACTTAACAACTCTCCCGAAGAGGGACGTTATTCAGATGATAAGCTTTTCAGCAGCACGCTGAAATTCTCGGGAAAGAGAAAGGATCTTCCTTTCTGGAAAAGCATCAAGCACGTAAGAATGAGCGATGATACACTCAACAGGCTGAGAGTGACATCGAATATAAGTTTAAGTACACTTAAAAAGATACAGTCTAAGAACATGACTCTGGTCAAGACGCAGTTCCCAAAGGACAGAAAGAATATCAAGCTTATACTTGATTCCAAAGGGATAGATCTTGAACTGAGGACATAAAAGGTCTTAGTCAGACGGAATATGGACAGGCGATGGTAATAATTCCCGGCAGTATGGAAGCGCGGCTGTTTGGTAATTTGCAGCCGCAGTTGTCGGGGTTATAAATAATATTTTTAAAGGA
Organism: Hominimerdicola alba; assembly: GCF_900109655.1. Taxonomy (GTDB): domain Bacteria; phylum Bacillota; class Clostridia; order Oscillospirales; family Ruminococcaceae; genus Hominimerdicola; species Hominimerdicola alba_B. The sequence continues at coordinate 245,294 of NZ_FOAT01000001.1, forward strand.
GTGGAATTTATGAAAACATTGAAAAAACCAATTGTGAAGTGCGGATCGGCTTTGGCATCACTGGCGCTGAAAGTTGGTGTAACTACCAACAAACAGGCCTGCATATTCTGGTATAATCAGCCGAAAGAACCAAAAGGTATTAATAAATTCCGCAAATAAAATTGTCGGGTTTATAAAATACAATATGTAACACCCTAATCTTTAGCTTTCAGCCGGCAGGACCCTCTGAGCTGTCGGCTGTTTTGCTAGGATAAGGGCACGTTATCTTCGCAAATCCCTATTTAAATGTAAAACAAACACCGCCTAAGTTTAAAATGCTGAAGCGGTGTTTGTTTTATATTCCTGTCTTAGTAGCCTTCGGCTGTTCTTTGTTTGCGGATAGCTATACGCTTGCGGGCGCCTTCGTATTCTGCCTGTTCGGTTATACCCTCTGGGATAATGCCATAGTCTATGGGCTTTGGTCTGCCGTTTTCATCTACGTGTACACAGGTGAGATAGGCGTGGTTTATAGCTCTGCGGATACCGGAGCCTTTATCTTCAACATAGGAATCAACGCGGACTTCCATTGAAGTTTTGCCGACGTAAGTGACCTTAGCGATGAGTACTACAATATCGTTGATGAATGCGGCGTGCTTGAATCTCAGGCTGTCCACCATAAGTGTGACGGCATTTCCCCCGCAGTGGCGCATGGCGGCTACACCTGCGGCTTCGTCAATCCATTCCATCAGTCTGCCGCCGAAAAGACGGTTTTCCCCGTTGATATCGCGGTACTGGATAAGCTTGGTTATCTCGGTGATGGAATCCGAGACACGTTTATCGCCCTTTGGATAAGGCATGATGGTTTCCTCCTTAAGGTTTTGATGTCTGGAGATATCTCATGTGGATATCGGTGAGAAGTCGGCTGACTTTTGATTTATCGGGTCTTTCGGGGAGCTTGCTGTTTTCATAAGCAGTGAGGAGCTTTTTATCCATACGGTTCACCATATCGAAGAACTCGGGTGAAAGGGTATTCTGCTCGGTGTTGAAGTACTCCCCTGTTTTGATGCTCATGAGAAGGTCATGTTCCTTTTCGCGATAGGTGATGATCTCTCCGCGGGACAGGATATCCTCAGCCATGAAATAAAGTCTCAGCAGATGCATGGCGTGTTTGTTCAGGTGGTAGGTATCCTTTTTATGGTTGCGGTGTCCGAGATGCTTATTGAATTCCTTGACACAGGAAGTAATCTCGTTGGCAACTATACTGAATTCATTAGCGGGAAGCATATCCATGTTGAGAGAGAAACACAGCTGTACTTCTTCATCGGTGATGGGTTTGCTGTTCACAGTTATCTCGGTTACGGTATCATTGAAGAGAACGCCAACATCGTAGGCATCTACGGGGATTCCGTTTACGATTATCTTATTGCCGCTTAGGTCGGTAACGGACATTTTCAGGCATTCGCGTTTATAGTGCTTGCATTCCTCTTCGAGATGGCGCTGTATGCGCTCGATGGAATCGGCGAGGGATATGCTTTTGAATACATTTGAGCCGTTATCCTTGCCGATGGCGTTTTTCAGACGCTGGAACTGTCCTCTTGCATAACCTGCGAATGAACCGTAGGCCAGTTTGCTCAGGAATAGCTCACGGTTATCAAGCAGAAGTTTTCCGTACTCGCTGACCATGGTATAATGTTCGGGCTTACAGCCAAGCATTTCGATAGTGTTGGGGTTGCATTTATAGAACAGTGCAACTATCTTGCCAAGGACGTAAAGTGTGGTATCGGTGGGACGGTCGATGTACTGTTCAAATCCGTTTGCGCCGTAAATATAGTGTTCGTTTTGGGCGGAAGAATCGTCTTTCAGAAAACCACAGCCTAAAAGGTCTGCGGGTTCGGGCATTATAATGCCGCGGATATCTATATCCGATTCGGGAGTGTTCAGCCCGTAGGATATGCTTCCACCGAAAGTCAGCAGTGCTATACGGTCGCCGAGATAAGGGTCATTTTTAAGAAAGCTGTACTCCGGGGCTGAAATAACTTTGTTTATATCCATCAGATCACCTGTAAAGACCGAGTTTCTTTATTGCCGATGCGATGATGACGCTTCTGGGTCTCAGGCTGTAGGTATTGCCGTTTCGGTAAATGAGGGCATTGAAATCCGTGCCTTTTTTGTAGGGGACAAAGGTATAGAAATCGATATTCCAGTCGTAGCCCTCGGGAAGAGCGGGAAGTTCGATGGAACAATCATCCCAGTAGGCGTTTATGCCTATGAACACTGCATCGTCGTTGCCCTTTTTATCCTTGCCCGCAAACATTACTCCGATAACGTGATCATGATCGTTAGTTTTTTTGTTCCATGCGGTGGTATTGTGTATGCTGGTATCTGGAAAACCGAATGCACCCTCATTGGTGGCGTGCCTTATGACCTCGTGTCTTTTACGAAAAGCGATCATATCACGGACGAAATCATGTATCTCACGGAACTTTTTTAGTCTTGACCAGTCAAGCCATGAAACTTCATTATCCTGACAGTAGGCGTTGTTATTGCCGAACTGGGTGTTGCAGAATTCATCACCTGCATAGAACATTACTGCTCCCCTACTGAAAAGCAGTGTTGCAAAGGCGTTCTTTATCATTCTCATTCGCAGACCCATTACCTCGCGGTCATCGGTATCACCCTCAAAGCCGCAGTTCCAGCTGGTGACACTGTTATCACCGTCGGTATTGCTCCAGCCGTTGGCTTCGTTGTGCTTGGTATTATAGGAGTAGAGGTCATACATGGTAAAACCATCGTGGCAAGTGAGGAAGTTTACCGAAGCGTTATGACAGCGCTCGGGGGGATAGAGGTCAGCTGAGCCTGTTATCCTCTGGATAGCCGCCCACGCCATGCCGTTATCACCTTTAAGGAAGCAGCGAAGGTCATCGCGGAAACGACCGTTCCATTCAGCCCAGCGATTCCATGAGGGGAAGCTACCAACTTGGTAAAGTCCGCCTGCATCCCATGCTTCTGCAATAAGCTTACAGCCGCTGAGTATGGGGTCATATGCGATGGTTTTCAGCAGTGGCGGATTTTCCATTGGAGTGCCGTCTTCGCTTCTGCCAAGGATAGATGCAAGGTCGAAGCGGAAGCCGTCGACGCGGTACTCAATTACCCAGTAGCGCAGGCAGTCGATTATAAACTGCTGAACTATGGGGTGATTGCAGTTCATGGTGTTTCCGCAGCCGCTGAAATTTACGTACTTGCCGTTGGGGGTCAGCATATAGTAGACGCTGTTATCTATGCCCTTGAATGAAAAAATGGTGCCGTCCTCGTTGCCCTCGGATGTATGGTTGAAGACAACATCGAGGAAAACAAGTATGCCGTTTTCGTTACAGGTACGGATAAGATTTTTCAGCTCGTCGCCCTCATGGTTGTACTCGACCTTTGAGGCATAGCTTGTATTAGGGGCAAAGAAACAAGTTGTGTTGTAGCCCCAGTAATTCATCAGCAGGTTACCCTCATGATGACGCTCCTCGTAGAGTTCGTCGAACTCAAATACGGGCATGAGTTCGATAGCGTTGACACCCAGCTTTTTAAGGTAGGGTATCTTTTCTATAACGCCGTCAAAGGTGCCGGGATGCTGAACGCCCGAGGTCAGGCTGTTGGTAAAACCTCTGACATGGAGTTCGTAGATAACCAGGTCGCTGAAAGGTATATTATGGCTGACGAAATTTCCCCAGTCAAATTTATCGGTTGTTACTCTGCCGTGATAACTGCCGTCGCCTGGGGCTTTTTTGCCCCATACGCTCTGTCCTGTGACAGCCCTTGCGTAAGGGTCAAGGATATTCTTTCTATCGTCGAACAGCAGACCTTTTTCGGGGGCATATTCTCCAGAAAAGCGGTAGCAGTATTCGATCTCATAGATATCAAGACCGTAGATCATGATAGACCATGTATCGCCTATACGATAGCTGTCGGGGATAGGTATGATGGCAAACGGCTCGGTCTCGCCGCGCCTGAAAAGCACTACGGAACAGCCTGTGGCATTTGAAGAATGAATAGTGAAATTAACAGCATGAAGCATGGCGGAAGCGCCGTTCAGGGTATAAATTCCGGGACGGCATTCAAATCCTGCGATGATATCTGTAGCTTTGTAGGTAGATGAATTTTTCATTATATCACAGCCTTAAATCATTAATATATTATGATAATATAACAAAGTGAATATATCATATCTTTGATTATATACCATTTTGAACAAATTATCAATTGAATTTTTGTATAAAAAATGACCGCCATATTTGGTAAAGCGGTCACGAAATGTTAAATCGAAGCATCATTTTCCGAATGTATCTCGGAAGACATTGTAATTTGTGGGATTTTTAAGGGAACAGTATACAGCGAATTCGATGTTTTTAAAATAGTATCGGTACTTTTCGGTCAGGTCTTTCATGACCTTTGCCACAACTTTCGGGGGATTGCGGAAAGCACCGCAGCCGAATGCACCGAGGATAAAGGTCTCAGCGCCGTTGTTTATGGCGGTGAGGAAGACTTTTTCAAGGCGTTTATACTGTATCTTTGCTAGGGTATCGTCATATATCCTGGTGTAGCCGCTGAGATTCGGAGAAGCACAGGTAATGACATCTACCTTGAACCATTCATTTTCGGGTCTGGGAGCGGGCGATGTGGTATCGGTCTTGATGCAGTAGACATCGGGAGTGAAGATGAGGTCATCGTTGTAAATGAGGTCGCTGAACATAGTTCTGTGGGGCTGATAGAAACCTTCAATTATCTTATCAGAAGCAAGACAGGGGAAAAGAGTGGTGATTCGGCGGATACATTCTTCCTGAGCTTTTGCGCCGTTTACTACACCGCCGCCCGGATTTTTGGCGGATGCGAAATTAAGTATGCAGACCTTGGTGCCTTTATACTGTTCAGCAGATTCTATGGTACGCTTTTGGGTAACGGTTATTTTTGCCGGAGTCAGGTAAGGCTCGCCTTTAAGGGCGATCGAATCGCCGTCAAGTAAGATATACTGACGGTCTATGGAGTTTTGAACAGCGTTTTTAAGCAGGCTGTTATTATTGCACTGTTCAAGCGTGTCATTGAAGATATTTACTAGGGTCTCTTTATCGTTTCCATTCATGGTCATACCTCACTTTACTATAAGACCCAACAGTTTTGCAAGGTCGGCTGCCTGTTCATATGTTACTGTCACGCCGCGGAGTTCGGAAAGTTCACGGGAAAGGACTATGCCCGATATATCACATTTTGAGAAGTCGGTGCCGCGCATTTTTGTCATAAACAGTTCGGCACTGATAAGCTTTGCATCTTTAAAGGTGGTTCTTTTTAATTCGCTTCGGGAAAGAAGCGCACCCGACAAATCGCAGTCGGTGATGGTACAACCATCGAAGGTGGATTCGGAGAAAAGTCCGTAGGCGAAGGAACTGGTTTTCAGCGTGGACTGTTTGAATACAGTACTTCCGAATTCTGCGCCGTTGGCTTTACAGCCCGAGAACTCACATTCCTTAAAATAGCAGTCACCAAGTTTGCAGTTGGAAAGGTCACATTTATCGAACTTACAGCCATAGAAACAGGCTTTGGTAAGGTCGCACTGAATAAAGCGGCAGCCTTTGAAGAAAACCTCGGAGAATTCAAAACCGCTGATATCCTCGGAAGCAATTGTCTCGCGTTCGTATTCGGCATTCTTGATCTCCATATCCTGATCTCTGACTTTTGAAATATCATCTGTAAACATAATTATCACCCGAAATATCATACCATATTATTTTAAAAATGTAAAGACAGCAGATGAAAATTTACATCAAGTTATATTACTTTACGGGTATGAAGGCACAAAAAAGCCGCCCGAAGGCGGCTTGAAAATTATTACTGATTTTCCTTAACGATCTCCTTGAGACCTGTTGCAAGACCTGCAAGACTCTGTATCTCACTGGGGATAATGATCTTGGTTGCCTTGCCGTCAGCTGCTTTGCTGAATGCTTCAAGGCTCTTGAGTTGGATAACTGCTTCGTTAGGATTAGCAGCATTCAGCTTAACGATACTGTCAGCCAGTGCGCGCTGTACCATATCGATAGCCTGCGCTTCACCCTCTGCCTCAAGTATCTTCTGCTCCTTGACTGCATCAGCGCGGAGTATCATGGACTGCTTTTCAGCCTCAGCGGCAAGTATCTGAGATTCCTTGTCAGCCTGTGCACGGAGTATCTTGGACTCCTTTTCACCTTCTGCAACGAGTATCTGGGACTTCTTTTCAGCCTCAGCCTGAATGACTTTCTCACGTCTTTCACGGTCAGCCTTCATCTGCTTTTCCATTGCGTCCTGTATCTCTCTGGGAGGGATGATGTTCTTCAGCTCGACACGCTGAACCTTGATGCCCCATCTGTCGGTAGCTTCATCGAGGATAGCGGTTATACGTGTGTTGATGATATCTCTGGAAGTAAGTGTTGCTTCCAGATCCAGGTCGCCGACGATATTTCTCAGAGTGGTAGCTGTGAGGTTCTCGATAGCGGAGATAGGTCTTTCAACGCCGTATGTGAACTGCATAGCGTTTGTTATCTGGAAAAATACAACGGTATCTATCTGCATGGTAACGTTATCCTTGGTGATAACGGACTGGGGTTTGAAGTCAACTACCTGTTCCTTGATGGAAACTTTCTTAGCGACTCTGTCTATGAAAGGAACTTTAACATGGAGACCTGTACCCCATGCTGCGTGAAATGTACCAAATCTTTCAACGACATAAACATATGCCTGGGGTACTATCTTTATGTTGGAGATTATAACCAACACGATAAATGCGATAAGTATCAGTACGATCAATAATGGACTCATTTCTTCTTTACCTCCGAATTCAATTCTTTTGTGTTACAACAAGTTTTGCGCCTGAGACCTCGACTACGCTTACGGTAGCGCCTTTCTCTATTGTGCTCCCGTCTTCGGAAACAGCTGACCAGTCAGTGCCGTCCAGTCTGACCCTGCCTTTATTCAGGCTGTTATCGATGCTCTCGATGACCTGCGCTGTCTTACCGACATCAAGTTCAAAGTTTGTGGGAACAGCGGTCATCCTGACCTTTTTTGCAAGAGGACGTGTCGCTATAAGGAATACTATCGAAGCGATAACGAATACTGCAAACTGAGCCACGAATGAAAGCTTCGCGATAGCACAGAACATAGCCGCAAGTGCGCCCAGTGCGAACCAGATGCTAAGCAATCCTGCGCCGTTTGCGATCTCAACGATCACAAAGAATACGAAAGCCACTGCCCAAACGATGATGTAAGTGGTAGCCATAAACAGATCAACTCCTTTCCTGTTCTGAAAATATATATTTCTTTCTGCGGTATTAATTTTACCGCAACATAATTATACCATAATTTTTCGATTTTTTCAATAGGTAAATTCGTATAACAGAAAAAATTTTGCTGACAGAAAAGTGATAGAAAGCACAGTGATTCGGTCAAGTAAGCCGACTTGTCGTTTAATGATTTTCGTCAAGAAGATTACTTGACATATACTTTCTTGATTATGCCGATGTACTGCACGTGGTAGTCACCTGCAGCGTAGTTTGCTTCGATGAGATCCTTGTTGATGAAGCTGTCGGGAGTCATGGACTGGACATATGCCTTTTCACATACGAACACCAGCTTTGCCTGTTCAAAAGTGACGGAGCCGTCTGCTGCAACGGGAACGAGCCCTGTTTCGGCGGATTTATCGCAGTCTCTGCCGCTATGCGAACCACAGAAAGCCAGTGCTTTTCTCTCAGATTCATCAAAGAAGCTTATTGTAAAGGTATTTTCCTTGTCAAGAAATTCTTTGGTATATCTCTGGGGTCTGATAACGGTGGTGAAGGTCTGCTTGCCCCACATTATACCTGCAAATCCCCATGAAGCTGTCATGGTGTTCCAGCTGTTCTCGTTGCCTGCGGTAACAAGGAACCAATCCTTGTCTATCTTCTTATAAGGGTCAAAACACATTGTGTGCAGTTCCGAGGGGTCTACCTCTTTAAAACCGTATTTTTCAGTAAGTATGCTCATTTTCCATTCCGCCTTTCGCGTAAGATTTATGCTTATACAAGCATGATACTATTATACTCCATATTTTATGAAAATGCAACCGTTTTGTAATTGCTTTTTTACAGAATTGGTGTTATAATAGTCTATATGTAGGGCGTTTTTGTCGTGGGATATCTGTATGCAGTATTGATGTATATTTCATATTATGCATGATATCCTGTATATTATCACGCTTTATACGTGATATTCATCAAAAATTTGCATATTCGTGTAATTTTATGCGTAAAACCTCTTGACAAATCCGAATAATGGTGTATAATATGATTATTGTTTGACATACTATTCACCTTATGCCTGAATTTTTTATTTTTGGAGGAATACATCATGGCTAAAGAAATCAAAAAAGTTGTACTCGCTTACTCAGGCGGACTTGATACTTCTATCATCATTCCGTGGCTGAAGGAAAACTACAATAACTGTGAAGTTATCGCAGTTTCAGGCGACGTTGGACAGGGCACCGAGCTTGACGGTCTGGAGGAGAAGGCTATAAAGACAGGTGCTTCCAAGCTGTACATCGAGGATCTTACAGAAGAGTTCATCACTGATTACGTTTACCCCACCGTACAGGCTGGCGCTGTTTACGAGAATCAGTATCTGCTGGGTACTTCCTTTGCTAGACCTATCATCGCTAAGAGAATAGCTGAGATCGCTATCAAGGAAGGCGCTGACGCGATCTGCCACGGCTGCACCGGTAAGGGAAACGACCAGGTAAGATTCGAGCTGGCTATCAAGGCATTTGCACCCGATATGCAGATCATCGCTCCCTGGAGAATCTGGGATATCAAGTCCAGAGATCAGGAGATCGATTACGCCGAGGCACACAACATTCCTCTGAAGATAAACAGAGAGACCAACTACTCCAAGGATAAGAACCTGTGGCACCTTTCTCACGAGGGTCTGGATCTTGAGGATCCCGCAAACGAGCCTCAGTACGAGAAGCCCGGTTTCCTGGAGCTGGGTGTATCTCCCATACAGGCACCCGACAAGCCCACTTATGTTACTATCCACTTTGAAAAGGGTATCCCCACCGCTGTTGACGGCGTAAAGATGGGCGGCAAGGATCTCGTTGCTAAGCTGAACGAACTGGGCGGCGCTAACGGTATCGGTCTGGCTGACTTGGTTGAGAACAGACTTGTTGGTATGAAGTCCAGAGGCGTATACGAGACTCCCGGCGGAACTATCCTGTACAAGGCTCACGAGATACTGGAGACCATCACCATCGACAAGGAAACCGCAAGAATGAAGAGCTACATCGGCATCAAGTTCGCTGATATAGTTTACAACGGTCAGTGGTTCACACCTCTGAGAGAGGCTCTGAGCGCATTCGTTACCGAGACACAGAAGAATGTTACAGGTGACGTTAAGCTGAAGCTGTACAAGGGCAATATCATCAACGCAGGCGTTACTTCTCCTTACACTCTGTATGATGAGGAAGTTGCTACATTCGATGAGGATGATGTTTACAATCAGGCTGATTCCGCAGGCTTCATCAATCTGTTCGGTCTGCCTATCAAGGTACGCGCTAAGCTGGAACAGAAGAGAAACAATAAGTAATCTTACGCCGTAAAAAATCTATTATTAGGAGGTCATAGTATGTCAGACAAGAATTCTTACTTTGAACCGGGCTTCGACAAAAAAGTAGAGATATCCTACGATAATCTTCCCAATTCGTCTTTCGAAGACGTTAATCTGGGCGGTGCGACTTTTACCAATGTTAATCTGAAAGGCTCAAACTTTGAAGATGTCAACATGGACGATACCATCTTTGACAACATCAGTATGCAGAACACCAGATTCACCGATATGTACATGGTAAATTCCCGTTTTCTGGGCGTTAACATAAGTGGTTCGCGTTTTGGCTGTTCTATCATGAACAATGTTGAGTTCAAGAATCCTGATCTGAAGAATTCTCAGTTCATACATTGTGACCTCACAGGTGTTGAGATCAGCGACTGCAAGATAGATGGTCTGAAGATCAACGGCATCGACATCCAGAAGCTTCTGGAGCAGCACGATAAGGATTGATCGTCCGTTTGGCGGACGCTAGCAGGTGTTCGGGCAGAATAACTCCTTGGTTCGGGTTATTTTGCCCATGCCTGTTTATACAGACTGCCCTGCGCAGGACGGTCTGTATAAGCAGACTAAATGATCATTATAATAAGGGGAAGTATCATGACACACAAAGACAAAGCTTTAAGTCTTTTCAGTCAGGGTTTTCATTGTTCTCAGGCTGTTCTTGGTGCTTTTGCAGAAGAGCTTGGCATGAGCGATGAACTGGCTCTCAGTGTCAGCGGCAGTTTCGGCGGCGGTATGAGAAACGGCGAAGTCTGCGGCGCCTGCACAGGAGCGCTGATGGCTATCGGTTTGAAATACAAATTTTTCAAAGCCGATGATATCGGCAGCAAGGAAAAGAACAATGCTGTTACTTCGGAATTTTTGAAAAGATTCAAAGAAAAGAATGGCTCATGTCTTTGCAGAGAGCTTCTCGGATATGATCTTTCAGACCCGAAGCAGCAGGCTGAGGCTCGCGAAAAAGGTATGTTTTCGGAATTCTGCCCGAAGATGGTCGCAAGTGCCGTTGAGACAGCAGAAGAACTTATGAATGAATAAATAAAAAGGACGGTAAGTAAAATGGCTGGAAAAATGTGGGCAGGACGTTTCACTAAAGAGGTAGACGAGAGGGTCAACGATTTTAATTCATCTATCTCATTTGACCACAGAATGTACAAGCAGGATATCGAGGGTTCTATCGCCCACGCAACTATGCTGGGTGAATGCGGAATAATCGATATCGAGGAAAGTAAGAAGATAATCGAGGGTCTTAAGGGCATACTTGCTGATATCGAAAGCGGCAAGCTTGAATTTGACCCTACTGCTGAAGATATCCATATGTTCGTTGAAGCTGAGCTGACTTCAAGACTTGGCGACACAGGCAAGAGACTTCACACTGCAAGATCGAGAAACGATCAGGTAGCACTGGATATAAGAATGAATCTAAAAGTTGAGGCTGACGAGATAATCGCACTGGTAAAGGAACTGGAGCAGACTATCCTCAATATGTCTGAAAAGCACCTGACCACGGTAATGCCCGGATATACTCATTTACAGAGGGCACAGCCCATCACTTTCGCACATCATCTGATGGCTTATGCAAATATGCTGCTGAGAGACCTTGGCAGACTTGAGGACTGCAAGAAGAGACTCAATATAATGCCTTTGGGCAGCGGTGCGCTGGCTTCAACCACTTATCCCATAAACAGACAGAGAGTATGCGACCTACTGGGATTTGACGAGATTACTCAGAACTCGCTGGATGGCGTTTCGGACAGAGATTTCTGCATTGAACTGGCTTCGGCTATATCAATGCTGATGATGCATCTTTCAAGATTCTCGGAGGAGATAATCCTGTGGTGTTCATGGGAGTTCAAGTTTGTTGAGCTTGACGATGCTTATGCAACAGGTTCTTCCATAATGCCCCAGAAGAAGAATCCCGATGTTACCGAGCTTATCAGAGGTAAGACAGGAAGAGTTTACGGTGACCTGAATACCCTGCTGGTAATGATGAAGGGCACTCCCCTTGCATACAACAAGGATATGCAGGAGGACAAGGAAGCTATCTTTGATGCTGTGGATACAGTTAAACTTTGCCTGAAAACATTTATCCCCATGCTGGATACCATGACTGTTCTTAAAGACAACATGAGAAATGCTGCTGCAAGAGGTTTCATAAATGCAACAGACTGTGCAGATTATCTGGTAAAGAAGGGTATGCCTTTCAGAGATGCTTACAAGATAACAGGTACATTGGTACACACCTGCATCGAGCTTGGCTGCACTCTTGAAACTCTGCCGATGGAAGAGTACAAGAAGCTGACAGAGAATTTTGATGAAGATGTTTACGAGGCTATAAGCCTTGATACTTGCGTTATGCAGCGAAAGGCTGCGGGCGGACCCGCACCTGAATCCGTAAAGGCACAGATAGCGTATGTACGTGAAAGGATTTGATAAGATAAGGCAGAGCGAGGAACTCAGCGCGGCGGCAGTATTTCTGCTGTGGCTGGTCTTCGGGGCGGGGCTGGTACTTCTGGTGGACAAGGTGATACCAAGTATACTGACCCTGATGCTGGCTTTCGGGTTTGTATATCCCGCTGGGTGCCTGGTGATGTTTTTCAGGCTCTGCAAAAGGCACGGAGTTATGTGGTACTTCCCTGTTGCAGTGATAACAGCAACTGTTATTATGTATGCGGCATGGGGGACTTACAGGGCGATAATCCCGAACTTGCTTATCCTAACTATACTCTGTGTACTCTTCGGATGCGGACTTGGCGGTTGTTTTGCAGACAAGGAAGCTGTAAAGACTTACCGTGAAAACAGGCGCTTGAAGAAACTCGGTGAGGACAAGCCTTATTCTTCGATAATAGATGACAATAATGTCAGAAAAAACAAGAAATGATCTTTTGGGAAGTGTAACGTTATGAGCAATAAATTCAAGGTTTTTATAGATGGTAAAGCAGGAACTACAGGTCTTAAGATATACGAAAGACTTGGCAAACGCGACGATATCGAGATACTGCTGATAGACGAGGAAAAGCGCAAGGACAGCACTGAACGTGCTAAAATGATAAACCGCGCGGATATAGTATTTCTCTGCCTGCCCGATGCGGCTGCAAAGGAAGCTGTGGCGCTGTGTACAAATCCCGAGACAAGGATAATCGATGCTTCTACCGCACACAGAACCGATCCTGCATGGGATTACGGTTTCCCCGAGCTTTCGGAAAAGCACAGAGAGAACATCCGCAAATCCAAGAGAGTTGCAAACCCAGGCTGCTATGCCAGCGGTTTTATATCTCTGGTATATCCGCTGATACAGGCAGGCGTTCTGCCTGAGGATTATCCTGTTACCTGCCATGCGGTATCAGGTTACAGCGGCGCGGGCAACAAGATGATAAATGTTATCGAGAGCCCTGACAAGACCTTTGAGATGAACTCACCCAGACAGTATGCACTTGGTCAGCAGCACAAGCACATCCCCGAGATGCAGAAGATATGCGGCATGAAGTACGCTCCTATGTTCAATCCTATCGTTGACGACTATTACAGCGGTATGGTAGTGAGCGTTCCTCTGGTAACAAGATGCCTGACAAAGAAGTACACTCCCGCGGAGATACACGAGATAATGACTGCACACTATGCAGGTCAGCATTTTGTAAAGGTAATGGAGCTTGGCGGCACAGAAACACTGGCTGACGGTTTCCTGGCGGCAAATACACTGGCTGATACCAACAATATGCAGATATTCGTATGCGGAAACGACGATCAGATACTGCTGTGTTCGAGATTTGACAATCTCGGAAAGGGCGCAAGCGGCGCTGCTATGCAGAATATGAACATCATGCTTGGCATTGATGAAACAACAGGTCTTGAATAAAATTTATTGAGGATAATTTATGAAAAAAAAGTTCGCTGCAGCACTGGCACTTATAATGTCATTGTCGATGGTATCTTGCGGAAACTTCGGGAGGCCCGATCCTAAGACCCTTGAAAGAGTAAACGAGGATCAGGATTCTTCACGAAGAAGTCTTGTAGATGAGATGTTCCCAACTGACGAAGAAAGCTCAGTCAGTGATAACGTGGAATACACCATAGAGGACGATCCCGAGAATTATGTAAAAGTCACCGTCGAGAACATGACTCTCGAAGAGAAAATAGGACAGCTTTTCTTTGTAAGGGCTGACGCGCTGGAAACAGGATACGAGAACAAGGTCGTGAATGATGACAGCATCGGCGGCGTTACCTATGTTGACGATATGATGATCGATGCCCTTGAAAAGTACCACGTAGGCGGAGTTGTCCTGATGGAAAAGAACATCATGGACGAGGATAAGCTGATAAAACTGACTTCCGATCTTCAGGTGAATTCCGATTATCCTTTGTTTATAGGTGTTGAGGAAATTGGCGGTGAACTTGCGCCTATTGCTAACAACAAAAATTTCGCTGTGCCTCTTTTCGGAAATATGAATGAGGTCGGAGAAACTGCCGAGGCAGCAAATGCAAAAAAAGTTGGAAAAACCATCGGCAAATATCTTGCGAGTTACGGGATCAACCTTGATTTTGCACCAATTGCCGACGTTTCACTGAACGAAGACAAAGTAAAAGAAAGCAATTTTGCAGCTGACCTCTCGATGGTCGCAAGCATGGTGGAAGCTGAGATCGACGGACTGCACGAGGCTGGCATTATGACGACTGTAAAGCACTTTCCCGGATACGGCGACGGCAGTACGGATAAGTCAAAAGTCCCCGAGAACGGATTCCTGTGGGAAAGGATAATGGAAGAGAGCGGTCTTGCATTTACGGGAGCGCTGAATAAGACTGATATGCTGATGGTGGGACACATCATGCTGCCCGCGGTAAGTGATGATGGTCTTCCAGCTTCGATGTCACAGCAGATAATCCAGGGCAAGATAAGAGATGAGCTGAAATTCAGGGGCGTTGTCATCACTGATGCGATGTCAGCCAAGTGCATCACGGAAAACTATGTAAAGCGTGAAATTGCTGTAAATGCCATAATCGCAGGGGCAGATATGATACTGATGCCCTACGACCTGGACGAAGCTTATGACTCGGTGCTGAAAGCTGTAGAGGACGGCAAGATAAGCGAAGCAAGAATAGATAAGAGCGTTGAGAGGATACTCTGGCTCAAAGTTAAAAACCATCTTTTTGATGATTACGCTGCAAAGTCTGATGACACATCAAAGGACACAGACAGTGATTCATCGGAAAGCTAAGGAGAAATTGATATGAAAGAAATAAACAAAGTCGTATACGACGGCTACAAATACATTGAGGGCGGCGTTTGTGCTGCCAAGGGTTTCAAGGCAAACGGTCTGTACTGCGGTATCAAGAAAGCTATGGACGCAGCTGAAACTCCCGACGGAAACGAGAGCCCCGTTTCAAATACAAAGCCCGACCTTTGTCTGGTAGCATCTGACGTTATGTGCAGTGCTGCGGCAGTGTTCACTCAGAACAAGGTAAAAGGTGCCCCTGTAACTGTTTCGCAGAAACATCTGGAAGAGACAGGGGGCAAGGCACAGGGATTTATACTGAATTCCAAGAATGCCAACACCTGCAATGCTGACGGCGAAGCAAAGGCTCTGAAAATGTGCGAGCTGGCTGCAAACAAGCTGGGCATCAAGACCGAAGAAATGCTTATCGCACAGACAGGTGTTATCGGTCAGATAATGCCTATAGAGCCTGTTGAAAATGCTATGGACGACCTGTACAGCGGTCTTGCTTATGACGGCAACGAGAAGGCTGCCATCGCTATAATGACCACCGACACTGTAAAGAAAGAGGTAGCAGTAGAATTTGAGATAGGCGGAAAAGTATGTCACATCGGTGGCATGGGCAAGGGCAGCGGCATGATTCACCCTAATATGGCTACCACGCTGAATGTTATCACTACTGACTGCGCAGTTAGCCCCGAAATGCTGAAAAAGGCGCTGAGCGAGATAGTAAAGGTAACATACAACTGTCTCTCTGTAGACGGAGATCAGTCCACAAACGACACCTGTGCTGTTATGGCTAACGGTCTTGCAGGTAATGCTGAGATCACTGCTGAGAGCGCTGATTTCAATAAGTTCAAGCAGGGTCTGTTTATCATAATGAGCAACATAACAAAGATGCTTGCTAAGGACGGCGAGGGCGCTACAAAGCTGCTGGAATGCAACGTATGCGGCGCAAAGGATCAGGATGATGCTATCATCATCGCAAAGAGCGTTATCTGCTCTCCCCTGTTCAAGTGCGCAATGTTCGGTGCAGATGCTAACTGGGGACGCATACTTTGTGCCGTCGGTTATGCCGAGGCTGAATTCGATATAAACAAGGTAGATGTAAAGATAGCTTCAAAGCAGGGCGAGATACACGTTTGCGAGAACGGTGCCGGCGTGCCTTTCTCAGAAGAAGAAGCAAAGAAGATACTGCTTGAAGATGAGATCTTCATAAATGTATGCGTAGGTGACGGCGAGGGCAATGCCACCGCATGGGGCTGTGACCTTACGTATGATTACGTAAAGATAAACGGCGATTACAGAAGCTAAGAAAAAAAGATGATTCTGTAAACATACAAAGCAAGAGAAAGGACAAAGAATATGGAAAACACACTCAGCAATGTTTCGGCACCGTCTGAGGAACACGGTTTCATCAACCGCAATGCGCTGAAATACATAGTTATCGTGGCTATGCTGATAGATCACATAGGTGAACTTTTTGAAAGTTCAATTGACCCCAACATATACCACATAATGAGGTTCATAGGCAGACTTACAGGTCCCACCATGGCATTCTTTCTGGCGGAGGGCGCCAAGTACACGCGGGATATAGCTAAGTATCAGAAAAGGCTTGCGATATTTGCTGCTATATCATGGCTGCCTTTCATATTCGCAAACCCCGGACCTCAAAAACTGATAGAATCTCCCGTATATTTTCTACAGCAGAGCGTAATTTATACACTATTCCTCGGAATAACAGCAATAAGGATCTGGGACAGCCCGAATTACGAAAAGGATGCGAAAATAATATTCATATTTTTGCTGTGTCTGGCTTCAGTGATCGGAGACTGGCCAATAATGGACGTTCTTGCGCCGCTGTTTATGTATATTTACAGAGATGACAAGAAGAAGCGCTATATCGCAGTGACGCTGGCATATCTGCCGATGATGCTGATGGTTCTCATAATGGACGGGTGGCATCAGGCGGGCGTTCTTATGGTACCGCTGATAATAATTTTCTGCTACAACGGCAAGGGCGGAAAGAAAAATGCTTTCAACAAGTGGTTCTTCTACATATTCTACCCTGCACACCTGCTGATACTTGGCATCATAAAATGGGTAGTGCTTGCATAAGGAGTTAATATGGCTTTCGATTTCAAGAAAGAGTACAAGGAATTCTATATGCCGCCGAAAAAGCCTGTTATCGTTGATGTTCCCGAAATGAGATACATCGCGGTGAGTGGCAAGGGCGACCCGAATGAAGAAGACGGCGAATACAAGCAGGCTGTCGGGGTGCTGTATGCTGTGGCATATACCCTGAAAATGAGCTACAAGACCGACCACAGGATAGATGGCTTTTACGAGTACGTTGTACCGCCGCTGGAAGGTCTGTGGAAGCAGGACGGTTCGGAGAGCATTGATTACTCCCGCAAAGACGGCTTTGAATGGGTGGCGATGATACGCCTGCCGGAATTTATAACCAAGGCTGACTTTGAGTGGGCGGTGGAAACTGCCACGAAGAAGAAAAAGCTTGACTGTTCAATGGCTGAATACCTCACGCTTAATGAGGGGCTTTGTGTGCAGATGATGCATATCGGTTCTTACGATGATGAGCTCGCATCAGTTGAGATGATGGAGAGATTTCTGGAAGAGCAGGGATATGTAAATGATATAGGTGAAGAAAGACAGCATCACGAGATATATCTTTCAGACCCGCGAAAGACCGAGGCTGACAAGCTTAAAACAGTCATCAGGCACCCGATTAGAAAAAGCTAATAATTTCCCACATGGGATAATATAAAGGAAGATGTAAAATGGATATTTCAAACAGCATTAGAAGTCAGATACTCAGCGACGCTTTGCCATACATACAGAAGTATCACGACAAAGTAGTTGTTGTAAAATACGGCGGAAATGCCATGACTAACGAAGCTCTCAAAGAGGCTGTCATGAGCGATATCGTTCTGCTGAGCGAGGTAGGCATAAAGGTCGTGCTGGTACACGGCGGCGGCCCCGAGATAAATGCTATGCTCAAAAGAGTTGGTATTGAGAGCAAGTTCATAAACGGACTCAGATACACAGACAAAGAGACTATGGACATAGTCAAGATGGTGCTCTGTGGTAAGCTGAACAAGGAGCTTGTATCGGCTTTACAGCTTCACGGCGGAAATGCGCTGGGTCTCTGCGGATGCGACGGCCGAATGATAATAGCTGAAAAGCTTGATCGTGATGACGGCGAGGACTACGGGTATGTCGGTGAGATAAAGAAGGTCACCACAAAGCCTATACTGGATGCACTTAATGACGGTTATGTTCCGATTATCTCAACTGTAGGTATCGGTGAGGACGGTCAGAGCTACAATATCAACGCTGATACTGCAGCTTCAAGAATAGCTTCCTGCCTGAGGGCTGAAAAGCTGATACTCATGACCGATATCGTTGGTCTGCTGAAGGACAAGGACGATGACAGCACACTGATACCTCAGGTAAATGTCAGCGAAGTTCCTTTCCTGAAAAAGTCGGGTATAATCAGCGGCGGTATGATACCTAAGATAGACTGCTGTGTGGAGGCTGTCAGACGCGGCGTCAAGAGGACCTCCATAATCGACGGCAGAGTTCCCCACTCGATACTAATAGAACTGCTTACAAATGAGGGCATTGGCACACAGTTCAACTGATGGACAAAAATTACAAGCCATACATCAAGAATGTCACCGAAGAGTATGATGATTCCGCTGAAGGATACAAAATGCGGGACAAGATGGAAGCTTACAGGAAGAAAACGTTCCGGAGTTAGACAATATCAATTTTTGTATCAGTAAATCTATTCTGGCTTCTCCCTTATGGATCTGCGCTGATAATTGACTTCAAAAAGATACTCATGAATGACCTCTTCATGCAAATCTGAAAGAAGTGCTCCCCTATGTTGGCTTACCGATCATCGTAACTGCGATCATGTCTTTGTTGGTAGGATTTGTGAAGTGCGATGGTGCTCTAAAATCACAATACTCCCCGTACAAACAATATAATATCCGCAAACCAGATGAATATCTGAGGTATAAAAATACTTTCAGATTTACGGAAACAAGTGTTTTCTTCGATGGAAGATATATATTCGGGCGTATGTTTTACAAAGACATTGAGATATTTGTGACCGATGACTATTATTATATAATACAAGATAATGGATATATAATGCAGGACACTGAAAACATAATACAAGATAATAAAAAATACCGAATGGACATCAGCGGTTTTGAATGCGATCCTGAGCAATTTCTTAAATTTATGGAGAGCAAAGGGGTAAGAGTTATTACCAAATAAAAACCTTTCTGAAAGGAGAAAAAACGTTGATAGTACTGTTTCAGAACAGCACGACTGTAAAGACCGAAAGCAATAAATCGGATTATGATATAATACATGAGAACAACGAACTCAACAGACGAAAGAAAAAACTTCGCTACGGAGTTACGTTTGCAGTCGCTATACCGCTGTTTATTGTGATATACGTCCTTATGCTGCCAAGGCTTTTCCAAACTTACAGCACTTGTGTCGCTGTATTGCTTATATGCGTTGCCATAGGCTATCTGCCATCGGAGATGATAGTAAAGTCAGTTTTTGGCAATGGTACGGGCACAGGTGAGGTTATAAGCGGGCCCAAGGTTTTCAAATATGTTTTCACGGACGAGAAGATAATGGTCACCCGCGACTTTGACACCATAAATATCCCTTACAACGGTATCGAGAGGGTAACTCAAAATCCCTACTACTACAACCTTTATTTTATGGGTAACAAGTACACGATAGATAAACAAGGTTTCACCTGCCCAGCCGCAGAATTTGAAAAACTGATGTATGACATGGGCAAAGAGATCGAGATAGAATTAAGCTAAACTACATAAATGATTCTTTGAAAGGATAATGTAAAATGAATACTATAGAACAGTTCAACGAACACGTTATGCCGACCTACGGACGGTATGACCTGGTTTTAGACAAGGGTGCTGAACAGACAGCTGTCAGCGAGGATGGCAAACAGTATATCGACTTCGGCTCCGGAATAGGTACAAACAGCCTTGGCTACTGCAACGAGGAATGGGTAGATGCGGTATGTGCACAGGTGAAGAAGATACAGCACACATCAAACTACTACTACACAAAGGTTCAGGCAGATTTTGCCCAGAAGCTTTGCGGCATCACAGGTTACAGCAAGATGTTCTTCGGAAACTCGGGTGCTGAAGCTAACGAGTGCGCTATCAAGGTTGCAAGGAAGTACAGCTTTGACAAGTACGGAAAGGAAGCCGAGAGGAATGTCATCATCACTCTGGTGAACAGCTTCCACGGCAGGACAATGGGTACACTTTCCGCTACTGGACAGGACGTTTTCCATAACTACTTCTTCCCTTTCCTTCCGGGATTCGTAAACGTTAAGGCTAACGATATCGATGACCTGAACAAGGTACTTGCCGAGAACGATGGCAAGGTATGCGCTATAATGTTTGAGTGTATCCAGGGCGAGGGCGGCGTTGTCGGCCTGGACGAAGCTTTTGTAAAGGCTATATTCGATGTTGCCGAGAAAAACGATATCCTGACTATCTGCGACGAAGTTCAGACAGGTGTTGGCAGGTCGGGTAAGTTCCTTGCCTGCATGAACTACGGCGTAAAGCCCAATATCGTGACAATGGCAAAGGGTCTGGCAGGCGGACTGCCTATCGGTGTTTGTCTTGCTGACGAAAAGTGCTGTGATGTTCTGACAAAGGGCACACACGGTTCTACTTTCGGCGGAAACCCTGTTGTATGCGCAGGCGGTCTGGCTGTGCTGAACAACGTTACAAAAGATGGCTTCCTTGATGAAGTTATCAAAAAGGGCGACTATATCCGCGAGAAGCTGAAAGATGTTCCCGAGGTAACAGGCATCAGCGGCATGGGTCTTATGCTGGGTGTCAGCCTGAAGACCAAGACCGCAGGCGATGTATGCAAGGCTTGTCTTGATAATGGTCTGCTGATACTCACCGCTAAGGAAAAGCTGCGTTTCCTGCCCCCGCTGAACATCAGCTACGAGGAGATAGACAACGGTCTGGCTATACTCAAGGATATCCTTGAAAAATAAAAGTTCGGAGGTATGCCATGACGATAAGGAAAATGGTTATTTCGGACTATGATAAAGTTTACAGCCTGTGGCTTTCATGTAAAGGCATGGGACTGAATGACCTTGATGATTCGAGAGAGGGCATAGCAAGATATCTGGAAAGAAATCCCGAAACGTGCTTTGTGGCTGAGGACGGTGAGGATATCATCGGTGTGATAATCGCAGGCCATGACGGCAGGCGCGGGTACATTTACCACACTGCCGTTTCACCCGAACACAGAGGACAGGACATCGGTACAAAGCTTGTGGATACGGCAATGAATGCCCTCAAAGAACAGGGCATAAACAAAGTAGCGCTGGTGTGCTTCTCGAAAAATGACGGCGGCAACACTTTCTGGGAGAAGACGGGATTCACGCAGAGGACTGATCTGTGCTACAGGAACAAAGCGCTCTCGGACATGAAAAGGATAGATACGTAAATAAATAATCTCAAACGATGGAGGTATTACAATATGAACCACTTACTCAAAATGCTTGATCTTTCAAAAGAGGAGATAATCGACATACTCAATCTGGCAGATCAGCTGAAATACGAAAACAAGAACGGTATCGAGCACAAGGTGCTGAAAGGCAAGACCCTTGGCATGATATTCCAGAAGTCTTCCACACGTACACGTGTTTCTTTTGAGACAGGTATGTATCAGCTGGGCGGACAGGCGCTATTCCTCTCCAATCGCGATCTTCAGATAGGCCGCGGCGAGCCTGTTCAGGATACAGCAAGGGTACTCTCCCGCTATCTGGACGGCATCATGATCCGTACCTTTGAGCAGAAGGAAGTTGAAGACCTGGCTCAGTACGGTTCTATCCCGATAATCAACGGTCTGACAGACTTCTGCCACCCTTGTCAGGTGCTTGCTGACCTCATGACTATCCGTGAGTTCAAGGGTCAGTTCGAGGGTCTGAAGATGTGCTACATCGGCGACGGCAACAACATGGCTAACTCACTGATCGTAGGCGGTCTGAAAGTCGGCATGAGCGTATCCATCGCTTGCCCCGAGGGCTATCGTCCCGATCCCGAAGTACTGGAATTCACCAAGCAGTACGGCGACAAGTTCTTCATGACCGACAAGCCTATCGAGGCTGCTAAGGATTCTGACGTTCTGTTCACAGACGTTTGGACTTCCATGGGCGAGGAAGCTGAGACAGAGAAGCGTATGGTCGCATTTGCAGGCTATCAGATAAATGATGAGATCATGGCAGCTGCAAAGCCTGATGCAATGGTACAGCACTGCCTGCCTGCACACCGCGAGGAAGAGATCACCGAAAAGGTATTCGAGGCTCATGCTAATGAAATCTTTGAGGAGGCTGAGAACAGACTCCACGCACAGAAGGCTGTAATGGTCAAGGTAATGGGTGAGAAGAAATAATCTTCTTAGTAAATACATATATAAATTTTGCCCCAAAGCATTTTAGTGCTTTGGGGCATTTTTTATTATCAAACTAGAAATGCATAAATAAAAAAGCCATAGTACTCTTGACAGAATGTCAGAAAATACTATGGCTTAAAATTTCTATGTTATTTTTTGATTCGTATGATCGAGTTCTTCGGGAATACTCGCTCACAAGTCATTGAGAACTTCATAGCCGCATGGTTTGCAGTCTCGATGGGCTCGCCTCTTTCATCAAAGAGCTCGCTGGCTGTGAGTATCACAGGTTCGCCATAGGGTGAAAGTACTTCAACTTCGTCGCCCTTATTGAACTTATTGCGCTGCTCGGCAAATATCCTGCCGTCTCTGCAATCCTCGATAACTGCAACAACGTCATACTCGCGGACATATCCGCTGTTTTCGTAATACTGGCTCTCTCTGGGGTTGCCAAATAGGAATCCCGGACAGTAAGCGCGGTGGCTAACCTTATAGACCTCGTCTTTAAGCCACTGTGGAAGTTGATAATTTTCGGGGTCAGA
This sequence comes from Hominimerdicola alba, assembly GCF_900109655.1. Classification (GTDB taxonomy): domain Bacteria; phylum Bacillota; class Clostridia; order Oscillospirales; family Ruminococcaceae; genus Hominimerdicola; species Hominimerdicola alba_B. The sequence goes on from NZ_FOAT01000001.1 coordinate 268,164, forward strand.
CTTATAGATATCCATAGCCTTGCGGTAAGCATTAGTGATGACAGATACGTAGTATGAAGACTTCGCGCGTCCCTCGATCTTGAAGCTGTTAACACCCGCCTTGGCAAGCTTATCGATATGCTCGATAAGGCACATATCCTTTGCATTAAGTATAAATGTGCCGCGCTCATCCTCGAATATGGGATAAAACTCGTTGGTGCGCTTTTCTTCCATCAGGTGATATCCCCAGCGGCAGGGCTGGGCACATTCGCCGCGGTTGGCATCACGGGCGGTGAGGTACTGGGAAAGAAGACATCTGCCCGAGAAGCTTACGCACATAGCGCCGTGCACAAAGCACTCGATATCCAGATCATCGGGTGTTTTAGCACGTATCTCAGCTATTTCTTCAAGAGTGAGTTCTCTTGCGAGGACTACCCTCTTTGCGCCCATATTATAAAATTCATTGGCTGTTACATAATTCACGATACCCGCCTGAGTGGAGATATGTATCTCGGTGTCGGGGGCGAATTTTTTTGCAAGACTCAGCAGACCGAGGTCGGTAATTATCAGCGCATCAACGCCTGCATCTACTGCGTTTTTTACAAAACCCTCAAAGTAGGGTATCTCGTTATTATGCGGCAGAGTATTACAGGTCAGGAAGACCCTTTTACCCCGGGAGTGAGCAAGTTCACAAGCCTGTGAAAGAAGCTCCGGTGTAAATTTTGCAGAAGCAGCTCTCATTCCGAAAGCTGTTCCGCCAAGATAGACAGCGTCTGCGCCGAAATCCAGCGCAGCGTGCAGTCTTTCCATATCGCCAACAGGCGAAAGTATCTCAAGGAGATCGGACATCAGTTATCCCTACCAATTCTCGTTGTATTATTCGTTGTAATTCTCATCGTCGTTTTCTTCATTATTTCCATTGCCGTTATCGGCGGTATCTTCAACAACCTGATCGCTTCTGCCTGCCTTTACAAGGTTCTTCTCGTGCTCGTCAAGAGTTTCGGCGTAGAAGGTCTCACCTGTTTCGATATCATTACAGAAATAATAGTAATCTGTCTTTTCAGGATTCAGCACAGCATTTATAGCTTCAATGCCCGGGTTGCAGATAGGTCCTGCCGGCAGACCGTCCATAGCGTAGGTATCATAATACTCAGTATAATGGGTCACTCTCTCTTCACTGCCAGCCTTAATCTTGATAACATTGTTGATGTAGTTATATGTCGTATCAGACTGGAGCATAGGGAATGTATCAGAATCTTTCAGACGGTTGAGGAAAACCGATGCTACTCTGGGCATCTCTTCAACGTTTGCAGCTTCGAGCTGAACAATTGAAGCGAGTGTGATAGTCTGGTTAAGGCTTAGACCCTGATCGTTCATCTTCTTGTACATCGCATCGTTGATCTTGGAATCATAGTGATCCCTGAGCACCTTTGCGATATTATACGCTGTGTCGTTTACATAGAAATCATAGGTATCCGGGAACAGATAACCCTCTCTCGCATAGAAAGCGTTCTTGTTATCCGTCAGATAACTCTCAAAATTATACCCCATATCTCTGTTGAATTCAAAAAGGAAGTCGTCAGCAGCACAGACATTGTTATCTTCCAGCTTCTTTGCAATATCTATAAGGTACTCACCTTCAGTGAAGGTTACTGTCACTGTCTGGTAACTCTCTCTCTGCTTCTCAAGTTCTTCAACGATATCAGAGTAGGGCTTGGAAGGCTGAAGTGTGATATCACCGGGGTATATCATCTTTGGCTTCATGAACTTTATGGTATAGAGGAACAGTTTCTTGTTCTTTATGATACCGTTCTCCACCAGAAGATCGGCTATATCCTCATTAGATGATCCTTCAGGTATATTGAATGAGATATCCTTTTCATCCTTGCCTATACCATAGAATTCCATACCGATAGTAAGTCCGCCCACTGCCAAAAGCAGTGAAACAGTAAGTATTATGGTAACAAGGATTATGCCGCCGAAGATCGAGCCATTGAAGCCTATGCCTTTCTTCTTTTTTCTGCCCGAAGACTTGCCGCTTCTCTTTTTGCCGGAGCCTCGGTCTTCATCGGAGCGAGATTTAGACTTTGAAGCCTTTCTGACGGGTATATCTTCTTCATCCTCGTCGTCTTCATCCTCATCTTCGTCGAACTCGTCTTCGACATCGGCATCTTTTCCGAAATGCTTTTTGATATCGTCGCTGTCATTTCCAATTATAGCAGCTTCCTTTTTCTCTTTGGACTCTTCAGGAGCTTCTGCTTCATCTGCAATTACAGTTTCCGGTTCTTTTTCTTCTGGTATTGGAGTAGTAACGCTCACAGCCTCTCTGCCGTTTTTGAGCTCATCTTCTGATGGTCTTCTCCTTCTGGGTCTGTTTTTTAGTGAAGCAAGGAGTTCATCTATCTCGTCAACTTCGGCTTTCTTCGGCTTTTCAGCGTTTAACGAAGCATCACCGGCGTTCTCTTTGCTTCCGCCGAGAATATCGTCGATATCGAAATTTTTGTCACTCATTCATTTTGACTTCCTTTCCTTTATATTATCCGCAGGAATTTTTATCCAGCCTTTCTCGGTAATTATCCAATCAACAGAAACATCATGCTCATCTCTGGGCAGTTCACCATCTGTCAGACAGCTTTCGCAGCACAGACCAACGGCAACACCTTTAAAATCGGTGAGGAATCTATCGTAGAAACCCTTGCCGAATCCCAACCGATAGCCTTTGGTATCGAAACTAAGGGCAGGCACAAGACACAATGCATCTGAATAGTCATCTATGCGCTGGCATTGATTGGCAGGTTCAAGTATGCCGAAATGACCCGTTTCAAGGTCATCAAGGCTGTTTATGCGGTAAAAATGCATTTCATTTGTCCCGCTGACACATCGCGGGCAAAGCAGGCGCTTATCAGCACCGATGTTTATATCACTGAGGATCTTATCGATTATACCGATAGTGCCTATCTCGATGTCACCCGAAACATATATGAGGATATCGCGGGAGTTTTTGTATACATAGCTTTCGATGAAAGCAGAACAGACTGCACGATCAGCAGAGCTTTTTTCCTCAGGGTCTCTTGCAATCCTGAGGGCTTTGAAGCGTTTTCTCAGCTCCTGCTTGGTCAGTCCCTGCATTGTATGCCCTTTCTTATCTCCTCAGCTTTAGCTTCGGAAACGAGCTTTGCAGTAAGGGTCAGGGCAAAATCAACAGCTACGCCTGCGCCCTTTGCAGTGATGAACTTTCCGTCAGCTGCAACAGGATCATCGGAGATAACTGCACCCTCAAGGTCTTTTTCAAAACCTGGGAAGCAGATAGCCTGCATGCCTTTCAGCAGACCCTTATGACCCAGTATGCTGGGTGCAGCGCAGATAGCTGCTATATACTTATCGTTCTTAGCGCAGAAATCTATAGCTGCCTGAACGTAGTCATCATTTTCAAGATTTATAGTGCCGGGCATGCCGCCGGGGAGAACGATCATATCGACTTTATCGTCAAGAATGACCTTATCTACGGTAATATCGGGGGTAAACATTACCTTGTGTGCACCGACAACAGTTTCACCGCTGACGCCTACTGTTACCAGTTCAACGCCTGCGCGTCTTAAAATATCGATGGGTGCCAGGGCTTCAAGCTCTTCAAAACCATCTGCCAGAAATACGTATACCATAGCATTATCCTCCGTTCATTCAAAACTAACTGTATACTTATGCAAAAGAAATTCGGGGTGATACGATAGCTTTGAGCGCCTGAGACCCTCGATGCCCATATCCTCTTCCCTGTTTATATATTTTAGCTGAGAGGCGTATTTTTTCGCGAACTGATTGCAGAGCATTGGGTACGCGCCGTTTATATCGCCTCTCGCCTTTTCGATATGCACAACAAATGTATTGCTGTTGAGCTGTTCACCGATGGTAAATCCCACCATCTCACCGTTTGCGCGGAGTATCCCGCCTTTAAGACCGAGATAATCCATGTTCATCAGAAAGCGGTGAATGGCGTACTGCTCTATAGCCGCCGAGCCGTCATTATCACCTACAGAATTATAGATATCTGCGGCAAATCGGAAACAATCCTCGATATCACAGGGTCTTATCTCATCGAAAGACCAGTCATTCTCCATGAACCTGTTGATGTGGTTCCTCTTTCCATGATATTTCTTGCCTTCAAGGGTTATGAGTTTTTCGGAAAGGTAAATATAATCGGAGCTTCCGCGATCAGTGGAAAAGCTTATCCTGTCGCCGCAGACTTCTTTGAGCCATTCAAGATCATTTTCGGTGACGGAGCAGACTCTGAACACATCGCCATTATCCGTTATATATTTTTCCAACTCTTTAAGGAGAGACAAGGTCCTTTCCCTGCCTTGATCGCCATCCGCTGCACAGGCAGGTAATGACAAAACGGGCTCTCCGTCGCTGAAATTCATCAGTATATAAAAGTCACCGTGAAGACATATCAGCGAATCGCTCAGCCTGTGCCACGCGAAATTATTCGCGAAGCTGTACTCACAGCCCATGCGGTCAGATACTGCAAGCCTTGCATTTATCTCATCGCGATCGGTGAGTTCAATTTTTCTGAAATCAAACATTTATTATTCAATTATCCCCGTGAGCTTTTCAAATATCGTATCGATGCTCAGCGGTTCATCGCCGCAGCCGCATTCAACGATATCCCAGCCCTGTTTTTCGGCGGTAAAGAGCGCTGCCTTGCGGCACATACGCAGAAAACCGATGTTCTTTTCGTGGATATCTTTTTTACTCTCATCTCCACCGTATCTTGCAGAAAGGAGTTTCTGGGAAATATCGATGGGCATATCGAGGAAAATTACCTTATCGGGCTTTGGCAGACCCAGTTTGCCGTACTCGTAATCCTCCAGCCACGCCAGATAGTTTTCCCATTCTTCCTCGGGAAGCTTGGTCATCTGGTAGATGCAGTTGGATGTCACGTACCTTGCCGCAAGGATAAGACAGCCGTCATTATAATCGGCTTCCCAGTATTTTTTGTAGCTTACGTATCTGTCAGCCGCATAGAAGCTTGAAGCGGCGTAGGCGTTGACTGCCTCGGCACTTCCCGCGATATCACCACGCAGATACATCTGCACAAGGGTCGATGACGGATCATCATAATCTGGGAAACTTATTGCTTTCAGCTTAACACCCTTGTCTTTAAGATACTCCGCAAGCTTTTCAAACTGTGTGGACTTTCCGCTGCCGTCAAGACCTTCGAGAACTATCAGTTTATATTTCATAATCAAAGCACCTTATATTTATCACGAACTTCTGCAAACTTTCCACAGGTCATCTTGCCCTCGGGACATTTGCCCTCTTTGACGCAGGAAGGTCCAGCATTTTTGAATACGTTGGGGGCTACCTCGCGGCAGAGCCTAAGCATTTCATCAGCAACAGCCTTAATCTCCCACTGTGCGCGATTACAGCAGCGGTGTTCAAAGAAATTGAACAGGCTTCTGACGTTCATGGTAACGACTATCTTGGTCTCGCAGGCATTGGGAAGAACGAATCTTGCGTCCTCGTTAGCCTTTTTGCGGGCGTTGCGAGCAGCGGTCTTTTCGTCCTGACCCTGAGCTATGAAATCCGCTGTATGTTTTTCGGTAAGCATTTCAGCTATCTTGTGATAGCTTTCAACCAGTACTTCCATAGTGCGGTCGAATTCAGCCTTAGCTTCGGGTACAGCTTCTATCTCGGGAGGAGTTATAAAATCAAAACCGTCCTCGTTGACATAGCGCTGGCTTTTCTGGGAATAAGAAGCTATCCTGTGTCTCACCAGCTGATGGGAACAGGCACGGGAGATGCCTTCGATACCGAAAGTAAAACTTACGTGCTCCATAACGCTCTCATGACCGATGGAAGCCAGCATATTAACGAACTCAGCTGTTTTCTCCTCGGTAAGACCGTCTTTAAGAGAACCGATGTCGCTGCTCGAATAGCAGAGCTTTGCAGCTGTGGCGATTATCTTTTCGGGTTCCGGTGTATGAGCGATAAGCATTACTTTCATGGAACATCTTCCTTTCATCTCATAGATATATTTATTATACCATCAAATCGAAGTCAAGTCAACGATAAATCCGTAAATTTAACAAAATGACCACGAAAAAAGGCAGATAAACTCTGCCTTTGAATAAAATATCATAAATTTATGCCAATTACAGCCATTATTTCACAGCCGACAGCAGTTCATCTGCATTTTCAAGCATAAGCTCGGTGATATTATCGCCGCCCATAATCCTTGCTATCTCGTACTTTCTTTCCTCGCGTGCGAGAGTTCTCACGGCTGTGACTGTCCTGTCGCCAACGATGTTTTTCTCGATAAGCAGATGATTGTCTGCCATGACAGCTATCTGAGCGAGGTGAGTAACGCAGAGGACCTGTCTGTGGCTTGATATCTCGCGGAGTTTCAAGCCTATCTTCTGGGCGGCTCTACCGCTGACACCTGTATCTATCTCGTCGAATATCAGAGTGTCGATTGAATCCTTTTCGGCGAGAACACTTTTTAGAGCCAGCATTATTCTCGAAAGCTCACCGCCCGATGCTATCTTCGCGATTGGACGGGGTTCTTCACCGATATTTGCGGATATCAGAAACTCGATATTATCCATTCCGTTCAGTGTCAGCTTGCCTGTCTCCTGACCAACCACCAGTTTAACGCTGGGCATATTCAGGAATTCAAGCTCCCCTGTTACCTGACTTACGAATCTTTCAGCGGCAACTCTGCGGAAATCCGAGAGGGTCTTTGCCTTGTGAGAGACCTCAGCCAGCAGACGGTCTTTTTCGGCTTCAAGTTCCTTGACGTTCTGCTCGGAACTTGTGAGGATATCAAGCTCTTCCTCACTTTTTTCAAGAGTGGATATTACATCACTGAGCTCGGGACCGTACTTTTTGCATATCTTCCGCAGGTCATCGGAACGCTGATTGAGCCAGTCGAAGCGCTTGGGATCAACATCAAGCTTATCTAGAACGGAAGCAAGCTCACCCGAAATATCATCGAGTTCGATGATGGCAGAATTGAGCCTTTCGCTGATAGGCGCAAGCTCTGCCATGATATCAGTGTAGCCGTCTATCTTATCGGAACACTCTGAGACCATTTCGGATATGCCCTCAGTCTCATCATCACCCGAAAGCATCATCTGTGCGGCGTATACAGCCTCGGATATAGCAACCGCATTCTTTGAAACTTCAAGCTCGGCGGCTATCTGCTTTTCTTCATCGGGGTCGGTGATATCAAGGGCGCGGATATCGGCTATGATATCTTCCAGTTCGGCTATGCGCATTTCCTTTCTGCCAGCCTTTTTGCGAAGATCGTTTATCTTTTTTGCGACGTGCTGAAGTTCACGGAAAGACTTTCGGTAATCACTGATAAGTTCTTCCGAACCCGCATAACCGTCAAGTATATCGATATGCTTTTCAGGGGACATGAGTATCTGGTTATCGTGCTGACCGTGGATATTAACCAGCAGATCGCCGATATCACGCAGAAGGGACACATTCACCGCGCGCTGATTCACCCTTGCGATACTTCCGCCGTCAGAGCGTATCTCACGGGTCAGGGAGATCTGACCGTCCTCGCAGTCAACGCCCATTTCTTCAAGCTGTTTAAGAACAGTAGCGCCGATATCGGTGAAAAGTCCGGAAATAACAGCCTTATCAGCCCCAGTGCGGACTATATCCTTAGTCACACGCTGACCGAGTATAGCATTTATGCCGTTTATCAGTATTGATTTACCAGCACCGGTTTCGCCCGTGAAAGCGTTGAAGCTTTCGGTAAAGCCTATGGATGCTTTTTCTATAACCGCAAGATTTTCGATATAAAGCTCTCTTAACATTTATTTTTCGTCCTTGCTGTACAAAATGGTATTGAGCTCACGCACCAGTCTTTCCGCATCTTTCTGGGTTCTCATAAGCATAAAGATGGTGTCATCGCCCGCAATAGTGCCCACGGAATTCTCGATATCGGTGGAATCGAGCTTTGCGCAGACAGCCTGCGCCATACCCACATGGCACTTGATTACAACCGTGTTCATAGCGTGATCTACACAGATAACGGAGCTGTGGAGAAGTCGGAGAGTATCGCTGCTGCCGCGGTCAAGACCCTCTTTGCTGAGGCGTGGAACCGCATATCTGCTCACTCCCAGTTCACTGCTGACTTTTATCAGCGAAAGCTCCTTGATATCCCTTGAAAGCGTTGCCTGTGTGACGGTCATGCCGTTCTCTTCCAGAGCCGCTCTCAGGCTTTCCTGAGTATCGATAACTCTTTCCTGAACAAGTTTGAGAATAAGTTCATGACGATCGGTCTTCATAAATCATCCCTCCGTACCCTTTAGAGGTCTCATAAGCTTGGTGTTTACCGACGAGAAGAAGCTTCCTCCGCAGATATCGATGATATCAAGGCTTTCCTTTGCGCGGCGGATATTTATCTCGTCACCGTCGGACAATCTGTAAACGATATTACCGTCAACATTGAGATGAACGTGGGCGTTGTCTGCCGTATGGCACTTGACTTTTATCTCGCTCGATGCCGAAAATATCATTGACCTGGCAAACAGCGTATGGGGGCAAATCTGCGTGAATTCGATACATTCCATCTCGGGTTCGATTATCGCTCCCCCGGCGGACAGCGAGTAGGCTGTAGCACCTGTAGCTGTGGAGAAGATCACACCGTTGGCGCGGATAAGCGAAACTATCTGACCGTCCTTAACGACCTCAAAATCAGATATCTTGCAGTCGTCCGACCTTGAAACAACAACATCGTTAAGGGCGGAATAAGTTCCCTCTTCGCCGCTTGCAGAAGCTTCCAGCATCATGCGGCGGCTTACTGTGTATTTGCCCTCGGTGAGGTTGCGGAGCAAATCAAGCTGAGAATGTTCCAGAGACGCCATAAAGCCCAGTCTGCCGCAGTTTATGCCGAGAATAGGTGTTCTCAGTCTTGAAGCTCTGCCTGCACATTTCAGGATAGTGCCGTCGCCGCCGATAGCGATGATGATATCGGCATTATCCATGCATTCCTCGGTACTGCCGAAAACCATGCCGTTAACATCGGCAAAAACGTCCTTATACCTTTCGCTGACCGAAAAGCCTATGCCGCAGCTGCGAAGAACGTTGCAGGCTTCCACCGTGTATTCGGCGCAGCGATTTTTACCCAGATTGGGATACAAAAAAACTTTCATATTACTCACCCACTAAAAAAGCGTTTTCAACGAGCTTTTTCAAATCGATAGATGCAGCGGCAGCCCGTCCGTCATTTATTAGATATGCCAGATATTCCCTATTGCCGTCCCCACCTGTTATGCCGGAAGGCACTATCCCCGCCACGGAAAGCCCACAGCTTGTGAAGAAAGCGGTCATATCCCGCAGCACGCGGAGATGGTCTTTTTTGTCCCTGACTATCCCTTTCTTATTCAGTGCTGCCTTTCCGGCTTCAAACTGGGGCTTAATAAGAACCACCATTTTTCCGCCGTTATCCAGACATGATACCAATGCGGGCATAACCTGTGTCAAGGATATAAAAGACAAATCAACGCTGATAAACTGCGGTGTTTCAGGAAAATCATCAAGTGTCAAGTATCTTGCGTTTACGCCTTCCATGTTTACCACACGCTCATCATTCAGCAATACAGGGTCAAGCTGACCGCTGCCAACGTCCACCGCATAGACGAGTTTTGCGCCGCGCCCCAGCATACACTGTGTAAATCCCCCTGTTGATGCGCCTATATCAGCGCAGACAAGATCAGTGATGTCAAGTTTAAATGATTGAAAGGCGGTTTCCAGCTTGATAAGACCTCTGCCCACATAGTCGAAACTGCTGTCATCTGCCTCGACTTTGTCGCCCTCAGCCACTTCAGCGGCTGGTTTGGTGCATACAGCGCCGTTAAGCTTTACACAGCCCGACTTTATCATGGTCTTGGCACGCTCCCTGCTTTTGGAAATGCCATTTTCTGTCAGGTAGACATCTAATCTCATCTTATATCCTCTCTTCGACTGTATGCGCTATCTTTTCAGCGGACAGACCCAGTTCATCAAGCAGTGTATCGGGGTCGCCGTGATGTACTAAGCCCTTGATGTTGAAGGTTTCCACATTACCGCACACAGCGGATAGCTTTTCGGAGATAGAACCGTCAGCATAGGCTTCCTCAAAGAAAAGCACCTTGTCGTAGCCCTTGACTATATCAGCTATATCATCCGCCAAGGGAAATACCTTGACAAGTTTCAGAGTATCGCATATGATACCTTTTTCTTTTTGAATATTTGCGGCTTTGCAGACGTTATTGTAAAGTCTGCCATAGCTTACAAGCAAAGTATTTCCGCCGTTTTTGCCGAGATAATGTGTTGTTCTGATAGTGTCAAGACCACAACTTGACACTTCTTTGCCTCTGGGGTAGCGTACAACTGCTATGCCCTTTTCTTCAAAAACTGCTTTTTTAAGGCAAAGCCTGAGTTCCTGATAGTCCGAGGGCGAATAGATGGTTACATTAGGCACAGCGGTCAGGAATGAGATATCAAATATACCCTGATGTGTCTCACCGTCACTTCCTACAATGCCCGCACGGTCAACACAGATAACTGCGTGAAGTCCGCCAATGGCAAGGTCGTGGATAAGCTGGTCATAGCTTCTCTGTAAAAATGTGGAATACACTGCAAAAACAGGTATCATGCCTGCGGCGGAAAGACCTCCGCAGAATGTTACCGCGTGTTCTTCGGCTATGCCAACATCAAAAAATCTGTTAGGAAAATTTTTGGCAAAATATTGCAGTCCCGTACCGTACTTCATAGCGGCTGTCACCGCGCAGATACGCTTATCAGCCCTTGCAAGCCTGCAAAGCTCCTTGCCCATAACGGTGGAAAAGCTGTCAGCGCTGACAACATCGGGATTGCCTGTGGATATCTCAAATGAACCCACACCGTGGAACTCACCGGGATTGGCTTCTGCGGGTGCATAGCCTTTTCCCTTGACAGTGTTCACATGGACGAAAACAGGCTTTTTCGATGCTTTTGCCGCGCGAAGTCCTGCTTCAAGTTCTTCAATATTGTGACCGTCGAGAGGTCCTATAAACTCGAATCCCAGTTCTTCAAACATGGTGCTGTGCAGAAGCATGGACTTGAAAGCGTTCTTCGATGATTTGACGACTTTCTTCACAGGCTGACCCACGACAGGAGTAGCGTCCAGCACCCTTTGAACTGCTGATTTTGTTCTTTTATATGAAGACTTTGTCCTCAGTGTGGAGAGATATTTCGCCATACTGCCCACGTTACGGGATATGGACATTTCGTTATAATTAAGGATAACGATGATATTCGTCTCGCTTTTGCCTGCGTTGTTAAGACCCTCAAAGCTAAGTCCACCCGACATAGCGCCGTCACCAAGTACTGCGATGGCATGATGTGGGTCGCCTTTGATCTTGTTGGCATAGGCTATACCAAGCGCCGCGGATATGGAATTTGAGCTGTGTCCGCTGATAAATGCGTCATGCTCTGATTCGTCGGGACGGCAAAAACCAGAGATACCGCCCTCTTTGCGCAGGGTAGAAAAACTGTCGCGCCTGCCTGTAAGTATCTTATGGGTATATGCCTGATGTCCCACGTCCCAGACTATCTTATCCTCAGGTGATTCAAAAACCCTGTGAAGAGCAACTGTCAGCTCCACCGTGCCGAGATTTGAGGCAAGGTGTCCGCCGTTTTTGGAAACTGTCTTTATCAGAAGTGCCCGTATCTGCCTGCAAAGCTCATCACACTGGTTGTATGACAGCCTTTTAAGATCTGCGGGCAGGTCAAGACTGAAAAGATCTGCTTTTTTATCTGCCATAATCTTTTAAACTCCCTTCGCCGAGATCATGAGCGTCTTTCAAGCAGCTCTTGTGTGAGCTCAAACATGAATTCGTTGTTTTCAAATTTCTTCAGGGCGCCAAGAGCTGTTACAGTCAGCTGTGCCGCTTTCTGTCTCGACCTTTGCAGACCCAGCAGAGATACATAGGTGTTCTTATGCTGTTCGCTGTCGCTGCCGATGGGCTTGCCCAGCTCTTCAAAAGTGCCGGTAACGTCAAGGATATCATCCACTATCTGGAAAGCCCTGCCCATAGCCTGAGCGTACTCGGCGGCAGCGGGGATATACTCCATTTTGCCTGAAATGATAACGCCCATTACGCAGGCAGCCTCGATAAGAGCCCCTGTTTTATAGGACTGCAGAGTGTTCAAGGTCTCAAGGTCGATCACTTCGTCCTCGGTCTGCAAGTCGATGACCTGACCGCCTATCATGCCGTTGGTACCGATGGCTTTGGAAAGCACTGAGATCAGCATTACAGCTGTTTCAGCGGATATAGTCCCCTCCATCGCACAGTCGGTGATAACCTCGAAAGCTAAAGTATTCAGCGCGTCACCTGCCAGCAGTGCTATATCCTCAGAAAAAGCCTTATGGCATGAGGGTTTGCCCCTGCGGAAGTCGTCATTGTCCATGCAAGGCAGGTCATCGTGGATAAGGGAATAGGTGTGTATAAGCTCAACAGCACAGGCAAGCTTCACCATTTTGTCTATATCATCACCGCCGCACATACGGTAGAATTCAAGTATCAGGATAGGTCTAAGCCTTTTGCCCCCAGCACTCAGTGAATACTCCATTGCTTCAAGAACTGCGCTTTGGAGCTCGGGCTTATTTTCGGTGAATTTCAACAGCTCTTCATTTATTTTTTCGGCATATGCCTGTAACAGCTGTTCATGTCTATCAGTCATCAGTATTTTCTCCGTTCATAGTTTTTACTGTGAGTTTGGCGTTCTCCAGAGCCTTTTTGCTGTCCGCCGTCAGACCCACGCCCTCTTTGTAAAGTTCAAGTGCTTTATCCAGAGGGAGTTTATCGCTTTCAAGCTGAGCCACGATCTCCTCAAGCCTTTGCAGATTTTCTTCAAATGTCATTTATATCAGCCTTTCGGTCATTTATCTTTGTCGTAACAGCCGCAACGGTGCCGTCAGCGAAGCGTATGCTTATCTCCATGCCCTCTTTGATATCCTTCACCGAGGTAAGGGCTGTGCCGCCGCTTTCAACCAGAGCATAACCCCTGCCCAGCACGTTGAATGGGCTGAGTGTCCTCAGCTGTGCCGCCGCCCTGTCAAGGTTCAGCTCGCAGACTTTCAGCTTGTTTTCCATCAGCATACGAAGTCTGTTTTCGGCTTCTTCAAGGCGCTTTTCGGATTCTTTCAGCCGACGTTTCGGCGACGAAGCCCTGAGCCTTGTATCCAGCTTTTCAATTTCTATCATCCTGCCCCTCAGATACATCCCAAAAGCAGAATCAAGCCGTGCTTTCATCACATTTGCCGCGGCATACATATCAACGATATCGGGAGTTGCAAGCTCAGCTGCCGCCGAGGGCGTAGGTGCCCGCATATCTGCGGCATAGTCGGCAAGGGTGGTATCCGTCTCGTGGCCAACAGCTGATATAACAGGTGTAGAACAATCCGCCACCGCCATTACAACAATCTCTGAATTGAAAGCATCAAGGTCTTCGGAAGAACCGCCGCCCCTTGATAGTATTATTGTATCCGCGCCGCTTTTATCAGCAGACCTTAAAGCCGCCGCAACCGACGCGGGTGCTGTATCTCCCTGCACCGTAGCGGGATAAACTTCCACCGTGCAGACAGGGTAACGTCTGCCTACAATATTAAGGATATCCTGCAAGGCGGCACCGTCCGCCGATGTCACCACAGCGATCTTTTTCGGCACCATGGGTATGGCTTTTTTTTTCGACTGATCAAAAACACCCAGCTTTTTCAGCTTGTCTTTGAGCAGTTCGTTCTTTGCAAAAGCTATGCCCGTACTGCCGAGAACAGCTATCTCGGTGGCTATTATCTGACATGAACCCTCACGCTCATACACTTCAACATCGCCCATAACAAGGACGCTCATGCCGTTCTCAGGCAGGGCTTTCAGCTTTTTCACCCGCCCCGAAAACATGATGCATTTTATGGAGCTCGCTTCATCCTTGATGGTAAAAAAAGCGTGACCCGTCCTGAAATGTATGCTGAAATTCGATATCTCGCCCTTGACCGCCGCACCTTTGAATTTAAGCTCCTGCTTTATCTTGAATGCCAGCAGTTTATTCAGCTGACTGACTGTCAGAACACTCATGGCTCATTTCCTTTCATGGCGGCATAGATCGCTATGCCAACTGCGTTATCCCCCGAAAAATCGGGCGCAGCAAAATATGCGTCAAACTGCTTTGAAAGCTTATCAGCGATAAGCTTGTCCGCCATGACGCCACCCGCATAGATAACAGGCATATCGCCGTATTTTTCAAGACCTGCCTTTGTCATCGCCGATATTGTCTCAAAGATATAGTCCAGACAGAACTTGGCAGTATCCTCGGGAGATCCGCCTTTTTCAAGCATCTGCACGCACTTGTTCTCTACTCCCGATAGCGAGCAGTCAAGCCCTTTTACCGAGGGTCTTATCCTGAATTCCCGATTACTTTTGTGGGCGAGCTCTTCAAGTTCCTCACCGCAGGGAAAATTCAGCCCCAGCCTTACACCCAGCCTGTCGATACACTGACCGGCTTTAAGGTCATCGGAATGACCTGCCTCAGTCAAAGAAACGACCTTTTCCTTGTCCCCTCTGCACAGCAACATATCCGTAGTACCGCCGCTGACATGGAACGCAAGAAAAGGTTCGCCGTTATCAAGAAGACTAAGCTTTTTGCAGGAATAAAGCGCCGCCAGCACATGACCTTTCTGGTGAGAGGTACGCACAGGCTCAATACCTGCGGCGGCAGAAACTGCTCTGCACACGTTTTCACCCACAAGAAAACAGGGCATATATGAGCCCTCAACTTCTCTTGGGGCATAGGAATAGGCACAGCCCGAAAGCTGCGGCTTGTCCGAAAACAGTTCCTCCATTAACGCAGGAAGCTGTTTTGTATGATGGAACACCGCTTCAGACTGTCTTAACCCACGCTCGCCTTTTTTCACGGGAAGAAGCTGTCTGCAAGACTTTACTTCCCCCGTAACGCTGTCATACAGCGCACAGCTCGTCCTGTAATTACTGGTGTCTATACCTAAGTATATTCCCATCAGTCCTCGTCCTTTTTGATATCCTTTGCAAATGAACCCAGGAGACCGTTAACGAAAGCGATATCAGGTTCGAGAGCGTATTTCTCAGTAAGAGCCACAGCCTCGCTTATCGCTACGTTCACAGGTACTTTGTCATCATAAAGCGCTTCGTAGATAGCAAGTCTCAGCGCGGTAAGATCCACCTTGGGTATACGGCTGACAGCGCGCTTGTCTGAATACTTCGATATGATGGAATCAAGCTCCTCCTGGTTATCGAATATAGCACGCACAAGGGACTTCACCTCATCGTTCACGGGTATGAACTCGCCAAGTTCCTCGGCACTCTCAAATATCTTATCCAGATCATCGTCCAAAAACATTTTTTCAAAAGACAGCAGAAAAGCAGCCTGTCTTACTTCTCGTCTTCCTGCCACACAAACACTCCTAACAAAAATTATTCTGATACATTTCTACAGAGGTATCAGTCCTCACTGAAATGAACGCCGCAGATCGTTACGTTTACCTTGGCAACGGTGAGCCCCAGCATAGTCTGCACAGCGCTCTTGACCTGCTCCTGTATCATCTCGGCAGCGGTTATCGCATTGGTTCCGTTGTTGAGAATGACACCTATGGAAACGGAAAGAACATCGTCAACGAGCCCTATCCTGATATTTCCCACACTCTCCTGTCTGAGCCAGATCTGCCTGGGGGTCTTCATAACGGGTGCTACACCGTATACTCCCTCCACCTCTGTCATGGAGTTGGTGATTATCTGTGCGATAACGTCCTGATTTATATGGAGACTTTTCTCGACTTTGTTGGTGTTTTCTGACATAATGATACCTCCCGTAAAATATTCAGCGGGACATCAGCCCCGTTATTTGTATACTTGAAAGTATTATAACATATTTTTCTGCAAAAGTAAAGACACTGCGCGCATTTTTTCGTATAACTGATGTTACCAAATTATACGGTCGTATAATTTGGTAAACCGCCGCATAATAATCGAGCCGTATTTATACGATAATGTACGCACGAAACCGCCCGCACCCCAAAAGCTACGTCGGGATACGAGCGGATATTTCATTTGTTTTATGCCACATCGAAAATGCGAATATTCTCGGTGGGTACGGACACTTCGCTGAGCAGTATATCCTTGATCTGAGCGGCTTCGCTGGCTATAAGACCCTCAGGACCTGCCTTGACCACGATGTTTGCGTTATCTCCGTCAAGGTAGCATACGCATTCTGTAAACCCTGCCGCCTTTACAAGTGATTCTATCTTGCTTTCGGATTCCATAAGACCTGTCATGGCGGCAGCTTCTTCGGCAGCTACCTCTTTTTCTTCTTCTGTGGCATCACCGCCGTTGATTATTGTCTTGAGTGTCTCCTTGGCTTCGTCACGGGCGTTCATACGTTCTATACGTGCCTGTGCGAAATAATCCGTTGAGTTCTTATCAAGACTGACAAGCTCTGCTTCACCATAATCTGCACTGTGCTTTTCTATCTTATCGGTTGTCTTTATCTCGCCGCCCGATGAAGTAACTGCGTAATTCGCATAAACGGCTATGCCCAGCATAAGGGTCATTCCCGCCAGGACTATCTGCTTTTTGCCTATAACAAAACTTGGCTTTTTCATTGCTATGTACCTCTTTTCCGTTTATCTGCATTTAGCTTCAACACAAACCCTTGTAGATGAGATGTTCAGGGCGGTCGAAACTGCTTTTTGCACACGTTCATTGATGCTTATGTTCCCTCCTCCTTCACATACGATGACAACTCCGCCTATCTGCGGGTCTATGACCTTTCTTATCAGAGGCTGTCTTGTCCCGCCGTTTTCGGTGATGACGATATCCTCGTCTAGTTTTTCGCTTCGGCGGTCGGTGTTATCCTCGGTAAATCGGCTGATATTTTCTGCATAGACATACTCGGTGCTGCTTTCAAGGGATATCATGACCTCACACTCCCCTACACCCTCAATCTGTTCGAGAAGTTCTTTGAGTTCGTTCTCCGTACGCTTTCTGAAATTGTTGCTATCAGATGTTTTTGTCTGCGCTACACCTTTTTCCGGCTTATCCTTATTATCGGGTATAAACTCGGAAAGCATTATCATCAGCATCCCCGCCGCCCCCAGGACAACTGCTATCTTCAGCCTGTTAGGGCTGTTTCTCAGTCTATCCGCCAACTGTTGAATCAGCTTTTTCATCTTCTGCCTTCCCTATTATTATCTCAGACTCACCAATCTCTGCCGATATAAGACGTCTGACTTCATCTGCTTTGGTTTCATCAGTCAGAATGACTTCCACCGCGGTTATCTCGATTTCGTTATCCTCTGTGAGAACCAGCTTTGTACTGACTTTTGCTTCGCTGATATCATTCTTATTCAGCAGGTCGGTGAAATATTCATCGCACCGTGACTTCGCTTCATCTAGAAATATCCCGGTAACATCGGCTTGGGTGTGAGATTTTTCAAGCTCTATCTCAGAAGAGATATCCACTTCTTTCAGAGAAAGCTTGAATCCCGACGAAGCGAATGGCGAGATCACAGCAAGTAAAGTCATCAGCCCCAAAAGTGACATTAGATGCTTTTTCATTCCACCCGACGGCGCCAGCATATCGGTGATCGCGGTTATTATGCCCATAAAGCAAGCGATTGTTATGGCGCTTTTGATATCATTCATATACTCACCCCATTGTCATAAATGACATCACCGCAGCTGTAGCTATGATAAATGCCGATGTGATGGCGATGAGGATACTTTCTCCCACAGCCATCACGTTATCCATAGTTTTCAGGAGTTCGACTGTGGGTTTCAGACCCAGAAACTCATTGGCTATCCTGCCTGCCCAAAGGGTAAGCCGCATTGACAGTAGAATCAGAAATGGTCTGAGGGCTATTAGAAATACCGCTATCATTCCAAATCCTCCCACCGCAGCCCTGATGACACCAACTCCGCTTTTGACTGCAAGAAAAGCGTCCGAGACGGAACTGCCAATGACAGGTATGAAGCTTGAAGCTGTAAAGCGTATGGTCTTGGCGGCTACGGAATCTGCCGCAGAACAGGTAACTCCCTGTATGGTGAGAAGTCCCACAAACACAAGCATAAGCGCCGCAAGAAGCCATGTAGTCAGCCTACGGATAGCTTCTTCCGCACCCGAAAGTTTCACATGGGTGTTCAAGGCCGAGACAACTGCTAGTGCCATAAACGTGCTCAAAAATGGTAGCAGCACTCCAGATGCCACAAGCTCTGCGGCTTCGCACAAAAGCACAGTCGATGAACTGTATGCGCCCGCAGCCATTGGACTGCCGCTTGATGCAGACACAGCCGAAAACACCGGTATGTAAGTCAGCATGAACCTGTTTATGCAGGATATGGAATCCTGCAAAGCAGAAAAACTTGACGATAAAGTATCAGCCATGACTGTTATCACAGCTATGACGGATACGCTGCCGTAAGTTGAACTTAATTCTCGGTTTTCCGGAGTCAGAAATGTCACGGCAGAATAAAGCAGGGACACCGCAAGTATCCTGCCAAGCATCACTGCGGGAGTACATAGCACTTCGCGAAAACGCCCCCACAGCCAGCCGAAGAATCCTCGCATATCAAGCTTTGCATAATCTGAGGGAGTTACCCCAAGCTCGTCCATATCCTGGGCTATGTCTTCATCGATGGCGCGGCTGAGTTCGGAGTCTATCTGATCTTTCAGGCGGTCTAGTCCGTTTTCGGCAGAAGATGCACTTGCTTTAACGCACAATATGAACATCACTGCTATAACAAAAACAGCTGTTATTATCCTTTTCATTTAATGACCTCACATCAGCAAAGTTTTAACTATCCCTATCAGGGTCTCCAGCATTGGCAGGGCGACAAGCAGAAGTGCTGTCTTGCCTGCAAGAACTGTCTGTTCAGCTAGAGTTGATTCTCCGCTGTCACGGCAGATGCCCGATGCAAAGCTTGTTATATAGCATATACCAAGACCTTTCAGCAGTATGCGCATATACTCAGGGTCTGAGCCACCCTGTGCGAAAAAAAGCGACCGCATCTGGGCTATAATACCGCTCATGGAAGCCGCCGCTTTCATAAATATCACAGCAGATGCGGCAAGGGTCAGTACAATGGCGATACTGCGGTCATTATTGACAGTCTTGCAAATCACAGCCGATACCACAGCGAAGGCGCATATTATAACAATATTCATCAGCTCAGTCCGAAGATCCTCTTTATCGTATCGAACAACTCACCTATCTTGCTGACAACCATCATCAGCACCACAACAAGCCCCGCGAGAGTGGTCATCATCGCCTGTTCGTCACGCTCGGCACGTTTGAGAAGCTGATTCAGCACCGCCACGATAATGCCCACGGCGGCTATTTTGAATATGAGATCAATTTCCATTATCTTCACCTATATTAAAATCAGAGCGGCAGTCAATCCAGCGGAGATACCCGCCGCCCTGTATATCCTTGTGTATTTTTCTCTTGCCATGTGAGCTTTTTCCAGTGCGGTGTTGACTTCCGCCCTGAACAAAGCATTCTGCGCCAGCTGACCATCGATATCTGTATGACCGAAACGAGCTATAAGATCGGCAAAGGCCTCACACATCTCAAGTCCGCTTGTTCTTATGAGTGATGATACACATTCGGTAATATTAACATCATCCGATACAAAGAAGGAGCTGTAACTTCCCTTTTCCTCAGATATGCGCCGAAAAATGCCAGCGGTGTCAAGGCGGCACGAGGTAATGCAGATATCTATCTTCGACATTATCGCACTTAATTCACGGAGCTCGTCCTCGCGCTTTTTCAGGCGATATACTGCGTTTTCACCTGCCGCCGCACCCGATGCTGTCAGCAACAGACAGCCTATCACACCAAGCACAGGAGCTCACCTGCTGTTCGTATATCTTTCACAGCACGGTCTTTCAGCAATAGTACTGTGTCGAAAACCCCATCAGCAAGAAGCTTTGAGATATTCGGCTTATGTGAGAGTTCCGAAAGACTTCCGCAGTGGCAGGTAGCTATCAGCGCTACCCCTGAATCACAGGTATATTCGAGGGATGCAACGTCCTCAGCCGAGCCTATCTCATCGCACACCAGCACCTGAGGTGACATCACGCGGACTGCGGTCTCCACGGCGGCTTTGCGCGGGTATCGGTCGAATACATCCGTCATGATACCTACATCGTTTGTAGGCATTCCCGATACTGTCGCTGCCAGTTCACTGCGCTCGTCTATGATGGCAGTTCTGTAAATGCCGCCGCATAGCCTGGCAAGATCTCGTAAGAAAGTTGTTTTGCCTGATGAGGGTTCGCCGGCGATAAGCATAGATTCAGGACGTTCAGCCATAAATCGGCGGAATATATCCTCGGCACAGCCTGTCACCTCCCGCGGGATACGGATATTCAGCGAAGATATATCACTGACATTCACTACCCTGCCGCCCTCTGCCGAAGCTGTACCTGAAACACCCACTCGAATACCACCGCACCATGCCGCATAACCCTCGCATAGCTGTGCAGTACTGCTGTGCATGGAGTATCTGAAAGCCCTTGCGGCTGTGAGTTCCATATCTTTCGGGGTGACTGTGATCTCGCGATACGGGATTATAGTATCATCCGTTAAGGTCAGCGAAAGTGGTCTGCTGGTACGCAGACGTATCTCGCAGATCTTTGAGGTAATGTCACACGGGAGATTTTCAAGCATATCCGCAAAATGAGTGGGAAGAAGTTTCAGTGCGTTTTTAAGAGTTGTTGCTTCGGACAATTCGATCACTCCTTTGCTTGTCCATGGTAAATAGATATGCTTTGTGTCAGAAAGATATGCATAAAAAATCGCCGCTGTCTTTTTACCGACAGCGGCGCTGAAAGTTTATTTTTCTGTGAGCTCAATAACTTTGCTCTGTTCATCGATGCTTACTTCGTTGACCTCGTCTATCGAGGGGATATCAAGGGCGAGAAGTTCCTCGGCAGTTAGGGGCGTACGCTCGGGAGGCTTTTTATAGAGATGCTGAACATCGTCCATATAGTACGCTGTGCTTGTGGGAAGCTTCTTCTTGCGAAGTTTTTCCTCTACCGAACCTCTTATGAAGCTGTACAGCAGAGCTGTGGTGGGGACTGCAAGTATCATTCCGCCGAAACCGAAAAGCCCGCCGAAAAGGAACAGTGATATCAGAACCCAGAAACCCGGAAGTCCTGTTGAATCACCAAGAATTTTCGGACCGAGGATATTGCCGTCAAACTGCTGGAGCACTACTACGAAAATAATGAAAATAACACACTTTTTCGGTTCGATAAGGAGTATCAGCAGACCCGTGGGTACCGCACCTATCAGTGGACCGAAGAAAGGTATGATGTTGGTCACGCCTATTATAACGCTTATCATCGTAGCGTAGGGCATACTCATTATCGTAAGACCTATAAAGCAAATCAGACCGATTATGATGGAATCGATTATCTTGCCTGTAATGAAGCCGGAGAAGACGGTGTTTGCCTGCTCGCAGCCTGCCATTATCTTTTCGCAGGTACGCTTTTTGGTCAAGGCTATGATGATCTTTTTGAACTGTGCCAGAAGCTTTTCCTTGCTGCAAAGCATATAAACAGATACTATAAGACCCAGCAGGAAGTTCTTGACTACGGTAACGATACCCCACGCGCCCGATAGGATATTTTCAAGCATGGGCTTGACTTTATCGTATATCGTACCCACATCGGTATTGAAATCAGACAGCCATTTTGTTGCCGCCTGTTCCAGTGCGGGATAGTTTCGGAATACCTTGTTTATCCATTTCTGGATACTCTCGGCTATGGACCCTGCATTATCAAAGATCTCCATAATTGATTTTATAAGTTCGGGGACTACTATAGCAACGATACCCGTAACTATACCAAG
This sequence comes from Hominimerdicola alba, assembly GCF_900109655.1. Taxonomy (GTDB): domain Bacteria; phylum Bacillota; class Clostridia; order Oscillospirales; family Ruminococcaceae; genus Hominimerdicola; species Hominimerdicola alba_B. The sequence goes on from NZ_FOAT01000001.1 coordinate 290,062, forward strand.
AAAAAGAAGCTCGGTTATGATAACCGACACAACTTTGATGAACCCGGAGGCTTTCTGCCGCTTTTCCTCTGTCTTGTATAATTTTCCCATCAGACGGCTCGTCCGCACCATAAGGGGGTTTGTAAGGAATGCGATTATCAAGCCCCAGGTCACAGGCTGCAATACATCAAAAAGATGATAGATACTCTCCAGTATATCAGTAACGTTATTCAGTGCCAGTACCAGCAGTACATTAACAGCGATGACTACCGCCGCGTACACCGCGATGGTCTGGTACTTTTTGTTTGTATATATCTTCATGGTCTGTCCTTTCATTGAAAAAATACTGTTATTTATTATAACTCATTTTCAGAAGATTTGCAAGTGATTTACGAATTTTTTTGACCGCATACGAGCATTTACAGAAAGTTAACATTACATTTTTCGGAAAACCTCTTGACAAATGGCAAAAAAAGTAATATAATGCAAATCAGAAAATTTGATAAACGAAATCCTGTGAGCAAAAGTAAGTAACTGTTTGAGGTAGTTTCAGAGAGCTGTCGTTTGGTGCGAGACAGTACGAGGGCATACAGTGAATGGATTTGTGAGGAGCGGAGCGAAAGTTTTCACGAGTATCTCCTGCCGTGTTCCCTACGTTAGTGCGGAGGGGTATTGATCTCTAGGTCATTCCGAAGAGTGCGTACCTTGTGAGCCGACAGTTATTTGTCGGGAAAATGGGTGGCACCACGGTTCTATCGTCCCATGACTGAAGTCATGTGTGATGATGGGGCTTTTTTTATTGCCGTTTTTGCTTTGGGATATCAAACAATGGAGGTAATCACTATGCTGTATCCGAACCTTGAAGACGTAAAAAAATATCTGGAGAGCTACAAAACAGTTCCTGTTTTCTATGAGCTGCTGATGGACAGCTGCACTCCGATACAACTGTTCAACTGCCTGCACGAGCTGTATGAGGACTGCTTCATACTTGAATCGGTAGACAACAAGGACAAGTGGGGCAGATATTCCTACGTGGGCATTGATCCCAAAGCCGAGTACGAACTGAGAAACGGCGTTATGACGATCAGACAGGCAGGCAAGGCTCCTGTTGAGGTAAAGACAGATGATCCCATCGGTTTCCTTTCCAAGGTCATCGACGAACACAAGTCTCCCAGATTTGAAAGCTACCCCAAGCTGACAGGCGGTCTCATGGGATACTTCGCTTACGACATGGTAAGATACTTCGAGAAGAAGCTCACAAACGTCCCCAAGGACGATCTCGGAATGGCTGACGCCGATCTGTTCATGTTTGAAAAGCTGGTGGCTTATGATCACCTTAGCAACAAGGCAGTTATCATACTGAACATCAATTCAACCGATGATATCGATGCAAAGTACGCTGCCTGCGAGCAGACTGCTCTTGATATAGTAGTTGCATTGAAGAGCTATCAGCCCGAGGTAAAGAAGAGAAAGCCCATGCCCGAGAATATCGAGGTAAGATCGAACATAAGCAAGGAACAGTACCTTGAAAATGTTCGCAGGGCTAAAGAATACATCAAGGACGGCGATATCTTCCAGATAGTTCCCTCCCAGAGATTTGAGATGGACAACCCGCCCGACAGCTTCGATGTTTACAGAATGCTGCGTTCAACCAATCCTTCCCCGTATCTGTTCTACTTCAAGCACGATGATTACGCTTTTGCAGGTGCTTCTCCCGAAATGCTGGTAAGCGTTGAAAAAGGAACGGTAGTCACAAGACCCATCGCAGGCACTATAAAGCGCGGTGCTACCCACGATGAGGACATCATGAACGAACAGCGCCTCATCAACGACCCCAAAGAAAGAGCCGAGCACACAATGCTTGTTGACCTTGGCAGAAACGACATCGGCAAGGTGAGCGAATTCGGAAGCGTCGAAGTTACCGACCTGATGGTGGTTGAGAGATACTCAAAGGTAATGCATATAGTATCTAATGTTAAGGGCAAGCTCAGAGAGGACAAGAAACCTCTTGACGCGCTGATGGCTGTACTGCCCGCTGGTACCCTTTCGGGCGCACCCAAGGTGAGAGCAATGGAAATAATCGACGAGATGGAGACCACAAAGCGCTGTCTTTACGGCGGAACAGTTGGTTATCTTGCATTTGACGGTTCGCTGGATACCTGCATCGCTATCAGAACGGTGCTTTTCAAGAACAACAAGGCTTATGTTCAGGCAGGCGGCGGCGTGGTCGCAGATTCTGTTCCCGAAAACGAATATGAAGAGAGCTGCAACAAGGCTCTTGCGGTTATAAATGCTGTCAAGGAAGCAGCAAGACTGTAAGGACGGGGGTAAATTAAAATGATACTTTTGATAGATAATTACGACAGTTTCACATACAATCTTTATCAGGCTATCGGTGTACTTAACCCCGATATCAAGGTAGTACGAAACGATGAGATAACCATCGAGGAGATCGAAAAGCTCGACCCTCAGGCGCTGGTAGTATCTCCCGGCCCCTGCTATCCCAAGGACGCAGGTATCTCCGTTGAAGCTATAAGACATTTCAGCGGAAAGCTCCCTATCTTCGGAGTATGCCTGGGTCATCAGTCCATAGCCGAAGCTTTCGGAGGACACATAATCCATGCAGCTGAACAGATGCACGGCAAGCAGACTTCCATAGATATCGACAACGATCAGCCCATATTCAAGGGTCTGAAAAACAAGGTGGATGCGGCAAGATATCACTCACTGATAGTTGAGAAAGAAACTCTCCCCGACTGTCTTGAAGTTATCGGTACAGATGACAGAGGTCAGATAATGGCACTGAAACACCGCGAGCACCCTACCTACGGCGTACAGTTCCATCCCGAGAGCATACTCACTGAATACGGCTCTGCTATAATCGCAAACTTCCTTAGGATAGCAGGCATCGAAGTTTCAGGTCCTCAGGTAAACGTTCTTCCCGATTCCGAAAGAACAGAACTGAAGTCTTACATTTCTAAAGTTGTTGACGGTCAGCACCTTACCCGCGAGGAAGCAAGAGATGCTATCGACATAATCATGGGCGACCGTGCTACAAACGCACAGACAGCCGCTCTGCTGACTGCCATGAGAATGAACGTTGAGACTATCGACGAGATAACAGGCTGTGCTCAGGGTATGAGAGACAAGATGGCTAAAGTTCCTCACAACAGCGAAGTACTTGAAATAGTTGGTACAGGCGGAGACCTGGCACAGAGCTTCAATATCTCCACTACTTCTTCCTTGGTGGTATCTGCCTGCGGTCAGGCTGTGGCAAAGCACGGCAACAGAAGCGTTTCTTCAAGAAGCGGCGCGGCTGATGTGCTGGAAGCTCTCGGCGTAAAGATAGCTTCAACTCCCGAAAAGGCTGCTGCCTGCATAGATGAAGTTGGCGTATGCTTCCTGTTTGCTCAGAGCTATCACAAGGCTATGAGATTCGTGGGACCTGTAAGAGCACAGAGCGGTATCAGAACAGTCTTCAATATCCTCGGACCTCTTGCAAACCCCGCAAATGCTGAGTACAACGTTATCGGTGTTTACGAGGAAAGACTTATCGACATCGTTGCAAACGTTCTGAAAAATCTGGGTGTTAAGCACTCCATGGTTGTTTACGGCAGTGACGGACTTGATGAGATATCAATATCGGCACCCACATATTTCGCTGAGATAGACAACGGTCAGATAAACAGGTTCACACTTTCACCTGAGGATGTTGGTCTGACAACTGCTAAGAAATCAGAGATCGTTGGCGGTGACGCACTGGAGAATGCTTCCATCACACTGGGCATACTCAAGGGCGAGATACAGGGCGCTAAGAGAGATATCGTACTGTTCAATTCGGGCGCTGCGCTTTATGCCTGCGGCAAGGCAAACAACATCGAAGCAGGTGTTAGAATGGCACGCGAAGCCATCGACAGCGGTGCGGCACTGGCACAGCTGAACAAGCTGATCGAGTTTACAAACAGAGGATAAATATATGATACTTGATGATATAGTTGCTCAGCGCAGGATACAGCTGAGACACGAAATGGAGCGCTGCTCCCTGAACAAGATGCGCCGCAGAGCTGAGATACAGCTTACGGAGCGCACTCCCCTTTCGCTGGAAAAGGCTTTGAAAAAGGATACGCTTTCATGCATATGCGAAGTGAAAAAAGCTTCACCCTCAAAGGGTCTGATAAGAGAGGATTTCCGTCCTGTGGACTTTGCAAAAGAGTACGAAGCGGCGGGTGCCAATGCAATAAGCTGTCTTACAGAAGAGCATTATTTTCAGGGCAGTTCACAGTATCTTGCAGATATACGCAAGGCTGTGAATATCCCGATACTTCGCAAAGATTTCATATTCGATGAATACCAGATATTTGAAGCTGCGGCACTGGGCGCGGATGCAGTACTGCTTATTGCGGCTGTACTTTACGAACAGGATTTTGAAAGGCTGTTCAAGCTGGCTAAGACACTGGGACTCAGCGTACTGGGTGAGATGCACACAGTGGAAGAGATGCAGTGCTACGCTCTTGACCGCGAGGGCATGGTCATCGGTGTTAACAACCGAAATCTAAAGACTTTTGAAGTCGATCTTGCGACAGCTTCAAAACTGAGACCCTACGCTCCCGACGGTGCCGTGTTCGTGTCCGAGAGCGGCATAAACACCAACGCAGATATGAAAGCTGTACGAGAGGGCGGAGCTGATGCAGTGCTGATAGGCGAAACACTCATGAGAGCAGAAAGCATCACCGATAAGCTTCACGAACTGCGAGAGGGCGTATGATGATACCAAAGGATACGAAAGTATACGACCACATACCGGACGACACAGAGATGATACGAAACGATACCAAAAAATGCAATGACATCGGCGAGGTACGAAAAGAGATCGACCGCATCGATGATATGATAGTGAATCTGATAGCCGAGCGCGGACAGTACGTCAGGCAGGCGGCAGGCTTCAAGAAGAACAGCGATGATGTTAAAGCTCCCGACAGAGTAGAAAAGGTCATCGCGGGCGTCAGGGAAAAGGCTGAAAACTGCGGCGGAGACCCCGATATAACGGAAGCGGTATACCGCACGATGATAAGCTGTTTCATAGACGCTGAAACAATAGAGTTCAACAGTAAGAAAGAGGGTAAATAAATGGAAAAGATAGGACGCTTCGGTGATTTCGGCGGACAGTATATCCCCGAAACAGTCATGACAGCAGTTCATGAACTGGAAGCCGCTTACGACAAATACAAGGACGATCCCGAGTTCAACAGAGAGCTGCGCGAGCTTTACCGCGATTACGCAAACAGACCTTCAATGCTTTATTATGCTGAGAAGATGACAAAAGATCTGGGCGGCGCTAAGGTGTATATCAAGAGAGAGGATCTCAACCACACAGGCGCACACAAGATAAACAATGTTCTGGGTCAGCTGCTGCTTGCAAAGAAGATGGGCAAAAAGCGTATCATCGCTGAGACTGGTGCAGGTCAGCACGGTGTTGCTACCGCTACCGTATGCGCACTGATGGGCCTTGAATGTGAAGTATACATGGGCTCCACCGATATGGAAAGACAGTCCCTGAACGTTTACAGAATGAACCTGCTGGGCGCTAAGGTAACAGGAGTTGACAGCGGCACAGCTACACTGAAAGATGCGATAAATGAAGCTTTCCGCGACTGGTGCTCAAACATCGACACCACATTCTACTGCATAGGTTCGGTTATGGGACCTCACCCCTACCCCACTATGGTGCGTGATTTCCAGAAGATCATCAGCGAAGAGATCAAGGCGCAGATGCTGGAAAAAGAGGGCAGACTTCCCGATGCTGTTGTTGCCTGCGTAGGCGGCGGCTCAAACGCTATGGGTGCTTTCTATGATTTCATCGGCGATAAGGGTGTAAGACTCATCGGTGCAGAAGCTGCGGGCAGAGGTGTTGATACTCCCGAACACGCAGCTACCATCGCAAAGGGCGACCTGGGCATCTTCCACGGTATGAAGTCACTGTTCTTACAGAACGAGTACGGTCAGATAGATGAAGTTTATTCTATCTCCGCAGGACTTGACTACCCCGGCATAGGTCCCGAGCACGCATATCTCCACTCCATCGGCAGAGCTGATTATTTCAGCATAACCGACGAGGAAGCTGTTCAGGCTTTTGAATACCTTTCAAAAACCGAGGGCGTTATCCCTGCAATAGAATCAGCACACGCTGTTGCTGCTGCTATGAAAGTTATTCCCCAGATGAGCAAAGATCAGATAGTTGTTATAAACCTGTCGGGCAGAGGCGACAAGGACGTTTATTCCATAGCTAGATACAGAGGAGTTGAGTTAGATGAAAAATAGGATAGACGCTTGCTTTGAAGACCTCAAAGCTCAGGGTAAAAAAGCACTTGTTACTTTCATTACTGCGGGCGACCCCGACCTTGCAACTACCGAAAAACTTGTGCTTGAAATGTTCGATAAGGGCGCAGATATCGTTGAGATCGGCGTACCTTTCTCAGACCCCATCGCTGAGGGCGGCACTATCCAGCGTGCTTCCCTGAGATCACTGAAACACAACACAAACCTCGACCAGATATTCGAGCTTGTAAGCAGGCTCCGCGATAATACCGAGAAGCCCATACTTCTGATGATGTACCTGAACACCGTATTCCGCTACGGTACAGAGAAGTTCTTCAATAACTGCAAGAACGTTCAGATAGACGGCGTTATCATCCCCGATATGCCTTTCGAGGAGCGTGACGAAGTAAAGGAATACTCCGAAAAGACAGGCGTAAGAAGCATTTATCTCGTTGCACCTACATCCAAAGAGCGTGTGAAGATGATAGCTGAAGAAAGCAAGGGCTTCCTTTATATAGTATCCTCCCTTGGCGTTACAGGTACACGTAATGAGTTCAGCACGAATTTCGATGAACTGCTGGCTCCCCTAAAAGAAGGCAACTACTGCCCTGCCTGCATCGGTTTCGGTATATCCAACGGCGAGCAGGCTCGTAAGATGGCAGACTATTGCGACGGCTGTATCATCGGTTCTGCGATAGTTAATATCGTGGAGAAATATGGTGCAGATAGCGTTGAGCCTGTGGGTGAATTTATTGAGAGCGTAAGAACAGCACTGGACGCTTAACTGCCAAGGAAGGGAGCTTTATCTGATTAGCGCAAAAGATGTAATCTATCCATACCAAAATTATTGATACAGACGATACAGCGGATCAACAGCCACATCTTCGGGTGTGGCTGTTTTATGATTATGATCACCGGCATCAATTAATTTTAACCAAAGATGAAGTGCGTAAATTTTTTCACATGAAGTATATTGTGTAATATATATTGTAGTGATTGGGTAATTAAATAAGATTAAGTATATAATCATAAATCGTGTGTTAATTTATTGACATTCAAAATTATACATGATATAACAATTCCTGCGTGTTATTATTGTGAGTAATTCGCCTTGCCATGACGGCATGATAATTTATTTAGACAGGAGGATTAAAATGAATCACAAAAAATCATAACCACCACTTTAGTGGTGGTTATGATTTTTCACTAACAGCCGCACCGTCTGTGCCAATTGTTATGCCATCGATAACAGTATCAGTCACAAGTATGCCCTGCCAGTCGAAGTAATACTGTTTACCATCTATCTCCTGCCAGCCTGTTGCTACTACGCCGCCTTTGAGATTATAGTACTTTTCTCCGCTCCATGTAAGCCAGCCCTCGGTAACATAACCGTTCTCACCGAGATTATACATTTCAGTGCCGACTGTAATGGGACCTCTCAGCATAACGCCGTGTTCAAGATAGTAACGTTTGTCCTCGATGGTCGTCCAGCCCTCCTGCAAAGTGTCGTCATCGCCAAAGTAAAACTCAGTGCCGTTCAGAGTTTTCCAACCCTTATACGCTTTACCATCACTGCCGAAATAATAGATCTTACCGTTCTCGACAGTAACCCACTTGTTTTCTTCAATGCCGTTCCTACTGAGATAGTAGATGTTGCCGTCGTCGTTATAAACACCGATATGCATAACGCCTTCATCATTGAAGAAATAGCGTTTGCCGTCTATATCCGTCCAGCCGATAGCTGCATTTCCATTCTCATCGAAATAATAAGTCTTATTGCCCTCTGTGTGGAAACTCTCGGTCAGCCATTCTTCGCCGCCCTTTTTGTACTTTATCTGACCATCAAGTTTCACAATACCATCAGAAAGCACACCATCAGAGGAGAAAACATAGTTTTCTTCATTGCCACTAAATTCTCCTGTACAGGCGGCACCAGTCTCACCAAAGTAATAACGCTTACCATCTATAGTTGCCCATCCCAATGACTTCTTACCTGTTTCTTCATCGAAATGGAAACGGTAATCACCCACAGTTATCCAGCCGTAAGCAATGGAGTTATCACTGTAGAAATAGTAATTTCCAAGAACATCACTTCCGAATTTGTCATAGACATCTTTCTGGAATTTTTCTATTGTATCATCTCTATACTTATCGTCAAGTTCATTTATTCTTGCTATCTCATCGTAAGTGAGAGAAGCCCTCTTTTCATCGGATAGCTTTCCAAACTTATGTATATCCGACATATCTTTCTTGAAAAGCTTGACTTCTGCGGCATCGCTGCCGATAGAAGCCCAGCCGTAAGCAGCGTCGTGAGTTTTGGGATAAAAGTAGTATTTCAACATTATAGGTTCAAGGGTAATAGGATTTGTATCCCCGCTCGCCAGCTCTGTCCAACCACTTGCAACAACGCCGCCGCGTCCGAAATAATATCTTGAACCGTTTATCTTCTGCCAGCCCGAACGCATCTTAAATTCATCGTCAAAATAGAAGTAATCTTCGCCAATCTTGTTGAAGCCCTTTGCCGCCTCGCCTTTTTCGGAGAAATAATACTTGTTGTTTTTCTCCTCATACCAGCCAACCGTCATTACTCCATCGGAAGAGAAATGGTATGTCTTGCCGTCGATTTTTTTCCAGCTTTTGACCATCTCACCGCGTGTATCGAAATAATAAGTCTTGCCATCGATCTTACAAAAGCCCATAACACAAGCTCCTGTTTCATCATCGGCATAAAAATATTTTCCGTCTTTTTTTATCCAGCCGTGATGAAGAACACCGTCTTCATTGAAAAGATAGCGCTTGCCATCGATGACTTTCCAGTCGGTAGCCATTTTGCCTTCTGCATCAAAATAGTATACTTTACCTTCTATCTCATAGAAGCCCACAGCCATCTTACCGTCGTTCTTGAAATAATACTGAACACCGCCGACATTTACCCAGCCGCGGCGCTGTCTGCCGTTTTCATCAAAGTAAGAATTCCCCGTCATACCGGATCCGGGAAAACCGTGATCATCAAAGTAGTACTCATTACCGTTTATATCCACAAGGCCTGTTCTGAAAACACCTGATTCGGTGGAAAGGTAATACTTTTCACCGTCGATCTCGACAGTGCCACGCTGAATCACGCCGTCTTCACCCAGATAGTAAGTATCACCACGAAAATCATGCCAGCCGGGAGGAAGTATGATACCATCGTCATCAAAAAGATAACAGGTGTTGTCGATTATCTGGTAGCCTGTTACGCGATCGTTGGTCTCAGGAGAGATATAGTAAGTTCCCTCGGAATGGGTGTGCCAACCCACAGAATAATAAGACTGATAAATAAGATGTCCTGAAAAAACAACGCCAACTGCCGCTGTGCAGATCAGTGCCGAAACCATATTAGCGGCACTTCTGCGCTGTGCTATTACACGTGTCTTATCACGCACATATCCCTTTTCCAAGCCTTTGGTACTCATTCGGAATTATCCCTTTCCTAAAGAATTCACTTAGTTAGTATACCACATTCGAGCTTTGTTTGCAACCGTTTTTACCAAATCTTCACCTGATTTTCAGATAAGAAAAGTCGGAGAAAGCAATTTCTCCGACTTATAGAAAGCAAGTATAGACTCAGAATATTTTAGCAATATCAGAAAACTCACGACGTCTTGGTTTTTTAGGCTCTTCATCAGCATAGCCAAGTGCGAGCACAGCACCGATCTCCTCATTTTCGGGGATATTTAGCGCAGTACGAAGCTTTTCTCCATCGCGGATACCCATAACAAGCGTATCAAGACCAAGCTCTTTTGCTTTGAGCATGAACAGCATATTCTGTAAACCGAGGTCATAACAGCCCCAGCCGTTGCCAAGCTCGTTGATAGCCTGACCATTGTCATCAAAGCCAACGTTGTTCTTTTCGTAGGCTGTAACTATCAATGCGGCGTTCATGCACCTCTGCTCGTTGAACGAAGGAAAGCAGGTAGTCCTGAGCTCCTCGCGCTTATCTTTAGAAAGTACACAGTAGTACTTCGATGTCTGCTGATTTTTCCATGAGGGTGCTTCCTGAGCAGCTCTGATTATCTCCTCTACCTGTTCACGGGTAACTTCCCTGTCAGCGTACTTGCGCACGCTTCTTCTTGATCCTATAAGGGTCTGAAATTCCATGATGTACACTCCTTTATTCAAACAGTTTTCTCACCTTTTCGGTGTAAGCTTCATCTATCTCATACAAATAACTCGAATATGGCTGTATCACAGGGATAACAATAATATCAGTACCTGTAACACCAAGATAGTCAAGTATCGCTTTTGCTTCATCTATCTCCAGTGCTTTTTCAGAAAGAGCAGCTATCTCTTCATCGGTTTTATTACGATTAGTGCCGCTCATCAGACCGCACAGATAACTATCCTGCGACATCTGCCAGACATATACCTCTATCCCCTTAAAATTGCTGAGTTCAAAATACTCGGGGTACTTTTCCCTGAGCAGAGCTGTATCCACAGTACTTTGAGTATCTTCCTCAGATGTCGTTTCAGAAGATGTCACAGTTTCGGACGATGTACTGTCAGGTGTTTTCGCGCTAATCCCGCAGGATGACAGCAACATGACACCAAGCAGTGCCAACGCAATGATCTTTTTACACACAGTATCACCTCATATTTCAAGTACATTAAGCTTGATATCTATTATACACCAAAACCGCCGGTTTTGCAAGACCTTCCAAACAAAAAACGGACAGCCCGCAGACTGTCCGAAATATACTTTATAATACCGCATTCGCAAGCATCAGCTTGATACGGTTCTCCTGATTTACCTTTGTTGCACCAGGGTCATAGTCGATAGCGACTATATTCGCATCGGGATACGCCTGCTTGATAACGCGGGCACTTCCCTTTGCAACGATATGGTTCGGCAGACAGCCAAAAGGCTGAGTGCAGATGATATTCTTTGTTCCCGTCTCAGCAAGAGCCGCCATTTCAGCTGTTATCAGCCAGCCCTCACCCATCTTTACGCCCTGATTGATGTACTTGTCAGCGCAATGGCGAAGATGCTCGAAATCATGAGGCGGCTGGAATACTCCCTGCTCGTTGATGACCTTTATCTGCTGTTTCTGGAACTTGTAGAGAACATCATATCCGATTCCGTATATCAGAGACTTCTTGCTCTTGTTATCATAGATTTTCCTGTCGTTAACAGCATCGGAAGCACAGTACATAACAAAGTCGAGAAGTCCCGGTACATTGGGCTCACAGCCTTCGCTGAGCAGGAATTCATTCAGGTGATTGTTAGCAAGTGGTGAATACTTAACATAAATCTCGCCCACAATACCAACCTTTGGCTTTTTCTCCTTAGTTCTGGGCAGAGCGGCAAAGTCCTTCAGCATAGCACGGTATATCTTGGTAGTACTCATATAATCGCGCTTTGTATGGAACATTTTCCCAAGACGATGCTGCCATCTTGCCAGCAGTTCATCTGTAGAATTAGGCTGTATCTCGTAGGGCTTGCACTGATTGTAAAGCAGCATCAGCATATCGCCGTAAAGAACTGCGTAAATAAGCTTCAGCGCGATAGAGGGTGAAACTTCGATAGAAGCATCCTTTTCAAGTCCGCTGAAATTCAGTGAAAGCACGGGCACCTGCGGGAAAGTGGATGAAAGCGCCTTTCTCAGCAGATGGATATAGTTTGAAGCACGACAGCCGCCGCCGGTCTGCGAGATGAGCAGTGCAGTATGGTCGGGGTCATACTTGCCGCTTTTCAGTGCGTCCATAAACTGACCTATTACCAGCAGAGCGGGATAGCAAGTATCGTTATGAACATTTTTCAGACCCTCATCTATCACACTTCTTGTGGAAGTCTGCAAAAGCTCCATACGGTAGCCGTACTGTTCGTATATCGCCATTATCAGCTTGAAGTGTATCGGCAGCATATCGGGGATAAGTACAAGATAATCCGATTTTTTTGATTTGTCGAAGTACGACTTATGTACTCTGTCCGACCCTGAGTGAGGGATGCTGCATGAATTTGTATCAGACATTTCTATTCCTCCAAATAAACAAGAGATTACCTTTTTCAGACTGCGGACTGATTCTTCTTTTTGCGGGCAGCCTGAGCGTCTTTTTCTTCAAGGGCAGCCGCAAGAGAACGCAGTCTTATCTTGGCAGCACCAAGATTGGTTATCTCATCTATTTTAAGCTGAGTGTAGAGCTTGCCCTGTTCTTCAAGCACAGCCCTGACCTCATCGGTGGTAACAGCATCGATACCGCAGCCGAAGCTTACAAGCTGTACCATCTGCATATCATCATTCTCGCATACATATTTTGCTGCGCGGTACATTCTTGAATGATAAGTCCACTGATTGAGAACATCAAGTGCGGGAGTATCAACAAGACTAGCTACGCTGTCCTCGGTAATTACTGCAAATCCGAGGGACGCTATCAGCTTGTGTATGCCGTGATTTATCTCGGGGTCGATGTGATAAGGTCTGCCCGCGATAACGATTATCTTCTGACCCTTACTGCGGGCTTCACGGATTATCTCCTGCGCTTTGCCCTTGATATCACGACGGAAATCTATCTGCGCGGAGTACGCTCTGTTCAGCAGACTCATTACCTGTTTTGCTGAGATACCGTACTTTTTCAGCGCTTTCGCCATAGCCTTAGCAACATGACCCTTATTATTCAGGTCGAGATAAGGCGCTATGAAATTATCCTCGGTGAGCTTGTCATTATTAGCTTTGAGAAGCTCGGGATAATAAGCAACAACAGGACAGTTAAAATGGTTATCAGAACCGCCCTCATCGATATTATAGCTCATGCAGGGGTAGAATATGAAATCGACACCCTTTTCAAGCAGGCTCTCGATATGACCGTGGGCAAGCTTTGCAGGATAGCAAACGGTATCCGAAGGGATAGTCTGCTGACCCTTGTAGTAGGTCTCTCTGGTAGATTCCTCAGAGAACACAGGCTTAAATCCCAGGTCAGTGAAAAGCTGTGCAAAGAAAGGCATGAGGTCATAATAAGACAGGCACAGAGGCAGTCCCACAGTTGCGATGGGCTTCATGCGGGTCTTTTTATTTTCAAGTTCCCTGATGTAGTTGTACTTATATTCTATCATATTTTCGGTGCGGTCGGTTATCTTGATGCCCGCACCCTTTTCGCAACGGTTTCCTGCCACAAATCTGTGTCCGTCATTGAAGCGGATAACTGTCAGATTACAGTGAGCACCGCAGCCGCCGCACTGTAATGCACGTGAAGTATATGTAAATGAATCCAGATCTTCTTTGCTTATCAAACTCGAATGTTCAATAGAACCCTCGGATTTCTCCTTGGCAAACAGAGCACAGCCCAGAGCGCCCATAAGTCCTGCAATAGCGGGACGGATAACGTTCCTGCCAAGTTCCTGCTCAAAGGAACGCAGAACAGCATCGTTAAGGAAAGTTCCGCCCTGAACAACGATGTTCTGTCCAAGTTCTTCGATGGATTTCGCTCTGATAACTTTATAGACAGCGTTCTTGATTATGGAAGCTGAAAGTCCCGCAGAGATATCCTCAACGGTAGCACCATCCTTCTGCGCCTGCTTTACGGAGCTGTTCATGAAAACGGTACATCTTGAGCCCAGTTCAACAGGTGCTTTTGCAAAAAGACCGAGCTGTGCGAAATTAGCGATATCATAGCCCATAGCACCTGCGAAAGTCTGTATGAAAGAACCGCAGCCCGAAGAACAAGCTTCGTTGAGCATTATGCTGTCGATGGCATTATTTTTGATTTTGAAGCACTTGATGTCCTGTCCGCCGATATCAATGATAAAATCAACATCGGGGCAGAAATAAGCCGCAGCCTTGTAGTGAGCAACAGTCTCAACAATACCGAAATCAACACCTAGTCCGGCTTTTATAAGTTCCTCGCCATAGCCTGTAACAGCAGAAGCCTTTATCTTCAGCTTGTCACCTGCAAGACGGTAGATATCCTTTAATTTTGAAGCGATAATATCCAGAGGCTGACCCTGATTGGAGCAATAATGCTGATAAAGCAGCTTGCCCTCGGGAGTGATGAGCACCAGCTTTGTTGTAGTTGAACCCGCATCAATACCAAGATATGCGTCCCCCTCATAGGTAACAATATCCTCGTATTTAAGGTCGGATTTTTTGTGGCGCCCGATGAATTCGGCGTAATCTGCCTGAGATTCAAACAGTCTCCTGCCGACAACTATATTATCATTCGTCTTGGCATTGGTGATCTTTTCGAGTGCCTGATCTATGGTCATTTCTTCAGCAAGATCATGAGCATGGAGAGCTGCACCGTAGGCGATATAGCATGAAGATCTCTCGGGAAGGATAGCCATATCATCGCTGAGTGAAAGCGTGGTTTTGAAAGTCTGGCGAAGTGCGCTGAGGTAAGTCAGAGGTCCGCCAAGGAAAAGCACCTTGCCTGCTATCTTTCTGCCCTGTGCCAGACCTGAAACAGTCTGATCCACAACAGCCTGGAATATGGAAGCGGAGATATCCTCTTTTCTCGCGCCCTGATTCAGCAAAGGCTGTATATCGGACTTAGCAAAAACGCCACAGCGTGATGCGATAGGATAAGTCTTTTCGGCTTTGAGTGCGAGATCGTTCATATCATCGGGGGTAACACCCAGAAGTCCTGCCATCTGGTCGATAAAAGCACCTGTACCGCCCGCACAGGAACCGTTCATACGCTGTTCAACGCCGCCTGTGAGGAAAATTATCTTAGCGTCCTCACCGCCCAGCTCGATAACAACATCAGCATCGGGATAGGTCTTATTTACAGCAACAAAGGCAGAAAAGACCTCCTGAACAAAGGGTATACCGCAAGCCTCGGCTATACCCAGACCCGCCGAACCTGTTATAGCGATACGGAACTTGTCCTCCGGATAGCTCTTTCTGATGAGCTTCAGCTGCTCTGCTACCGTTTCCCTAACACGGGAAAAATGACGTTCATATCGGTTGTATATGAATTCACCATCAAGGGTGATAACTGTCTTGACTGTTGTGGAACCGACGTCGATTCCAAGGTCATAGGTCATACACATGAAAAAAACCTCCGCTGAAATAACAAATTAGTTTTATTATAACACATTCGACTTTAAATTACAAGTCATTTTAAAAATTTTTCAGACATCTACCTGTAAAACAAAAAAGATATCAGAAAAATAACAGTAATGTGACAATAGGATAAAATCTGCGAGAAACACTTGAAAATAATACCGTAATATGTTATAATTAACATATATGTAGTCATTATTATAAAGATAGGAGAATCATAAATGAGCACTAATCTTACAGAGGGACAGCGCGCTGTCCTTGCAATGTCACAAAACGTTATCGGAGAGGTAAAAAAAGTCATCATAGGCAAGGATGAGATAATCATCAAAGTACTGCTTTCGATACTTGCGGGAGGACATATCCTGATAGAGGATATTCCCGGCGTTGGTAAAACTACTCTCGCGGTGGCGCTTTCCAAGGCATTATCGCTGGATTACAAACGTCTGCAGTTCACACCTGATGTACTGCCTACCGATGTTACAGGCTTCAACATCCTAAACAAGCAGACACAGCGTTTTGAATACAAGCAGGGTGCTGCACTGACAAATCTGTTTCTTGCAGACGAAATAAACAGAACATCTTCAAAGACACAGTCAGCACTGCTGGAGATAATGGAAGAGGGCAAGGTAACTGTTGACGGAGTTACCAGAAAAGCTCCCGACCCATACATAGTTATCGCGACCCAGAACCCCATAGGTTCAATTGGTACACAAATGCTTCCCGAATCTCAGATGGACAGATTCATCGTAAGACTGACTATGGGTTATCCCTCGGTAGAGAACGAGGTAATGATGCTGAAAGCCAAGCAGAGCCTTGTTCCTGTTGACTGCGTAAATCCTGTAGTCACAGCCGAGGATATCATAAGGGCAAGACACGAGGTGGAGAACATCTATATCGCCGATCAGGTCATAGACTATATCGCAAGACTTGCAGCTGCTACAAGAAACCATCAGTTCATCAAGCTGGGTCTTTCACCACGAGGAACTATCGCACTGCTGAGAATGACAAAAGCGACAGCACTTCTCAAGGGCAGAGATTATGTTATCCCCGATGATGTTGCTTACACATTCAACGATGTTGTACTGCACAGAGTAGTGTTCAATTCAAAGGCAAAGATCAACGGTGTGAGCGGCGAACAGGTACTTAAAGACATACTCAGCACTGTTGAAGTGCCGAGAGTTGCAAGATAATGCGGGAGCGACGCCATGCCATTTTTATACACGGTACTGCTCATAGCTTCGGTATTTTTCTACATACTGTATGAACACCCATTTTCTTTCTATCTGTTTGCTTTTCTGCTTGTGATACCTGTGGTGATGTTTGTAATGACACTCCTCACAGCAAAGAAGCTGAAGATTGGATTTACTGACAAGCAGTCGATAGTCAGCAGAACAGCTAAGCTGCCAATAAGGCTCAGAGTCAGCAACAGCTCCATGCTTCCATGTCCTAATCTGCTTATTGAGATATCATATGCGAACAAGATTGACGGCAAGACAAATGTTGTCAAGATCAACACTCCCGTATATCCCCACGAAACTCAGATACTGACTCTGTCCGTATCGGGAGTGCACTGCGGAACGGTTGATTTCAATATAAAGAAGTGTAAGATATCGGATATGCTGAAGATCTTTAACATGAAAGTAAAAAGCAAAAACAATTTTCTATCCGATAGGAACTGCACTGTTACCATACTCCCCGATTATATCCCCCTTGAAAACGAAATAGCCAATTACGCAGATATGGGACTTGAAAGCGATGAGTATTCAAAGACACAGAAGGGCGATGACCCCTCTGAGATATTCGATATACGAGATTATGTGGAAGGCGATAAGCTGAACCGCATACACTGGAAACTTACGGCAAAGCAGGACAAGACTATGGTAAAGGATTACTCGCTGCCCATAGCAAATTCTATAGTACTTATGATCGACCTCTCAAAAGCTGACGGCAAGGCAGATGAACTTACGCTGTTCGATTCAGCAGTAGAGACAGCTGCTTCGGTGTCCGAATATCTGCTTGAAAATGAAGTTCCCCACAGAGCAGTCTTCTACGATGCCGACAGACAGATGTCCATAGAACAGAACATCAGCGATGACGAGAGCCATAGCACCATGGTCGGTATGCTTTTGCAGGCAAGACTTTGCGATACCAAGGATGCAGTTCTCACTGATTATATTGGAACCTCCGAAAGCGTGAAGTGCGGTCATCTGATATATGTATCAACCGGATACAGTCCAAATGCGACGGAACTTATGAGCGATGCCGATCTTGCATACAAATATACATATCTGCTCATGACAGATAAGGGCTCGCAGACAGCGCTTTATGATGAATTCGCAGAGCTTATCCCGGTATATCCCGGACAGCTCGATGGCTCCATAAGAGAGCTTTGTCTGTAAGAGAGGAGAAATTAATGAGAGAGTCGATAAACTCTCCTATAAAGATAAAGGTGACAGAATGAGTAACAAAACAAAAAGTGAAGCCGGGCTTATCGGCAGCGGCGGGATATGCATCGACGGTGATATCGACATGAGGCTGACTCAGTTCCACTCTTCGGGACTGTTCTTCGCTTTCAGGATCATCATCGCCCTTATGGCAACATTTTCTGCGGCACTGCTGGGCAACAACTTTTGCGACGCAGATATCAGCCCACTGCTGCTGGCTTATAACAGTACAGTGGCTGTGCTGGCCTTCGGACTTCTGGCTTCTAAACATAAGATAATCAAGATATGCGCCGCAATAGTCGGTGTAATGTACATTGTCCCACTGATAGGAAAAATCAGCATAATAAAATACGGTGCCCTGGCAGCAGCCCACGGATATCTTACCAAAGGCGAACTTCCCGGGCAGGCGACAAGTGCGTACAAAGATTACTTCACAACACAAGCCGCAGTAGACCAGGGCTTGTATTATTTCTTTTCGGCTGTGATACTTCTGGTGGCGATAGGTACTGTGATCGCATGTGTGGTGCGGATAGATTTCCCGATGCTGTTCATCGTGACCTTCCCTATCGTGGAGGTTGGACTGTATCTGGGATTTGATGTTCCCACCCCTGCTGTTCTGATGATGCTTATATCATGGATAACAGTGCTTTCTATGAACATCATCAACCACACTACTAACAAAGCAGGCAGGAACAACACTTTCGCGGTGCATGAAAAATCAAAGACGTTCTTCTTCACATCGGCTGAATCAAAAGCAGGATTCTACACGGTGTATATAAAATTCGTAGCATTAGTAACTGCGACTGTATTCCTGGCGATAGTTGTCTTCTCAAAGATCAGCGGTTTTTACAGACCCGATTCTTTTGCTGATTTGAGATACAATCTTCATCACGCGGCAGAGAAATTCGATATCACTCACGCAGATGATTTCCTCATCGATGTCAACGGTGGCTCGAACCTGTTCGGTGTAACAACAGTCGGCGGAACTAACGGCGGTATTCTGGGAACTACCAACGGTATAAGCTTCAATGGTTCAAAGGCTATGATAATAAACACCCAGCGATTCAACTACACAATGTATCTGCGAGGCTATGTTGCGGGCGAATACGCTGAAAACCAGTGGCAGCCCCTTGAAACTGACAGCACTATCAAAAAGATAAGCGATGATATATCTGAAAATGGAAGATGGATACAGGATTACGACAGCCTTCTTCTGAGTGATTCAGATGAAGAAACCGGTTCATCTGATGCAGCAATGGATATCACTATCAAAGGCGCCTGCTCAAAGTTTGTATATGCGCCATATGGATGTGATTACAGCTATTCATATGCAGCACTTCCCAATGAAAGCGGCATGACACCTTACAACGATTCATATGTTCGTATAAGCCAGTCAAGCAAGAACTACACGATGTACTATAAGACCTTTGAAACACCAAGCTGGATAACAAGAACCAGTAATCTCATCTATGCTGATCTGGATCATTTCTCTCAGAATTTCACGCCTTCCACAGATCTTTACAAGGAGTATGTAAAACGCAGTTATACTACTCCGGTAAAGCTGGATTCGCTTGATGCTGTATATAAAGAGATATGTGAGAAATATCTCAGGGACGAACCAGAATCCTGCTCATATGACAAGATATATTCTGCTATAAAGAATTATTTCAGCGACAATAAATTCACCTACGATACAAACCCGGGCAAAACTCCCGAAGGTGAGGATTTTCTTGACTATTTCCTCACTAAGCAGAAGAAAGGCTATTGTACTTATTACGCAACAGCCGGTGTTCATCTGCTAAGAATGTTCGGATACCCCGCAAGATACATCGAAGGTTACATGATTCTTCCCTCTCAGCTTGATACAGCAGTCAAGGACGTGAATAGATATGAGCTGGTCGTAAAAGACAAATGTGCTCATGCCTGGACAGAAGTATTCATCGAAGGTGCTGGCTGGATGCCTGCGGAATTCACTCCGGGATATGACGGCGACAACCCTAACCTAACCAAGGAAGAAAAAGGCGGAAATAAAAGGGATGAGAGCAGCATTTCAAACAGTTCTTCCAATCCCGACAGCAGCAAAACAGATATAAATAACAGCTCCAAAAAGCCACTGAACAACAGTAAGGTCTCTACCAACAGCAAAACTGGCTCAAAGACAGACAGTAAGAATTCCAACGGCAAGCCCGGCGGTGGTACAGTCGGCAAAAATTCGAGCAACAAAAACAGTGATACCTCGGGAAACGACAGCAATAACAGCAGTCAGCCCGAAAGCGGAGGTATAGTAAGATCGCCTGTTGGAAAAACAATTGGCATGACACTTCTGGCAATAGTTGCCGGTCTTGCAGCAATAATCATCAACCGAAAAAGATGCCTTGACAAGATGCACGACAGCTGCACGCAGAAAGATCTTGCAAAACGAGTGACAGCGTTCTACACATACTCGCTGAAATATCTCTCTGTCCTGCACATCGAGGTCAAGAAAAATCTATCGGATATGCAGATGTGCGATGAACTGATAAACAAATGTCATGAGCATCGTATACATCAGCTTGACGATAAGCTGACAGAGCTGACGATAATGGCAGTAGAAGCAAATATGAGCGCAGACAGCATCACCGAGGAAGAAGCTACAAGAGCTGAAGAGATAATGAGATGCATCTCTGAGGATATAGTAGCGAAGAAACTTGATATTATATCAAAGATCTCGGCGAGATTTATATACTGTCTGTATTGATCGGAAAGGATATGATCTAATGGCTAACAAGATGAAAAATAAGTACGGAAATCCGCAGAAGAACATTGACGCATTCAAGGCAGCAGAAGCTGCAAAACTCGCAAAAGAGGTTGACAAGCAGCTGGTGCATAACAATACAGTGCCCACCAGCAGAAAGCCTATGCTTATGAGAATACTCGTACTCGCAGTCGTTGCAGTTATGATTCTCGGCATTGTTATGGTAGCTGCTAAAGGCGGATCATTCTGATGGTAAATATCGGAAATAGCTGGGATGATATCCTGGCAGAGGAATTCAAAAGCGAATACTATCTGCGTCTGCGTGAATTTCTAAAAAGAGAGTACGCCCAGCAGACCATCTACCCAAATATGTACGATATCTTCAACGCCCTTAAATACACGGCTTACGAAGATGTAAAGGTGGTCATTATAGGACAGGATCCCTATCACGGAGAGGGACAGGCTCACGGGCTTTGCTTTTCAGTTAAAAGAGGCATAGCACCACCGCCGTCTCTTCTGAACATTTTCAAGGAACTGCAGAACGATGTGGGTTTTCGTATACCTAACAACGGAGAGCTTACCGACTGGACAAGTCAGGGTGTGCTGCTGCTGAACGCAGTCCTGACAGTTCGTGCAGGACAGGCAAATTCTCACCGCGGTATGGGCTGGGAACAGCTGACAGACGCGGTGATACGCAGGCTCAACGAACGTGAAAAACCTATAGTTTTCATGCTGTGGGGCAGAAATGCCAAGGAAAAGCAGAAGCTGATAACAAACAGCAGACATCTTGTGCTGACCGCAGCGCACCCATCTCCCCTTTCGGCATACAACGGATTTTTCGGTTGCAGACATTTTTCCATCGCAAACGAATTCCTTGTCCAGACAGGACAGCAGCCCATTGACTGGAGCATTTCAGACAAATAACACAAAACTCCCGAAGCACGAAGTTTCGGGAGTTTTTATTGTTATTATAAAGTCAACGCATACTCGGTAAGCATATCATGTATCGGCTAAAAGTCGATCTCGACCATGATAAGCCACCATAAACCTTTTACTTGTTCAGATACTTGTCAACTATGCCTGTATAATCAAATGTAGCAAAATAATCTGCAGGAGTCTCAGCACGTCTGATAAGCTGAACATCGCCATCTTCCTTCAGAAGTATCTCAGCAGAACGGAGTCTGCCGTTGTAGTTGTAACCCATGGAGAAACCGTGAGCGCCGGCATCGTGGATAACGAGGATATCACCTATCTCCAGCTCAGGCAGCATTCTGTCGATTGCAAACTTATCGTTGTTCTCGCAAAGGCTTCCTGTAACATCGTACTTGTGGTCGCAGGGCTTGTCTTCCTTGCCAAGTACAGTGATGTGGTGGTAAGCGCCGTACATAGCAGGACGCATCAGGTTGCAGGCACAAGCATCAACACCTGCGTATTCCTTGTAGGTATGCTTGAAGTGCTTAACAGTTGTAACCAGATGACCGTAGGGAGCCAGCATATATCTGCCCAGCTCGGTGAATATAGCAACATCGCCCAGACCGGCAGGAACAAGTATCTCATCGAATGCCTTGTGTACACCCTCGCCGATAGCAAAGATATCGTTCTGGGGCTTGTCGGGCTCATAAGCAATACCTACACCGCCTGACAGGTTGATGAACTTGAACTCAACGCCTGTCTTCTCCTTGATCTCAACAGCCAGCTCGAACAGTATACGAGCGAGCTTCGGATAGTACTCGTTTGTAACGGTATTGGAAGCCAAAAAAGCGTGAAGACCGAAGTACTTAGCGCCCTTTGCTTTCAGTATCTTGAAACCTTCGATTATCTGCTCATGGGTGAAGCCGTACTTTGCATCGCCGGGGTTGTCCATGATCTTTGTGGAAATGGAGAAAGTTCCGCCGGGATTGTAACGGCAGCAGATAGTCTCGGGGATACCGCAGAGCTTATCGAGAAACTCGATATGGGTAAAATCATCAAGATTGATGAAAGCTCCCATCTCACGTGCCTTAACATACTCCTCAGCAGGTGTAACGTTGGAAGAGAACATGATATCCTCACCCTTGAAGCCGCAGCAATCGCTGAGCATGAGCTCTGTCATTGAAGAACAGTCAACTCCGCAGCCCTCTTCCTGAAGTATTTTGAGGATATAAGGATTAGGAGTAGCCTTAACAGCAAAAAACTCCTTGTAGCCCTTGTTCCAGCTGAATGCCTTGTAGAGATTACGGGCATTCTCGCGGATACCCTTTTCGTCATAAATATGGAAAGGAGTAGGATAAGCCTTGATTATCTCCTCTGCCTTTTCTTTTGTAATAAATGGTTTCTTCATATATCATCGTCCTTTTCTGAAAAAATAAATGTACTTTTATATAATAACATTTTTTTCAGATCAAGTCAATAGAAAATAGATAATTTAATGAACCGTCTTGAAAAGATATCTGAAAATAAGGGTATAAACCCGTTTGCACGAAAGCATATAATGATCCGATTATTAGTGAAAGCCCGAATTTTCGGCAAATAACCGCTATTACAGAAATAAAAAAATCATTATTGACATTTAATGGATTTTATGATATAATCAATTCAATAAACTTATTTGGAGGTAAGAATATGTTTTGTCCAAATTGCGGTAATAATATCCCCGACGGATCGGTATTCTGTCCCGAGTGCGGTAAACCCACAAGTGCTCAGGCAGTGCAGCAGCCTATGTACGGACAGCCTGCAATTGCAGCACCTGTCTCGGGAGGAGTAGCTGCTGTCAATCAGACTGTCGTAAAAATCCCCACCAGACTGATAGCAAAGATCGCATTCCTTGCTGCTCTGGTATGTTTCCTGTTCCCGTTCATGTCAGTATCATGTGATGCATCTACTGCAGCAAGTCTCACGGGTCAGGATACAAGTGAAGATTATACCTTTGAGATCGTATACAAGGGTTATAATCTTATATTCCCATCTACCATAAGCGACAAGAACGTAAAGACCGGTTCGGGATTCGATCAGAGGGAAGAAAAAACAACTACAACCGATTCAGGCGAAAAATACGGTTCAAAAGAAGGAGCTAATCCTTGGCTGATAATAACTGCCATTTGTTGTATAGCTGGATGTGTGATCCTGTTCCTGAAAAGAAAGAAGCTGTTCACACTGATATCTGCAGGCTGTTCACTGGTAAGCATAATATGTCTTATCATATTCAAATCGGACTTTGCCAAGCGATATATCACCGACGGTAAAACCGACCTGGAAGGTCTGGGGAATTATCTGAAAGTAAACACCAAATTCGGATACGTCCTATGTATGCTGATGGTGATACTGGCATTGATCTCTTGTTTGATCAATTATATTTTTGATAAACCCAAAAGCCCACAAAACTTCTACTAAATGATAAAGACTGCTGCACACGCGGCAGTCTTTTTTTGTAATGAAAAACATCCCAGTCCAAAAGTTTTCTTAACAAAACAATATTTCTCATTATTTTAAAATTATCTTAATTTTGTTAAACAGTCTTGCAAATATACCTAAAGGATGATATAATAAAATAATGTAGACTTGCGCGGATGTTAGTAATGATCTTTTTTGCGCATTGAGTTGATGGATCTCTCTTACAAGACAAACGTTTTCAGAGCGAGGTGTGATATGGCTGAGGAATTGCTTCCGCGTCATCTGCGGGGACTTATTGCTGTTGATGACAGCAAATCTGACAGCGCTGGTATTACGGGGCAGGTAAGATGTTCCTGCGGCTGTGATAAGATGAAACTTCGCTGTTTTGGTCTTGATAATACCCGTGAAGATGACTGGAAATTCGGCATAAAGGTATCAGCAGAGTGTATCGGGTGCGGCAAAACTCACCTGCTGTTCGATCAGTCAGTACATGGGTATGACGGCTTTGCCTGCCATTCATACGAAACTGTCAATGATAAAAGAATGTCCCCTGTTATATGCCATGAATGCGGAGCGGAGGTATTCAAAACCGATATCGGCATAGAACTTGAAGACAAAGAACAGTTCATCGAAGAATGTGTAGAAGAATTTCCCGATGAATTCCGCGAGGAAGACTTCACAGAGGCATTCAACTGGCTGACAATGACGTTAAAATGCGAAAAATGCGGCTATGAAGAAGAGATCATAAATTTAGAATTATCTTGAAAAGGACGGTGAAGCGTGATGGATATCATCAAGGGCGACAGGCTTGTTATGAAGAAAAAACACCCCTGCGGCAGCAACGAGATGATGGTGCTGCGCTCGGGTATGGATTTCAAGCTTCGCTGTGTCGGCTGCGGACGGGAGTTCATGATACCACGCAGCAAGGCTGAAAAAAATGTAAGATCCGTAATACGCGAAGCGGAATCATAGCTATGCTTTTATATGATAAGCTGAACATTTTAAGTAAGTAAAAAGGAGCAATAGCTATGTTTGATAAATTAAGAGCACTTGAAGATAAATTCAATGAGATAAATGAAAAGCTCATGCAGCCCGAGGTAGTTAACGACTCCAAGCTGTACACCGAGCTTATGATAGAGTACAGAAATCTTGAACCTGTTGTTGAGGCACTGCGCGAGTACGACAAGGCTAAAGCAGAATTCGATGAAGCGGTGGAAATGTCCTCTGACAGCAGCCTTGATGCTGATATGAAAGAGATGGTACAGGAGCAGTATGCCGAATCCAAGGCGGCTATGGCGCGTCTTGAAGAAGAACTGAAAATACTTCTTCTGCCAAAAGACCCCAACGATGACAGAAACGTTATCATTGAGATAAGAGGCGGTGCAGGCGGCGAGGAAGCTGCGCTGTTCGCAAATTCGCTGTACCGTATGTACTCCATGTATGCGGCGCAGAAAGGCTGGCAGATAGAGGTAATGAGCGCAAATGAGACCGAGCTGGGCGGTTACAAGGAAATAACCTTTACAGTATCGGGGCAGGGTGCGTATTCAAGACTGAAATACGAAAGCGGCGTACATCGCGTACAGCGTGTGCCAGAGACCGAATCTCAGGGTCGAGTACACACATCTACCGTTACGGTGGCAGTTCTTCCCGAAGCTGAAGAAGTTGAACTGGAACTTAACGAGGAGAGAGACATCAAAATGGAAGTTTTCCGTTCCTCGGGTGCAGGCGGACAGCACATCAACAAGACTTCATCAGCTGTAAGACTTATACACATTCCCACAGGTACAGTTGTGGAATGCCAGAACGAAAGATCCCAGTTCCAGAACAGGGAAAAAGCGCTGAAAATGCTACGTTCAAAGCTGTATGACGAAAAGGTAAGAGCCCAGGAGGATGAGATAGCTTCCAACAGGCGTTCACAGGTGGGCACAGGCGACAGATCTGAGAAGATAAGAACTTACAATTACCCCGAAAGCCGTATTTCAGACCACCGCATAAAGCTGACACTCTACAAGCTAGAGCAGATACTCAACGGCAATCTGGATGAGGTCATCGATGCACTTGCAACTGCTGATCAGGCTGCAAAGCTTGCCGCTCAGGAGGAGCAGTGATGCATCTTGACGGCTTCGGGCTCTTAGTCAGCGATATGCCCGCGATGATAAGGTTTTACCGCGATGTTCTCGGATTTGAGATAAAGGAATCAGAGGACACGGAAAATGTATATCTTATCAAAGACGGCACACTATTCCTGCTTTATGGGCGAAGCGACTTTGAAAAGATGACGGATCACAGTTACGAATATATAAAGGGTCTGAACGGACATTCGGAGATAGCGCTGTATGTCGATACCTTTGACGAGGTCGACACAGAGTACTCCCGAATTACAGAAATGGGTGCAAAGTCAGTTATGCCCCCGAGGACTATGCCCTGGGGACAGCGCACCTGCTACGTAGCAGACCCTGAAGGAAATCTGATAGAGATAGGCTCATTCGGCAAACCCTTTGAGCGATGATATTTGATGGGAAAGAAGTTTTGAAATGTTTGAAACAAAACTGCTTGGCAGCGATGAAGCTTCGGTAAAAAAAGCAGCGGAGCTTATAAAAGCGGGCGAAGTCGTGGGAATACCCACAGAGACCGTCTACGGACTTGGCGCAAATGCCTTTGACGAAGATGCTGTAAGAAAGATCTTTGCAGCAAAGGGCAGACCAGCCGACAATCCCCTGATAGTGCACATAAGCACATTTGATGAGATTGAACCTCTTGTGACGGAGATACCCGCGCTTGCTGAAAAATGTGCGGAAAAATTCTGGGCAGGACCGCTGACAATGATAATGCCAAAATCGGATAAGATACCAATGGTCACCAGCGGCGGACTGGATACGGTGGGTATAAGAATGCCATCTAATGATACTGCGCGGGCTATAATCAAGGCGAGCGATTGTCCCATCGCTGCACCATCGGCAAATCTATCGGGCAGTCCCTCCCCTACTACGGCACAGCACGTTTTCAAAGATATGAACGGACGCATACCCGCCATTGTTGACGGCGGTGCCTGCGGAGTAGGTGTTGAAAGCACTGTAATAAGCTTTGAGGGCGATGCCATAAGGCTTCTGCGCCCGGGATTCATCTCGGTGGAAGACTTAAAAGAAGTTACAGATAATGTTCTTGTTGATAAGGGTGTGCTAGAAATGCTGGGCGAGGGCGCAAAAGTCAGGAGCCCCGGCATGAAATACAAGCACTACGCACCAAAAGCAGAGGTCACTATAATCGACGGCAGCAGCAAGGAATTCAATGAATTCTGCAAAGCCAATGCCGCAGAGGACGATGTGCTGATGGTATTCACCAAAGCTGATGCTGATGGACTCCCTAACAGAAAAACGATCCTTGGTGCAACGGACGAAGAACAGGCACAGCGGCTTTTTGATGCTCTGCGTGGATTTGACGATATGGGTGCTAAAAAAGTCTGGGCAAGGTGCCCGAGAAAGACAGGCGTTGGTCTTGCGGTTTACAACAGACTTCTGCGAGCGGCTGCATTCAGGGTGATACATCTATGAGCGTTGTGATAGGTCTGACAGGACAGAGCGGTGCAGGCAAAACACTGGTATCTCAAGTGTTTGAGGATAATGGTTTCGGTGTTATAAACTGCGATATGGCAGCAAGAGAAGTCACCGAAGCAGGCAGCGACTGCAATCTTGAACTTGCAAAGATATTCCCCGAATGTTTCGATGATGACCTCACGCTGGACAGACGTGCCCTTGGCAGTATAGTTTTCGCTGATAGAAAAAAACTTGATACCCTAAACTCGGTTATATTCAGGTACATCGACAAACTTCTGGATGAAAAAATAGCAAAGTACAGCATAGACTATGAATATGTACTTCTTGACGCACCAACTTTGTTTGAAGCAGGTGCTGACAAAAAATGCGATATCATCGTATCGGTAACGGCTGACGAAGATATAAGGCTACAGCGTATAACTGCCCGCGACGGTCTTGATGAGAAAAGCGTAAAAAACAGATTCGCTTCACAGCACGGTCAGGGATTTTTTGAAGAGAACAGCGATTTCGTGATAAGAAATAACGGTGAAAGCGAGGACGCTGTAAGACAGACAATTGAAATAATAGACAAAATAAAGGAAGATAAAATTGGCAACAAAAACAAATAGAAGAGCTTCGGCTCCAAAGAGAAAAAGAAAAAAGAAAAACTCCGCAGGTGACTGGATAGTAGTTATATTAGGCATAGTATTTGCTTTAGGAATAGTTCTGCTAACTGTATTTCTGCTTAAAAGAAGTATCAGCAAAGGACTTGAAGATGTCACTGAAAAAGCCAAAGATTATGTTCCCCACGGATTTACATATCCAACTGATTACGAAGAATATGTTCTGAAATACTGCAAAGAATATCAGGTAGACCCTGTGCTTGTCTTCTCGGTGATAAAGGTCGAGAGCAATTTTGATCACCAAGCGACTTCGGAAGTAGGCGCGAGAGGTCTTATGCAGCTAATGGAAGATGCCTACGACTGGGTGAAATTCAGGCTTGATGACGACAGCGAAAGCTATGACGATATGTATGACCCCGAGACAAACATCAAGTATGGCACATATTATCTCAGCTTTCTTATGGAAAGATATGACGATTCCATAGACCTTGCAGCAGCTGCATACCACTGCGGAATGGGACAGGTTGACAGCTGGCTGGAAGACGGTACATTAAAAGCCGAGAAATTCGATGTGAATGATATTCCCAAAGAAAATGACCAGACTTCACATTACGTGAACAAGATAAATGACGCTTACTCGGCTTACAAAAAGATACTTTCCGAACGCGGTATCGACAGTATCTTCGAGGACGAGTCAGCAGAAGAGCTTGAATCCGAAGTATCGGAGAGCTTTGACGAAACATATTAACTTTCAAGGAGGTTTTACTAATGGCAGAAAAGAAAAAATCAGCAGCTGAGGAGCTTGCAGAAAAGATACTCTCAAAGCCCAAAAACGGAGTTCTGAGAACCGAGAACAAAGAGATAGAAGCTATCGACAGCTACAACGAGGGCTACAAAAAGTTCCTCAACACCGCAAAAACCGAACGCGAAGCAACAGAGGAAATAGTTAAGCAGGCTGAAGCTGCAGGCTTCAAGGCTTATGTACGCGGCAAGAAGTACAAGTCGGGCGACAAGTTCTATTTTGTTAACAGAGCAAAGGCTGTTATACTCACCGTTATGGGCAAAAAGAATATATCAGAGGGCATAAGGCTTGCAGCTGCTCATATAGATTCCCCCAGACTTGACCTGAAGCAGAACCCCCTCTACGAGGACAAGGAGATAGCTTACTTCAAGACCCACTATTACGGCGGCATCAAGAAGTATCAGTGGCCTACCGTGCCCCTGTCACTCCACGGTGTTATAATCAAGGCTGACGGCACAACCGTAAAAGTACGCATAGGCGAGGACGAGGGCGACCCAGTATTCTGCATAAGCGATATACTCCCCCATCTGGCTGAATCGCAGTACAAGAGACCAGCACCAAAGCTCATAACAGGTGAGGAGCTGAATATCATCGTAGGTTCAAGACCCTTTAAGGACGATAAGATATCCAACAAGGTCAAGCTGAACATTATGGCTATACTGAACGAAAAATACGGCATAGTTGAGGCTGATTTCATTTCCGCTGAGCTTGAAGCTGTTCCCGCATTCAAGGCTGTTGACGTTGGTTTCGACAGAAGCCTTGTAGGTTCTTACGGACAGGATGACAGAGTTTGCGCTTATTCTTCCCTGCAGGCTATACTGGAGCTGAAAAAGCCCGAATACACCTGCATGACAGTCCTCACTGACAAGGAAGAAACAGGCAGCGACGGCAACACAGGTCTCAACAGCTCGTATCTTCCCTACTTTATCAGCGATCTTGCTGCGGTATACGGCGCAAACGGCAGAAATGTCATGAGCAAGTCCGAGTGCCTTTCCGCTGACGTTAATGCCGCTGTTGACCCCACATTCATCGAGCCCTTTGAGATACGCAACTGCTCACAGCTGAATTACGGCGTTGTTGCAACTAAATTCACAGGAGCAAGGGGCAAATCGGGCACATCCGATGCTTCTGCTGAATTTGTTGGCAGGATAAGAAGACTCTTCGATGCAAACGGAGTTATCTGGCAGACAGGCGAGCTTGGCAAAGTCGATGCAGGCGGCGGCGGAACTGTTGCCCAGTATATAGCAAATCTCGACCTTGATGTTATCGATGTTGGCGTACCCGTGCTTTCCATGCACGCCCCATTCGAGATAACCTCAAAGCTTGATAACTATATGGCTTACAAGGCTTTCAAGGTATTCTTTGAGGATAAATAAGCCATGCAGAACTACGGAACAAAATCAAAGGTCGGGGAAACAGAGATAAACGTTTATACCGAAGGCAGCGGCAGTATTACCCTGGTATTTATGGCGGGCTCGGGAGTTGGTTGTCCCGCCCTGGAGTATAAGCCATTATACCGCAGATTATCCGACCGATACAGGATAGCTGTGGTTGAAAAAGCAGGCTACGGACTAAGCGGAGAAGCCAAGACCGAAAGGACGGTCGAAAATCTTGCCGAAGAAAGCCGTGCCGCCCTTAAAGCGCTGGATATCCAGCTGCCTTATGTGCTGGTACCCCATTCTTATTCGGGTTTTGAAGCCATATGGTGGGCAAACACCTATCCCGATGAGGTCAAGGCTGTGTTTGGGCTGGATATGGGATTTCCCAACATGATGAAAGCGCAGGCAGCACAGATACCTCATGAGAAAAAGGTAGCTATGGTGAAAAAATCAGCTGCTCTCATGCAGAAGATAGCCAAGCGCGGTCTGTTAGACAAACTGCTCAGGAACAAGACGGTGAATGCGTCAGGTCTGCTGAGCGGCAACGAGCTTACCGATGAAGAAAAAAAGACCTACGAAGAGGTCTACTACAAGAACATCACTAGCCCTGCGGTTTCTGAAGAATCAATACTCGCGGAAGCAAATGCCGCAAAAGCCGACAGCACAGGCTATCTGAAATGCCCTGCCTGCTTCGCTGTCAGCAATATGAAATCCCCTGTTAAAGCCCTGACATGGCAGCAGGCGGCTAAAGATTACAGCGAAAAATGCAATTCCGAGGTGCATATTTTTGACGAAGGTCACATGATGTACGCTTTTATCCCCGATAAACTGGCTTCGCTGTTCTCGGATTTTCTTGAAAAGAACTCAATTGCATAAAAAATCTCTCCCTGCTTCGAGCACATCGCGGCAGGGAGATTTTTTGTACTTTTTCGACTTTTGACACCGATAATATCCGACAGTTTTCTTTCACCTCACGGAGTATGATATATACAGACAAGCAAAGGGCGGTGAAAAAATGAAGATATATGCCGATGTGCTCATAGTTACAAGCTGTCTGGTGGAGTATGTATATCTGCATACAACAGCGGCGCTGATGCACCGAAAACTGCATGGCAGCAGAGTGTTTGCAGCCTGTCTATTAGGAGGGCTCATGTCTCTGCTAATATGTGCCGACGGAGATACATTCGTTGGTGCGCTTCTTATAACCATCGCAAAAGCATTCGGCATCATGCTGACACTTATCATCGCAATGAAACTGCGTGGAGCAACAGACTTTGTGAGAAGTCTTGCTGTATTTATGGCTGTGCGCATGGTCTACACAGGGCTGATCATCATGTACTGGGAGATATCCGATACAAAGCGCATATACGTCCGAAACTTCACAGCATATTTTGACATATCTCTTCTGAAGCTTGCCGCCGCGCTGATCACAGCCTACGTCCTGCTGACCGTAGCCGAGACCGTAAAACGGAGAGTGTTTGCAAAAAACGTGCGCTATGAAGCCATTTTCAGATGCGGTGATTACGAAGTCACTCTGCCTGCGGTGGCTGACACTGGCAACAGGCTTTGCGACAGTTTCACAGGGCTACCCGTGGTGATATTTTGCTGTGATGATATGTACCGCCATTACGCTCTTGATGACCCAGCCAACGGTATGCGTGCAGGATTTCGCCTGACACCCTACTCCACCATAAACGGCGGCGGACTGCTTCACGTTACGTCAAAAGGCAATGTCACCATCACAGATGACAGCGGCGAAAGCTGCGATATAAGATGCTGTGTCGGTATAAAACCCGCTGACAATGACCACAGCCGCGCGATATTCGACCCCGCTTTGCTTGAATGAAAGGAGATAAGATGATGAACATTCTGAACAAACTTAACCGCTGGGTGATGGAACTTCTGGAAGATGCCCACAGCGTTGACTACATAAACGGAGCCGAGCAGCTCCCTCCCCCGCTTACAAAGGAAGAAGAAGCCCGCGCCTTTGAGCTTTTTGCCACCGATGAAAAGAAAGCCCGCGAACTGCTGATAGTTCACAATCTTCGGCTGGTGGTGTATATCTCAAAGAAATTTGAAGCCACTGGAGTAGGTCTTGAAGACCTTATATCCATAGGTTCTATCGGGCTGATAAAGGCGGTGAACACTTTTCGTCCCGATAAAAACATCAAGCTTGCCACCTATGCTTCAAGGTGTATCGAAAACGAGATACTAATGTTCCTGCGGAAAGCTTCACAGCGCAGGAGCGAGATATCAATCGACGAACCCCTCAACACTGACTGGGACGGCAACGAACTTCTGCTTTCGGATATCCTTGGAACTGACGAAGATACTGTCCACAAGGGTATCGAAAGCGAGGTCGAAAAGACACTTCTCCGCCGTGAGATAGGCAAGCTTGGCGAACGTGAAAAAATGATAATGGAAATGCGCTTCGGGCTCAACGGCAGAAAAGAGATGACCCAGAAAGAAGTCGCCCAGACCGTTGGGATATCCCAGTCCTACATATCAAGGCTGGAAAAGAAGACACTGAAAGCTATACGTGAGAATCTTGAAAAAATATGCTGAACCAATAAAAGTTCAGCATATCATAGATCCCGTAATTTTCTTAATCGGTTGTAATATGTGTTTGGCTTGATCCCGTTTTCTGCGCACCATTCCCTGATCGTCAGCCTGCTTGCCTACCGCGCTTCGATCTCTGATGACCATTCCTGAAGCTGCATTTCTTTTTTGACTGTTGTGATAGATGTTGTTTTGTCCATACCTGTTACCTCCGTGTCTAATATACTCCAATGAACTTCCATGGTGTTACTTGGAGTTTATTATACTTCATTAGACATTGAAGATGTAGGTGCGAGCAGTTATACAATTACAAAAGCCTGTCTAATATAATGAAAGCTCAGCTACAAAAAATCGCTGAACTTTCATTTGGTCAAGCTATTCGCGAAAAACTTGGCAAAAAGCTCTCCTCTTTGGCAGTTAACGCTCAAGTGTTTTTCGCTTACTTCTCCGCTGTCTCAAACTGGCTCTCGTGTCTTGTAAAGAAGTCCGTTCTCGGGGGCAGGAATTTCAGCTTATGACCCTCGCCAACAAAGAATGTCAGAGGCTCAAAGATGTTATCCCAGCTCCACAGCTCTTCGCCGACCTGCAGGTACTCTCGTACTTTTTCGGTACCAAAGGGTGCCATCGGATGCAACAGCACTGCGGCGATCTTTATCATGTAGAAAAGGTCTGCCAGCGCCTGCGAAAGCTCCTCAGCGGGAGTATCTTCCTTTATGGTCTTTGCCATGTACTTGCTGCCGTTTCTGATATAGCTATCCAGCACGTATGTGCACTGATGGAATGCGAACTTCGACATATGTCTCTCGTAATCCAGAACAGCCTTTTTGCCCTCGGCAAGTATCTGCTCGCTTGGGGTGTTTGAAGGCATAACGCCGTCGAAATGCTTCTGTGTGGTATAGAAAGCGGTACGCACCATTCTGTTGTATACGTTGGAAAGCAGCAAACCGTCCTTGACAACAGGATCAGCATCCTCCGGCTTTGCATCGGGATTGTATGGCTTTGGCATGAAGCTTACCGACCTCTGACCCAGTCCCAGACCCAACCAGTGCATACGAAGCTGTTCGGGGGTATAGAAATTCAGCAGGTCGTCAGCCATAGGGGGCTTAACAGCGCCTGAGCTTGAAGCTTTTTTATCGAGGAAAAGAATGTGATGGTTAGCGATAATTGTAGGCATCTGCATCTCGCCCTCAGAGGGGTCGGCAGTCTTCACATCGGATTCCTGCTGTGCCATCCACATTGCAGGCTCAGCGATACCGTAAAAATAGATATTGTCCTGTCCGATGAACTGGTAAACGCCACTTTCCTTGCTGCACCAGTAGTTCTTCCACTCATCTCTGCTTCTGCCCTGCTGTTCAAGGTAGGTCTGGGTGAATGAGATAGGTGCCCACAGGGATTCAGGCCATACCCAAACGGTCAAACCCTCAACATCGTCCATAACAGGCGCAGGAACGCCCCACTCGATGTTGCCTGTCAGTCTGAAAGGAACAAGAGTCTTGCCTGTACGGTAGCGTATGCCGTTGTTGACAAGGACTTTAACAGCCTCGTCGCAGTCGGAAAGTGTCTTGAACTGTACGGTGAAAGAGGGCTTTTTAGGCTCCTCGAAGTACTCGTGCTCGGGCATGGTATCTTTCAGCGAGAGGTACTTTTCCTCATATTCACGCTTGATGTAGATAACGGGAGGCTTCAGGAATTCCTCGATGGTCTTGCATACCACGGGACGAACGTCCTTGCGCTTTTTCAGCATCTCTATCCAGCTTTTCAGAAGTTCCTCGTAATCTCTCAGCTTGAAATACCAGTTTGTAACAGGGCGCATTGAAGGCTTTTCGCCTGTCAGTGTGCTGACAGGGTCGATGAGGTTCTCGGGCATATACTGATGACCGAGATCGCACTCGTCAGCGTAGCCCTTTTCAGAGGTACAACCCTCGATGGGGCACTTGCCGATGACCTGTCTGCCGTTGAGGAAACAGCCTGCTTTTTCATCATAGAACTGCATGGTGCTTATCTTGTTCAGCTGACCCTTTTTGTATAGGCTGCTGATGAACCAGTCAGTGACCTCCGCGTGTATCTCCTTGCTTCTTCCAAGACCCGAAGCCGCGAAGATATCGGGGCAGATGCCGTAGTCATCAAGGGTCTTCTGCTGTTTGTCATGATTTCTCTGAACGAAATCGGTGAGCGAACCCTCAAACTCGCCGTCAGCGACTTTCTTTCTCCAGCCCTCAGCGATAGGTGAGCCGTAGCAGTCAGTACCGCCCACGAAGAGAACATTCTCCTTGCCTATCCTGTCGCGGAGGAATCTTGCAAAAGTATCCGCGAAAACGAACATTCCGCCCACATGGCCGAAATGCAGTTCCTTGTTGCCGTAAGGCATACCGCCCGTAATTACAGCCCTCTTGGGGAATTCGGGACGAGGTATCTCGAAAGGCTTTCCGCCCTCTTTATTCTTTGCCATTTTCATTCATCTCTTTCATTTTAATTAAATTTGATATATATCGCTTATGCTGATGTCCTTTTATAATAAGAAATACTCCCACCGCAAACGTAACTGCCAGAAGTATATATGTCAGTATAGTCGTGTGGTGCAGATAATAAGTAAAAGGCTTTGCTATCTTGCGGTTAATGAATATCGACAGCGGGACACAAGTCACAACTCCGATGATACGCCATATTATCGCCTTGCGTGAAGCGCTGCCGCCCTCAGCTATCAGCTCTCTTATACAGGTGACGCTTAAATAGGTCGGCACTGATGCAAACATAAATATCAGCACTGCAAAAAGCCCACCGGCTTTTCCTACACCACGCATTGACGGTGTCCTTGAGGATGTTATCATCACTGTAGTGACTATCACGGGCAAAAATATGCATATACCGCAGGCAATAGCATCTTTGCTCACTTTTCTCAGCAATACCGCCGCAATAAGATACACTGCGGCTGAAACACCAATAAACGTCATATATTGTCTCTTCTTTCCTTGTCTCTGTATCTATCGGGGGAATATCTTTCTGCATTTATCTATCTCGGCGCAGTCCTCTTCCGATATAAGTATTTCTACTGTCTTTGAGAGGTCGTTGTCAACTATCCTCTCAGCTTTTATTAGTTCAATGACTTTCTCCGCGCCAACTTCGGCGTTCTCGGTCTCAAGCCACATCGCAATAACGTCGCCGTCAACGTAATCATAGCCGTTGTCATATACGATGTTGTCTGTATATTCTTCTATCCTCACGGGAAGTGCATAGGTGAGGTCAAGGTCGGGATTTTCCAGCTTTTCGGGGTCAAGCATGATTATTATGGTCTGCATGATACCCTCCTGTTATTCCCACTGAACACCGTCACGGGTGTATATCTCGCCCTCGTCCCCCTGGACTTTTGCGCCCAGAAGTTCTGCCAGCTTGATAAATGGTGTAGCATCTTCCTCGCTAAGCATCTTGAAATACGGCGCACCGTTTCCGAATATCAGAAAATTCTTCACTCCGTCCGGTCTTGTGTAGACTACGCATTTTCCCAGATTGATGCTCACAGCGCCGTCCGAGAAAGTGCCGTTTTCAACAGCTTCAAACCCATCGGGCAGGTCGAGAGCCACAACTTCTTCAAAAGTTATAGGTTCTTTATCATAGACCCACAGTTCAGCGCGGGTCAGATGTGCTTCGTATGCCATAGTCGTAAC
The DNA here is from genome assembly GCF_900109655.1 of Hominimerdicola alba. Lineage (GTDB taxonomy): Bacteria > Bacillota > Clostridia > Oscillospirales > Ruminococcaceae > Hominimerdicola > Hominimerdicola alba_B. Next base: position 326,499 of record NZ_FOAT01000001.1, read on the forward strand.
CTCAGATACAGCAGACAATAATGCCTGTCAATAATTATGAATTGTGAATTATGAATTATGAATTATGAATTCATTCAAGCCCATTTGGAGAGCCTTGCCCTTACGATATCCTCGCCAAGAACATGGCTGACCTCGTGTATATCCGGAGCATTTGCGCGTCCTGTCAGTGCGATACGCAGCATATTTGTGATATGCACTATGCTGCCCTTGAATTTCTCGGGCTCTTTCTTGTAATCCTTTGGCTTTACCGCAAAGCCCAGCTCCTCGGTGATAGCCTTGACTTTATCGAACCATGCGGAGCTGTCATCAGCGTGGTCATAGCTTGCAAGATACTTCGCAAAGAATGTCTTGCGGGATTCCTCGTCAGCCTGCTCAGCCATATCGTCCTCGTTCTTGAAAGTCTCGTCATAGTAGAAGCTCATGAAATCGCAAGCCTGTTTCCAGGTCTCGATATCCTTACGGGGCTTTTTGCCGTTCTTGCCGACGTTCAGCGCAGCGATAGTTCTGTCCTTATACTTTTTCAGAAGTCCTGCGAACTCGTCATTGTATTCCTCGCACCAAGCCAGCCAGTTATTGTAAACTGTCTCAGCGTCCATGCGTGAGATAGTCTCCTTAGCGATATCGCGGAGCTTGTCCATATCCACCAGAGCGCCTGAAATGGACATCTTCTTTATGCTGTAAGGAAATTCCATATAAGAAACATCGGGGTTAGCCGCACGCCATTCCTCGTAGTTTGAATTCAGCAGTGTCAGCAGGAACTCCCATACAACATCGTTGCTTATGCCCTCCTGCTGATAGTATGCAAGTGCCAGCTCAGGGTCTTTTCTCTTGGAGAGTTTTCTCTTTATCTGCTTCTCGGGGTCGTCCTCGGAAACGTCTATCTTCATCAGTGTAGCTGTGTGGCAGTAGATAGGCTGAGTCCAGCCCAGCTGACCGAACAGCTCAACGTGCATGGGCAGTGAGCTTATCCACTCCTCGCCGCGGATAACGTGGGTGGAGCGCATAAGGTGGTCGTCAACTACGTGTGCGAAGTGATAGGTGGGTATGCCGTCGCTCTTCAGCAGTACAAAGTCTGCGAAGTTGCGGGGCATCTCTATCTTGCCGCGGACAGCGTCCTCAACGACTATCCTTTCATCGTTCATCTCGCCCTTGTATCTCAGTACCCAGGGCTTGCCTGCATCGATATTTGCCTTGATATCTTCAAGAGAAAGGCTTCTGCTCTTCTCGGCGTACTTGCCGTAGATGCCGGGGTCTGCCTTGTTAGCCATCTGTTCATCGCGGATAGCCTGAATCTCTTCCTCGGTCAGGAAGCAGGGATAAGCCTTGCCCTGCTCAACAAGCTTCTTAGCAAAAACATGGTATATGCCCGCACGCTGACGCTGTCGGTAAGGACCGTAAGCGCCCTTGTCGCCCTCGGCAGTAGCGCCCTCGTCAAAGTGTACGCCGAAGTATTCCATAGCGTTGATAAGAGTTTCCACCGCGCCCTCGACCTCGCGCTTGTTGTCGGTATCTTCTATTCTGAGGTAGAAAACGCCGCCGGACTGATGAGCTATCCTCTCAGCGATTATAGCGTTATAGAGATTTCCGAGATGTACGAAACCTGTGGGTGATGGTCCTATTCTTGTAACGCAGGCACCCTCGGGCAGGTCTCTCTTTGGGAACTTAGCCTCCATATCCTCAGGGGTGGCAGTTACGTCGGGAAACAGCAGTTTAGCTAATGCGAAATTATCCATGTTATCAGATCCTTTTTATGAAATACCCGATATCCCGAAAGTGGGACAGTGCGGGAAAATATACTATAATATTATAGCACATTTTGTATATTGTGTCAACATCGGCGAAACACCTTATACCAGTGGTAATTTTGGTATATACTTGGTATATTTGGAAATGTGTCGTAAGTGTCTTTACAATTTCCAATCAATATGGTATAATAAAATTTAAGACATACATAGTCAGCCCAGTTTTTTCAACGGTCTGACTAACGTTCTAACATATCAAAAAAGGAAAGCTAAATATGAAAAAAATCGAGATCTTTACCGACGGTGCGTGCTCGGGCAACCCAGGCCCCGGGGGCTACGGCACGATACTCAGGTTCAATAATATAAGCAAAGAGCTTTACGGCGGAGACCCCAAGACCACCAACAACCGCATGGAGATGACCGCGGTGATAAAGGGTTTGCAGGCACTGAAAGAGCCCTGCGAGATCACGCTGTACAGCGATTCCCAGTACGTTATAAACGCCATAACAAAGGGCTGGGCAGAGGGCTGGAAAAAGCGCGGCTGGGTAAAAGCCGATAAAAAGCCCGCCCTCAACAGTGATCTCTGGGAGATAATTTTACAGCTCCTCGCTGTTCATAAGGTGGAGTTCGTATGGGTGAAAGGTCACGCAGGTCATACAGAAAACGAGCGCTGTGACGAGCTGGCGGTCAAGGGCTCGCAGGAAGCCAGATCACTGGGCAAGTCTTTTGACAAAGTAGTCGGCGAATGATCGCAGAAAGGTTATAAACTATGGAAAAACCCTTTGTTTACGCCGATAACGCGGCGACCACCAATGTTTCCGACAATGCCCTGAATGCCATGCTGCCATATCTCAAGGAGCAGTACGGCAATCCGTCAAGCATATATACCCTCGGCATGGATGCGGCAAAAGCCGTCCTCAATGCCCGCCGTCAGGTGGCGGAAGCCCTTGGTGCAGCCAGACCATCGGAGATCTTTTTCACTTCGGGCGGTTCTGAGGCTGATAATCTTGCTATAAAAAGTGCCGCTGAATTCGGTGCTAAAAACGGCAAGCGACATATCATAACCACAAACATCGAGCACCACGCAGTTCTTCACACCTGCGAACACCTTGAAAAACACGGCTTTGAGGTCACTTATCTCCCCGCCGATGAAGACGGTATTGTTTCAGCCCAACAGGTGGAAAACGCCATTCGCGAGGACACAGCAATAGTATCGGTAATGGCGATAAACAACGAGATTGGCAGTATCCTGCCCATTGAAGAGATAGGCGAAGTCTGCAAAAAGAAAGGCGTTCTTTTTCACACAGATGCGGTTCAGGCGATAGGTCAGCTGCATTTTGACTTGAAGAATATGAACATAGATATGCTCTCCATTTCGGGACATAAATTCCATTCACCAAAGGGCGTGGGTGCGCTTTATGTTCGTACAGGTACACCTCTGGAAAGCCTTATCCACGGCGGTGCGCAGGAGCGCGGCAAGCGTGCGGGCACGGAAAATGTCGCTGGCATAGTTGCCATGGGTGTCGCTATAACCGATGCGGTCAGTGGTATCGATGAACGCAATATTCGCCTTGCCAAGATGCGCAATAGGCTGATAGACAATATCCTCGCCGCGATACCTTATTCACGTCTCAACGGCGGAAGGGAGTGCAGAAGTTCGGGCAATGTGAATATCTCATTCCGCGGCATCGAGGGCGAGAGCCTTATCCTTGCTTTGGATATCCGCGGTATCGCGGCATCTTCGGGCTCTGCCTGCACCAGCGGTTCCATAGACCCCTCACACGTTCTGACGGCGATAGGTCTTAACGAGGAGCTTGCAAAGGGTTCACTCAGGCTGACTTTAGGCGATGGAAACACCGATGAGGATATCGACTACATCCTCGAAGTCCTCCCCGAGACGATAAAACGCCTGCGCAGTATGTCACCCATGTGGCAGCGCATCTGCCGCGAAGAGGGCATACCCGATTATACAGTACAATAAAAAGGATAGTTATTATGGCTAAAAAAAGAGTTCTCGCTGCCATGAGCGGCGGTGTTGACAGTTCTGCGGCAGTAAAGCTGCTGCTTGATGAGGGCTACGAAGTCGCTGGGGCGACCATGCACCTTTATAATAATGAGGATATCGGCATCCGCGAAAAAACCTGCTGTTCGCTGAACGATGTTGAGGATGCCCGCCTTGTGGCGCTGAAGCTGGGCATCGATTTCCATGTCTTCAATTTTTCCGACGAATTCAAAAGCTGCGTGATGGACAATTTTGTTGATACCTACCTTGCGGGCGGCACACCCAATCCCTGTATAGAATGTAACAAGCACCTGAAATTCGGAAGTTTTCTCGACAGGGCAAAGCTTCTGGGATTTGACTTCATCGCCACGGGGCACTACGTGACTTCTCATTTCGATGAAGCCAGCGGAAGATGGCTGCTGAAACGTTCAGCCGACAGGTCAAAAGACCAGAGCTATGTGCTTTACGGAATGACACAGGAACAGCTTGCCCACACCCTTTTCCCCGTGGGTGCAATGAACAAGCCCGAGATACGCGCCATCGCCGAAGAAAACGGTCTTATCAACGCCCACAAGCGCGATTCTCAGGATATCTGCTTTATCCCCGACGGCGACTATGCAAGCTTCATAACCGAGAGGGCAGGTGAACAGCCCGAGGGCGATATAGTGCTTTCCGACGACACTGTGCTTGGCAGACACAAGGGGCTTATACATTACACCATTGGTCAGCGCCGCGGTGTGGGAGTTTCTTACAGCGAACCCCTTTTCGTCACCGCCAAGGATATGGCTTCAAACCGCCTTATCATGGGCAATGCAGAACAGGTCTGCTCCAAAAGGCTCACCGCCGGTGATGTGAATTACATCACCATCGATAAGCTGACTTCGCCCCTGCGATGCACAGCCCAGACCCGTTATCACCAGAAAGATGTTCCATGCACCATCTACCCCACAGGTGAAAACACAGCCGAAGTCGAGTTTGATGTGCCACATAAGGCGGTTTCCAAGGGACAGTCGGTGGTGTTCTATGATGGGGAATATGTCATCGGCGGAGGAACGATAGAGGATTCCGCAAGATGAAATTTTTAGTCAAGGAAAACATTCCCGCCTGCGAGATAAAAAAGTATCTGCCGCCGCAGTTTGTTGGACTTTATGGCAGAATCTCGCACAGCACCTGTGAATCTGATAGTTTTTCAAACCGACCGCAAGTCTCTGGTCACCGGCAGATACGCTGAAAAAGCCTTTGCACGTATAAGTGACAAGACTCTGGTTACGCACTGTTTCGCCAGTGGTTTTTCTTCCGAAGCGCAGGATATTATCTGCGCCAACAATGGGAAGGTTTATTCGCTTTTCAGCAATGTTATTTGGGGCGAGGAGCAGTTATTCAGGTTTAAGAATGGTGAGTTTTAGCTGAGATCCTTCGCATTGTTATATCGAAAATTTAAGCCATAGTTTTTCTGATTTACGATCGGAAGAACTATGGCTTTATGTGTGGCTTGGTTTGTTGGGATTGTCGGTTATTAGCTGTGTACGTTAGTTTGCAAGTTGTCGCCACTCGTTCCTCGGGTCGAGCTGTCAAAGACGCTTCGCTGTTTGACAGCGGGCGCGGCAATATTTTTCCGCACATAGTTTGAGCGCATGCATTGGTTTTGCATACGCTCGGAATTTCGTTATTGCCACGCCTTATTTGGGCGTTAGTTTGTTGTGCTATTAATTGCTTTGTTACCGCGTCGCTTTTGTGCCTTGAACGAGAGGCTCTGCCTCTAACAGTCAGCTTTGCTGACTGTGGCTCCTCGCAAGCTTTTCGCGAAAAGCTTGAGCAAAAGCTCAGTTCGCGGCATAGTTTGTCTGGTGTGCAGATTTGTTGCCGCGAAATTGGCCAGTCCGGCCGAGGACCTTTTCGCGAAAAGCTTGACCAAAAGCTCTCTTCCTTGGCATTTTCCGCAAGATAGTTTTTTACTCCTGATTTCCTATCCCCGAATTATCCCCTTTAGCCTTTTCCTCATCATAAACACGCTTTGCATAAACCATCATCACAACGATCGCCACATTAAGATAAGCAACCATAAGCAGTAAATCTGCCAGACCGCTCACAAATGCAGTAGATATCATGGTGCAGATGCCCACCAGCATCAGACAAACTCCCCCAAAGAAGTTGGACTTCTGCCAGGTGACATCGTTATAAAGCGTCCATTTCAGGCGGAAACCGATCAGACCGTTTCGGCGGGTCTTTGAAACACTGTTACCAATGGGTATGAAGATAAGCCCGAAGATAAATGCATAGATCCTCATACCGTCGATTGGCATATTTGAAATATCAGCATGGCTGTCGGCGCACATTTTTACGAGCATCACAAACTGAAACGCAGCCATCGCGCCAATCACCCAGGGAATGATCTTTTGAAGTACCTTGATGTTCTGCTTTGCTCTATCGGCTGAATTTTCACAGTCCACCGCCCGACTTTGCATCGCTCTGGCTATCACTTCAAAGATCGCCTTGAAAATGATTATAATAATCGGCAGTATAAAGGCGGAATTTCGGCTGCCCCAGTTGTCTATCTCTCCTGCGGCGTTGTAGTGTGTCGGCACTTTTTCGGGAAGAAAATTAACCGCCGCTGCCGTCGCTATCAGCGGTAACAGGGCTATGCCCCATGTCAGTTTTTTCATTTTTTTTACCTTTCATCATCTCAAACCACATTACAAGCTCATCAAAAACCGAGGTGTTGAGCTCGTAATAAACGAAGTTCTTTTCTTTTGTTTCTGTAATAAGGTCGGCATTTTTCAGCTGTTTGAAGTGGTAGGACATGGTCGCTCCTGTCATATCGAAATGAGAACCGATATCCCCCGCCGACATTCTTCCGTCCCTGAGCAGTACGAGAATATCCCGCCGCACAGGGTCGGACAGTGCTTTGAATGTTTCCTGAAATCCCATCGGGCATCTCCTTTCAGCATAAATGGTTGATCGTAAATTTGAAGAATATCTAATTAGAATGTTTTCTAAATACAATATATCACACTTATGATAGTTTGTCAAGGGGTATTTAGAAGTTTTTCTAAATTAGAAAAAGAAAAGTCTGCCAACGCTGAAACAAAGCAATATATAGGTATTTCAAGAGTGTCAGCCCGCACGATATCAGCATAGTATAGCATAACACCAAAAGAAAGGAAGCATACTATGACGGGTTTGATTTCGGCTGCCTGCGCGACAGGCTTTACATTTTTGATGACGGCGCTGGGGGCGGCGATGGTGCTTTTCATGTACAGCGACGACTTTTCAGACAAAGTCAGGAGGGCTTTTCTGGGCTTCGCGGCGGGAGTTATGATAGCGGCTTCGGTGTGGAGCTTGCTGATCCCTGCAATAGAAGAATCAGAAAAACTTGGCAAACGTGGGTGGATACCTGCGGCTGGCGGGTTCGCCTGCGGGGTGGTTTTTCTAATGCTACTTGATAAGCTGCTGCCATGTTTTGCTAAAGATACAGAGCGGCGAAGAGGTCGAACGGCGATGCTTGTTTTCGCCATAACTCTCCACAATATCCCCGAGGGCATGGCAGTGGGGCTTGCTTTTGCGGTAGCGGCAAGGAGCGCTGACCCTGCGCTTTTCGGGGCGGCAGTCGCTCTGGCGGTGGGTATGGGAATACAGAATTTTCCCGAGGGAGCGGCTATCGCCATACCCCTTCGTCAGCACGGCATGGGAAGACTGAAAGCATTTCTCTGCGGGGCGGCTTCAGGCATTGTGGAGCCTGTTTTCGGCGTTTTAACTGTACTGGTGGCTGGTGCGGCGCAGACTGTTCTGCCTTGGTTTTTGTCATTTGCGGCGGGCGCGATGCTCTATGTTGTGGCAGATGAACTCATCCCCGAGGCTCACCTTGAAGGCTCCCGCGCGGGAACTATCTGCGTGATGATAGGGTTTATTCTGATGATGACACTTGATGTGGCGTTATAAAAGGCGAAAGATTTGAATAGATGAATTTTGAACGATTACAAACGAACAAAATCAGCCACGAAAAAAAGCGGGGAGAAAATTCCCCGCTTAAATCATTTGCGAAATCGTTTTATTTGAGTATGCCCCTGTCCTTTTTAAGACGAAGCACACGTTCAAGGCTCTCGTCGATTCTCTTCTCGGTCAGATCGCCTTTCTTTACGGCTTTTTCAACACCTGCAACGGCAGATTCCAGATTTTCGGGCATAAGCAGTAGGTCGCCACCCGCTTTCAGTACAGCCACAGAGATCTCATCGGAGCTGTAATAATTTGCCAGAGCACCCATGGCAAGGGCATCGGTGACGATCACGCCGTCAAAACCAAGCTTTCCGCGAAGCTCGTCGGTAATGATAGTTTTCGAGAGGGACGCAGGCTGGTTATCAACATTCACCATGGTGATGTGACCCACCATGACCATGTCAGCGCCAGCCTCGATACCGCTCTCAAACGCCAGATATTCGGCATTTTCCAACTCATCGAGGGTCTTGTAGCTGCAAGCCATTCCGTCGTGCGAGTCCTCAGCGGTGTCGCCGTGACCCGGGAAATGCTTCACCGAGCAGATGACTCCGCCGTCCTTGAAGCCCTTGACCGCGCTTGCCACCAGCTCGGCAGTCTCTTCAAAATCGTCACTGTAGGCACGGGTGCCGATGACGGTATTATCGGGGTTCGACCAGGTGTCCGCCACGGGTGCGAAATCGACGTTAAAGCCAAGTTCGGCGATATCCGAAGCGATAGTGAAAGCGTTCTTATAAGCCGTATCTGCGCCCTTTTTGCGGTATTTATACATAGGCTGGAACTCCGTGGTGCCCAGCTTTTCAGCACATCTCGCGACTATTCCGCCCTCTTCGTCCACCGCGAAAAACAGCGGGATATCGGAGACAGTACTGTTGCTATCGGCGGTGGCAGACAACATGGTTTTCGTCTGGTCAACGTCCTCCAGATTCTGAGCAAAGTAGATCAGACCGCCCACAGGGTAATCTTTCAGCGCATCAAGGGTCGCCGCGCCTGATTCCGTCACCAGATCATAGCCTGTAAGGCTTTCGGGAGTGACCACAAAAAGCTGACAGATCTTCTCGTGCAGGCTCATTTCAGCCATCATCTTGGTTATCTCATCGCTCTCGATATCGTTTTCGACTGGCTTATCTGTCTTTTCATCTGTTTTAGCTGAGGGTTTTGTCTCGTCGGACCGCTGTTCAATTTCGGTATAGGGTTCTTCCTCATCTGTGAGGTTATCGTCCGCTTTATCGGACTGTTCAGCTTTCTTGCCGCGCTTTGCAGCGTTCTCGGACATTTTGCTGTCAACAAGTTCAACAGGACGATTCTTGAAATAACCATGCACCACATAGGCACTCAGTGCGCCTGTTATCACCAGAAGAATCAGCAAAGTGCGTATACTCTTGGCTTTGACACTCGCCTTTTTCTTCGATTTCGACATATTATCACTCCTAAAAACGATTTCGTAAAATCAAATATCAAAATACAGTATACCACTATTTTCGCGGATTGTCAACATTTGAATCAGAAATTTGCTACACTTTGGAAAAAGCGATTCATAGAAAAAGTCCCGCGCTAAATAACGCAGGACTATATTACCGCAAACGATTAAGCTATTTAAATACGCACTCTCTTTTTAACCGCAGTTGAAAGCACAATAGCCAGAGCCAGCTTCAACATATCCCAGAGGATAAAAGGCAAAACGCAGAATTTAAGGGCATTTGCGAGGGTCATGTCACCCTTTGTATCGGTGTAGACCTTAATGAACCACGCAGTTCCGAAAGCGTAGCAAAGGGTAAGACCAACTATCATCGACAAGATCTCGACGATAAGCTTCTTGCCGAAGAGCTTTTCTGTCAGCAGGCAGAGGGCAGGAATTACAAGAAATCCGATAATGTATCCGCCTGTTGCACCGAGCAGTACTCCCAGACCGCCTTTAAATCCCGAAAATACGGGGATACCGACTGCACCCAGGAGTATGTATACCAGCACTGCGAAGAACCCTCTTTTGCCGCCCAGCATTGATACTGCGCAAAAAACAGCAAATGTCTGCATGGTAAAAGGCACCGCTGTCGGTATAGATATCCATGAACATACGGCTATCAAAACCGCAAACATCGCGGTCAGGGCCATGTCCTTAACGGTGAGAAGCTGTTTGCTTTCGTGGGTTGTGGGTGTTGCTGTTTGTGTGATCATATTTGTATACCTCTTTTCATTCACTGGTATACATTATATCACAACCGACGATATTTGTCAACCTAATTTTCAAAAAAGGTATACTATTTTTTATTTCAGAAAAAATATTGAATAGATCAGGAAAGCACCACCCGCCGCCAACAGCATATAAAGCAGTACCAAAACATACAAGCGCATACCACGGCTTTCCTTTTCTTCGGAAAGCGGAGCAGTTTCGGGTGTTGTCTGAGGTGGCTGTAATGGCTTAGTTACGGAACTTTCTTTAGTCTCGGGAACTTTTTTCGATTCACCCATTCGCTTCTCGGGCGGTACATAGCAAGCCTCGTACTGTGGCGGTATGCTGTCCATGGTAAGCTGGCTAAGCACCCTGTAGACCTCATCCATATCAGCATATCTGCTCTCGGGGTGCGCCATACAGCACTGCATTATGAAACGCCCAATATCGGGAGGAGCACCCGCAGGTGGGTCAAAAGGCTGACCATCAAGCCGCGATTTTACTGCGTTTTCTGGGCTTTCTCCCTCTTTTTGAAGAGGCAGAAGTCCTCCGTTGAAAAGCTGATACAGCATTATTCCGTAGGAATAGATATCAGCCTTGAAATGATCGTAGTTTTCAGAAAACGTTTCAGGTGCTGCATAGGTATGGTCTGCAAGGGCAGGAAGATAAGTGCAGGGAGCATCAAGACAGAAATGACCCTCGCTGTCAACGCGGAGATTCTTAGGGCAGATATCCCCGAATGTAAAGCCGTTTCTGTGGGCTGTGCGAATCCCGCGGCAGATGTTATCCGCCAGTTTGCGGGCTGTTATGTAGGGCATCTGACCATCGATCTCAAGGGGACGATAGTCGTCCGTCTGCACGAGAATATCTGCGGCAACAGGCGGAGCGCCAACGTTTTCGATGTTTTTCACCGTGAAGTTCCTTGCGCTGACAAGGAAGGCTTCCCCCGCCAGAGGAAGTCGGGCGTTTATCCTTTTTATGGCAGCTGCCGTCAGTTCGGAAAGGGGTCTGCCGCAGGCAGTACTGTCAACTGTCAGCACTCTCACCGCGCTTTTGCGCCCGTTTTTGTCTTTCAGCGAGAACATTGACCCAAGGTCGTCCTCCCACATGAAGCTGTCAATATACCACTCATTCCACAGCGGTTCGTATTGCGAAAGCCTGCGCTCCAAGCTGTTTTCCAAAAATAACGCCCTCCTTTCTGCCTTTGATTATTACTTAAACGTTTGCAAAATTCCAATCATCATCGGGATCATATTTGCCCCAAGGGGAATTGCCCTCAAAACCGCCGAGATACACAAGCTTATCCCCGAGAATACATATCTGGATACCATGTTCGGGCTCCCATTCACAGCCTCCGCTGAGGTTCAGCGCAGGGATATCAGCGTTCTTCGGGACTTCAAACTCCACCGTAGAAATATTGAAATACCTGAACATCTCACTCGCAGGCGTAGTCTTGTCAACAGGCGGAAAATCAGATGGGTCGAATCTCTCCCCTGCCGCGTCCCTGCAAAGCTCGATAAAGAACAAACAGTACCTTTTCGCCGCTTCACATATAGCCGAAAGCGTATCTTCGGGCAGATCTATCAGCTTCCGAACGCACTTATTTATGTACTCACCGCTGACATTTTCATGGGGAACATAGATCTCGATCTCATCACCGAGAACACAGTCGGTCAAAATATCCCCCTCGCGGAAAACCTTATTCTCCATAATACGCCTCCTCAGATTGTTCATTATTAAATTCATCAGCACATTACCGCACTGCTGAATCTAACAAATATAACCTAACCATCTATATAAGTACCAGCCGTCACCCAAAGTCTTTTCAAGCCTGAAACTGCTCATCTCTTTATTTTCAAAATCAGGTTTGGTTTCCGAGTAGACCCACTCATATCTTAACTCCTTGCCACCGGCTGAACTTTCTACTTCTTCTCTGTATCCGATGATATACAGTCTTTCTTGATCTTCTTTACGGTTAGCTTCTACTATACCATCATCAAAAGTATTCTGAAATCCTACTGTGTCATTAAGCTTATGTACAAGACGCTCAACATCATCCTCATTTCCATGCGCCGCCTTTTCAAACAGTTCGGCATTCAATTTATATGCCACTGTCATTCGTACCATGGGCGAAGAAATATATACTACATAAGCCACACAAGCTGTAAATATAAGTATGATCACAGCAATAATAATTTTACGTTTCATTTTATCCTCCCAGATTCATAACATTCAGCAGCAGCATCCAGCTGAGTCCATAGTAAGTCACCACAGCCACAAGGTCGTTGACGGTGGTTATCAGGGGACCCGAAGCAACTGCTGGGTCAACTTTTATCTTCTTGAAAAACAGGGGTATTATGGTGCCCACCGCGCTGGAAATCAGCATAGCCACCATCAGCGAGATGCCTATACAGCCCGAGACAGCAAAGGAAAATCCTGCCGTGCGGTGCTTGAATAACATTATGTAAAGTCCCACCAGACCGAAAGACATAACGCCCAGAAGCAAGCCGTTTGAAAGACCTACGCGGGTCTCCTTTGCCACAAGATGCATCTTCTGGGAGAAAGTAAGGTTTTCGTCCGTAAGCACGCGGATAGTCACCGCAAGAGACTGTGTGCCAACGTTACCCGCCATATCCAGTATCAGCGACTGGAATGCCATAATGAGTGTCAGCTGTGAGATGACTTTCTCGAAAACGCCCACAACGCCTGACACCAGCATACCCAGACAAAGCAGTACAAGCAGCCATGGCAGACGCTTTTTCATGCTCTGCAAAAGCGGTTCCTGCAAGTCTTCCTCTGCGGTCAGACCTGCGAACATCACGTAGTCCTCACCCATCTCATCGTCAACAACTTCGATAAGGCTTTTCGCAGTGATAACGCCCAGCAGACGACTGCTGTTATCCAGCACGGGTATCAGGTCTTCGGAGTAGTCCTTCAGCTTTTCAATACACTCATCTATCTCTTCGTTGGCGTAAACATAGGGGAAAGAGGTCATTATAAGGCTCTCCAGCGTTCTGGTGCTACGGGCTGTGATAAGCTCTTTCAGATCGATAGCTCCGTAGAATTCCTCATTATCATCAACCACGAAAATAGTGGTGATATTGTCATTATCTTCCGCCTGACGCACAAGCTCGCTCATGGCTTGCTTTATGGTCAGGTCTTCCTTGATGATGATGCAGTTAGTGGTCATCTTACTGCCTATCTCGTCCTCGTCGAAACTCGCGATAAGGCGGATCTCTTTCCTTACCTCAGCCGAAAGCGCATCGATTATCAGACCGCGCTTTTCACGCTCTATCTCACGAAGAACGTTCACCGCGGTATCAGTTTCAAGCAGACTCACCACCGCAGCCGCCTTTTGAAGATCCATTTCGTTGAGGTAAACTCCCGCATCGTCCTCATCAAGGTATTCAAAGGCTTCCGCCAGCATATCACCGCTGCACACGCGGTAGAGCTTCTGCCTTTCCTGTTTTGTAAGGTCAGCCACAACACCCGCGATATCGTTGCCGTGGTAGTCCTCCAGTTTTTTCAGTATCACACGCGGCGAATCGTTGCTGCGTATAACTTCTATAATCTCGCCCTCATAATCGGGCTTTACCGCCATTTCGGCGGTATCGTCATCTGTATTTATCTTTGAGATATCCTCTGTGTTCTCGGTATCCTTTTTGATATCCTCTGCCATATCCATAGCCCTCCGTTCATATTAATAATATTAATAATGACGCAAGGGGTTAAAAATGGGCATAAAAAGTCCTCTGCTGACCGCGGCGTTAAAAAACGCCTTACACGGGTCTGTCAGAGGCAGCGCACATATATCCTTAGGTCTGTCCGCAAAGCAGACACGATTACAGAAGACGACGAACCGTTACAGTTTGCCGCCCGCAGGATATTTTGCCGCATAGCTGCCCTTTTGACCCGCAACTGTCACCGTTAGTCACTTCTGTCCTCACCGTCCTTTTACTTTAGATTTTTTTACTTTAATATTATACCACACTGATACGCATATGTCAATGGCTGACCATGGGTCATGAGTAAAATTTCTCTTATTTTGCTTGGATTTTCTGACCTAGAGTGGCAGATGATGTGACTTGTTCTTCAGCTCGATAACATGTACTGTGTTCGCTATGACAAATCGCCCTAATTCCGTGCATGGAAACATTGTTCCGCGGATAATTTGTACGGTGGCATACGGTCGTATACTTTGGTATACATTGGCTTGCGGACTTTAACACCTCGTTCCTCGGGTCGAGCTGTCAGATAACAGCGACTGCTTTTACTGTTGCAATCGCCGTTGATTACATACGCGACAATATTGTTCCGCGGATAATTTGTACGGCGGCATACGACCGTATACTTTAGTATACGGTGGCTTGCGGACTTTCGCCCCTCGTACCTCGGGTCGTGTCATCGGATTCGCTTCGCTGTCCGATGACAGGCACGGCAATAATTTTCCGCACATAGTTTGAGCGTATGCATACGATTGCATACGCTCGGATTATCTGGTATTGCCGCGCCTTTTGGGTCGGAAGTTTGCTGTGCTACTTAAAGCACTATTGCCGCGTCGCTTTTGCGCCTTGACCGAGAGGCTCTGCCTCTAACAGTCAGCTTTGCTGACTGTGTGCTCATCCGCAAGCTTTTCGCGAAAAGCTTGAGCAAAAGCTCAGTTCGCGGCATAGTTTGTCTGGTGCGCAGGTTTGTTGCCGCGCAACGCTTGAGCCAACGCTCCCATCCTTGGCATACTTACCACACTACGTGGTTGCCCTGCCAACAATTATGAATTATGAATTAGAGACCGCGTGTTTCGCCGCGATGATACCAAAGGTATAGCACTTGCCCAGAGAAAGCCCCGTCTGATGGAACGGATAATCAGCACCGCCGTAGAACTGTCCGCCAAGATTGCCCACGCAATAAAGTCCCGGGATAGGTTCGCCGTCCTTGTCAAGCGCTCTGCCGTATTCATCTGTGATAACGCCCGATACCTCAGCCGATACGCGGATGTGCTTTCTAGCTCCCCAGAATGGCGCTTTTTCTATCTTGTGCATATACTTCCCGGGCTTGCCAAAGTCGGTATCAATACCCTTGTCGCAGAGTTCATTATAGCGGTCAACGGAAGCTTTCAGTTTGTCATACGGCACATCAAGCTCCTTTGCCAGTTCTTCAAGTGTGTCACATCTGTGCAGGTCGATGAGGTTCTTGAACACGCCCTGAGGGTCTTCAACCGCCCCGGGAATGAACTTCTCCATAACAGTGGGCGGCACTCTCCTGCTGACAAATTCATCGTCCGGCCAGTCCATATAGGTGCTGTCATAGATGGTGCAGTACCAGCCCTTTGAGCCAGTCTCCCTGTGTTCTGCATCAAGCATGGTGCCCTTGTAGGCAGGCTGTGAGCGCAGGATATTTCCCATGTAGACAAAGCCTGTATACTCGTTGGTGAAGCGCTCGCCGTTCATATTGACGTAGAGGAATGGCTCTTCAAACATCAGCGCGGAATCGAAATCGTGCATCATTTTTGTATGTCCCAGTGGTTCCATTTCAGCACCTGCGGACATAGCAAGTATATGACCGTCGCCTGTTTTGCCGAACTGCTTTTTGTCAAAATCGGCGATATCGGGGCACCACCTTTTTACCATTGCGGGATTGTTGGTGTAGTCCCCTGTTGCCAGGATAACGCCTTTTTTCGCGTTATAGCGGATGTACTTGCCCTCGCTGTTCTTGGCGATAACAGCGCATACTCTGCCGTTCTCTGTCACAAGCTGAACCGCGGGAGTGTTGTATAAAACGTCCAGTGCCACACCTGTTTTCTGCACATTATCGATGATATTTTTCAGGGCGTTGCTGACGTTCTTCGGCTTGGGGCCCACCCAGGGCGCCCAGAAATAGCAGTGGTCATCACCGTACTCGTAGCTGCTTTCTCTGTCCTGCCAGTGACCTGTGAAATCTCCGCTGGTGCTGATGAAAGCGCAGAGACCGTTGCCGTCGTTCAGGAGTTTTGCGCTGTCGGTGTTGCTGTCAACCTTACTGCCGTCGCCGTACTCAGTCTCTTTGGTCATGCCAGCCCTGTTCCAGAACCACATCATAGCTTCTTCGGAATGGTCTGCATAAGCCCTCAGCAGCTTGGTATCGGCACGCCAGTCGCAAAGACCGTTGGTATGGTGTATCCACTTAGCGATACCAGCCTCGGTAGACCTTGACTTTATTATCGCCGAACCGCAGTTGCCCTGTGATACCACCGCGCGGGATTTCTGCAGAAGCGCCACCTTAGCGCCCAGCTCAGCCGCCTTGCAAGCAGCGGGAACTCCTGATGCGCCAGCGCCCACGACTACAACATCATAATCGGCAGTTTTGTCGGGGGTTATCGCCTGAAGTTCGCATACCGAGCCTGCGGTCTCTTCCTCGGTTATGTTGAAATTTGTTTGCTGTGACATAGTTCTTCCTCCTTTTTATGCACAAACTGCCGTCCTCATCAGCGGGGACGGCAGCAAGATTTTCCGGTTTGTTTGCCCTTTTGGGGACTTTGTGCGTGGTTTTTATAGTGTCGTCTTTTGGTTGACTCTTATGTTATCTTTACGAACTGCGGTTGGTATACGGTCGTATAGGATCGTATGCGCTCGTAAATACATGAACGTAGTTTGGAAACAGGTCGCCCCTCGTTCCTCGGGTCGAGTCATCGGATTCGCTGACGCTGTCCGATGACGAGCGCGGGCAATAGTTAACGCGGATCGTTTGTGCGTATATCTTTACTTTACACACGCTCGGGGTTTTGATATTGCCCGCGCTTATGTGGTCAGTAGTTTGCTTTGCTCTTATTGTTCGCTGTGCATTTTAGCTTTGAACCTTGGTGATTGAGGGACTCCGCCCCTCAAACTCCTCGCAAGCCTTTCGCGAAAGGCTTGACCCAAAGCTCCTCTCGCACACTGCTTTGTTGTGCTAACCATACTTAGTCAGCGTAAAAGTTTCGTGTACTTTTATAATGTGTTTACCCACCATGCTTTGACCCGCCGTCACACTATCTTACCGCCCAAACAAATCTACAAATAGGCGGAATCGGCCCGCCCGGCCGAGGGCAATTATGAATTACCAAAGGATTATTCATACCTCAGCGCATCTATCGGATTCATGTTGCCCGCTCTCTTCGCAGGATAGTAACCGAATATCAGTCCCGTCAGCATCGAGAATGCCAGCGATATGATGATCGCAGGAATCGATGGCTGTACACTCAGTGTGATGTATTCAGCATATTCAGCCGCCATATTGTTAAGCAGCAGCGCCGCTACCTTGCTGAGAAGCACACCGTTCAGCACGCCTATAAGAACACCGATGGTTCCGCCTGTAAGACAGATGATGACCGCCTCGATAACAAACTGACTTCTGATATCGCCGTTAAGCGCACCCAGCGCCTTACGCACACCTATCTCACGGGTACGTTCAAGTATGCTTACCAGCATGATGTTCATAACGCCCACACCGCCCACTATCAGGGAGATAGCCGCAATAATGGATATCGCTATGGTGATAACGTTCAGCACGGTGGTTATCATGCCCATCTCTTCCTGAGAGTCATATATAGCTATCTGCCATGTGTCATTGTTGCGGTATATATCCTCGAAGTAATCTTCGATATACTTCTTTGCAGTCTCGGAATCACAGCTGCTTGTCCAGCCTATCTGTGCACTGTGGAGTATAGTCTCTTTCGGAGAAAGACCCTTAGCTTCAAGCATGGTGTTGTATGGGAAGAAAACATAAGTCCTTATATCCAGCTTGTTCTTCGTGGTGTTGATCTTCATCTCGCTCTTTTCAAGGTCGGTATATTCCATTATGCCGACTATGGTCAGATTGATATTACCCTGATTGTTCACTTCGAACCTTATGGTCTTGCCCAGTGCGTCATCTGCCGAACCGAAATACTGCTCGCAGAAGATATCGGATACCAGACAGGTGTGCTTATTGCCGATGTTATCAGCGTTTGAAGGCGCACGTCCCTGAATTATCTGCTTTTTGAACTGGGGAGGATCGAAATAGTCACCGGAAACACCGATCATCAGTGCCTTAAAAGTTTCGCCTTTCAGGTTCACGATATCTGCACCGCCGTAAGCCTCGTTACAGCTGTATGTAAGCTCATTGGGGTGCTGTTCTACAAGTCCCTGCACCTTTTCAAGGGTCAGGGTATCGTCATCGGTGTCGGGATACTTGCCCTCGTAATCGTCCCTTATCTCGGGATAGATGGTGAGCTTTACGTCACCTAACTGGTCAAAGGTATTGTTCAGAGTTTTTGATATGGAGTTACCTATGGTCGTTATCGTGATAACGGCGCTGATACCGATGATGATACCAAGCATCGTCAGGAATGATCTCAGCTTGTTTATCGCCAGAGAGGAGAACGCCATTTTTATGCTTTCAAGGAGATTCACTGAAACACCTCCTTTTTATAATCATCAGCGATTATCCTGCCGTCGCTGATGGTTATCATGCGCTGTGTTTCAGATGCAAGCTCGGGGCTGTGGGTTATCAGCACGATGGTCTTGCCCTCTTCCTCGTGAAGCTTGTGGAAAAGGTCCATTACCATTCTGCCTGTCTTGGTATCAAGTGCGCCCGTAGGCTCATCGGCTAGAATGATAGATGGGTCATTCGCCATAGCCCTTGCGATGGCAACACGCTGTTTCTGTCCGCCCGAAAGCCTTGCGGGGTCATGGGTGTATCTGTCAGACATTCCAACCAGCTCGATGAGCTCCATAGCCCTCTCGGTGCGCTTCTTCTGGGATACGCCTGCATACATCATGGGCATCTCCACGTTTTTCAGCGCGGTTATCTTAGGTATAAGGTTGAAATTCTGGAACACGAAGCCTATCTCCTTGTTCCTGATTCGGGAAAGCTGTTTGTCGTCAAGCACCTTGGTGCTGTTTCCGTTGAGTTCGTACTCGCCCTCGGTCTGCCTGTCAAGGAGACCGATTATGTTCATCAGCGTACTTTTGCCCGAGCCCGATGCACCTACGATGGAGACGAATTCCCCCCGGTAGATATCCAGCCCGATATCGAAAAGTATCTGAAGCTCATTGGGTTCACCCACGTAGTACTTCTTGGTCACGGATTCCATGTGGATTACAGGATCACTTCTTCTTTTCATTTACCTGCACCCTCGCTCCGTCGCTGACCTCGGGAAGATCACCGCCAACGGGATCCTCGATAACAAGATCGCCGCTCTTGACTTCACCGCTCTTGACCTCAACATAGAAGTCGCTTTCCTCGCCTTTCACCAGCTTTTTCTTCTTGGCGATATAGCCGCCTTCATCGTCATCGGCAGGCTCGGCAACGTATACGTATTCAGCGCCGTCTTCTTCAAACACGCCCGAATAAGGCACGCTGAGCTTTTCGCCTATCTCGTTGATAACAACATCAACGGAAGCAGACATACCTATCAGCAGCTTGTCGTTGGTCTCATCAAGAGTGACTTCAACCTTGTAGCCCGAAGACGAACCCTCAGCGGTAACATCGTTGGAAACGACGTTAACTATACGTGTGATAGTAGCGGAGAATTCCTCACCGGGAAGAACCTTGGAAGTTACCTTGGCGGTCATACCCTCTTCTATCTTGGTGATATCAGTCTCCTTGACAGTCAGCTCGATGACGGTCTTATCGGTGTTAACGATGGTCATGATGGAAGGCGATGAAGGTACGCTTCCCTCGTTTACGTTCAGGGCGGTGATTATACCCGACTGGGACGCATATACCTTGCACTGCTCTATCTGCTCAGCCAGCTTGTCAAGCTTCTTCTGGTTGTCGTCGGTGGTGCCGAAAGCTTCTGCATCGATAAGGTCCTGTATCCTCTGGATAGAATCGTCGCAGGTAGATTCGGTATCCTTGTAGGAATCGTTTGCCAGTGTAACAGCATCATCGTAATTGGAAAGACCCGATTTCAGCTGTTCAAGTGTAGCCCAGACCGTGGAGTAATCATAGTTCTCATCACCGCGCTCCAAAGCGGAATTGTACTCGTTGCAGAGATTATTGTACTTGTTATAAGCATCATCGCGGGCGGTGACAGCCTTGTCTATCTCGCGCTGAGCCCTTGCAAGAGCCGCGGTTTTCTTTGACTTTGCGGCTTCAAGGTCACGCTCGTTTTTGGAGCTGTCGGATTTTTCCTTTTTGTCGGAATTTTCCATCTGCTCTTTCAGCGAATCGTACTCCTCCTGAAGCTCTGTGGTGTCGAATTCGCATAGCAGGTCGCCCTCCTTGACCATGTCGCCAAGGCTGACATTTACCTTGCTAACGGAACAATTGAGCTTTGTTGTAACGTCCACCGTGCCGTTGCCGATGACCTTACCCGTGGTGGATATCACCTTTGAAAGGTCGTTCTGACCCGCAGCGATAACCGAATACTTTGTGTTTGCTATCAGGCTCTCCTGTGCAGCCTTGGACATTGCACTGCAGGCATAAAGTCCTCCGCCCGCCAGCAATGCGATCACCGCAGGGATAATGATAGTCTTTTTCTTTACAGCCATTAAAATGCCTCCTTCTTTTTTCCTTTTCCGAAAAGCGCACACAGACAGGCTGACGGCACCGTCTTCCGACCTGCCGTATCACCCTTAGGGCATTGGCTGTTTTCGCCACAGGAAATGATATATCACAGGTCTGATCTTACACCGCCTGACCGATAATGGACGCGGTCTTTAGGGAAAAGTTTTCATCACAAAATTTATCTATCCGCACATAATAACACGTGCGGTTTTGTGCAAACAAATGTTTTTATATTTAACTCGGACATATTTCTGCAAGAGTTGTACAAAAACGTACAACTTTTCTGCTCTTTTTCCTGATAGTGAAAGGTATGCGACCGCATACCAGGATATACAGGAGGTAGAAATTTATGAACAGTATCAACAGCAAAAGCAAGAGCTTCATGCTCTACAAAGAATGGGAAGAGATATTTCTTGCACTGGAAAGCGATGCCGAAAGGGGCGAGCTTATCCGCGAGATATTCGCCTTTGTAAGAACAGGCGAAGACCCTGACCTGAAAGGCGCAATGAAGATCGCCTTCATGGTCATGTCAAATCAGCTTCGCAGAGATTCCGAGCGCTATAAAAAGGTATGCGAAAGAAATCAAAAGAACATCGCCAAGCGCTGGGACAACGAAGATGATACCAAAAAATACGACCGTATACCAACTGATACCAAAAATACCGATAAAGAAAAAGATGAAGAAAAAGACAAAGATGAAGATAAAGAAGAGGATGAGGGTAAAGAGCTTACCGCAAAGCAGGATCACCCTGAGGTATCCCACTCCCCCGCCCACAAAAAGCACAAATTCGGAGAATTTAAAAATATATCTTTGTCCCTTGAAGAATACGGCAGTCTTGTAAAAAGGTTCGGTAAGCATATGACCGATAAATGCATCGAAAGCATGGATGCTTATATGGAACAGTCAGGGAAAGTTTACCAAAGCTGTTATGCTAAGCTGAAAAACTGGATATCCGAAGATATCGCAAGGTCGGGAAATATCAACCCATCTAAGGCTTCATGGGCTGACAGCGGCAAAATTACCGATGAAGAACTCGCCGAATATGAAACCTATGCAAGAGCCCATGCAATGGAAGATTTTGCAAGAGAACTTGAACAAAAATCAACAATTCATCAAAGCACGGAACGACAGTGAAATATGCAAAAATGATAAAAATTCACCAACGATACTATTATAACATTACGAAAAAAATCCGTCAAGATAACAGAATAGATATGTACAAATTTCGACATAATGCACAAAACAGAAGTTAAGCATAAAAGCGGTTTATTATAAATGAACCGTAGTCGAATGAGCGCCTATTTACGCCCTTACAGAAGCGTCATGATACGGAGCGGAAATTCACATGGACGGGTTCACAGGAATGAATATTTATCCGAATAAAAAACGCGGACATAAATAAGCCGTCTTTCGTTCATGCAAGCGAAAGACGGCGGTAAAAGATAGGATATTTATTCTCTGTTTTTAAGCACCTCGGCGGGTGTTATGCGGTTCAGCTTTCTTGTCAGCAAAGCACTGCTGATGAAATAGACCACAAGCACCGCACCATACACTATCAGATAGAGGTAAGGCGGGAAATCCAGCGACATTGAGCAGGCAACGTTTGGTATAAAGCTGGGATAGATGCAGTCCATCAGGAATTTCGCCAGCGGTATGCATATCAGCGCACCGATGGAAATGACTATCAGGTTGCCGTTGAGGTACAGGCTGCGAACCTCTTTGGGGCGGTAGCCGAATATCTTCATCAGCGATATGCCAAAGGAACTGCGGTCGATCATCACGCCCATCATCAGGTACATGACCACCACGAATATCACCGTCCCCACGGTCATCAGCGTGTATATCAGCGGTCCCATCTGCTCCACGAAAACGCCCGAGCTCTTCTCGATATCAGCCTTGGTGGTGATGCTGTAAAGCCTGCCTGCATCGATATCCAGTTCATCCGATGAATAGACAGCGTTGAAGTAATCATCATCCTCACCGAAAAGCTCCCGCATTGAGCTGATATCCATAAACACGGTGAACCCCGGTGAATACTGGGCTATATCCGTCACGGTGAAAGTGTAGTCGCGGTCAGATGCCGCATCGGTGAAGGTCACCCTGTCGCCGATATCATAGCCGTAGCGCTGAACAAGGGAGTTGTTTATGACAGCCTTGTTCTTGCCCTTTTCGGGGTCAGCATCGAAGTACCTGCTGTTCTCGTTAAGACCTATCACAGTCACATCAAGAGGGTAGCCCATGCAGTCGGTGGAAAGGGTCTTGATGTAAGCGCCCTCGCCGCCCTCGGGGACTTCCTTTTCGGGGTACTTGTAGAGATACATATAACCGTAGTTGGTGTCAGCCACATTGTCATGCTTTACTGCTTGACACATCACCATGCAGTCAAGACCTAGCATCACAACCATAAGGGAAACCAACGTACCGAGAACCACAGTCAGCGCCGAGCGCAGTTCACGAACCATCTGCCTTATGCGGAACATGGTTATAAAGTTTTTCGACTTGACATTGAATCTGCGGTAGTTTGAAGCGTTCTGTTCGTTTTTGATGAGTGAAAGCGCCGTCCGCGAAAGCTTGCTGTTTATCACAAGTGCATTGACTATGGCTGATATAACAGGGGGCAGGATAAGCCCGTAAACAAGCAGATATGGCGCGTAGTAGATATCGTACTGGGGCAGAGAAAAATAGCCGTAGCTGCTCTTCAGCCTCGTGCCGATGCCGATGGGCGAAAATCCCAGCGCTGTGCCGATGACTCCGCCGATGAAAGCCACCAGAGTCGGCAGGGCTATGTAGTGCCGCAGGAGGTCTTTCTTCTTCACGCCAAGGGCGTACAGCGCCCCGATGACAGGTGCTTCGCTTTCAACGCGGTGGACAACAAAAACAGATATCACGTAGCCGAAAAGAATAAGGATTATCACCCCCGCCGCAAGGCCCGCGTTCTTATCCATTACCACATCACCTGCGGCGGCTTCGATGCGCTCGTTGTCGCCACGGGGCACGAATGAAACGAGGTTCTCGATATCCACATCAAAAGCCGAATCTAAAAGCTTTTCAAGCCCCTCGGAGAGTTCTCCTGCGCCCTCATCAAGTTTGGCTGAACCCTCTTTTGCTTGGCTGACAGACTCGGTGTACTCCGCAAGTCCGTCCCTGTATGCGATCATGCCCGAAAGGCTTTCTTTCAGGGATTTCAGGTCTTCGGACTTGGTTGCTTTTATCAGCTTATCAAGTTCTTCGGCGTAGTTTTCTTCCGTCAGAGTTATTTTCATTCCTGCCGCCCCAAAACTTTCATTCGCCTGTGCAAAATAGGCATCGACAAGCTTCTGCGCCCCGCTTTTCAGTTCGGCGCTGTGGGAATCCAGTTCGGTCATGCCGTTGGATAAATCGGAAGTTCCCTCGGTGAGGGAGTTTATGCCGTCTTCTAACTTATTGCGGTCGGAGAGGATATCCTCGATCGTCTCACGGAAATACTTGTCTTCAACTTTCAAGTAATCAAGCTTGACGGAACGTATCTTCTCTTTCAGATCATCATCGGTGATATCATCACCAAGCTTATATGCGTAGACGTACTCCTCAGCAGGCAGATCACCCTCAGCGCGGATATCCTCATAGCACTGATCTGTCACAAAGATGAGCCCGAAAAATCGTGACTGTACAGCCGTGTCGGAGAACTTGGCTTTGGGCTGGTCGTAGTCGGGCACAGTGCCGATACCTGTAACCGTGAAATCATGACCGCCCGCCTTAATGCTGTCCCAGATCTCCAGACCGTTGACATCGGCGTAGCGCTTTTCCACAACGCACTCCCCTGTCTTTTCCGCAAGCCTGCCATCATCGAGAATTATCTTGTCGATATTATCCCGGTTCTTGAACATTCTCAGTTTGGTCTCCTCGTCAACGGTGAGGTCGGTGTAGAACTCCGCCTGAATATCGGTACCGCCCTCGGTGAGGGTAGATATCTCGCTGTCGGTCAGGGGCAGAAATACCGTGAAGAAGCCGTCCTCGGTGTTGAATTCAGCACGTTTTTCCACCGCACCGTGGAGTATAGTTTCAGCCGAACCGACTATTCCCAACACCAGAAAAATGCCCATGGCGATGACCAGTATCAGTGCGGTATACCGCCCTATCCCTGCCCTTAAATCGCGGGGCAGACGCTTTTTCAGCACTCTGTTCATCACAAGTCCTCCAGTTCGGCGGCGGGGACGATGGTATCATTTTCGTAGTCTTTCACGATCTGACCGTCCTTTATGACGATGACCTTGTGCACCATATTTTTGATGGAATTATTGTGGGTGACGATCAGCATGGTGGTGCCGTACTTTTTGTTGATCTTTTCCAGCAGTATCAGGATATCGCGGGAAGTCTTTGAATCCAGAGCACCTGTGGGTTCGTCACAAAGCAGAAGCTTCGGGTTTTTGATAAGGGCGCGGGCGATGGCGCACCTCTGCTGCTGACCGCCCGAAAGCTGCGCGGGAAACTTGTTCTGATGCTCGGTCAGACCCAGAACATCCAGCAGTTCCTCCATATCCAGCGGAGAATCCGTCAGATAGCCGCAGACCTGGATATTCTCCCGCACCGTCAGATTCGGCACCAGATTATAGAACTGGAATATGAACCCCAGATAGTCGCGGCGGTAGTCGGAAAGTTCCGCGGGACAAAGCCCGAATATCTCCTTGCCGTCAACTTTCACCGACCCCGAATCCATGGTATCCAGCCCACCGATGCAGTTTAACAGCGTGGATTTTCCCGAACCGCTGGTACCCTGAATAACGCACATCTGCCCCTTTTCCACCCGTGTGCTTACACCTTTCAGCACTTGGATATAGCTGGTGTCCTTGCCGTAGCTTTTTTTAACGTCTTGTATCTCTAAAAACATATTGGGGCTCCTTTCTTTAGTTAGATTTATCTAACTTTGCTATAAAATTTCTCTGCATATTCTTTTATACTTTCTTACACATCATCTTCCAGCGAATACTCCATCCAATCCTTTATCAGCATATCCATTACAGGCTTGATGAAATGCAAAGCACTTTCCTTGTCTTTCTCGTGCTGCATCATATGGACGAAAGCGTTTATCTGCACATGGGTGAGCCAGTGGAGCATCTTTCTGTTGACCCGCTTGTTCGGCACGCAGGCGGCGTACTTTTCCGCAAGCAGGATATAAGAGCTGTCCAGCTTGTCTATGATACCGTCAACGAACTTTTCGTACTTCGACCCCGCCGAGCGGTCAAGGAGTATGGTCATCTCGTCATAGTGTCCGTAGATGACATCCACCAGAGCTTCGCTGAAATCATCGTGATCGCCTTTCTGATGCTCATATGCAAGCAAGTCGGCTTCTATATCCCGGGTGAAGTGGGTCTCAAGCACTGCATTCAGCTGTGCCAGAGCTTCACCCACAACACCCTCAAACAATCCGTTTTTGTCTCCGAAAAAGAAGTATACAGCACCGGTCGTCAGCCCCGCGTCCGAGGATATTTTTCTCAGAGAAGCCTTGACAAAGCCCTTTTCAAGGAACTCTCTTTTTGCGCATTCTATGAGCTTTTTGCGGCTCTCATTATTATCTGTGATCTTCTCCGACATGGTGTGTCCTCCTTTTGATAACAGTGTTACGTAACACTGTTATTTTAACTCATGTTCGATGGTTTGTCAAGTGGTTCTGGGGAGATTTGGTTATTTTGACTAAGAAAATGATTGTCAAGGTATTGACAATCTATCATAAAGAGTGTATAATAAGTCCGTGACAGATGCAGAAAATCCACTAGATACGCGGATATTTGAATAATATGAAAAACTGAAAAGGATGGAGATACTATGGATAGGATAAAGATCATTGTTGCAGTGCTTGGTCTTACAATTGCGTTTACAGGCTGTAAATCGGCAGTGCAGGACGAATCAGTCAAAAGCAACAATTCGTCAGAAGCGGAGATCATAACCGAAGAAATATCAAATCTATCAGAACATGAAGATCAGCCCGAAGATGCTTCCGAAACAAGCACGAAAGATGATGCTGACACAAACAGTGATACTTCGGAAGCGACTTTTTCAGAAGATGACAGCACCGAGCAGATGGCTGAAAAGATGGAGAAAAAGTACGGCGTAGATATAATATACGGTGATGATATCAGGACAGTCTACGAAGAGGAAGATGAAACTCTCAAAGCTGAAAAATCTACTGATGATAATGGCATAAGAACGGCTCTGAAACACGTTGACGAAGCCCTTGATGTATTCCCTCAGGGACTTACGGAACAGCTTATATCAGCTGATGGAAGTCCCATGAAAATATACCTCACAGGTACGATCACTTCGGATATCGGCCCATTTGATGGGGATGGTATCCCCGCTTTTGCCAATAAGAATGACACAGAAACATATCTTGCCATAGATATATCGCTTGACGGGGAGATAAATGTCCCAACGGTATGTCACGAACTGACCCATATCATTGATTTCTTCATGACCGACATGGGCACTTTCAGTGAAAGCAAGTGGGAATCCCTGAACCCCGAAGGCTTTGCTTATACCGAAAATTACAATACTTACAGGGATAGTGAGTTCACCGACAAATACTGCTACACATCGGAAAAATACATTCCCAGAGTACTTTCACAGGACGCTGATGATGTATACTTTTATTACAACTACGCCCTGACCTTTGCTATGGAAGACCGTGCTACCCTGATGGAAGATCTTATCGTCGATATGATGTGGGG
This sequence comes from Hominimerdicola alba, assembly GCF_900109655.1. GTDB lineage: Bacteria > Bacillota > Clostridia > Oscillospirales > Ruminococcaceae > Hominimerdicola > Hominimerdicola alba_B. The sequence continues at coordinate 353,614 of NZ_FOAT01000001.1, forward strand.
GTACGAGATAGCACCGGGACTGTACAGCTTCCCTCACGTTCACGAAAAAGCTCAGTATTTTCTTGAAGCTGTCCGCGATTCATTCACCTTGAACGAGGAGGATATCGCCAAATGGCAGAACACTTTTGATATGTTATCTAAAGTTACTCCCGATACGCCATATTAACAGGATACACAGAACTCCGTTTTCGCGCTTACATGCGGCAGCGGAGTTTTTTGGCATATCCCCCGCTTTACATTTCAGGCGGGATATGCTATAATTGAGCAAAGTAAAATTATCAAAGAAGGGTGTGATATTATGATAAAAAAGACCATAGCGGCTATGATAGCGTTAACAGCTGCGCTGACTTTCTGCGGGTGCAAATCGGGAGAAAGCTCTGATAGTAAGTCGGCGGACAGCAAATCATCGGTAAGTTCTGCTGTGACCGATGAAAACATATCAGCGGAAGATTCTTCTGATGATATCAGCGATAATCCGACAGAGAGTGATACATCAGCCGAAAGCGCGGGCGATGAAAGTTCGGCTGATAGCAAGTCCGGTGACATCACTGTTCCGGATAGCACTTCCGAAGAAAAGCCAGGTGCCGTTACATCAATATCAGAGAAAGATCAGCCCGTAATACAGACCGAAACAGGTATCGTGATAGTCACCGAGGATGGCTCTCTCGATGTGACTTCGGCATCGGCGGACAGTTCCGATGTGCCTTACGAGATAAACATCGACGGCGATGAGTATGAACTGCCCATCGTGCCTGCTGATCCGTAGTTTTGAGTCTTATGTACTCTCCGCGGAACGTTGAAAGTCATACACATTTCACACAATAATTATTGACATCTTAATGAAATTGTGGTACAATACTCTATTATATGTCGATATTGACTTCACAAGGAGGAGAATATGAAAGGTAATTTTTCCAAAAAAATGATCGCTTCGGCTCTCGCGGTGATGATAACAGCTTCATGCCCCACAGCTGTACTGGGATACAGCGCGGTTTCAGCACTTGAACTTCCGCCTATCCCCTACGAACTATCCCAGAAAGAAGTCCACACATTCACATTCACAAACAACACTGACTATGTAGAGGCTTATCAGAACGGCAAGTTATTGAAATCAGGCGATACTGTGACCGATGAATATGATATACTAATGACCTCGCTCGATGCATTTACCTATACTATCAACGGTACTATGTATGCCTGCGAAAATCAGGACATGATCATGAACAGTTACAAGGCTGAATGCACGCCTTACGGCGATTTTACTGTTGAGAATAATTACAAGCTCGTTCAGCACGATGACGGCTATTACGGCGTAAGCGACAGCTACATATTTCTCTACCCCGCATATTTCAATGAGCAGGATATGTTCTACGTTGATAAATCCATCACAGGCGGTGTTTTCGATGTTCAGAGGAACGGCAGAAAAGTCACTTTCAAAACTTACATGGATATGCCTGTAAAAGTTTACTACGCTGACAGTCAGAAAGAGATATCTGTAACTCACAAAAGCGGTACCTGCACTAACGAGATCACACTTTCAAGCTCCAACTACTCGGGCAAGCTTTTCATTGTAAGACAGTACGTTCAGCCCGGAGATTTTGATGTGCAAATGCTCCCCACGATACCGGATGACGGTCCTTTCACCGTTATGCATACCAGCGCAATGGGCAAGCAGGAAGAGATCGAGCTGGGAAAAGGCTTTGCCACCAGCGATTATCTGATGGAAGTTGACGGCGCATTCTCCAAGAGCGCTGTATGGGGCTTCTGGCGTGATAAGAGCACGGGCACAGGTATCGTATCCGTAAATCCAGGTACAGGATTCAGCGTGTACGATATCTTCGGCGACAAGGTAGAGGTCACAAAGCTTGGTTCCTCCGATGATACAAGAGAGAATTACTCATTCAGGGCGTACTGCGATATGACCTATTATCTGGTAAAGGATAACACTGTAAAGACCACGCATAATTACCTCAAAGGCGATATCAACAGCGACGGCACCGTTGATATAATGGACGTTGTTCTGCTGAGACAGTACCTTGCAGGCAAGGCGGTAACAGTCAACAAAGCTGTCTGCGATGTTAACGGTGACGGTTCGGTTAATACCAATGATGCAGCTACACTCACACAGTACATCACAGGAAAGATATCCAAGTTACCCTGATATTTAAAAGCATAAGATACGGCTCGGAAAGCATTGATCTATCCGAGCTGTTTTTTGTATGCAAAAGCAGAAGACCGCAGGTCATCTGACATCTGCGGTCTTTGCTTTGTATTGTTCTTGGAGTTCTTATCTTGTGATCAGTCTTTTGCCCTTAACGTGAGCCGCGATGATGATGATATCGGTAATATTGATCTTGCCGTTGCGGTCAACGTCTGCATAAACGGCATCCTTTGGATCAAGGATCTTCTTGCCCTTAACGTGTGCTGCAACCAGTGTTACATCGGTTGTATCTATATCGCCGTCGCCGTTTACATCGCCAAGAGATCTTTCTTTTTTATCGGGAGTTTCTTCAACGTCGGAAACTTTCTTGTCATCTGACATTCTTCCTGCCGCCAGATCCTTTACGGAAGCGAATACGATATCAGCTATCTCCTGATGACCGTTTGCATTGGGGTGGGGGTCGAAGTCGGTCTCGGGCGAGATGTTATATACATCAACATAGAGTGCACCTGTTTCCTTAGCGATGACTTTCAGCTTTTCATTCAGCGACTTGATCTGAGGGTCAACGTTCTTGCCTGCCAGCTGCATAGCTGCGGGACCTGCGATCTCCTTTGCAAATGCCTTGGCTTCTGCGGGTGCTGCGGAATTGCTGAACTGTCCCACAACTTCGGCAACATCGGGGAGTTCGCTAACGTCTTCGCCGCTCTTGATAACAGCGAGGATACCTCTCAGTTCATCGATATCTGTATACTGCTTCAATATCGCTTCGAGTGTCTCTGCATCTTCAAGGCCAAGATCCATGATAGATTTTTTCAGCTCGCCGAGAGTCTCGCAGGAATCTAAAGTATCTATGACCTTTGCCATATGCCCATAATCGTAAAGCTTGCTGAAAGCTTCTTTTAATTCGGTCACCTTTGCGACCTTGTCGTTAAGGGTCTCGGTAAATTCCTCTGTGGGCTCGCCCTTTGCATCGGTGAGTTCTTCTGTCTCGGCAGCAGCATCTGATGCCTCGGCAAAGATGGGTCCCAGTACATCTAAGATGTCCTTTTCGACATCAGCGGATCCCTCTGCGGTGCGGTAAGGGTTGAACATACCGACCAGAGCGATATCGGTCTCGCCGTTTACTTCCTGCACAGCCTTTACAACGCACTTTACATGGTCAGCGGACTGCTGTACAAGCTCCTCGGACTTAGCGCCGATATTCTTCAGGTAGTTAGCGGCTTCAAGGAAGGTATCAGCTGTGATGCTGTCCTTGCTCTGTTCGATTATCTGCAGACCCGCTCCCATAGCTGTTTCGGTATCTGTGCCGAAGAGGGTAAGCATAAGTGACATAGCCGATGCCCTGATAACAGGGTTCTCATGCTCCAGCATCTCGGGGATAATGCTCATAACGATATCGTTGCCGCCAAGCTGTATGCTTACAAGGTCAGCCTGGCTCAGATATTTCAGGTATAGGTCGTGGTAAGGTGCCAGCACCTCGCTCGTTCCCTCACCTGCAAAGCTTTCAAGTATGCTTGCTGCGAATTCACCCTTGTAGCCGGGCTGTCTGATAGTCTTTTCGATATCAGCCGCACGGTATGCGGTAGATGCAAGGTTCGTACCCTGAACATCAGCACCGTAATTTGCTCCCAGCTCTTTCAGCTTGCCGGAAAGTATGGCAGGATAAGCACCCTGTACGGGGTTTGCAAGCAGCTTGTCGGTTATGACCAGTGCAGGGTCGCCTGCAAGACCGTTCTCCTTTCCAAGTCCGTAGCCTGCCGCGATGCTGTCGCCCAGTGCTACGTAGTTGTAGGTCTTCTTCACAGGTGCAGGAGCATTATTGTTCTCCGCGAAAGCATTAAGTCCTGTGGCGCTTCCCATCATTGCTGCGGCGCAAAGTGCCGATATAAATTTCTGTCCTCTCATTTCAGTTGTCCTCCTTGGTCTTCTTTTCGTTTATCTCTATCTTATGGTCTTTTCTGACCCTGATCTTTACAGTGTCGCCGTTCTCGGAATAGTTTATCAACATCATATGGTTTTTGCTGCAAGGCGCATAGTATCCACTGTAATCGTGAGTAAGCAGTATATAATCTCTCTTTGCTGTTATCTCACCTATCTCGAATTCGTTGTAGAACTTAACAGCGTCAAGGTTGTACTTGCGGCAGATATATTCAACAAGCTCGGGGGTGGGTTCTGCACGGTCGGGGTCGAGGATTATCTGACCTACGATATCATGACCGCCGCGGTCATTCTTGAATGCGCTTATCTCCCATTCGCTGATGGGATCGTTCTCATCGAGAGAGCTTTCTATCTCAAAGAGGAATATCCTCTTGCCGTTCTCGTCAACGCAGGAATCAGAACCTCTGCCCAGAATGGTGTAGGAACCGTCAGCGTGCCTTACTGCGATATCTCCTGTGATGCCCCACTTTGTGCCGTTTTCATCAAAGTACCAGCGTGCCGCGGTAGCTTCGGGATTATCGAGGTAGCGGTCAGCTGCTGCGGGGCTTGTAACGTGGAGATTACCGGGAACTTCATTATCGGTGATGATATTGCCATCATCATCCAGGAGCTTAACGCGGATATATGGGTCAAGGGGCTTGCCTGTCTCGTTGGTCTTGGTGGCTTCGTCCATGAAGTATGTAACCAGAGTAGCACCGCCCTCTTCACTTGCACCGCCGCCGATGGAATATCTTACTTCACAGCCGTTGTCTTTCAGCCACTTGTCTATCTTTCTGACTGCGCTGACGTTAACAGCCTCGCCGCCCGAAGCAGGTCTTCTCAGGCAGGACAGCGCATCAGGTGAAAGCACACCCTGTCTTACGCTCATCAGATAGAAGCTTGCAGTAGCCACAACGCAGTTGCACTGTGTCTCGGAGAGATCTCTTGCGAAAGTGTACTTGTTGTAGATAGGTCTGGGGACGAGGGTACCGCCCCTTACCAGCGGCATTATCGCACAGACTCTCTCGCCTGTCATATGTGTAAGGGGTATGCACTGGAAGTTTCTTTCGCCCACGTAGTTCTGTGTATCAAGTCCTGCGTGCATCTCAACATAAGCATTCATGGAATATTCCTTGTATACCACACACTTGGGTCTGCCTGTGGTGCCGCTGGTGTAGAAGTAGCTGATATCGCGGTCAAGATCGGTGGGACCTAAGTCGAGGGGGATATCGCTGTCCTCACCTGCCTGTTTCAGGTCTTCCAGCCTGATAAACTCAACACCCTTTATCTTATCCAGATTATTCAGGCACTCCATTATCTGTCCGATATCAAATACTTCCTGCATCTGCTCGGGCATCTCCGAGGTATCAAGGAACATACCCTTTTTATCCTCAGGGAGATAATCGTCAAGGTTCATCACGATGACTTTCTTTACACCGCTGTTTGCCAGATGGTCAACAAAGTAGGGCAGGAATGCGTCCAGCGTTACGATGACCTCGGAACCCTTGTCCTTGGTATAAAGCTCGAAATCGTTTTTGAGGAACAGGAAGTTCACGTTGTTGCTGATAGCTTTTACAAGGTTAACGGCGAAAAGCATCATCAGGTTCTCAACGCTTACGGGCATACACAGGGTAACAACGTCCCCCTCTTTAACGCCTGCCAGCTTCAGTCCTCTGGCATAAGCTTCTCTCAGTGCGGGAAGCTCGCCGTAAGTTATCACCCTGCCGAAATAGTCAAAGGCAGGTCCGTCAAGGTTGTCCTGATTGAAGGTCATGATATTATCAAAAATATTCATGTTGTAGATCTTTGCGCCGTTGATGACGCGGTCTACCTTTGCCCACTCGGGGAACTTTCTCTCAATGGTGCTTGTGTTGATCTGTGTTGTCGTCCTCATAGTTTTGTCCTTTCTTTTTTGGGAGCGGTATATATATGTATGCTCCTGTGGTTGGGATCTTTTGGTTTGTTCAACGACATCATAAATGCACTTCTATGAAGTCGTTGAATAAATCTCCCCTGTCGGTGTCTCTCCTCCCGACGGTTATCAGTATATCACCGATTTCTTAAATAGTCCTTAACTCCTTAAACGATTTCCTTACTTTTTCCTTAAATCATTCTTAATCGTTTTTAAGACATTTGGTAACAAAGTGAAAACCGCCTATCATCGCCCCTTAATCGTTTACAATGCACCCTCTCCCAAGGCTCACAAGCGCACGTTTTTTAGTTTATATGAACATTTGAAACTGTTTCTGGTTTGTTTCAATTTTTCATATCCGAGGTAAGAATTCTATTATTTTATATAAAAATGTTCAAAATTTAACCGTATTCTTGAAATATTACTATGTTAAAATAACAACATAATAGGTGAAAAACTACAACCCAAATTTGATCAGGGAGGTTAAACTATGAATTTATTCAAGAAGACTTTCGCGGGACTTCTCGCAATGAGCATGGCAGCTTCTGCTGTACCATTTGCAGGTATGAGCATCGCAGCTGTTCAGGCTTCCGCTCAGGACATATCCTCGACCATGGAATGGGGCACGCTGAGGATAGGCGGCGGCGGATTCGTATCGGGCATCGTTACCGGTAAGGAAGTTATGTACGCAAGGACCGACGTAGGCGGCGCTTACAAGTACAACTACGACACCGAGTGCTGGGAGCAGCTCTTCGGATTCATCAACGAAGCTGACCGCGGTCTGCTGAGCGTTGACGCTATGGCTATCGACCCTACTGATGATGATACCGTGTACTTCCTCTGCGGATGTGCTTACTTCTCTTCCGAGAAGACCGTTATCTTCAAGACTACCGACGGCGGTAAGACCTTCACCGAGATCGACGTTACCAGCCTTATAAAGGTAATGGGCAACGGCGACGGCAGACAGTGCGGTGAGTCCATCGCAGTAGACCCCGACAACCCCAATATCATCTATGCGGGCGGCGACGTTATGAGCGACGACAAGTCACTGTCAGCACTTATAAAGTCCACCGACGGCGGCAAGACCTGGAAGCCCGTTATCGGCTATGACGATCTGGGACTTTTCAGCAAGACCTGCAAGTGGCCTACATGGGGCAACATCAACGCACGTTCAGTAACTTCCGATGCTTACAACAACCAGAACGGCGTTGCTAACATCGCTATCACAGGCGGAAAGGTATACGTTGGTACTTCCATTAAGGGTGTTGCTAACGTTCACGTTGCAAACGTCAAGGACGACAAGTACAGCGTTCTTAGCAAGGATCTGCCTACTGATGTATTCCCCTCAAGGATAAACGTTGACGCTAACGGCGATCTGCTGATAACCTATATCGCAGGTCTGGCATTCAACGGCGCAAGCGGCGGCGGATACAGATATTCCCCCAAAACAGGCAAGGCTGAACCCATCTTTGATTCGGCATACGGTCTGGGCTCCATATGGGCTGACCCCAACAACCCCGACCACCTCATCGCAGGCACCTGCGGCAAGTGGCAGTCTCAGCTCTGGCAGGCATGGACAGAGGAACACGGTCCCGCATGGGGCGACCAGTACTTCCGTTCCTTTGACGGCGGCAAGACATGGCAGAATTTCTCCCCAGGACAGACACACGGCTGGAACCAGCCTCTGGTTTCCAACTATCTCCAGGACGGCGGCTATTCCTGGATAGTTGACAAGGCTATCCACTGGTCAGGTACTGTTGTTACCGACCCCCGCAACTCCGACAGAATGTTCATCACATCGGGCAACGGCGTATTCATCTGTGAAAATCTCTGGAGCACCGATCAGGATAAGCTGCCTACATTCACATTCCACCCCGACGGAATAGAGGAAGTTGTTTCTCTGGACTTTGTCAGCACAGCTGATGGTCTTGACCTTTCCGCTATCGGTGACTACGACGGTTTCGTTCACGAGAAGGAAAACAAGATAGGCTTGCAGTATCAGCCCAACATGGGTTCAACATCTGCTATCGCAGTATGCCCCCAGAACACCGATGTATGGGCAAGAACCGCAAACGGCGACGGCAACAACACAGGCAGTGCTTATTACACCCTCGACCGCGGCAAGACATGGACAGCATTCACTCCTGCCTGCACAGGCGGCAAGCTCTCCATCACCGAGCTGAAAAAGGGTACTTACAGGATAATCAATACCAGTGCTAACGGCGCAGTAAGCTACTCCGACGACTTCGGCAAGACATGGAACAAGTCCAGCGGCATCGACGCTTCAAAGACTGTTTACACTCTCGTTGACCCCAAGGATCCTTCGATAGTTTACGCTTCGGGCGTTAAGTACAACGAGTACTGGGCTTCTGATATGACCAAGAAAGAGCCTACTCTGGACGAGTGCCACTACAGCTTCTACATCAGCACCGACTACGGCGCAACATTCACCGCAAAGACTGTTTGCAGATACGATATGTGCGACAGCTCAGGCGACCCCGCATATCTGGGCGACGGCTCCATAATCGTTGCAGGCGGCTGGTACGGTATGTACAAGGTTTCCAACAAGGGCGCAAGCATCGAGAAGCTGGATAACGTATTCTACGCTAAGACAGTAGGCTACGGCGCACCTGAAAAGACAGGCGGTCTGAATACCCTTTATATGTACGGCAGACCCGCAGAATCCGACCCCGAGGGCATCTACCGCTCAACTGACGGCGGCAAGAGCTGGGATTGCATCAACACTGACCACCTCTACGGCGGTACAGGTAACGGCAACTACCTCGTAGGCGATATGGACGAATTCGGCAAGGTTTATATGTCAACTGTCGGCTGTGGTATAGTTTACGGCAAGCTTACAAGCGGAAGCACTATTCCTACTGATGATGAAAGGATCCCCAAGATAAGCGCTGAGGCTCTGGAAAACAGCGTTAAGCTCAGCTGGAACAAGATGTCCGACGCAACTAAGTACGCTGTATACGGCTATCAGAACGGCAAGTGGGTGAAGATAGACGAGACCAGCAGCACTTCTTACACTGTAAAGAACCTGACAGCAGGCAAGAGCTACAAGTTTGCTGTTGTGACATACGCAAAGGGCAAGTGGTACACCAATTACGCTTACCCCAATGCTGTGACCGTTACACCCAAGGCTGCAAGCAAGGTTACATACCCCACCAACATCAAGGTAAATTACAGCGAGAAGTACCATCAGGTACAGTTCGTATGGGATAAGGTAGAGGGCGCTGACAAGTACGGCATCGCAGTTTACCTGGCTGGCAAGTGGAGAGTCCAGACATCTAACGTAACCACAAACAGCTTCGTAACACCTAAGAATCTTACACCCGGCATGACCTATAAGGTTGCTATCGCTGCAAGAGTAGGCGGCACATGGGATACTGCAAACGCTATCAAGAATGCGGTTACAGTGACTATAAAGTAAAAAGCGAACTGATATATAACTACCAAGGAAGAGAGCTTTTGGTCAAGCTTTTCGCGAAAAGCTTGCGGGGAGCCACAGTCAGCAAAGCTGACTGTTAAGGGCAGAGCCCTCAATCACCAAGGTGCAAAACCAAAATGCACAGCAAACTTTAAAAGCACAGCGAACTTCCGAAAAAGGCGCGGCAATATGAAAAATCCGAGCGTGGACAATCGAACAGTCCACGCTCTTTCTTTCTGCGTGAGATATTGCCGCGCCCGCTGTCAAACAGCGAAGCGTTTTTGACAGCTCGACCCGAGGGACGAGGGGCGAAAACTAGCAAGCTATCGACCACATCAAATTTCCGACTATACCCGAAAAGCCCGATTTTATTTTATTCGGTACTCTTATCCAAAGAACTGCGATGGACGTTTTGTCGCCCCTTACGGGTCGAGAAATCAACGAGCTGCCGCCGTTGATTTCAGGCGCGGCAATTTTTTTACGGACATAGAAAGAGCGTGGACGGTCGTATTGTCCACGCTCGTTTTTTTTGTTATTGCCGCGCCTGTTTGGTCAGGAGTTTGCTGTTCTATTTATAGCACAGTTTCCGCGTCGCTTTTGCGCCTTGACCGAGAGGCTCTGCCTCTCGAGCTCTCCGCAAGCCTGCTAGCGCGAGGCTTGACCGCGCGCTTTGATTCGCGGCATAGTTTGTTTGGTGCGCTAGTTTGTTTCCGCACCACGCTTGACCAAAAGCTCCCCTCCTTGGCAGTTTTCATCTAGTTTGCTTTTTAATACCATGCATCAAAGCAAGGCATCACAGCTGAACCTGTCATTCTTCTGGATACGATCCTCAGTTCATCTGTGTTCTTCGCTGAGTTTATTTCAGCGATCAGAGGACTGTCACTCTCGCGGTTCGCTATAGGTGCCGTCAAATTCGGAATACTGTCAGGAGAAAAAGCAAGCACTTCATAACGCTCGATGCTGTCACCTGCAAAATTCAGATCATTCGATGCCCTTTCGGCTAGTACATAACCCTCAGAAAGACTTATGTCAAATTCAAATTCCTTGAAGCCGTAATACTGTCCGCAGCCCGTAACAGAAATAGTCGCGGTACCGACGGAGATATTGTTGTAGTATTTGATGATGTAATCAACATTGCGCACAAGCTTCGCACCGTGGAGAGTCACGTTTATATCGGGCTCGATGTGCCTGCCTGTGAACCTGTAAACAGGTCTGATATCACAGGTACACCCGCTGAGAGAAGCTTTAGTCCTTATATTCAGCACCTTTGAACTGCTCTCGGTAACAGTATCACCCGTATCCAGCAGAGAATCGACCCTGTACTCAAAAACAGTGTTCTGTGGTAGAGATTCGTCTGAGAAAGAGGGTGTTGATACCTGTGCTACCTCGGTGAAATCTTCCTCGCTGCCTGCAAGTCGGCGCTTTATTGAGAATCCGTCGGAGCCACCCTTGCTCTTCCATGAGAGCTGGACATGGTCGCCGTAAATGCCGTCTGCCGCAAAAGCGGTCACAGGCATAGCGTAGACCTCTCCTTTATAATTTGCACATTTATTTTCTACAAAATTATTAGCATTTACATAAGCGCTGGAATCATCGGCAGCAAAAATGCCCGAATCAGTACAGCCAGTGATGGTGTTATCAGTGATGTTTATCCCCGAAGCGCCCTCAACCGCAACACCGCTGAAACTTGTCTTGACGGTGTTCTTGCTGACCTCTGCCTTGGATTTGCCTGCTATATATATACCGCTCTGGGAAGAATTTTCAACGGTATTTCCCGAAATGGTGACCTCAGCGCTCTTGTCCGCCGAGATACCGCTGCCTGCGCTGTAAAGGCAGGAATTCTTCTTGATGACCCCGCCTTTGCCGCCTAAAATGGAGATAGCATCGGAAGAACTTCCGATTATGCTGTTTCCGCTTACGGTAACATCGTTTGAGAATTTAAGGCTCACCAGACTGCTGCCGCTCTTGTCGCCGTCAGAAGGTGTGCCGATAACATTTGAATCAATGTAAACGCCGGTCGCGTCGTTCAGCTGTACAGCCGAACCGGCAGTAGTGATATTGTTTGAGCTTATATGCACACCGCTGACCTTATAGTCGTGGTCGGGCAGACTGCCGTTCTGCACAAGCTTGCCATACAGGCTTATTCCGTAAGGATTGTCACAGTAACCTGTTATATTTGCGTTGATAGTGTTGTTGCTGATAACCACATCGGAAAAATCGTTGATCCTGTCATATACGCCGTCATAGCCTGCCACAGGTGTATAATATCCCGAATATTCCATGGAAGTCATATTTTTGAAGTCGATGCCGCAGCCAACACCTGTCATACTGTTGTTCTCGATCGAACAGCAGCGGTAATTCTGCATAACTATCGCAGTTTCGTAGATGTTGCTGAATGTATTGTCAGCAATATAGAAATTGGTGTAATACTTGCCCACCGTAGCGGAATGTGAACCCACGCCGCGCATGATGTCATAGAAGCTGTTGTTCCTGATAATGACGTTATCGCAGGAAGTATCATCGAAAGGTGCATAGCCGTCAAAAAGGTTTGCATTATTGAGGATATCGAACTGTATAGCCTCTTTGAATTTCTGACCGTAGTACTCATGGAAACTGCAGCCTTCTATGGTGACATTCTTGATGCCGCCAAGTTCCAGCATATGGCAGTTGTAGTTATCCTTGAATTCAACGTTCTTTACCCAAAGATCATGGAGATGACCCATACGTATGGCAGAAAAAGCCTTTACACTGCCGCCCCCTGTATTTCCGTCAAGGCAGCCGCCTTCGATAACGATATTCCTTGCGCCGTCAAAGCCGCCGTGTCCGTCGGTATTGTTCATAAGAAGCACACCGCCAATGAAATCCTTGCGCAGGGTGGCATTATCCAGATAAAGCCATGTATTTGAGCTTACATACAGTCCTTTGCGCACACTGTACGTACCCTCGGGTACTATGACCTTTACCTGCACCGAATCGCTGCCCTTTGTTTTTGCATAGTCAAGTGCTTTCTGTATAGCGGCAGACGAATCCTTTTTGCCTGTAGGATCAGCACCAAGGTCGGTAACGCTGACCGCTATGGCGGAATCATATCCGCTTATATTTGCGCCTGTTGCATGACTGCCGCTTATTACGCTGTAATCATAGGCGCTTGCGGTGAGCATAAAGCGTCCTGACATAAGCAGAGCCGCCGCTGATAAAGCAGCAGTCCACACAGACAAGACGCGCACCAAACTCTTCAAGTTCACTTAGCCTCTATCCTTTCGCTTATCTTCTCCGGTTATTATAATCCTATTATAAACTCTGCCCGACGAGAATTATATATATTTATGTCGGCGGACATCTGAAAATATTTACACAGATAAATTATAACACCAAAGCTATTTTTTGTCAAGACATTGAATTTAAGGGTTTTCAAGACATAGGGTGAAAATTCTGTGAGGGTTTTTAAGTTCATGATTAATTAATATCAAGTCAATAAATCTCGTTTATAATAATTGTATATTTTTAATTGAAAGGTCAGTGAAAAATGGCAAAAAAGAATATCAATATAGATGAAATGAACGTTGACGAAGAGGATTTCGAATACGAGAAAAAGCTCGCCGAGGAAGAAAGACTGAAAAAACAGCAGGCTGAGGAAAAAGCTGCTGCAGAAGAAGCTGCACGCGAAAAGCGCAAGCGTGAAGCTGAAAAGGAGCGCACTCGCCAGATAGAAGAGGAACGCCGCGAGCTTTTGAAAATGAAATCGGGTTTGACCTCCGAAGAGGATTCTGAGTTTACAAAGAAAGATGAAGCTTATGAAAAACCCCACGGCAAAGCGGCGGTAGCGAATTTCTGGTATCACTACAAATTTATCGTGATCTTCTCATTTATCACACTGGTGGTATTGGGCTATCTGATCTACTCCGAATCTACAAGAAAACGCGACGACATCAGTGTTATGGTCATCACCGACAACGACCTCACCCTGCGCACAGAAGAGATAGAGGAGTTTTTTGAAAAGTACACCGATGATATTGACGGCAACGGCTATGTACATGTTGGTGTGATAGTCATAAATATCAGCAGGCAGATGGATACTGTTACCAAAAGCACCTATTCGCAGAAATTCCTTGCAGAGATACAAACAGGTGAAGGCATGATAGTCATTACCGATTCCCACACCTCAGACGAATTCATGTCAGTAATGAAGACCGACCTCGACAAGGATTTCCCCGATAACAAGTACATAGACGAAGATGGTTTCAGCTTCAACTCAAAGGTAATGGCTGAGGAATTCAATTACGAACTTATGCCAAATGACGTTCATATGTCCATACGTATACCACAGGATACCATGGGTCTCAGCAAAGACGAGGCGCAGAAATACTACGATGAAAGCTTTGAGATATACCAGCGCATAGTTGAGGATATCACCGCCCGCTGTGAAGAGACCAATGACCCCGGACTTACCACCGAGCCCGTAAAGTACGAAGACGAAGAAGAGTAATGCAGGCTCAATGAATAATGAATAACGAATAGTGAATAATGAATAATTAAGGTATCGCCTTTGGCGATTTGATTTCGCTTCGCGGATTCCTTTTGTTCATTATTCATTTTTTTAAGGAGATTAAAATGAATAAGAGAATTTTATTTTTGGTATTGATCGGTTGTATGTTTACATCATGCGGAAGTGTTGTTTCTCGTAATGATGCCGATTCGGAAAAAGCTGAAAATTCATCTATTGCCGAAACAGAGACTTCGTCTGCAAGCATTGCGCAAGCAAATTCCGAATCATCAGATATTCCAGACACGGAAAGCTCATCTGCCGAACACACTGTGGAAGTAATAACCGAGATGAACGAAGAAGCCGCGGAAGAAAAAGCTCTGCTTACAAGTGCAGATGACCTGCAGCTTACCGATGTTGACGGCTGGGAGACCAATTATACCTTTGTTTATGACGGCGAGGTATATAACGCAATATACTCCACCGACAACTGGAAGATCGTAGATTCCTACAAGATAACCTGCGAAGCGGATATGATAATTATATGCGGGGCGCTGGCTGATATACACCCTATCCACGGCAGTGACGGCGAAAGCTACCGCGAGCCTGAGGACATGGCTTACGAGTGGATACAGCACAATATCGCTTACAGTATCCTGCCCGATGACAACAGCTGGAAAGCCAACGCCAAGGACGTTGATATCAATCCCGCCGACCAGAACAAGAGCCTTTATGAGATGTACAAAAGCAAAACAGGCGGAGATCTGCTTGAATAATATAATCATAAAACGTAATATATTTATATTGACACTTCGATGCAAAAGTGGTATATTGTAATAAACCAATAGTTAGTATCTTTTTGTTACAATGAGAGGTGAGCAACCTGTATTCACTTGAAAATTATGACAGACCATCTGTGGCGGCAGACGCTGTGGTCTTCGGTATCGACAGTATAAAGTCGGCGGATAAGAAAGCTCTTGACACGAAGAAGCTGAAACTTCTGCTGGTAAGGCGCGGCGAAGAGCCATTCATGGGCAGCTACTCACTGCCGGGCGGATTTCTGCGAAAGGGCGAGACCATCGAGGAAGCGGCTATAAGGGAGCTTCAGGAAGAAGCAGGGGTGAATGAACCCAAGCTGATAAATCTCGGGGTATACAGTAAGCCCCAGCGCGACCCCCGCGGCTGGATAATCTCCTGCTGTTTTATAGCTTTGACCAACACTGTTGAGCTTTCCACTGCGGCGGGTTCTGATGCTGAATCAGCCCACTGGCTGGACCTTGAAGCAACCAGCACCGAAGACGGTCTTACGCTGAAACTTCACGACGACGGCGAGGTAGTATACGAGAATTCATGCGGACGTATGCGGTCGGATAAACTGGCATTCGACCACGGCGAGATGATACTTGACGCATTCCTGAAACTGCGTGACGAGGTCATAAATCACGATATGATATTCGGACTTATGCCCGAATACTTCACCATATCCGACCTGCAGCAGCCATACGAAGCCATAACGGGGATACATCTTTCCCCCCAGGGATTCAGAAAAAAAGTGATAGGCAAGCTCGCGGAAACAGAGCTTTTCGATGAAGCCGCGGCACACAGGACATCGAGACTTTACCGAAAGGCGTGACCCGATAAAGAGGTGTCGGTATGATCGATAGATTCAAAGATGAATATTTTTTCCTGAGCAATTTTTACGAAAGCAAAGTAACTTATGATGGCATCACCTATCTTAACAACGAAGCCGCATTTCAGGCGATGAAGACTCTCGATGAGGACGAGCGCAGGAGATTTGCATTGCTTGACCCCGATGCTGCTAAAAAGGCAGGCAGAAAAGTCAGCCTGCGTGCGGACTGGGAAGATGTTAAGACAGATCTGATGTACGAGATATGCAAGGCAAAATTCACCCAGAATGATGACCTTACCCGCAAGCTGTTAGCCACAGGCAATGAAGATCTTGTTGAAGGCAACAGCTGGGGCGACAGGATATGGGGAAAAGTCAACGGACAGGGCGAGAACCGCCTTGGGATAATACTTATGAAGATAAGGGAGGAGCTTAGACAATGAGCAATTTCGATGCAAAAAAGGTAAAGGAAGACGTTATCAAATGGATAAGAGAATATTTTGAGGCAAATGCAACACCCACCACAAATGCAGTAATCGGCATTTCGGGCGGCAAGGACAGCTCCGTAGCTGCGGCGCTCTGCGTTGAAGCACTGGGCAAGGACAGAGTCATCGGCGTGCTGATGCCTCAGGGCGAGCAGTTCGATATTGACTGCAGCAAAAAGCTGGTGGCACATCTGGGTATAAAGAGCTACGAGATAAATGTGGGCAGTACAGTTTCGGCTCTTCTTAGCGAGCTTGGCAATGCTCTTGAGATCTCCGAGCAGGCAAGGGTGAATACTCCCCCGAGAATAAGAATGAGCACCCTCTACGCAGTTGCAGCCTGTGTCAGCGGACGTGTGGTGAACACCTGCAATATGTCTGAAGACTGGGTTGGCTATTCTACCAAATTCGGTGATGCCGCTGGCGATTTCAGCCCCCTTTCCGAGCTTTGCGTACGCGAAGTGATCGCTGTGGGTGACGAGCTGGGTCTCCCCTACGAGCTTACTCACAAAACTCCTATCGACGGTCTTTGCGGCAAGACAGACGAGGATAATCTTGGTTTCACTTATGCCGAGCTTGACAGCTATATCAGAAAAGAGACCGACCTCTCCGACAAGCCTGAGCTGAAAGCCCGCATCGACGGTATGCACGCAAGAAACCTCCACAAGCTTCTGCCCATGCCGAAGTTTGAATACGATCCCGAATAAGTTCATGATAATATTAAAGGCACTTTCCTGCTGCGGAAGTGCCTTTTTCGCTTATATAGTTTCTGTCAGCATTACAAGCAGGTCGCATATCTTTTCCATGGACTCCACACAGCAGTACTCGTATCTGCCGTGGTAGTTGTGACCGCCTGTGCAGATATTCGGGCAGGGCAGACCTTTGAATGAAAGGCTTGAACCGTCCGTGCCGCCGCGGATAGGCTGTATCTTGGGCTGGATGCCCAGCTTTTTCATGCAGTCAGAAACATTCTCCACAAGGAACATGAAATCGGGGTCTATCTTCTCCCGCATATTGTAGTATGTGTCCTTGACCTCTGCGGTGACAGTACCCTCGCCGTATCTCAGATTCATGATATCCACAAGTTTGGATATCATGGTTTTTTTCGATTCAAACTTCGTCCTGTCATGGTCGCGGATAAGATACGAGAGAGACGCACTTTCGGTGTTGCCATCGATGTTCATAAGGTGGAAGAACCCTTCCCTGCCCTCGGTGAATTCGGGCTTCTGTTCAGGGGGAAGAAGACTGTCGAACTCCGCCGCGATGCGAGCCGCGTTGACCATCTTGTTCTTGGCTTCGCCCGTATGCACATTCACGCCCCGCACGGTGATATCAGCAGATGCGGCGTTGAAAGTCTCATATTCAAGCTCCCCTATTCCGCCGCCGTCAACGGTGTAGGCGTAGTCCGCCCCGAACCTTTTAAGGTCGAAATTGTCCGTACCTGCGCCGATCTCCTCATCGGGAGTAAAAGCTATGGCTATCTCACCGTGCTTTATGCTGTCATCGGAAAGCAGACAGTGAGCCATGGTCATTATCTCAGCCACACCCGCCTTGTCGTCAGCACCCAGCAAAGTCGTGCCATCGGTGACGATAAGCGTCTGCCCGATATAATCCCTAATTTCAGGGAAGACCGAGGTCTTCAGCACTATGCCCTGCTCCTCATTCAGCGTGATATCTTCGCCGTCATAATTCTCGATTATTCTTGGCTTTACGTCTGCACCCGATGCTTCGGGTGAGGTGTCCATATGAGCGATGAATCCCAGCGTATGCGACCGCATACCACCGTCATTGGCGGGTATCCTTGCGTATACGTAACAATGCGCTTCGTCAAGATACACATCTTTCGCACCCATGTCTGTTAGTTCCTGATACAGCACCTTTGCCAGATAGAACTGCTTGGCAGTGCTGGGCTGGGTCTGTGCGTCCTCATCGGATTGGGTGTCTATCTTTACGTATTTTAGAAATCTTTCAATTACTTCGTTCAAAAAGTATCACTCCTAACAATTAAATTATAGCATAATAATATAGCATATTTCAAGCATAATAATCCGAAAAATTGAATCAGCATACTTAAAACAAACCCGAAAGCTATCACAAAACTTTCGGGTTATAATTATAGTATCATTTACATTCGGAAAAATACTCGGTCTTTTTTTGAAAACTACTTCTAAATTATTTATTTAAATTCATGATAATTGATGTAATGATTCCAATAATTGTTAAGATAACAAAAAAAGTCAACTTCGAATTAATTGATTTCAATAATTCATTTGTTTTATACTGTTCTAGCTGAATTGCTAAAATAGAATCATCTTTGGGAGTATACTTGTAATAAAGCCAGTTCTCATCAGTTATCTTTACAACTAAAAAATTATCACGGGAATCTTTATTATCTTCAAATTGCTCTTTTGATGATAATTGATATAGTTTACCATTAAATAGTAGAATTCTATCTTTATATTTGTACTCATGTAAGTCATAAATATTTACAGTATTAATCAACTCTGTGACATTTTCCTTGTTCATAACAAAAACTTAGACCTTTCTATAATATTTAAGCCATAATGAAAATTACAATTACTTATCTCCAAACGAAACGCCCAATGCCTTAGCATACTTCACCATCTGGTCGTCCTCAGGCACGAATTTCGTCTTTCCTGCAACATCTTCCAGCTTATTCTCAGATACAACTTCCTTTATCATTGCAACTGCATAGCCGTACTTTTCCTTAGCAACAAGCTCTGCCGCGTGTACACCGAATTTTGTAGCAAGTACTCTGTCATAAGCCGAAGGGCTTCCGCCGCGAAGCATATGACCGGGTATACATACTCTTGTCTCTCTGCCTGTCATCTGTTCGATCTGCTTTGCTATACGAGCGGTAGCGGTGGTAATGCCCTGTTCAGCACGGAGCTTAGCACGCTCCTTCTTCTTCATCTTAGCTTCTTCCTTATCGAAAGCGCCCTCAGCTACTGCCATGATGGAGAATCCCTTGGAATCACGGCGCTCACAGGCTGCCGCAAGCTTTTCGATATCGTAAGGTATCTCGGGGATGACGATCATATCAGCACCGCCAGCGATTCCCGAATAGAGGGTCAGCCAGCCAGCCTTGTTGCCCATTATCTCAGCTACAAGGATACGTCCGTGAGAATTAGCGGTGGAGTGCAGTCTGTCGATAACATCGGTGGCGGTATCCACAGCGGTATGGAAACCAAAAGTCACGCTTGTGCCCCAGATATCGTTGTCGATGGTCTTGGGAAGACCGATAACGTTAAGACCCTCTGAACTCAGCAGATTAGCGGTCTTATGGGTGCCGTTTCCGCCCAGTGTCAGCAGACAATCCAGCTTCTGCTTTTTGTAGGTAGCTTTCATCGCCTTGACTTTATCGACCTTATCGTCTTCAATTACCTGCATCATCTTGAAAGGTGTTCTCTTTGTACCGAAGATAGTTCCGCCCGTGGTGAGTATACCCGAAAAATCCGACTGGTTCATCTCTTTGCACAGACCATTTATCAGACCGAAATAACCGTCATGTATACCGACTATCTCAACGTCCTCGCCGAATTTTTCATAACAAGCCTTGGCAACACCTCTGATGGTCGCGTTAAGTCCGGGACAGTCGCCGCCGCTTGTGAGTATACCTATTCTTCTCTTCATATCTGATCATATCCTTTCTGTTATCTTCGTCAGTATTTATCATCAAGATCGTCTAAAAATGCCTGATCGTCATCATCGTCAAGATCCATACCAGTCAGCTGCATAACTCTGTTTTTGAGAATCGAGGAATTCTCTTCGGGAACTGAGTAGTCATACTTTGAGATACCGCCGGTGGACTTTGGTTCTTCACCCAGCTTGAATCTTGCTATCATGTTCTTGAGTATCAGCGACTGGCTTGAAAGCTCCTCACTGGCAGATGCTGTACCCACGGAAGCGGAAGTATTCGCTGAAACTACGGTGGATATCTGTCCGAGACCTGTATTTATCTGGGCGATAGCTTCCGTCTGCGCTTCCGATGCTTCGGAGATATTCTTTACAAGGGTCTGTATCTCTTCGGAGCCCTCAACTATGCTGCCAAGGGATTCCGCAGTCTTTTCTGCGATCTGTGAGCCCTTCTGTACAGCCGCCGAGGAATTCTCGATAAGTGAAGCTGTCTGCTTTGCCGCTTCGGCGGAACGTGAAGCAAGCCGTCTTACTTCATCTGCGACCACACCGAAGCCCTTTGAACCTTCACGGGCAGCTTCAACTGCGGCATTCAGCGCGAGTATATTGGTCTGGAAAGCTATCTCGTCTATGACCTTGATTATCTTGGATATCTCCTCTGAGGATATCCTTATCTCGTTAATAGCGCTGAGCATATTGGTCATATCGTCATTACATGAGCCGATGGCTTCTGCATTTCTGGTAACGATAGTATTGGCGTTCTTAGCGTCGTTGGCGTTCTGCTCGACCTGCTTTGAAACATCTTTCAGGGTAACGGAAAGTTCTTCTATCGCAGACGCCTGCTGAGTTGAACCCTGTGAAACCGACTGTGCCGAATTGGACACCTGCACAGCTCCCGTATTAACCTGTTCAGCGGCTGTATTTATAGATGCGAATGTATCTGAAAGCGAATTCAGGATATCGTTGAATGTGGTCTTTATCTGCTGGAAATCACCCTTGAAAGTACCCTCCATGCGGTGGCAGAGGTTGCCGTCGGATATCTGGTTCAGGGCTACGGTTATCAGATTGATGTACTGTCTCAGACATACTATCGTCTCTTCAAGGGAGCTTGTCAGTACGCCCAGCTCATCCTTTGAGTACCATACGTCAACAGGTGCGGAAAGATTGCCCTGGGCAAGCTCACGTATACGTGCAGTCGCAGATACAATAGGCTTTGAAAGACGTCTGGAGAAGAACATCGACGAGAATACCGTCAGCAGCAGAAGTATAACGCCGCATATAACGATCGTCCTGAACATACCCGAAGAAGTGCCGATAAAATCGCCCGGAGTAAGAGCGTATATCATTGTCGAATCAAAGTAAGCGGAATTGCATGTGCCAAATACATAGTTCTTATCATCAAGCTTGAACTCGCCCGAATCATCACTGCCCGATGTAACAGTTCTCAATGCTTCAGCAAAGGACTTGTATTCCTCATTACTGCCCTCTTCCCTTATTGGATTGAAACGCTTGAGACCCAGCGACTTGTCGGTATGCATCAGTACATTGCCTTCCTTGTCCACAAGGCATACAAAGCCTTCATGACCGATATCCGAAGCAGAGAAAATATCGTACAGCGAAGAGGTATCTATCACGGAAGCCGCCACGATATATTTTCCATCCCTGAATGCCGACTGGAGAATATAGAAGTACTGCTGCTTGTCGCTGCCACTGTCAACAATACAAAGGTCGCTGATGCAGGTCTCATTTGAAGACACAGCATTTACTATTTCTTCCCTTTTTATCATATCGGTCAGTCCCGCATTTGTAGAATAAAGGGTCTGACCCTCAGCGCCCATTATTGCGCAGGTTATATCTTCCCTGACATTTTCGGGAAAACCGTTCTTAATGACCTCGACCATAGACGCTTCACCGGCAGCCTGGCTGAAATCAGATGATCTGACAGACCTTGACATATCTGTGATGTACTGCTGAACAGAGCTGTCAAAGTTCTTAACGCCCTGTACCGAAAGAGGTTTTGCAGAACTCATTACCGAATCCTTGGTAGTCTTGCTGATGGCAGTTATCGCCACAGCATCGAGAACGGATATGATTATCAATGCCACAACGAACATTATCAGCATCAATTTAGTACCGATCGTCTTCATATCTGGATCCTCCCGTTAAATAATTTATCAAAATGCTTAATTTACCATTTCAACATATTTAGAGTATATCATATTTGCACAATTTTTTCAAGCCTATATTCGGCTTTTTTTGAATTTTTTTTGCCGAAACGGCATATATACTAAAAAACGCTGTAATTATAGTAATTATATAACAGCAGACATGGAGGAGATACAATGTTCAAAACGATAAAGCTGAACAAATTACTGCTGACCATACTGCTACCCGCAGTGATAGCCGTAGGTGCGGGGATAACAAACACCTTCGCGTCGCAGGAGAAAGAGCAGAAAAAGCCAGAAAAAGACGGTATTCCCGTGCCTATTATAATGTACCACAGCATAACCCTTGATGATGACTGCTGCGGTGAATATGTTGTAAGTCTTGACCAGATAGAAAGCGATATCGAATATCTCAAGGAGAAAAGCTTTACACCCGTGTTCGTAAACGACCTGATAAATTACGTTAACTACGGCGGTGAACTGCCTGACAAGCCGATAGTATTGACATTCGATGACGGCTTTTACAACAACCGCGAGTACCTTTACGGTCTGCTTAAAAAGGAAGATTACAAGGCGACAATTTCCGTTGTTGGTGATTATACCATTAACGCCTCGGAAAGCGGTGAGAAACAGTCGGCGCTGTATTCGTATCTAAGCTGGAAAGACATCACCGAAATGCGTGAAAGCGGCAGATACGAATTCTGCAACCACAGCTGTTCAATGCACAATCTCAGTGAAAGGCGTGGCATACTAAAAAAAGAGGGTGAATCAGCAGACGATTACCGCCACGCACTGATATGCGATATAGACGGTCTGCAAAAGCTGTTTGAAGCAAACTGCAGTTTCAGACCAAACGTCTTCACCTACCCCTACGGTTTTTACTGCGATGAAGCCGAGGATACCCTGAAAGCTCTGGGTTTTGAAGCCACCCTCGGAGTGGAGGAAAAGCCAAACTACATAATAAAGAACGACAGCGACTGTCTTTACAAACTCAACCGTTACAACCGCTCCGGTATGACGGACACGTTATCATTTATGGAAAATATGCTGAAAGACTTTTGAAAACAGTTGACCGCGGCGCTGTGATGGTGTATAATAATGGTGTCAAAATTCCCGTAAAGGAGATCATAAAATGAAGATATCAACTTTCGGCATCGCCCTTGCTGCCGCCGCACTGATGCAGCTGATAGCATTTGCAGATACAACCGACAGCATCATAATTAACGGAACCCCTGCTGTGGGTGAAAATTTCACCGTGACTGTCAAGATAGAATCCGACAGTGACATAGGCTATCTTAATTCATCACTGGAATACGATGACAGCGTTATCGAATTTACAGGCGGCGACGCATGGGGCGGCGGCGGACTTATAACCTTGTACAGCTTCCCCGGTGAGGACAGCGGTGTTATCGACTGTGTGCTGAATTTCACGGCAGTCGGCGAGGGTGACAGCTCCATCACACTAACCAACGGCTATGTTTTTTCGACCGACGGCTCAGTCCTTGCACAGCCCGCATCCAGCGCAAGCGTCCATGTTGAGGGAACAGCCGAGGATACTCCACCCGATACGAATGACAGCGCCGATGTACCTGACGATACCAGCGCATACGAAAATGTACCAACCGATCCGACCGAATCCGAAGCTGTCGATGATACTACCGATATACCTCAGCAAACTCAGTTACAACAGCCTGTAGTACAAGGCTACCTCATCGGTCTGACCTGCACCGCAGGTGAACTTTCTCCCGAGTTTTCCTACGATACTTTCGAGTATACTGTCAACGCCGACAGTTCCTGCGAGACCGCTGACCTGAACGCAACAGCGGCTGCATTTTCGGACACTGTGACCATCTCAGGGGGCGGAGAACTTGATTACGGCGAGAATATCCTCACCGCCACCGTTACCGCCGAAGACGGCACAGTGAATACCTATACCGTAAAGGTCATCCGTGCCAAGGACGAGAACGGAAACAAGTCGGATAAGAACAACTCCAGCAAAAAAGACAGTACCGAGGACAGATACAAAAAACTGCTGAATCCTGCACTGGCGATAATACTCATTACTCTGATAGTTGCGCTTTTCATTGTTATAAACTGGACGATGAAGCTTGGTAAGAAGAAAAAGAAATAGCAAAAGCAAACTAGTGGAAAAATGCCAAGGAAGAGAGCTTTTGGTCAAGCTTTTCGCGAAAAGCTTGCGGAGAGCTCGAGAGGCAGAGCCTCTCGGTCAAGGTGCAAAGCCAAAATGCAGAGCAAGCAATAAGAGAACAGCGAACTACCGCCCCTGTCAAAAAGGCGCGGCAATAACAAAAAATCGAGCGTATGCATACGATCGCATACGCTCGGATTTTTGATATTGCCGCGCCATTTGGTCGGACGTTTGCTGTGCTATTTATTGCTTTGTTGCCGCGTCGCTTTTGTTCCTTGAGTTGAGGGCTCTGCCCTCAAACTCCCGCAAGCCTGCTAGCGCGAGGCATATGCCGACGCAGTCGCATAAACCGTGCGCTTTGTCTCTTTGGCAGTTCTCCTCTAGTTTGCCGTTTTTACATAAACTCTATCCTGCCCGAAAACCTTGCCTTTTCCATAACAGCATTGAAATCATTGCACAGCACCGAATATTTAAGGTGCTCTCCTATCCTGATAGCCCCGCATCTCACCGATACGCTGACTTCTCCGCCGCTGTAGGGAACTTTACCGCCGTTCTGTGAAAGCACATTTTCCGCGATGGCAGTCACTTTTTCGGTATCATCGCTTTCCGTTATCATGGCAAATTCATCGCCACCCAGACGCAGGCATATCATGTTTTCATCGGCGGCTTCGTTTATCCTGCGGAAAGCTTCAAGGATAGCTTTGTCACCCGCTTCTCTGCCCAGGGTGTCGTTTATCACCATAAGGTTCTGAATGTCAAAACAGAGAACATAAGTCCCTACCTGCGACCTCAGATAATCGTAGAACTCACTGATATCGTATTTCTTAACTCTCATACGCTCATTCCTTTCAATATATTCGGGGTTCAGGGGCGGATAAAGCCCGCAGTCACCTTTCCATTGTTTTTTGAACTTCGAGGGTGCTATCCCCCACACTTTCGTAAAAGCGCGGGTGAATACCTCATGGGAGTTGTAGCCGAATCTCATGGCGGCTTCAAGGACAGAGACTTCCTCGGTCAGCAGAAGCCGTCCTGCAAGGGTAAGCCTGCGCTTTGAGATATAGTCTTTCAGGCTGAAATGGGTGCAGTACCTCCAGACCTTTTGCAGTGAAGACAAGGAAACAAAGCAGGCAGCCGCAATATCCTCCTGCGAGATATCCTCACACAGATGGGATTCGATATAATCCAGCGCTGTGACGAAAGTAGTGAACCCGTGTTCAAATCTCTCATTATCCTCAGCCATAAGAACACCTCCCGAAAAATATCAGTAACGTTACTATGGTCATATTATAACACAGATTTTTTGTTTTGTCTTGACTTTTTGAGCATTTTCTTTTTTAGGATTTTTTGTTGACTTGTGCCGTGATTTGGGCTATAATATGATTCAGAAAAAACATCAAACATGACAACAAATCGAAAAGGAGACAACCCCATGATAACATCAAATGAAAACAAACTCCATTTTCCATACGTGCAAAAAATGCTGTTCTTACCGTTGGTATTGATTGCAGCATTGTCATTTGCGGGGTGCTATTCCCCTAATAAACTCTATGATGAGGGAACGGTCACAACCCAAAACGGCGATGTTTTTGAGATCAAAAGCAGATCTGAAATAACAGGCAGAATGTATTCTATAAAAGACGGGGATTCACTGCTCCTTGAAGTAGGAGATGAAGAGATAAGAAGCTCTGATTTTGAGCTGATATACGATTCTGACAGAGTAAAAGCGTATCTGTTTTATGAGTGCTACATTCTTGTTTCGGTGAATAATGAGTCGTTTCAGTTAGTGGATGAAGATTTTGCTTTTGATGAAGTTCCGGAAGTCGATGAAATGATCGCTGAAAATCTGATCCGAAATGAGGGTACACTTTATAATTATTTTGATATTTTTGAACAAAGACAGTCAGAAAAATGCTCAGCCTTGAGGAGAGAATATAGAGAGAAGAATGATAGTAAATTAAGTGAATTCGGATTGCCAACTGCATCAGGACCAAGAAAAGATGTCTTAGATAATCTTGGTGAATATCTTTATGGATAGTTAATAAGCACCGCACGCAGTTTCCAAACACAAAACAGCCATTTAAACAGGAGCAACACCATGAAAAGACCCACCAAATATACCGTCATAAATAACCCGCTTGATGACTATGATTTCAGCTTTCGCAGATGTCACGCTGCAGAGATAGGCGCATACTTTTTTGCAACGGTGTTCGTCATATTGATCTCCGTTTTATTTGTCTGCACTGAAAAAGACGGCTGGAAAGCTCTCAGTGAAAACATGCACTATCCCATAGGCTTTTCCGTTCCGTTTTATCTCATGGGTCTTAGCATGACATACAGAATAAAGCGCGTGAAAAAAAACATTGAAAACGGAAAAAAGACAGAGGGTGAAGTGATATCTTACCGCAGGATACGCGTTAATGTTCGCAGCGGAAGTATGAGTTCCAAACCCAATCACACCTTGCTGAATATCAGATTTCGTGACAAAGGCGAACGGGAATGTACTATAAGTGTCGGGCAAAAATTTCCTGAAAAAGTGCTGGCTTCACCTTACTGCACAGTGTATATCCTGGATGATAAAGTGTTTGTCACAGGTTTCAGCCTGAGAAAAAAGGGCGATCCTAAATTCATTTTGAATTGAAAGAGTGACCGGATAACATATCCTACCCATTAAACAGCCCTGCCAGGGCTTTACCAAGCAGCTCCCCCGAATACTGCGCCTGTGCCAGTGTGTTGCCGTGGCTGCCGACTTCTATAAGCAGCGAACCGCTTGAAAGGTCTTGATTGTAGTACCTTGTGTCGAAAAGCACAGGTCGGGTCAGACCCTGAAAGCGGTTTTCTATTTCGGACTGAAAAGCGCAGGCGAACCTGAAATTCTCGCGGAAGTTCGGGATATTCCCGCTGCCGTCATCGGCACAGGATATTATCATTATCTGCGCCGCTTCCCTGCCGTCTATCTCGGCTACGGGGGCGATGCGTGTGCCGTCACTGCGCTCGATTCCGTCGCGGTGGATATCAAGGCACACCTTTATCGAAGGATACTCCGCCAGAATCTTCTGCACCGCCTCGCGGCTGGAATAGTAGGCGTCGTCATAGCTTGGGTAATCGTGGACGAGAGTGTCATGGATATAGGGTATACCCGCCGCGTCAAGCTGCTCGCATATCCTGTCACCAACGGAGATAATATTCTTATCACGCTGGGTGGTCTTACCGTAAAAATCGCTGTCGTACCAATCCTTGTCCGTAAGCTCGAAACTCTCTGTGGCGTGGGTGTGGTAGATGAGCACCACAGGCTCGCCGTCTGAAAAATCCGTATCAAATGGCAGACCCTCACTGCTGAGTTCAAGGAGTTCAGCATTATCATAGAGGGTGCAGTTTCGCACCTGACCACCTGTGGGTATATCGAAGAACTGCGGTTCATCACTGCGCAGATAGGTGTACTTTTGTATTGCACCGTCATGGTCGGTGAGGTCTTCGGGGTATGGTATCATGCCGCTTACATCTTCCGCAGGTAGAGGACTGGGTATCTCAGCACTGACCCGCTCGGGCTCACGTTCTGTCTGTGCAAGAGCAATGTCCCAGTAACTTCGTGACGAAATATCTGCCCCCGCAGGGAGCGTATTCCCTCGTATTTTTTGGTAACTACCTCGGTCTATCACGAGAAGCTTCGAAGCACCCTCGCATACCGCCGTAATACCATCGGAGTGTTTTGCAGCGTGGAAAATGCACATGGGTACAACGAACACTGCGAATATACAAAGCAAAGCCCTCGTACAAACTGTTTTAAGTCCCATAAAACCACCTCGGTAAATATATATTCGGGACAGGCTGTTTTATTCCATGCGGTAACACTTCCCCCACGCCCCGAATATACTATACCAAAACGGGAGGGCTTATGGACTACCTGATACTTGTAAACAAATTTGAACCGATTCCCCCGGGCTGGGCTGACAACCTGAAACTACGGAAGGCAGGCGGAAAACTTTTCGAGGAGAAGACAGCAATTGCGCTTGAAAAGCTTCTGAAGGAAGCTAAGTCCGACGGCATCGGGATAGAAGTCATCTCCGGATATCGTTCCGATGACTATCAGCAGATGCTCTGGGAAAAGGAAATAAACCGACACATGGGCTGCGGGATGAATTACGCATCAGCGGTTGCGGAGACAGGAAAAACTCTTGCCCTGCCCGGGTGCAGTGAACACGGCACAGGTCTGGCGGCTGATTTGGGCACTTCCGGTGCTGATGATATCGAACCTGATTTCCACAAGAACGCCGAGGGAAAATGGCTCTCGCGGAAAGCAAGCAAATTTGGTTTTATACTGCGCTATCCCCGAATGAAAGAGCACATCACGGGCATAGATTTTGAGCCGTGGCATTACCGCTACGTCGGCAGAAGACCCGCCGAGATCATCACCGAAAGCGGCATCTGCCTTGAGGAATTTTTGCACTTTTACTCAAATAAATATACTTTATGCTGAAAAGTATGTGAAATACTTGACTTTGCTTTGTGAATGTAGTATAATAATAAAAACTCAGAGAGAGGATGTGCAAACAATGGAAAAGAAACGTTCCGAGAAAAAATCATTCTGGTGTTTGATGAGTGCACTGCTGCTGGTAGTTGGGTCAACAGCGTATATCGTATACAGATACTTCGAGGAAAAAGAGCACTACGAAAAGTGGAAAGATTATGAAGAATGCGGCATCTGATGCCTAAAGATATCGGTCGGGAAACAATCCCGACCGATTTTTTTTGCGTGTATAAAACAAAAAGGCAGTCTATTGACTGCCTCCTGCTTGTGTAAAAATTTTGGAGAGGATGAAACGAGCTAAGAGTAATTTCTTAGTGTTCATTCTTTTCTTTCTTTGTTCTACAATGAATATTATAGAACAAACAAGCGATTTTTACAAGAACAAAGCTATTACATATGGCTACATTTATATTACAAATGATTTCAAAATGTAACTATTCTGTTTCAAAAGCGATATTTTCATAATTTGCAATCGATTTTCAGAGTCTTCCTGTCATTGAATTCGATGCCGTCGGAAAGGGTGATCTTAAACTTCTGATCCTCTGAAAAACCAATGGTTTCGCCGTCATCAAGTATCACATCGCCTTCAACGATATAGCTGACTATAGCCAGCATAAAGCTCAGGAATTCGTGGGGCGAACCGCTATAATTCAGGAACTCCATCTCCAGCTTCTTGAAATTCTCCATACCCATGGTATATCCGCGGAGTTTTCCATCATCGTTGGCTAGACCCAGCCATACGAAGTCAAGAAGAGGAAGTGCATCAGCTTTTAACATATCCGCATTCTGGCGATAGAAAGCGGGAGCATATACCGTGCCGTTTGTATAGATACCTATGGTATTGTCATCGATACAGCTATCGCAGACTTTTACAAAGGTCTTCGCACGTTCCATGACACTCATGCCATTGCATACGCTCACAACGATCTGAGCGGTATGCTTTGCGACCTCCTGCTGTGCATCGGGCCAGAGGAAATTAAACACCGCATTCTGTTCAGCTTCGCCGTTGGGTACAGGTGTCGGGTAATACGCGAGAGAAACAAGATAATCGCCTGCGTTGAATACGAAAATCTTTTCATCATCCTTATTTTCAAGATTCTTGGGTTCGATATCCCACTTCTCTTTCAGTCTGCTGAAAAAAGCTTCCTGATCCCATTCGGCATCGCGCAGAAGCACGAAACCGAGAAAATTACTGTTTCCAAACATATCAGTACTCCGCACCATACTGCGCACGGTAAGCGCGCATTGCATCGAGGTACTCCTTTCCTTCAACTACGCCGTCCTCGATAGCCTTGATGATATCGTTGATATTAACGATGGAATAAACCTTCACACCGTAGTCCTTATACGCCTGCTGTACTGCAGAGAAGTCGGTATCAAGGGCTTTTTCCATACGGTCAACAGTGATGACCATGCCTGTTACGTTAACGTCAGCCGCACTTTTCAGCTTGGGCATGGATTCGCCCAGCGCCTTGCCCGAAGTCATAACATCGTCGATTATGACCACCTTTTCGCCGTCGGTCAGCTTCTTACCAACGAACATACCGCCCTCGCCGTGATCCTTAGCTTCCTTTCTGTCGAAACAGTAGGAAACATCATAGCCGAACTTATTGCTGAGTGCCACAACAGCGGAAACTGCCAGCGGGATACCCTTGTATGCAGGTCCGAAAAGTGTCTCAACGGGGATATCGTTATCCTTTATGCACTCGGCATAGTACTCGCCCAGCTTAGCCAGCTGTGCGCCTGTCTTATAGTTGCCGCAGTTGATGAAATAGGGAGCCTTTCTGCCGCTTTTCAGAGTGAACTCACCGAAAGTCAGCACTCCGCTGTCAACCATGAACTTGATAAATTCTTCTTTGTAAGTCATAAAATACGATCCTTTCCGATTTTAACTTGATAGTATGATTATACCATATAGTACCGATTTAGTCAATGCGATTATATGAACAAATCGGCTTTTGTCACGGGTCACAGAACCACCTGATCCTTGCCGTGGGTCTTGCCGTAATACAGTTTTTCATCGGAATTTGATATCCAGCCGTCATTTGAAAGTCCGCTTTCATAATGTGTCGCACCTATGGTGACTGTAACATGGAGTTTGTGGTTTTCAAAACTGAATTCTTCCTCAGATATCTTCGTCCTCAATGTTTCAAGTATTTCTTTTTCATTATTATGTATAGTGGAGAGTATTATAAACTCCTCTCCGCCCCATCGGCATACTATACAATCCTTGCAGTTCTTTTTTGTGATATACGATATCTGTTTCAGGATATAGTCACCGCAATTGTGTCCGTAGGTGTCGTTGACTTTTTTGAAATCATCGATATCAAGGATAGCCAGCCAGCGGTCTTCGGGAGAACCTACCTCCATATGTTCCATGGAAGTAAGCAGGAAATGACGGTTGTAAAGTCCCGTCAGATTGTCTATCAGCGCCATCTGTTCAAGCTTTTCCTCGGATTGGATAGCTACATTGTGGAAAAGCACCATGTAGATCAGCACGATGCCGAAAGTTGCCGCGGAGTTAAAGGCTATAAGTATATCCACTGCAAGTTTAGGGATATCGTAAAGAGGTTCGTGGGTACGGGCATATATGTAACCTCCCGTATAAACAGCCACATGGATTGCCAGCATAAGTACAAAAGGAAGTTCCTTTTTAAGAACCCTGTTGTGAAGATAACCGCTGTAGCTTATGCACGCCAGCATTCCCAGTGCAAACAGCTGGAATGCCGCTTCGGTGCCGACGCATACCAGCCCGACTATCATAAATCCCAGGATCACCGTGCATATTATCACCGTTGATATAAGATAATGCTTCTTCAGGATAAGATAGATATTTGTGGTGTTGATGACAAGCTTGACATATACCACATATCGCATCAGCGGCATATCGGTGCATATGGCGACAAGCAGGAAGAAGACATCGGTAAACAGCAGAAAACCGCCAAAAAACAGGGTGAGTTTTTCTATCAGAACCGTATTTTTTATCGTTCTATTCATATTCATAAAAACACTCCTTGGCTGAAAAAGAGCAATTGTTGAATTTAGCAGTAAGAATAGCGCATGAAATTAATTATTTACTATTATACCACATATCACTAACTTATTCAATAGTTTGTGGATATTTTTATAAATTTTAACAACAAAAAGAAGCTCCCATTTTCGGAAGCTTCTCTAAGATCTTATATAAGCGCGTAATAATGAACCTTAAAGCGTGAACTCCAGGCCCTCACCCAACTTGAATGAATATATATAGCTGCTCTTGACCTTTTCGCCCAGAATAAGCTCAAAGGCGGCTTTATATAGCATTAGCTGAGTTTTATAGCGCTTCATTTCCTCTGTAGTCTTGAAGTTGTCGGTCTTGTAATCCACAAGCACCCAGCCGTCGGATTCTTTGAATATGCAGTCCGCGATGCCCTGTATGTAGCCATCTTCGGTGGTGTACTCACTGAGTTCAGCGGTCAGACCGAGGTCTTTCACGCTGGCTAAGAATTTCTGCTCGCGGCGCAGGTCAGGAGATGACATCATTCGCTCAAACAGTTCGCTTTTGGCAAAATCTTTCAGCTTGTCGATGTATACTCCTTTAGCTTCTCTAGCCGTAAGACCACCGCTGTTCACCAGCCTGTCAAGCTCTGCATCTACGCTTTTGCGCATATTTTCATAGTCCGCAAGCTCCATGAATTTATGGGTGAATGTGCCCTTTTCCGCCGCCGTGAGCTTGTCAAGCTCGTCGCTGAGACGTGGCAGGTTCGGGAAGAATTCGGTGTTCTTCTCACCCTGATCTTTCGCCTTTTCCGCGGCGACTATCTCCGTAACCGTCAGCTTTGCGGGCAGTCGGGTCTCGGGACGCTCGGTCTGCTGATCGAATATTTTTCTCAGCCTAGCGACTATGGCGGGGTCTGATGATGCACGAACAGTCTTTTCCACTTCGTCGGACGTCTCTGCCTCGGCAATATCTTCACAGACATGATAGGACACGCTGACATTCTCCGCACTTTCGGAAACTGCCACCGTATCCAACGGCATACCAAGCCAGTCCTCAAGCTGCGACCGCTCAGGAAGCTTTGCCAGGCACATTACCGTCCATGAAAGAACGCTTTCCTGCGCCGATGTGATATCCGCGGGTATACGGTCGTATCGAGCCGAAGCTTTCACAGCATCACGCAATTTTTCCAGCAGTTTCTCGCGGGTGGTATGACCTGTTTTTTCATTTGAAAGAACGAGTATCAGCTTCTCTTTTGCG
Source organism: Hominimerdicola alba (assembly GCF_900109655.1). GTDB lineage: Bacteria > Bacillota > Clostridia > Oscillospirales > Ruminococcaceae > Hominimerdicola > Hominimerdicola alba_B. The sequence goes on from NZ_FOAT01000001.1 coordinate 386,368, forward strand.
CGGGTGCATCCCACGTAGAACAGTCGCATCCTCTCGCTTTTCTGTTCACGGGTCAGCACTTCGGCAAGGTAGTCATAGTAGAGGTCTGCGCGCTTGACGTTCAGCCGCCTGTCCCGCAGTGCAAAAGCACAGCCCATGGTCTTGTGTAGCTTTATCAGCTCACGGGTATCCTCGCGGACAAGGGGTTTTGAAAGGGTGCAGAGGAATACAAATGGGTACTCAAGACCCTTGGATTTGTGGTAGGTCTTGACGTTGACGGAATCGCCGCCAGCTGTGACGGATACCGCATTCCTGAATGCCTTGTCGTTGCCTGATACGGAATCTATGAAACGCAGGAAGCCTGTCACGCCCTCGTTTCCGCTGCGCTCGTAGTCCCCCGCATACTGCATCAGCAGGCGAAGATTAGCGCGCTTTTTCGCAGAATCAAGGTACAGCGAAGTAAGCCCCATAAGGTCGGCAACATCGAAGATACGCCTTATCAGCTTTTCAAGGCTCATGCTCATGGAGCAGTAGCGCAGGGATTCTATCATATCAAATGCGGAGCGGCATTTCTCCTGAAGCACAGCACTGCCCATATCAACGTACTTTGCGTACTTCTCGTCGGTGCCGACTTCCCTTGAAGCGCCAGCCAGTATCTGGTAGATATGGTCGGGCTTTTTACGGTTGACAGCTATGCATTTCTGCCTGATAAGGGCTATTTCATCGGGTGTGAAGCCCATCACGGGGGACAGCATCACCGCCGCAAGGGAGATATCGTTCATGGGGTTGTCAACGGTGCGCAGTAAGTCAAGGGCAAGGGATATCTCGCGGGATTTTATGTAGCCCTCGGTATCCTCGCAGAAAGCCCTGAGCCCCGCATCGGAAAGCGCCTGAGTAACCTGCCTGATGTTGTCATTGGTGTTCACAAGTATGCAGAAATCCGACTGCCGGCAGGGACGGTCAACGCCGCCGTCGCAGACAGGCTCGCCGCGGTCTATCATCTCCCTGATGCGCTGTGCAGTGCATCGGAATTCCTTTGAAATAACGGACTTTTCCTCGGGTGCGTCCACCAGCATGACTTCGGCGGGACAGCTCCTTTCGGTGTAGACAGCCCCTGCTTCAAGGCGCTCACTGCCGTCATAATCCACCTGACCGCAGCCGCGGCTCATCAGTCGTTCAAAGATGAAATTCGAGAGCGCTATGACTTCTCCCCTGCTTCGGAAATTCTTTTGAAGACCGATGTGCTCCAGCTGTTTTTCATCGCCGTACTTCTGTGCAAGGTCGATACAGCTTTTGAAAAGCTCGGGATTCGTCTTGCGGAAGCCGTATATCGCTTGTTTCATGTCGCCAACGATGAAGGTGTTATTGCCCATGTAGGTAAGGTCGTCGGTGTCGGAAACCGCCTTGAATATCATCTCCTGAATGTCGTTGACATCCTGATACTCGTCAATGACGATGAGCTTGTAAAATCCGCCCGAGCGTATCTCCTCGGCAAGCTCGGTGCGCTCAAAGCCATCGTCGGTCTCACGCACCAGAAGATTTTTAGTCATAAGCTCGATGTCACCGAAATCAACGGCGTTCTTTTCGAGCTTGATATCGAAGCTGACTTCCTCAACGCGCTTTTCAAGCCTGCAAATGGCAAGGAAAAGCTTCTGAGCCAGCGCAAGATTTTCACGCAGGTGTTCAGCAGAAAGTGCCAGCCCGCGGGATGCACCGTAAAGGAGTGTACCAACTCCGTTGATATCCTGCTTGAAGCGCTCTTTGACATCGTTAAAGATAGCCTTGATGTCCTCGGGTGGCTTGCCAGAAAGGCGCATGGCCTTGAATTTCTCGGCGGTAATTTTCCCGAAAGCCGCGCTGTCGCGGTGGGCGGCGGCAAGCTGATAACTGCTGATAACCGCCTCACAGATAGCCATGTTTTCCTCGGCTGTCTTAACATGATCTTTGAAACGGAATTCATCACCGCCAGCAGAGATTGTGTAATTGAAGCAGTAACGCGCATCATCAACAAGGCGTTCAGCCTCAGCAAGTTTTGCATCAAAGCGAGAAAATGCATCCTCGTAGAGCATCTCAAAAAACTCGTCACTTACACAGTTTTCCGCGGTCTCGCGTATCCACTTTTCCGTGTGGCATATGGAGCGCAGATGGCTGTAAAGCTCTTTCACCACCTGTTTCAGCTCGCCATTGTCCGCGAAGAAAAAGTTATCAAGAAATTTGTATTCATCAATATTCTCGGTGCAGAGTTCTTCCGTCGCCTGTTCAAAGGCAGTATCGAAGATCATCTCGCACTCCGCTTCACCGAGAATTTTCAGATTGCCTGTAAACTCAAACTTGTTCAGGTTCTCCTTTACCATATCAAAGCAGAAAGAATCTATGGTGGATATCCTTGCCAGCTGAACTAAGTCCTGCTGACGAAGCACCCAGACATTTTCGGGGTCTTCACGGAGTTTTTTCTCAAAAGCCGCATTCAGCTTGTCACGCATCTGCGCGGCGGCATCTATAGTAAATGTCACGGCGAGAAGCCTGTCCGCGGGGATATTCTTCTCCTTGTCCGACAACAGGCGGATTATCCTTTCGATAAGCACCGCGGTCTTACCACTGCCCGCCGCCGCCGAAACGGTGACACCTCTGCCGTATGAATCTATGGCTTTCTGCTGATCGGCTGTCCAGCTGACACTCATTCTTCTCCCTCCCCATTTTCCTGAATTATCTCTTCCAGTGCCTCATTCATCTGCTCTTTGCTTCCCTTTCTGGGCTCGTCGGGGAACGCTCTGCCGCATATACCGCTGAATCGGCAGTAGGAGCAGATATTCTCCAGCGGGTCGGCATCGATATCGCCGTCAAGCAGACGGTCGCCATACTCAATAACTTTGCGTTTCGCGAATATTCTCATAGCGGTGAACATGGCATCGCTCATGGTGTAATTGTTGAGTGCTGTTTTGCCGATGGTGGAATCCAGCTTCTCATTCACAGCCCCCGCATCGGATATCTTGCCCTTACGCGAAAAAGCATCAATTGCAGATTCGCAGGCGGCGCTGTAGAGTACGTCTTCCGAAAGCTCGCAGTCCTCGGAAAGCTTCTGATTGTCGCCGATAAGTTTCAGGTAGAAAACTCCCGCCTGTTCAAGCTCCATATCGGGGTTGACGGGATTGCCCGTTTCAAGCAGTACCGACAGATATATCAGCATTTGAAGATTCAGCCCACAGAAAAGCTCACCAAGGTCAAAAGCCGCCTGTTTGCGGAATTTGTAGTCGATTATGCGCACGAATTTCCTTCCCTCTTCGTCCTCGTAGATATCCGCACGGTCGATGGTGCCTATCAGCACGATGTGTCTGCCGTCTTTCAGCGTAAGATCAAGGTGGTCAGCGCCGTTATCCTTAGTCAGCTTGTATTCGGTGACAGCGGGGGCAAATCCGCCGTTTGAGAGCTCGCGCTGAACATATTTCACGATGTTGAACGCCTGCTGTTTCATGGCTTCAAATCGGTAGAGGAAGGTCTTGCTCTTGCCGAAATCTCCGCAGAAAACATTTTTATAGTACTCGGTGAACCGCTCCTCTATCAGATCGGTTATCTGCTCTTCGGTCATTTCAAGGAAATGCTCACGGTTCTCCGCAGGAGTTCGCTCCTCCGAACCTATGGCTTTTTCAAGCACCTCATGTATCATCAGACCTTTGTTGAGACCGTCCATATCCATCTTCTGGGAGCTCGACAAACGAAGTCCGTAATTGCAGAAATACATGAACGGACACTTGAAATAGTTATCCAGCTTTGTGGGGGAAACTTCCGCCGTTTCCGCCGCGAAAAAGACTTCCTTTGCTCTTTCTTCCGAAAGCTTGAAAGGCTTTTCCTTGCAGGCTTCGGTGAGAGTCCTAAGCTTGTCGTAATAGTAAGCCGAGCCCATCAGCGAATCACGGATACTGCTGACGGATGCGCTGTTATCGCGGGAATGCTCTATGTACACGGTGTAAGCTGTTTTGTAGGAAGTGCAGAAAAAGTCGGGAGGGAGCTGATTTATGTTCTCTTCCGAAAGCCCAAGTATCTCGCGGACTTCTTTCACCAGTACCGAGGGACGTTTTTCACTGCCAAGCAGGTCGGAGCGTGAATACAGCACATAAAGCCTGTCCGAGGGGGTGCAGAGTGCAGTATAAGCCGCAAGCCTTTCACGCCTTAGGCTGTTCAGGGAATTGTCTGCTATGTCGATATCCTCTTCCAGTTTCAGAAGTTCCTTTTCGTGCTCGCTGAGAAGTCCCCTGCTTTTAACCGAGGCAGGGAAAATACCGTCATTTACTTCCGCCGCAAACAACGCCTTAACTCCGCTGAATCTGGAGTGTGAAGCATCGACCACACGAACACAGTCAAGCTTCTGGGGTGGCTCCGAGACTTTCATCTGGGATAGCATAAGGCTGTAAAGGTCATAGTAACTGCGCAGGCTTATCTTTTCATCACCAAGAAGTTCATAGATCGACCGAACTGCCGAAAGGCTCATTGTCCACAGCTGTTTCAGACCTCTTGACATTTCTGTTTCGGTGTCGTTGTCCGAGGTGCTTACACGCTTAACCAGAGAGTAAGTCTGCCTTGAAAGGTCGAGAGCATCCAGCAGTTCATAAAATGCCCTTGATATCTGCGCCGCAGTAGCACCGGCACAGACCTCTTTGAACCTCACAAGAGGCTCAATGACCTGTCTTCTAAGCTCGTTGATACGCCCGAGGTCAACACCGCTGTCGGGGGCGGCTGCGAAATCCTCAGTCCACATATCGCCGTCAACGCCCCAGCGCACGCAGTAATCCTCAAGGTCGCTAATCTCGTAATTCAGCAGACCGTACAGCGGGGATTTTATCAGCTTGATGATATTGTCCGTTTTGAATTTTCGGGTGAGAACGGTCTTGAAAATGGTATTAAGGTAATGCACTATCGCCGAAGCATCGATGCTGTCACGCTTATCGAGGAAGAATGGGATATCGTACCTCTCCATAGCGCCTGATATAACTGCGCCGAAGCTTTCAAGGTCGCGGACGGTCACAGCGATATCGTTAAAAGTATAGTTTTCCTCACGCACCAGCCTGCATATCTCAGCGCAGATGTAATCTGCCTCCTCGTAAACATCGTCCGCCGCCAGTACTTTTACGCAGTCACCCGATGCCTTGTAGGGAGTTCTGTTGTAGTCGAAAAGATGCTCTGCAAGCTGTAGGATATCGGGGTGGTCGCCTGAAATATCGACAGCGGAAGTCTCCGTCAGCTGTTTGTTGTGACTTCGTGTCATATTCCTCAGCGCCTGTCTTACGGACACCGTAACATCAAAGGGGTGAGTTCGGCATCGGGACACAAAATCATCGTCAATCAGCAGAGATACCGTCAGGGATTTGCCCTTGATGATGCACTGCTCCAGCATACGTTTTTCATCGTAGGAAAAATCCGTGAAAGCCGAAACGAATATGCTCTTACCGTCGAAAACATCACAGCTTCGTGAAAGCTCAGCGGCTTCCTCCATCAGCGAAAGCTGATCTTTCATGTTCGCTCTTTCAAGCTCCTGCATATAGTTTTCAAATATCGCCCCGAGGTCAGAAAGCTTCATTGAAATAGAGCCCTCCAGTTTTGCGGAAGCTGCCTGCAAAGCCTGGGGCGTAACACCGCTCTGGCGCAGGCGTGGCAGAAGCTCGGTCAGCTCTCCGATAAATGAAGCCTTGGCAGTGCTGTTCTTGTAAAACCTGATAACGCCGTCCTTAACTGCTTTTTTAACCGACTGGAACATGAGTATCATCTGGGCATTTGCGTTGGCGCTGTCCTTCGCCTTGCTGCCATAGCGGGCAGATATATCCTCAGCAAGGTGCTGAAAACCCGTGGTCTCGATGCTGTTGAAAAGACTCGCCCCGAGAGCTTCGTAAAGGGTCTTGTCATACTCAAAGGAGAACTGGTCGGGCACGATGACAAGCACCTTTTCGCCAGCCGCCGCGGCTGCGCATATACGCTCTATAAAAAGGCTTTCGCGGCTGCTGCGCACACCGCCCGTGATGATCTCGGTCATAATTATTCCTCCCCGTAGGATATAGTTATTAACAGTATACCACTGCGGGGGATTTTTGTCAAATCGCAATAGTACAAATTATCGTACTATTCTAAAATTTCACGAATGATCTCCGCTATCCTGAAAGATATCTCGATCTTCCCCTCGCCTTTTATCACAGTCAGCTCGCCGCTTTGGGTCTCTTCCTCGAAGCAGACAGCCTGCGCCGGGAAAAACGCATTCTCAAGTCCGCCGAAAAATCTGCCGTTTCCGAAAGCGAAAATAAAGGCTGACACCGCCGCGATATAAATCCTGTTTCCTGTTGACATAAAAATTCCTCCCAAAATAAGCTTTCACACTTATCATGGGAGGAATAATATGTTTTATTCAGTTTCCGAAGACCTGCCTTGCAATATCCACCGACTGCTTAGCATCCTTGGAGTAGAAATCTGCGCCTATCTGCTCGGCATAATCAGGGGTAACTACTGCGCCGCCCACCATTATCTTGCAGTCAACATTGTTGGCACGCAGGAGCTTGATAGTCTCTTCCATGCTGACAAGAGTTGTGGTCATCAGCGCTGAAAGTCCCACAAGATGAACGTCATTCTCGATAGCCGCATCAACAACAGTCTGATAGTCAACGTCTTTGCCAAGGTCAATCACCTCATAGCCGTAGTTTTCAAGCAGAACTTTCACGATGTTCTTGCCGATATCGTGGATATCGCCCTTGACCGTTGCGAGGATTATCTTGCCCTTTGAAACACTGCTTCCGCCCTCGGCAAGCATCTTCTGCTTGATGACCTCGAAACAGCCCTGAGCAACGCCTGCGGTCTGTATCAGCTGTGGCAGGAATATCTTGCCCTTTTCAAACTGCTCGCCTGCCTTGTCGAGAGCGGGTACAAGCATCTCGTTGATGATAGTCATGGAATCCGTGGTCTCCAGGAGTTTCGCCGTTATCTCAGCGCCCTCGTGCTTCAGACCGTGCTCGATAGCATAGGGCAAGTCCATGTCGGATTTCTTCTCTGCCTTTGGTGCGGGAGAAGAAGTATCAGCGCCGTAGTGGGCGATGAAATCCATGGAGTTCTTGTCGATATTTGTCAGCAGCTTGTAAGTTCTTACCGTCGCCGTCATGGAATCAATATTCGGGTTCATGATGGGCAGGTCAAGACCGCTTGTCAGGCACATCATCAGGAAGTTGTGGTTGACTATCTCTCTGCTTGGCAGACCGAAGCTGATGTTGGACACACCGAGGACTGTCCTCAGACCCAGCTCATGCTTTACACGGTACACCGCATTGACAGTCTGCATAACGTTCTCCTGCTCAGCGGAAGCCGTCAGCGTAAGGCAGTCGATATAAACGTCTTCCTTGCGTATGCCGATAGCCATAGCGCGGTCGAGTATCTTCTTCGCAAGAGCAAAACGAGCGTCGGCGGTCTTTGGTATGCCGTTCTCGTCAAGGGTAAGACCGACAACAGCCGCACCGTATTTCTTTACCAGAGGAAGAACCGTTTCAAGGGACTTTTCCTCAGCGTTTACGGAATTGACGATGGGCTTGCCGTTGTAGACCCTCAGTGCCGCTTCCATAACCTCTGGTATGGTGGAATCCAGCTGAAGCGGAACATCGCAAACACCCTGCAAAGCCTTTACCGCCTTTACCATCATCGCCTTTTCATCAATGGCGGGAAGTCCCACGTTGACATCAAGGATATCAGCACCGGCGTCTATCTGCTCCATAGCCTGACCCAGGATATAGTCGATATCGCCCTCCAGCAGTGCCTGCTTGAAGCGCTTTTTTCCTGTGGGGTTTATCCTCTCGCCGATAATTCTGGGCTGGTCGATAACGACGGTCTCAGTAGGTGAACAGCATACAGCGGGGATATGAACTTCCCTCTTGACATACTTTTTGCCGTCAAGCATCTTTTTAAGTGCGGCGATATATGTGGGATCAGTACCGCAGCATCCGCCTATGACCTTTATGCCCAGAGGTATCAGCTTCTCAGCGAACTCAGCAAATTCCTCGGCTGAACAGTTGTATTCGTTGGTAACAGGGTCAGGCAGACCTGCGTTAGGCTTTACCACAACAGGCAGATTTGTCCACTGACATATCTTCTCAACAACAGGATAAAGCTCCTTGGGTCCCAGAGAGCAGTTAACACCCAGAGCATCAACACCAAGACCCTCGGCGGTAAGGCACATGGCACTTATATCAACACCCGTGAAAGTACGCATATTCTCCTCGAAAGTCATGGTACACATTATGGGCAGGTCGCTGTTCTCCTTAGCCGCAAGGATAGCCGCTTTAAGCTCGTAGAGGTCGGTCATGGTCTCAAAGACGATAACATCAGCTTCCTTGCCTGCTATCACCATTTCCTTGAAGATATCATATGCTTCCTCGAAAGTCAGCGTGCCCGTAGGTTCAAGCATCTGTCCGATAGAGCCGATATCCAGTGCCACAAGGGTATCATGACCCTCAGCCGCCTGACGTGCAAGGCGTATGCCCTCACCGATAAGTGTATCAACGGAATATCCGCTCTTAGCAAGCTTGTGCCTGTTTCCGCCGAAGGTGTTGGCGTAGATAACATCGGAGCCCGCCTCGATGTACTGTCTGTGGATATCCAGCAGCCATTCGGGCTTTTCTATATTCATGACCTCGGGAGTTTCGCCCATTTTCAGACCCTTAGCCTGAAGCATGGTACCCATAGCACCGTCAAGTATCACAAATTCCTTGGTTTTTAAAAGTTCTCTAAACCCCACAGTGTTCCCCTCTTTTCCTGAACTGACAAACATCTTTCATATTGCAGGCAGAACAGCCCTGTCTGCCCTTTTGTATCTCGTTTTCACTAAGACCTATCACCGCAGTGACGGATTTTCTCGGCGTAAGGATATTGCTTGCGGTGGCATTCAGCCCTATGAGCTTCTGCGCCTGCAAAACATCAAGAAAACTGCCCTGAATATCCAGCGGAAGGTCGCCGTAGCCGGGAGAGAACCGCCATGTTCGATAATAATCCGCAAACTCCTGCCCTATGGCATTCTCGGCTTGATCGCACACCTGTTCAACAGCCGCACTTGCAAGAAAATCAGCCATGACAGCACGTGTCATATCGGTAGCTTCAAAACGGCGTATCACCCTGTCAGCATGAGCCGAAAGTGTTGCCGCCATAAGCACAGCCTTACAGCACCCCGCAAGGTGCTCCCTGATGGCATTTCCCTCCAGCACAAGAGAAGTCCCGCAGACCGCTATCCCCTGACTGACCGCCTCGATATCGAACACATGATATATACAGCATGGCTTAATCACAGCAAGCAGAGCCTTTTCGCACTCGTCCATCATGGAAAGTATCTTTTCATCGGGAGCAGTATCCCCGTAGCCCATATAGCGCAGGGCTTCATTTTTGTCAAGACTTTCCAGCCCGACCTGCAAATGACCGTTCAACCCGCCGTCCTCCAAACTACATATTTTTTTCATTATACCATATCAAAACCGATAATACAAGGACTTCAAAAAAATTTTACGTGACGGATCGAGCCATCCGCCCAAGGACAAAAAACTGACCTCGCATAAGCGAGGTCAGTTCATGATATTTTATAGCTTTCTCGTATTCAAATTATTATTTGAAAATATCCTTGAGCTTGTCCAGCTTTTCCTTGAAAGAATTCTTCTTAGCATAGTTCTTCTCGTTCAGCGAACGCTCAAACTCGCGGAGCTTCTCTTTCTGCTCACGGTTCAGATTGCGTGGAACTTCAACGTTTATGCGCACGTAATGGTCGCCGTAATCATTGCGGTTAAGACGCTTGATGCCCTTGCCTTTCAGCCTGAAAACGGTGTTGTTCTGTGTTCCCTCGGGAACATTGTACTTCACCTTGCCGCCAACGGTAGGTACGGTTATCTCGTCACCCAGAGTTGCCTGAGCGTAAGTAATCGGAATATCAGTCCATACATCAAAGCCGTCGCGCTCGAAAATCGGGTCGGGACGTACTGTGATATTGATATGCAGGTCGCCGTTGGGTCCGCCGTTTGAACCTCTGTGACCCTCGCCTGCAACTCTCAGTGTCTGACCGTCATCTATACCTGCGGGGATATCGATATCCCTCTCAACGGATTTCTTGACGATGCCCTGACCACCGCAGGTGCGACAGGGATTATCAACTATCCTGCCCTTGCCTCCGCAGCGTGAACAGGTCGTAGTCTGAGAAATGTTGCCGAAAGGTGTTCTCTGGCTTATCCTTACCTGACCTGTACCATGACAATCGGGACAGGTCTTGGGTGAAGTTCCTGCCGCAGCGCCTGTTCCGTTACAGTCGGGACAAGTCTCGTTTCTAGCATACTTCATCTTCACCTTTTTGCCCGAGCAAGCTTCCATGAAATCAATGGTGAGATTAGCACGGATATCGCCGCCGCGCCTTGGGGCATTGGGGTTGGTGGAACGTCCGCCGCCGCCAAAACCAAATCCGCCGAATATGGAATCGAAGATATCGCCCATGTCCGAGAATCCGCCGAATCCGCCGCCTGCACCGCCGCCGTAATTAGGGTCAACACCTGCATGGCCGAACTGATCGTACCTAGCCTTTTTGTCAGGATCGGAGAGGACTTCATAAGCCTCATTTATCTCCTTGAATTTCTCCTCTGCTTCCTTATCTCCCGGGTGAAGATCGGGGTGATACTGCTTGGCAAGCTTACGGAATGCTTTTTTCAGCTCGTCCTCCGATGCACCTTTCTGCACGCCGAGGACTTCATAGTAATCTCTTTTATCTGCCATATATATCGCTCCTAAAGCGGTATACCCCCATTCCGCAAAACGGAACGGAGGCTGCCGTCAATTGTCTGTATATCAGTCTGCGTCGGTGAACTCAGCGTCGATAACGTCATCGCCGCCCTTGTTGGTGTCAGCAGCACCTGCGGAAGCTCCGCCGCCCATGTTCATGCTGTTGGGGTCAAAGCCCTGTGCGCCGCCCTGTGCGCCTGCCTGCTGATAAACCTTGGTAGCGATAGCCTCAAAGGTCTTCTGCAGTTCCTCAGTCTTAGCCTTGATAGCGTCAGTATCAGTGCCCTTCAGTGCTTCCTTCAGAGCTTCGATCTTGGTCTCGCAGTCAGCCTTATCGCCTGCATCGACCTTGTCGCCGAAGTCCTTCAGAGCCTTTTCAGCCTGGAATGCAAGCTGGTCGCCGTTGTTTCTGATGTCAACTTCTTCCTTCTTCTTAGCGTCCTCAGCAGCAAATGCTTCTGCTTCCTTGACAGCCTTGTCTATATCCTCCTTGGACATATTTGTAGAAGAAGTGATGGTGATGTTCTGCTCCTTGCCTGTGCCCAGATCCTTAGCGGATACGTGAACGATACCGTTAGCATCGATATCGAATGTTACTTCGATCTGAGGTATACCTCTGGGAGCGGGAGCGATGCCGTCGAGACGGAACATACCCAGCTGCTTGTTATCTCTTGCGAACTCTCTCTCACCCTGAAGAACGTTGATGTCAACAGCGCTCTGGTTATCAGCAGCGGTGGAGAAGATCTGGCTCTTCTTGGTAGGGATAGTTGTATTTCTTTCGATGATCTTGGTGCATACGCCGCCCATGGTCTCAAGACCAAGGGACAGAGGAGTTACGTCCAGCAGCAGCAGACCGTCCTTAACGTCGCCGCCGAGAACACCGCCCTGATATGCAGCACCCAGTGCTACGCACTCATCGGGGTTGATGCCCTTGAATGGCTCCTTGCCGATGAATCTCTTAACAGCTTCCTGAACAGCGGGGATTCTTGAAGAACCACCGACCATCAGAACCTTCTGCAGGTCGCCTGCGGACAGACCGGAGTCGCTCAGTGCCTGTCTTACAGGACCCATTGTGGACTCAACCAGATCAGCTGTCATCTCATTGAACTTAGCCTGTGTAAGTGTCATCTCAAGGTGCTTAGGACCTGTAGAATCAGCAGTGATGAAAGGAAGAGATATTGTGGAAGAAGGAGTAGAAGACAGCTCGATCTTAGCCTTCTCAGCAGCTTCCTTCAGTCTCTGCATAGCCAGCTTGTCAGCAGTCAGGTCAACGCCCTCAGCTGTCTTGAACTCAGCTACCATCCAATCGATGATCCTCTGGTCGAAGTCATCGCCGCCCAGCTTGTTGTTACCAGCTGTAGCAAGAACTTCGGTAACGCCGTCGCCCATCTCGATGATGGATACGTCGAATGTACCGCCGCCGAGGTCGTATACCATTACCTTCTGATCCTCTTCCTTATCGATACCGTAGGAAAGAGCAGCAGCGGTAGGCTCGTTGATTATTCTCTTAACAGTCAGACCAGCGATCTGACCAGCATCCTTAGTAGCCTGTCTCTGAGAGTCGGTGAAGTAAGCAGGAACTGTGATAACAGCCTCTGTTACCTTCTCGCCCAGATAAGCCTCAGCATCAGCCTTCAGCTTCTGGAGTATCATAGCGGAGATCTCCTGAGGAGTATACTCCTTGCCGCCCATAGTTGCCTTATAGTCGGAACCCATGTGTCTCTTGATGGAGATAACAGTGTTCTCGAAGTTTGTAACTGCCTGTCTCTTAGCGACCTGACCAACAAGTCTGTCGCCTGTCTTTGAAAGACCAACAACGGAAGGAGTAGTTCTAGCACCTTCGCTGTTAGGGATTACTACTGCTTCGCCGCCTTCCATAACTGCTACGCAGGAGTTTGTAGTACCAAGGTCAATACCGATTATCTTTGCCATAAAATATCATCCTTTCAGTTTTATCTTTTTTATTGGTTTAAGTGATAATTTGCAAGGCTTTTATACCCTGCTGTGTATATGCTAATTTAACTACGGATTTGCAACAACGACCATCGCATATCTGATGACCTTATCGCCTATCCTGTAACCCTTCTGGAATACCTGAGCTACAACGTTCTCGCCAAGCTCGGGGTCCTCTATCTGGTTAACTGCATTTGCTATATTCGGGTCGAAGACCTCACCCACAGGGTCGATAGCTTCGATGCCCAGCTTTGTCATTGCATCGCTGAACTGCTTGAATATCATCTCGATGCCTGCCTTGTAAGCTTCGTCCTGAGTTTCAGTGCCCAGTGCTCTCTCGAAATTGTCCATAACGGGGAGTATATCAGCCACTGTATCAGCCTTTACCGATGCCGAGATATCAAGTCTTTCCTTAGCTGAACGCTTGCGGAAGTTATCGTACTCAGCCATAAGTCTCAGGTACTTATCCTTTGTATCAGCCAGCTCAGCTTTGAGCTTTTCCTCCTCGCTCTGAGTATTCTCTTCCTCGGGGGCAGTATCGTTATTTTCTTCTTTCTCCGTATCCTCCGCAGTGTCCTCAGCTGTTTCTTCAGCGTTCACTGCTTCCTCTTCAAGTTCATCCTGTCTCTCTTCAAAAGCCAATTCCAGCGCCTGCCTTTCTGTTACTTATCATCATTCTCATCTCTCTCGGATATCAGGTCTGTTATCCTCGATGTGAAGTATTCAAGATATGGTATGAATTTTGCGTAATCTATCCTCATGGGTCCTATCAGTCCCAGCGCACCCGCCATTTGTCCGTCCTTTGAGAACGGTGCTGTTATCATCGAAGAATTGTGTATAACAAATCCGTCGGTCTCGGGTGAGAACATTACGTTCAGCCCTGAGAATGTGCTGTCGATAAACGCCATGAGTTCCTTTTCGTTATCAAGGAAAGATATTATCTCGGTCTGGTCGAGATCCTTACAGGTCAGCAGATTTTTCTGCCCCTTAAGGCTCACGCTCCGATCGAGTTCCTTGGTCATTTTCAGTACTTCGGAAACCAGCGGAGAAAGGGTCATCATGTAAGTTCCCATAGCCTCCGTCAGCTTTTCCATGTTCGCATCTGATATCTCGCTTATAGGTACACCGTTCAGGTTCTGCTTAACGAAATTATCAAAGAATTCCAGCTGTTCGTGGGTAAGGTCAAATTCCAGTCGACAAACTTTGTTCTTGATCTCGCCGTTGGATGTTATCATAAGTATGACGTACATCCTTTTTCCTGTGGGTATTACCTCGACCTTAGATATCAGCGAAAATTTAGGTGTGGAGTTTGCTACCACCGTAGCGCACTTTGTGAGCTCTGCCAGTGCAAGAGAAGCGCTTTCCACCAGATCTTTCTCGGTGACGAAGTCATCGGGAAGCATGGAATCCAGCCTGTCCTTCTCCTCCTCACTCAGAGGGTTCTGCTCCATCAGCTTATCCACATAAAGTCTGTACCCTTTATAAGTAGGTACTCGCCCCGCCGAAGTGTGGGGCTGTTCAAGATAGCCCTGCTTTTCAAGCTCTGCCATCTCGTTTCGTATCGTGGCGGAAGATGCTTTGACATGAGCCATTATCGCCTTGGAGCCAACAGGCTCACCCGATACTATATATTCGTCCACTACCGCGGACAATATCTTTAGTTTTCTGTCGTCCATCTGCTCACCGTCCCGCCTTTCCTGAGTCTTGCCTTTTAGCACTCGCGACTTTCAGGTGTTAGCACTCATTCTCTCTGAGTGCTAAATATAGTTTAAACCTTTTTCTTCATTTTGTCAAGACCTTTGGACTAATTTTTTCACCAAAGATAAAATTCCTGTCAAAAGCAAATTGTACACATTAAACAAAGCAAACACCCATTGTTACAAATTCCTCTGTTTAGGGACTTATTCCATCATAAACCGATGTTCTGACATCACTGTCCGGTTAAGACCATATAAAAAAGCACTCCTGCCATACCATGACAAAAGTGCCCTTAAAAAGCATTTTTCTGCTGTTCACCGTCTTACAGCATAATTGCAGCTGTAAAGTTCCTCTGAGTAAACTTTGTTATTTTTTTCTCATATCTGGTCTGCCGCCCTCGGGAGGTCTTCCCACGCCGTTGCTTTTGAGGATGAGCTTCATGAAATTATCCGCCACCAGAAAAACTATGAGGTAAGCCACCACAAAGCTTATCAGCATTGATTTCCCGAGCATAATAATATAAGTCGGTCTGTGCTCGGCGGGTATCTTCACGAAATTTATAGTCACCATGAAAATAGTGATTATCGGGGTGTATATAAGATCGGAGATAAGGCTTCCCAGCGCCCTGCAAGGCAAATGCTTTCCTGTAATGCCTGCCTTTTCGCAGGCTTTGTCCTCTAACAGCTTCATAGGCACCAAATATCCGATAACAAGGCTTATCACAAGGCTTTCCAGAAAGCTTTTCATAAACGCCACGGGAGTAAAGTTGCCAGAAGTGAAAGTACCCACGAATGACAAACACAGACTGAGGGTTATACCCATCATTATACTCATCTGCGACCTTATCTTCTTTTCCATATAAATACCCCCGGTCTATTATTTATCATTAAGCGTCCGCAAAATCATTTCTATATCTATAACATTCGGGACATAAATAATACAATAATTATATTATGACATTTTTTTACTATATTGTCAAGCACATTTTTGCATTTCGTAGATTTTGACAATTATTTATCAATCTGTGCTTAAGGTTTGCCAAAAATGAACTTGACAAGCAATTTTTGATGTAGTATAATTTAAATTGATATTGATAAACTCGCCGCAGACGTATCTTTTGTAAGAAAAATCAGCCTTGCGGCGCTCATACAATTGTCCTAAAACTCCCGTTTTTCGGGACGTTTGCTTATTTAAACAGGAGTCTGATAATATGCGCAAAACCAAGATAGTATGCACCATAGGTCCCGCAACAGATGATGAGAATATCCTCAGGGATATGATGAAAAACGGCATGGACGTTGCCCGCTTCAACTTCTCTCACTCTGAGCATTCCGTTCATCAGCAGAGATTTGAGACTATAACCCGTCTTCGCGACGAAATGGGTCTCAACATCGCAACACTGATGGATACCAAGGGTCCCGAGATAAGGCTGAAGGATTTCAAAGATCACAAGCCCGTCACCATCAAGGACGGAGATATGTTCACCCTGACCACAAGAGATGTTGAGGGCGATGAGACCATCTGCTCCATCACTTTTGCAAAGCTGCCCCAAGATATCACCACAGGTACAAGGATACTGATAAATGACGGTGTTATCGAGCTGAAAGCCATCAAGATAGATTCCACCGATATCCAGTGCGAGATAATCCACGGCGGTGTCGTTTCCGACCATAAGGGCATCAACGTTCCCGGTGTGAAGCTTTCAATGCCCTATATCTCCGATGCTGATATGGCTGACCTTGCGTTCGGCGCAAAGATGGGCTTTGATTTCATCGCGGCTTCTTTCGTGAGAACAGGCGCAGATGTCACCTACCTGAGAAAATTCACCCAGAGTCTTGGATGGTTCAACCCCAGGATAATCGCAAAGATCGAGAATGCCGAGGGTGTTGAGAACATCGACGAGATACTTGAAGCCGCTGACGGCATAATGGTGGCAAGAGGCGATATGGGCGTTGAGATACCTTTTGAAAAGATCCCCGCCATCCAGAAAGAACTTATCCACAAGGCTTACAACGCAGGCAAGCAGGTCATCACCGCCACCCAGATGCTGGAATCCATGATAAACAATCCCAGACCTACCCGTGCTGAGATAACCGACGTTGCAAACGCCATCTATGACGGCACTTCCGCAATAATGCTCTCCGGCGAGACCGCAGCCGGCAAGTACCCCGTTGAAGTTGTCAAGACAATGAGCCTTATCGCAGAGACCACCGAGGGTGATATCGACTACGTGCGCCGTTTCCAGAAGCGTGACGATATCGACCACCACAGCATCACCGATGCTATCTGCCACGCAACAGTTACCACCGCCCACGACCTTAAAGCGGCTGCTGTTCTGACAGTTACCAAGAGCGGTGCCACCGCGCGTATCCTCTCCAAGTACAGACCCGACTGTCCAATAATCGGTCTGACCACCGATCCTGTCACCTGTCACCAGATGAATATGTCATGGGGACTTCTGCCGGGTCTTGTGGAGGAAATGGACAACACCGATGAACTCATTTCCCGCGCTATCAAAGTCGCACTTGAAAAAGGCTACCTCAAAGAGGGCGACCTTGTAGTCATCACCGCAGGCGTACCTCTCGGAATGAGCGGCACAACCAACCTGATGAAGGTTGAAAGAGCATAAAAAACAAGCCACAGATTTCCAAAGCCATGGGAAATACTGTGGCTTTTCTATTGACATTTCTTCCCTGCTCGGATATAATATATCCATAAATCAACTAAGGAGCACACCTATGAAAAACATAAAAGCCTACCGCACATTTTACAGATATCTCGATAATATATGGAATTCCGAAGAACACGATTGGCTGGGCTCATTACTTAGTCAGATGAGCTGGCTGCCCGATGGAAGTACAGCAGACCCTGCCCACGAAAGCGACTGGGATAAAGCGGTAGAACAGGTTTCCGCCCCCGATGATGCATACATGATAGGTATGCAGTTTCTGAGGATATATCTGGATATCGGATATATCGATGAGATAGGCGATATACTGAAAGATATGGAAGCCCGCAAAAGGCTCGACCTCTGGGAAAAAGCTGTTCGCGATGTTGAACAGGGTCTCGATGACCCGTATCTTCACTTAGGGTGAGAATAATTTCCACCGCCCCATGCAATAACAATAAGCCCCCAAGCTCCAAAATGCTCGGGGGCATAAATATTTTTTTCGGATAGTCTTCCTATCCCTTAGCAGGTATATCAAAGGTCTTCCGCCTGCCGAATCTTTTAGCCGAGGACACAAGCCCCGACAGCACAGGCACCAGAAAAGCCGAACCCACCGACACCGCAAGACACCTGATATCAGGCACCGCCGTGCTGAATATCTTCGCCAGTACAGGGACGTATATCCCCGTAAACAACACCGCCGCCGAAGCCGTCACAGCGAAGAGCAGAAAAGTGTTGTTGAAAAATGGCACAGAGAACAGTGTCTTTTCCTCGGATTTACATTCAAAAACGTGTATCAGCTGACTAAGCACCAGAGTGATAAGCGCACCTGTCCTCGCCAAGGTGAGCGCAGCACCCGCTTTAAGCAGAACAGAAAACGTACCCAGTGTACAGATGCCGATAAGCACGCCCCTTATCAGCATACGCCACAGCAGACCGCCGCTGAAAAAGCTGTCACTCTCTCTGCGTGGCATCTTCTCCATCACACTCTTTTCGGGCGGTTCAAGCCCCAGTGCTACCGCGGGCAGACTATCCGTCACAAGGTTCACCAGAAGTATCTGCGCAGGCAGCATCACCATTGGCAGACCCATCAGCAGTCCCCCGAACATAGTGACTACCTCGCCTATGTTGCTTGATATCATATATCTCACGAATTTGCGTATGTTTGAATAGATAGTCCTGCCGTCCTCAACAGCGTTCACAAGGGTGGCAAAATTATCATCGAGAAGTATCATATCCGCCGCCTGTTTCGTGACTTCCGTACCCTGTATCCCCATGGATACACCGATATCAGCTTCCTTGACCGCAGGCGCATCGTTCACACCGTCACCTGTCATGGCACAGATATGCCCTTTTGCCTTGAAAGCCCTGACTATCCTGAGCTTATGGGCTGGTGTCACCCGCGCGAAGACCGAACAGTTTTCAATGACTTCCGCAAGCCGTTCATCGCTCATTCCGTCGAGCTCACTCCCCGTCAGCACAAGACTGCCCTGTTTCAATATCCCAACCTGACGTGCTACCGCCGCCGCGGTGAGCTTGTGGTCGCCTGTTATCATCACCGTCCTGATACCTGCCCTGCCGCACTGACGCACAGCCTTTGCCGCTTCAGGTCGTGGCGGGTCCTGCATACCCATCAGTCCGAGAAAAACAGTGCTTCCGTCAACGATTCTGCAAAATGCCAGCACCCGCAGACCCTCAGCCGCAAACCTGTCCCCTACCCGCATTACAGCCAGCTTTTCGGCACTGCCGAAAGTCTTCACACCCGCCGCCGTCAGCACCGCAGTACATTCACCGATTATCACATCGGGACTTCCCTTTTTGAATGATACCATATTCCCGCCAGCCCCGCGGCATATCACCGTCATGGAACGGCTCTCACTGTCAAATGGTATCTCATCGGTACGAGTGTATACGACTGCATACGAAAGTATACCAAGCTCTGCCGCCGCTAAAGCTATGGCACATTCCGTAGGGTCGCCCTCAGCCGTGAATCTTGCCGAATTCTTCTTCGCTTTAAGCAGTGAAGACGCATTTTCCTCGATTCTGGCATTTGAGCACAGCGCTCCACAGATCATCAGCTCTTTCACCGTATCAGGTATCTCACCCGACAACCCTGCCGCTTCAAAAACATTCCCCACACCATCCGATATTGTTGTAACTTTCATCTTGTTCTGTGTGACAGTGCCTGTCTTGTCCGTGCATATCACCGTGGCACAACCCAGTGTTTCCACCGAGTGGAGTTTGTGTACCAAAGCATTCCGCCTGAGCATCTTTCTTACAGCCAGCGAAAGCGCTATGGTCACCGCCGCAGGAAGCCCCTCGGGTATCGCCGCTATCGCCACCGTTATACCTGTCATCGCCATATCAAATAGAGGTTCGCCACGCAATATCCCTGCGATGAAAACGATAAAACAGATAACAATACATATCACCGCCAGAGTCCGTCCAAGCTCCGCAAGTTTTTTCTGCAAAGGAGTCAGCTCCTCATCGATGCTGTCCAGCATCACCGATACCCTGCCCATTTGTGTGCGTCTGCCTGTCGCCGTCACCCTGACCACCGCACTGCCTTTTGTCACAACAGTCCCCATGTATGCCATATAAGCCTTGTTCAGCGAGGAAAAATCCACTTCATCCGACCGCATCCGCTTGCATACGGGCTCCGCTTCTCCTGTGAGAACAGATTCATCACAGCAAAGCATTTTAGCGCTGATTATGTAGCCGTCCGCAGGAACTTTATCCCCCGCTTCAAGGGTGAAAACATCACCCGCCGCCAGCATTTCCGCAGGCAGAGTTTTAAGCACGCCGTCGCGGTAAACGCGGGCGGTCGGCGCAGTCATGGCTTCAAGCTTTTCAAGAGTTTTCTCACATCGGTACTCCTGAATAAACCCCAGCAGAGCATTTATCACCACCACCGCGATTATGGGAACAGCATCCGTATACTGCCCCATAAGCACAGATACCGCCGTAGCCCCAAGCAGTATCATCACCATCACATCATGAAACTGCCCCAGAAATATCTTCATTGCACCCTTGTGCCGCTTTCCGCCCAGAACGTTCCTGCCGTCACTTTCAAGCCGCTGTGCCGCCTCCGCCGAGGACAGCCCAAGCACCTCACCATCCACCGCAGGACATTCCAGCTTCTTATCCAATATCCCGTACATCTCCATCTTCCTTTCATTATCAAGACATTTTCCGTTTTCCCCACCTGCTGAAATATAATACTTAACAAAGCAGGGTGCTAGTTTAATTCTATTCAGGCGTACAAGGATTATGCCTGCCCATATTTTACATCAGCTGACAAACAGGCTCACAACTCTGGATTTTTAAGCGATTTTCGCTATTGACATTTCCTCAGAATTGTTATATTATAAATAATAGTGTCCTGTCGTCAAGTGTACAGCAGATTTCGGCAGGACTAAAAGACGGCGTAGTTTACAGCTGTACGTGAACGATAGTGCCGTACTATTTTTGCGGAGGTATTCTATGAGCAGATATATTTCCGATATGCGCAAGATTGTGGGTCACAGGACTCTGATACAGTGTGCGGGCAGCGTGATATGCGTTGACGGCGAGGGCAGACTTCTCCTAGGCAGACGCACCGACAATCACCTGTGGGGCTACGCAGGGGGTTCGGTGGAGATTGATGAAAAGGTGGAAGACTGCGCAAAGCGGGAGCTTTTTGAGGAAACGGGCATCATTGCCGATGAACTGGAATTCTTCTTCATCAACTCGGGAAAAGAAGCGCACTACATCTACCCCAACGGCGATGAAGTATCAAATGTGGAGATAATCTATATCTGCAAAAAATATCACGGCGAACTCAAAAGGCAGGAAGAAGAGATAGAAGAACTTCGGTTCTTCCGCCCCGAAGAAATAACCCTTGATATGATATCCCCGCCCATACGTCCCGTTTTTGAAAAATACCTGAGCGGGATACTTTAGAAAGAAAAATTACGGAGAGATGATATGAGTTTAAAAAATACGCTGACCATCTGGTTCGGCAAACTTATGGTAAAAACACTGCACCTACTGGGCAAAGACGCGGGCAACGCTCCCGGGCTCGTGCTGTGGGAGCTGAATAAAGACTGCCTTAAAGCCTTCAAAGTGGACTGCCCCATTATCGCGGTAACAGGTACTAACGGAAAGACATCCGTTACCAACTACCTGAACCACATTTTTGAAAGCACAGGCAAAAAGATAATCACAAATAAACAGGGCAATAACCTTGATACCGGTATAACTTCCCTGCTGCTGAACAACTGCGATATGAAAGGCAGGGTCAAGGCTGATTATCTGGTACTGGAGATAGACGAGAGCCACGTTCCCGTCATATTCTCCAAGATGAAGCTTGAAACTCTGGTACTGCTGAATTTCTTCCGCGACCAGCTTGACAGAAACGGAGAAGTTGAGACCCTGATACTCAAGGTCAAGAAATTTCTGGAGACTTACGAGGGCAATGTTGTCCTCAATGCAGATGACCCCAACGTTTCAAGACTTGGTCTCGCAAACCCCAACAACAAGAACATATACTATTTTAGTGTTGACCGCTACGCAGGCGCAACCGATAAGCCCTACGAAGTGGGCGAAGGCAAATTCTGCCCCAAATGCGGCACCGAGCTGGTATATGACTACTATCAGTACTCCCATGTTGGCAAGTTCAAATGCCCCAAATGCGGCTTCGGCGATGTAAAGCCCTATATCACCGCTAAGAATGTAAAGCTGGATGTCCCCTCGGTTGAATTCGAGGGCGAGGAGTACAAGATAAGCCATAACAGCATCTACTACGTTTACAATCTTGCGGCTGTGTACACAGCTGCAAACCTCTATAATTTTGATAAAAAAGTCCTCCACGAGACCTTTGAGAAATTTGAAGTAAACAACGGCAGACTTGAAAAATTCAGCGTTGACGGCAGTGAGCTTCTGGTAAATCTGGCGAAAAATCCCGTGGGCGCAAACATGACCCTGAGAGTTATGAACGAGCACAAGGGCGAAAAGGAACTGCTCTTCGTACTCAACGATAACCTCGCTGACGGTCATGACGTTTCGTGGATTTGGGATATCAACTTCTCCATATTCAACGACGTTTCGAGAGTTGTCACCAGTGGCACAAGAGCATACGATATCGCCATAAGAATAAAGTGCTCGGGCTATGACCCCGATAAAATTGTTGTCAAGCCCGACCTCGACGATGCCATGGTGGAATTTTTCAAGAACAAGGGCTTCAAGTACGCTATCGCGAACTATACCGCGATACAGCCCACCCGCGCCGCTATAAAGCGTTATAATGAGAAAGTAAAAGGAGGTCAGGGCTGATGGATAAGCTGAAAATTCTTCATATGTATCCCGCAATGCTTGACCTTTACGGCGACAGCGGAAATGTGGAGATACTTTCCTACCGCTGCAAAATGCGCGGCATCGAGACCGAAGTCTTCAAGCATGACCTGGGCGATAAAAACACCGATTTTTCCGGTGTAGATATAGTCTACCTCGGCGGGGGCGCAGACTTTGAACAGCAGCTTCTCGCTGATGATCTACTCGCACTGAAAGATGATATACGCAAAGCTTACGAGAGCGGCGTTTACTTCCTGATGATATGCGGCGGCTATCAGCTGATGGGGCAGTATTATAAGGATTCAAACGGCAAGAAGATACCGGGTCTTGGTCTCTTCGATTACTATACCGTGGCTTCCACCAATAAGCGTGAAAGATGCATCGGAAATATCGTTGTTGAGACCAAACTCGGTGATGAAAATTACAAGGTCATAGGCTTTGAAAATCACGGCGGACAGACCACAAACGTAACTTCTCCTTTCGGAAAAGTTCTGGCGGGCAACGGCAATGAATTCGCCAGCAGCATAGAGGGCTACACCGAGAAAAACGTCACCGCCACCTACCTGCACGGACCTCTTCTCTCAAAGAATCCCAAGCTTGCCGACCACATAATCTCCTACTGCATGACCAGAAAAACAGGAAGTGCATACACTCCCGCCCCCATAAACGATAAGCTTGAAGACGAGTGCCGCAAGGTGCTTCTGGAAAGGCTTCTCAAAAATTAAGAGGTGACCGATGTTCTCACTTTTCAGAAAAAAGTCCGCGGATAACGACCCGCCGCTGAAAAAGCGGGTGGAAAAGATGAAATGCCGCAAGATATATTTCGTCGATGACGATTTTGACAGGCTTTGCACAGAAATGAAAACGGACTGCAAAGCGCTTATGCGCCTTAAGCCCGTGAATTACTATGCGATAAAAAACAGCTACATCATGGGTATGCTGTATTCCGAAGAGGATTTTTCCGAGAATTTCATTCAGTTCCTGCACTTTGAATCCGAGCGTCAGACAGGCAAAAGTGATATCTTCTCCGTTGATACCGAAACAGCTGTGAAGATCCTTGCCAAGGTGGGGATAATGATCGACCTCAAAAAGACACAGCAGAAATAACCACATGATGCGAGTAAGCAGATCATGTCTGCTAACTTGCCAAAACCTACAAAATGAACTAAGCGTACCCGCACAAAAAAGGCACTTCTGTCACGCGACAAAAGTGCCTTTATATTTTTACTAATCACCAGTGGACTGCCGCATTATAACCTTGTGGTCAACGGTGTAATACTTGTTGTCTTTCTTGGTGGAATGGATATTCTCGATAAGCTTCTCAATGACAAGCTCACCCATCTTGAAACAGGGCTGTTCCACAGTCGAAACTGTGGGAAGCATCATCTCGCACATTGTGATATTATCGAATCCCATAACTGAGATATCCTTGCCAACCGTGATACCCAGTTCAGCCGCACGGTGTATCACAGCGATAGCCAGCAGGTCGGATACCGCAAAAACGGCGGTAGGCATCTTATCCAGATTTGCGAAATAGTCCATAGCGTCTGTGCCGCAGTTGTATTCGTAGCTGTCGCGGTAAACAAGTTCTTCACGGAAGGGTATGCCAGCCTTCTCCAGCGCCATCTTGTAGCCGTTCTCACGAGCGGTGGAGGATATAGCCTCCGACTTTGTACCAAGAAAAGCTATGTCCCTGTGTCCCTTTTCGATAAGTGCGTTCACAGCATCGAAAGCGCCGCTTTCATCATCAACAGCCACCGTCAGCACATCAGCCCCCGGCACACCCTCACAGCACAGCGCGATATCGTAATTCTGTGCAAGGCGGTTCAGAGAATCCGCATCGTACATCGTACCCAGCAGTACCACGCCATCCACAGTCCTGTTGAAAAGCATATTCATCTGCCTTGCCTCAGCAGTTGCAGTATTATCCGAAAACGCCGTGATTATATCATAACCGAGCTTTGAAGCATACCTCTGCATACCCGTGATTATCTTTGAATAAAGCGAGTGTTCAGAGGTAGGCATTATGCAGAGAATAACGTTGGTCTCGCATTTTCTCAGGTTTCTGCCGAGAAAATTAGGAGAATAGTGCAGTTTTTTGATAGCGTCATTAACTCTGGCAGTCGAATCCTCAGATACATTACAGCTTCCGTTGAGTACCCTTGAGACCGTAGCCACCGAGACCCCTGCTTCTCTTGCAACGTCCTTAATAGTAGCGCTCATAACTTACTCCTTTCAGTATCATATATCCCACATTTTTATTAATCTGTATTATATCATATTTCCTTGTAAAAATCAACTGCTGCTTTATACATATTCAAAAGAAATATCGTCCAAGTCATACGTTCGGTATTTTGGGTATAGCTTCGTTTACCAAAAATACCAGTGGTATTCCTTGTATCACGGAGAAGACAGCCAAAAACGAGAATGAAAATTCCTGCCATAGAACATAGATAAACGAAACCAATTATCTAACAAACAAGTAAACTCACATTTGACTTTTACTAAACTATCTGATATAATAGCGACAACACGATAGTATAATAAACTGCGGAGGTGTGATATGAAAATACTTATCGCGGAGGATGAAAGCTCGCTGAATGAGGTCATAACCAAAAAGCTGAAACAGGAAGGATTCTGCGTTGACAGCTGCCTTGACGGCGGCGAAGCGCTTGAAAGACTGCTTTACACCGATTACGATATGGCAGTGCTGGATATCATGATGCCTGTACTAAGCGGTACTGAGGTGTTAACGGATCTGCGCAGGCATGGAAAAAACACACCTGTAATTTTCCTGACCGCTAAAGATACGGTTCATGACAGGGTAACGGGGCTGAACCTCGGTGCGAATGACTATATCGTCAAGCCTTTTTCCTTTGACGAACTTATCGCTCGTATCATGGCAGTAAGACGAACCGTGTCGGGGAATATCTCAAATCAGATCACCCTGGCTGACCTTACAGTTGATATCGACACCCATATCATAACACTGGAGGGCTGTGAGATCACTCTTACAGGCAAGGAATACGAACTGCTGGAATACCTGATGATGAACAAAGGGCATATACTCAGCAAGGCCA
Source organism: Hominimerdicola alba (assembly GCF_900109655.1). Lineage (GTDB taxonomy): Bacteria > Bacillota > Clostridia > Oscillospirales > Ruminococcaceae > Hominimerdicola > Hominimerdicola alba_B. Next base: position 411,841 of record NZ_FOAT01000001.1, read on the forward strand.
AGATACTCAGCCATGTATGGGGTTACGATTACGAGGGCGGCGATAAGATAGTTGAGGTTTATATGAACTATCTCCGCAAAAAGATAGACGCAGGCAGAGATAAAAAGCTGATACATACTGTAAGGGGCATAGGATATGTCATGAAGGAGGAAGTATGAAACGCATCTCGCTAAAGCTGAAGCTTTCTCTGTGGTTCACGCTGATACTCACCATAGTCTGTGCTGTGATACTGATACTGGTGATGCGGATATATCAGACGACTGAGAAAAAACTGCTGCTCCAGACCCTTGATAATGCCACGGATTCAATGGTATACAAAATGAGGGGCGACTGGAAATACCGAAAGGATATGGAAACGGGAAAGCTTGATGACCACAACTTTCTCGTCGATGATGTTCAGCTGATGGTGTATAATAAAAAGGGCGACCATATCGCAGGTGTGTTCCTCTATCCCGAGCTTGATGAGCTTCCTGTACACGAATCTGACAAGCCTGTACGCACGGAGCTTGACGGAAGGGACTATTACTACTGGGACAAAAAGACCCGAACCGTCCGCGGAAACGATATGTATGTCAGGGGTATAATTGCGGCAGAAGATGACCTTTTCGGGAGCCTGACATCCCACATAACGATACTTATCGCCCTGCCTGTACTTCTGGCGATGGCTTTCGGCGGCGGCTACTTTATAACGGGAAAATTTCTAAAGCCCATAAGGGATATCCGCAAAACTGCCGAGGAGATACGTTCCGGCGGGGATCTTTCCAAGCGTATCGGCACCAGCGGCAACGGCGACGAGCTGGACGAACTGGCAAACACTATCAATACAATGTTCGATAAGCTTGATAAGGATTTCGATGCACAAAAGCAGTTCACATCAAATGCATCACACGAACTGCGCACTCCTGTTTCGGTGATACTCGCTCAGTGCGAATACGGCTTCGATCACGCAGACAGCGCCGAAGAACTTATGCAGGTAGTTTCCTCAGTACAGGAACAGGGCTACAAGATGTCGGGAATTATAAAGCTTCTGCTGATGTTCACAAGGATAGATCAGGGAACGGAGCATTACCCGAAAGAAGAGACCGATCTAACGGAGCTTGTACATTCTGTCTGCGAGGATATGCGCATAATCGCAGATAAAAATATCACCGTCACCGAAAAGCTAGCCCCCGTAACTGCCTATGTCAACCGCGAAATGCTGACTTTGCTCACAGTTAATCTTATACAGAACAGTCTGAGATACGGCAAAGAGAACGGCAATGTAAAAGTTGGATTATCAGAAAACGGAAATATGGCTGTGCTTACAGTCGAAGACAACGGTATCGGCATATCGGCGGAAGATCTGCCGAATATCTGGGAACGCTTTTACCGTTCAGACAGATCAAGAAGCTCAAAGGGACTGGGTCTCGGACTTGCACTGGTGAAACAGATAGCAGAATTCCACGGCGGCACAGCCGAAGCCGAAAGCACCGAGGGTATAGGCAGTCGATTTATTGTTAAAATTATCAAAAAGTAAATAAAAATTAAATATTTCATAAAGATGCTTTTTTCTAACCTAATTTTAACCTTTACAGTTTATACTGAGGTCATGGTTAAGAAAAGAGCATTTTTTCGGTATGTTAAGTACCGAAGAAAAAAACTTACGGACGGAAGAACACAATAATATCAGACAGGAGTGTATAACTTATGAAGGCAAGACTTATGATGAAAAGAGTATCGGCAGCAGTGGCTGCGGCAGCGATGGTATGCAGTACGGTATCCTTGGAAACTTTCGCTTACAGCGGTTCTTATGACAATAGCTTTACCTTTACCAACAGCGGTATAAGTGCTTCAAACGCAGCAGGTTCAGGCTACAAGATCAACGGAACTTCCCTGACCATAAACGAAGCGGGAACTTATGTTGTAAGCGGACAGTGTGTTGAAGGAAGCATCACTGTGAAGAAAGGCACCACAGGTGTTGTGCTTATCCTTGATGAGCTGACACTCACCTGCTCTTCAACCGCACCTGTTTCGGTAAATAAGGGTGCCGAAGCTGAGATAGTTATAAACGGCAAAAATACTCTCACCGATTCGGAAAATCCCGCAAATGAGACCTCATCTGATACGACTGTAGCAGACGCTTTTGAGGGCGCAGGCATCAAGGTCAAAAGCGGCTCATCACTTACTCTTACGGGTACGGGAACACTTACCGTCAACGGAAGCAACTGCAAAAACGGCATAAAGGGCGCGGCTACTTCAACAGTGACTGTGGGCGAAAACGCAAATGACAGCTTCACACTGAATGTGAATGCGGTAAACAACGCCCTCGCAGCAGACGGTGAGCTGATAATCAACGGCGGTAATATCAATGTGACATCTTCCGATGACGGCATTAAGGCTTCACCCGATGACGATGACACAGAATCAAAGGGCACTGTGACCATCAATGGCGGCAAGATAAGCGTTACCGCATCCGATGACGCTGTACACGCAGAACAGGTTAACGTCCTTGGCGGAAATCTGACTATCAACGCAGGCAACGATGGATTGAAAGCCGAAAACGCACTGACTGTGGGCAAAGCAGACGGCAGCGGTCCAGAAATTGACGTAAAAAAATCTTACGAGGGCTTTGAGGGTGCGACCATCACACTCCGCGGCGGCAAGGGCAGCATACTTTCCTCCGATGACGGTATGAATGCGGCTAACAGCGAGCTTAAAAATTTCACCTATGAGCTGAATATCTCAGGCGGCGAATGGTACGTAAATGCGGACGGCGACGGAGTTGATTCCAACGGAAATATGAGCATTTCAGGCGGATACACCGAGGTATTCGGTGCTGCAAACAACGGTAACGGCGCACTTGACATCGGTGACTTCGGCAACTCGCTGACATATACAGGCGGCACAATAGTAGCTGTGGGCATGAACGGAATGGCAGTAACACCCACATCGGGCAACTACATAGCTTTCGGCACCTCCGGCATGGGCGGCGGCTTCGGCGGTGGTTTTGGCAGACCCGGATCTCAGTCCGGTCAGAGCGGCTCGTCTTACAGCATAAGCAAGGGTGCATCCATCGCAATAAAGGACAGCAGCGGCAATACCCTGTATGAGGCAACCGCGGTAAAGAGCGCAAATCACGTTGTATTCGCATCAGAATCGCTGAAGTCTGATGTGACATATACGCTGTACGTAAACGGTCAGAGCGTTGCAACTGCTACTCTCACAGCAGGTACAGGACAGTCGCAGGGCAGCGGACAGCCCGGTGGACAGGGTCAGCCCGGACAAGGTCAATGGCAGCCGGGTCAGGGTCAATGGCAGCCCGGACAAGGTCAGCAGCCCTGGCAGCCGGGTCAGGGTCAGGAACAGCCGGGACAGGATAATCCTCCCGATCAGCCCGAAGAGCCCGAGACCGATCCTACAGCAAATTATCCTAAGGTAACTAAGATAGAATACAGCGAAAAGTATCACCAGTTCAGACTGACATGGAACGCTGTTGACGGCGCTGAAAAGTACGGCGTTGCTGTATATCTGGCAGGTAAATGGAAGGTCGTAGATCAGAATATCACTACAACCACCTTCACTTCCCCGAAGCTGGCGGCAGGACAGACCTACAAAATGGTGGTATGCGCAAAAATAAACGGCAGCTGGGATATCAGCAAGATCAACAGCAGAGCGTTTACTGTAACTGTAAAGTGATACAGTGACTATGTTTCATAGTTTTTGGCATCAGATACAAAAGCTTGATTCACCACGCGTATAAAGCAATAGATTTCCCCTGATATAACGGCAGATGTAGACACAACCTACATCTGCCGTATTTTTTAAGCAAAGCTATGTAAAAGCTGCCGTATATCAGTGTTAATACAAATGTGTTGACTTTTTCCGAAAATAGCGGTATAATAGTAATGTTATAACCAAGGGGAGCTCATAGTTGGGCTGAGAACCCTTAGACCTAATGCGGATAATGCCGCCGTAGGAAGTCATAAAGCGATTTTTTACAGGAGGTATCAGACAGGTACCGCCTTTTTTTGCGCCTATATCCGCACAAATATTATTCGGGAGGTATAATTATGCTGGGGACTATGCTGGAAAATGTCAGAAAAAAATGTCCGCTAATACATAATATCACAAACTACGTCACAGTCAATGACTGCGCAAATATCATTCTCGCCTGCGGGGCTTCTCCAATCATGGCAGATGATGAGGGCGAAGCAGCCGAGATAACCGCTATCTGCGGCGGTCTGAATATCAATATCGGCACACTGAACCATAACACTATACCATCCATGTTCCTTGCGGGCAAAAAGGCAAATGAACTGGGTCATCCCGTTCTTCTCGATCCTGTTGGCGCAGGCGCATCAAAACTCAGGACAGAAACAGCCTGCAAGCTTCTGGATGAGATAAAATTCACCTGCATACGCGGCAATATCTCCGAGATAAAGACCCTTGCTTCCGTTGGCGGTACTACCAAGGGCGTTGATGCCGATGCCGCAGATAAAGTCACCGATGAAAATCTTGACAGCGTAATAGCTTTCACCAAGAAACTTGCTGAAAAGACAGGTGCGGTCATCGCCATAACAGGGGCTATCGATATAGTATCCGATGCAGAAAAAGCCTATGTTATCCGCAACGGTCATCCCATGATGTCTTCCATCACAGGCACAGGCTGTCAGCTTTCAGCCATGACCACCGCTTTCATCACCGCCAATCCCGACAACCCTCTTGAAGCCGTTGTAGCCGCTGTATGCGCTATGGGCTATGCAGGTGAAGCTGCTCATGAAAGGCTTTCCGAAAAGGACGGCAACTCTACTTACAGAAACTACATCATCGACGCTGTCTACAAAATGACTCCCGAAGCGCTGGAGAAAGGAGCAAAATATGAAGTGCGATAAAAAAACGATGCTGCTCTACGCTGTTACAGACAGAGCTTGGCTGGGAGATAAGACCCTCTATCAGCAGGTGGAAGATGCTCTCAAAGGCGGAGTGACCTGCGTTCAGCTCCGCGAAAAGGAGCTCTCCGACGAGGATTTTCTCGCAGAAGCAATAGAGATTTCCGCTCTCTGCAAAAAGTACGGAGTTCCCTTCTTCATAAATGATAACGTGGACGTAGCCGTAAAATGCAAAGCTGACGGTATCCACGTTGGTCAGGAGGATATGGCTGCCTCCAAAGTCCGTGAGCGTGTGGGCGATGATATGATGATAGGCGTTTCCGTCCATACCGTAGACGAAGCCCTTGAAGCTGTTGCCGCAGGTGCTGACTGTCTCGGTGTAGGCGCTATGTTCTCCACCTCCACCAAGGCTGATGCAAGTGTACTGCCAATGGATACCCTGCGGGATATCTGTGATGCGGTTGATATCCCTGTGGTTGCCATCGGAGGCATCGGCAAGGGCAATATCCTCAAACTGAAAGGCACAGGCGTTGACGGCGTAGCCCTTGTCAGCGCGATATTCTCAGCCGAGGATATCGAAAGCGAGTGCCGCGAGCTGAGAAAATTATCCGAGGAAATGATAAGATAATAAATGATTGTATTATCGAGTATACGAAAGTATACAAACTGATACGAAAATATACGGTCGTATTATCACGTATACGAAAGTGTACGGCGGCATATCGGGGGCACCACTTTATGCCGCGTTAAAGTAAACGAAATTGGAATTACATTTCCTGATACAGTTTACTATATAAAACAATGCTTTATCTGAAACCTGAAAGGAGTTATGATAATGAAAAAGAACACAGCATTGACCATTGCAGGAAGCGACTGCAGCGGAGGCGCCGGTATTCAGGCTGATCTGAAAACAATGACCATGAACGGTGTATACGCCATGAGCGCTATCACCGCACTTACTGCCCAGAATACTACAGGCGTAACAGGCATACTCGAATCCACTCCCGAGTTTTTACAGCAGCAGATAGACGCTATCTTCGAGGATATCTTCCCCGATGCGGTAAAAGTCGGAATGGTATCATCAGTCAGCCTTATCCGTGTGATCGCGGAAAGTCTTGAAAAGTACAAAGCAAAAAATATAGTTGTCGATCCAGTTATGGTTGCCACCAGCGGCGCAAAACTGATAGATGACAGCGCCATCGAAGAGCTGAAAAAAAGCCTTCTTCCCATCGCCTGCGTCATCACACCAAATATCCCCGAAGCAGAAGTTCTCGCTGATATGAAGATCACCTGCGAAGAGGAAATGGTGGCAGCAGCAAAGCTTATCTTTGAGAAATTCGGCTGTGCAGTTCTATGCAAAGGCGGACACCGTATCAGCGATGCCAACGACCTGCTTTACAACGAAAACGGCGCAAAGTGGTTCAGAGGAAAGAGAATAGATAATCCCAACACCCACGGCACAGGCTGTACACTTTCAAGTGCTATAGCTGCAAATCTTGCCAAGGGCGAGACTCTTGAAAAAGCTGTGGAAAATGCTAAGAACTACATTTCGGGAGCCCTTGCGGCACAGCTTGACCTCGGAAAAGGCAGCGGTCCTATGGATCACGCATTTATATTGAATTAAGATCACACGGAGGAAAGTAAAATGGAAAACATCAAGCAGAAATTTGACGGTTATGCAGATCAGTACGACTACTGGTTCAAGGAAAATTCCAACCTTTTTGAAAGCGAACTGAGACTCTTCAAAAAAGTTCTCGGCGATATATCGGGGAAGAAACTCCTGTCCGTAGGCTGCGGAAGCGGTCTGTTTGAAAGCTTCATCGACAACTCGGGTATCGAGGGTATCGAACCATCAAAGGATATGGGACAGATAGCTGAAAAGCGCGGTGTCAACGTTATCTGCTACGGTCTTATCGAGGATATCGACCTGCCAGAAAACAAGTACGATATAATCTATTTCAACGGAAGCTCCAGCTATATGGAAGACCTCACACCTGTTTACAAAAAGAGCCTTGCAGCCCTGAAAGACGGCGGCAAGCTGATACTTCTCGATGTGCCTAAGGAGAGCGCATTCGGCTTTATGTATCTCCTGGGTAAGAGCCTCGGAACTTACGACCACGAGTACCTCAAAGGCACCATGCCCGGTCTTCCCTACCCCATCGAACTGGCTTCATCGGGCGTATGGCATTCTACAGAGGAGAAGATAGGCGTTCTGAAAGAACTGGGTATAACAAAATTCTCCTTCTACCAGACCCTTGTGAAGAACCCCATGTACACCAACGAAGAGCCCGAGGAAGTTTCCGATGGCTACAAGAGCGGTGGTTATGTTGCCATAATCGCTGAAAAATAAGGGGGCAAAATGTCAAAATTATCCGAAAAACTATACGAAAGAGCCAAGCCCCTCTGGGACAAGGAATCGGAAAACTATTTCGTTTCCGCCATGGCTGAGGGCACTCTTGATGAGGGCATATACCGCGCATATATGCTTCAGGATCACTGCTATCTGATAGACTATATCGGTATACTTGAATGGATGCAGGGTCGCGCTGAAGATGCGGAAGTTGCCGAGTTTCTGAAGAACGCTGCTGACAGCACACGCTTTGAAAAGGACACCGTCCATGTGCCGAACATGAAAAATCTTGGCATTACCGACGAAGAGATAAGCAGTACGGTAAAAGCACCCGACAGCGAAGAGTACCTGTCCTATATGATGGACAAAGCCCAAGAGAGCCTGATATACGGCATTACTGCCCTTTTACAGTGCTCATGGAGCTATGCATATATCGCACAGAAAGTTGCTGATAGGTACGGTGAAAAGCTTGAAAGCTCGCCCTATGCCGATTGGTTCAGCGCGTATACATCTGCCGAATATCAGGAAGCAAATCAGCGCTGGATAGACATCCTAGACCGCGTGGCAAAAGATATATCTCCTGCGGAGGAAGAAAAGCTTTGCGAGATATTTGAGAAATGCGCTCATTATGAGACACGGTTCTGGAATATATTTATTTCGGCAGATAACGAAAAATAGAAACAAGATCTCCCGTTGGTCAGTGCGACCGATGGGGGATTTTTTTGCGAGAAAGCAACCCATGGAAACTGCCAAAGAGGAGAGCTTTATCTGACTAGCGCCAAAGAAGTAATCTATCCATACCAAAACAATTGATACAGACGATACAGCGGGTCAACTGCCACATTCTTCGGGTGTGGCAGTTTTTTATGTCTAAAACATTGTAGCCAACTCATTTTTATCCACAAATCAGTATGTACATTGCTGCTTTTGTTAAGTTCTGCCAAACACACGAGCTTTTCATTGTTGAACTACGCCAAAATTATTATGCCCCTATTGACAAACCAAACCTTATGTGATATGGTTAGTTACAGAGGTAACTAACCAACCAGGTTGATCACTTCTGAATAGCTATTCAAAAAAATGAATAAACAACTGTGTAGAGAAAAAGAAAGGAGAATGAGACTAAATGGGTGTATATTATCCGCATTTCAACGATACTGAGCCCCTGTTTATACAGATAGCCCAGTGGCTTGAAAACAAGATAGTCACTGGTCAGCTGGGTGAGGGTGAACAGATACCCAGCACAACAGAGCTTTCGCACAGTTTGAAGATAAACCCTGCTACTGTGCGGAAAGGTGTCAATATTCTTGTGGACAAAGGACTGGTATATAAAAAGAGAGGTATGGGTATGTTTGTGGCTGAAAATGCAAATGAAAATGTCAGAGACGACAGACGTGTTAAATTTTATGATGACTTTGTAGCCCCACTGTTGAACGAAGCGGAGCGGCTGGGGATTACCCGTGAAGATATCATAGGTATGCTGAAAGGAGATGAAGACTGATGAGCAGGATAGAGATAAAGACACTTACAAAAAAATATAAGAAAAAGACTGCTCTGGACGGCGTTTCGCTAAGTATCGATAATGGTATGATATATGGGCTTTTAGGACGTAACGGTTCGGGGAAATCAACACTTGTGGACTTGGTGGGCGGAAGAATTTTCCCTGATTTAGGTGAGATCACTATTGACGGTGAAACAGTCACCGAGAACGATAAGCTGCTGCGTAAGATATACTGCATGAGTTCAGATGACCTCCTCCCGATGCATATGAGAGTAAAAGACACCATCAAGGCTCAGGCATATTTTTATAAGAATACAGATGAAGATTATGCGATAAGGTTATGTGATGTTTTTGGCATTGATCCGAAAAAACGTCTTTCTCAGCTTTCGACAGGTCAGCGAACTCTCGCTAAGGTTTCGCTTGCTCTTTCCAGTGGTGCGGATTTTATCTTCCTCGATGAACCAACTCTGGGTGTTGATGCAAACTTCCGTGAAGAACTTTATAAGAAGATCATTGAACGCTTTGACAAAACTGAAGCTGCATTTATCATCTCCACTCATCTTATCGATGAATGTGCTGGTCTTTTTGAGCATTGTTTTGTTCTGGAAGAAGGAAGACTTATCGCAGATGAAGATTGTGAAGAGCTTCAGGCGAATGCGTACCTTATCGAAGGAAGAGCTAAGGATGTCACCGAATATCTAAAAGACAAACAATGTCTGAAAAAGACAATAATAGGCACGTTATGCAGTGCCTGTGTCAAGGGCGAAGTAAAGGACGTGCCTGATGGACTGGAAGTCTCACACCCTTCACTTCAACAGCTTCTGATAGCTATGACAGGAGGTGTGCAGGATGGGTGAATTTCTCTCTTACTCATTTCGTGGAAAAGAAGGCCTGAGGAGATATCTCAAATATTTCGGGCTTAGTCTCGGAGTTTTATTCCTGTTCCATATCATTCTGCTCATTGCCGGTATCATCAGTGTAAATTTCAGAAGTGACTGGAAAAACATTTATGAAAGCGCAGGTGCTGCGGCGGCAGGTATCATTTTCGGGATGGTTCTTTATGATCTTATAAAGATATCACTGCATAACGGCACTTCAAGAGTAAGTATTCTTGTAGGCAGCGGTGCAGCAGCTCTCACGTTCGGTGCGCTGAGTTCTGTAATGATAGAAACTGTCTACCTTATAACAGATGGTATTTTCAGGCTTGCAGGCATGAGACTCGACTGTATAATAATGTGTGATGACCGCCATACCTGGGCAGGCGGTGAACAGTTGTCAATGCAGGGCATGAACGATCTGCTCGCACATGACCCGAGGTTCATATTTTTCAGCATCAGCGAGATATTCCTGCTTGTTATGCTGGGTTATACAGCTGTGATGGTTTTTCTTGCTGTAAAGCAAAGAACAAACCTGTTTGGAGCATCGGTCGCATCTGCGGTAACAGCATATTGCTATTTTAATGTGTTTATAGAATACGGCGGTTCGGTAACACTTCGCGGAGAGCTTATGTCAGGGCTCAGAGAAAAAATGATATATATCGGAGAGATACTTCACCCCAACCCAATGGCACCTGATCAGTACGGCAGTTGCCTTGGAGCGGTCATAGCTTTTCTGACAACTGCGTTGATGGTATTCATGATCGGTTATCTGGTTTATGCAGTGTTCATACTTAGGGTTCCTGCTGCAGAAAGAAAGAGAGGTGTTCGTTAATATGAAAGAAAGTCTTACTTATATCCTAAAAGCCAGATTCGGTATAATTTTCACAGCTTTAACCGGTGCTGTTACCATGCTTCTGACTGCAGGGATCTTTGCAATTCCGCTGATGAATATGTTTAGGTATGCAATGGGCGATCCCGGAAGAACGAAGTCTGAGGCAGCAGAGATACTCAGCGTAAACTTTGAGCGCAGCAGTACGGGAAAATTCGAGATCGTCTCGCTGATAGCCGCAGCGATATGCGCGTCACTTCTTGCAAAGACCACTGTGGGCTTCTTCAAGGCAAACGGAGTAAGCCGCAAAACTTCATCGAAAGCGCTGTATACCTATGTACCGATAACCGCACTGATACTCACAGCAGAAAACCTGCTGATGCGGCTGTGCCTTGTGAGAAACACGATCTACATAAACTCGCGATCTCTTAAAACTATGATATTCGGCAGCGGGACTTACGATGTCTTCGCTGACAGACCCTCGGTCATCTCCGAATTTGCAGGAGCAGCAGTTTACTTTACCGTAGCACTTTTCCTTATGTACGGTGCAATAATTTTTGTATCCCGTTCCCACACCGATACGGACTAATAAATAAAGTCAGATGTGATCATTACTGTTTTTAATAGATTACTATCCCTCTATGATAGCATTCATAGGGGGATTTTTGTGCATTTCAATGCACTCGGATATCCTTGACCTTTTTGCAAATAGCAGTTTTCAAGTTATCCACTTCATATATGAAATTTTAGCCCCCTTATCAAGAAAAAATTCGGATTTTGAAATATATGGCACAGAGCAAACAAACGTGCTATATTATATATTAGAGAGGAGGACAAGGGGTAACAAAAATGCAAGACATATCTGTTTCCTGATTAGTTCGCACCCGACCATCTGTGCGAGCTGCCGATGGGATATACATTTGAAAGGGGGAAGCATACTCTATAAATAACTCGATGATCTGATTTGCAACCTTTGAAGTATCGTTCGTAAGTCTCGCCAGTTTCATCGGGCAAACTGTTCAGATGTACTTCGCCTTATCTGAGCAGCCGTTTTATCAAAGGTGAGTGCTGAACGACAAGTTATATTTTTGCCATAATGCCGCAGGCGCAGCACATCGGTGTATCGTAATTATCGAAATTATAGTGTCTCCCTGCCGAGGACAGCAGGACGAATGGATATGCATTTATGAACTTGCAAGCATTGACAAAGCATATGCTTTGTCACCTGATATTTT
>NZ_FOAT01000016.1 GCF_900109655.1 Hominimerdicola alba
ATAATCATGTGCTAATATGCTGATAAGACCGACTGCTTTCACAATCGGTCTCATCATATACTCTTTTATTACACTATTTGTAGTTTACACAGAATTTGGGATTGACTCTTTTACTGCAAACCATATTAATTTGAAAATTACGGCAGATGTAGGTGATATCTACATCTGCCGTTATTGCTTGTGTGATGGGTCATGTATTAGTGATCAGATACATATTCAATCACTTTCTTGCCTGTTCAAGACACTTCTTTACTGCTTTCATTATTGCATTTGAGCTGTATGTCGCGCCTGAAACCGCATCGACTTCACAGGTCTGATAATTGAGGATATCTCCGGCAACAGTCTCATAAGCAGAATCGAAATAATCGGGTTCTTCCTCGTCGGAATAGGCTGATATCTCGGTGATGACATCGTTCTCGATGGTGATGGTGACATGTACTTCGCCGTCATAGCCGTATGCTGAATCCTCATAGGTGCCGTTATTGTAAATGAACTCGGGCTCGGGCGGTTCGGTCACTGGCGGCTGAGTCTGAACAGGTTCTCTTACTTCCTGCTGTTCTTCGCGTTTTTCTTCCTGCCTGTTGTCTTTTCTTTCTTCTGATTGTTCTTTGTGCTCACCTTGTTCTTCACGGTCATTCTGCTCTTCCTGTTCATCTTGTTCTTCATGATTTTCATCCTGCTCTTCTTCGTCTGTATCTTCTTCTCCTGATGAACTGTCTTTTTTGCGGGAACTTGAACTATCCTTTTGGGATGAACTGCTGTCCGATGAATTCTTGCTGTCGGGAGAACTGCTTTCACCCGGATCATGGGATGATGTGTCGTCACGATCTGCACTCAGCCTTAATGTGGTCCTGTCTTCTTCATTTGTTGGGGAAGTATCATTAACTGTCATTACAGTGACTTTCTTTGCAGCCGGTCTGTTTGTCCTTACCTTGTTCTGAGGTTTTCCGTAACTGCAAAAAGCGACTATACCAGTCAGCAGAACTGCGCAGGCGGTACTTGCGATATTCAGCAATGCACTGTTCTCCGGTGTCTTTTTCTTAACGTACCACTTTCTCACCCTGAGTATCATGTAACCCCCGAATACAGCAGTGTAAACCAGACAGCTGAGGAAATATCCCTCAATACCTGCCTTAGCCTTTGGTATGAACAGCGCGATAATGTGAAGATATATCAGAGCATAGAAAACATAAGCCGCACGCTGAATGTTCTTCCACTTTTTCGCATTCATCTTTTTGCGTATCTTCTTGAAAGATAGTACTGTCAGGGGCACCATTATAAGCACAAGCGCCGCGCATATACCGCAGGTAAGCAGAAAGTCTGCCGCCTTGCTGAAATTAGGGTCGGTAAGACGCTTGATGTAAGAAAGCCCGTAGAATATGATGTGGGACAGCGTAACTGTCGCGGTGAATATTGAAAGTTCGCCTCTTACAGGCATCAGCCGCTTTATTGCCTTGCTGCCGTCAGGGAGTACTCTCATTCCCATTACTACTACCCAAAGTGCACCTGCCAGTGCGCCTCTTGAAAACAGTCCGATGACATATTTACGCAGGATCACGTTTTCAACAGGCTGCTGTGCCAGCACTATCATCAGCACTGATATCAGCGTACCGCCGATATAGAACGCCAGGGGAGCTTTCTTCAAAGCACCTGCGCACAGCACTGAAAACAGCACTGCAATGGTCAAAGCTATCAGAAATAACATATTCTTTACCTCACTGTCTATATTGTGTTATATGTGACTAACCACGGTAAATCATTATACGCTATGGTTGAAAATTTGTCAATTATAGATTATATAATTTTACGAAAAGTTTATAATCACAAAATTAGCCGAAGTTAACTTTGCACTGAATTGTCATAAATGCACATTAGTTTTGACTAATTCGTTCTCGATTCGTTGAAAGATACTCTTGATTTTTTTGGGGCGATATTGTATAATACTCGTTGCGGGTAGTTCTAACTAACCGCGGTGGGGTATTCCAAAGGTTTGTAGTAACTTACGCATAAAGCTCTGCCTGCGAACATAAGACTGCGGCAGATCGGAGGAAATTCATGAAGAAAAAATATGCGGCAGTTGTTCTGTTAACAGGCGTGTTGATGCTGAACTCGTGTGCCGCGAACAATTCCGACAGCAGTAAGGCGACCGTGACGGATGACATAAAAAGCAGCGGTTCAGTGTTTGCAATGGACACTTATATGACCATAACTGCCTACGGACAAAATGGTAAAAAAGGCATAGAAGCTGCACAGAAAGAGATCACAAAGCTTGAAAAGCTGTGGTCTGTAACAGATGAAAACAGCGAGATATACACCCTCGACCACAGCGGCGGGACGGAAGTTCCCGTAAGTGCTGAAACCGAAGAACTGCTGAATTTTGCCATAGATATGCACTGGCAGACAAAGGGTGCGCTGGATATCACTCTATATCCTGTACTCAGGGCGTGGGGATTTACCACAGGTGAATACTGTGTTCCCGATGATAGCGAGATATCTGCATTACTGGAATGTAAGGGCGTTGAGAGGATATCTGTCGGAAACGGCAAGGCATATATACCCAAAAACACCGAGATAGACCTTGGTGCAGTTGCTAAAGGCTGTGCGGGGGACGCAGCGGCAAAGGCATTAAAAGAACATGGCGTGACTTCAGCATTGCTTGACCTTGGGGGAAATATACAGACCATCGGAGATGCAAAACCCGATGGCACGAAGTGGAAAGTCGGCATACGCGACCCCTTCGGAGAGGGGAGTATAGGCACTCTTGCCGTGGGGGAATGTGCTGTTATAACATCGGGAGGATATGAGAGGTTCTTTGAAAAGGACGGTGTTATATATAAACATATCCTCGACCCTGAAACAGGCAGACCAGCCGACAGCGGTCTTGCAAGTGTGACGGTCATCGGCAAAGAGGGCAGGCTATGTGATGCACTTTCGACCTCGCTTTATGTAATGGGGCTTGATGATGCCTGTGCATACTGGCGTGACAGCGTAGATCTTGAAATGATACTCATTTCCGATGATGGCGGTGTATATGTCACCGAAGGTATAGCAGAAAACTTTTCACCTAAAGTTGAAAATGTCACGGTGATCGAAAGATGAAAACGAGAACTGTCTGTATCATCATAACTTTGCTGGTGCTTTGTACAGCAGCGGTATGGTGCCTATCTGTCATGAGACCGAAAAGCGGAAAGACAGCAGTTATCTCACAGAATGGCAAGGTGCTTTACCGCATTGATCTTTCATCGGAAAAGGACAGAACGATAGAAGTCACATATGAGGGCAGAAAAAATACCATCGAGCTACAGGGCGGCAGGATACATATGAAATGCGCAGACTGTCCCGACCATATCTGTGTGGATACAGGCTGGCTGGAGGACGGCAAGCCGATAGTTTGTCTGCCGAACCGGCTTGTGATAGAGTATGAGAACGGTGATATCGACGGTACAGCGAGGTGAGATGATGGATACAAAAAAACTTACTTGTTTAGGTCTGCTGACCTGCCTTGCGCTGATAATATTCATCGTCGAACTGCGTATACCCGATATTGTACCCATTCCCGGGGTAAAGTTGGGGCTCGCGAATATCGTTACCGTGTATTGCGTGTACAATTACCGTTCTGCGGAAACAGCCATGATGCTTTACAGCAGGATATTGCTGGGGGCTCTTTTCAGCGGCAATCTGATGGCACTGTGGTACAGCATAGCGGGAGGTACTCTTTGCTTTATCGGTATGGAAATACTGAAAAATATCATCCGCGAGGACAATATGTGGTTTCTCAGCATAGCGGGTGCGGTGTTTCATAATATAGGGCAGATAGCTGTTGCGGTGCTTGTGCTGAAAAGCACATCTGTTATAGCGTATCTTCCTTTTCTGATGATCTCGGGATGCATCGCGGGACTGTTCACGGGGCTGTGTGCTCAGATGGTCAGCAAAAGGCTTAAAAGGGCGAGAAAAGTCAGCTGAGACTTACTTGTAAATATTTATCCAGAACTATTGACTATTCGGTGAGGATATAGTGTGATACGAGATGTTGAGACAGGTAATGTATCGTTAAGTTAGTATTTGATAACTTAACGATGTAAATAAATGTAAAGGAGTAATTACATATGAGAAAAACAAAGAGGATATTCAGTTTGTCGATATGTGCTGCAATGGCAGCGGCTTCGATACCGCTGAGTGTTTTTGCCGATGAGGTAAAGGCAGAGGAGTATGTTTACGGTACCATGAAGATACCCTATGACAAGTTCTATGCGGCAGAGGCTGAGAACCTGAGCAATGCAGAGGGTCTTGACGCTGTTACTTCCGCGACTGTCAACAAGACAAGAATGAACGGTGAAGGTCAGCTTTTTGATGGTACATACAACAATGCAGGTGAGGAAGGTTCCGATGAACTGGGCAAGATCTATGGCGTTGTATATCCCGTTGCTATCAAGCAGGAAGACCTTGATGCACTGGGGGAGAACAACTACGGCTTCACCGCCACCGAAAAGCCCGAAGCGTACAAGACAGTTACCGTTACTGACGGAGATGTCAGCTTCTCTGAGGTGAACGATGAGAATCCTGAGACAGTATCGGGTTCGATGACCCTCAACACCAACACCCCCTGGGGCGATTATGCGGCAAATGTTACAGGCAAGCCCGAGAATGGCACCATCATTTACGGTATCCTTATCAAGACTAAGGACGGCGGGGCGTATGCTCTGCGCCACGAGCAGAATATCTGGAGAAATGCTGAATTCTCCTGGACATCTGGTATCAAGACCGCCGAACCTCACGGCAATACGCTTGACTACAAGGGCTTTGAGAGCCTGATGGGCAATACTATAACCGAGCTGGATTACATCACTGCCGCAGGATATGTCAATGTAGATGTGGGTGAGGTCTATGTTCCCGTTAAGTTCAGCGGCGGTATCGTTGTTGAGAACACAGCAGTAAGCGCAGGCAAGGCAGATATAACACTGACTGATGTACCTGAAGATTTTGATATCGAATACAACATTGAGGGGCTTGAAGCAGTTTTCAAGGACAACAGCTTTACTTTTGAAATTGCGAACCCGGGAAGCTACACACTTACAGCTAAAGACAGCAAGGGCAAGTACGCAGATCTTTCTGCAAGCTTTATGCTGACAACAACAGATATTCCCGCTGAATTTGACGGCAAGGAGAACAAGCTGATCGCAGCAGAGGGCTTTACCGCTGAACAGCTTGAAGCATATATCAAGAACATCACCACCGTTGTTGTAAACGAAAAGGAGTATTCCGCTAGCGGCAGAAGAGCTACTGTCATCATCAAGGCTGATGGCACACTGGATACAGAGAGTTCAGTATTTTCCGAGGGCGATAGCTTCAATATAACAGTAAAGGCAAAGGGCTACGAAAGTGATTTAGTATTCACCTATACCAAGAAAAGTGAAGAACCCGCAGAATATGCATTGGGAGATGTAAGCGGTGATGGAAACATCAATATCACCGATGTTACAAAGGTTGCAGCTCATGTAAAGGGAAAAAAGATGCTTGACGAAAAGGGTAGGAAGGCAGCTGATGTGAACAAGGACGGTAAGGTAAACATTACAGATATTATTCGTATCGCTGCTCATGTCAAGGGCAAAAAGCTTTTAAAGTAAGCATTCAAACCAAATCCTTTAATACAGACGCAGAGAGTGCTTCTTTCATAATGAAAGGGGTGCTTTCTGCATTCATCGGTGAAATAAAAGAAATAAGATAAGGCGGTTATAACAAAAAGCTTAGAGCCACTGGATATTTCATATTTATTGGGGGATTTATAACCATGAACATCTGTTAACATGTTCTTCTTTCAAATTTGGAAGTGGTATTTGAACATTTCTCTCTAAGGAACAAGCGTGAAGATTATGCGGTCAAATAATTAAGCCGTTTGAAGAAATATGCTGACGTTCCCGAGCTCACTCGTGAGATGGCGCTTGAAATGATCGAGTACATCACTATAGACGAGTATGACGCTGACCGCCCGAGAGATGCGCTATACAACGTTCATTCCCGACGACGGTATCCGCGGCAGACTTTTTGCCGAGCTGATAAGCATTGAAAGCATGGACGCGATCAATGACCTGATTGAGCTGGGCTTTATCCAAAATCCCGAAATGGACAAGATCGCGCTGTATCCGCTTGTGCAGGAAATAATCATATCCGACCTGAACCCCGATTCCGAGAATTGCCGCCCTCTGCTTGATAATATCCACCGCATTTGTTTGCAGCATGGTGTTGATATTCCGTACTATTCCGCGCTGTTTGCAATTACTGAAAACGTACCGTCATACCTCGCACTCAGTGAAAATGCTGCCACAGCAGAATGATCGTCTGCACGATGACCACGACGGACGCAAGGCTGTACCACAAACCAATCGGTTATGCAGTTCAGATGTTTTTCCGAAATATCCGCCTTACCACTCCAAAGAAAGCTCATGTATATGGTAAACCTACGGTTGATGACGATGCTGATCCTTATTTATGGATCAATCCGGACAAACATCTTGTTATTAAATGTGAGGTCTGCGGTGGTTACTTGTTCCCGGGAGATGATATAAGATCTGCGGAGCTGTGTTTTGATAGTATAGGTAAAATTCCTTTCTTAGACACCCGCGGAATTATACCCGGGATATGTTCTGATAGCTTGCAAGATGATGAAGATACATACGATCAGAGTTCTGAGATCGAGAAAATACTGATGGAATCTAATCTTTATGAGGGAATGGATTTTGATCAAATAATACGGTTGCCAATATACCATCAAATGAAAAAGATAGGATATGATTATAGCAAACGGTCTAAAAGCTTTGTTTTTGTTGGATTGGCTGAGAATATGGGTGAATGATCCATATTAATATTTCTGTTTCCCAAAATTGAAAATTACTTGATTTTGGGAAATACATGTGGTATAATAGGCATAGAGGAGTGTGAGTGTTTATGAAACTGATAGAAAGAACCGATTATCTCAATAAGGTCATCAATGTGATCGGTACCCCTGATATAAAGGTCATTACCGGTGTTCGACGCAGCGGAAAGTCCAAGCTGCTTGAAGCGTTCAAAAAGCATATCATGGACAACTACCCCGATGCCAATATCATTCATATCAATTTCAATCTGCCCGAATATGAGGAATTTACAGAATACCGTCCTCTTTACGATCATATCAATTCCCGATACAAAGAAGGAGTTGAAAACTTCGTCCTGATAGATGAGATACAGATGTGCAACGATTTTGAGAAAGCGATCAACGGTCTGCATGCTTCGGAGAAGTATGATATATATATCACCGGATCTAATGCATTCCTTTTAAGCTCCGACCTCGCCACACTGTTCACAGGAAGGACTTTCGAGATCAAAGTTTATCCATTCTCTTTTGCCGAGTATGTCAAATATTTCGGTTATACTGATCTTTATACTGCCTTTGATAAATATGTCAGCGAGGGCGGCATGGCAGGTTCCTATGTCTATAAAGATCAGGAAGCCAAGTATGACTATATCGAGGAAGTTTTCAATACACTCATTGTCCGCGATATACGCAAGAAGTACAAGATACGCAATACAGCCCTTATGGACAGGCTTGCAGATTTTCTGATGGATAACATCTCAAACCTCACATCAGCCAGAACCATTGCCGATACCTTTAACAGCCATAAGGACAAGATCAACCACAAGACTGTCAGCTCATATATGCAGTACCTCTGCAACGCTTTTACGTTTTATAAGGTACGCAGGTATGACATCAAAGGAAAGAAATACCTTTCAACTACCGAGAAATACTACCTCAGCGATCATTCTTTCCGCTATGCAAAGCTCGGCACTAAAAATATGGACTACGGCAGAGTGCTAGAAAACATCGTAGCTATCGAGCTGCTTCGCAGAGGATATGAGGTTTATGTCGGTGTCCTTTATAAGAAAGAAGTTGACTTTGTAGCTATAAAGCGTGACGAAAAACTGTATATTCAGGTTTCGGACAATATCACCGATGACAAGACTTTTGAGCGTGAAGTATCACCTCTGCTTTCTATCAAGGACGCTTATCCCAAAATGCTCATCGCAAGGACTCGGCATGATGCTTATCAGTATGAAGGCATCAAGATCGTTGATTTTTCGGACTGGCTAACAAACACTTAAGAAGGTATAAATATGGATGTTATCGAAGAGATCAGAGCACTCGCAGAGGAATATGAAAAATGTGGAGGAACTGAACGTAGTGACGGCAGCAAGTCTAAGCTTTTCGATCCGCCTGCTACAATAGAACAGGTGCGAGAATTCGAGAAGGAGATGCGTGTCACACTTCCCGAGGTATTCGTGCGTTATCTCACTGAGCTTGGCAACGGCGGGATAGGACCGAATTACGGCATATATTCGCTGGATAAGATGCGTGAGCGTAATCCCAATGCAGCAGCGCGTGCCGATCTGCCTGTAATGATCGGCGGAGGACTTCCAGAGGAAGAATGGAGGTCTTTTGCACAGGAGGCTGAAGCGGCAGAAGATGAAGAGAATTTTGACAAAACGGCTGAGCTCGAACAACGGCTGATTGCGGGCGGCATCTTCATCAGTACACCTGGCTGCACGATGAATACTCTTTTGATGTTCAGAGGTGAAGCAGCAGGCAGTGTTTGCACCATAGATTCTGATTTTCTTACATGGTATAGCAAGCCCATTGAAAGCGGATGTTCTTTTGAAGATTGGATGATCGAAGGACTGCACGATCATATTGCACACCGTAAATACGAAATCGATGTCAGAACAGTCACTCAGTATAACCAAAGCGGACTCGGAATGGCGGGCGAAAAACTGACTGATTCTCTGATCGAACTGCGCATTGCTCAGCTTATGGAAGAAGGAGATACCAATGCCGTTGATCTGGCTCCTGATATCCGTGATTTCTATGAGCGTGCGTTTGGAAACGGAACGTTCCGTATGTGGATCGCTGTTCACCGCGGAGAGGTTATCGGCACTGTCGGGCTGACGCTGCTTGAAAAGCCGCCTTATTCCGCAAATCCGACCGGTAAGATCGGACTGATCTCGAGCATGTATGTCAAACCGCAATTCCGAAGACGCGGTATGGCAAAGTGTATGCTGGGATATGTTATGCGCTGGGCAAAGAGATACGGCATAGGCATTGTGCAGGTTATGGCATCGGAACAGGGCATGAAGCTCTATGAGTCCTGCGGATTCATGCATAGCGAACGGTTTTTGCAGTATGATCTGAGAAATATTTAAGCTATATCGATGATAGTTATGCTTAAAGGAAAGGAGAATAGCTATGGAAAACGTTCCAAAGAAGACAAGCTATGCAAAGCATATAATAAAATGCTATAAAGACGATCTTAAGTATCGAATTTCGAAGAAACTTATGAACTATCTTCCTGATCTGGAAGGGCGGATGCAGTGGTATGCAGACACTTTATTGAAATACAGCAGCTTTCCGCTTTTGTATTCGGCACTGTTCTATGACCCCGATATCGATGATATCCGATACATAAGAGATACTGCCTCAAATGTTTTGAGCTTTAATCTCGATAACGCATTTTTGGTGAACGCGCTGATGAAAAAGGCGCCGTTTGAAAGTGGTTCTCCCGACTTTGATGAATGGGATAAGCTGAATACCGTACCAAAAGACTATTACGGCGGTGATCGTTTATTGCTGATATTAGGCTCGGCACACCCGAACGGTCATGTCCGCGAACAATGCCTGCGCCGTTTTTTGAAGCACAGCACAATGCTGAATCATATCATTTACCGCCTCAATGACAATGTTCACGCTGTGCGTAGGGCGGCAGGTGAAGTGCTTGTAGAATATCTGAAGCGCCCCGATGCTCATCGTGAACTTATCCGTGCTATACCCTATATCGAATACGTCAGACGCGGCGAACGTGCGCATAGAGATGCTGCATTTTCAATGAACGAGCTGGACAGTCTGCTCAGAAAAGCTATCGCTGAAAACAAACTTAAATTACGCGGCGGTATTTGCTATAATGCATTTACACTCCACCACGATGCCTCGCAATGTGATACACTTCTGGAGCTTTTCCGTAAAGAAAATAACGGAGAGCAGAGAGTTCTGCTTGAACGTCTGTACCTGCAAACAGCACCTCAGCCGATATCCTGTGAGGTCATGAACATCTTTATGAAAGACGAATATGAGGGTGTGCGCAGGACAGTATATGCTTATCGGATTCAACGCGAGGGCATATGGGAAGGATTTGAAAAACTGCTGTGTTCAAAGTCACGCAGGATAAGAAAGTTCGCAGAACAGCAGCTCGATAAAAAATGTTTCGATGTTGCGGAATACTGCCGTAATCATCTGCCCGAGACGATGCTTGCTCTTTCAGATACGGGCACAAAGGAAGATATTCCCATTATCCGCCCCTATCTTGATACCCACCCATGTGAAGCCCTCACGGCACTTGTTCGCCTTAAAGCCGAAGACAGCAGCAAGCTGATATATGATAATATGCACAGCGATGATCCTGCCGTTGCAAGGACAGCATATCACCTTGCAAGAGGACTGAAATGCTTTGATACGAAGCAGCTGCTTTCTATGATACGAAATGATAACAGCGTCCCTGTACTGCAATGGCGTGAGATATCTCTGCTGACAAAGGACAGCGTATGGCAGGTCATGCCGCACCTGATACGTCTTGCGGGTGAGTATCCGCGGTTGAACAGAAATATCTTATATCTGATCAAAAAGAATCTTCATACTAAAGTCAAACTGCCTGCAGACCTCAAAAATGAGATACAGCAGGCACTCAGAAATAGGATTCAAAAGGGAATACCTTGCGAAGTCAATAACTGCATATTCTATGTTATGAACTGAAAAACTATAATAGCTTCCGATGGCTCTTTATGGTATAAAATGTCTCTGAAATAAGTTAATCACATGAAGAACAGTCGAACATCACCATACTTGGAACAGTGATAATTAACTCTGCTTTCTTCAGCTTACTCGAAATCTGTATACCGCTCACGAAGTAACGAAATAAAAAAGGCTGTGAACAGCCGCATGAGAGTACGATCTCTCACACGGCTGACACAGCCCTTTAAAAATGCATCATGTTAACAATCTTATTTTATATTTCGGAACCGCCCCATTCAACGACTGTGAAACCTTTTCTTTCAAATGTGGAAAGTTCCTGCGGTTCGATGTCCACAGCCTCTTCAAGAGGTACATATGTCATGAATACGCGCAGCATACTATCTGGGGTTGGTGTGATGTTCAGCTTTGCGGAATCTGTATATTTATCACTCTGGAATGAAATGAGATTATATTTGTTATGCTCCATTTGTGGCAGCCAGTATACGATAAACTCATTCATTTCATCTTCGGTCAGACCCATGTAGCTGAGCTTTTCTTTGAGGAAACTCTCGGTATCACTGCCAGCTACACAGAATCCCTTGGAAAGATCAAATTCTGTACGGCAGTTTACAGCATCCCAGAACAGGTATCTGTGATGAGTGCCGTCAGCCTTGTTCACAAGTGATCCGTCAGGCTTAGCGATTACATCCCAGCCATTGTTGTACTTAGGATAGGTAGTGGCAAGATCTGCTTCAGTCAGCTCCACCTCAACATGAACGTCTGTCTCCTTTTCGGGATAGAGGTAGATAACAGGCTTATCAGCTACAGGATATAAAATCTGGATCTCGCTTTCGCCCGATTCATTCACGACCTGTACCCAGCCGTACTTTCCCTTATACTCTGTAAATGCCCAGTTATCGTTATTATTCATAACTCCGAGTTCCTGAAGGAGAGTTTTTCTGGGGATCGTTGTAACTTTACCGTAGCTTGTATCGGGTCCGAGATACATAGTGACTTCATCGGCAATAACATATAAGTCCGAACCATATTTGATCTCTCTGTCTGGCTTGATATAGGAATTATTGCCTTTTACGGTAACAGTCACCGCATTATTGATAGCGCTTGTTACATCCCAAGTTCCGCTGACTCTTGCAGCTATAGCAACTTTGTAGGTCATGCCGGGTGTAAGATTCTTTGGAGAAGTATATGTATTGTCGGTTATATTCTGTGTCTGAACTTTCCACTTACCTGCAAGATATACAGCTATACCGTACATATCAGCATTTGGAATTCTGTCCCATGTAAATCTCACCTGACGGTATTTCTCGCTGTACTCAACCTTGATGTTTGTGGGGAAGGTCGGAATGATGGTGACAGCCTCAACATCCGCAGCCTGTGCGGTTACGCTCTGCGATATAACAGGCGCACCGAAGCTGACAGCACCTGCTGCCATACAAAGCGACATTACTACTGCTAACAATTTTCTAATCTGCATAATTATGTCCTCCTGACTTTTCTTGTTGAAAATAATAATATATATCAATATTTCTAAAGATATGATAGCACAGATAATTATCAATGTCAATAATTTCGATACAATTTCTTAATCGTTCGTTGCTTATCACTAATTGAAGAGTCTATTAATGTTTATTTTGACTGCAAATGAAAACGGATAGCCATCTTTTGTGAAGACGGCTATCCGTTTTGCTTGTATCATATTATATCAATGTCAGTCAATTATTTTATTGTAACAATACTCGAATGTTTGAGAGCGTTTTCTGTGTCCAAATTACCGTTTTTACTCTTGTAGCAATAGCAACTTTATAGGTCTTGCCCGGTGTCAGATTCTTTGGAGATGTGTAAACTGTATCAGTGATATTCTGCGCCTGTACTGACGTTAATTGTATCATAACTGCTCAGGTCAAGTGTAGTCAGACTGTTACATCATAATAAGTTTTTTCCACCCATAGTCAAAAAAAACAACCCATAAAGAAACAAGCAGACACCATTGTTCTGGCATCTGCTTGCTTAAATTTTGCTATAATATAAGCTTAGAGTTGAAAAACGCCTATTTACAGTCGTTTTAACCGTTTTTTAGAAAAAAGCCTCTCTCATCGTACCACGATCCCGTGTGACTTTTCGCGTGATTTTTTGTCTGCAAATCTTCATTTTCAGCTGCAGAAACAGCAGTTATAAAGTTAAAGTAAAAGAAAAACCCGTAAACACGGCGTTTTCGTCATGTCAACGGGCTTTATCGTTGGATGCGCCAGGAGGGACTCGAACCCCCGACCTACTGGTTCGTAGCCAGTCACTCTATCCAGCTGAGCTACTGGCGCTCAATCAACTCTAATATTATAGCATTATATAGGCGAGTTGTCAATAGCAAAATCGATATTTAACAAAATGTATGATATCTGTTAATTTACCGTTCATTACTTCGCGAGAAGCTCTTTGTAATTATCAAAGCAGATGTCTGCTTCTCCCAGCATTATAGCCTTTTCGGCGTCGCTGAGCTCGTCCAGGCAGGCAGCCGAAGCAAATCCACCCAGCTTTGCACCACGTATGCCCTCTGGCAGGTCTTCAAAAACCACTGTATCGGCTGATGTGGTACCCAGCCTTTCGCAGGCAAGCTCGTACACATCGGGGAAGCCCTTGCCCCTGCCAACTTCCTCGGTGGTGGCAAAGCTTTCAAACAGGGAGAGCACTCCCAGCCTTTTCAGCACAGGCTCATACAGCGCCGCAGAATTGGCAGTAGCCAGACCCAGCTTCACACCCTTGCCCGAAAGATACCGCAGGAAATCAGCCGCACCGTCCACCTCGCCGATGATGTGGGTATACTCGTACACCGCCATATCGTGCCATTCCTGCATTATGCTCTCGATGCTGTCGTCAAGCCCCAGAAGGTCTTTCGTGTAAATGGCAGCCGCCCTGAAATCCTTGGTGGAAACAGCTTCATAGTAACCCTCGGGGACTTCCATGCCCCGCTTTTTGAAAAACAGGCGGTCTATCTCGCTCCATACACCCTTTGAGCGTATGAGAGTGCCGTCAAGGTCAAAGACCGCTGCCTTGAATCCTGTGAAATCCATATCAGAAACCTATCTTAGCAGTTATGCCCTTAACGCTGACACCGTCACCCACGCTGATGGGCAGCTTCTGCTCCTCGCTGAAGCCTATGGTCTCGCCGTCTTTCAGCTCAACGTGTTCGCTGAGGACATACTCTTCAATGGAGAACATGAAGCTTATCACCTGGTCGGGCTGCTGCTTGCTGTCAATGACTTCCAGCTCGTTCATGCCGAAGAAAGTCATGCCCGATGTGAAAGCGCAGAGCCCCTCCTTAGCCAGATACATACCTGTATAAAGCAGTATTGGCACGGGAAGCTCGTCATTCTTGATAGTCTCGGCAAAGTTCATGTAGAACTCCTTTTCGTATACCGTGGGGTTCTTGTATATGCCGATGGCGTTGTCAAGCTTCAGCAGGCTGTAAGCTATCTTCGCGAAAAGCAGAGCCTGATCCATAGCATCGAACTTGTTCATAACAGCCATCATTACGTGAGCCTGATGCTTTGCCACCTCAGCTGCACCGTCTTTCCAGAGGATATTGTTCTTAGCGCACTCCTCAGCTTCGTTGTTTGGTACAGGGTTGGGCATAAGTGAACAAGCCACCACCATACCATCGGTGTGGAATACCAGCGCATTGTCCTTAACTTCGTCATCAACTTCGATGCCCCAGTCATCTTTCAGTGACTTCTTGAATCTTGCCCAGTCCATATTAGCGTCCTTGTAGAGAACAAAGCCCGCAAGAACATTACCTTCTTTTTTATCGTTGTTAACTGTATTTTCAGCCATAGCCATAACCTCCGTGTCTTATGGGGCGATCCCATTACTGCAATATCTTAAATATTATATCACATCTTACGGCAAATGTAAAGACCATAAAGCGAATAATGCTCCAGCCCATGGACCTTATTAAGAATGTTCTGCCTTATAATAGTATTATCTTTGTCTTAGGGGAGTATGTACATGATTTGTACTTTATATTTAATATTTTAAACAAAAATATCTAGATAAGATGGATATTTTATCATCTTTTTTAAAATAAGTATTGAAAAATGAACTAATATATGCTATAATAACATATGGTAGTATGAAGAAGTATATTTGCGGAAAGTATCCTGCTGTATGAAAATGCTCTGTATACCGCGTGAAAAGGCGCATATACGGTGTCCTGCGGGAGCTGTCACAATCGCATAGTAAGATGATCTAATACCGGAGAGTAAGCAGAAAAGAGGGAAATATCATGATCAGGTCAAAAAATATTCAGCGTCCGCAGAAAGTTCTTATCGTGGACGATCAGGAGATCAACAGAGATGCTCTGGAAGTTATCATGGAGAATGATTATGATATCATTTTCGCGGAAAACGGAGCGCAGGCTTTGGAGCTTATGCGCCACCATAAAAATGAGTTATCCGTAGTCATGCTTGATCTTATCATGCCTGTGATGGACGGTTATGAGGTGCTGGTTACCATACAGGATGACGAAGAGCTCCGCGGCATACCCGTTATAGTCATGACTTCATACGAGGAAGCAGAGCTTGAAGCCCTCAGGCTGGGGGCTGCGGATTTCATTACAAAGCCATTTGACGTACACGAGGTCATACTTGCCCGTGTTGCAAGGATAATCGAGCTGTTTGAGGGACGCAGGCTCATATCATCGGCAGAAAAGGACGGGCTTACAGGTCTTTACAGCAGAAATTTCTTCTATGAATACGCCGAGCGTCTGTACAGGTATCACCCTGAACTGAAGATGGAGGCTATCGTGCTGAACATCGATCGCTTCCATACCCTGAACGCACTCCATGGCAGAGAATTCGGTGACAGGGCACTCATGACACTTGGGGATATCATAAGGGATTTTCTCAGAGAAAAAGAGGGTATCGCCAGCCGTTTCGATGCGGACAGATTCGCCATATACTGTATCCACTGTGACGACCACAGGGCGCTTCTGGACAGCTTTCAGGCTAAGATGGACGAATTCTCACCCAAGGTCAGGATACACCTGAGAATGGGCGTGGACGAGCGCACAGAGGACGCTGAACCCGTTATCCTTTTCGACAGGGCGCGTACCGCCTGTATAATGGCTCGCAGCGATTTCCATAACCCCCTGAGGTTATACAATGAGGATATACTGAAAAAAGAGCTTTTCGACCAGAGACTTATGGGTGACCTGCGCCATGCACTGGCGGACGGTCAGTTCCGTGTGTATTATCAGCCCAAATACGATATACGCTGTGAACCCCCCAGACTCAGGAGCGCAGAAGCACTGGTGCGGTGGGAGCACCCCGATCTCGGCATGATATCTCCGGGTACCTTCATACCCCTGTTTGAGGGTAACGGGCTCATCACTTTGGTGGATAACTACGTATGGGAGGAGACCGCTAAGCAGGTGGCGAAGTGGAGAAAAAAGTTCAGCGTAACACTGCCTGTATCGGTGAACATATCCCGTGCTGATATCTTCGACCCCGACCTGACGGACAGGCTTTGCAGGCTCATCACGGATAATGGTCTGGAATACCGCGATATCAAGCTTGAAGTGACTGAATCAGCCTATTCACAGGACGCAGACAGGCTCCTTGACCTTATCCATTCCCTCAGGCATATAGGCTTTGAGATAGAGATGGACGACTTCGGCGCGGGGTATTCTTCGCTGAATATGCTGTCCTCAATGCCCATAGATGTGCTGAAGATGGATATGTCCTTTGTGAGGAATATCGAGAAAAGCGAAACAGACCTGAGGCTGATGAAGCTTATCCTTGATATCGCTGGTAATCTCAAGCTCAGCGTAGTTGCTGAGGGCGTTGAAACAGAGGGTCAGCTGAAGCTTCTCAGGGACGCGGACTGCGACCTTGTACAGGGATACTATTTTTCAAGACCTGTCCCTGCCAATGAATTTGAAGTATTTATCGAAAAAGAACGTGAACGCAGCGTTGGCTGAGGTCGGCGCTGTATAATGTAAAATTATGGTCTGATAAATTTATCAAGGGGCTGAGTTTTATGACGTTACAGGAATTGTATTATGAGATAGGCGGAGATTATGACCAGGCTATGCGGGTGCTCCGCATGGAAAAGCTGATAGACAAGCATATCAGGAAGATGAGGACGAATTCCGTAGTTGAGGGGCTGGTGTATGCGG
Source organism: Hominimerdicola alba (assembly GCF_900109655.1). Classification (GTDB taxonomy): domain Bacteria; phylum Bacillota; class Clostridia; order Oscillospirales; family Ruminococcaceae; genus Hominimerdicola; species Hominimerdicola alba_B. The sequence goes on from NZ_FOAT01000016.1 coordinate 17,001, forward strand.
GAGAGAGTATGGAACCCGCACAGATATTTGAAGCGGCTCACGCTATGAAAGGCGTCTGCGCTAATCTGGGTCTAGTGGGTCTTGCGGGAATGGCTTCGGAGATAGCCGAGGAATTTCGTCCCGGCAATTCCAGAAGACTTACAGACGATGAAGTAAAATTGAGGATAAAAAAGATAGGTGAAGCTTACAAAAGAACGGCTGACCGCATAAGGAGATACGAAGAAGGCTGAACTTTCTGCAAGCCGTTTTGAGAGGTCTGAGCATCATGGAAAGATCGGACAATAAAAAATATCTCGGTATCTTAGGAGCGTGGGCATTGTCATTTGGGTGCAGTGTTGGCTGGGGCTCATTCGTTATGCCCGGCACGACGTTCCTGCCCATAGCGGGACCTGTGGGTACAGCCATCGGACTTGGTCTGGGCGGACTGGTCATGCTGGTACTGGCTGTGAATTTCCACTACCTTATGAACCGCTATCCCGACTGCGGAGGTATATATACCTACACCAAAAAGGCTTTCGGCTACGACCTTGGATTTCTTGGGGCGTGGTTCATGATAATCACGTATATCGCCATCATATGGGCTAATGCCACGGCTCTGCCCCTTATAGCAAGGACAGTGCTTGGTGATACTTTCCGCTTCGGATACCTTTATTCCATAGCGGGATATGAGATATACATCGGCGAGATAATACTTTCGGGGCTGGCTCTGGTTACTGCGGCGGCGGTGTGCTTTTCAAGAAAGTTTTCGGCATCGGCGCAGGTACTTATGGCGGCGGTGCTTTTCGTGGGTGTGGTGATATGCTTTGGGGCAGCGCTGTCATCGGGTAACTGCACAGGTGGGTATGACCAACCCTATGCCCCCGATAAATCTCCCTCAGGTGGAGTTTTCACCATATTCGCCCTTGCCCCATGGGCATTCGTAGGCTTTGAATCCATCACACATTCAGCCGAGGAAGCTAAGTTTTCGCTGAAAAAATCATTCGGCATAATGCTTACTTCCCTGATAACAGCGGCGGCGGCTTATGTTTTCCTTGTACTGCTGGCGGTAAAGGCTTTGCCCGATGACTGCGGTTCATGGACGGATTACATAGGCTTACTTGACAAATACAGCGGAAATGCTTCTTTGCCCACGTTTTTTGCGGCACACAAAGCTCTGGGCGATAAGGGTACTTTCATACTTGGTGCGGCGGCACTGGGTGCAATATTCACAGGTCTGGTAGGAAATTACATAGCCCTCAGCAGGCTCATGTGCTCCCTTGCCGATGACGGGCTTTTCCCCGCGTGGGTGGGCAGAAAGAACCATGGTCATGTGCCTAAAAATGCTGTGATATCCATACTTGCCATATCCCTGATACTGCCGTTCTTTGGAAGAACAGCCATCAGCTGGATAGTTGATGTTACCACCGTCGGCGCCACCATAGCCTATGCGCTGGCATCGGCGGCGGCATTAAGAGTAGCTCGAGAAAACAATGAAAAGGGAAGATCGGCAGTAGGTCTGGCTGGAATGGTGATATCCATACTGTTTGCGCTGGAATTTCTGATACCTAACTTTCTGGCGATAAACACCCTTTCGGTTGAATCCTATCTGATACTGACTATCTGGAGCATACTTGGCTTCGTGTATTTCCGTACTTTTTTAAACGGTGACAACGAGGGCAGGATGGGACATTCCATAGTTGCATGGATAGTCCTGCTGGGACTTATAATATTTACTTCAAGTGTGTGGCTACGTCAGACCACAGATATGGCTTTGGAACGTTCGGAAGAAGTGCTGAAAGAATACTATTCCGTGGATGAAAACGTCATAGACGATGTAAATGAAGATCATATAGACGATGAGATGAAGAACGTGGGGAGATCTCTGGATAACGCCAGCGCCGTACAGATAGCGCTGATATGTTTTTCGCTGTTCAATCTGTTAAAGATATACAGCGCCCTGCAGAAGCGTGAAAAGCAGATGGGCGTTGAAAAGGCTCTGGCGGAGGCGAATAGCCGTGCAAAGTCAAGCTTCCTTTCAAATATGAGCCACGAGATACGCACGCCTATGAATACCATCATAGGACTTGACACCATGGCCCTGAGGGAGCCCGATCTTCCGCAGAAGACAAGAGAACATCTTGAAAAGATAGGTGCCAGCGCTGATCATCTGCTGGGGATAATAAATGATATCCTGGATATGAGCCGTATCGAATCGGGCAGAATGGTGCTTAAAAGCGAAGAATTCTCTTTCAGGGGATTCCTGGATCAGATAAATATAATCATAAACGGTCAGTGTCAGGACAAGGAACTGAACTATGAGTGCGATATCATCGGTGATATGAGTGAATACTATATCGGTGACGACCTGAAGCTCAGGCAGATAATGATAAATATTCTTGGCAATGCAGTGAAATTCACCGAAACATCGGGAAGCGTGACCCTTACCATTGAGGAGATATATCGTGCTGAGGGCATATGCACCCTGAGGTTCATCGTTAAGGACACAGGCATAGGCATGGATAAGGAATATATCCCCAAGATATTCGGGCGCTTTTCACAGGAAGATGCCACCACCACAAACAAGTACGGCGGAAGCGGTCTTGGACTGGCTATCACGAAAAAATACGTTGAGATGATGGACGGCGGGATACTTGTGGAGAGCGAAAAGGGCGTGGGCTCTGTATTTACCGTTACCGTGAAGCTGGGAGCTTCCAACAGAAAAGAAGCTGATGTTTCAGCTGACGAAGACATAGGCAGGAGAGCGGATATCCTTGCGGGACGCAGAGTACTTATCGCGGAGGACATCGAACAGAATGCGGAGATACTGGCTGATATCCTTGAACTGGAGGGCATTGAGTCCGAACACGCAAAGAACGGCAGGGAAGCTGTGGCTATGTTCCATGAGAGCGAAGAGGGTCACTTTGATGCCATACTCATGGACGTGCGTATGCCCGAAATGGACGGGCTTACAGCGGCGAGAACGATACGCAGTCTTGAACGCCCCGATGCGGTAGCGATACCCATCATAGCAATGACGGCAAATGTGTTTGAAGAAGATGCAGAACGCTCCATTGAAGCGGGCATGGATGCCCATCTTTTCAAGCCCATAGAGCCTGAAAAAATGTTTGACACAATGGCTCGCCTGATATCAGCTGCTGATAAGGTGTAGCCGGATAGCTGACAGGAGGTTTACCTTGACATTACAAAAAAGATATAAACGCATAACAGCAATGGTCCTGCTGGCAGCTATCCTTATTAACATAGTTTTGCCATTGATGGCTTTTGCAGATACAAAGGAACAGAAGAAAGTCCGTGTGGGCTGGTTTGATTCTGCCATGTGCTATTATGACAAGTTCGGCAGGCGCTGCGGAGTTGACTATGAATATCACCAGAAGATCTCAGCGTACACAGGCTGGACTTACGAGTACGTTGAGGGCAGCTGGCCTGTTCTGTTTGAGATGCTCCAAAATGGCGAGATAGATCTTTTGAGTGACGTGAGTCACACCCCCGAACGAGAGGAGTTAATGTATTTTCCAGACCTGCCTATGGGCACGGAGGCTTACTACATCTATGTGGCTGAGGATAACAATGAGATCAAAGCCAATGATCTGACTACCTTTAACGGTAAAAAGATCGGTGTAAACAAAGGCAGTTTTCAGGAAGAACTGCTGAACGAATGGCTGGAAAAGAACGAAATCACCGCTGAGGTGATACCGCTGACGGACACCGAAGACGAATCCATGGAGAAGATCGTCAGAAAAGAGATAGACGGCATCGCTACAGTATTCACCTATGACTACAACAGAGATGCTGTCCCCGTCATAAGGATAGGCGGTTCGGATTATTACTATGCCGTCAGCAAGTCCCGCCCCGATCTTCTTGAAGAGCTCAACACGGCTCTGGCGCATATACAGGACGATGACCCTTATTTCAACGAGAGATTATCCAAGGAAAGAGTATACTATAATACAACAAATGCTTTGCTTTCGGCTGAACAGGAGGACTGGCTGGAAAAGCACGGCGAGATACGCATAGGTTACAGAGAGGATTATTTTCCCTTCTGCTGGAAAGATGAGAAAACAGGGGAGCTGACAGGTGCCCTTAAAGATTATCTGACACACGCGGAGAATACCCTCAACAGCCCTAACCTTAAATTCAAGACCATACCCTACGATTCGCTTACAACAGCCCTTGAAGCACTTGATGCAGGGGAGATAGACTGTGTATTCCCGTTATGCATGAGCAGCTACGATGCCGAACAGTCGGGGATAATGCTGACGGATACCGCAATGGATTCCGAGATGCAGGCAGTTATGCGCAAAACTGACAGCAGGACGTTATCTTCTGATAGCCAAATAGTTTTCGCAGTAAACGAGAACATGATAAATCCCGAAAGCTTCATCAAGGAAAACTATCCCGACAGTGAGATGAAATTCTATCACGGACTTCAGGCTTGCTATGATGCCATACAAAAAGGTGAAGCTGACTGTGTGCTTCTCAGCAGTTTCAGGGTGCCTCCCGAAGAGGATAAGCTGGAGAAAAGCAAACTTCATTCCGTACCAACGGGTGAGCTGATGGAATTATCCTTTGCGGTAAAAAGATCAGACCTTGAACTCTATGCCGTGATGAACAAGACGGTGCTGACCACTAAAAGCAACGAGGTCAACAGCGCACTTGCTTCGTATATGGTTACAGATCAAAAAGTATCTTTCATGCAGTTTATGAAAGACAACTGGCTGATAACAGTAGCAGTGCTGACGTTAGTGTTCTCAATAATACTTTTCCAGCTTATAAGAAGACTGAGAGCTGAGCGTCTGGCCAGCAGGCAGAAGCAAATGCTGGAAAAGGCGGAGCACCTTGCGGAACTTCAACAGACCATATCCTCACTGCTGGACAATATGCCGGGCATATGTATTACAAAGGATGCCAATACAGGCGAATACCTTGCCTGCAACCAGATGTTTGCGGATTATGTACACAAGAAAGACCCATCGGAGGTCATAGGGCTGAAAGCTTCGGATCTGTTTGATGATAAAAGGGTAACAGGCTTTGATGAGGACGACAATATGGTGCTGTCCATGGATGAGCCACTCATCTTCTATGATAAAATGGAGGACGTGTTTGGCAATCCTGTAAATGTCAAGGTGACGAAGCAGAAGTATACCGACGCTAACGGCAGGCTTTGTATACTGATGATATATCAGGACGTTTCCGACAGCCTGCGTATCTCCCGCGGCAAGGTGAACTCAAAGGAATCCTACGAAAAGGCAAGGAGCAATGGTCTGATATTCACACATATCGCCCAGGCACTTGCACGTGGTTTCGTAAGTCTGTTCTATGTGGATATCAACACCGAGGAATTTATCGAGTACCATTCGGATGAAAAGGACGGAAGTCTTTGTGAAGTACGGCGCGGCTGGCATTTCTTTGAAGAGGGCAACGATGCGACACAGATAAATGTGTATCCTGAGGACAGGGAAGAAGTTCTCAAAGCTATGGACAGGAAAACTCTTGTAGCTGCCCTTGATAAGAACAATATGTTCATGATGACATACCGTCTGATGATCGACGGTCAGCCCAGGTATGTGAATATGAAAGTTGCGCGTATACAGGACGATGAAAGGTTCATGGTGCTGAGCCTTACGGATATCGACGAGCAGATGAGACACAGGCAGGCGGCACAGCGTATGCAGGAAGAACAGACAGCCTACAGCAGAGTAAGCGCTCTTGCAGGTGAATTCCTGTGTATCTATGTAGTTGAGCCAGAAACAGGGAAGTACCGCAAATACAGTTCATCTGCTGAATTTGATGTGTTCGGTATGCCTGCTGAGGGTGAGGATTTCTTATCCGACCTCAGAGAGAATTCCATAAGGGTGGTATACCCCGATGACAAGAACAGGGTATTCACGGCGCTGACGATGGATAACGCCATGGAGGAAGTTCATAAAAACGGCATATTCACCATAAGCTACCGTGTTGTTACAGACGATGAGCCAAGATACGTTCAGCTGAAAGCCGCACTTGTTGAAGAACAGGTCGGCAGGCGGCTTGTAATAGGCGTCAACGATATAGATGCTCAGGTGCGTCAGGAGGAAGAATACAGCAGACGTCTTGCACAGGCGAGGATAGAAGCGAACATCGATGCACTGACAGGTGTCAAGAACAGGAACGCTTACCGCGTATACGAAGAAAGGCTCAATGCCCAGATAGAGATGAACCGTGCCCCTGATTTTGCCATAACCATACTTGACCTGAATGACCTGAAAAAGGTCAACGACACCCAGGGACACAAGGCGGGCGACCAGTACATAAGAGATGCCTGCAGGCTGATATGTACCACATTCAAGCGCAGTCCCGTATTCCGTGTGGGTGGAGATGAGTTCGCTGTGCTTTCACAGGGCGATGACTATGAACGCATAGAGGAACTTGTAAAGATAGTGAATGATCACAACGAGGAAGCCGTGCTGAATGACGGCATCGTTGTAGCGCTGGGAATGGCGCGTTACGATCATGCTGAAAAGGTGGCTCAGGTATATGAGCGTGCAGATCAGAGAATGTATGAAAACAAGAGTTATCTGAAAGAGAAGAAAAAGCAGAGAGGTTAAGCATATATGTATTATTCTGCGATCGGTGTATTGGCGGCTCTTGTACTGCTGATTGTCAACTGGGATATACTGTGGTCAGGGGAGCTGTATGATAAGCCCGCATGGAACGTTTACAGAAAATTCCTGTTCGCGGTGCTGATATATTATGTTACCGACATATTATGGGGTATAATGGAGAATCAGAAGCTTTCAAAAGCGCTGTTTGTCGATACGACTTTGTATTTCATAGCCATGGCTGCGGGTATATCATTCTGGGCGGAGTACAATGTTGCTTTTCTGAACGAAAAAAGCCTCTTCGGACGTTTCCTGAAATATATGGGCAAGGGCATAGCAGGTGTGATAACATTACTGACAGTCACAAACATCTTCAAGCCCGTGCTTTTCACAGTGGACAGCAGCAGTGTGTATAAGCCCCTGCTGCCCAGAAATATCATGCTGGTGTGTCAGATAGTGTTCCTGCTGATAATTGCGGGATTCGCCTTGGTTTCTATGATAAGGGGCGGTTACAGCTACGAAGAGGGAACGCGTTTCAGGATATCTGCTTCATTTGGAATTTTCATGGCAGTATTTTTGCTGATACAGGTGTGGTTCCCGTATCTTCCGCTGTACTCCATAGCCTATATGCTGGGAACTTGTCTGCTCCACGCTTTTGTCGTAAACGATGAAAAGGAGGACCGCAAGAGAGAACTGGCGGAGGCTGAAAAGATATCCGAGCTGAGAGACAGGTTCGTTTCTCTGCTGGACAATATGCCGGGTATGACCTTTATGAAGGATGCTTCCACAGGAAAGTATCTTGCCTGCAACCGCACTTTTGTGGAGTACGCTCGCAAGGATTCCACTGATGAAGTTGTGGGTCTTACCGATGCTCAGATGTTTGATGCGGAGACAGCTGCACACTTCGTTGAGGACGACAGGATAGCCCTCTCAATGAGCAAGCCTTATGTTTTCTATGAAGATGTATTCGATGCAGCCGGCAAGCCAAAGCAGCTTCAGACCACAAAGATAAGATTCAAGGATTCCACGGGAAGAACCTGCCTTGTGGGAATGTGTCAGGACGTCACCGACCTTGTGAGCATACGCCGCGAACACGCCATGACTAAAGAAGCCTACGAAAACGCTGTGAACTCGGGGCGGCTGTACAACCACATCGCCCAGACTCTTGCCCGCGCTCATACCCTGATGTTCTGCGTAAATACGGATTCGGAAGAATTCATAGAGTACCGCGGGGGAGAAAACGGCAGTACACTTTCGGAAGTACGTCGGGGCTGGCACTTTTTCAGCGACTGTAAAATGGAGCTCAGCGAGAGCGTATTTGATGATGACAAAGAAGCTTTTCTCACAGCCATGAACCGCAAGAACCTGATGAAAGCCCTGAGCCGAAGAGATACCTTTGTTATGAATTACCGTAAAATGGTAGATGGCAAAGCTGTATATTTCAGCATGAAGATATCCCGCATGGAGAACGATGAGCAGTATATCATCGTGGGCTTTACCGATGTTGATTCGGAAATGCGTGAGACTATGGCGAAGAATGAAGCGCTGACCACTGCCCTTGATCTGGCTGAGGCGGCGAACAGATCGAAGACGGCTTTCCTTGCAGGCATGAGCAATGAGATACGCACGCCGATAAATGCAATAATAGGGCTTGAGAATCTGGCGCTGAAAAACAATGATCTTGATACAGAGACACGGAAGTATCTTGAAAAAATCGGCACCAGCGCACATCATCTGCTGGCTGTCATAAACAATATCCTGGTGATGAGCAATATCGAATCGGGACGTAACAGTATAAATGACAGCAGGTTCTCGATGAAGGCTATGCTGGAGCATATCAACGGACATATGAGTGCGGAGTGCCGCAAAAAAGGGATAAAGTATGAGTGCATACTGCCTGATGATCTTGAGAAAACCTACATCGGCGATGATAAGAAGCTCAGACAGGTGCTCTGGAATCTGTTGTCGAATGCCGTGAAATTCACCGAAGCCCCGGGAAGCGTCACGATGACGGTTAAAACGACAGCTATGCATGAGGATAGTGTCAGCATGAACTTTATAGTTAATGACACAGGCATCGGAATGGATAAAGAATTTCTGTCAAAGCTTTTTGATGCTTTTTCCTTACAGAAAGAACAGGGTATTGTGAGGTTCGGCGGAAGCGGGCTTGGTATGTCGATAACGAAAAGGCTCGTCGAGATGATGGACGGCACTATAAGCGTAAGTTCGGAAAAGGGCGTTGGTACTGAGTTCTCTGTGACGGTGACGCTTCATCGTGCCGATGGCATTGAAAATATTCCCAACGGCGAGCTTGACCTGCAGGCGCTGTATCTGCTTGTTGTGGATGATAACCGCATCGAGGCAGAGCACGCCCGGATGATGCTTTCGGAAGCGGGCATAAAGGCAGATATCTGCTCCTGCGGTGAAGAAGCACTGCGTATGCTGGAAGAACAGGCTCAGAAAGGTCAGCCATACAATATGGTGCTTACGGACTGGAATATGCCCGGAATGGACGGCGCCGAAACATCTACGGAGATACTCAGCCGATACGGCAGGGAGTGCATAGTCGTGGCGATGACGGCGTACAGCTGGGATGATATCCGTGAGGAAGCAAACAAGGTCGGGGTGTACAGCTGTCTTGAAAAACCGTTGTTTGCATCACATCTGCATGATGATCTGGGTCGCATAGCAAGGCAGAGCGATCTGCATATTTTCAAGGAAAAGGAAAGAGCAAGGCTCGCAGGACGGCGTATTCTTCTGGCAGAGGACGTTGATATCAACGCAGAGATACTGACGGATATGCTGGAGATGGAGAATATCAAGGTAGATCACGCAGCCAACGGTAAAGCCGCTGTTGAACTGTTTGAAAAAAGTACCTCTGGTATTTATTCGGCGATACTTATGGACGTTCGTATGCCGCTGATGGACGGACTTGAAGCGGCGAGAGTGATACGCGCCATGGACAGGGAAGATGCAAAGCGCATACCCATAATTGCACTGACAGCCAACGCCTTTGATGAGGACGTTCAGCTTTCAATGCAGGCAGGTATGAACGAACATCTTACCAAGCCTGTTGAAGCAGAGCATCTTATCAGAGTGCTGGGAGAACTGATCTTCGATTCTGAAAGATCATTGGGTAAAAATGTATAATATACAGAGTATAATGAATGATCGTGGTACCGCCGCAGTGTGTTGCCCCCTCATTCATTATTCTTTTTGTGCGGATTTAAAGTTAGTGCAACGTATAATTCTTATTTTTAAAATATTTAGTTCGTTGACTTTTATTTATGTTTGTGATATAATAATTAACTGTGCGAAATTGATACTACAATATGTGGAATTATTTTTCCGCACATATTGATAGAAAACATGATGTCCGCAAAAGGCGGCATCGCATATAAATCCATGATAAAATACATACACGATCAGCATGGTCAGAGCATGGTTGAACGGTATGTATTCTATAAAATATGAACTGCGGGAGCAGTTTAGGAGGTCTATAAATGGTAGCAGCACAGACATTTGCCGTTATCATCTTTGTCGGTATGTTCGTATTGATCGTGCTTGACAAGATCGAAAGGCAATATGTTACACTTGGCAGCGGTCTTCTCACGCTTGTGGTCGTATTCGGCTTGTGTATGAGGAACGGCTCTGCCATAGTCAGAACCCTCGCCCTGGGAGATTTCTTCAAAAAAGATTTCTGGTATCAGGTTGAGGAAAGCGAAAGCGCGGGCATCAACTGGGCGACGATAATATTCATCGCGGGCATGATGCTGATGGTAGAAGGTATGGCGAAAGCTGGATTTTTCCGATGGCTTTGCATGAAGATAGCATTTCTTGTAAAATGCAAGACCGTCCCCGTCTTTCTGACATTCACAATACTCGCAGCAGTGCTTTCGATGTTCATCGACAGCATAACCGTTATCATGTTCCTTGCAGCAGTAACGGTGGAACTTGCGCATCTTCTGAAATTCAACCCCATACCCATGATCCTTTCCGAGATATTCTGCGCTAACCTTGGCGGCAGCGCAACTATGTGCGGAGATCCCCCCAACATAATCATCGGTACATCTCTGGGATTCTCTTTCTTCGATTTCCTTATGAACACAGGTATCGCGGCAAGCATCAGCCTTGCTGTTTCGATCATCTTCCTCTATCTGGCATTCAGGAAAGAGCTGGTCACCAAGGATGGCGAAAAGGTTGATATCTCCAAGCTTCCCAAGCCTTCCGAGGCTATAACCAACAAGAAGGATTTTATCGTAAGCAGCATTATTTTCGGCTGTGCGGTAGTTCTTCTAATCACCCACGGCACAACTCACCTTACGGTTGCGACCATTGGTCTGTTCATTGGTATAATAACTCTTATCGCTAACGCCAAGCACGCATCCGAGATACTCAAAAAGGTGGATTACAAGACACTGCTGTTCTTCATCGGACTCTTCATCGTTGTAAGCGGTCTGGAAGAAACAGATATACTTGATAAGATCGCACAGTTCATTGAAAACATAAGCGGCGGCGATGTAAGGCTGATGATAGCTATAATCGTCTGGGTATCTGCAATTGCAAGTGCATTTGTTGATAATATACCCTTTGCTGCCACCATGGTGCCTGTCATCAAGAACCTTGCTGCTGCATCGGGAACACCTATCAGCACACTGGCATGGGCACTGGCTATCGGTACGGACATCGGCGGAAGCGCAACACCTATCGGTGCTTCTGCTAATGTTGTGGGCACATCTGTTGCAGCTAAGAACGGTCACCCCATAAGCTGGGGACGTTACTGCAAAAAGCTTGCGCCTGCCACAGTTATAGTTCTTACGATTTCAACGATATATCTCTTTGTAAGATATGTCTAAGGTGAGGAGGTCAATCTATGTCTCAGATCATTATTTCGATCGGCCGTGAATTCGGAAGCGGCGGGCGCGTTATTGCTCAGAAACTGGCGGAGAGGTTCGGTCTGCCCCTGTATGACAGACATCTCATAACCGAGATAGCCGAGAAAATGGGCATGACAGTTGAACAGGTAGAAAAGTACAATGAAGTCCCCAAGATGAAGCTTCTTTCAAGAAGAGTAAACGGATACAGCAATTCCATCGAGGACAATATCGCTGAGATGCAGTTCAATATCATTGATGAAAAGGCTGCAAGCGGCGAGTCTTTTGTGGTAGTGGGAAGATGTTCGGAGACAAAGCTGAAAAAGTACCCCGGACTGGTATCTCTGTTCATACTGGGCGATATGGACGCTAAGATCGAGCGTGTAATGCAGGTATATGAGCTCAGCCGCGAAGATGCGGAGAAGTTCATCGCTAAAAAGGACAAGAAGCGTAAACGCTACCACAACTACCATGTAACCGGCAAGTGGGGCGACTCCAGACTTTACGATCTTTCCATAAACAGCACAAAGCTTGGCATCGACAAGACTGTCGATATGCTGGCTGACTATATCAACGCCCGTTCTGAAGCACTGAAATGATCGGGTCTTCGTGGTGAACAGACAGGATTTTACTGCAATTTCACAGACGATAAGAGCCATAATCTCCGTTTTTGAGAGTATGGCTCTTTGATTTTTCATCGCACATGTTGCTTGAAAAATATTGACTAAATATGAAGTTGCAGGTTCTGCAAAATGTAATTTTCAGGAAATTAATGTAAATTCATCGATTTTCACATTGTGAAATATTAAAGTGTGCATAAAAAATGTTCGTTTTTACAAAACTGATTTCACCCACTTGACAAATCGAAGATCATGGTGTATACTTAGGCACATAAACAGCAACGGAGCTGCAAAGTTGAACGCTTTGCAGCTCTTTTGTTTATAATAATCTGTGCAATGGGGTACAGGGAAGCTATAAGTTTCCTGTACCCCATTTGCGTTCTGGAGGTAATAGTTATGGACGTAAACGAAGTTTTACGGCAAGTAAGCGAAAGCACCGATAAGACAGTCTTCGGTGTGTGGTTCATGATAGCGGTTGCGCTGGTGTTCTTTATGCAGGCCGGGTTTGCAATGGTGGAAACAGGCTTCACAAGAGCGAAAAACGCAGGTAATATTATCATGAAGAACCTGATGGACTTCTGTATCGGTACAGTTGCATTCATCGCTATCGGTTTCGGACTTCTGCTGGGCGAAGATGCCGCAGGCTTTATCGGTAAGCCCGGTTTTGATATTTTTACAAGCTATGACAGTTTTGCATGGGATCAGTTCGTATTCAACCTTGTGTTCTGCGCAACAACAGCGACCATCGTTTCGGGCGCTATGGCAGAACGTACCAAGTTCCTCTCTTATTGCATCTATTCGGGTATCATCAGTGCTCTGATCTACCCGATAGAAGCTCACTGGATCTGGGGCGGCGGCTGGCTGGCTCAGATGGGCTTCCACGATCTTTCCGGTTCATGTGCGATCCACATGGTCGGCGGTGTCTGTGCACTGATCGGTGCTAAGATCGTCGGACCCCGTATCGGTAAGTTCACCAAGACAAAGGACGGCGACATCAAGGTAAACGCTATCCCCGGTCACAACCTGATAATCGGTGCTCTGGGTGTATTCATCCTCTGGTTCGGATGGTACGGTTTCAACCCCGCAGCTGCTTCCAGCGTTGGTCAGCTTGATTCCATCTTCCTGACAACAACAGTTGCTCCTGCAATCGCAACTGTAACAGTAATGGTCTTCACTTGGCTGAAGTACGGTAAGCCTGATGTTTCAATGTGTCTGAACGCTTCTCTGGCAGGTCTGGTTGGTATCACCGCAGGCTGCGACGTTATGGACTGCTTCGGTTCAATAATGGTCGGCATCGTTTCCGGCTTCCTGGTATGCTTCGGCGTATGGTTCCTTGATTACAAGCTCCACATCGATGATCCCGTTGGTGCGGTTGCAGTTCACATGATGAACGGTATCTGGGGTACTATCGCAGTTGGTCTTTTCGCAACAGAGAGCGCTCCCGGATATGCTATCCAGATAGAGTGCGGCGGCATCAAGGCTGAGGGTCTGTTCTACGGCGGCGGATTTGAGCAGCTCGGTCTTCAGCTCCTGGGATTTGTAAGTGTTGCAGCATGGGCAGCAGTTTCCATAGCAATAACATTCCTTATCATCAAGTACACCATCGGTCTCAGAGCTTCCGAGCAGGAAGAGATCATCGGTCTGGATATCACAGAGCATGGTCTGGTATCCTCTTATGCAGACTTTGCACCTTCCATGAACGATGCTTCTGTATACGGCTACACCAAGGACGATGCAAAGAGCGTTAAGAAAGTCGGCAGAGATGTTCCTCCTATCGTTCCTGTATCTGTTGAAAAGGCAGTTGAAGTTGAGAGCTATGTTGCTCCTTCTCCTAACGGTCAGCCCAAGATGACAAAGATCGTTGTAGTATTCAAGGAACAGAAATTACAGGATTTCATCCAGGCTATGGAATCCATAGATGTAACAGGTATCACCATCACCCACGTACTGGGCTGCGGTATGCAGAACGGTCAGCGCCACTACTACAGAGGTACAAGCATAGAAATGAACCTGCTGCCTAAGGTAAAGGCTGAGATAGTTGTATGCGCAGTACCTGTAAACACAGTTATCGATGCAGCGCGTTCCGCATTGTACACAGGCAACTATGGTGACGGCAAGCTGTTCGTTTATCCGATAGAGAACGTAGTTAAGGTTCGTACAGGCGAACAGGGCTACGATGCTCTTCAGAACTTTGATGACGAAGCTCCTGCAACCTGATGATATAGTTAACAACATTGAAATTGCTTCTTTGCGAACTTCGCAAAAGCATATATCGAACTTTCACTCGTTCTCAAAGTTCAACTTCTAATGTAGTTAACTACAAACAAAAAATGACGGTCATCTTTTTGGTGATCGTCATTTTTTTATACTGATTTTTCAGCAGGTGATAAAAGATATCATATCCCATGCATATGGTAAATTTGATTCTGCCCATGCAGCAATTATCCTTATCTCTTTCGCTTGCTGAACGATACGTTCATCAAGATCTTCATATTTTGCATCGGGAACTATCTCAAACTCTATACCGCTTCCGATGATACCGTTTTCGGAATAGGGAAGTATCCTTGTTCTGTCAGCATATAACTCGGGATACCAAAACTTGTAGCCTTCTTCAATGTCTTCTGTATCAGCCCACCCGAACCCGAATACATATCCGTCATTTTCGCATATAGCGTTCTTTGTGTTTTCACCGCCGCCATCGGATCTGAGTTCGCCTGTTGAATAACTGATGAAGTATGTGTCGCCGTCAGTAGAGTTTTCTATCGGTATAATAATAGTATATAATCCCGATGGATAAAGTCTTGCTACGTCATTGAGCGGATAATAGTCAAAACTATCCGCCCCCTGTATTACCTCAAACTCAACTGCTGTACCGTTTTTTATGACTTCGATATGACCGAATGGCGTGCTTAATATCTTTGTATTCATTTTCTATCACCTGACTTTTTTGCTTTATATATTATAATAGTATATCTGTTTTAGGATATGTTTTGACAATTATAGCATGAAATATAGTGTAAGTCAATAATAAATCGGTTATACGTCATTTGCTTTCTTCCGTACACCCTCTAATTATGTATGGGATATGATAAAAAGATAAAAATATTGAACAAATAATATCCACTTTTTACACCAAATGTCCACGATGTGAGTTGACCTCTTGGGATAAATTTAGTATAATATAATAACAAAATGGGATATGTGCTTATTTAATAAGCGCGGGTTTTGATTGTTTTTATACACAATCAGAAGGAGGAGTTTAATATGAAAATCAACACCAGTGTTAAAAAGCTGACCTCCGCATTTGCTGCGGGCGCTCTGCTTTTTTCACAGTCAGCATTCCTGTCTAATGTGACGATTGAGGCAAATGCTGCAAGTATGTGTACTGCCAATGTGAATAAGACCTATCAGAAGATAGATGGCTTTGGCGGTATCAACCACGTTGAGTGGTACGGTGACCTGACTGATTCGGATCGTGCTATCGCTTTTGGAAACGGTAATGATCAGCTGGGCTGCACAATTCTGAGAGTATATGTAAACCCTGATAAAAACCAGTGGTACAAAGTTCTCCCGACAGCACAGTATGCTGCTAAGAGAGGCATCACCATTTTCGCTTCACCTTGGGAGCCGCCCGCAAGTCTGGCTGAAAACGGCTCTGCTTACGGCGGTAAGCTCCATCTTCCTAAAAAAAATTACGGAGCATACGCTCAGCACCTTAATGATTTCGGTAAATACATGAAGCAGAACGGTGTTGATCTGTATGCTGTCTCTGTACAGAACGAGCCGGACTACGCTAAGGAATGGACAGCTTGGACGCCGGACGAGACTACTGACTTCATTGCTAACTACGGCAATCAGATAACCAGTACAAAGCTCATGTCGCCCGAATCATTCCAGTATGGCGCATATAACAATGGTAAGGACTACTACTCAAAGATCCTTAATAACTCAAAAGCTTATGCAAACTGCGACATATTCGGAACTCACTTTTACGGCACACCCAGAAGTAAGATGGACTTCCCGGCACTTGAAAACTGCGGCAAACAGCTGTGGATGACTGAAGTATATGTTCCTGACAGCAATGTCGATTCAAACAAATGGCCTGATAACCTGAAACAGGCTGTAAGCATTCATGATTCAATGGTTGTAGGCGGTATGCAGGCTTACGTTGTATGGCCTCTTCGCCGTAATTACAGCATTCTCCGTGAAGATACACACAAGATGTCAAAGCGTGGTTATGCTTTCGCACAGTACTCTAAGTTCGTTCGTCCCGGCGATGTTCGTATAGATATCACCGAGCAGCCTGCATCTAACGTTTTTGTATCTGCATACAAGAACAATAATAATCAGGTAACTATCGTTGCTATAAATAACAGCAATTCAGGTTATTCACAGCAGTTCTCGCTGAACGGCAAGACCATCATCGATGTTGACAGATGGCGTACATCAAGCAGCGAGAGCCTGGCTAAGACTGACAATCTCACAATCGAAAACGGCACAACTTTCTGGGCACAGCTTCCCGCACAGAGCGTTTCAACTTTTGTTTGTACTCTTAGCGGCGGCAGCACCGGCGGTAACGGCGGCACAGGATCTTCAGGTTCTTCAGGTTCTTCCGAACTTGATTCCGACGGATACTACTTCCACGATACATTCGAGGATGAAATAACTTGGCAGGCACACGGCAGTACAGAACTCCAGAAGTCCGGCAGAACACCTTACAAGGGTTCTGAGGCTGTGGTAGTTACTAACCGTACAAGCGCTTGGATGGGTGCAGAACGTACACTTCCTTCAGGTGTACAGAACGGTAAGGCATACAGCTTCTCTGTAAACGTTACCGAACTTGATGGTGATGATACAGAAACCTTCTATCTCAAGCTGAACTATACTGATTCTAGCGGAACAGCACACTATTCTACAATTGCAGAGGGTGTTTGCCCCAAGGGCAAGTATCTGCAGCTCAGCAATACAAACTACACTATCCCTTCTGATGCAGTTAATCCTGTTATCTATGTAGAAACTAAGGATACCACTTCAAACTTCTACATTGATGAAGCTATCTGCGCACCTGCAGGCAAGAGTCTTCCCGGTGCAGGTATCCCTGAGATACCTCAGACTAATACCAATACCAACACTAACACTCAGACACCTACCAATGATACTTATCCTAAGAGTATCCAGGTGAACTACAGTGCTCAGTATCATCAGATCCAGTTCACATGGAGCCCTGTTCAGAATGCTCAGAACTACGGTATCGCAGTTTATCTGGCAGGCAAGTGGAGAATCCAGACTCAGTCAATCTCCGGTTCTTCTACATCTTACGTAACTCCTAAGAACCTGACACCCGGCATGAGCTACAAGGTAGCTATCGCTGCTAAGGTCAACGGTACATGGGACGTAAATAATGCTATCAAGAATGCAGTTATTGTAACTGTTGTTTAATGTGCTTGATCCACTGAACTAAATAGAAAAAATCTAAGAAGAAAGAATAACGAGTAAAGTGTTATCCCATTTTGTTCAATGTTATTCTTTCTTCTGTTTTATAGGCAAAAATCAGGGAGACCGTTTTTTACAGTCTCCCTGGTTGTATTATTGTTTTGTATAAGACCACATGGAGCGGTATTTCAGGACGGTATATCCGCTTACCTGCTGGAACTGCCGCAGGAAGTATTTGAGGTCTTTATAGCCGCACTTTTCAGCAATCTCGGCATTTGAAAGATTCGACATGGTGATGTAGTACCTTGCCGCCGCTATGCGGGCGTTTATGCAGTCATCGTGCAGAGTGAAACCGTAGCATTTGCGGAATATGGTTCGCAGATATCCTGCGCTTCCTTTAAAGCGTGAGTAGATCTCCTCAGAATCAAAGGTGATGAGCGGGTCATTATAGAACTGTGTTCGTAGTTTGTTGAGCTTCTTATAGTGTGGCTTTGTGCGCCTTGATGAAAACATATCGGTCATTTCAGCCATTTTGGCGAAGCATTTCTCTTTCAGCTGAACATAGTCATTGTTCTCACAGGGAATGGCAACGCAGACATAGGAATCAAGACCATTTATTTTCATGTAAGCAGTGTGGTGCAGCATCACTGCGGAAAGCTGCTTGGTAAGCACATCAGTATCGGGGATATCCCGCATTAGGCAGAAGAAAGTGTCCTCGTTGATCTTGCCGCAGATATGGTTTCCGCTGAACTCCCGCACAGCCTCTGCAGCATCAAGCAAAGAATTTATCTGCTCGTTCTGTGAAGCGCTGTATGGGTAGGTGCGGATAGTTCCTATCCTTAGTGCCACAAGGCAAAGATTGCTTTTATCGGCGTTAAGGTAGACTTTTCTCAGACCGTTCTCGTTCAGCATACCCGTCAGAGGTTCGCGTTCTTCGGAGATGTCCTGACATTGCAGATAGAATTTTATATCGTTCTTCATGCGGAGAAATTCCAGACAGTTAGCAACGGTCTTCAGCCAGTTTCGGAAGAAATGGTCGAAAGTATCGGGACCGCGGAAACTCAGTGCTACGTATCCGAGTTCTCTGTCGGAAAAGAAAAGCGGACAGAAATAGTATGGCGCGGCTTCATTCCTGAAAACGGCAGAGATGTTGTTTTTGTAAAAAACGAAAGGCTCCTCGTCATGCAGAAGATTGTAGCTCACCATATTAGCGGAATTTGGAGAAGTATCATACCAGTTCTCATAAAGGCACATATACAGCTTGTCAACGTCACGTATCAGCGAACTGAATTCATGTATCTTCTTTACAAATTCGGCAATGTTCCTGCACTCGATAAGGCTGTGTTCAAGCTGATTGAAAAGATCGAGAAAATCATACCTGTTCTTATGCTGAGCTGTCTTGAAATCGGAGCGTATATCGGTTATTCTGGCTTTGCAGGGGCAGGTGTTTCCGCAGATTATCTGACCTCTGGGTGTCTCGGACAAAAGGCTGTGGGCTTTGTACGCTGTTTTCTCGGTAAGAAGTTCAACAGCCATTATGCCAAGAGCATACCTGTTTCGCTGAAAAGTAGTCAGCAGAGGAACATGGCGGTATCTGTCGCGGATATACTCATAGCCGATAACTGACATTTTATCGTTTATATCGATACTGCATTCGAGAAATTCATCGAGCAGACCGTAAGCCATATAATCGTTGCAGCAGATGAGCGCTTCGGGATAGGAGAGCTCACCATTGATATACCTCTTGGCTTGGGCGTGACCCGATATCATCCAGAAATCGCCGAAAAACACCTTTTTTTCATCAAATGGTATTCCGTGTTTTTCAAGTGAGCGCCTGTAGCCTTCCACCCTTTTATGGGAAACGGAAAGCTCAAAATTGCCGGTGAGGATATGGATATCACTAAAGCTGTGGACATCTATAAGGTGGTCGCAGATATCCTCGATATCCGTCTCGTCGGAGGTGTTGATATACTGCAAAGCGGGCAGGTCAAAATCCGGGAGTTCTGTACCGACAGCCACCATGGGCTGGTCTTTTTTCTGAAGTTCTTCTACAAGTATTTTTCGGATATCGGGGTTTATGATAGATTCGGACAACAGTATTATGCCGTCGTATTCGTCGGAACGAATAAGATTATAGATCTTGTTCTCGGTTTTGAATACTTCATCTGTTACCATCGGATTATAGATATTTGAGAGCACCGCAATGTCAATATTCATCGACTGTGCTTTTTTTATGATACCTCTGAGTATCTCGCGTTGTTCCGTATCAGCGGCATTTGCGGCAACAACTCCGAATATTTTGCGCTTTTTCAAGGGGAACACCTCCTGCGGTACATCAGTTGACGGTAAATGTATATTGACATTATACAACATTTGTTAAAAAAAAGCAATACGATGAAGTTAAGTACAGGTAAAAAGAAATGGATTTTTTGGACATCATAAGTATGCGATTCTCTGATATAATGAAAAAGCCCCTGGGAAAATCCCTCGGGGCTGACATGTTTTACTTTTGGGTTACAGGTTCGGCTCTGTGCAGACGGATCTGATTTTTTGCGATTGCGCGGTGGTAAACTGTGCAGGTGAAGAATCCTGTCAGTGCACCGAGTATAATACCGCAGATGACATCAGTGGGGTAGTGTACACCGACGTAAAGCCGCGACAGTGATATCAGCAGTGCGAAAATCAGCACCGGTATGCCTATTTTTCTCGGGGTCTCACGGAATAAAACCGTGCTCATGGAAAATCCTGCCGAGGAATGACCGGAGGGGAATGACCAGTCGTTTTGCCTGCCGATGATGAGTTTCAGTCCGTCAACAACTTCATACGGTCGTACACGCGCCACCAGATTTTTCAGTATCACATTGCATATCAGGGTATTGACTACCAGAGCTGCACCACACAAAAATCCAAGTTTGCGGGTCTTTGGTATTATCATGAGTATAAGCGTGGCGATTATCATTATGGCTCCGCCGTCAGCAGAATGGGTTATAGCTTTTACAAAAGGTGTAAGGGCATCGAAACGAAGCTTTTCCTGTATCCAAAGCAGAAGCTGTTCGTCCATTTCAATTAATTTTTCAAACATCAGTAGGGTTCCTCCTGAAATAAATAAGAAACATTGTTATAATGATATTGTGCTGTATAAAAATATTACAGGAAAATAATTCCAACGTTTTATACGCTAATGTAAAAATGCATTTCCTTGAACTGTGCAACAATTCTCAATTTAATATTTTGGTAAAAATAAGTTATTCTAATAAAATATATAAGCAGAAACTAGGAAATAAACAGGTTCATTTTATAACAAAACAAAAGTTAGTTTATATCAGATACACGTTTAGGCTGCACTTGACAATTATACCACTTTTTTCTTCAAAAGTAAAGCATAAGTCAGTAATGAAAATACCGCAGGTGCCTTTACACCTACGGTATTTTAAGCCCGATATCTCTCCAAAATTTTTAGACACGCGCAATATTTAACCAAGGTCATATGTCCCACTCGGTGCTGACAGTATACCTTGCAGGGAAGCGAAGCTTTGATATTGCGTGCATGAAAGCGATGGTGCCGTTGTACTTGAAGCTTACTATGTCGACCTTGCTCTTGTTTAATTTCTTAGTTGCAAGATCCCATGCGCCTATTTCACTCAGTGCTTTAATGTATATCTCTGTTATGCCTTTGAGCTCGTCTGTTTTTTTCGCGTGGATACGCAGTTTTCCTCTCCTGAAACAGTCGGGTTCAACACTCGGGTGATTCATCATAAGTTCGTTTTTGTTCATATAATCATCTCCTGTGAAACTCTCTCTCTCATCTCGACTTACTAAAAATTTTCGGTTCACAATCTTACTTTATAACTCTTCACTTCTCTCGTTTGCATATTTTAGCACAAAAAAACGTCCTCGTCAAGGGTTATGAACCAATTTTGTTGATTTAGACAAATGTTAGAAATTAACAAACATCATTTTAGTTACAATAAGCGCTGAAAATGATGATTTTATAAAAATTATCCCGAAAGAAATGCGTTTGAAATTTACAAGGTATTTTTTGCGGACAGCTTTAAGTTGTGTTAACATTTTGCCGAAATTCTCACCGAATATTGTGCTTTTATAGTTTATAATTTTATAATATTAATAGATTGATATTGACATTTATATATTTTTCTGTTAAAATATAATAAATCCTGAAACAAAGTGTGACAAGAAAGGAGGGCGTGTATGAACAAAAAAGATATTGCTGCACTTGCGAAACTTTTCGGTGAGTTGTCTGCTGTGCGCAGTGAGGCTGATCTTGAAAATGTTATAGAGGAAGGTGTACGCTGTTTCGGCGATAAGGACATATCCGAGCTGAAAGTCCAGCTGTACCGTCTCGGTGGAAAGATGCTCGCTGTTGACGCTGAAAACAGAGATGCGCTGAGATCGCGGCGTATCGCTTGTCTGACAGACAACGAAAAATCGGAGCTTCAAAAGGTAGAGGAGATAATCAACGGAAATCTTCTGAAATATTATTTTCAGCCGATAGTCAGCGCAATTGACGGCGAGATATTTTCCTATGAAGCACTTATGCGTTCAGCCGCCGATCCTTCCATAACACCTTATCACATACTTAAATACGCAGGCCTTAGTGACAGACTTGAAGATATTGAAAAAGCCACCTTCTTAAATGTGCTTAATATAATTGAAAGTCAGAAGGACAAGCTTGGCAGCAAGGCAGTTTTTATAAATAGTATACCAAATGTTCGTCTGGGTGAATCTGACGCTGAAAAGATAAGTAAGCTTCTCAGCAGAAATTCTGATTCTGCTGTAGTGGAACTAACAGAAAGTGCTGAGGCCGATGAGATACAGCTTGGCAGGATGAAAGACAGGTACCGCAACATGAATATCAGGATAGCTGTTGACGACTACGGCACGGGATATTCAAATGTGCGCAATCTGCTGAGATACACGCCTAATTTCGTGAAGATAGACCGCTCGCTGTTGAGCGAGATAAACAGCGACCCCAGAAAGCGGCATTTTGTCCGTGATATAATCGAATTCTGTCACGATAATAACATACTTGCCCTTGCTGAGGGCGTTGAAACAGGTCTTGAAATGAAAACAGTGATACTCATGGGCGTTGACCTTATTCAGGGCTATTACACCGCACGACCTTCTCCTGAGCTCATAACTTCTATACCCTACGAGATAAAGCAGGAGATAAAGCGCTATCAGCAGCAGCGTCAGGATGGAAAGCTCACCCATGTTTACAGGGTAGAAGGTTCTGAGAGAGTGTTGCTTGATAAGATCAAAAGGCACGGATACAAGTGTATACGTATACTCCCGTCGGATGAAAAGAGCGATATCACCATAGTTGGAAGTTCAGCGCTGAACACCAATATCCATCTCGATATCGACAGCGGTTTTAAAGGCAGGGTGACACTTGAAAGCGTACAGTTTTCCAACACGAAGAACCGTCCCTGCATTGAGATTGGCGAGAACTGTGAAGCGGAGATATCCGTGTTCGGTGATTGTTTCCTGCACAACGGCGGTATAATCGTTCCCGAAAGCTCGGAACTTACCTTCACGGGCGTGGGCTCTATGGCAATAGATGTTCATGATTCCTCATTCTACGGCATAGGCGGACCCATAGATAAGCGCCACGGTAGGCTGAGTTTCAGCGCGAATGTAAAGTTTATTATTGAGGCTTACGGGCAGCAGGGGACCTGCATAGGTTCAGGGCTGGGCGGTGAAATAGATATCCACCAAGGCGTTTACGATATAACGATGAACAGCAACAACGGAGTTGTAATCGGTTCGCTTACCGGTAATACCGATCTTGATATAAGAAACTGCGGTATGCAGGTCATCAGCACCTGCCTGAAAGGTGCGGTTATCGGCAGCCGTGATGCTGACGCTGAGCTCCTGCTGCACGGTATGAGTTTCAAGGGTATTACCAGCGGCAAGGAAACAGTATGCGTAGGTTCTGTTGGCGGCAACGCGAATGTCACGATTGATAATTCCAATTTTGTTTCAGATGTGCGCTCGGATGAACTGGCAGTGCTTGGTTCGCTTTACAAGGACAGCAAAGTCAAGCTTCACAATATGTCGATGAACGTTGTTGCGGGCGGACAAAATGCTTATGTTTTCGGCGGAACAAAGGGCACTACAGATTTTGACTGCCGAAATGTCGATGTAAAGATCAACCTGTACTCAAATCTTGATAATATCACATCGGCTGAGGGCGAGAATTTCAAAGTCGGTGACGGAAGATACTATATCGAGATCAACGGCGAAAAAAACGAGTTTATTCCGAATATTTAAACAGCGCAGGAGACGCGGCGGCGTTCTCCTGCTTTTCGTGAAGGAGATACAAAAATGGATAATAAATACAATATCGAAAACACAGATACCATTGACGGTGCGGCTTACAATGAAAAAACGAAAATGCTGATACTCCAGTTGGCTGACGGTATGGACTGGTCTGACGCAGCAGGGCATTTTGAACTTCTGAGGCAAAAGCTGAACACCTATCTGTGGTACATAGATTCAAAACAGTACGAGGAAAAATATCCCGATGTCGAGAGGATAGAGCTTCGCATCAGTTTTCTTTTCAAGGAGCCCGATGCTTGCCTGAAAATGTTTGAAAAAGTGGGTGAAGTTCTGAGCAGGATATTTGAGAATTCAGCCCTGATAGTTGAACGCGGTAACCAAGAGTGAAATCGGTGGCATGCTATTAAATAGAAGAAAAAGCAAAAGACATTTCTCAGGAAAAGAGAAATGTCTTTTTTCGTAAAATAAAAAGGCACGAGAATAACTCGTGCCCTGAACCTATGCCGCTAACCGGACTTGAACCGGTACGCTGTCGCCAGCGAGGGATTTTAAGTCCCTTGTGTCTGCCTATTCCACCACAGCGGCTTACTAAATTATTATATCATATTGTTAACCACTTGTCAAGTAAAAATTTAAAATTTGCGCAACGGCATAAATTTGTGATTTTAAGCATAGTATGAAAAAGCCGAATATCCGTAATGAGGGGGTATGTTATGAAGAAACAGGGCTTTCTGAAAGGCAGTGCCATACTGGTGGGAATGGTGGCGATAACAAAAGTGCTGGGGCTTGTTTACAAAGTTCCACTGGCGAACATACTGGGCGGCACAGGAATGGGATATTTCTCCGCGGCGTTTTCGGTGTTCACGCCTGTATTTGCACTTGCAGCGGCGGGGATATGTCCTGCTATGGCAAAACTTACAGCCGAAAAAGCCGCACTTGGCAGGTATGCAGACCTCAGACGACAAAGGCGCACTGCGCTGATTGTATATACGCTTACGAGTTTGACCGTCTGTATTTGTTTGTATGCGGTGGTATGGTTTGGTACAGGAGTCGTAAGTATTCGTTATGCGCTGTACTGTCTTGCACCTTCAGTGCTTTTCTGCGGGGTGATGAATGTGGAGAGGGGGTATTATGAAGGTCTTGGCAATATGCTGCCAACGGCATTTTCAGAAATAGCTGAAACTGTTTTCAGATTGGGGCTTGGTCTTGGACTGGCGGTATACATAAAGAATGTGGCGGAAGAAAGCTTTGCAGAAAGCGGTGCTGTCTTCGGAATAGTATGTGAAACCTCATCACAGGCAGAACAAGCGGCACTGCCTTTTATAGCGGCTGGGGCAGTTATTGGTTCAACGGCGGCTTCCTGCCTTGCCTGTGTCGGATTATTGATTTTTACAGCTATTCACGGTGATGGTCTGACCGATGAAATGATTTCAGCCGACCCTGTCACCGAAAACCGCAGATATCATGCAAAAGAACTGGTCTTGCTTTCATTCCCGATAGCGGCGGCAGCGGTGGTCACTACACTGACCGGTATGCTTGATATGCTTACACTGCCGAAATGTCTTGGATTGGCGATAAGCAGGTTCCCACAGAATTATGTTGAATTTGCTGAGATTTCAAAAAGTGAACTCCCGAATTTTCTGTACGGCTCATACGAGGGAATGGCTGTCATGCTTTACGGTCTTGTGCCTACGCTGACTGCAATGCTTGGAAAAAGCGCACTGCCATCAATGACCGAAAGTCTTGCAAGGCACGATAGATCAAGTCTGACACGTGATCTGCGGCGTATGCTGACACTTTCTGCCACTGCTGCTATATCCTGCGGACTAGGTATGTCTGCTATGTCTTCTGAAGTTCTTGAACTTCTGTTTTCAGGGAGAAAACTGGAATGTATTGCAGCACAGCAGCCTTTGATTATACTTGGGATATCCGTTGTGGGCTGTGCTATGGCTCTGCCATGTTTTACTGTAATTCAGGCACTTGGAAAACCATCGCGTGTGACTACCATAATGCTTGCAGGGGCGGCGATTAAGCTGGGGCTGAATATCGCTCTTGTACCTCTTTGGGGACTTAATGGTGCGGCAGTCTCCGAACTTGTGCGGAGTTTCTTTGTTTGTGCCGCCGCACTAATCACCATAAGCAGGCTGACGGGTTCTGAGATCGGTATCTTAGAGCTTTGTTTAAGACCTTTGTATGCAGGTGTGATGTGTGCGGTGTCCGCAAGACTTTTCTGCGATGCGCTTAGAAGGCTGGACATCAGTGAAAAACTATGCGCCTTGGGTGGTATTTTAGGCGGTGGAATAGTTTGCCTGACTTCTTTTGCACTTTTATTTGATGACAGTATTGTGACCAGATGTTTGAGGAGGTCACGCAAAGCCGAAAAAAACGCCCCTTTCGGGGTCTCAGGATAGGTTTGTCAAGAGGAATTTTTGTACTTTATTTATAAAAAAACTTGTGCGAAATGCCGAAAAACAATGCAAACGGAGTTTTTTCAAAAAAAATTGAAAAAATCACTTGCTTTTTTTCCGAAATTGAGGTATTATATTAAAGCACCCCTGTGAGATATATCGGGGATGCGGGCTGTGAGGTGAGTATTTTGGAAAAAAAGTCTGTTGATGAACTTATTGAGAGCCTTCCTAAAAAGGAGCGCTACAACATGGATGATCTTGTTGATCTGGTAACGGTTCTGCGTGATCAGGAGAAGGGCTGTCCGTGGGATAAGGAGCAGACTCACAGCAGTATAAAAAAGGACTTGCTTGAAGAGGTCTATGAAGTCATGGAAGCTATCGACTTTGATTCTCCCGAGATGATGAGGGAGGAACTTGGCGATGTACTTTTACAGGTGATATTCCATGTGGTACTTGAAGATGAGAAAGATCATTTCGTACTTGAAGATGTTATCACAGAGCTTTGTCAGAAGCTGATAATCCGTCACCCTCACGTATTCGGTGATGTTCAGGCGGATACCGTTGACAAGGTTCTCAGTAACTGGGATTCCATCAAAAAGGATACCAAGGGACAGGAGAGCTTCACAGACACTTTGAAGAGCGTTCCGAAGAATTTCCCCGCACTTATGCGTTCGCAGAAGCTCGGCAAGAGAGCTGCAAGGGCAGGGGTGGATTTTGAAAAGTCCGAAGAGGACGGCACTGAGCTTGATCTGTATGCGGCTATCGAGTCCGCACTTAACAGAGTTAAGCTGGCAGATCAGAAAGAAGAGGACGCTTCAGGCGAGATAGGCGAGCTGCTTTTCCTGTGCTCTAATCTTGCAAGAAGACTCGACTGTGATGCTGAGGAATGTCTGGCGGACAGCTGCAAAAGCTTTGTAAAGAGATTTGAAGATCTTGAAAAGCACAGCGCAGATATAGCGGAAGTATCAGCTGAAGAGCTGTACTCATATAAAGGAAATTAATGAATAAGCAATTGTTCGTTAAGGATAAAAATTTTTGGAGGTTTTAAAAAATGAACAAGGCAGAACTTATCAATGTTATCGCAGAGAAGGGCGGCTATTCCAAGAAGGAGGCTGACAAGGCTCTGGCAACAGTTCTTGATTCCATTACTGGCGCTCTGGAGAATGGCGAGAAGGTTACTCTCGTTGGTTTCGGTACATTCGAGGTTAGAGACAGAGCTGCTAAGGTAGCTATGAACCCTGTTACCAAGGCTCCTGTTGACGTTCCTGCAAGAAAGGTACCCGCATTCAAGGCAGGCAGCGCTCTCAAGGCAGTCGTTGACAAGAAGTAATATATGCTTTTTAAGGCGGGCAGATTGTCCGCCTTTTATTTTTAGGAGGACTCATGAGGTTAGATAAATATCTTAAAGTCACAAGACTAATCAAGCGCCGCACCGTTGCAAATGAAGCCTGCGATGAGGGCAGGATAATGGTCAACGGCAAGGTTGCAAGGGCTTCGTATGATGTGAAGATCGGCGATATCATCGAGATCGGTCTTGGTCAGCGTCCTATCAAGGTAAAGGTGCTGAATGTCACCGAATACGTTAAAAAGGAAAATGCTGCGGAGAATTACGAAGTTATAGGATGATAATATCAGATAAATCATCTGATAAAATAAACGGAGGTGTTTTGAATGAAACAAATTACAGAAATGCTGAAAAAGGTAGGCGTGTTCTACATCGCTACTACAGATGCCAACGGAGATCCCCATGTACGCCCTTTCGGTGCGGTGGCTGAGATCGACGGCAAGACCTGTATATGCACAAGCAACCAGAAGAAGTGCTTCAAGGAAATGATACGTCACAGCAGGGTCGAGATAAGCGGTATGTGTGGCGAGATGGAATGGATAAGGCTCACAGCTGATGTTGTTAATCTTGACAGCGATGAAGTAAGAGCGGCTTTTCTGGAGCAGTGCCCTCAGGTGAGCGGTCTGTACAGCGTGGGTGACGGTATTTTCGAGGTACTGGAGCTTCAGGAACCTGAGTGCATCAAGTATTCATTCAGCGCTCCTCCCGAGAATATCTGACGGATAGAGAACTATTCTGAATAACGAAAAAACCGCAGGGATTTTTTGTTCCTGCGGTTTGTGTTTTTTGTCAGAAAGGTGCTGCATTGTCGTCATCGGAAGTGTCGCTAACGGGTGCGGGTGGCATTTCTTCGGCGGGTGCAGGCTGTGCGGGGGCGTTTGCGGGCTTTTTATCCACAAAGCGCATCTCAAGACCGTTTATTGATATCTCGGGATCATCAAGAGCTATCACAAGGCAGTTTCTGCCGCCTATCATCTGGGTCTTTACCTTGTCAGCACCGCCCTTACCGATATTAACGGTTATGCTGGGCACTGAAACAACAGTCTTTGTCTCCACAAGGTTCACAGCGGTAAGTGGCTTCTTGTCGGTAGCCTGCTCGAATACCCTGTCAAGGTCGGCAAGCTTTTCCTGACTTACGCCAGCCTCCCACAGTATGGAATTCATCTTCTGGCTGTCGATGGTGGCTATCTCAGTCTCGTGAGAAGTCTGGTCGATGTAATTCTGTATCTTGTCGTTGACCTTGGTTATCATGTTGTAATCAAGTTCATCGCCTACAACTTTGCCGAGTATGGAGTGGAAAACTTCCTTTTCGTTCTGACCAGTCATGGTGAACTCACAGCCAAGCAATTCCTCAATCATGGAAGTGTTGGGCTTTTTTGCGTTCTTTGTGTAATAAAGCACGCCGTTCACATCGGGAGCACGGTCATTGAAAAGCGGGAACAGGAAGCCGTCCGTAGGGAGCTCGATTATCCTGTCAGTGCTTTCTTTCTTGGCGATAGCGTTTTGCTCCTCGTTGTAGATAAGACCGTCTATACGCAGATTTACAGGACATATAGCAGTGATTATGAAGCTGTAGTCAGAAGAATCGCTGTCCTCATCTATCTCGTCCATCTTTGTCTTTTTCAGCACCGAGTAAGTGCAGTGGGCGGTGAATATGCTGTAAGTCGAAACATACTCCACCTTTTCAACTATGGTATTCAGGAAGTTGTCAACTATCTCCTCGTCTGCAAGCTTGCTTTTCAGCACGCCCCACAGAAACTGCTGCTGACCGCCTTCGAGTATTGCATTTTTCGGGAAAGGATATTCCAGCAGATTTGAACCTATCTTGCCGCTGAGTGTCTTTTTCAGGTTTGCAAGGATAAGCTCGCTCTCGTCCTGGGGCATGATATTGTAAAGCTGGTTGGTCTTGCATTTTATGTTTTTTTCAGCATCAACAAATGCGGTAACGACGCGGTTTATCGTAAAGAAATTGCAGTCGTCGCTGAAATTTTTCTTGATCTCGGCTATTTCCTTTTTGTTCATTTATGTACCTCCGTTTAAGAGAAAAGAGGGCCGCCACGCAGCAGCCCTCTATCCTATAATTTGTCCTCGCCTTAAAACCATTCGCCCAATGGTTTCCACCATATAATAATATAGCACATTTCATCTGATTTGTCAAGGGCGGGGGACATTTTTTTCTTAAACAGCTGTTGGACATTTTTTCTTAAACAGCATGGTTCTATCTGTGATGATTGACTTTGGGGGCGAGATGTGATATAATATTTTCGTTGGTTTGCAGTTTTTAGGCAGGGAACTGCCGCTGCGATATTTTTAATTCACGGAG
This sequence comes from Hominimerdicola alba, assembly GCF_900109655.1. Classification (GTDB taxonomy): domain Bacteria; phylum Bacillota; class Clostridia; order Oscillospirales; family Ruminococcaceae; genus Hominimerdicola; species Hominimerdicola alba_B. Next base: position 46,882 of record NZ_FOAT01000016.1, read on the forward strand.
GTTATCATGTTCAAAAACAAGGATCTATATACAGTCGGCGTTATCGGTGCGATGAAGCCCGAAGTCGATGCAATAAAAGGGCTGCTTAAAGACGGCAGCACTTATACAGTCAGCGGGATAGAGTTTGTATACGGTGAGCTTTTCGGGATGAACGTTGTTGCTGCTGTATGCGGTATCGGAAAGGTATTTGCGGCAATCTGCGCTGAGGCTATGATAGTAACATTCAAGACCGATGTCATCATTAATGCAGGTGTCGGTGGCTCGCTGACGGACAAGTTGGATATCGGCGATGCCGGTATTGCTTACGCTGTCGTTCAGCATGATATGGACACCACTCCTTTTGGCGACCCCAAGGGACTTATCTCAGGCATAAACAAGGTTTATTTTGACTGTGATACTCACTGTGTTGATCTGCTTGCATCTGCCGCTGATGAACTTGGCGTCAGGAACGAAAATGGCGTTATTGCATCGGGTGACTGCTTTGTTAACAGCAGTGCTAAGAGAGATGAACTCAGGAGCGAATTCAACGCCATAATCTGTGAGATGGAGAGCGGAGCTATAGGTCACGTATGCTATGTCAACGAAGTGCCTTTCTGTGTACTGAGGACTGTCTCAGATAACGGCGATGATGATTCCCACAACGATTACGCTCAGTCCCTTGCAAAGGCTGCAAAGGCTGAGCTGGATATACTTGTCAGCTTTCTTAAAAAGCTTGGCGCTGAGAAGAACTAAAGGAGGATAATTATGGAACTTATTGCAAGCTTTCAGGTGAATCACCTCGACCTTTTCCCCGGACTTTATGTGTCCCGCAGAGATTGCAAGGGCGAGGCTGTGACCACAACTTTTGATATGAGAATGACTGCTCCCAACCGCGAGCCTGTCATGGATACTCCCGCCATGCACACTATAGAGCATCTAGGTGCGACTTTTCTCCGCAGCTGTCCCGTCAAGGACGATATCGTCTACTTTGGACCTATGGGCTGCCGTACAGGTTTTTATGTGATATTCTTCGGTGCTCAGACCTCCGATAGTGTTTATGGCACTATCGTGGATATGTGCAAGTTCATTCTGGATTTTGAGGGCGATATCCCCGGTGCAAAGCCTGAGGAGTGCGGAAACTATTCCGAGCAGAATCTGAACATGGCAAAGTACTACATCAAACGCTATCTAGAAGACCTCACCGAGAACAAGAGATTCGTTTACCCCAAGTAATTTCAAGTATGATAAAAGGCACTATCGTTTGTGATAGTGCCTTATATTTATGACTTGTGTTTGTGCTTGTTCAGCTTTTCTACGATCGGGTCTTTAAACAGGAAACCGAATATTGCAAGTACTATCGCTGCGAATACAATGCAGAGAGCAGTTTTGAAATTTCCGTCTATCGCGTTGCTGCCCAGCGTCGTTGACATGAGTATCGCCGGGATACGGCATGGCATGACATACATGAAAAAGTCTCTGCGCTTGACCTTGGTCAGGGGAACGATATAGGATATTATATCCTTTGGAACGCCCGGTATAAGGTAGAGTATCACCAGTACCTTTATCAGCTTTGCCTCGTCCTCCAGAAACTTGTATTTCTTCAGGTGCTTTTCATCGACGAAAGCTTCCACCAGCGGTTTGCCGAATTTGCTTACCATCATGAATATTACGAAGGTGCCAAGCATCGTCCCGCCGAAGGATAGCAGGAATCCTATGAACCAGCCGAATAGTACACCGCCGATTATCTGCACCGGGGGGATAACCGCGATTATCACCTGTACTGCCTGTATAAGCGTGAATATCAGCATACTTTCAAAGCCTGAATATTTTGTTTCAAGAGTTTCTTTCAGCTTGTCCATGCCCTCTTCGGTGCGTAGTGCTCTAATAAGAGGAATAGACGCAAGAGTTGCCACTGTCAGCAGTACAAGTATCACTATAACCGTGATTATCTGTACGCGACGTTTGTTTCGTCGTTTTCTGTGTTCGTGCAGGGCATCTTTTTTTATCTCTATCTCTTCCCTGATGTGATGTAGCTCTTCGGTCAGGTGTTGTTTTTTTTCTTCTTTCATTCTGCTTATCTCCAAAACAGATCATTTTCTCCGCAGTATCTTTTTGCGGAACCAGTTTATGTAAACGTCTATTGTCAGTGATAGGAATTTATCGTATACCAGGAAACATATCTGCGCCTCGGCCCACAGCAGAGGAAGTGCGTATTTTCCAAGAAACTCGGTTCCCTCAAGCATATCCACCGATACGAATATGAACTTGAAGAGATTGTAGTATATTACTATCGCCACATTGAATACTGCCAGCTTGACTGCCCATTGGAACAGTTTGCTTTTCTTTTTTGAAAGCCAGAACTGCAGTATCGGGTAATAGCCCATGAACAGTATGAACAGCAGGGAAGCCTCGAAATTCGGCGTGATGAATATGCACAGCAGACTAACTGCGCAGTAATCGGCTATCGCCCATTTGCTGTCAGTCTCAACTATCATCACGACCATCAGCACGCCTGCAAACACGGGTATGGCATAGCTTAGTCCCGGCAGGAAAGAACTGCTGAACATCAAAAGCAGACAAACTGCCGCACATATGCCGCCCAGTGCCACGCGAAAGGCTGTGGTGCTGTTTTTATGTTTACTCATATATCATTGCATACGCCAAGTTTTTCGACCATGCAAACTCTCCTCGCATAATAATATTGTTGTCGTAAATGCTGCCTGTTAATCCAAATATCGGCGTGCATCTCATCGTTATATGATAACACATTAATGTGTATTTTCTGTGATATTATACTATCTCTTCGGGATATAAAAAATGTCCGAGAACATCAGTTCTCGGACAAATAATTTTTATGCTTCAACGTCCTCGTCGGGTACCGGTCTTGATGAACTATCATCGTCATCATCATCGCTCTTGCTGCTGTTGTCCTTTTCCTTGAGGGTGATGAATGTGCCTTCGTTCTCTTCTTCCTCGGATTCGTCACTGCTGCTGGAATCTTCTTCCTTTTCCTTGCGGTCATCGGGAGTACCAACTGCGCCGGGCAGATAGTTCTCAAAGATGAGTATTGAATCTTCAACGGAATCAAAGTATGTATCGCTCTTTGTGGTAACAGAGATATACTCCTTGCCCTTGTACTCTACTACAGTTGCGAGGGTGTAGCCTGCTTCATCTGTGAAGCCTGTCTTACCACCGAGGATCTTTGCGTCACCGCTGCCGTCCTGATCAACGTCTACGAAGTAGCCGTCAAAACGTGAGTGGAAGATGCTGTCCAGCTCGATGCCGTCTTCATATTCCTTTGTGGGCTTGGTTGTCCATGTCTTGGTGCAGAGAACCTTGCGGCAGATCTTGTTTTCCATGCAGGCTTTTGTGATAACTGCTATATCCTGAGCTGTGGTGTAGTGCTGCTTGTGGTGCAGACCGCTTGCATTTGCAAAATTGGTATCGGTAAGACCCAGCTCTGCTGCCTTGGCGTTCATCAGCTTCACGAAGTTCTTTTCGTTGTCGGCGATAGCGTTTGCCAGACCGATAGTGCCGTCAGCGCCGCTGGGGAGAATAGCTGCATAAAGCAGATCTTCCATAGTAACTTCATCGCCTGCCACGAAGCCTGCGCAGCTTGCGTTTTCTTCCTGCAGGGGCTCGATGTCCTTTTTGGTGAACTTGTACTTGGCGTTCATATCATCGATATTTTCAACAGCTACAAGCAGGGTCATGAGCTTTGTCAGAGATGCGGGATAGATTCTCTCGTTGTACTTTACGCCTGCCAGTATCTCGTTGGATTCGCAGTCCAGCAGAATACCTTTTGAGCAGGTGATATCTTTCAGATTTACTGTTTCATACTTGTCTGATTTAGCGGGGAGCATCGATGGCGTGGGCTCAGGGATAAGATCTGACAGATCGTCTACGCTGATCGTTTCCTCTTCTGTGGTGGTGCTGTCATCCAATTCGGATATCGGTGTGCTCACACTTTCGTTGGGCTTGATGGTCTTTCTGCCTGTAACTACCATCAGTGCGCAGCTTACTGCCACAATGATGATCATTACCAGCAGAGCGACAACTGCGGCGCCGCCCTTACGGTTACTGTTCTTCATTTCTCCTTACCATTCCTTTCAGTAATTCTGTTATTTTAAACCTCTTCGGTCGTAGTTTCGCTGCTGTCCTGCTGCATGATGGTCTGATAACAATAGCCCAGTATGTCCTTCCTTGTGACGATACCGATGAATATGCCTCTGTCATCGATAACGGGAACAAAGTTCTGATCCATGCTCAGAAGTATCAGATCCTCCACTGTAGAAGAAACGTTCACGGGTCGCATATTGACTTTAGGCGGTATCTTTTCCAGCGGGAAGTTTTCCATCTCGCGGATATCATACAACCCTTTTTCTACCATGAACCTCAGAAAATCGCCCTCGGATACTGTCTTGACGAACCTGCCCTCTCTGTCGATGACAGGCACGGCGGAATAACCGTGGTTCTTCATTTTTTCAAGGGTCTGCCTTGCAGTGCAGTCATTGTAAAGATATTCTATGCACGCCTTGGGGTGCAATAATTTCAAGATATTCATTATATCGGGATCCCTCTCAGATTTTGTCTCCGTAGGTGTATACCAGCGAAGTCAGTTCCTCATAGGATATATTTTTCAGTTTTTCGTCATTCATTGCGGCAGAAGAAAGTTCTTCAGCGCTTACACCGCTGGTGACAAATATCGCCTGGCAGTAGCCCAGCTTCTGTTCAGGGGTCATCACGCCGAAATCCACAAGGCCTGATAAGAACGACAGATCAAAGACCGATTTGTCAACAGTCTTGGTCTGACCGTCAGTGGTCAGCAGTTCATCTTCGGAACCATAGGATATCTCATTGATAGTCCTTGTCTCGGTCATGCCCTCGTCGCCGTTTACAGCTTCGACCATATAAGTAGTCGTATACTTGGCGGGAAGTCCCGTTTCCTTATCGAAATAAAAATCCATAACGGTGATATAAGAACCGCCTGTATAGGTGTATTCTTCCACATCATAGATCTTAGCGTCCTCGGCATTGATATGGGTATCGGTAGCGGGTAGATCCTGCTCCACAACTGTTTCGATAACACTTACTGGGACAGCCGAATTCTTTTTGCGGTAAATACCGCACACGTTATCGAAATCGTAAGATGTTCCGTCAACGGTTATAAATCCGCTGGTGCCGATCTCATTGGTTTGGAGCTCGTAGTAGTTATCACCGTCTTTGAGCCTTGTGATCTCGGTCTCATTTCCCGAAGCATCAGTATAAGTCAATTTTATGCGGTACTGATCGCTCTTAAGCAGATCATAAGCCTGCTTGATATGTACACCGTCCTGCGATGTGACAGAATCAGCCTCACCGTCTGTAACTATTTCGTCCGCAGCGCTTTCGTTGCCAACGATACTGCTTGTTTTATGTTTTTTCGCCGATTTGCTTTTCTTGCTATTTTTCTGACTGCAAGCTGTGCATGAAAATGCCAGCACTGCAGCTGTCAGCACAGCGGCGAGCTTATAAATCTTCATTGTTCATTTCCTTTCGCGTCAAATGGTTGTTCCCACAGATGCACATATTAATTATACACCCCGCCACCACTTATGTCAAGTGAAATTTTAGCGTTAAACCCTTGCCAAATTTAGTTAAAAGGACAATTTTTTGCCCCGCAAATTTCCATATCCTGATAATGCAGGTGTTCCTGCATGGTGTTTATGAGATCAATATGTCGAAACTCCTGCGTTTGTCAAGGATTTTCAAATAAAAAGCCCCGCCGAAGCGGGGCATGAGCTTACCTGTAAGCCGGGTTTTGTCGTGTACGTCAATCTATCTAGGCTGTACGTTGCCGCACAGCTCAAGCCACCTACGGCTTCGGGTCTGACGAGCAGCCATTGACCTTTCGGCCGCCATTGGTGTTGCATCGGATAAGGTTTACATGGCAGTGACATCTCTGTCACTCCGGTGGGCTCTTACCCCGCCTTTCCACCCTTACCGCATTTCTGCGGCGGTATATCTCTGTTGCACTGGCTCGGAGGTCGCCCTCGGCTGACGTTATCAGCTATCCTGCTCTGTGATGCCCGGACTTTCCTCATAAGCGTTGCCGCTTCCGCTGACGTATAGTATGCTCACAGATGATATCATAACATATTTAAAAAGATTTGTCAACGCTTTATAGCGTAGAATCCGCTTTGCATATAGGAATGCCAGAAGATCTCCGCACAGGAGAAACCGGTTTTATTCAGTAACTCTATATGCTCTTGTATCGTCAGCGGAAAGAAATTTGTTCCGTATCTTGCACTGTGGGCTCTTACTTCCTCTTCGCTTCTGCCCGCAATCCTGCCGTAATTTTCCAAGCGGCTGAGCATTATATCTCTGCCTGTCTCTGTAAAGGGTGCAGTGTTCTCGAAACATATGAAAAGCCCGTCCTTTTTCAGCGCATGATAGCAGTTTTTTACCGCCGTTTCCCGACCCTCACGGTCAAAATAACCGTGGGACTGTATAGCGGTCACAACATCGAAATGATTTTCATAGTCTAGCTTTTCTGAGCCTATCTGTCTGAATTGACATTTCTTATCAGAGATCTTTGATCTTGCTATGTTCAGCATATCCTGTGATGGGTCACACAGCACAAGCTCGGAAAGTACAAGGTCTGTCACTGCACGCGCCCCTAGATTTCCGCTGCCGCAGCCCGTATCCAGCAGTGATATTTTTTCATTTGGGGAAACTGTCTTTATAAGGTCGAATATCTGGTCGTAGATGATATCGTACATCGGTATCACTTTTCTTACGTTCATATCGTACTCCACCGCTGTGAACGGAGTCTTGTTCTTTTGGCTCATCTTTTTGCTCCTTTAGCCGCGAATTTCTCAAATTCCTCTACAGGCATAGGCTTCGCGAAATAGTATCCCTGAAACATCTTGCAGCCCATTTGCGAAAGCTTTTCATATTGAACTTCTGTCTCCACGCCCTCTGTCAGAGAATCGATGCCCAGCTCATTTGTCAGCCGCAGGATATTTCGCACTATGGTTTCCGAACGGTTCTTGTTATCCGTTGATGACAGGAATTTCATATCTATCTTAAGCACGTCAACAGGCATATCTTTCAGCAGGTTCAGCGAGGAATATCCGCTGCCGAAATCGTCCATCTCAACTATGAAGCCCTCTTCCCTGAATTTTGCCAGAAGCTTCATCTTTTCTTCTGCATCGGTCATCATGATGGTCTCGGTTATCTCTATCCTTAGATCAGCAGGGGAGATGCCGTATTCTTTTACGAGAGACATAATATCCGAGACAACGTCCGTAAAATAGAAATCTTTCGGCGAAATATTCACTGATATGAACAATACGGGGAATCTGTCTTTCCATTTTTGCAGTATACTGCAGGCGCATCTCCACATATGCTTGTCCAGCTCAACTATCATACCGTTCTTCTCGAAAACGGGTATAAAGGAAGATGGCGGCATAAAGCCCTTTTCGGGATGTATCCACCTTGCGAGAGCTTCTGCACCGATAACATTTCCATCAGCGTCCGCTATGGGCTGGAGATAGGGTCTCAGCTGCATAGTTTCTATCGCTTCTGTCAGAGATGCAGATATCTGCTGATTCCACAGCACCTGTTCACGTAGTTTTTTATCATAATAGGCGATATGTGTGTTATAATCATCGCTTATTGTGGATATGGCAAGGTGAGCTCTGTCGAACATCATCGGCACGTCCGAATCTTCATTGGAAAGCTCATAAACTCCCATATGCACAAAGATATGGTATTCTACCTGACCATCTTTTACAATGAAGTTTGAAAGTGCTTTGTCAACTTCATCTGCTTTGAATTCTTCTTTAGGCATAAAAATGCCGAAAGTATCACCGCCGATCCTGCCGTAAACACACCTTGGGGACATGAATGAGCGTATGCCGTTTGCAAGCTGTATGAGGGCACGGTCGCCGAAAGCCGTGCTGAAAATATCGTTGATTATCTTGAAATCTTTTATATCAATGAATATGGCGTAGTACCGTGTGCTTTCGTTTTCGCGTAAGGTCTTGTGTATCTGCTCATAAAAGCAGTTTTTGGTATAAAGCCCTGTCAGGCTGTCGTGGTTCGAACGGTAAAGTTCTGCGCGAATTTTGTTCTGTTCTTCCGTGGTATCGCGTATCGTCAGGAAAGAGCCTGCCAGCTTCTGGGCGCTGTCATTGAAAGACCTGAGCGTAATGGTATAATACCGCTTGCTTTCACCTGTGGCTATGACTTTGTTTGCCTCCCATACGTCATTGCTGTGCTGTATCGTTCCGAATATGTCTTCCAGTTTTTCTGATACTTTTTCAAGGTCTTTCGTGCCAAGCTGAGTGAGTTTCAGACCCGTTTCATTTATCCATATGCAGTTGAAATTCGGGTCGAAAACGAACATTGCTTCCGGCATATCAGATGCTATATTTGAAAGCATACGGTCAAGAAGCTTGAGGGGTCTGTAAAACAGCGAGAAGTAATATGCAAGCAGTCCGAATATTCCCAGACCTATCATCGAACGGTTGATTGGTGTTCGTGAGAATATATAGAAAGTCTGCCACAGTGTGGTGACTATCATCGTTATAAGTATCACAAGGTATTTTTCCTTGTAAATCCTGGGCATTCTGATCGTCATTACAAGGAAGATCATCATAGTCGCACCCATTATTGTGTAGATAACTATCCTGTGAAAACTTTGTCCTATATAAGGGATAAGACTGTAATACGCCGAACCCTGAACATCTACAGGTTCTACATCGAAGGCATGACCTAAAAAAGGATTCATCAGCATCTGAACTGTGTCAATGCATAAAAGAACGATAATCTGTTTTAAAGGTGTTTTGTGTTTGCCTGTCACGCTGCAGTAAGCCGATGTGAAGTTCACAAGCGCCAGCACCATCAGATCCATTCCAAGAAAGTATAAATAATAACCGACTTTAGCTAAGGTCTCGGTGTGAGCGCCGATTATTATCAGATTTCCCAACAGCGGCGGGATAAGCGATGCATCGAGAAATGATACCGCTTTGCCTGTAGATTTTGTGGATCTGTAAGCCTGAAAAGCACATATCCCCAGACCTGTTGCAACAAGTGTGAATATGAATGAAAAAGCTATTCTGAAATTGATCAAAAATCATCACCTCGCTTTATTAAGGTGTATCTATCTGTGAGAAAGCTGTTTGAGTTCCTTTTTGTTGGCGTACATTCTGCTGTCAGCCAGCTCAAATACATCCGATACTTTTTTGTGAAGGTCGGGTTCGTATGCCGCAAGTCCCGATGCCAGTACGGGAGCACTCTCTTTGTTTAGGTTTTCAATTACCTTTCTTCGGAGTTCAGAGAAAAGCACATCTTTATGAGCGTAGTCATTTTCTCTGAGTATCACCGCAAATTCATCCCCGCCTATGCGGAATACCGGGCTGTGCGAGAATATGCAGCAGATCAGCCGGCAGGCAGAACGGATATATTCATCCCCTGCTTTATGCCCCTTAGTATCATTTATGACTTTCAGATCGTTAAGATCGCAGATAAGCACGGCAAAAGGCTGGCTGTTTCCACTGTCGATGCCGTCCTGCAGGGTGCGCTCGGTCTCCTGATAGGCGTTCTTGTTCTTAACGCCTGTCAGCTCGTCGTTCATTGCTTTTTCTGTGGCTGAGATCAGTTCACTTTTGTATTTGTTCTCGCGCTTCATCTGATCGTCGATGTTAGCTATACCTATTATGATATGGCATTTGTCTTCTGCCCATGCCACACGCAGGCTCACATAGCTGTAGCTGCCGTTTATCAGCTGACGGTATATCAGCGAGAATGAATCTGTATTGTTCAGTCTTTCCAGCAGTTCCACTTTTTCAAGGGTCTTCGCAACAGTTTCCAAGTCCTGCTCGAAAACTACCTTTTTTATAAGTATTGGCGCATCGGTGAAAAAATCATCGCCGTTTTTGATTATCTTCAGTGAACACGATTCGCCTGTTGCGCTGTACAGAGAATACGCACCCGAACCTATATCAACATAGTATATCGAGTCATATCTGTAAGCCAGGGAATTGAGTATCTGGCTGAAAGTCTTGCTTTTCTTTTCAAGCTCACGGCTGGCGATATCCTTTTTCATCTGCTCGTCGATATTTTCGACACCTATGATGAAATGCGTCCTGTCACTTGACCACATTACTGATAGTCGGGAGTACTTGTATGTTCCGCCGAGGAAAAGGCGGTATTTTATGCTGAAAGATTTTTTGTTTTCAAGCTTGGATATGATATACTCTTTCCTGAGAACTCCAAGGACAAGGTCTTTGTCATCGGGGTGTATCACCCTCAGCGTATTTCTCTTGGATTCATCAAAAAACTTCAAGCCGTTTTTGGCGATATCCAGTTCGTCATATTCGGTGCTGGAAGAAAACTCTATATAGCTGTCGTTCTCTGCATCAACATAATATATAGTATCATAATAAGAAGCCAGGCTCTGGGCTATCTGATTGTATATCTTTCTCTCTTTGCTGAGCCTTTCAGCTTCTAGTTTGATCCTGACTTCTTTATCCACATTGGTGACTCCGAGTATGAAATACTGATCGTTAGTGCTTTTGCCGTGTATCAGCCTGAGAGAATGGTAAACAGGATTGCCGTCTATCATAAGGCGGTAAACGATGTTCTTCATGGTTTTGTTCTTCATCTCTTCCAAAAGATTTTCTTTTTGCAGATGTTCGGTAAAGATAGGCTGATCATCCTCGTGAACCACACGGGCAGCATCGATCTTCAGCTGCTCGAAGAAATTCTCACCCTCATAGCTGGTCGTCAGTGACCTGAATTCCGGGTCCATCTGATAGGAAACATATTCGTTTGTGATTGCATTAACGTAGTAAACGCTTGAATAGTCGCACAGCAAAGCGTCAGCTATCCTGCTGTAGATCAGTTCACTGTTCATTATGATGATTACCTCCGTGTGATATTTGCAGAGCGAATAGGTAAATATTGACATTAACTATTCACAACTTACAATATTATTTTATATTATATCATATTTTTTATAAAATGTAAAGATATTCTGAAGCACAAATGGTGATTTTGTAAATTTCCTTTGAGCACTTTATGTTTGGTCAGCGACTTAATGATAAAAAACGGATAACATAAGCAGGAACAGCTTTTCTTATCTGAATCTGTATGCTGTTTTGTTTGTAAAACAGTAGTTGGTCTATGCAGCTATTGAGATGCATAGCTATTATAATATTGTGAGCTGTTTTTTTGTAATTCCTCACTGTATTAAATATATAAGGAAAATGATACTTATTTAATATGGCGATAGCATAAATTGCTTATTCAAAAATTGTTATTTTAGGTACTTTTGTTACAGTGTCTATCAAAATATATTCACTGATCATTTTTTGCGCGTGAACTTTCAAATATTGCGTTTTTACCGAAAAATCCGTATATCAGGGCTCAATTGTCGATTTTTAACAATAAAAAAATAATCGCAATTATTATTTATACATAAGCAAAAAATGAATAGAATTATCATTGGTTCAGTTGTATAATAATATCAGAAAATAAAACAGTTCATTAACCGAAAGGACGAAATTAATATGAAGTTATTTGTTGATACAGCTAACGTTGATGACATCAGAGAAGCAGAATCACTTGGTGTTATTTGCGGCGTTACCACTAACCCTTCTCTTATTGCTAAAGAGGGAAGAGTATTTGAAGAAGTAGTCAAGGAGATCACTGAGATCGTTGACGGTCCTATTTCCGCTGAGGTCATCTCCCTTGAAGCTGACAAGATGGTAGAAGAGGCAATTCCTCTTTCTAAAATACATAAGAATATCGTTATCAAGCTGCCTATGTGCGCTGAAGGTCTGAAAGCCTGCAAGAGGCTGACCGAAATGGGCATAAAGACAAACGTAACACTGATATTCTCTGCTGCACAGGCTATACTTGCTGCAAACGCAGGCGCTACCTACGTTTCGCCATTCCTGGGCAGACTTGATGATATAGGCATGACAGGTATGGAGCTTATCGAGGAGATAGTTGATATCTTCTCTGTACAGGGCATCAAGACCGAGATCATTGCCGCTTCCATCAGAAATCCCATACACGTAGTTGACGCTGCCAGAGCAGGCTGCGATATAGCAACCGTTCCTATGGGTGTTATCAGACAGATGATCAAGCATCCTCTGACCGATAACGGAATCGAGCGTTTTCTTAAGGATTGGGAGACTGTTCCCAATAAGTAAAGCATTCATCATGGAATGAAATATACTCCAATTTCCACCTTATTTTCTAATCTCGGGTATTCCGGTACACCCTGGCAAGGCGACAGTTCTACCCCGCTGAGCGCCTTGTCTGCGGAACCCGAACACTGAAAAATGCTTTCCATTCTCCTTTTATTTCATATTATATATTCCTTCTGACAGACAGCCGAGAGCTATTTCGGCTGTTTTGTTCTTTTTATTGGTAATTTTTTATTAATATCTGTCCCATAATATGGTCATTTAGCTAGAAAATGTCCACTTCGGATGTTAAGATAGGTGGAAAAATTGGTCAAAAGTGCTATTGACGCGCTTGCTTGACTGTGGTACAATGCTATTGTATCTTTATACCCAAGAATTGTATATTTTATTCAAGAAAGGAAATGTATAATGAAAAAGTTTATAGCAATTGTTTGCGCACTGACTCTGTCCTGCTCTATCTTCGCTTCATGCGGCAAGAAGAAATCCGATGATAAGGACAGCAAGACTTCCAAGACCGGCGATTCTGTTACAACCGAAGATGAGACATCCAGCAAGGCAGAAGAGGATCCTGCTGAGCATACCCGTACAAAGGCTTTCTATGATTCTCTTAACGATAAAAAATTCAAGCTCACAATGGTAACATCCTCTGATATGTATGAGGATTCAACAACTACTGTTGAGATGAACGGTGACAACTATCATGTCGACATGGTAGAGGGCGAAATGCATTATGAGATTTTCGTTATCGACGGAGTTATGTATAGTCTGAACCACAATTATAAAACATATTACAAGGATGAAAATCCCAATGAGATGTATCTGAATGTCGAGCCCGGTATGTACACTATGGGTATCGAATCTGACTATGTATTTGTAAGCAGCGAAACAACCGATGATGGCATGATCTGTGAAAAGTATTATGGTCCCGATATGTTCACCGGTCTTGTTGCTACAAGTGATGAGGATGAAAATGCTACTATTTTCAAGTACTACTATAATAATGACAGCACTCGTCCGGAAAAGATCGAGTACTCCACACATGATATGTTCCAGACCACTAAGATCACAGAATTCTCTTTTGAGGATATTACTATCGAGGTTCCCGAACTGAAAGGCTGGATAGATGGAAATGACGCTGATGCTGCAGTTGATGATTATTCTGTTGCTGATGACACTGTTACTGAAGAGATTGCTGAGTAATCTTTACGGTTTTTCTTATAAACTGGTTTATTGAACAAAAATATAATGCGGAGGAAATTTATCCTCCGCATTTTTTATGTTTATGAATGTGAGTATATAATGTATGGGTTTTCACACTTTTATATTATAGTGGTATATCATTCATATCAATGATCTAATCATGATCATCTGAATTAATAAGATCATAAATGAATAGCTAAACAACCTGCATATCCATTCGAGGATCGGATCGTGTATCAGTGCACGCCTTTTTCTTTTATGGATCTTTCCGGATAAAAACGATAAGAATGAAGCAGGAATGATGACCATGAAAGCTATCGGATAAATGGTAAATATCATGCTCATTGCGATATCTGTCTTTTTAGTTTTAAAGCTGAGAAATTAAAATAGTTATATACAGATTTATCAAGCTTTTGGCTGATACGGTTGCAAATGTATTCGTCACCTGTAAGCCCTTTGTTGAGGGATAATTCGCTGTTTGACTTATCCTCCGTGTATTTGCTGCAGATAAGCGACTTGTACTGATCTTCGGTTATAACGGCAGAAGCGTCAGATGAAAGGTCGCACATTTCTTTGATATCTGTGAATGTGAGCTGCTCGGAGCAGTATTCCATGTTGTATCTTGCAATAACTGCATCGGGGCGTGAGAAGCACAGCAGTGCAAACATCAGGGTGAAAGTCATTGCAGCTGCACGCATGAAAGGGAAGTTAGCTTTGAATTGTCTGATAATTACGTACACGAATATCAGGGCAGTCAGCACCATGAACCATGTAGTGTAAACACGAAGCTGTGTCAGACCGTAATTCTGGATATAGAGCACCATCTTGCTGATCGCTGTTGCTGTTATGAGAAGAGTGAAAACCGATATCATAACAGTGTAGAATCTCAGTGCGCGTGGCTTTTCTTCGCCTGCTTTTTTCGAGAAAAAGTTGATGGCAAATATAACGCCTGCGTTTATAAGTTCTATGGCGAAAAGCTCAAAGAATCCGCGTCTTGCGTACTCGGCATAGCTGTAATCAGCGGGAAGCTTATTCAAAAATGCGGACAGGAAATAATTAGCCTGTGAGATGAAGAAAAGCACATAAAGCAAGCAGATCGGTGTTACCGAAGTGTATACGACAGTGTTGGAGATAAAGCGAAGTTTGCGTATAAAAGATATGCAGTTCTCCTCGTCGAGTGCATTTATTTTTTCTGGGTGAGTGTGTGAGTACAACACTCCGAATAAATATGACGCTATGGGTGCGGCAAGAACTATCTTCCAGATAACCGTGAAAAAGTCATCTACATCTACTGTGCCTGTAAGTCTCAGGAGAATGGTTTCAACGCCCTTGTCGGCGGACATCAGCAGTCCTCCGACGATCAGGGTAAGCGGTATAGCAAGGATAAGTCCGCCGATGACTGCTTTGATCTTAGCACCGGAATCTTTTACGTTCAGTGAACTGCCCACAGCTGAGAACTCTTTTCCCGAATGTGAGATAGGGTTCTTTAACGAACTTTTGAGAAACTCAAATACAGAAAATCTGCCGAAAAGTTCTTTTTCAGCGCATACGCAGTACACTAGATGCGTACTTGCGATCAGCAGGAAAACCAGATCAAGGGTTTTGATAAGGTCGTTAGCTGTGATAGAGAAAACAGTTGAAAAAGCTATTATTATCCCCGACCAAAGCTTGTGTGAGGCCTTGAATTTGTGACCAGTCTTTTTGAGATAGCCGATGATGACAGAGATGAAAAGCAGGCAAAGTCCTGTTGTGAAGAATCCTGAGGTGTTCCACAACGCGAACTGCACAACACCGTAGGCTATGACAAATGTTGTTAAAGCAAGGATCTTCTCGCTTTTAGTAAATACTGTTTTCTCCTTTGGCGCTACTACTGACGGATACGTTCCTAAAGTCAACGGTAGCGAATTAACATCGGACTGAGGGGCGTTATCCTGCCCATTTATTGGTTTGTTGAATTCCATTTTTGTTCCTCCCGATCTCTTTTTCTGCCTAAATGGCTTTTATTTATCGATCATATATATCTATCCGTTTTGTTGTACTCTTTTCTTTTTATTCTGTATGCTGTACTTCTATTTTCTGAATTCCAGGATATCTCCCGGCTGACATTCCAGTACCTCACATATCTTATCGAGGGTGGAAAAACGTACAGCTTTTGCTTTCCCTGTCTTGAGGATAGACAGATTCGCAGCGGTAATACCGACTTTTTCGGCAAGTTCGTTAGATGAGATCTTACGCTTTGCCATCATAACATCGAGGTTAACGATTATAGCCATGATCCCGCCTCCTCATATCGTGAAGTCGATTTCCGATTTCAGTTCGACTGCTTTTTCCAGAACGTTCTTTACGACGCGGATTATAAGTCCTAAGAACATTGCGAAAAAAGCGGTGAAGAGAAATTCATACTTCCACAGGCTGAAAAATACCATCGTCAGCCCCGCGAAAACGCAGCTCCATGATATTATCCTGAGGCAGAGGGTGTTCTGCGGAATAAATACTTCGTCCTTTGAGATGTTAGTAAGCAGTTTGTGAAGTGCGGCTACTGCGATAAGTGCAAAAGCGTCACATATACATATCATTGCAGTGACTGCGGCGGCTAGGTTGGTTTTTATCATGCCGTCTCCGACGGATATCACGCTGAACCATTCAGCGATTATGTGCGATGTGAACATCAGCACGACCAGCAGGAAAAACATTCCCACCACAAGAAGCCTTGAAAGCTTCAGCGATTTCATTTCTGACCAGCCTGTTAATTCATTTACCATGGTAATGACCTCCAAATCTTTTTCTGCTCGGGCGTCCCCTGAGCTTGATTGTATTATAACACATCGAAATGTGTTTGTCAATACTTTTTTATCGTAAAACAATAATATTTTTTTGAGATGCGAAAAATCAATATTGATTTACGTATGAAAAGCCACATGAATTGGGGAAAACAGCACTTTACACCAGCACTAAAATGTGCTATAATACTCGAAAATAATGGTGCTTCGGCTGAAAAAAAGAAAGGAGAGAACTAATATGTCAGCAATAAAAAATGATGATGTTTCGCTGGGACGGTTCATCAGTCTGGTGCTGAGGCACGAACCCTCTGCGGCAGGTATTGAACTGGACGGTGAGGGCTGGGCAGATGTGGGCGAGCTGATAAACGGTGTATGTGATACGGGCAGAAAGCTGGATATGGAGACTCTTGAACGAATAGTCCACGAGAACAACAAAAAGCGGTACTCTTTTAATGAGGATAAAACAAAAATAAGAGCGAATCAGGGGCACAGTATCGATGTTCACATCGACATGAAAATAGCGACACCGCCCGATGTGCTTTATCACGGTACTTCCGCGGCTTTTCTTGACAGCATAAAGGAAAAAGGGATTCTTAAAATGTCAAGGCAGTATGTGCATCTGTCAAAAGATATTGATACTGCCGTGAAAGTTGGTAAACGCCACGGAAAGCCTGTTATCCTTGTTATCGACACAGCAAAAATGTCCGCGGACGGATTTGTTTTCCGTATTTCGGATAATGGTGTTTGGCAAAGTGAGGATATCCCGTGGAAGTATGTCAATGATATAAAATACCCGTGAAAAAATACCGCACCTCTCATCGCGAGAAGTGCGGTACTTATTTTTGCAAATTTATTTTCTTAAATAAGCCTCAAGCCTGTATATAGGCATACCCATATCAGAAAAACGCTTTTCGTATTCGGTGACGATATTGTCCTCAAATCCGCTGTTGTGCAGGTCGAGGGAGATGTTTTTAAGACCGTAGCCGTTCTCTGAAAATTGCTCGATGGAGAACTCAAAAAAGTGCATATTATCAGTCTTCTGGTGTATCTCTCCGCCCTCGGCGAGAAGTCGCTTGTATATTTCAAGGAACTCTCCGTGGGTCAACCTGTGGTTTGCGTAGGTGTTTTTAGGATAAGGACAGCTGAAATTAAGATAAATGCGCCTTATCAGTCCTGCAGGGATAAAGCAGTCCAGATATCTCGCGTTGCCCCTCATAAAGCGAACGTTCTCGATCCCCTGAGCGATAACAGCCTCGGCGGCATCAACAATTACATTTGAGCTGACCTCCACTGCAAGATGATTAACATTCGGCTGACGCTTTGCCAGTTCGCAGATGAACTGACCCTTTCCGCAGCCAATCTCCAGCTCAACGGGATTATCGTTTCCGAAGATAGAAGCGATATCCAGCAGGTCACGGTCATCCTTTACGGAAAAATCAAGCACATCGCGGTCGAGATAGAGTATCTTGTCACCGCAGGCAGCAAGTCTTTCTTCAAGGTTGCTTTTTCTTCTCATTCTCATATATATTACTTCTCCTTACTGTACAATAAAATGTACTTGCTTATCTTCTCTTTTTGAAAACAGAATTCCTTCTGCCTTTTTTCAGCTTGTGCAGAAAATAATCCTGATCGGCAGTTACTCTTTTCCACTCGGTTGCAGACCCTGTAAGCGGATCGCCGAAGGGGTATACCGACAGCATTATCTCAGGCAGTCCCTCACCATTATAAAGGGGAGTGACGCGGAAAGTCAGCTGGGTAGAGAGAACATTCAGTAACTCTTCCTTGGTGGAAGCCACGCTTGGGTCATATTCCGGCAGCTTTACATCGGTGAATTTTGCCTGATATATCATTTTGCCGTCAGCTTTTTTGACTAAAGGAAGATCATACCTTTCGGGAACAGCTTTTCCGTTTACGGTCTTCACGAAAGTAAAATCGGTAAAGCGAACTATGCCATCGTTGACAGCTTCGCCGGAAATGGTGACGCATATGCCCGCATCAGAGGCGGCACCGATATTCTGCATACTGAAAGAGAAAGGCAGTTCGTTTATCATTATCTCGCCGCAGCCCACCATTTTAAGGCAGGGCTTGCCGGATGCCACATGGTCGCCGAATATCTCTTTTATCTCATTTATTGCTTTTTTATTGCTTTTACTCATACTTCAAACAGCACCCTTGTTCCGCCGCAGTCACGGATAGTCAGCACATGGCAGGCGCCATCGCCGAACACTCTGTCCATCTCGGCTTTGAATTCTTCAAGTTTGTTATTTGGCACGAATGCCTGTATCGTTCCCGCGAAACCGCCGCCGTGAACTCTGCAGGCGCCCTCGCCGCCAAGTATCTTTTTCGCCAGATACAGCGCCATAGTCAGCCCTTGCTCGCGGACATTCACAGCCGCAAATATGTTTTGCAGATATGCCAGCGAGGAATCGCCGCTCTCGTTTACCAGTCTGAGAAATTCGCTGAATCTTCCTTTTTCAAGGGCTTCTTCCTGCTTTGCGACTCTCTCGTTCTCATCAAAGAAATGCAGTGCCCTCAGAACGGCTCTGTCACCATATTTTTCCCTCAGCTTGACAATATTTTCCATTACATCGTCCCTAGTTATCTCGCGGAGCACTGTTTTGCCGAAATGCTCGGCGATGCTCTTCATCTCGGGGGGGATAGCAGCATATTCCGGGGTAAGGTCAGCGTGACTGCCCTTTGTATCAACTATACAGAGCTTGTGACCACTCTCTGCAAAATCATAGTTTACGCACTGTACCAGCGGAGTGTCCTTGTCCTTGAAATCAATGGTTATCAGACCGCCCACTGACGAAGCCATCTGATCCATCAGCCCGGAGGGTTTGCCAAAGTGTACATTCTCGGCATACTGAGCTATTTTTGCTATCTCAACATCATTGACTTCACCATCGTTGTAAAGTCCGTTGAGTATCGTTCCGATTATGACCTCATAAGCCGCCGAGGAAGAAAGTCCCGAACCCTGAAGAACATCAGATGTCATGTAGGCTTTGAAACCGCCAAGCTTGTGGCCTTTATTCTTGAAGCCGTCAACCACGCCGCGTATCAGTGCGGAGGAAGTGTTCTTTTCGTTGTCGCGGGGTTCGGTGTCGCAGATGTCAACTACATCGGTAGGGAAGCCCTCGGATTTTACGGTGATATAACCGTCATCGGTGGGTATAACTGCTGCGATGATATCAAGTGAAACTCCCGCGGCAAGTACACAGCCCAGGTTGTGGTCGGTGTGATTTCCTCCGACTTCTGTTCTGCCCGGAGCACTGAAAAAGAACTTCGGTTTTACGCCAAAATACTTTTTGAATTCTACAGCCGCGCTACCGTAGCGGTGAAGCTGTTTTTCCATGTTATCTTTGGTGTATATCTTGCCCATTGAAAGTGTTTTCATGCTGATATCCTCCGTATTGCTCCATATCCGTTACCCTGTGCCGTCATTGGGACGGTTATTATTTTAATTATACTATATCAAAAATATTTTTGCAAGTATTTTTCCTGAATTATTTGACATTTTCTTGTGTTTGTATTATTATATCATGATAAAGATGATCGATCATTGCTCTGGTCGGTCAGATAAGTTCGTCATGGTGCCATATATGCAGCAGGAATCCCAGAAAATAATCGTGATGATCGTATAAACACAAGCGGTGCAATATATGCGCCGCTTTTTTGCACGTTAATGGGCATTGTTTGACTATTGGTATAAAAGTTATTTTATACCTATTGCAATTTAGGGCGAAATGTGGTATAATCTTTTTATGTATTCATATTGTATCACGTGTTTGTGAAAAACTACTATCAATGAAGGCTGCTAAGAGCAGTCCTGCATGAAAGGAAAGATGGCTATGAAAAAACTGATGCTTGGTAATGAGGCATTTGCAAGAGGTCTGTACGAGGCTGGCTGTAAGGTCGTTTCGTCTTACCCCGGCACACCCTCTACCGAGATAACCGAGGCTGCCGCTAAGTATGAAGAGATATATGCTGAGTGGGCACCCAATGAGAAGGTCGCTATGGAGGTAGCGCTGGGCGCTTCCATCGCAGGCGTTAGAAGCTTCTGCGGTATGAAGCACGTTGGTCTCAATGTTGCTGCCGATCCGCTTTATACTGCAGGTTATACTGGTGTTACAGGCGGTATGGTAATCGCTGTTGCTGATGATCCGGGTATGCACTCCTCTCAGAATGAGCAGGATTCCCGTCACCACGCTGCTGCTTCAAAAACTATGATGATCGAGCCTTCGGATTCTGCCGAGTGCAAGGAATATACTAAGATTGCTTTCGAGCTTTCCGAAAAGTTCGACGTTCCCGTTATCGTGAGAATGTCTACAAGAGTAGCACACTCCCAGTCCGCAGTTGAACTCTGCGACAGGGAAGAGAGAGAAGCTATCCCTTACGAGAAGAATGCCGGCAAGTACGTTATGATGCCTGGTAACGCTATCCGCAGACACCCCATAGTTGAGGACAGAATGAGAGCGATCGCTGAGTATGGCGAGAACTGCCCTCTCAATACTGTTGAGTACAACGATACCGAGATCGGTGTTATCACGGCAGGTATCTGCTATCAGTACGCTAAGGAAGCTCTGGGCGATAAGGTAAGCTATCTGAAACTGGGTATCGTTAACCCCATGCCTGTGAATATCATCAAGGATTTTGCTGCAAAGTGCAAGAAGATCATCGTTATCGAGGAACTTGACGACGTTATCGAAACACACTGCAAGAAGAATGGTGTTGTCTGTCAGGGCAAGGAGCTTTTCGGCTGGCTGGGTGAGATAAATCAGGTCATTATCAGAGATAAGGTACTGGGTATCAAGCCCGAGTTTGATACATTCGAGGACACTGTTCCCGTAAGACCTCCCGTTATGTGCGCAGGCTGCCCTCACAGAGGTCTGTTCTACTGCCTGAGCAAGCTGAAAGTTACTGTATCAGGCGATATCGGCTGCTACACACTTGGTGCTACCGCTCCTCTTTGCGCTATGGATTCTACCATATGCATGGGCGCATCTATTTCCGCACTGCACGGCTACAACAAGGCACTGGGTGCTGATGCTGAAAAGAAGTCTGTTGCTGTTATCGGTGACTCCACATTCATGCACAGTGGTATGACAGGTCTTGTAAACATAGCTTACAACGCTACAAATTCTACCGTTATCATTCTCGATAACTCCATCACAGGCATGACAGGTCATCAGCAGAACCCCACAACAGGTAAGAATCTCAAGGGTGATCCTGCTGCGGCTGTAAATCTTGAAGAGCTCTGCCGCGCTATCGGTATCAAGAGCGTCCGCGTTGTTGACCCTTATCATATGGCTGAGACAGAGGCTGTTATCAGGGAAGAGCTGGCTAAGGAAGAGCCTTCTGTTATCATTTCCAGAAGACCCTGCGCTCTGTTGAAATACGTTAAGCACAAACCTGCACTCCACTGTGATCAGGATAAGTGCGTAGGCTGCAAGCAGTGTCTGAAGATCGGCTGTCCTGCTATCTCTATACACGACGGCAAGATGAAGATCGACCATACACAGTGCGTAGGCTGCGGCATCTGCACCGAGATGTGCAAGCTTGGTGCTATCAAGGGCGCCGAAGAATAACACGAGGTAAACTTAAATGTATTTTGATGATGATGACAGCAAGATAGCAGGTACTGTGGGCGCTATGATAGGTGCAGCGCTTGGCATTGGTATATGGTGTCTTTTCGGGCTGCTGGGCAGGATAGCTTTTATAGGCGGTATTGCTATTTTTCTCGGTTCTTTCGGCGGGTATTACCTGTTGGGAAAGGGCATGAGCAAAACAGGGCTTATCATATCAGCAGTTATAATCGCAATATCTGTATACATAGCAACAAGGCTGAATTGGTCTATAGCACTTTGGAAAGAGACCGGAATGTCAGTTTCAGAGTGTTACAAGATCCTCCCCAAGCTTCTAAAAAAACTGGGAGAAAGAGGTTCATTCTATAAGGAACTTTTCATTGGCTATCTTATAACGCTTGGTGGCGGCTTCGTGGCGCTAATGAAGCTGGGAGTTATTGATAACTGATGACCATGGACAGGGGGAGCATTCGTGAAACGTGCGCTGTATATATGTGAGATACTGACCTGTGCTGTATTTTTTGCTTTCATTTGCCTGCATATGCGGGCATTCAATGAGCCCATATGTTTCGGAGAATTGGGATATATCTTAAGTTTAGCGGGATATGGCATATCAGCAGTACTGCTGATAAAAAAGCTGATTGATGAGTTAAAATCAAAATCCGGCAGATTATCCTTAAAGGAAGGGGTATTCTGCACTATCTACGCGCATCCTTTGCTGGCTGTGGTGTTGATGGCTGTGGTAGTGTTCTTCACAGATAACTTTAGCACAGAAGGGATACTTTTGATCTTATCAATGTTTTTATTGTTCATTTCGGCAAATTGGTTCGAGGGAAGATCAATGTACAAGCTGATCGGGCTGTTTGTTGTGCTGACTTTTCTGATAGTGGCAGCGTTCGTTTTCTGTGGTGTCATGCGTACGCCCACGCCTTATGGCTTTTCTCCGAGCGGTCACCTCAAAGACGGAATGACACCTGAGGAACTGCAAAGGTATAAAGTGGAGGATCTGACAAAGGCTGTCGGCGGAGCGGCACAGCTGTGTTTCATCCCGGCGATATTTGCTTTTCTCTTGGCGGATATATTCTCCGATGATATGATCTATGAAAATTCGAAAATATAACAGGTTTAACATAAAGATGTTAACAAAGGAGTTGTAATAAATGGAAACTAAGTCTGTTATGATAGTCGGCGTAGGCGGACAGGGTTCGCTGCTGGCTTCAAGGATACTGGGCAACGTGCTGCTTTCGCAGGGCTTTGACGTTAAGGTCAGCGAGGTACACGGCATGAGCCAGCGCGGCGGCTCGGTAGTAACTTATGTTAAGTACGGCGATAAGGTTTATTCGCCTGTTGTTGAAAAGGGTGAGGCTGATATCATCATCAGCTTTGAACAGCTGGAAGCTGCAAGATATGTGCAGTACCTGAAAAAGGGCGGTCATATCGTTACTTCCACTCAGCAGATAGACCCCATGCCCGTTATCAACGGCACCGCTGTTTATCCCGATGATATCATCGGCAAGCTGAAAGCTCAGGGAATAAGCGTTGTTGACGTTGATGCTCTTACACTGGCTGAGCAGGCAGGTACTGCTAAGGCTTCAAACGTTGTCCTGATGGGCGTTGTATCCATGAAAATGGACTTCTCCGAGGACGTATGGCAGGCAGCGCTGGAAAGCTGCGTTCCCGCTAAGTTCCTTGAACTGAACAAGAAGGCTTTTGCTCTGGGCAGAGCAGCTGTCTGATAATACTGAAAAAACACGGCGCTCTCTCTTTATGGGAGGGCGGCTGTTTAAGATCTTTCGATTTAGTCATTTAAAACAGCATATGATTAAAGGGAATTATCTGGAAATTAATGTACTTCCACAACGGATGATACTTAAATAATAAAAAAGGAGTTGATCGCCAATGGCTGAAAAGATCTATTGGAACAAAGAGATCGAGACTATGGAACTCGATAAAATGAAGGCTCTCCAGAGTGAGAGACTTGTCAAGCAGGTCAGGCACGTATGGGATAATGTTCCTTACTATCGTCACCTGATGGAAGAGAAGGGTGTAACCCCCGACGATATCAAGAGCATTGATGATCTGCACAAGCTGCCTTTCATCTCTAAGGCTGACCTGAGAGATAATTACCCTGATGGTCTGCTGGCTGTGCCGAAGTCTGAATGTGTACGTATCCACGCTACCAGCGGTACAACAGGTAAAAGAGCTATTGCGTTCTATACCCAGAAGGACGTAGATATCTGGGACGAGTGCGTTGCAAGAGCTATCACTGCGGCAGGCGGAACCAAGGAGGACGTTGTTCATGTTGCTTACGGCTATGGTCTGTTCACAGGCGGTCTGGGACTTCACGGCGGTTCTCACAAGGTGGGCTGTCTGACTCTGCCTGTATCTTCGGGCAATACCGAAAGACAGATACAGTTTATGCAAGATCTGAAATCCACAATTCTCTGCTGTACACCTTCCTATGCCGCATACATCGGAGAGACTCTTCAGGAAATGGGTCTTACTCCCGATGATATCTGCCTGAAAGCTGGTATATTCGGCGCTGAACCCTGGACAGAGGAAATGCGCAAGCAGATCGAGGCAAGTCTTGGTATCAAGGCTTACGATATCTACGGTCTTACCGAAACCTCAGGACCCGGTGTGGCATTCGAGTGTGAAGAGCAGACCGGTATGCACATCAACGAGGATAACTTCATCGCCGAGATCATCAACCCTGAGACAGGCGAAGTTCTTCCCGAGGGTGAAAAGGGTGAGCTGGTATTCACAAGCATCACCAAGGAAGCTTTCCCTCTGCTGAGATACCGTACAAGAGATATCTGTATACTCAACCGCAAAAAGTGCTCCTGCGGCAGAACACTCATCAAGATGTGCAAGCCTATGGGCAGAAGCGATGATATGCTGATAATCAAGGGCGTAAATGTATTCCCGTCCCAGATCGAGACTGTTCTGCTGAAGGATTTCAAGGCACAGCCTAACTACCAGATAGTTGTTGACCGTGTAGGCAACGTTGATACATTCGAGATCAAGGTCGAGCTGACTGATGAAATGATCGGCGATACCATTAAGTCCGTATCCGAACTTGAAAAGAAGCTCAGCGCTGATATTGTGCAGATACTCGGTATCAAGGCAAAGATCAGCCTTGTTGAGCCCAAGAGCATACCGCGTTCCGAGGGCAAGGCTGTCAGAGTTATCGACAAGAGGAAACTGGTATGAGTTGTTTAGGTGTGCTTTTTGCAGTTCCCGAAGATGTTGTGAAAAAACTGGGAGATATGCCTCTTGAAGAGCGCCCCGAATATATATCCGAGGAACTGGAAGAGGAGTATTTTGAGGAATATCCCGAGCGCACTTATGAACTCGACAAGTCCTGGGACGCTATGCACCGCCTGCTGACGGACGGCACGCTGTCCTTCGGCGGTGAAGAACCTCTTGCAAAGGCAGTACTTGGCGGCGATGTGCTTTATTTCGATGAAGACCATGATGACTACATCATCACGGCTAAAACTCCCGATGAAGTCAGAAAAGTATATGAAGCTTTGCAGGGTCTTGAAGACAGCGACATAAGGCGCAGATATTTCGCTATTCCTGCCGATGAGTACGAAGACAAAGGCGAAGAAGACTATGAGTATACTCTGGAATATCTGCAGGATAGTCTTAGTTTCTGGAGATATGCGGCAGAACATGGTCTGTGGGTGCTTTTTACAGCCGATCAATAGAAAGAGAAATTAAGGAGACGATTGAATGATCTTAGGTATAGGAGCGGCAGTATATGCGATACTGTTCTTTCTGATGCGCAAAGATATTCTTGGAAAAGGCGCGAAAGGCATCAGAGTATCCGCTTTACTTGCTGTGATTATATCCATGGTCTGTTGGGTGGTCAATTCCGCAATTCTGGGAAACACGGATTTTTACTCGACGACCAATTATAGGATCACTGACTATGATCCTGTAAATTTTCCTGCTTTAGTTGTGATATTTTTAGGCACTTTTATTGGTCTTACAGCATCTACAGTTGAAATGGTAAATAAGAGAAAAGCTGATAATCGCAGGATGTTAAAAGAGCTGGAGAAGCTTGATAAAGACGAGCTAAATAATCGATAAACAGCTTGCAGATCTTGTGCAATCCTCACATTTAACGCTCCGTATATTTGTGGATAATCACATCAAAAAATATCAATCTCCGAAACGTATATATTATGTGAGCGGCAGGTAGCCGCAGAACTGATACAAAACTATTACGGAGAGAACAACAATGATGTGATTTCACGGCGTTGCTGTTTACTATTAAAAGAACGGAGCAGCATAATAAAGACTATCAAAAAAACGATAAACAAGAAAGAAGGTTAGAACAATGACTATAAAGCAGTTATCTATATTTGTTGAAAACAAGCCCGGCAGACTGTCGGACGTTACACATACCCTCAAAGATGGCAATATCAATATCCGTGCCATAACTACTGCTGACAGCAGTGATTTCGGTATTTTAAGACTTATCGTCGATGATACCGACAAGGCTATCCAGTGCCTGAAAGAGGCTGATTACCTGGTAAAGGTAACAAATGTCATCGCAGTTACCGCTGAGGACAAGCCCGGCGGAATGGCTTCTATCATGAAGACCCTTTACAAAGCTAACATCAGTGTTGAGTATATGTACTCCGCATTCCTGAACCCATCCGAGGTCACAGCCTGCCTTATCCTGCGTGTTGACAGCAACGAAAATGCTATCGAGGCGCTGACCGATGCAGGTTACAGACTGCTTGCCGCAGAGGAGCTTGCAAAGTTCTGATAATAAAATAGCGTTATCCCGTACCATACCACCTCAATAGACCGTATAGTGTAGTGTATCAGTAGAATAACATATCTTGAAAAGAGGTCTATTAACATGAAAAAAATGTTATTCGCACTGATCGCTGTGCTTATCTTTATCACGGTGACAGCTATGCCTGTATACGCTGATATGGGTCCTAAACCGAGCATTGAACTTACAGTGAAAAATGCTCCCGATGAGGATTATTACATTAATTTGCTTGTGCCGGGGACCCTTAGGAAAAAAGAAGATCGGCTGCAAGAGGTAAATGAACAATATTCTGGAAAAGATGCGGAACTGATGAGGGTCATAATAAACAATACAGAAGATGGTTGGTATCCGAGGCGTGGCGGTCATTTTCGGGAATTAACTCAATCAAAAAGTTCGCGTAAGTATGAGTTTAGCTACATGGATGTTCCGAAAACATTCAAAGTGATAATAGTGACCGAAAGCGGCAAGGTTATCGTATCAAATGAGATTACCCGCAAAGCTTTTAACGCTGTTACAACTTTTGATGCCGAAACAGGTAAGCTGAGAGAGAAAAAGACCGCTATGCTTGCTAAGCAATTGGAAAGATTTTTGATCACATTTATTGCTACGCTTTTAATTGAGGGCATGATATTCCGTTGTTTTGAGTTCGAGGGCAAAGAGGGACATAACTTTGCTGTGTTTTTCAAAACGAACCTTTGCACCCAGCTGTTGCTTTATGTAGTGATATCCCTTTTACCGCTCCAGATGTTGATATATGGCGGGATATTTGCTGCGGAGATCATAATAACGATCATTGAGGGTTGTGTTTATTCAAAGCTTCTCACTCCTAAAGGGAAAGGCGCACGCTATGCGATCGTTGCCAATATTCTAAGCTTTGTGCTGAGTTTACCTATGTGGTTCATTTTAGAGTTTTTTTTCAGGATAAGCATATAGTTTACAGGTGCTTCCTTATTAGGGAGCACCTGCTTTTTGTGTGAATAAAATGTTAATCGAAGCTAACATTTATCTTCCTAATATGCTCGAAAACCAACGGGATATATAGGTTTTATTGAATTTGCAATTCACATCATTTATCTCAAATATTACGTATTTACTGAGTGTTTTTAGCTTTCGCATGCAGTAATGCAATTATAAAAATGATATTATAGCAGACTAACTATTGAATTGATTAGTTGCGACTAATCGTTTATTAATATTTCATTAAATTTTCATAAAATCCCTTGACTATTCGTGAAAATGTGCTATTATAGAATACGGAGAGAACGAGCTGCGTTCGTGGTCAGTATCTCTTCAAGGACTATAAGGAGGTTAATCTACTATGGCTTATAAGATCAATGACGATTGCATCGGTTGCGGCGCTTGCGCTGCTGAATGTCCTGTTGGCGCTATTTCCGAGGCTGACGGCAAGTACGTTATCGACGCATCTGCTTGCCTGGATTGCGGTGCTTGCGCAGGTACTTGCCCTGTTGGCGCTCCTCAGGCTGAGTAATTTTTTTCGCACAGATAATATCCGTTCCTTTTGGGGCGGATATTTTTTTGCCTGTTTATGACTATGAAAAGAGCCTGTCTGATTGATATAATCCCCTTAGAGTAGACACACGAAAAAACAAAAATCGTGTAAAACTCTAGGGGGTTATTTTATGTCACGAAGAAAACTGACAGATGAAGAAAGAATTCAAGCAGTGCAAGAATATCTTTCAGGAAAAGGAAGCTATGCATCAATAGCCAAGAAATATGGGGTTACAAAAGAAACGTTTAGACAAATGGTAGTTTTCGCAAAAACAGATGGAATAGAATCGGTCAGGATCAGCCATACAAACAAACGGTATTCTGCGAAAACTAAGTTGAAAGCAGTAACTGAATATCTTGACTGTAAAGGAAGTCAAGTAGAGATATGCCGAAAGTATCATATTTCATCCACAA
>NZ_FOAT01000033.1 GCF_900109655.1 Hominimerdicola alba
GCAAAAGTACTATGTCTGCACTCAGGATTTATGCATTTCATTTTACGTGTGGTCACTATAAGGATTGTCTTCCGGTCAGAGATAGGTAGATCCTGTATTTCTCGCGTATGATAAGAATGCACTCTACCGGTCATCGTTCCACAGTATGGGCAGCATAATTTTTCCAGAGTTGAAGTTATATATAAAATGATTTCTGAATCGGTAATACGTGTATCACACAGTCTGTAGTTTCTATCCAATGAACTGATTACAGCATTCATTTCGCATCCCTCCGATAGTATTTGACATCTATATTATATCACTTTAATGATTTAATGTCAACTAACATTGGAAAGAGCCGATTATACGCTTACGTTAAACGTTGCAAATCAGCAATCACAACAAATAGCAAACAGCTGGGTGTTATCTACCCATCTGTTTGCTATTATCATATCTTATATAAACATTCAGAAAAAAAAATTCCTGTTATTAGCTCAAAAGATTTTCCCTTTACCGTGTGCTGCGATTTAGTTATATCAGAAATATTGATTTTTCCGTCATTATTAACATCGGCAAATTTCTGAGCATTTTCATCAAGAAGTTTTTTACCCTTAACGTGTACAGCTACTTTAGTTATGTCGGTGATGTTTATTACAATGTCAACATTCACATACACCATAAGAAGTGGTTTGAATTCTCTTGAATCGGTATCTTCATTTAAATAATGGTAAAGGCTTAGAGATGCCAGAGGTCTGATTGTAAGGTGGAATCAGACAATGGCTAATATAAGGAAAAGAGGTAATACATATCAGGTACGTGTCAGCTGCTGTTACGATACTATATAAAGTCTTACATTCGTAAAACAGCTCCCGGAATTAGAATTTCGGGAGCTTTGTTTTCATAAACACTTTGATTCTTAGCGCTAATTGAAACAGCCTGTTCTAATTTTATCGGCGGTAGATAAAATTAACAATGATATTTCAGCCATATTGGATATGCTTTTATTTAGATATTATTTTATGGTGTTGCTTACGTCATTCTATCGGCAAATTCTCATTCCGGATAATTCATCCAAGTTTCAAGCTATAAATTCCAAAATCGGAATTTTATATCGACAAGTAGATCTGGATATGATATATTAAGGGAAAGTGAGGTGCATAATATGGTAGAACGTACAGAATATCTTGAAAAAATAAAGGTTTGGCGTGAAGAACAGGTCATAAAGGTCGTTACTTGTATTAGGCGATGCGGAAAGTCCACTATGCTATAAGCAATACCGAGACTATCTTCTCAGCACAGGCGTTATGGTTTATGAGAAACCGGCGGTCTTATTCGGGGCTGCCGGTTTTTCATATTATTCGGATATGCAAAAAAAATCCACAATGAAAAAAGGCATCATCGTTCGGTATGAACGCGATGTCTTTTCTCAGTATATATCAGTTATGCAAAAACAACAGGTCACATTTTAAGTACCGATATCGCATCGGTGATGGTCTTTTCGAGGGCTTCCCTGCCATAAGCGTCCACCTGGGCTTTGTTCTTCTCGCCGTGAGTAAGACAGCCTGCGCCACCTATGCAACCACCGTTGCAAGCCATTCCCTCGATGAAATTCTCGTTAAGTACTCCGCGCTTTTTCTTCATCAGCGCTGTGCGGCACTCTTCAATGCCGTCACAGGAACATGGCTTGAGATCAAAATCCTCTATTCCCTGTTCCTTTATCGCTTCGGCGACGGCGTCTGAAAGTCCGCCGCTTCGTGCGAATATCCTGCCGAAATACGAAGCATTATCAAGAGCTTCTTCTTCAAGCTGGGTTATATCAAGATCACGGCTGTCAAACAGTGCCTGAAGTTCTTCAAAAGTCAGCACCGAATCAACATAGGCTTTGACCTCTTTCAGCTGAGCTTCTGCTTTTTTGGCAGTACATGGTCCTATGAACACCACCTTGGCAGATGGTTCGATATCCTTTATGTACTTGGCTATCGCTGCCATAGGTGAAGGATTGTGGGAGATATGTTCGGTCAGTTCGGGAAAAGCCGACTTGACATAGGACACAAAGGCTGGACAGCACGAGCTGGTCAGGAAGCCTTTCTCCACAAGCTCTTTCGACTCGGAATAAGCTACCATATCCGCGCCAAGTGCCGCTTCAACTACCGCGTGGAAGCCCAGAGTTTTCAGCCCCGAAACCACCTGTCCCAACTTTGCATAGGTGAACTGGCTGGAAATCGAAGGTGCTACCACTGCATACAGCTTCGACTTCTTATCGCGGCTGTTTTTCTTTATCATGTCGATAACATCCAGGATAAAGGATTTATCGGTTATAGCGCCGAAAGGACACTGGTATACACAAGCGCCGCAAGATATGCACTTCTCGTTATCAATAGCTGCACCGCCGTCCTCGTTTATGCTTATAGCCTTTATCTTGCAGGCATTCTGGCAGGGGCGGACACGGTTTGTTATCGCCGAATAGGGACAGACCTTTGAACATCTGCCGCACTCAACACACTTGCTCTTGTCGATATGCGCCACATGGTTGTGATCGAAGGATATAGCTCCTCTGGGACATACGTCCTCACAGCGGTGGGCAAGACAGCCGCGGCATGAATCCGTGACTTCGTATCCTGCCGCAGGACATTCGTCGCAGGCGATATCTATTACTTCTATGACATTGGGATTTTCCTTGTCGCCGCCCATAGCGATCTTTACTCGCTCGGCGATTATGGCTCTTTCCTTGTAAACGCAGCAGCGCATTGTGGGGGTCTTGCCTGATACTATTTTCTTCGGGATATCCAGAAGATCTTCAAGCAGCGTATCATCCCACGCTTCTCTGGCGACTTCTCGCAGAACCTTGTATTTCAGGTATTGTACCTTGGTATCAAATACTCTTTTGTTTTTCATTTATCTGTTCACACCCTTAAAAATAGCTGACCTTGATGCGCTTACCCATCTCTCCCAGAGCCTTTGAGAGTTCCTGCACCAGGTTCATCTTGATGTTGAAATTTATCGGCAGTTCGGGATTCTGATGGGCAGGATTTATTGCCCTGCCAACATAGAAGTTTATATCCGTAGCTTCCTCAAAAAGCATTCTGCTGATGAGGGATGCACCGTCCCTGCCGTGGCTCCATTTCTCGTAAAACAGATTTTCGCCGATATGATCTTTTGCGTATTCAAGCACGCGGTTGACGGTTATGACACCCTCGGTCACAAGATCAACGCCCTCGATTGTCGCTATAGGAGGAACATCACTGTGCTCAAAACTTAGGCTTGCCACCAGCGGCTTTTTCAGCCACTGGGATGCAATTGTCGAGGTAGTACCGCCGCAGATTATATGTTTGCCCTCTTTAGAGAAAAACAGACTCATCATTCTGTCGCAGTCATCTTTATTTGAGGGCGGACCAAAGAGAATATTCATCGGCACGCGACGGCGAATGCGGACAACGCAGGCGGTGGTATCATCACCGGGTTCGTGTCCGTAGAGATTGTCGCACTCATCCACAAGTATGGTAGATAAGGTCTTTGCGGTATAACCCACAGGTGCAAGCATCTCCATAAATGCCGCGATATCCTCACGCTTCCAGCCGAAATTGTAAGCCAAGCCTATACCCGCATGGGGGCAGCCGTCACTCATGGATATGATAAGATCATTCTCTTGTAATCTTATCTCGGAGCGATATATCTTCTTTCCGCCGATGTTCATTTCTGTTTTGGGATAGTCACATACTTTTTCATTGCGGATAAGTATGCTCAGTGGATTGTCATACTGAATCAGCACAGCAGTTTCGTTATTGATGATGTGGATTATCGTGAAAGTGGAATATGCAACGCCCCTCACCGAACATATGGGCAGAGTGCCTGCGATAGTTGAAACGCAGTCTTCAAGGGGAAGACCTGCTGCAAGCATGGTGGAGATAATCTTCGAGGTAAGGGTCGAGAGTATGCTCGCCTTTACGCCGCTGCCGAGACCGTCCGCAAGGACTATGACCGTGGAATCGTCGTTCTCCACGATATCGATATGATCTCCGCACAGCTGTTCACCTACATGATTTATGCTTTTGAATCCGATATCCGCACACAAGTTATTCATCCTGTATCGACTCCTTGAGTTTTGATAGCGCTATCTTCGTTTCAGCAGTAGTTTCTCCGAGAAGCGACGCTATCTCCTGAACTATCCTCATCTGCTTATCAATAACCTTATCAGCCACTTCGATAGTATTGCGGCTTATCTCTTCCTTTTTACTGCGTGCGTTCTCCTCATCGGTAACATCACGCATGATACATATGAGCATTTTGCTCTCGCGGTCAAGCACGATGGTGCGCTCGGCATATCTCTGGTATTCGGTCAGGAATATCCTTTCGTTATATACACCTTTGCCTGTCCGCTTTACTTCCATAAATACCTTCGGGTCGAGTATCCGCACCACCTGATCTCCCAGAACATCGGATGCGTAACGTATATTCATCATCTCCATAGCAGCAGAGTTTATCTGCTGTACCTCCAGTGAATCGTTAAGCACTATGATACCGTTGGGAATATTCCTGACTATGGTATCCGAGAAACTCTCTGCCTTGTCTTTCAGGAAAGGCAGGCACATGGATATATCTGCTTTGCCCTGATATATCGCTATCGCTTTCTCACGGCAGGTATTGTATCCACAGGAACCGCAGTTGAGTTCATCGGAAGTATCGAACTTGCCCATCTGCGCCAGTATCTGACGTATCTCCGATTCTGTTGGCTGTGCATGCCCGAGATCTATCAAGGAGAATTGCTTTTTCATGTACAGTATATCAGGCTGTTCAACTTCATAATCCTTTGAGCCTGCATATCCTGCTATCAGCATCTGGTCTTCAATAGGAGTATACCGAGCATTCTCCATAACAGGGCCGCCTATACAGCTTCCGTTGCAGGCTGACATCTCAATGAAGCATTTATGTATACTTCCCTTTTCAAGCTCACGCAGAACGGATATGCACTTTTCAATGCCGTCTATCGCGATATATGTGTAATCAGGCAAATCGCAATCCATGGTTTTGAGTATACCACCCGCTGTCGGGAAAAATCTTGCACGGCTGTGTTCATCGGCAGAAAAACTGCGTTCTATCTCGATATTCTCTGCTTTCAGCCAGACTGAAAGTTCCTCAAAGGTGAGCACAGCATCGACTGTATCGCCGTAATGCTGGGCTTCGTCCTTTTTGGAAACACACGGACCTATGAAGACAGTCTTTGCATCGGGGATACGCCTTTTGATATCTGCACAGTGCGCCTGCATCGGAGATATAACATCAGCAAGCATGGGCAGAAGATCGGGGAAGTACTTCTGTATCAGCAGGTTTACCGAATGGCAGCAGGACGATATCACAACGTCCCTGTTTTCTTCTTTTAGTATCCGCTCATATTCACGCTTTACATGGGTCGCGCCTACAGCTGTTTCTTCAACATCATAAAAACCAAGTTTTTTAAGTGCATCACGCATCTGTTCTATGCCCGCCCCGTGATAATTTGCAATGAATGACGGTGCAAGGCTCACAACTACAGGAGAACCGCTTTGTAAAAGTACCCTTACCTTTTCAGATTCATCAACTATCTGCTTTGCATCCTGGGGACAGACTACTACGCACTGACCGCACAATATACACTCCTGTTCGATGATGTGCGCCTGGTTGCCCGAAAATCTTATGGACTTTACAGGGCAGTGTCTGATGCATTTATAGCAGTTTTTACAATTTGATTTTTTTAATGTTAAACAGCTGCTCATAGATGACAACTCACTTTCCTATACGGCTCATTACAGCTTTCTGAAAAAACTCGGAAAACCCCTCGGGGGTCACACCTGTGTATACTTCATCGTCTACAGTGACAGTCACACCCACGCGATTACATCTGCCGGCACAGAAACTGCCGGCAAGTGTAATTTCGTTTTCAAGATCATGAGTCGCTATCGCCTGTTTCAGCAGCTCGATCATATTCTCCGAACCTTTCAGATGACATGATGAGCCGACACATATCTGAATGATCATGGTTACTATACCTTCTGCTTGATCTCTTTCTCGAAGAACTCTCCGACCGTTTCGGGAGTTACCGAGTAGAACACATCATCAACAGTTACACATACACCCTGCTGACATTTGCCCATGCAGAATGTTCCGCCAAGCTTTACCTTGTCACCGAGATCTGCTTCTGCGATAAGATACTGAAGCTGCTCAACGACCTGACGCGAGCCTTTCAGATGGCAGGAAGAACCAATACATACAGTTACCTTCATATCTAGCACCTCACATATTACATATAGTCTACAACGTCTACCCACGAAAGCAGGAACTCACGCTCTTTTTCGTTACC
Source organism: Hominimerdicola alba (assembly GCF_900109655.1). Lineage (GTDB taxonomy): Bacteria > Bacillota > Clostridia > Oscillospirales > Ruminococcaceae > Hominimerdicola > Hominimerdicola alba_B. The sequence goes on from NZ_FOAT01000033.1 coordinate 6,314, forward strand.
CTTTACCGACTGTGAAGCCGCAACGATAGGCATCCACTTCTGAACGTACTGCTTGGCGGTATTGCTCTTCTCACAGAATATATCGAGATACATATCTGCGCCCTCAATATCTCCGTCCAGCCAGAAGCAGAGATACGTTCTTGCTGCATCAGCAGAAGCATTGCCCTGTGTAGCGTGTGCCCAGTCGATGATATAGGGAGTTCCGTCCTCAGTAATTATTACATTTGAGGGATTGAAGTCACCGTGGCAGAGCTTATAGTGCTTGGGCATACCTTCAAGGCGTGTATGAAGATCATATCTTGTTGTTGCATTGAGGTCAGTCTGACTTATCTTGCTGTTCATCTTGTCTTTCAGCTTTCTCAGCATGGGACAGGTTCTGGAGTGTATATCAAGCTGGATATCTACCAGCTTTTCGATATACTCTCTCTTCTTCTCGGGCTCCTCTTCCATCATCTGCGCAAGGGTCTTGCCGTTTATATATTCAGAAACGATAGACCATTTGCCGTCTATCATAAGAACCTCTTTCAGGCGTGGCATATTTATGCCTGTTTCTTCAACCATGGATTGGTTCAGTGCCTCGTTGAGCACCTCAGACTTCTTGTAAGTATCATTGAATACTTTTATACACTTATCACCGTCACGATACACCGTCTTGGTATTTCTGACAGCTATTACACGATCCAGATTCATATACAGTTCCTCCGTTTATACTCTTTTTTTGCCGCTGCTTACTGCACGGTTGAATGCCTGCTTGAAATCCTTGCTGCTTTCAGCACTGTCTATCTGGCTAGCATCGGGCTTCTCAGTCTCAGTGAAAGTTCTGCCGTAGTATACGTTCATATATATCTGCTTCAGCTCGCTGATGAGAGGATATCTGGGATTAGCACCTGTACACTGATCATCAAATGCATCTCTTGACATCTTATCAAGAGTAGCGAGGAAGTCTTCCTCGGAGATACCGTACTCAGCGATAGTCTTCTTGCAGCCCACAGCTTCTTTGAGTTCTTCTATCTTTGCAATAAGACCTTCGACAAGTTCATTGTCGCTGCTGCCCTGTACGCCGAGATATCTTGCTATCCTAGCATACTTAGCGGCAGCCTGAGGATATTCGTACTGAGGGAAAGTACCCATCTTAACAGGAACATCAGAAGCGTTGAATCTGATGACTTCGCTTATCACCAGTGCGCAGCAGATGCCGTGAGGCAGGTGGTGATATGCACCCAGCTTGTGTGCCAGTGAGTGACCAATACCCAGGAAAGCATTAGCGAAAGCCATACCTGCCATAGTAGCCGCATGAGCCATATTTTCTCTTGCCATTACAGCTGTCTGACCGTTTTCTACACATTCGGGCAGATTATCAAAGGTCATTTTCAGAGATTCAAGAGCGATACCATCGGTGAAAGGTGTAGCCATTACTGATACCAGCGCTTCAAGGTCATGCACCATGCAGTCAAGACCGGAAGCGGCAGTCAGACCCTTGGGAGCGCTCATCATCATATCGGTATCAACGATAGCCATATTAGGCATAAGCTCATAATCAGCAAGAGGATACTTGTGACCTGTCTTGTCATCGGTGATAACAGCAAAAGGTGTGACCTCGGAACCTGTACCCGAGGAAGTAGGTACGCATATGAAATATGCCTTTTCACCCATCTTCGGGAATGTGTATATCCTCTTTCTGATATCGACGAAACGCATCGCCATATCCATGAAATCAGCCTCGGGGTGTTCGTACATAACCCACATGATCTTTGCAGCGTCCATTGCAGAACCGCCGCCGATTGCGATTATAACATCAGGGTCAAAGCTTCTGATAGCCTTTACGCCCTCCATAGCACAGGCAAGTGTGGGGTCGGGAGCAACATCGGAGAATGTCTCGTGAGTGATGCCCAGTTCATCCAGCTTGTCTGTAACAGGCTTGGTGAAGCCGTTCTTGAACAGGAAGCTGTCGGTGACGATGAATGCCTTCTTCTTGCCCATGACCTTATCCAGCTCATCAAGAGCAACAGGCAGACAACCCTTCTTGAAGTATACCTTTTCGGGTGCTCTGAACCACAGCATATTCTCTCTCCTTTCGGCAACTGTCTTTATATTCAGCAGATGCTTTACTCCAACGTTCTCGCTTACCGAGTTTCCGCCCCATGAACCGCAGCCCAGTGTGAGGGAAGGTGCGAGCCTGAAATTGTAAAGGTCGCCGATACCGCCCTGAGAAGAGGGAGTATTAACAAGTATACGGCAGGTCTTCATTCTTTCGCCGAACTCGGAGAGCTTCTCCTGCTCGCGTACAGCATCGAGATAGATTGAAGCTGTATGACCGTAACCGCCGTCAGCGATGAGGTGTTCAGCCTTGCCGAATGCATCCTGAATATCGGAAGCCCTGTACATAGCAAGTACGGGAGAAAGTTTCTCGTGAGCGAATTCCTCGGAGATATCAACACTCTCAACTTCACCTATGAGTATCTTTGCGCCCTCGGGAACTGTCACGCCTGCAAGCTCAGCTATCTTAGCGGCAGACTGTCCTACTATCTTAGCATTAAGCGCACCGTTGATTATGATGGTCTTTCTTACCTTGTTCAGTTCATCGGGTTTGAGGAAGTAACAGCCCCTTGCAGCGAACTCTGTCTTTACTGCATCGTATATGCTGTCAAGTACGATAACGCTCTGCTCGGAAGCGCATATCATGCCGTTATCGAAAGTCTTGGAATGGATTATTGAGTTTACAGCAAGCAGGATATCTGCACTTTCATCAATGATAGCAGGAGTATTTCCCGCACCTACACCCAGTGCAGGCTTACCGCTGGAATATGCAGCGTGTACCATTCCGGGACCGCCGGTAGCGAGTATGATATCTACCTCTTTCATCAGCATATTTGTCATTTCAAGACTGGGTATGTCTATCCATGCAATGATATCCTCTGGAGCGCCCGCTTCGACAGCTGCTTCAAGTACAACCTTTGCTGCTGCTATGGTGCTCTCCTTTGCACGTGGATGAGGGCTGATGATGATACCGTTTCTGGTCTTCAGCGCGATAAGAGACTTGAATATCGCAGTGGAAGTAGGATTGGTAGTAGGTATTACCGCACCGATAACGCCGATAGGCTCTGCTATCTTCTTTATGCCTGCTGATTTATCCTCTTCAAGAACACCGCAGGTCTTGGTATCGCGGTACTTGTTGTATATGTATTCGCTGGCATAGTGATTCTTGATGACCTTGTCCTCAACGATACCCATACCAGTTTCTGCAACAGCCTGCTCAGCAAGATCTATTCTTGCGCGGTTTGCTGCGGTGGCAGCAGCTAAGAATATCCTGTCTACCTGCTCCTGAGTAAATGTTGCCATTTTTCTCTGTGCTGCCCTTACTCTTTCAAGGGCGGCTTCCAGCTTTTCAACACCGTCAACGATCTCGTATTCTTTCTTTGCCATTGAAATTTCCTCCATATCATTTTCTGAGTTTCATGGTAAGATGTGCCAGTGAAAGCGCCAGATTCTCCTGACAAACCGTTATATTCTCCGGAACATCCAGCTCGATCTGTGCAAAATTCCATATCGCAGTTATCCCGCTCTTTATCATGATCTCGCAGACTTCTTTCGCACAGGCGGCAGGCACTGTGATTATTCCAGCATGGATATCATATAGCCGACAGTAGTTGGTAAAAGTATCCATAGAGAGTATCCTGTCGCACAGCAGGCTTTTATCAACATCAAACGCCGCAGAGATCTTTATCCCGTATTCTTCAAACCCCTCGAAATCAAACAGTGCTTTGCCAAGTTTTCCCGCACCGACAATAACAACAGGGGTCGCTGCTTTTCTGCCGAGAACAGCTTCAAGTGCCGCGATAAGTTCAGTGGTCTTGTAGCCTACCTTTGGTCTGCCTGTACCGCTGACTGCGTTAAGGTCTTTTCTCACCTGAACATCACCAAGCCCTAATGCCCTTGATATCTCAGCCGCAGAGATGTTCTCGCCATGGTCGCCTGTCCTCAGATAATCCAGATATACAGGCAGTCTGCCAAGCGTTGCTTTGGAGAATATCGGTCCTTTCACTATCTCACCTCCGATAATTCAATTATAACATCTTTTTAATTTGAACGGAATAACCAAAAAAGTATATCGATATTATCTTTATCGATATAACCGTAACCAAATAAAAAACACAGTTTCCAATTTACAGAAAACTGTGTTAAAACTCGTATTTACGTCATTTTAGCTATCTTTAGTGAAATAAGCCCTCTTCGATTTGATTAGCGCTGTTATGAACCTGTGGTCAAGTTCGGTAAGGTTATATCCTTTACGATATATCAAAACATCTTTGTACAGGCGCTTGTTGTCTATGCATTTTTTCTGCACAAGACCATAAATATCCAGTATCCTGTCAGGAAGAGGCGACACCCACATATAAGTCTCGTGATTCAAAGATAAAAGATCGAACTGGCTCCCCCTCTCGAACAGGAATATTCTCCTGCCAATGCTGTCAAGCAGCTCTTCCTTTTTAACGTTTGAAAGCGGCAGCGACGGCACATAAGGGTCAGCATGGGCTATCTCGATCATATTCGTGAGATTATCGAAATGCACTTCATCAAGCGATGCTATACTGCTCTCTCTGCTCGCTACAAGCATATTCGAAAACTCAGCTATGAGTTCATATTCAAGACCTTTTTCCTCAAGAAAGCGTTTAAAATACTTATCATATACGGAGGCATACCTGATTATACCAAGTTTGTATTTTAAAGTAAAGATATTATCTATAGCGCGGTGAGCATTGGTTTCATAATAGGAAAGCTCTGCCGAATCACCTGTGATCGTTCGTGAAAATTCAGCAAAGGCTTCCGAGATATAACCGGCCCTGGGAACAGAGATAGAAAATTTCTGCTTTTTCGGCACGCCCTGACGGTACATACGCTCAACATCGTCTATCTGGTCAAGTATCTTGCGTGCATATCCGATAAACTCTTCGCCCTCGGAAGTAAGGTTCATACCCTTGGAAGTTCTTGAAAATATAGTAATTCCCAGATCTGCTTCAAGCTCTTTTATGCTTCTGCTGAGGTTTGGCTGTGCTATCAGAAGTTCCTCTGCCGCCTTGTTTATCGAGCCTATCCTCGCCACCTCGACAGCATATTTCATATGTATGATATTCATAAATTCACCCCCGTCAATTTTGTTTATTATATCATCATTCCGTGGAGATGTCAATATCATCATATACGCCATACACGCCAAACGCACGATCGATTATTCTTAAATGACTTTCCATTCTCTGTTATGCACAACAGAATGTCAAGAAATGCTGCCTAACTCATAACTAAAGTAGCTGCATACGTTAAGGGAAAAAAACTTCTTGATGGTAAGCGCATAATCGGCTCTTTCCAATGTTAGTTGACATTAAATCATTAAAGTGATATAATATAGATGTCAAATACTATCGGAGGGATGCGAAATGAATGCTGTAATCAGTTCATTGGATAGAAACTACAGACTGTGTGATACACGTATTACCGATTCAGAAATCATTTTATATATAACTTCAACTCTGGAAAAATTATGCTGCCCATACTGTGGAACGATGACCGGTAGAGTGCATTCTTATCATACGCGAGAAATACAGGATCTACCTATCTCTGACCGGAAGACAATCCTTATAGTGACCACACGTAAAATGAAATGCATAAATCCTGAGTGCAGACATAGTACTTTTGC
>NZ_FOAT01000009.1 GCF_900109655.1 Hominimerdicola alba
TCATCAAAAAGGCTGTCTACATAGCGATAGGCGTTAATATGGACGGCAGGAAGGACGTTCTCGGTATGTGGGTAGGTGAAAATGAAAGTGCCAAATTCTGGGCAGGCGTTCTGAATAGTCTGCGTAACAGAGGCGTTGATGATATTCTTATCGCCTGCACTGATAACCTGACAGGTTTTTCTCAGGCGATAGAGGCTGTATTTCCGAAAACTGATATCCAGAACTGTATCATTCATCAGCTCAGGAATTCAAGCAAATATGTCTCCTACAAGGATATCAAGGCGCTTATGACCGACCTGAAAAAGGTCTATACTGCCGCCACTGAAGAAGCTGCTTTGGACGCTCTGGACGAATTTGCCGCTGTCTGGGACAGCAAATATCCCAAGATTTCAAAGTCATGGTACGAAAACTGGCCTAATCTCAGCACATATTTCAAGTTCCCGCAGGAGCTTCGGAAGCTGATCTATACCACCAATGCAATCGAAGGATTCAACCGTCAGCTTAGGAAAGTGACCAAAACAAAATCCGTATTTCCTACAGATGACAGCCTTTTCAAGATGCTGTATCTGGCTATGAAGGACATCACGAAAAAGTGGACGGGGCGTCGTCAGGACTGGAGCCGAATCTATGCTCAGCTGGTTATTTACTACGGTGACAGGATACCTGAATAACATTTTTATCTTGACAATCAAATAATCATGTGCTAATATGCAGGTAAGACCGACTGCTTTCACAATCGGTCTCATCATATACTCTTTTATTACACTATTTGTAGTTTACACAGAATTTGGGATTGACTCTTTGCCCCCACCACAATCAGAACCCATCACTTTTTCTTCCCCTGTGCTACTCTCCACTCATCTTCGATCTGCGATTGATACACCACTATCTCCGCTTCTATCTTTTGCAGGAGCTTGTCTTGTTCGTCACCAGGGATAATGTTCTCAGCTCGGCAACGCTCGATCTCGTCCTGCATTCTCTGCTTGAACTCGCTGTTCCTTGCCTTGAATTTATTGACATACTTCATATCTTCCTGTACCGTAGCTTTCAATGCAGATGTATGCTGAGAGAGATACGTTGTCAATTTCGTCTTGTGGATTTCGTAAGGGTCTTTCGCTTTGGTTCTCCGTTTCTCATTTTTCATATCACGCTGATACAAGCTCTGACATTCTTTACTATCACAGCAAACGCTGTTCCTGCTGCCGAGATAGCGTTTGTGACAATATTTGCAATCGCATACATATAGCTTCATCTTATGGATCGCAAAGCTGAAATCATAGAAGAAGGTCACAAGAGCTGTATCGGCTACGGTGTAAATATCGTTACGGTCATTTCCCCGTATGATTATTTTATCAAAACTGAGCCTGAATGCTTTCATATCGCTCTCGGAATTGAAGTCGAAGTTCCAGTCGTCACGCATAACTTCACGGATATGATTGAACACTTCATTGACATACTCGGTGGACTTCTTCAAAGCACGGGTATTGAAAAAAGCTCCTGCCTTGTCTATATCTGCTCTCGCTTCGGTGAACACATCACGGAGCGTGTCGGAATAATATCGTGTAAAGAAGTTGAAGCTGTTCAGGCGGTTATCATCAAACCGTTCCAATATCTCACGGAACACCGCACCTCTGCCGTTGATAGCTCCGATAAGCTCATCGGTGAGCTGCTCATAATCAAGGAAGTTGTTCCTGAACTCTGTTATGTCCCTGAACACATCATCAAAGCTGACAATGCTGTAAGCGTCCTCGGAGATCTTTCCCCATACGCTCTCGTTATCCTCGGTAACAACAAATATCACGCCTTTAGCCTGCTCGTCGATGCGATAGAGCAGGATTTTTTTATCTTTACCCATATTATGCTCCTTTTCTATAACGTTCAAGATAGAGTACGTTATGATAATTATATCATTACAGCCTGAAAAAGTCAAGATAATAACGTTCAAATTATGATACGTTATAGCGAATTCAAAGAAAATAACGTAGTTTGTACGAATTATAACGTGATATTATAGATTTGAAAAGTGCCGTTATGGTAAAATGGGATTGTCAGGAGAGAAAGACATCTGACAGCGGAACAACATACTTCATGTTGACCGCAACCATTATAGATGCGCATCTATAAAATAATACAGAAAGGCGATGATAGATCGTTGAACAATGAAACACAGTTGTCAAAGCCCACACCACTCCGTCCCGACGGGACAAACCTTCTGCCGTTCCCTGTGAACGCACTCCCACCTATTATAGGCGACATGGCACAGGCGATAGCAACAACCACCTCAACGGACGTTGCAATGGCAGGTACATCAATACTCTCGGCGGTGAGCTATTGCTTTTCGGGAGTATACCGAATGTCCGCCAAACGTGACCACACCGAGCCGCTTGTGCTTGACACTCTGACGATAGCAGAGCCGAGCTTCAAGAAGTCTCCTGTTATGTCACTGATAAAGCGTCCGTACATTCAGTTCGCCCACGACTGGAACGAGAACAACAAGCAGGACATCTTCACATCTCAGGCGGAACGCAAGCTGTTGCAGGGCAAGCTGGAAGCACTTGAAAAGAAGAAAGATGTGACTGCCGAGGAGATCGCCAAGCTGCAAACAGAACTGAGCAACATTCCGCCCAGCAACTTCCGCAGGATAGCGGTGGACGATGTTACACCTGAATCACTTGTGAACCTGCTTGAAGAAAACGGCACTCTGCTGATGATCTCAGACGAAGCCGGAATGCTCGGCAATTTCAGCGGACGTTACAGCAATAATATCCCGAACCTTGATTTACTCTTGAAATCGTGGAATGGTGAAACTTATATCAGCGATAGAGCGACCAGGGCGAGCATTGTTCTCAAAAAGCCCTACATGAGCATCTGCCTTGCGTGCCAGCCCTATGTATTTGACGGTATGATAAACAATCCTGTGTTCCGTGGCAGCGGTCTGATAGCGAGGTTCATGTATTGTTTTCCTGTGAGCAATATCGGCACACGAAAGTACGATACGCAGGCTGTTCCCGAACAGGTCGCTGAGAACTATAAGAACCTTGTGTACAAGCTCCTCGGTGCGAAGTTCACCTACCATGACGAGAAAGAGCGGTATCTCCACTTTGACAGCAAGGCATATGGCGAGTTCGTTGACTACTACAACAACTTCATTGAACCGCACCTTGTCACGGATATGGCTTTCTGCAAGGACTGGGGCGGCAAGTATCACGGTGAATTGCTCCGCCTCTGCGGTATCATTCACTGCATCAAGTGTGCTCTGAACGATGTTGATCCCGTGGAAAACCGTGTGACGCTTGATACGTTCTGCAATGCTATCGAGATAGGCGAATATTTCCGTGAACAGGCTATCTACGCTTACAGTCTCGGTGACGTTGACCTCGGAACGATCAAGGCGGAACGTGTGCTGAACAAGATTCGCTCCAAGCACATCACACAGATAAGGCAGAACGACCTGTACAAGCTGTGCAGATGCACACTTTTCAAGAACGCCGCCGACTTTGCTGAGACAATGGAGATGCTGGAGGAATACAACTACCTCCGCCGTGAAACTATTCCGGCAGCAAACGGCTGTAATCGTTCTGGGGTAATGGTCTATATCAATCCCCACATCCGTACACAATAAACATTATAGACATTATAGGGGCTATTGTGCTTAAAATGCTTAAAGTTCACAACATAAAAACCGTAGAAAGAGAGAGGTTTATTACTATGACTACAACAGAAAAGAAAGCTATCGTAGACAACATTCTGGAACTGCTGATCCAGCTCACTGAGGACGGGGAGAACTCCGCTCCACAGACCACTACCGCACCGACTTCCAACAAGGTCGAGATGCTGACTATCAAGGAGAGTGCCGCACTCATCAGCGGACTTTCCGAACACACAGTACGCCAGCTTGTGAGACAGGGCAAGGTCAAGTCCGTAAGAACAGGCGCAGGCAGGAACGGAAAAATACTCGTGAACAAGGCTGACCTTGTGGAGTATTTCAACGGGAAGGAGGTGTGAGACATGAGCAAACTCGAAACGCTGAAATTCTTCCTTTGGAAAAGAAGCGGTCTGCATCTCCGTGATGCTCTCGCTCGCTACTATGAGTACCTGTCGAATGAGGAGATCAGGCTCTACGAAAAAGAGATTGATCAGCTCCTTGAAAAATACGAAGTTGAGGTAGAGCTTCCGTTCTGATTTTACAATTTTCAGAATCGCATTTCTGAAATTTTGTAATGCGGATTTTTGAATAAATGCGCCCACATTTTCGGCTGCTCCGTCAGCCGATAGGAGCCTCGCAGAGCCCCGGCATTTTTGATAGTCGTGTATGCGGCTGTCAAAAGTGCTTTGGGGTTACTGGCGGCACTCCGCAAGTAAATCTCAGCGCTCCGCGCTGTTTGGTTTGCCGATCACCACTGTATCGTTGCAAGCCAATCAAAGCCCATCAAGGGCGCTCACATAGCAAAGGCATCAAGCCTTTTGCGTACCTGTTTTCCCTCATCAGAGGGATCAATAAAAATATAAAAAGGAGACATTTTTATGAGTGAAAAATCAATCTCTATGTGTGAGGGTAAAGGCAGCCTTTCACATAACAACAGAGAGTTCACTGCCAAGAATATCGACAGTTCCAGAACACCTAACAACATCGTGTTTGTTCAGCAGGATCTGAGTAATGCTTATCATCAGCTTTTTGATGAAGCTGTTGAGAAATATAACGCCCGTCAGAAAAGAAAGGATCGCAAGATCGGTGACTACTTTGAACACCTGTTCAATCGTCCGCCCAGCAAGAGCGTTATCACAGGTACGAACAAGCACAAGAGCTTCTATGAGCATCTTGTTTACATCGGAACGAGAAAAGACAGCGGTGTCGGCACTCCCGATGCTGAGATAACGACTGAATGTCTGCGTGAATACATGGAGGGCTTTCAGGAAAGAAACCCGAACCTTTATGTGTTCAATGCGGTACTTCATCTCGATGAATCTACACCGCATCTGCAAATCAACTATATCCCCATTGGTCACTTCACCCGTGGTCTTGAAGTCCGCAATGCCAAGAACAAGGCTATGGAAGAAATGGGCTTCGGAAATGATGCAAAATCGAATGACCGCTGGAGAAGAAATGAGTGGGATATTTTGAAGAATATCTGCAACGCTCACGGTATTGAGATAAGTGAGCCGAAGAAGTCCAGGGGTTACAGCTACACGGTTGAGGAATACGGCGAGCATCAGGACAAGATAAATGCCCTTAACGCCGAGATCGAAAGGCTCACCGCAGAGCGTGACGAGACTGTTGCCGAGTTTGAAAAACTCTCGAAAAAGAAAGTGAATATCACTGAGATCGAGAGCATCGAAGCCAAGGAGTCCATGTTCGGTAAAAAGGTCACTCTCACCAAGGAGGACTATGATAAACTCAGCGATACCGCAAAGAAGTATGTCGCTATGGAAAAGAACATCAAAAAGCTGAAAAAGGAACGTGATGCTGCCGTACAGGAGCTTGGTGCAATGAAGCAGCAGTTTTCGGCTGTATCTTCGGAGCTTGGTAAGTATAAAAAAGAGGAAAAAAACAAACGTTTCTTCTCCCGTGAAAAGCAGAACGCCGAAGCTAAGCGTATCAAACGTGAAGATCAGCTCTCCCATGACCTGCAAAAGGCAAGGGCGTTCATATCCGCCTGTGGGCTTGCGGAGGACTTTGCAAAGTACCGATATAACAGGTCGAGAAGTACAGAATTAGAATAACAGAGCAGAACAAAAGAATAACATTATGACATACCCTGAAAAGATACGTCAAATCTCTTGACAACAGCGGAATATTGCGCTAAGATTATAGATGTACAAGGGTATGTCATAGATTTTTAGGAGGTAATCTATGGCAACAATAAAGAAGCGTGGCAACAGCTATCTTATCAGAGTGAGCTGCGGCTACGATATAAACGGCAATCACAAGGAACAGTCCATGACCTGGAAGCCCGATGAGGGTATGACCAAGAAGCAGATCGAAAAGGAGCTGAATCGTCAGGCGGTAATGTTTGAGGAGTCGGTAAACCACGGTTTCAAGACTTCCGCTATGAAGTTTCAGGAACTTGCGGAGGAATGGTTCGAGAATTATGCTAAGAACGCCCTCAGAAGCACTACATACGAGCGTATGCTCCAGCTCACGCACCGTGTCTATCCTGCGATAGGCCATCTGCGTATCGACAAGATCACAGCAAGGCATTTGCAGGGATTTGTGAACTCTCTCGCTAAAGAGGGAGCAAACGAAAAGACAGGTAAGCCCCTCGCACCGAAGACGATCCGTCACAATCTCAGCTTCATCTCGGACGTGTTCAGCTACGCTGTCCGTATGGACTTGGTATCGGACAATCCGTGCAGGAAAGTGACTATCCCGAAAGGCGAGGTCAAGGAGAAGCCTATCTACTCTCAGGAGGAGATCGCACAGCTCCTGACAGCTATCAACGGCGAGGACACAAAGTACCGTGCTTTCTTCTATCTGATAGCGTACAGCGGTTTCCGCAGGAGCGAGATGCTCGGTCTTGAATGGAAGGACATTGATTTCAAGAACAATATCATCAGCATCAAGCGCACTTCCAACTACACGTCTGAGCGTGGCATCTACACCGACACCACAAAGACCAAACGCTCGAAGCGTGTGCTGAAGATCAGTCCCTACATCATGGGTATCCTCAAAGAACTGAAAGACGAGCAGGACGAGGAAGCACTCCGCTTGGGTGACAAGTGGGTGGAGAGCGACAGGCTCTTTGTCAAGTGGAACGGCGAACCCATGAACAACCAGACCCCTTACGGCTGGCTGAAAGAGTTCTGCGAGAAGAATGATATGCCTTTCTACGGTATTCACAGTTTCCGTCACTTCGCAGCTTCTGCCTTGATCTCGTCAGGGCTTGATGTAGTCACGGTATCGGGAGCGTTAGGACATTGCAATTCGGGAACGACTTTGAACATTTATTCTCATATGTTCCAGACAGCACAGGCGAGAGTGGCTCAGGCGATGGACGGAGCGTTCAGCTTTCTTCCGCAGGATAGCACAAGTTAAAACAAGAATGTCCGCTACGAAATCCGAATAGCGGACAAGTAGCGGACAAACCCTATTTTCGGTATAAAAGAAAAACTCGGAAACAACGTAATTACGCTGTTTCCGAGAACGTTGAATGGTGACCCGTACGGGAATTGAAATATTTAGTATACATTTTTCGTTCTCTTCCGCACTACGAAAACCCCTATTTTACGCGGTTTTATGACATTTGACTTTTTCTGTTCTAAAGCCATTTTCAGTGGTTTTTAGCATCAATAAGAGGTAAATAAGAGGTACGATACTAACGTAGTTTTAGTCCAAAATGAACTTTACCTCTACCAATAAGAGGTATATTCCCGTTAATTTTCCTTTTCATGAAATGAAAGCGAAATTCACCTGCTCTGTTTTTCACTTCAACATGATGGATTTCTGTCATAATTACATCACACAAATTCTCCGGCTTCGTCAACAAGGTCGCCCATATTATTTACTATTTTGCCTGTATTAAGGATCTTTATCTTAAATTCGCCCTTGCCAAAATCCATAAGATGCCTTAAGTTGATAACAACTTTCTTATCTTTTGCAATTTTAAGGAGCCATTCAGCACAGTTATCACCACAAGTCGATGCATTAAAAATTTTAGAGTTATCATAAGCTATCAGCAAAAGAGTTTTCACTCCTCCGGACAACTTTTTGGGACTCATAATACCGAAAACAGGGCTGATAATTGTTCGTTCATCGATAACTTCAGATTTATCGACCGCCTTGATGATCTCTTTTGACAAAGGCTTTACGATCCAGCTGTCTTTATAGGTGTTGTTAAAATAAAGCTTTGTGTTATATATAGCATCAGGAGTATCACCAAAAATAACATTCAACATGAGCTATCTCCACTTTAATTATTTGCATTATTCTGAAATATATCCTCATCCTATAATATTTTATTACACATGACTTTTTTCATAGCATAAAATGTTTGCCACACACAAGTGGGTATATTTTCGTATAGCAATTATAAACTATCGTGTCAATTTTTCTATAACACAGCTATGCCCCTTGCTGTCATCGTAGCTTATTCCAACAAGAATAATTTCATCAGTATATCCTGCAAGCGCTCCCGTGTAGCGCTTTTCTTTTATCTGTCTGATTGCAAGTATCTGCCGACTTGTCATGTTTAAGTTCGATTATCATTGCGGGCTTATCAGTATTCTGATACGGCAGCAGAATGATATCTGCGAAGCCCTTCCCTGCTGGCAGCTCTCTGATGATTTTGTAATATTTTCTTGCAGAATAGAATGCCAATGAGATAACACAGCTGAGCGAATTTTCATTATTATATTGCAGTATAGAGGTGTTATCCTCATGACATATCTCAACACCTTTAGCAACTTTTTCTGCATTACCGTCAATAATATCCTGTATCAATTCATCTGATGCACGAATTGCTTTCATAACAGGCTCCCAGCCCTTAATCCTCGATACAGTTGATGAATTCCTGCTGAACTTCCGCATTTGGTATCCATACAAGACCTCTGCCCAAAGCATTTTTTCCGAAAGCTTCGTAAGTCAGATAGCCAAGATGTACCAGAAGCGTTAGGATATCATCAGCCGAGGCAAATGTGGTCATATCGTTCTGGAATTTCGCTGTGTTGACTTCTATCTTCTCTCCTGCTATCATTCGAGTGACCTTGTCGTGCAAGCCGTCAAAATCCGCCTGAATGTAGACTTTCAAAGCATCATAGGTCTCAGTCTTCGTCCAGTAGTTGCTGATTTTATTATTGCGTATGCTCTCAATGACAGAAAGTGGATTATAAATCGAAATACCTTCAAGGAAATATCCATTAAACAAACGCTTTATATCCTCGAAAGATGTGCTGTATTCCTTACATAATGCACGGACCTCATCATCTGTAATGCCTGTAAACTCAGCATATCTGTCCGCACTTATCATTGAAATCTCTGAGAACATATTCAAAGAGGAATTAAAACCATTCTTCTTGATAGGAAGTATTCCTGTCATGTAAGCAAGTGCAACATAACTCTTATCCTTCAGCAGATTTCTCAGAAAAATAAGATACTTGTTCCGGTCATCAGCCGAATACTTTTTTATCCTGAAAACACAGTCCCATTCATCAATAATAAAAATGAACTGCTTCCCAGTTTCAGCAAAAACATCACCAAGAACAGTAACAAGATCATCCCGGTCAAAGCAGTCAACTTCTTCATTTTCATTTTTGATTTCATAAATAAGAATTCTTGAAAGATAGTCAAGATTTTCTGCTATACTATCACCATTATTTAGAAAAACTATCATGTTCATATGGATAACATTATACTTGTTCAGATGCTTTTCAAAGCTGTCATATGATGATATTTTAAGTGGCGCAAACATATCTCTTGAATCACAGCCGCAGCTGTAATATGCAGTCAGCATATTAGCAGCCATCGATTTTCCGAAACGTCTGGGACGGCTGACGCAGACAAAACGGTTTTCGGTATCCAATATTTTATTTATCTGTTTTATAAGCTCGGATTTATCAACATATATCTCCGAATTCAATGCCCTGCGAAAATCTATATTATCAGGATTGAGATAATTGTCAATGTTACCGCCTCCTAAATATCTCTACGGCATTATTATAGCACAGATTACCTGAATTGTAAAGAGGATGCAGCAAACGCAACAACATCTTTACGTTACACTGAATATAATCCTAATTTACCAAACAGTATCATAGAACAATTCCATTAAGACTTTGGATTCAATCAATTACTCCTGACTTTATAGATATACACGGCTTTTTTCAAACCGATGACACAAACCACTGCTTTTATGTTTACTATCTGTTTCATCAAGTGCACATGATGCTTCACTCTCTTTATATGAACAAGTCCAATTATATGATTGGATTTCCGGTCTTGTTCCCAGCCAATGTTTACAGTATATGCACTTGTTGACATCACGACATTTTTCATTTTTTATTACTTTTTCGAACATTTACTAATACCTCATTTCAACGTTTTTACAAAATAAGAGAATGAGCTGCCGTGAAAAACAGCAGCTCAAAATTTAAGATTAAGGCTTTGGATTAGCTGACACTAACGTGCCTCCCTTGCCTGTTTTCAGTCGTGCCTTGCACTTTGGATTCTTACAGATATAACTTGTGTTTTCACTCTTGGTCTCTATAGTACCGCAGAAAGGACACTGAATCGGAAACATTGCCATTGTTTTCACCTCACTTTTTTAGAATTTGCTCTCATAATTTTGGCAACAACCAATGCCTTTGGTTGCCAGCTGTTTCTTAGCACAATATTCACGTACATACGGTTCATAATACCATATATCGTGTACCTTGTGTTTGATATGTTTATTCTGTCTGTCATTCCAGTATTTGCAGAATGCACAGTGTCTGCTCGTTGGTCTGTGAATATCTGCTGTTAACAATTGATCCATGTATACCCTCCATATCATATGGTCAACAGATTTTTAAATACATTTACCGCCTTGCTGA
Source organism: Hominimerdicola alba (assembly GCF_900109655.1). GTDB lineage: Bacteria > Bacillota > Clostridia > Oscillospirales > Ruminococcaceae > Hominimerdicola > Hominimerdicola alba_B. The sequence goes on from NZ_FOAT01000009.1 coordinate 10,525, forward strand.
CTGTATTTACCGCAATATTGCTCAGTTTATTTATTCCAGCTGAAATAAGATCACAAACTTCAGTTCCACAAGCTCTACCTACAACTGCACCAATTCTTTCACCAACTATAGTACCACCAGGACCAAATACGCTGCCTATAGTTCCGCCTACGATTAATCCAGCTCGTTCTCCTATCTGCTCCTTTGCCATTTTTATCGAAGCAGCGGCTGTTGCAGTCGCTGTGTCCTGAACTGCCTTAATACCGTTGGTAATAACGGATACTCCATCACCGATTTCTATTTCTTGAATAACCTTTTCAACACTCATTCCTGAAATAAATGCACTTGCAGCAGCAGTCAGAGGATCAGGTAAAATGCCGGTTTCAGAAGCAATATTAACAGCACAAGCAGCAGCCGTTTTAATTCCATCCGAAGCACCGGATCTAAGTGCTCCAATAAGGTTATCAGCATTTGTAACAGCATCAACTCCGAGAGCGGAGTACGATTCTGAAAGCACATCAAATGCTGTATAAAGTGCCGATTCAGCAGCATTCTCAACTACTTTCGCTGCAAGCTCTTTAACGCTATATTTGTTCCAGTTATCATCTGAAAAATCTGTATCTAATACTTCTACTTCAGGAGTGTTTTCATCATATTCTGAAAAAGCTTCATTCGCCGCCGATAATAACATGGCTTGCTTGCCATATGAGCCATCATCAAACGCTGTTTCTTCTGTAAACCAAGCTTCTGCACTCTGACCATTTTCTTCTGCATTTCGAAGAGATTGAAGACTATCTGTCTGCATTTTGATCGCATTAACGATATCATCAGCAATTTTGTATACTTCTTGTTCAGCCTTATCTGTAAGTTTTTGCGCAAGATAGGATTTAGCCCAATCAAATGCACTCATATCATCTTTGTTTTCAAGATAGCTTTCCACCGATTCCTGCAATAGTCTGGCAAACTGTTCAGATCTCTCATTAGTCCATTTTTCCATAAGATTGATCAACCCTCCGATGCATTCTTGAACTTACGGTTTTTGTATTCCTCAGACAGTTTATCCAGTGACTCTTTCATTATCTCTGAAAGCGAATGAGTTTCATTTATTGCAGAGAGGATATACTCTGTCGTGAGTGCTGGTTCACCATCAGAAAAAGTATTCTCAATAGCATCTCTAACTACACCTTCAATATCTGCACCGCTGTATCCTTCGGTTTTATTTACGAGCTCATAAATACGGATATTATTAAGGTCGTTAGGTCTTCGTTTTTTGATGTGTATCTCAAATATCTTTTGGCGTTCATTAGAATTAGGCAGACCTACAAAGAATATCTCATCAAAACGACCCTTACGCATAAGTTCCGGCGGGAGCTTCGTTATGTCATTTGCAGTTGCGATAACAAAAGTCGGACTGGTCTTTTCCTGCATCCAAGTTAGGAACTGACCGAACAGTCTTACTGTTACCTCACTGCCGGATCCATTGATACCCGCAAATGCCTTTTCCAATTCGTCTATCCAGAGCACACATGGTGCGATAGTCTCTGCAAGTGCGATGGAACGACGCATATTTTCTTCAGATTCACCCACATATTTGCCCATTATCTTGCCCATGTCCAGCCTTAAAAGCGGGACTTCAAAAAGCTGAGCTGTAACCTTTGCTGTTAGAGATTTTCCACAGCCGGGAACACCTGCGATAAGCACGCCCTTTGGCATATCCACACCAAATGCAGCAGCCTTGTTTATTGACTTGAACACTCTTGATTTACGTTTCAGCCACTCTTTCAGGTTTTCAAGCCCACCTATATCTTCAGCTTTTTCTTTAAGGGGTATCATTTCGAGAATTCCCGATTTTTTGATCATCTGCTGTTTTTGATCAAATATCAGAGAAAGACTTCCCCTTGTAAATCTGCCTTCATTAGCAAGGGCTAGATTAAGGAGGTCTATGATCTCAAATTCGGTAAGCCCCTTGAACGCCATAGACATTGCTTCTATGAGTTCATCATTTATAGTCTCTCCCTGCTCCTCTGCAAATCCCTGTACCAGCTTTTTTATTTCGTTCTGATCGGGATAATCATTTTCAAGAACAGTTACAAATTTTTCAAGTTCACGGGGGATAACGACCTTTGAAGAAACAATGATTATATTGGCATCTAGTTCCTGCGATATTTCTATCGCCATACTTTTAAGCAGTGCGATGACCTGCTTATCGCTGTCTTCCAAATAGCCCGAAATGTCTTTCAGTATTAGCTTTTTTTCATCAAGCTCCTTGTCCTTGCGCAAAAGATCAAGTGCAGCAACAAGCGATCTGTCCTTTATCAAAGGCTTTTTGGTACGGAAATCAACAAGCCCGGCAGCACCGTTCCACTCCAGCACCTCATGCCTGCCCATGACCTCCTTGATTATCCTGTCTGTTTTGGCTTCCTCAAATGAATTTATGTATATCATAGGGAAACCAGCGTCTATGTATCTTGCTAAGCTTTCTTTTAGAGTCATTTTAATCACCCTTTAAATAATTGATTAGACCAGCCATTTGTTCATCAGATCGCTTCAATTGAATAATACAATCAATCCTGCATAGTCTAAAATCACCATTGCGATCTATTCCAGCATCTATTGCTTTTTCAAACCAATATTCTGCTTCATCTAAATCCTCCATCGATCCATCTGAGCAATAACAATCTGCTAGTGCTGTATATGCTTTTTCATAACCTTGATCTGCTGCTTTCTTATACCATTTTGCTGCTTCGTAATAGTTTTCTTCAACACCATTACCATAAAAATAGCAATCTCCTAATTTATACATAGAAAATGGGTTGTAATCATAAGACTTTTGGAACCATTCGATTGCTTTTTGATAATCTTTAGGAACACCTAACCCATAATAGTAAAATGCACCATAATAAGATGCTATATACATATTACCGTCATTTGCAGCTTTTCCATATTTTTCTGCAACTAAAGTATACCATTTAGATTTTTCATCTTTATAAGCATCCGGAAAAGATTCAAATATACAACATTCTCCTAATTTTACAAATGCGTCATAACTATTATAATAATCATATGCTATCTTGTAGTTTTCTAATGCGTTTATAAGCCTATCTTCGCTGTTACTGTTCCTATATTGCTCTCCAATTTTAAAATAGCATTCTCCAATTACATACTTTGTAACCTCATCTTGAAATTCATCTGTCACCTTATTACCATGATTTAAATATTTTTCATACCATTTTATAGCTTCTCTGTAGTTTTCCTGATTATCATACATTTCGGCAATATCCTTTGCAGCACGAACCACTCCTTGATCATGTGCCTTACTGTACCACTTTAAAGCTTCATTTTCATCTTTTTCAACTCCGTAACCATTTAAATAACAGTCAGCCATACCATAATATCCTAAACCACAACCTCGTTCTGCTGACTTTTTAAACCAATTCATCGCTTCAAAATCAGATTCGCTTACTCCATTACCAGAAAGATAACACATTCCAACATAAGCTTCTGCCTCTGCATATCCCATATCAGCAGCTTTTTTATAGTATTCATACATTTTATCATAGTTTTCTGACACACCATTTCCATCATAGTAACAATTTGCAATATTGCAATATTCTTCCGGATCATTACTTCCGGTAAACTCAACATTATCAAAATGGATATTTACAGCATTAAAATCATAATCTGTCTTTCCCTGTAGCTTGACCTTAGCTCCATTCAATCCAATATAAGTTACATCGCCCCGCCTGGTGGGAACGGAAAAAGTTTCTTTAAACAGATATACTTTATCAGCACCGGAATCAAGAATGTCATAAAGATCATCCTGATCTACCGCTACTATATCCATATTGTCAAGTATTTTACGGTCGGAAATATAACGGCTAAGCATTTCAAGCTTTTCTCTGCGAAGCCTTACTTCCTCGATGTCCAGATTTTCATCGGCTTCGATCTCTACCCCGAGTGCCTTAGCCAGCTTGATACCAAGCTGCTCATCATCAGCAGACAAAGCTTCTATTGAATCAGCTTCTTCATTGTAATAGCGATCTCTCAGCCATGTCACAAGCTTGCCGTTCGTATAATAACCCAGTACGGTTTCCAAGTCAAAATTATCCCTCAGATCTTCGATACTGCGAACGTCAGTATCGTTTATTTTTAAGGGAAATCTTATTTTCTTTGCCATAATGAATTACCTCCATATCCCATTAACTTAACTTTGAATTATTTACATTTAACTATCTACACAAAACCTCATAGATCTCAGATGAAAAATCAGCGATAACATTTCTTGCTGTGTATGTATCCTGAACATCATTTGTCATAACACACATGATATAATCGCCTTTCTCAGAATAAATGATCGCAGAATCATTTTCAACAGTAGAAAGCTCCCCTGTTTTATTGGCAACAGTCACTTCATCGGGTATCCCTGCCGGGATCTTTGTTCGTGTAAGCTGATTTTTCATGAAGCCGATGATCTCCTCTGAACCTTTGAATCGACCGTAATAAAAATCTTTCAGTATCTTGCTGCAGTCATCGGCGGAGGTATAGTTCTCCAACCCGTTGAAATCAAGCATCAAGCGATTCATCTCGGTGTCTTCAAAACCGTTTTCAGCACAAAAAGCATTTACTTTTTCCATGCCAACAGCAGGATCTCCGCCGCCTAATCTTGTCACCAAAGTATTGCAGGCATTGTTGTCGCTTTGAGAGATCATTATATCCAGCATATCATCTGTCTCACCGACATAGCTTTCCTGTGAAACAACACTGTCCTTGTTCTCATAAACAACAGCTGCAACGTATAGTTTTATCAGACTTGCCGAGACCATTTTTTCATTATAGTCACCAACAGCAATTATTTCACTGCCGTCCGACATTATCGCTTTAGCAGAATAACGTCCGCCCATATCAGATATAGGGATAAACAGCTCTTCTGCTGCCGATGAGATATTGTTATCAATAACAGTTTCATCACCTTTTTCCGATGCTTGATCTGAAATGCTATCCTCCGAAGGTTCTTCCGATATAGTTATCACTTCTTCAATAACCGTTGATGCTTCGGTTGTATCCTCTGAGATTTTTGATGTTGTTGTCAATATATCATCCGTACTTTCGGTAATGATATTACTTACTGTTGATTCGCCAGCCTGCGAAGTGATCGAACTGTCATTCACAGTTCCACAAGCACAAAGAATTACAGCAACACAAATTATAAACGCAGCACATATTGTTTGTTTCAGCATATTCCTCACCATGAAAGTTGACTGCTATGTACCCAGCCAAAGCCTTCGCTTTCAAGAGCAGAGTCACCTGTACCTACATAGTACCATTCCGAAGAATCATAACTTACACCGTATACACGAACAAAAACAGATGACTTAAATCTCTTTTGAACACCGCTGCTGAGATCGGGCTGGAAATATAATGTTCCCTGGAAATTAGCATAAACCTCTCTGCTATTCATCTTATATTCTTCATCAAGTATAAACTTAGAGCGCCATTTATCCATTCCGGGAAGATCATATTCTTCGTTCCAGATATCATTAAGATTTTTAGGCTGAAGCATACCGCCTCTTGCCCAGCCCTTTGTTCCTTCGTAGTCTAGTCTGAACCATATCTCAGAACCTGTATCTTTATATCCAAGAACATCGACTCTTGTTTTATCGGGGATCCTTAGAATTATAGATGAAGTGTCACGATTAGGCTTATCCCTTAATGGTAGCGTATCTGCTTCATCAACATGAACAAAAAGCGAAGTCTCAAAGACATCATAATCATTTTCAACTGCATCGGCAGGCTTTGCAGTAGTAGTTGTTGTAGCTTCTGTTGTTGTAGGAGTTGTAGTCGTCGTCGTTTCAGTGGTCGTAACTGCCTTTGTCGTCGTTTCTGTAATTACTTCGTTGTTTGAAAGCACTGTATTCGTTTCAGTAGCTTCAACAGTACTCTGAACTGTTGAATCATCAGCTTTTAAATCAGAGTTTTCAGACGATTTATCTGAATTATCAGAATACATCGATATACTCACAATAATAAGAATAAATGACAATATAATCTGCACCCAGACGGGTACTTTATCTCTGACCTTTTTTATTCCAAAAGGACACATGATAAATGATCCCAAAAGTGCAATCAAACCACAGACAGGTCCCTCTGTAAATGATACCAGAGTCATAAATAAGAAAAACAAAAGAAAAAGAATTCTAACCACAAGGCCTATTTTGCCAATAATAGTTCTAGAAGGAGCATCTGATTCTGTTGTAGTCGTAGGCAACATTATCTGTGGCTGAACAGGCATATGATTTTGATGATCTATACTTTGTTCAACACTATTTGATATGGTCGGTTCAGGCTTTAACGTGGTTGTATTTGTATGTATGCTTTCAGAATTATTTATTGAGGAGTTAGATACATACGATGGATGAATAATATTTTGAGTTTCTGAAATATTATTATCATCGTTGACAATTATCTGTGAAACCACATTTGATGAATCTGAAGTTGAGTTTATTGAGTCAGCTATATGATCTAAATCTGAAGTGTTTGATGAAAATGATCGATTTTCATAAGTTTTATTTTCCAAAGCAACCTCTCTAGCCGACATTGTATCGGATGGGATCTGATTATGTTCAGAACTCTTATCATCATTATTATCGAAATCATTTCTATTGCTTACAACCGGAATACTAGAAGATATCGAATTGATTTGGTTTTTATTTGAACCCGTGTTTTGTGACTGATCATTGATGTCATCATTCAAATTATTACTATCTGTTGAAAGTGAATTCGACACTTCTGATTTAGGAACAGATTTTACAGCCATTTCTTTATCAGTTTTTTTATCACTGCTATTATTGTCAGAATCAGATGGTAAAATCACACTATTAACTGATTGAGGTAACGACACTTTATTCTGTTCTATTACAGCGTTATTTGACTCGTTTTCAGCACCCAACGCCTGGGCTATCTTATTTTGAAGCTGTCCGTCGTAAGCAGATAAACTTTCAATAATATCAGCTTCATCATAATAATACCGATCCTTAAGCCACGTTAAAAGTTGTCCGCTTTTGTAATATTCAATAATTGCATCTATATCGAAATTGTCTCTAAGTTCTTCTATGTTATAAACGTCAGTCTCATTTAGTTTCAACGGAAATCGGTTTTTCTTTGCCATACTGAATTACCTCCAAGTAGTGATCATGAAACGATATTTATTTTCAAATAATACTAAAATAAATGAAGATACTTTTGAAAAAAGCCAATAAATGATATGAAGTAAATAATGATTAATCATAAATTCCATTACTTTACCATAAGCTAAATTTATATATATTATATATTTAATTATACCACTGCATGATATTTATTTCAATTTATTTAATTGATAAAGTTTCACCAAGGAGTTTGTTGATGTTGCCCACTATTTGCACATTTTGTTCAAAGAAATAATAATTATCAACTATAACAATGTGATTTAAAAACGAATATAAATTATGCAACTGCCTATACTGGTCCTTATTATTGTTTTTTAGGTTATACTATATAAACTAAATTTAAGAAGGTATGTATAATATCAAGACGTAGAGAGAATAATTTAAAATACTAGAATGAATAATGGGTACTGAGTCAATACATAAAAATTGAGATGGTGGAGGGTTTTATGCTTACTAAATAAAAAAGGATAGCCGTCTTGTCATTTAAAGACGGTCTATCCGTTTTGCGTTTACCAAATTATATATATTTCAGTCGATAGCTTTATAGTAACAGTACCAACATGTTATAGCTTTTTTATTGTTTTAAGGTTCTTTTCTGCACTGCTTTTTTGTGGCAAACCTTTTTGTGCGATCTTGATAACCACATAATTATATGAGGCTTTTGCATTTTACAAAAGCCTCTTTTCACTTTAAATCCATTGTATTCTTATATTTACATAAACGAAGGTTCTGGCTCAGGATAGTCAATGGCCTTTTCCATTACCATCTTTGTTAAAGCCGTTTTTGCTATCTTGTTCGGATCGCCGTTAGGATGTATCCATTCACTCAGACTGTCTTTACCAAGAATAAGCGGCATTCTGTCATGGATCGAGCTGACAGGTTCAACCGATTCTCTTGTTATAACAGCAAACATCGGCACCTGAACGCCTCTATGCTCTTCAAAACGGTATAGCCCTGCAAGGTATGTGATCTCAGCCCCTTCCGGCTGTATCGCATACTTTTCTTTTTGTATCTTATTATACTCATTTTTATGATAAAGCTCGCCTTCTGATGGTGGTACACCCCATTCATAATACCATGATGCGGGAATAACGCATCTTCTCCTGTACCAGGAATCTTTCCATAATGGCTTCGTATCAGCGGACTCGATACGACAGTTTATAACAGGTTTTGAAGTTGATTCATGCGTAAAGCCCCAAATCATCGGAAATACTGCTACATTTCCTTGCTTATTCGGTGCAAGTACAGCTGCCATATCTGTAGGACGGATATTACCTGACATTGCTTTTGATTTTGACATAGTATTCATAATGATGTCTGAGAGTGGCAGTTGACTAGCCTTATCAATGAAGAAAGACAGCGATTTTGCTTCAGCATAGTACCAGGTACACATGAGATTCACCTCCAGATCATTAGCAGAACATATATTCTCATTCAATTATAGCACATTATTTTCAAAAAATCAATATCGAAATATCACTTTCTTTTTCTTGACAATTATAGATAATGTCACTATATCGCCGCCTGCGAGGTGAAAATTCACTATAAAAAACAGTTCAGACAGCTTCGAAAACAGAAACTATCTGAACTGTATATAGCCCATCCACTACTTTTTTACTTCTGCTCCATCCTCTTGTTCCTTTTGTAAGTGAACATTATCAGTAGCAGATCATCTATTGGTCCTGGTAAAAGATCAGGTGATACCACATAGAGTACTGTAAAGATCAATAGTCCAATGTTTATCATTTTTTCCTTATCCATATTGTTTCCTCCTTGTTTTTGATTCGGGTTGTCCTTTACTGTAACTATATTATATCGCATTTCTACGCTTCTTTGTACCCGGTTTTTGTACAAAAAATAACTCCATGCATTTTTTGCATGGAGTTTTTTCTTCGGTTGTGACTAGTGTAAAATCACACTAGTATAGTAGTGCGACAATAGACTGGCTTCAGCTAATCTCGTTTTAGACTAGTGTAAAATCACACTAGTATAGTAGGGCTACAAAGAAACATTAGGTTGCAACAAAGTTTTAGACTAGTGTAAAATCACACTAGTATAGTAGATATGAACGCAGAAGAACTTATGGTTATAGGTTTTAGACTAGTGTAAAATCACACTAGTATAGTAGGCAAAAGAGATAAACGACGCAATCAATGAAGTTTTAGACTAGTGTAAAATCACACTAGTATAGTAGGCCAAAGTACACAAATTAAATTGTGATACTTTGTATGAGATGAACAATAGTTCATCTCACAGTATCATTATAGCATAATTATCACTGACTGTCAATAGAGCTATTTGCATCTATTGACTCTTTTGTTTTATTCAGATAATTATTGCGATCAAACAGATCACCGATAGAAAGATTCTTGTATCTCGGCAGGTCATAACCGAAAGGTGTGTTCAGTGCCTTGACCATATCCTTACAGTAGGTATGGTGCTTGATGATGCTGTTCTTATAGTTGCTTTCAGTGTTGTTAAGTGCAAATCTGTATTCGTCAAAAACTATCCTCTGTATTACATAGTGATAAAGTTCAAACCACGAACCGATACTCTTGATATATGCCGCATAGTTGCCTATCTTCCTTACCACTGCAAAGTGATCAACCTGATTACGGTAGGTATTTATCAGTCCATCAGTGCAGCAGGAAATATTATTTTTCAGATATCTGCCGACTTTTTTATTGCAGCCAAGTTTACCCTCTTTCATGTACTTTTCTTCAATAAAATGATCTGTAAGTTTTCGGCAGCCTTGATAATACTTTCCAAAATCTTTTCCATACATACCAAAGTCACGTTCAAGACAATGGAAAGCGATAACATAACGTGAGTTGACATATATCATGTTCTTGACTATCTGATACAGCACCATGAGGTACAGGCTTATTATCGCCTGATATTTCGCCTTATCCTGTTTGTCATTATCTCCTGCTTTGTTTGAGGTTTTGACACCGCTGAAATCATCGAACTTCATATCTCTGATAAGCCCCGATAGCTTTTCTATCCTGACTTTCTTATCTACTACCGCATTGTCAAGTCCGCATGATTCATAGTAGCGGTCTATCTGCGTTTCTGGAAGCTTATCCAGAACAAAGCCTATCAGCTTTTCATTCGTTTTCAGCTTTATCATACCATCGGCACTGCTGTATTTTACTAGGTATTTGAAACGTGATGACTTTATAACATTATTGGCTATAAAGTTCCTGAAATCATGCCTTGCGCCCTTTAACTTGTTACCTTCTTTGTCCAGTTTGAAAATATCAGAATCCAGATAATTATTTATCCAAGTCTCATCTTTATTACCGATATCCAGTATGACAAGCGCATCACGGAAAAGCTGTCTTTTTGACTTCTCATCATCGATCTTTGACATACGTGCAAAACTGTTTATGAACTGCAGATCAAGGCATATAGCCTTGCTGTCGGCAAACATTTTATAGTTATCTGTAAAACTATGCTCCAAGCCAAGTTCGTCCATAACATCTATAAATGATGCTATGTTATCGAACTTGTTTACCAGCGTTGTCAGCAGATCATTTATCTCCTTGCCGTCAAGCATCAGGGTCATAATATAAATTAGCTTGCAGAAACAGTTGACATTTCCACTTATACTGTGCTGTGAGATATCCCAGATCCTGTTTGCTGTTTCGTCATCATATCTCTTTTGGAGATCCTTTATCGTTTCACCAGACACACTGTTTTTCAGCGATTTATCCAGAACTTTGCTAAGTGATTCATAGACATACTTCGCCTCAACTGAATATATGGATTCTTTCTCTTCGTCGTTCACAGATTCCCTCAGCTTGTCCACGATTTCTTCGATGCGTGCAGGCTTACGGTTATAGTAAAGATCATATATCAGGAAATCTATCAGCTTATACAGCTTTTGACGCTCGCTGTTATAGCATTCAGCTTTATAACATTCAGCCGGTGTTGTTTCAAGCATGGTCTCTCTAAGACGCTTTATAGAAAATCCAAGATACTTATGCTTTTTCAGTTGAATGAAGTCATAGTAATCGCAAGTGAGGTTTTGTCGTTCTATACTGCCATACAGTTCACCAATCATCTGTTCAAGTATCTGAAGGTTGACCTTGTTCATCTTGCCAAAGTCCTTGCTGATCTTGCTGAATCCCTCATCAAATATCTTATCAATGGTTTCCCTGAACTCATGGCTCGGACCTTTCAGCTTGTCCTCAAGAGTATATGCCCATGTGGTTCCCTGATAATCGGTATCTTTTACATATCCGTGAAAGTAACTCTGCCTCAGGCTCGCCATAAGCGCAAAGATATGATATATCTCTTTCTCGGGTCTAAGCTTGGTACTATTGCCGCTGTTTACCATAAAAGCTTCGCCGAAATACCCAAGTCTGCCGCTTTTTATGATCTTGTCAAACTCTCTCTTCTGATTTTCAACTTTTTGTTTTGTATCATCGGGAAGATTTGACGTATCACAAAATGTCTTATAGGTATTCCTGATGCTCATATACCCCATAAGATTATCGTTTCTTTCTGTTTTATCAGTATTATGCAGCATATATACGATATCGCTGACATACTGTGCCATTATCTTTTCGACATCCAGGATATTGTACGCAAGCTGAACATGGATATTATCATCAAATGTTTTGCCAAATATCTTTTTCTCCAGTACACTGCGTATCCCAAGCATATCTTCCTTGAATTTACCTTGTGTATCGACGGTTATATGTCTGGGGTCTTTGGGTCTGGCGGTCTTGTCCTTTATCCTGCCACTTTCGAGGGTAAGCGTTGATTCGTCACGTTCGGCGACTTCAAAAGCACCAATGCCAAGTTTTTCGACAGTGTCACCGGATATCTTCTTTTCAAGCTTTGCTTCGTTACCTCTGCCGAATGAAGTAAGGTACAGCTCATCACCGATAACCAGCCCGGATTTCAGTCCCAAAGCTTTGGCAGCAGATTTTTTACTATGCTTATTCTCAGCCGATGTCCTGACATTTACAGATACGACATTTGCTTCTTCTGTTTTTTCAGGTGTATCATTAACTGAATTCACAGCTGCCTTTTGTATCCTTTTCTGCTTTTCAAGTTCACGTTTTTCTCTAAGGCTCATACCTTTCGATTTTTTTGCCATAACGCAGCCCTCCCTTTGTACTATTATAACACAATTTAATTTATCTGTCTACAATTTAATTGCATTTTCGCCAATTTCTAATCGGCTTTTTTCAGCCGATTATCTTTATGATTCCAAGGATACAATCTCCGACCTTCATTGCAACTTTAACGCAGATTGCTACTTTCTCCTTATTCATACTGCCACCCCGCTTTGTGCCATATCATGTCGTTTTCCGTATCTTTATGATAACATATTACCGAGCTATATTACACCATATTTTTGTACAAAAAATAGCTCCTCACAAAAAACTGTAAGGAGTTTGATTTTGGTTATTATCCTGTGTAAAACAGGTATAGTACAAAGGTAGTATAATGGAGGTGATATTATGGCAGAAGTTTTAGACCTGTGTAAAACAGGTATAGTACAAAGGGAAAAAGTCCTGGATTGAGATAGCTAAAGTGTTTTAGACCTGTGTAAAACAGGTATAGTACAAAGGGTCAAAATATTTTCGATATTTTGTGCACCTTGACAGAAATGTTTTATTCTGTAATCATATTATAGCATACAAAAAGATAATTGTCAATGCTTATCCAGCCTGCTGTATAATTCTTTGAAGCGTTTTATCAGTTCGTTCCTTATACCATCGGGATAATGCAAAGTAATATGTTGACCAAAGGAGAATATATCCTTTATGAATTCTTCTTTGTCATCCTGAAATTCAAAATAATCTACCAGCATTATATAGTGGTTATCCATAAAGCCCTCGGTATTGAAAAGCGTTCTAACTTTTTCTTTGAGTTCTTCTTCAAGTCCGCCAGTTTTAAGTTCAACCTTCTTTTTATCACTGCCCTGTATATAGTAATTATCAAGCAGATGTTCAATGTCGTGTTCCTTTCTGATGACCTTTGAATTCACATCACCGAACACATTGATACATCTTTTCAATACATTCGTTTCAACATTATGCTGACCTTTTTCACGGTTCACGGTTATGACCGCGGTACGGCGTTTGCTCATTATGAAGCTGTCAAAGTCAGTCTCTTCGCCTTCATCCGCTATTTTTACCAATACAAATTTATGCAAGCTCTGCTTTATAAAACGATCTTCATATTCTGGCTTTGCTATTATCTGTATAACACCAGTACGCTTGTTAAGCTGTATCTTTACAGGTATTTCTCTTCCGTTCCTGCAATTGCCGTTACTGTCTGTATATTCATATTCAAGCATTTTATTTTCTGTTATCGCCTGCACTATAACATTCAGTATCTCGGCATGACAGTCATCATATTTCTTCCTGAAACTGAACTTGGTATGTATGACTGCTCTTATCTTATCAGCATTTGCAGAAGCTGTACGCTGGGATAATTTTTCTGCAAGCTCATTTCCGAGCATATCTCTAAACAGCTTGTTTCCAAAGATATACTGCATATAGTACATCTCACAATCGGACAAAAGATATGGTATAGGTTTGTCTTCCGCTGAAAATATCTTGCCTTCCTGTTCACTGAACAGATATGATTTGAGCGCCTTTTTATATACTTCATCCTTTAATAAGCCGTCACCCAGACATATCTTCATAAAATCAGCATCAAATGATTTTTTGTCCATACCGTTACGACAACGGTTATACAATTCGATAAGTTCTGAAAATACTAAATTGTTGTAGGGTTTATAGATCTCGTATTTATACTTGCTCATATAGTTTCACCATAGTTTTCAAGTGCCGCAAGACAATCAGCTTTCAGTTCTTTTCTTATTCTGGCATCGTCGGGTATAAAGGATATATAATTCTTTCTTATAAATGGCTTGTAGTCCTTATAGTTATCACATTTTATAGTGATACAGCCATCATGGCTTAATGTGACTTCATCATCGCCGAACATCTCTTTGAGTTCATCAACGCTGTATCCTATATCAGAAAACTTAAGTACAATATTGGTTTTCTTTTCTCTGACAATGTCAGATCTGCTGTCTTCTTCGATACTTATATCTCTGATTGTATTGATTTCATGTTCATTCAGATACGTATTAAGATAGACTTTTCCATTCATGTCATTGAAAATTAATTCTGCTGAAGAAGCTTGAAACTTCTCTTTTCCGCCTTTTGAAAAAACAATGGAGAGACCTTTGTCTTCCCAAACAGCACGCAGAAATGTCCAGATCAGCGGTTCCTCAAATACGCGGTCGCTGACATCATACTGCAATATCAGATCACCATTATCAAGCAGTTTTCTCTTATCATTAACTGATGCTATGAGCTTATCCATTATAAGCCATCCCGGTACTGTCAAAGGCTCAAAATGTCTCGCTATTGTCAACGCATTATACAACCTGATACATTCATCTTCAGAAAGATCAAGCACATCGTTCAATACGTATTGTTTGCTCCTCGTTTTTCCTGTTTCAACAATACTAAGGGTATGATCTTCTTTGACGTACTCATTCACTACGGTGCGATTTTCAGAGATCTGTTCTGATATTACTCTAGTTTCTAATCCCTGCTTAATGCTGCTTAGTATTTTTATAACAGGAAATATATCTTCCACCCTGAACGAACAAAGTGTGATGACTTTTTCGGGTTCGTTTGAAAAGTTATATCTGTCGTCCGAAAGCTCTGTTTGCTCTTTTTTTCTGCCTGATTTTTTGCGTTCAGGCTGTTCCCTGCTGCTGTTCACAATAAACAGCAATCGCAAAGTTTTTTTGATATAGTTGTCACTCCTATCATCCCGTTCTTTAAGAAATGCCCATATACCAAATTTAAAATTATCCTTAATGCTTGACCTGAGCGTATTGTAATCTGATATAAATATTCTGCTTAAATTATCACCCATACTACTCACCTCACAATCTTAATTAGTTACTGTATAACGAAGAGTTATTACTCTGACTATCATTAAGTTTTACTACCCTATCAAATTAAAGTACTGCTAAACATTTATTGAGTGTTGTCTACAAGAGTCAAAAAAGGAATCTTTATACGGTTCAAAGATTAAGAAACAAAATAACATTTGTAGATATTAACTTCTGATACAATAGATTCCATATTATGTGTAAACAAAAATATAGCAAAAAATGTATATTATGAGACCTATTGTAGGAACAGTCGACTTTATCAAATAAGTAGTATCTTTATGCTTATTCTTATGGAATTATGCCATTATATATTAATATTATATTGAATTTAAAGCCCATTCCTTTGAAAGAAAAATAGGTATATCATCCTTTGTAACAGGTTTATATCCTATTCCATAAGAATTCTCTTCAGCTAACAAACCAAAATCAGGACGACCGTTAGCTTCCCGGCTAAGTTGTTTTAAATATTTATTAGTTTCAAGTTCTTTATAGATTTTGCTTGAAAAGAAATAGTTTTCTGCATATTCCAATATCAGATAGTTCAAACATTTTAGTTTTTCATCTCTTGAAATGCTATTAAAATAATGCCTCAATTTTTGATAGTTTCTGTCAGTTTTATGATAGAACGCAAGTACACAGCTCTCGTTTTCAAATGGAAGAGCTAAGATATGTAGATGTTGAATTTTATAACTCAAATCTTTAAAATTATGAAGTTCATTTATTCTTTGGCCTATAAAATCATTCTTCATTGCTATCATACCTTGAAATGCTATTGGTATTTTATATGGCAGTATCTCATGATATATTATCTGATATCCGCCTGAAATAGAATTTTCAGCTATATTTTTATGAAATTCAAATTCTTTAATATAAGTATTCACATCAAATTGTCGTGTGGCCTCATAATCAGCAAAATTTGCAAATAAATTTGTTTCATTCTGAAAAATTCGTATATAACTTATCTCTAATTTTTTGTTGAATAACTGAATAAGTACATTTTTAACAGCTATTTGAGCAAGAATCTTATCGGATAATTCTCCTTTAAGCTTTTCTTCTGATTCATAATCTTGAAAAAAAGTACCATCACACTCGTTACATATCAAATGAAAAGTTCCTGTATTTTTAAGTCCAGAAGATACGTTAATTTTTTCAGGATCTGCTAGTACAGAAGCTCGAAGAAGTTCTCCGTCATTAGCGATATATTTCAGTGAAAATTTAGGTACAGAATGAGAATTACAGAAGCTCGTAATAGGTTTTCCACACAGCATACAATTAGAAGGTTTTATGTTTGCACGAGCTTTACGCATGCGGTCATTATGTTCCTTCTTAAAATTTATTTTCTCCTGTTCATTCATAATAATATGCCTCCCAAGCTAGAATATAATACGAAACTACATCTTATCTTGTCATTTCTTAAACAAGTAATAGTAGTGTTATCTTTTGCGATTTTCACTATAAGAAAGTCCAGAGCCATCCTTCCACTCCCGATATCCATTTGCAGTTCTACCAATAACAATCGATGCAGCGAGAGAAAGGCTGTCAAAGTTATAATCTACAGTAAATAAATTATCAACGATTACACCATCTGAAATAAGTTTATTACGAAGATCAAAAGCATTCGGATAATACTGCGCAAAACTCGATACAGTATCTGCTGCAATTCTGCTTCCTTTTAAGACAATAAAATGATCATTGCTTGCGTACCCAGATGCGTTTGCTCCACGTAGAGAAACATGATAAATGATAGAACCATCATCTGTCAAATCTACAGTACCCTGAGAAATGTATTTCAGATCCCATTCATCTGCGAATATTTTTATCAATGTTTGCTGCCTTTTAATAACTGTCTGTTCATCCCAGGTTATCTCATGTACTACCTGCGTGGTAAGTGGATAGGCTGTAGTTCCTTTTTTTCCCGTGAAGTAAACATTTTTCTTCTTGTCGAAGTCGAAGTTCTGTGCCTCTGAATTCTTTGGTCTTGTAAGCGGTACGAGATTTGCAATCTTATGCACCCAATCTTCTCGCTTAATGGTATCAGACCATACTGTAGCCCATTGGGATTTAGGATCAACCGTCTGTGGTAGAACGTGTTCGATAGTAAGTAGAGCGGGAGAATAATCAATAGGTGTTCCATCGCTAACAAACGCATTCAAGCGCAAAATAACATAGTTTCTGCGTTTACTAGTCATTCTGTAAACATCGCCGCCTAATACCTTTACAAACTCCTCTTTTTCAGAGTTTGTTAGATCAATTGAAGTTAGCGGATCTTCTAAACTGCTATCGGGATTCTTCTCCATCTCCTCCAGAAGAAGTGCATAACGTTCAATTCTGCGATTGACGTCTTTTGCAGTAATATGAAGATATGATGCAAGTCGCTCCAGCTTCTTTATAAACCACAATATATAATCTGGATTATTGCTATGCTCCGCAAAAAAACGGATAGCAGAAGGCATCCAATCAGAGTTATCGATCTTATTCAGCCACAGTAAATATCCATTAACTTCCTCCGCGTTTTTTGCAGCAACATATTTTCTGTTTTTCATAATACTATATGCCTCTGCATACGGAGTGAGGTAATCGTCAATTAATTCTTGAGGCTTCAGCTTTGTCAGCACATATTCTCTGAATTCATCAAGCAAGTTCTTTTTGGGCTTTGCTTTTGCAAAAATCATTCTTGTATGTGTAAATACTTCATTAAAGCCGTCACGAGTTGTCTGAACTTCAAGGTCTTCCCATTTCTCTGTGTAAGACTGCTGATCATCAGCAGATATTTCACCAATTACATCTGCCTTAATGATGTCGATGGGAAGCAAATCCAGCCCACGATTATTCATTACAGAAAACACACGGAAAGCAGATTGCTGGCTCGGTGCACTGACAGATACTAGAAAGCACCGTGTCAGCAAGAAAGTACAGAACGGCTGCACTTTGGTTTCGTCATTATTAAACTTAGCATTTATCCGCTTTAAAAAGACTTCACAGTTTGCTCGGATATGTCTTTTAGCTTCTGTTTCAAGTGTTTCCGGATCAAGAGCAATAAGAGTATCCAGATCAACATTCTGTATGTATATTTCAAAAAACGATCTTTCTTTTTCACGCAGATGCAGACGTGGTTCAGGTTTTAATCCAATCAAAGGATCCCCTGGCTCACGAAGGTATTTCTCACACGTGACTCTCGTGGTTCCTGTGAGACAAGATGCAATTGCAGAAATCAAAATAGTTAAGGTTGTAAGCCTTTGTTGACCGTCAATTACATCTGCCCAAGGCTTATCCTCTTCCTTTTTTAAAACAATACTGCCAAGAAAATAATTGTCGGTCTTTTCTGTTAAAAAGAAATCATAAAGGTCATCAAACAAAGTTTCACACTCTTCCTCTGTCCATGCGTACGGCCTTTGATACGGCGGAATGTGATAGTCAAACTGTTGACTGAATATATCTTTTAATGCGTACTCTTTTCCTGTGATTCTATTACTCAACTTGCTCACTCCCTCTGGAATATACTATTTAAATAATTATACACTATTTTCGATGAAAAAGCAATAGAGGCATTCATATTGGAAATAAAAAATGTGTAATAACAATGATCTTGTATTTTCCACGTTTGATGAAGCTGTCCGGCTGAATCCTGAGGCTCATACAATATTCCACCAGAAGCTTGTCGAAGCCGGAATGATACAGAGTATGTCCCGTGTAGGAAGATGCATTGACAACGAACCGATGTAAGGCTGGTGGGACATCATAGAGTCCGAAATGTACTATCTTCGTAAGTTAATGGATAAAGCCGGTCTGATTGCAGCAATCGAAGAATACATCAGATACTACAATACCGGTCGATACCAGATCAAACTAAGTAGCATGACTCCTATGGAATACCATGAAGCGTATGCTGCGTGACCATTCGGCGGGCACCGTAGCAAGCACATTTCTACGTTAGTCGCTCCGCTTCTCACTACAAAAAGTGCTTGCCAATTACTGCCTACAACAAAGCAGCCTGCACAAATTGCACAGACTGCTTTTGGTTACTATATAGGTTATTTTTGTTTTTTGCTTGGTCTACTTGACAGTGGGCGATTCACACCCGCAGCGTCCTCTTTTGATTTGACGCAACTTAGAATCTTATAGAATAAAAGTATCTATTAAATGTCCTTATTTTTATACTATTCTGCCCACTTATAGCGTATCTTAGCAAATGAATATTGTTGATATGCTATTATGCCTTCTTTTTGCATTCTTCCAATAACAATAAAAGGACGAATTTTTTGTGTTGAAGCAAATCTCTCAATTAATTCAAAAGATGGAGAATTTTTATATTTTGAAACAAAAATCTTATATTCATCGCCATTTATTAGTTTATCTGATGCAAATCTATCAGCAGCTTCTTCTTTTATTATATCAACTCCATCATCAAGGAACTGAGATGTCTTAGAAAGGTCTCCATTATAAAGATGTCCAAGTTCATGAAATAGAGAAAACCAAAAAATATCGGCAAAAGCTCCTCGTATAGTCATACAAATCTTAATTCTATTATCTATGCGTTTATAGAGAAAACCTTGAACCGGTGCTCCCCTAAAATGTTGAACTATTTCAAAATCGAGACCATATTCATAAAAGACCATTTTAATTTTTTGAGGTAGTTCTGTAGTATCTGACAACATAAGATTTTTTAAATCGTTTATCAGACTGTCAATTTCATTAGTATTAAAATTTTTTTCAATATCAAACGTGCATTCATGAATCTGACAAATTCTTATCCACGCCCCCAAAACACTGGGATTGATTTTTTTTTGTGAACTAATTCTAAATGCACTAGATATAGGAATCTTTTTTAAATTGCATAAGCTGCTAACTTTTAATACTTTGCGTAAAGATATAATTGATTCACTAGTGCTTTCTTTAACAGGTAAAGCACTTCGCTTTCTTAGATATTTTACAACCTCATTTAAGTCTTTACGAACTAACTTTTCTTCATCACTAATCGTACTCTCTTCATCAGCTTCTAATATTTCAGCATCGTATCTTGCTTGAAGATTAAGCCAAAATGATTTAGGTACCTCAAGAGCATATTCCAAAGCCATAGCAAATTTACCAGAAATATCCTTTCGTCCAGCAATAACATTGCCAACAAAAGCTGGACTTACTCCTGTTCTTACAGCTAATTCAGCCTGTGTCATGTTACGAGCTTCAAGAATATCAGCGATTGTTTCTCCCGGATGAATAATTAAATCACGAGATATACCAGTTTTCTTTATCGCCATGATAATCACACACTCCTTCCACTTCAATCTCCTCACAAATCATAATTTCACATTGATCCGATTTGACTTCGATAATCATTCTAACATTAGGTGTAACCCTCAGTGAATAAGTCGGTGAACTATATCCACTTAATTGTTCTGGATGACCTAATCCAAGCGAAAGAAAAGTTCCAAAATTATCAGCCGCTTCCAAATGGTTTAAATGCTTTTTTATCGTTCTAACCCATTCAATAGGAATTTTCTTTTTCATTTTATCAAAATCTGTAAAAAATTTTTCTACTTTAGAATTCGCATAAGTAATTTTCAATTAGTTGTCACCACGACCTTCTCAAGCTGATATAATATAAATAAACCAATTGGTTTATTTATATTATATCATATCAAATACAAAGTGTCAATACCAAAATAAATAGATTTTTTATGTCGATTAATTGACTTGGAATAAAACTGTATATTTCTGCTTTCTCAATCATCTCCTCTCTGGCTTTTCACACATCAACCAGAAAACATGTAAATCATCTACAGAGCAAAACAAATAATGATAACATTTTTTTGTGGTTGAAAGTGTAGAAAAATGATTACTCCTCTTGATTTTATATAAAAAACATGATAGAATGATAAATATAGAATTGTACATTTTTAACTATATATTCCGTTTTTGGAATAATATGGATTTTTTATTTACAAACAAGGAGAGATCACTATGTCTGCATTGAATGACCTTATATCACAGATCCAGGACGAAGGCTTACGTGACAAAATACAGAATGAAGTTGAGAAACTTGCTAAACAGAAGAAATTCGGTCTTGTATTTGAATCACATCTACCGGAATGCACTCCTCTTTATGATATTCAGGTGCGTAAAGGCTCTCAAGTTGCCTTGAAAAATGGTAATGTTAATGAGTTATACAATGTAATTAGAATCGAAAATGGGCAGGCATATTGCTTGAAGCAGGATAATTCTGAAGGAGTAGAAGTTCCTGTTGATGATCTTGTTTGTGTTGCTAAATTTGGTGAGCCTATCTATCCTTATTTGAAACCTATTGACAGCGTTTGTAATGCTCCTGATAGCGATTTATGGCACACACTTATTGAAGCCGATAATTATCATGCTCTACAGCTTTTGGAGTATCTCTATGCAGGAAAAGTGGATTGTATCTATATCGACCCTCCCTACAATACCGGTGCTAAAGACTGGAAATACAATAATGATTATGTTGACAGTAGCGATTCATATAGACATAGCAAATGGCTTTCAATGATGGAAAAACGCTTGAAGCTCGCAAAAAAACTATTGAACCCAGCGGATTCTGTATTAATTATAACAATTGATGAAAAAGAATACTTGCATTTAGGTTGTTTGCTTGAGGAACTGATGCCAGACGCAACAATCCAGATGATTACAGATGTTATTAATCCAGGTGGAACTAATAGAGAAAATGAGTTTTCACGTGTAGAAGAGTATATTTTCATATGTAGATTTGGAGAATGTTCAATCCATAAAACTAGTCATAATATGCTTGGAAATACCGATGAAACCAATAAGGCAAGAGTGTGGTATTCTTTTAATCGAGGAAACAACTTAAGATCTAGTGCGAATAACCAGTTTTTCCCTATTTACATAGACACTAGCAATATGAATATCGTTAAAGTCGGAGAACCTCTTGAACCAACCACACCAAGGTCTGAATTTCCTCATTATGAAAATCTAGCAACTGCTTTTCCTATAAATGACAAAGGAAATGAATGTATATGGAGAGGTGTTTCAAAAACTATTCGAGAATGGGTTGAAAAAGGATATATAAGAGTAAGTAAATATGATGAAAAATTAGAACGATGGACTTTACTGTATATTCCATCTGGCCTACAAAAACGTATTGAATCTGGAGAAATAGAGGTCACTAGGAAAAAATCAGATGGTTCTCTTGATATTGAGCATATTAATTCGGAAAATGAACTTGTTGCTCCAAGAACAATTTGGCTCCAAAAAATGCACAATGCTACTGATTATGGAGCCTCAATATTGAAAGGTATTTTATCTGATAGAACTTTTTTATACCCAAAATCGTTATATTCTGTAAAAGATACAATTTCATTTTTTGTGGCCAATAAGCCCAATGCATTAGTTATTGATTTCTTTGCTGGTTCTGGAACTACTCTTCAAGCTATAAATTTACTTAATACTGAAGATGGTGGAAATAGAAGATGTATTCTAATTACAAATAATGAAGTTTCTGTCGAAGAATCCAAAATGCTCACAAAGGCCGGTTATAAACCAGGTAATCTTGAATGGGAAAAAATGGGGATTGCACAATATATTACGTGGCCTCGAACGGTATGCAGCATAAATGGATATGATGTTAATGGAAAAGCTCTCACAGATAAATATATACTATCTAGTACAAAAACATCTGAAAAATGTCGAAATATTAAGCAGATTAAATTTGTTGAAGATGTAAATAATTTAAAGCTGAATGACATAAAGCAATTAGTATCTATTCTTTCACAAGGGAAACTTCCGCAAACTCTTGTTAGTTCAGAAACTAAATATGTAGTATCAAGCGAACAGTCACATACCGCTGCGATATTGATTGATGACAATGTATATGAAGATTTTTTAGAAGCTCTTAACGGAATGGATCATATCACAGATTTTTATATCGTAACAAAAAATAATAAGATATTTAAGGAAGTAAAAGATAATATTACAGATTTACTAGGCAATATTCAAGTAACTGAACCGGTGACTATGCCGATGTCAGATGGTTTGAAAGCAAACGCTGCATTCTTCAAACTCGGTTTTCTTGATAAAACCGCTGTTGCTCTTGGTATGCAATTTAAGGAGATGCTCCCTACACTTTGGATGAAGGCAGGAGCTCATGGAAGATATCCGAGTATTGATAATGTACCAGATGATATGCTTATACTGCCTGAGAATAAAATGGCTATCTTGATAAATGAGAATGCTTATTACAAATTTGAAGAAGCAGTTAATTCAGATAAAAACATAGAAACAGCATTTATTATTACTGATTATGAGAGTAATTACCGCTCAATGATCAAAGGACTGGATGTAAAGGATACTTATCAACTGTACAGGGATTATCTTGATAATTTCCGCATTAATTACGGGAGGAACTGATTATGATAAATGAATTATTTCCGTTTCAAAAACAGGCTGTCGCTGATCTAAGATCACGTGTAGCCATTGCTATGAATACTTATAGTTCCTGCCATATACCACAGGTGGTCTCACTCCAGGCACCTACAGGGTCAGGCAAGACGATAATAATGTCTGCTTTAATTGAGGATATTCTTTTCGGAAATGAGTTATATCCTGAACAGCCGGAAGCTATTTTCGTTTGGCTCTCTGATTCTCCGCAATTAAACGAGCAGTCAAAGCAGAAAATAGATAACAAGGCTGATAAGATACGCATGGATCAGTGTGTGGTAATAACTGATGAAAACTTTGACAGCGAAATGCTTGAAGAAGGGCATATTTATTTTCTGAATACACAGAAACTTGGAAGCGGTGGTAATCTCGGAAAGCATTCTGATTCAAGAGAATATACCATATGGGAAACGATAGAGAATACGGCAAGGGAAAAATCAGATAGGTTGTATTTTATCATCGACGAAGCTCATAGAGGTATGCAGGGACGTGCTGCTGGAACAGCAACAACGATAATGCAACGTTTTATAAAAGGTTCTGCTCCTCATAATCTTTCTCCTGTTCCTGTAGTTATCGGAATGAGTGCAACATCAGAAAGATTTAATAACCTTGTTGGTGATACAAGTTCCACACTACAAAAAGTAGTGGTTCCTCCGGCACAGGTAAGAGCATCCGGATTGCTTAAAGACAGGATCGTTATAACCTATCCTGAAGATCCGACAAAACATAATGACATGGCTGTATTACAGGCCGCAACAGATGAGTGGATCAATAAATGTGCTCACTGGTATCAGTATACTTATGAGCAGCATTATGCTAATGTAAATCCTGTTTTTGTTGTTCAGGTTCTTGCCGGTTCTGGTAAAAAGGTTTCAGATAATGATTTAAGCGATATCATTTCAAAAATTGAGGAGCGTCTTGGGGATACCTTCAAAGAAGGAGAAGTTGTACATACTTTTGGTTCCGTCGGAAACCTTGAAATAAACGGGTTAAATGTTCCGCATGTTGAACCAGCAGAAATTGCTGATAACAGAGTGATTCGAGTTGTTCTTTTTAAAGAAAACTTGTCAACAGGCTGGGATTGCCCTAGAGCAGAAACAATGATGTCGTTCCGACGTGCAGAAGATGCAACATATATAGCTCAGTTACTTGGCCGTATGGTAAGAACACCGTTACAGAGTCATATATTAGTCGATGATTCTCTTAATGATGTTCGGTTATATTTGCCGTACTTCAACAAGGATAATGTTCAGAAAGTTATTAGTGAACTTCAAAGCTCAGAAGGTGGTGAAATACCTACTGAAATAGATGGCGAAAGCCTTGAAGAACAGGAGTACGTTCCTTGGTCTGTTCACGCTAGTGGTCATAAGAATAAAAAAGAATCTATTATTCCCGGTCAGTTAAGTTTTTCTGATTATAATAGTTCGATTCAAATGAGTGCTGACACAAGAGATAATCATAATATTACTCCTTCTAGCATTGGTGAGAATGTTCAAATGTTATCTTCATCATATAAAGCTGAATTTGAAGATCATACCCATAATGAAGTATCATTTAATTCTGAAAAACACATAGAAAAACAAGCCAGTGATAGTACTATGAGCTATCATGCGACAAGTTCAACGCCCATTTACTCTCAGCCAGCTAAAACAGAACAAAAGCATACTAACAATAGTGAGACTGTAAAACAAGTACCAACCAACACTTTATTCCATTCGTTTGACAGAGAAGAGGTTATTGACTTTATAAATCAGCAAGGTTTTTTAACTTATATGGTTCGCTTTGTAAAAACTAACAGCTACCTGAAGTCACTTCTTGATCTGTCCGGTTTACTTACACAATATCAGATTGCTCCTAATGCTAACGATGAAATAAAAAATGATGTTACAAGTCTTATGAGGGCATATATAGATGATCTTCATAATTCAGGCAAGTATAATGAACTTATGAAACAGGTTATGGAGTTCAAACTAACAGTTCAAATATTTGATGTGTTTGGTGAAGAAATCAAGGATTTTGAGTATTCTGATTTACTACATACTGCAGAAACTGATCTTGACAGACAGTTGCGAGCAGCTGATACAAAACTTGGAAAATACGGTTTCACATATACTTACGGAAGAAAATATTTGAATTTTGAAGATCCAAATGAATTTAAAGTGGATTGCATATTATTTGCCGCTGATGATGAATGCATAAAGAAACTGAATAAATATGCAGAGAAAAAATTCCATGATATGAACGATAAGTACAGAAAGTACGTGGTAAACAAATCAGAGAAATGTCGTAAACAGTACAGTGATATAGTTGCTGATGGTGATATTATCAGTAAGCATAATTTCACACTTCCTGAGACCATTAGTGCCAAAGTGGAAAAAGACGGTATAGTATACGATAACCATTTATTTGCTGACGAAAATGGTAAGTCAAGAATCAAACTTAATAACTGGGAAAAGGGTGTGCTTGAAGAAGAACAAAATCAACCTGATTTTGTTTGCTGGCTTCGTAATCCTCCAAGAAAGCCATGGTCACTTTGTATTCCTTATGAAAATGATAATACAACCAAAGCCGCTTACCCTGATTTTATAATTGTAAAAAAGGATGAAGAGCTCGGCTATGTAATGGATATTCTTGAACCGCATAATCCAGATTTTGATGATAATCTTGGAAAAGCAAAAGGGTTTGCGAATTACGCTGAAGAAGAAAAGAGAATAGGTCGACTTCAGTTAATTAGAACAACTCGGGATGCTGCCGGAAAAGAAAGATTCATTCGACTTGATATGGCTAAGGGTAGTGTTCGAAAGAAAGTTCTTGCAGCAATAAATAATGATGAGCTTGATCATATTTTTGATACAGATGGTGAATTCCTTGATTAATAACAGAAGAAAGGCAGACCGATGGACAATATAATAAACCAGTACAATTTTATAGATTTATTTGCAGGTGCCGGAGGTCTGTCTGAAGGATTCGTTCAAGCGGGATTCAAACCTCTTGCTCATGTTGAAATGAATCAGTTTGCAGCACAGACTTTACAGACCAGAATAGCTTATTACTATCTTAAGGCAAACAAGAAGCTGAAAGTATACAGAGATTATTTAAGAGGGGTAATTACAAGGGAAGAATTCTTATCTAAAATACCGGATTCAATCCTTAGATCAGTTTTATGTGAAACAATGTCTGATAAAACACTTCCAAGCATCTTTGATACTATTGATATGATCCTTGCGGAGAATAATATATCCAAAGTCGATGTTATAATTGGAGGACCTCCATGCCAGGCGTATTCGTTAGTTGGTCGTGCTCAAAGCAGTCATATGATAACACCTATGCAAGATGATCCGCGAAATGAACTTTATAAACTGTATGCCAGATTCTTGAAAAGATATCAGCCACGTATGTTTGTCTTTGAGAATGTAATGGGTATACAATCCGCAAACGGTGGAAAGACATGGAAAAATATTAAAACATATTTGAAACGAGTCGGATATGAGATCGAATGTCATGAGCAGAATTCCAGAAGCTTTGGTGTTCTTCAGAATCGACGCCGTATGATCATTGTTGGTTGGTTAAAAGATTCCGGATTGAAGTATCCTGAATTTGAGGTTATAGAGCCAGATGCATTGGTAAATGACTTGCTTAATGATTTACCTGCTATATTACCAGGTGAAAAATCAAATGAGTATTCTGATCGTAAGATCAGTAAATATGTTAAAACACAGAAAATACGTGAACGTGGGGATATCCTTACGCTTCATGAGAGCCGGAGTAATAAAGAACGTGATATTGAAATATACAAACGAGTTATAGAATTATGGAATAATGGACATCAAAGATTAAACTATAATGATCTGCCGGAGGAACTGAAAACTCATAAAAACAGGGATTCATTTCTTGACAGATTTAAGGTAGTTGAAGGTGATGAACAATATTGCCATACTATGCTTGCTCATATATCAAAAGACGGTCATTATTTTATTCATCCGGACATTAGTCAGCATCGTTCAATAACAGTCAGAGAAGCTGCAAGAATTCAATCATTCCCTGACAACTACTTCTTTGAAGGCCCGAGAACATCACAATTCATTCAAATCGGTAATGCTGTTCCTCCACTGATGGCAAAAGGAATTGCTGTTGGTGTCGAACATGAGTTAAGTAAGAAGGGCGATATCGATGGAAAGAAATCTTTTACTTGAACAATATAGTCATTTTAAGAAACACGAACTAAATGAATCTCCGTTTAGATTTCTGCTAAATACCAATATTGCGATCAATCCGCATCAGATAAATGCTTTTTGCGCTGCTGTTCAGTCTCTTAAAACAGGTGGAATTATTCTTGCTGACGAAGTTGGTCTTGGAAAGACGATCGAAGCAGGATTAGTTTTAAAGTATGTTCTTAACACAGGAGCGAAGAGAGTACTTATCGTTCTGCCCGCAACCTTACGCAAACAATGGGAAATTGAACTTGAAGAGAAATTTCAGATCAAGTCTACTATCCTTGACAGACTGACTATATCGAAAGATATACATTATTGGAAGTCGTGGATTGAAAATAAAAATAATACAGAAGTCATTATAACATCATACGATTACTCTTCAAAGCTTATGAAACGTTATCCTAAAGTTATTTGGGATTTCATTATTATTGATGAAGCTCATAACCTTCGTAATGTATTTCACGGGGCGAAGCGTGCTAAAAATCTTTATGATATATCAAAGAATATACCGAAGATATTGCTTACAGCTACTCCATTGCAGAATTCATTGAACGATCTGCATGGTCTTGTTTCGTACATAGATCCGAGAATATTCGGTTCTGAGAAATCATTCAACAGAAGATATATTGAAGGTGAGAATTATGATGAGTTAAAAAATGAACTGCGTCCTGTTCTGTACAGAACACTTAGACGTGATGTTGCTAAATACATGAATTTTAAAAAGCGCGAGTGCCTGACTGTTGATTTTAATTTATCAGAAGAAGAAACAATGTTATATAATATGGTAAACTCGTTCTTAAAGCGCGAACCATTGTATTCGATTCCTGTAAATAATAAAGGACTCATCATTCTTGTAATACGTAAACTTCTCGCATCGTCAAGTTTTGCTCTTATAGAAACATTCGAGATATTAAAAAAACGACTTGAAAAGCTGTATGAGGGAACGAAGTCTGCCCAGGCGATGGAAGGCTTTGATTTGTTCTGGGATTATGTTGAAGATGAAATAGATGAATCAGGATTTGAAGAAACTGTTGATGAAGAAACTATGATTCAGAAACAGCAGATTCAAGAAGAAATTCATCTTGTAGAGAACATTATACAGACTGCAAACAGCATAGAGGAGAACGCTAAAGTATCTGCATTGAAAACGGCACTTTCCCTAGCATTTGAGCATCAGGCTTCTAATGGTATAGAGCAAAAGGCAGTGATATTTACAGAATCCAAACGAACTCAAAAGTATATTGCTGATGAGCTAAGAAAAGATGGGTATTCTGAGGATGATATTTTATTATTCAACGGAGATTTTAATGACGTACTGACGAAAGAAATATTTCGGACCTGGCAGGTAAAGAATTTTGGAAAAACAAATTATGGTCGCAGCGTTGAATATAAACATGCCATAGTAGATTATTTTAAGACCCATTCTCGTATTTTGATAGCTACTGATGCTGGTTCAGAAGGCTTAAATCTTCAATTCTGCAATACAGTTATCAATTATGATCTTCCTTGGAATCCGCAGAAAATCGAACAAAGAATAGGTCGTTGCCACCGATATGGACAAACGCATGACGTCATTGCGATCAATTTGCTGAATACAGGTAACGAAGCTGATAAGAGAGTATATGAGATCCTTTCAAAAAAATTTGAACTGTTTGAAGGTGTTTTTGGTGCTTCGGATATTGCACTTGGTACATTGGAATCAGGTACAAGCTTCGAGAAAACTATTCTCGATATTTATCAGCGTTGCAATTCCAAAAGTGAGTTCAAACAGGCTTTTGATAAACTTGATAAGCAACTTAATTCCAAATTAAGTAAGCAGTTTGATCAGCTTAGATCTGTATTATTAACTGAGAGTCCTGAATCAAAAGCTTCTGCACTGGACGAAACCTATAAGCAAATTGAAAAATACCTTGCTGAGGTTGAATTCTGGAATCAAATTGAAGAACCAGAAATGAATAATAAACTTTATTACTGGCAGATCAATAACTGGGGCGAAAAACATCTTGGTTCGCATGGCTGGATTTTTCTTGGGGCATTTATGAACAATACTACAATGATTTCTCCGGTTCTTTTACTTTGTGATGAAAACGGAGAGTATATTGATTTTAATGAAGAAGAATTGGTAGGTGCGTTAGAAAACGCAAACGACAATGATATTCATTATTTTACTCCAAGTAAGTCAGAAGCAAAATTGTTTGAAGGTATTTATGATAAACTTGTCACTGAAATGTGCTTTAAATACAATCAAAAAGTTGAACCTATAAAAAGGACTAATAAGCTTAGAATTGAAAATTGGGTGGATATTCAAAAAGAGCAGCTCAATAATCAGATATTGGATTTAAATAAAGAAATAGAAGATCTTCTTATAGAAGAATCTTGGGCAAAAGATAAATTACAAAAATCAGATATTTTAAAAAAAGCATCCGAAAAAAAGAAACAACTTGATAAACTTAGAATGAGCTTTAATGATACTATAGGTAAAATTGAATCAGAAGCAGAAAATGAGATCAAAGAATTTGACTGTAAATATGAAATTGATAAGCCATTCTTACTTGTTAATATTGTTCTGAAATTTTAAGGCGGAGGAATAACTATGGCGGATAGATTTAAATATTCGGAAGTCAGGCAAAAAATAATAGAAGCATTAAAGACAGATCTTATCGGACCAATGTATGAAAATGAAGTATTGGATGAAAATCCTCAATTTGCTTATTTGGTAGGTGTCCTTGCTCCGAAAAAAGATGATAATGAATCTGTAGCTGATGATCAGGAAATTGATACTGATTTTGATTATGACGCCGGAG
The DNA here is from genome assembly GCF_900109655.1 of Hominimerdicola alba. GTDB lineage: Bacteria > Bacillota > Clostridia > Oscillospirales > Ruminococcaceae > Hominimerdicola > Hominimerdicola alba_B. Next base: position 41,099 of record NZ_FOAT01000009.1, read on the forward strand.
ATTTTACCGCTGGAGAAGATGATGATAACGAACCGATTACAGTTACTCGTTTCACACCACCGTCTTCGATAGGAATTAGTTTTTATGTTGAAACCAAGTTGCCATCTTTGCAGATAGAGATTTCGTGGGGCGATTATAATAAAAAAATAACACCGAAGGAAAATGCAGAGGGTAAAACAATAAATGCAGTGACTTATTCCAGAATTCCTATGAAAGAAATCATAAATGTTGATCTTTCAGATATTCAAAGAACTAAGGAATACTCTTTGATATCTGATTCAAATGTTTCTGTTCATATTTCAAAAATTACATTGAAAAATGGCTATTCACTTGTTACTGCATACGTGATCAACAAAAGGAGAAATTCTGAAGATCAGCTTGAAACTCTGATGTTTCAGGTTCAGATCACGGCTTCTTCTAAAGATTGTGAGTCCCCGTTTATAGCTGAAGATATTTGTCGTGAAGTTCTTGCTTCAGATGAGTTTTACTTTAAACAGAGACCAATCTTGGGAAGAGGTCGAGGTTGTGCTGCTGTTTGGGGAGAAGTTAATGATGGAAGGACCGAATATGTTAAATCTGCATTTATTCCTGAATACGAATTTCCGGGAGTAAGCGCTTCATTGGATGGCTTTGATAATTTCTATTTTTCTATGAGATCACTTTCTGTTAAGACGAAGAAAAGCGAAATAATAGAAAAGCTGAATGTACTTGCAAATTCTTATGAACAATGGATCAACGAGAAGCTAATTAACGATTCCAAGATGTCAGAGCCTGATTTTGCTGATAAAATCGGAAAAGATGTTATTCAGAAATGTAATGATTCATTAGAACGTATTCGTGAAGGAATAAAACTTCTTATTGATGATGAAATATCATTTGAAGCGTTTTGCTTTATGAATCGATGCATGATCCTTCAAAGAAATATATCCAATTATGCAAAAAAACATGGTGCTGGTATAGAATGCAGTTTTAAGGATTTTGTTGATCCTAGGAATCCTGATAATAATTTTGGATGGCGTCCTTTCCAGATAGCCTTTATTCTGATGAATCTGTCTGCTATCGTTGATCCTAATCATAAGGATAGAAAAGTAGTTGATTTATTATACTTTCCAACAGGCGGAGGAAAAACCGAAGCTTATCTCGGACTTATGGCTTTTGTTATTGCCAATAGGCGTTTGAGAGCAGGGGAAAACGATCAGTATAATCATGATGGAGGAGTTACTGCAATACTCCGCTACACACTTCGTTTACTTACAACTCAGCAACGTGATCGTATTACCAAGATGGTTATTGCAGCTGAAATGATAAGGAGAAGAGAATACCCAAAGTACGGTAATGAACCAATAAGCATTGGATTCTGGGTCGGAGGCGGTGTAACACCAAATTCTTTTGAAGATTTAAAAGAAAACTCTGAAAATCCAGGTGAGGCAAGAAGACAGAAGAACCTTATCTATAAGCAGCTTCTGACATGTCCGTTTTGCGGGAAACCTCTTACAGAAGATGATTTTTATATTGAACATGAGCAGAAGTCTGTAAAAGTATATTGCGGAGATCCTACTTGTCTTTTTTATAAGTACAAACCTCATGATAAGATTTCCATTCCGGTATATCTTGTTGATGAAGAGATATACGCTAAGTGTCCTACTATAATATTATCCACGGTCGATAAATTTGCACGTTTACCATGGGATGTAAAAACTAATAGTATTTTTGGAAGAATAGATCGAGTATGCAGCAGAGATGGTTGTGTTGCGATAGGCGATGCTCATTCCAAGCATAACCGAACTAATCAGCTGCCTGCGTCAACATTATTATCGGTCAAGCCGTTTCTTCCGCCTGAATTAATAATTCAGGACGAGTTGCATTTAATTACCGGACCATTAGGAACGGTATATGGTGCATACGAAACAATAATAGAGGACATGTGTACATATACGCTCAATGGTCAGAAAATTTATCCTAAGTATGTAGTTTCAACTGCGACGATAAAAAATGCCAGTGAGCAAACGAAGTGTCTATATGGCAGAAATCAAACTTCGCAGTTTCCACCGAATGGATTTGAAATAGGTGATAGTTTCTTTATAAAAGAGATACCTGTTAATGAAAATCCTTTCAGAAAATATGTTGGTATCTGTGCAGCTGGACAATCTGTAAAAACAGCTCTTCTCAGGATTTATGCTATAGTGCTTCAAACAACATATGACTTGTCGTTACAGGACGAATATAAAGAGGTAATAGATCCGTATTATACTTTGGTAGGTTATTATAACAGTATACGAGAATTAGGCGGTGCTGTAAGATTACTTCAGGACGACATTCCAAAGAGAATCAATCGTATTAAGAAGAAGTATAAGATGAGTAAAGTAAGATATCTTTACCGAAGTGCTAATGTCGAGATAACATCTCGAATGTCATCCTTCAAGATACCGGAACAATTAAAGAAACTTGAAACAAGGTTTGAGGATAAGGAATGTCTGGATACTGCAATTGCAACAAATATGATCGCAGTTGGTATGGATGTTGACAGACTCGGATTAATGGTTGTAACAGGTCAGCCTAAACAGAATTCTGAGTATATTCAGGCTACAAGCCGTATTGGTCGTTCTTTCCCAGGCTTAGTAATAACCTTATATAATCCTTATCGTCCACGAGATCTGTCGCATTATGAGAATTTTACGGGTTATCATTCACAGTTATATCGCTTTGTAGAAGGTACTACTGCTACGCCTTTTTCTGCAAGAGCTCGTGACAGAGTTATGCATGCGATAATAATATCAGCGATTAGATTAAAGTATCCGAATCTAGCTACAAATACTGAAGCATCTAACATAGATGCTCTTTCCGAAGAACAGTTAAATGAAGTTAAACAACTTATTATTGATCGTCTGAATATTATAAAACCATCAGCACGAGATGATGCTGATGAAGAAATCAATCAGTTTATTGATAAATGGAAAATGCTGGCTGCTCAATCTAAACAGCTTCGTTATTATGTATATAAGACTGATAAGTATAACCGACTTATGAATTTTTACGGTGAGATTTGTACAGATATTGAAAAAGCAACACTGAGTTCTATGCGAGAAGTTGAAAACTCAGCAAATATGTATTATTTTACGGAGGACTAATAATGGCTTATGATAATAATAAACTCGGGGAGTTACGTCCTAATCAGATTATTACGACTTTTGGTCCTGGAGCAATAGTAGATGCTATAAAAGACTCTGTTACAGTTCTTGATACAAATTACTGGGCGGATAAAGGCAAAAAAATCATAGATGGTCGATTAGCATCATACCTTGGAGTAAACTGTTTCTATATGCCAAGGACGTCCTATCATGGAGATATTCCGGTAACATCATTCCCGTACATACATGTATGTTCAAATTTTAAATGTGGCAGATTATTTGATGTTCGTGAAAACTTTGAACTTGATGCTTATCTTCGATTTGGAGTTACATGTCCTGAATGTCATAAAACTGCTTACCCTTCTCGTTTCATTACTATCTGCGAAGATGGTCATATGAATGATTTCCCATGGAATTGGTGGGTCCATAATGGAAATACAGTATGTAAGAATCCAAAATTAAGAATGTATTCTATTGGTAATTCGTCCACATTAGCTGATATGTGGGTAGAATGTTTAACATGTGGTGCAAAACGAAGCATGAGCGGAGCAACTCAAAAAGATAATTTTATAGGAATAAAATGTCCCGGGCATCATCCTTTCAGACCTAACTCCAGACCAGAAAACTGTAATAAGCCCGTGATACCATCTCAACGTGGTGCATCTAATGTTTACTTTTCAGTCAGCAGAAGTGCGATATCTATTCCACCTTGGATCAATCCATTATTTAATCTGATAGATGAACATCTTCGTGATATAGAGTTAGCTCAAAAGTTGATGGGAAATGATGGTATAGAGAAAATATATGAGATGTACTTTGCCGAGAATTATACAAAACAGGAATTTGACTCAGCGTTAGAACGAAGACAAAAGAATATCACAGAATTCAAAGAAATCAAACAGATGGAGTATGATGCCATAACTCATCATAATGATCCTGCTTATGCTTCAAATAAGAAACATTTTAAAGCAGAGGAAGAAGATCTTCCATATACAATTAAAAAATACTTTTCTAGAATCATTAGAATTACAAGACTAAGAGAAGTACGTGTTCTGCTTGGATTTACAAGAGTAGATGCGCCAGACCCTGATGCGGATGTTCAAGCGAATATTGTATACTTAAATAAAGGCAAAACCGAAAAGTGGCTTCCGGCAGCGGAAGTTAATGGCGAAGGTATCTTTATTGAATTCAATAAAGATACCTTGGAGTCTTGGCTTAGTATAGCTTCTGTTTCAGCTGTATCTCGTAAATACGAAGAAAGCTATACTCAGTTTTGCAATGAAAAGAAATGGAAAATTACCATTCCAAGAAATGCAGTATATGTTTTGATGCACACATTTGCTCATTTGCTGATCAAACAAATGTCAATGTCATCAGGATATTCTTCTGCAGCAATACGCGAAAGGATTTATTTTGGTGATACAATGAGTGGAATACTTCTCTATACGGGTAGTTCGGATAAAGAAGGTTCACTTGGCGGATTAGTTGAACTTGGAACGGTTAAAAAACTGCTAACACTAATGAGAGATGCTTTTCAAGAAGCATTGCTCTGTACTAATGATCCTGAGTGTCTTAATAATACGCCAGCAATCAATAATTCAAACGGAGCGGCTTGTCATTCTTGTTGTATGATTTCCGAAACTGCATGTGAAAACGGAAACCGTATGCTTGACAGAGCGTTAGTTGTTCCTATTGCTAACAGAGAAAATCAAGCCTATTTTAATGAATTGGTGGTAGATCTATGTCAACTGGAAATCTGAATCTTGACTTGTTTCTTAGCGAATATCTTGAATCTTACACTCATGAAAATATTAAGAGAATAGAAGCTGTAAAACAGAGGTATCCATCATTGAATGAAAAAGAAGCTAAAGAGATTTCAGATCTTATCCTATCGATGAAAGAAATGAAATCAAAAGAAAAGATATCTCTTGCAGTAACAGCACCACCAACTTTTTCAATCAAAGCAAAATCAACTAAGAATACAGTAAAATCGATGGTGAATGGGGCAAAGAAAAGCATCTTGATAACGGGTTACTCTTTGTCAGAGTATTTCAACGATTTGATAGACATTATAATATATAAAAGTCAAACAGGTGTTTTCGTTGAATTCTATATCAATGATTTTGAAAGTCAGAAGAACGTAGAAAAGATAAATAGGTACAAAGGAAAGTTTATGCGAGTATATAATTACTCTGCTAACAATGATTCCATGTCTGCTTTACATGCTAAAGTAATTTCAGTAGATGAGAAAAAAACATTAATTACATCGGCTAATCTATCGTATCATGGTCAAGAAGGAAATATTGAACTTGGTACATTAATTGAATCAGAACAAATTGCAAAACAAGTCAAAGATGTTTTTGTACAGCTTGTATTCAAAAAAACGTTTGTTGAACTAAAATAACAGTAGTATATACATACATTATATAAACAATTTTTATTTACTCATTATGTGAAGATTTCATATCGCCTAGCTTTATAATTGTACAGAGGCTGTTGCTCACAGCCTCTGTATTTTTTCTACCAATTCCCAAACCATCCGCCCAAACGGTCAACCTTTTTGTCAAAGTCAGCCCATCTTTCGATCGAAGTCATTTCAGTATCGCTTACATTTTGCATAATCAAAACCGCTGCTTTATGGGATTCGGAGGGTATAGCATTTTCTTCAAACCCGGCACCGATTATTTTCATAGCATTCATCAGGAATCTCTCGATCCTTACAAGCGAAAACTGCAAGTTTTCACTTACATAACCGCTTTCTGTTGACCTGACAAACAAATCTTTATTGTACAGATAAAAGGACTTGTACCCAAGTTCAGAACGCGCTCGGATCCCGTCTCTGCAAAACTTTACACGTAGTTCCTTTTTGCCGTGATGAGCGATAACTACCTCACCTTTAGGGTTCATTACTACCATTTTATCACCCCTTTCCAAAATAATGATGCATAGATACTATTCAGTATTCCTCCGCCAGCAGCATAGTAACATGATCCACATCATCAATAATATAGACCTTAGTATTGATCGCCGCATCCACAGGCATAAAGTAATCCATCAAAGCTTCCGGTATCTCCTGTTCATGCCTTATGTTAAGCAGGAAGGTACCGTCTTTTTCTGTCGTAGTCAACTTAAATACCTGAAGCCTGTCCAGTTCTCCAGCCTTGCGCTCCATTAACGCAAGGCTTTCAAACATCATCACCTGTAAGGCAGGCGGTATCTCCGCTTCTATTCCTTTTGTAATATACTTGTTTCCGTCAAATCTGTAAACCATAGCTATCTCCTTTCACTAAACCTTAACACCATAGCTTTCTTCCATAAGCCAGTCACCGTAGTAGTCCTTAGCCTCTTCAAGACACATATTGAGATACTCCCTGTCATCCAGCATCATCTCAATGTCTTCATCGCAGTAACCAATTTCATACAGAAGAGAAATATCGTCCACTGTCAGCCCGAACAGATTGCAGAGCTCGTAAAGATAATCCGGGTGATGACCGTATGATGCGTAATTCCAGTGCCTTTCAAGAGCATAATAGTCCTCAAACTCAAATTTGCTCCTGATCAACTCACCGTTCTTGTCTATGCGAATTATCTCTCCTTCCTCGGAAGTTATAAAGTCGAACTTGTATATTTTCAGGAAAGTGTTCTCTATGACTTCTTCCATTATCTTTTTAGTAGAGGTATACACATACAGACCAAGCTGTTTGAAATGTACGATGCACAACGGATTATCTCCCTTTGCCAGATATAGTGTATTGTCCTCATTAAGGATGGTGAACACGAAATTACCTTTAACTGTCTCGCACATCTTCGCTATGGTCTCAAAGCTTAAACTGCCGTATTTTTCGATCAGCTGTACAGCCGCATAGGTGTCTGTCTTTATCTGTGTCTTCGGCAGATCTTCATCCTTCTGAAGAATATCGTCATTGAATAAAACACCATTGTGACATAGAGCAAAATCACCCTCCACAGTGTGTCCTGTGAAAGGGTGATTGTTGTAATTGTATTTCGCATTGCCCTGTGTTGTCATTCTGGTGTGACCTGTGAGTATGGTAGTATCCTCGGGGAAATAGAACCTCATCTTGTGGGCTGGCTTCGGTCTCTTGTAGACTTTCAGCTCATTTTCTTTGATGTAAGCTATTCCCGTTGCATCCGTTCCCCTTACTTCCGATTCAACTGCCAGCCTGTTTACCAGCTCTTTCAGATGCCTTCCGCTTACTGCATGACGGTAGTTCACAAATCCAAATATAGCGCACATATCAATTATCCTCCTCATCAATAATTGTCGGCTCATTTACATAGAGCCTTTTCTCTTTCAGATAAGATATAAGCTCCGTGTATTCGGGACTTATATCCATAACAAAATCCGCCCATGACTGCTTATGCAGTTCATCATCATTCAGACGTATAGCATTCTCGCATATAGCATCAACCAGTTCCAGAGATGCCATAAAGGTATTCCATTTCAGCGTACCTCTGAACAGCCTTATCTCCACTGTGCTGATGTTGGTTATGTTCACGCAGGCATATCTGCCCTTGCTGCTCTTCTTTGCCTTTTCAAGTATCTCCTTGGGACGATCTTCATAGCCGTGTCTCGCTGCCCAGTGTTCGGCAGATTCTTCGGAACGTCTGCTGAATCTGAAAAGCTCGTTCCAGTGGCTCTCAAAGAAGAAAAGTATCCTGCTTATTACATCTTCCTGACGTTCGTATGTGTTACCCAGGGAACACCTGCCTATATGCACATGAAGACCGCAGGTGCTTGTGTTGTGTGACCTGTATCCCAGACGTACTGCCCTTTTCATTATCTCTTCCCAGGGGAAGTCATACTTGTGGAAATATAAAGAACAGGGATGACTTACAAGCTCCATACCCTCGTCAAGAGAACCGTCCGATTTTATGTACAGGATCTCTTCTTCCCTGTTTGCTATGCTTTCAAGGGTATCTGCGTTGTCATCGTCCTTCCCTCCCCTGTCTATCTCCAGCTCAACTCCGTAACAGCGGACATTTTCACCTTCATCACTGCATCTGTAAAAGATAGGCACAGGCTTATATCCGTAATCATGGATATGCCTGCACTGTTCTTCTTCATCGTAGCAGTCACTGCAATAGGGATAATCACCGTCCCAGTACACATTATCATCATGGATGATACACCCGCATCGTTCACATCGGCGGTAGTAGTTGTCATAGCAGTTCTGACATATAGCTGTATTATCATCGGATACAGAATTACGGTAGAAAAATCTTTCTCCGCAGTGACTGCAGGTAAATGTCTCATCGTTGAAGCAGTCTTCACATATTATCTGATCTTCAACTTCGTAAAGGTCTTCCTCATTTTCAATGGTGCATCCGCAGTTTGCACACTCATAGATCTCATTCATAAAAGTTCCTCCAAATACAAAAAGCCCCTTGACGATCATCGCCAAGGGGCTTAACTCATGCTGTTTTCTTCTGTGATCTCTTGTAGCCGTTATAGACCACTTCACCTGTATCGGAATTGATTATAGTGAGCCCGACTATCTCACGTTCATCGCTGTACACGATATGTCCAACAGAGAATTTATCAAAGCAGACGAACTTATCTCCGCGCCTTTGTATCCTGCACTTCTGGGCTGACACCCATACATGAGGAGCAGAATATAATTCTCTTCCTATGCCTACAGTAAAGCATGCTCTTTTGAAGCTGTCCGAAGCCTGACCTTTTTCCTTTTCGGTATAGCTTTCAGTTCCCACGTCCTGTTTGGATATCCACTGCTTTTTATCCTCGTCCCAGAGTTCGATGGTACAGTAGAGATTTCCGTTTATACTCTGGTGAGATCTTTTCCATCCCAGTACACCGAAGGTCTCGTCCAGTATCTTCATATCTGCACGGGCATCTGTGTAAAGCAGCAGGGACAGTCCTTTATCGCTTATGGTACCTATACGACACTCTATCTCATCAGCTCGAAGAAGTCTGATGCTCAGATTATTCATGTAGCACCTCCCGATATACCGAATCTTCGTGAACTTGACTGTTTTACATATTTACCGTACAGCTCGGGATTCTCTGCCTTGAACCTTGTACTGTCAAAGCGGGATGAATTTACGGTCTTCCAGCTGACCTTATACTTCCCTGCCAGACCTGTCTCATTATTTTTGAGCATAGCTTTCAGGCGGTTGCCAAGAGCGTCTTTCTCTGCTGACAATGCTTCTATCTGTTCGGAAATATCTTCATACTCATCACAGATGGAAATAGTCTCTTCGGGGAGTTCTATGCTCTCACCGTTGCTTTCGGAATACTGTTCGTTCAGCCATGATGTTGTACCCTCGGAACCATCAGGTACAGGTTCTTCTCCGCCCAGGACATTTTCTTCCCAGAATCTGCGTTCCATTTCGATTATTTCAGCGATCATTTCATCGTCACGCTCAACTGTCTTATACACGAAATGATTACCGCCGATAAGAGCGGCTATGTAGGTCTTTTTCAGTCCTGTCACCGCCATATAGTGCTGTATCTGCAGCATATACTCCGGTGGTACGCCTGTGTTCCACTCATTCTGTTTGTATACTGATGCTGTCTTTGCTTCAAAGATACATTCTTCTCCGTCAACGTTGACTACACCGTCAAGGTTTGCGAACATGAAAGGATAGTCGGGGTGCTGAAAGATGTACTTAGGCTCTGAAACAGCAATGCCTGTTCTTTCGGTAAATTCCTGCTTTACTATGGGTTCAAGAACTGTACCAAAATGTGTACACTCATTACCGTTTTCACAGGGCTCGGTCTGACCTGTCTTTTCAAGCCACAGCTGAAAAACAGAGCGATAGGGATTTATCCCTGCGATAACAGAAACATCCGAGCCGCCTATACCCATTGTACGGTATTTCAGCCACTCCTCACGGGTCATTGCAGATGTATCTGCAAATACTTTTGCTTTCATGTTCATCTCACCTTCTTCTTGAGCGCATTCAGGATCAGCCTGCCTGTGACATTCAGCAGCACCGAGCTTACCAGCATCATGATACCTTTTGTTTTCATTAATAAAACCTCCTGTCTGTTTATTAAACCAATGGTTTACAAAAGGATAATGTATAGCTGTAAAATTCCGGTATGCGTTTTTAAAAGTGTACGGTTTATTGAACACTTAAATAACACATAACAAACCGTTTTAAACCAACATTTTTCTTACGAAAGGAGTTTTATCATGTTTGAAAAAGTACCGGATATCCTTACACCCAGGGAGTGTATGCAACTTCTGAAGATCGGAAAAAATTCTATGCTGAAATATCTTCATTCAGGTGAACTGGAGGGATTCAAGATCGGCAACAGATGGAGGATATACAAGTATAGTGTTATCGATTTTATTATGAGAAGATAGACAAAAAGAGGCTGTTGCACACCGCAACAGCCTCCTTACCTTTGTGAAAAGCCAGAACAATATAACACATTGTAATATATCACCCATTCCGCGTTGACCGACACACCGAAAGTGCTTGTGACCGTCTTTCGCAGAGCGCAGGTAACAGCATCGACACCTGCCCAGCCCATAATATCAACAAAAACGCTCGCCTCCATTGTTTCAAAGCCTTGAGCAAGAAAAAGCAATACTTTCATGTTTAATCCTCCGTTATATAACCCAGTTCATCCGGCAGATCATCCCATAATTTCTCTCTTGAACTGTACTTATCAAATTTTGAAACTATCAGAGGTGCGGGTTCGGGATAGACCGTCAGGCCGTCTCGTTCTCCCTTCTCGGGACGGATCGGGAATGCAAGCTGCTCTGTTTCGAGAGAAAACTGCGCGTTCACGCCCGGCTTGTTGCCTCTTGGGTCAAGCCTGATCCACCTGCCGACAGACTTTATATATACTCCGTTCAGACCGTGATAAATGAGGATGGGTGCGACGTCATCGTCCAGTATCAGCTTCTGATAGCAGAATCCTGCGGGGACTCCCTTGCAGCGCAGTATCGCAGCTAATAAGTGAGATTTTGCAAAGCATATCCCATGTCCCGCTTTCAAGACCTCCGATGCCGAACAGGTCAGCTCATCTGCATTTATATCCGCCGAGTGTGATATGTTATCACGCACATATTCAAAGACTATTCTTACAAAGTCTGTTTCATCTGTTGCTTTATTGAACAATGTGTCAGCAAGCTCTGAAACAGCCTGATCGGAATAATCTATTGCATCGGAGCAATTAAGATAATCCTCAATCTTATCGGAATAAACCGTAATATCCATTCTGTAGCGTCCTTTCACTTATTTGCAAAACAGCATATTATTGACCCATTCCGTGACCCATACCTCTTTGTCGATGATCTTCATATCGTAGCTTTCGACAACATCACGGTCATATTTCCGCATAATATCGAGATAGGCCTGTTCCATTTTTCTCGGAAAACGGATACTGCTCTTGAAAGAATCAGCAGGAAACAGACCGCTTTCCCTGCAAAGCTCTTTCCACTCTTCTGCTGAATAAAACCTGATATGACCATCGGGCTTGACCTGCATATATTCGTCTATAAAACCGTCTTTGTCGTTATCGTTGGGGGTCGGGTCGCAGATGAACAGATAACCCTCATCCGTAAGCACCCGGGATATTTCCGAAAGGCTCGCCCTTATCTCCGGGAAGTGATGCAGCGCATATCTCGATACCACCATATCAAAGCTCTTATCCGCAAAGGGGAAATTCACTCCGTCATATACGCAGAAGCTGATATTGTCAAGCTTTTCATCAGCTGCACGCCTGCGGTCGTTTTCCAGAGCCTTTTCAACTATATCCAGGCCGACAATAGTAACATCGGGAAAACTCTTGGCTATCGCAAATGTAAGATACCCTGTCCCCGCCCCCAGGTCGAGTATCTTCATCCCGGGTCTTACAGGAAGGAAGTCGATTATCGCATTCAGCTGCGTATCATCCTGGGTTTGTCTGGCATAGAAGTTTTTCTCAGCGAAGGCCGCTTCAAAGCCTTCCTTTGCTGCGGCTATGGTTTCTTTGGTATCTGACATGGTAACATCTCCTTTCATGCGGCTTTAAAGCAGCACTGCCTCTCGCCAGCGTTACGATCTGTATGCTATCATTCTATCATATATTTGTCCGGGAGTCAACAGCTTTTCAAAGGTCTGTATGGTCTGATAGCTATTATGGTTGACCGGGGAGCAGGAGAATGATGATAAAATGGGCTGGTACAGCTTTGCATAATTACAGGGTTTATTTATCACGGCGCTGCTTCGCAACTCCGTGAAAGCGCGAAAAAAGATGGGGCTGTTGCACGAACAGCGTAACCGTGATTCGCGCATAATCGCACTTTGATAAGCATAAAAACACGAAACGAGCCGCGTAGCTGCTCGGTGAAATGCCGAAAACAGCGGCGGGAAAGCTGTGCAACAGCCCCTTTCAATTACTACATATTTTTTTGCGGCAATAATCGTAAGCCGAGATGATATAATCACTGAACAGCGAATACTTGAAATTGTCATTCGGAAAGGCTTTCTTCGTCATTTCTTCCGCAAATTCAACCGCAGATATTATCTCTTCCCTGCGGGGCATAAGAGGACCCATTACTTCCAAAAGCCTATCGTTTTCGGTGAAAAACTTCATAAGATCTGCATTAGTTTCATTGAAATGCAAGGATACAGCCGCAGAAAGTGACAGATTGTAGTCAAAGTTAGGTGCAAGACAAATAATATTACCATTTTGGCTGTCCCTCAGAAATCCTGCGTTGAGATTATGTCTGTCAACGTTCATCAGAAGTGCATCATAATAGCACATCTTAACATAATCCTCGGTAAGCCTCAACATAACATCATTCTGCTCCGCTTGTGCTAATCTTGTCAGTATAAAATCGGGATCCTCGTTCTCATTGAAATAGTTGAAAAATGGTTCAAAATCATACTGCGCGTTTTGCGTAAAATCCTTAGTGACAATACATTCCTGTTCAAGACCTGTTTCGAGCACATGTCTTTCAACTTTATAATCGGCACAATTTACATTCAAATGTTTAAGAAAGCAGTGCGCATAGTATTCCGATATTAGCTCTGTTTTACTTCCCAGTTTGAACATATACCATGCTCCGTCAATAAAACGCCATGCTTTTTTCATAGCTTCCGATCGTGCCAAGCTGGGTGTAGCCTTTTGATTTCTCTTTACACTTATCAGAAAAGCCGAAAAGCGAAATATCAGCAAGCTCCTCATTGTACTGTTTAAGTGAGTAGTAATCCAGTGACTCATCTTCGCGCTGTATCCACCAGTTATCTGTTATTGTTATACCATGACCGATATTTATCATCTCATCAATATCCGCATCGGTGCGCAATCCAAGACGTTGGTAAAGCCTTCGGGAATTTGAACGGTGAGTATCAATGCTTCTGCTTTTCAGCCACACTTCAAGGTCAGCATCAACAAAAATACAGTCAGGGCAAAGAGCCTTGTCGAAAACAGCTGTTACTTTGCTGTCTTTGACTTTAGCAATGATCTTGTTCTTGTGCATTAAATTATACCTGAACATGTTCTCACCACCTTTAGCTCATTATATCATTTGTTTTCATGTCAAGAAAAGTGCGCTTAAAGATCAGCTTTCCGTGAAAAAAGTCCTCATTACAGGTTTTCATCAACTATATTTCAAAAGCCAATCCAGTACATTCAATGACTTGATCCCCTCAAATGAGCTTTCAAGTCCTGTATCAAGGGACAGCACTATCTTCTCGTAGTTGTCCCTTATCTTCATAAGCGGAGCAAGTTCCCTGTTTCTGACTGATTCGCTTGTCATCGACTCAGTGACCTGGACATACAGCTTGTCATCTGCTTTTGTTGCTATGAAATCCACCTCAGCATTGTCTATCTTACCTATAGCCACATCGTAGCCTCTTCGCATAAGTTCAAAATAAACTATGTTTTCAAGAGCACGACCGGTATCCCTGTCACGGAAGCCCAGCATGAAATTTCTCAGACCGATGTCTACGATATAATACTTGCCGAGGGTACGCAGATATTCCTTACCCTTGATATCAAAGCGCTTTATCTCGTAGAAGAAATAGCTTTCTGTAAGGGCATTCACATAATCCGAAACCGTATGTGCGCTTGGCTTGCCTTTTCTTTTTTCTTCATTCAGCAGACCCTCATTCACAAGTGTATTCCCGATAGACGATACCGAAACACTACTTCCGATATTGTCTGCAAGGAACATTATAATCTTGCGCAGAAGTGAAGCATCAGTTATACTTTTCTGACCTCTGCGCTTTTCACGTTCAAGGATATCCCTGATAACTACGGTGGAATATATGCCGTCAAGCAACGTAAGTGCTTTGTCCTGATCCAGTCCTATATCTGCGATACCGGGCATTCCGCCGAAGCGCATATACGCATCAAATATCTCACGCAGATCATACTGCTGACCATTCTTATCGTATGCGAGCTTTCGTGTGCCTCCCAAAGCACTGTTGACTTCTCTTACTTCAAAGCCATAGAAGTCCGTAAACTCCACAAACGACAGTGGTAACATTTTTATCTCAACACATCTTCCCGAAAGATAAGTCGAATATTCGGAGGACAGCAGATAAGCATTTGAGCCTGTGATGTAGATATCGCAGTCCAGATCAACACGAAAAGCATTGACCGCATCTTCCCACTTTTCCACTCTTTGAAGCTCATCAAAGAACAGATACATCCTTTTGCCCTGCACAATACGCTCTTTAACGTAGCTGTAAATATCATCCACAGTCATGTTTTTGAAGTCATATGACTCAAAGTTCATCTGTATTATCTGATCTTCCGACTTGCCCTCTTCGAGCAGATGTCTCACCATCAGCTTTAACAGGCTGGACTTTCCGCAGCGGCGTATTCCTGTTACTACCTTTACAGGTTCGGTATCCTGAAAGCCTATTAGCTTATCCAGATACTGCGGTCTGTTCCTGAGTTCTTTATTTTCTATCATGGTTCTGTCCTCCTTTCAATAGTATTATCATAGCATAAAAATTTATTCTTGTCAAGTTTATGCACTGAAATGCACAAATTAGATAAATTTCAAAATATATGCTTCGTATCCGATCAATTAGTTTTATCCTTAATATACTCTTCAAGACTGCTTTTTGCGATCCTATTTGATCTGGGTCCCAGCTTAATGACCTTTAATTCACCCGTTTTTACTATAGCATAGACTTTCTGCTTGCTAACGTGCAGTATTTCTGCTGCCTCAGCTATAGTAAGATAATCTGTAGTCTTCATATCTGAAAATCACCTTCTTTCTGCCTTTACTGTGTTTTATGATCCTATAGCATTTATCTTTTACCTTTTTATCAGTAAACCCTAAAACTGTGTCAAGTGGTGACATATATGAGACTGTATCCTGTTGGATAGGGATCGGTGAAAAACCGATATCATTTAGTACTGATGGTGTTCTGATCCGCACTTTCTTCGTATTATAGCTGTCATACAATGCTGTCTCTGAATGGATGTCCATTTCCGACAGCTTTTTGATATAGTCAATCAACTTCTTGGCTTTCTTTTTTCCGCCAAACCATTTTTCGATCAATAGCCCCTGCCATCTTTCAGATACATAGCAGAGGTCGGTGCGATACCTGAACATCGCATCATAAAACTCTTTTACCAGATCAGCTCGACTCAGATACATAAACAAGAGTGCATCACTTGTTGAAAGACCTTTAGTCTTCCTGTTGATATACCTGCGGCTGCATCTTAATTCAACACGCATAGTTTCTTCAAATGAGTATAATACCTCCTGAGGATAACCCTGATCTATTGATGCACGGTGCTTGTTATACACTACAAACTCAGCACCCTGAGATACATTGCACACATTAAAGGAATCCTCACACCTGAACTCAGGTGTATTTTCCTCCAGTTCAGTATTGGGTCTGTAGCCTCTGCTTAACGACATTTTACGCATTATAAGTATATATCCCTGAATAATGCTTTCAGGTACATTATGGATGTCATTTGTTATATCTATCCTGCTTAGTTTAAAGTCATCTAACTCAAGTTCCGTGAATAAATGGCTTATCATCCTATCCAGTATAACTAAAGCCATTTCAAAATCGTCTCCGCACGTTATATTATTTGAAAATGTACCGGGCTCGATCAGTTTGCTTGGATTTACGATCAGGATCAGCTTATGGTTTCCCTTTCCGTCTTTGCCTTCCTTTTTACATTTTCGACTTACGATAGTCAATCCTCGATCTGTATACTTAGTGCTTTTATACTCGCCATTTATATTGGCAAGCTTATGGTCAGTCAATTCTAATATGTCGTCTAGTGTCGTTCGGTACGACAATTCAAAGGTATGTACAAAGTAATTATTCATTATAATTCCTCCGATCTGATTATTATAACAATGTTGTAAAATAATAGCTTATTATTACCTATTAGTACTATAGTTTATAATTTATTATTTTTTTACATAACAAGTATTATAATATTGATCGTGGGGGTATGGGGGCTACCTTTTTTCTATCGCCAAAACGTGGTTTTGTTTACCGCTTATATATATGCAAAAAAAAGATGCCCTGTGAAGAGCATCGTGGTTTGATTATAAATTAATACACTGCATCTCTAAATGTTTTTTCTAACTCCAAGAGAATGAATGGCTTTGTAGAAATGAAATACAGGCTACTGCTTTCATATTAAGTCAATCGCCATATCTAAGCTAAGTTAGCCTTCAATATAAGCCAATAGATCTATTAACTATTATTGTTCTTATTACAATATATAGTTATTATACCACCAAAATATAATTTCAACCAGGAAAATTTTCTATTTGGTGGTTTTTATATCTATATATTTTTCCATTATAAGTCTGACATCATTCTCCAGTTCCATCTTCTCTTCTTTACTTGCACGTTTTCTCTCTTCTCTGGACGGCTTAAATTTCGCTTTAGTATTAATTAATTTAAGTACCTCTTTATAAGACTTTTCAAACCTATTTAATGTATCCTCCTGTGTTAGTTTTCCAGAATTATAATCCCCTATTATCATATCGATATAGTGGTAGTAACTTTTCTTTACTGCATTAAAAAGATCCTTATCAATTACGTCCTCAGTTGACGCTGCATTTTTACTGAAACGTTTCTGTATCTTACGTTTCTTTTCAATCACCGGATCACTTTTGCATTTTCTGTTATATTTTTCCTGAGCTGCCAACGATCGACACGTCTTATCTGAACCGTTTATTTTGTAATCGCAATATTTTTCCCTAAGACTATAGGCAATAAACAGCTTCTTACATGACTCACATCTTTTTATTTTAATTTCATTGTCAAGAATTTGGATCAGATACATATAAAGCAGTTGATCAAACGTGTAAAATTCAAAATAATAATACTCATCAAAATCAAGGTCTGCCTCATAATCATCAATACTTAGTGTTTCATCAAGGTCAAGATTTGCACCCAAGATATATTCCTTCTTAATATCTGCAATAGACCTTTCCATCATCAATACCCTTTTTCTTATATCCGGACTTAATTGCAGGATAAACAGCTTTAGGAAACTATCCTTCTTACTCTTGATCTCATGCGGATCGGAATTCGCATATATACACAAGGTCTTTTTGAAAGTGTCAAGTGTTATTTCAAGCGTATTAACATCATATCTCAAATTCACTTCATTGATCGCAACATTATATTCCTCTATAAAATAGCCTATTATTTTTTCCGCATATTCTTTGTCTATAATCCTCTCATAGATGATAGGACTTATATAATCTGACAATACCTTTTCTGGGGCAGTGACGCCATATATCATCCAATAATTCCCATGCCTTATCAAGTCCATTATCTTATATACTATCTCATAACACGATAATATTACCCCGGAAGTCAAGTTATTAGTCGGAAATGAAGAGTAAGTGAGATTCACGATAAAATACGGGTGTACTTTACTTAAAAGGAAGCAATAGTGATCAGCATATTCCTTGGGAGTTAGTTTTAAATCGAGGTAATTTGCAGACAAAATCTGAGTTTCCTCCAAAGTCTTATGATAATCCATAGTTATTGCATCTACTATCAGTTTTACACTATTCAACCTTCTTTGTTCATGGGCATTATCTTTTATTTCTATCCAAGTCACTTGGTTTTTATCATAACTAACAGGACAAGTTAACAGCGTTTTACACACATCTATGTCATCTAAATAATTATCGTTTTCCTTGTTTGTCATTCTACATCCCCCTTTGGCTGGTAGACAATTTTTATTGTTGAAATAAATTTTCTACATTATCGGTACAATATTAGTTCTAGTAGTGGTAAAATACTTACATAAACTACAATCACATGACATTAGCCAAGTCTGTATCATATCATTATAATTCAGACAAGGACAATTGTCAACAACTTAATCTGGGAGGGTTCATTATGAATAACGAAAACTATCAGAACGCCGAGAACATCGCTTACTCTAATCGGGAAACGGAAGAAGGCAGCAACTGTATTGATATTTCTTCCAAATGTAGACTTGAGGTTCTAACCACGGTTATGAATCTCAAAAAAAATGGATCATTAGAGTACCAGATCCCAATTAAATACACTCTATACAAAGATAAAGAGTACCAACACCCGGAGTATAGTGAGACTATGGTATACAAGGGATCTGACTTCAATGATCCACGCAAAAAGTTTTATTATCCCGATTGGGTACTTTGGGATTTTCAATTAACTGCTAAAGTTAAAAAATCACTTTTTGCAACAATAACAAAGATAGCACACTCCATGGACTACGTGAAACATTATGAATTCCCTATAGGATACAACATAATTGATTCCTGGCGTGTTTTCAATACCGGTGACACACTGATTTACCCTGACAAGATCAAAGCCTATCTGAGTAATTCAGATTACAGATTAAAAGACTATGAAATCGGTCCTGAATGTTGGAAATTTGCAAAAAAAGTTATGGATGATATCCCTGCTGTGCAGAATCTGTTCATTGCATCACTGATTCCCTATATTTTAATCCTAATTAATCCTTCTGAACGTTCAAGGTACAATCTAGTCACTGTGCTATTGAAAAATGGAGAGACTTTTGCTACTGAACTGTGCAAGATTTTTTTCTCAATGTATGTCTACAAGAATGATCCCGAGCGACCTTACAATTTGTTCGATCTTGACAGCGATTTAACCGATATCGAGACTGCAACTCAGATGAATAACTGTACTGTAGTGCTTGATTCTCTGAGGAAAACAGACGTTAAAGAGCTGGATCGAAAAATAAAGCAAACAGTAGCAAAGTTGATCTTCAGAATG
Organism: Hominimerdicola alba; assembly: GCF_900109655.1. GTDB lineage: Bacteria > Bacillota > Clostridia > Oscillospirales > Ruminococcaceae > Hominimerdicola > Hominimerdicola alba_B. The sequence goes on from NZ_FOAT01000009.1 coordinate 60,454, forward strand.
GATGGATTAAACAACGATGCTCATAAAGGCAAAAATCTGTCAATAAAATCCAACCTTGCTATAATAGCAGATTACTTTTTTGAAGATCCGGCTATACTCAGGAGATGTATATTCGTTTTAATGAATTCCTCCTGCAAGAAAAAGCAACTGACTTGGTATCAGGAAAATGCCAGGTATCTAATGGGATTGAAGGTACTATTTATACAGTTCATTCTTAAAAATTTTGACGAATTAAAAGAGACAGCGAACTTGCTGCTGAACCAGTATTCGTATAAGACCGCCAGTCGTAAACTCAGCGATTATAACGCTATTATGCACGTAACAGCTGAGATTTTTCTGAAGTTTTACTTTGAAACAAATAATTACGATGATTCAGCGTGTTTAATTGACTCAACTAATGGTAATGTTGTAATTCATCACTCAAAACAAGATCTCTTCGATAGCATTGATAACTGCATAGCAGATACCTGGCGTATGTTAGAACCAAGCAAGGATTCATGGAAATACGATGTAATAAATGAGTTTCTTAAGGAAATCATTTTAGAGGATCCAAAGTATGTCACACACGACATAGAGCAGTTCAAACAAGAGCTAGAAGACTACGGCGATAAACTTCCTCCCCATTTTGTTTACTACTCAAGTTTTAATAATCAGTACATTGTACGTTCCAAGCATCTGGAGAAGCATTTTTGGAAGAAGTGCGAAAAATCGTTCAGCGGCAAGAGTATAACTAAAATATTAGCTAAGGATATCAACGAGGATAAAGAGAACTGTCTTATCGAAACCGAAGGCAAAAATCTGACAGTCCATGCTTTATCGGATTTTCAGATCAACAAACGTTTTATCTGTATCAATAAGAAAACGGCTAAAAAGTATGTTAAGCAGATTCTTACTTAGAGCATACCCCGAGCCCGGACTTATACATTATTTTATTGTCAAAAGCCATAAGCACCAGCTTCAGAGCGAGGTGCTTATGGACACAATATAACCAATACGAAAGGAGGGCTGAGCATGGATAACAGCACAAGGAACACAACTGAATCCAGGATAGTCATGCTGACTATCAAGGAGGCTGCTGAACTGGTAGACGGACTTACTGAGTACAGAGTACGTCAGATGTGTATCAACAAGCAGATACCCTGCATCATGGCGGGTAAGAAGTACCTTATCAACAAGGACATCTTCCTTAATTATCTGGGTTGTCCGAACGCCTAACTACTTACGGCGCATATCCAAAGCATGCTGCAGAGGGTATGCGCCTTTATTTTGAGGAGGAATAATTATGGCATCAATTAAAAAACTGAAAAGCGGGGCTTACGAGATAAAAGTCTCCTGCGGATACGGAGTAGATGGGAAACAGCGAAGCCAGTACAAAACCTGGCGACCTTCACCGGGAATGTCCCAGAAGCAGATCGACAAAGAAGTCCAGCGAGTCGCTGTACTGTTTGAAGAGGACTGCAAACGCGGACAGATCACAGCATCGATAAAGTTTGAGACCTTCGCTGAACAGTGGTTTGAAGAGTACGCTAAAGTAAATCTTCGTCCCACATCGTACACCAGAATGAGGCAGCTCACCAAAAGGGTCTACCCTGTTCTAGGTCATAAGAAGATGGACAAGATCACCAGCCGTGATATACAGGCATTCACAACTGATATGCAAGTGAACGGCAAAAACTACAACAGCGGAAAGCCGCTCTCGCGAAAAACGGCAGTTCATCATCTGAGCTTTATTTCGGATGTCTTCAATTACGCCATACGTATGGGAATGCTCAGCGACAACCCATGCAGACGTGTATTTATCCCCAAGAGTGAAAATGAAGAGAAGGAGATCTACACTTTAGACGAGGTGAAAACGCTGTTCGGAAGTCTCAAAGGGGAACCGATGAAATATCAGGTATATCTAATGCTGGCGATATACAGCGGGTTCCGTCGCAGTGAGATGCTGGGGCTTGAATGGAAGGATATCGACTTTGATAACGAGATCATCCACGTCAGGCGGACATCCCAGTACACCAAGGAGAAAGGTATCTACACAGACACAACGAAAACCAAGAAGTCCAAGCGCGTGTCGAAATTTCCACCGATTATAATGGATCTGCTGAAGCGCTTTAAGGAAGAACAGGACGAATACGCCAATCAGCTCGGCTCCAAGTGGGAGGAACATGACAGGCTTTTCACCAAATGGAACGGCGAACCCATGAATCCCCAGACTCCTTTTGAGTGGCTGAAAGGCTATTGCGAGCGAGTAGGCGTACCATTCCGTAACATTCATTCCCTGCGTCATCTTCACGCTAGTCTTCTGATTTACGAAGGCGTAGACGTTGTAGCAGTTTCAGCCGATATGGGGCACAGCGTCGTGGGAACAACTTTGAACTTGTATTCCCATATGTTCCAGGAAGCCAAAGCCCGCAACTGCGATGCTATAACCAAGGCACTGGATTTCGGTGAGAATGAGTACAACGCTGACAAAAACAAGTGACAGTTAGTACATAAAAAGCCGCAGATCAGACTGCGGCTTTTTTTTACTTAGACAGAGTTTCATCCGATGCAGAAGTGTAAACGTGTGCCACCCTAATATCACTCATACATATACATCACAGTCGTTCCCGACATACCGCTTTTCATCGGAATGAGCCAGCCGCTTTCGCATAGTTCACGCATTATCTGTTCTGTTTCATTGAAGATCAGCAGCACAGGAAGTTTGCCCACATAGTCCACAAGGTGCGCTGGGGCGTGGTCGGTGAGGATTTCCTTAATCATGTCGAGGCGTGAGAGCGCGTCCTGACAGATTTCCCTTCCGATACCACGGATAGCGTTATTCAGCACGTCGCCCTGCTCCTTGGTCAGGCAGGGGAAGTTTGGCCTGATACCGTCCTCTGTCTTTACCGCCAGTCCCAGCTCGATAAGCTCCGAGCAGACCAGCTTTTCGTTATCTGTCTGCGGCTGTTCATTCATCAGCCTGCACAGCATATCACCGCGTGCCGCAGTCACTTTAGGATGACGCATAGCTCCGTTTATCGCAACGTCACAGAATGCGATCAGTCCGTTCTTGCAGTAGGAAGCGCTTATGCCCGTTAAGAATCCGCTCGAGCTCTCCCCCGGATCGTTCTCCACAAATAACCTGAAGCACTTCTCCCCGAAGATATCGGTTGGATAATCAGGCTCGTGATCGCTCTGAGCCATATCCACATAAGCAAGGCGAAGTATCAGCGAGAGCAGCATCCATTTCAGGGAATTGTTTGACATATCGCTACCGTAAAAACCGAGTTCTTTGACATCTATGAGCATTTTGTCGATCACCCCGGACAGATACTTTGTGATCTCACCGACTGCCTGCTTGTTTGCGCGAGTGATCTCGTCTAGGGTCTCCTTCGTGATGATCGGCACATTGGTCTGATAGAATCCGTTCTTCTCAGTGAGCAGCTCGTACTTCACAAGCTTCCTGATATCGTCCTCAAGGTAAGCCGTGGGTACGCCAAGCTGCAGGCTTATCTGTTCCTCGTTCTGCCTGTCGTAATAGCACGCCATCATTATATTCTGTGCGAGTCTGCTATCGAACTTGTCATAGTAATTGTTTTTTCCGCCCCAGAAAAAGAGATTCAAATTTATCGGCTGATAGCTGAGCTTTCCGTAATTTCTTTCCATATTTACGCCCTCCCGTATTCGTTTCCTTGACTGAAAGAGAAGATATTTCACCATACTTTGAGAAAGCAAAAATCGTTCGGAGATATCCTTTACCGACAGCCCGTCAACGTAGTGAGCAACCATGACATGACGGTAGTTCGAGTTCAGATGCGAAAGTTCGCGGGTCAAAAGGCGGAGCTGTTCATTCTCGGCTGCCTGTTCTTCGAGCGACTCCCAGCTGCCGTCGGATAACGTCTCGTCAAGCTCGGAAATGTCGTGCCTGTTCTTATCGCGATACCAGCCGCGGAGGATATTTTCTGCGGTGCGCCATACAAACGCATAGAATGCCTTCTCATTCGGAAAACTGTTCTCGCCCTTGCAGCTTATAAGCAGTATCTCCTGTGCTAAGTCTTCCGCGTCATGGTAGCTGTTCGTCCGCGAAAGGCAGTAGCGGAACATAGACTTCGACATCTGAGCTATCTGTTCGCTGTATTCGTCACGGTTCATATCTTTTACCTCTTTCGTGTGTTTCTTAGAAGCTTCTGTACGTATAATGCAGAAGTCATGAGTTGGTTAGGGGGAAAGAAAAAATTATTTCAGACTTTGATCTGTTCTTCGTGTACTCCTTAAAAAAGATCTTCACTATACGCCTTCTGTCGGTCAAGCTAAATAGTGCCGAGATCGAGTGCACGGTTTTACAGACCGCCGAGTTTGCCGATTCTCTATACATGCCCATATTGTAAGAGGTACTCACAAATGAGACAATCAATAGTATTATTCAGATACGCTTTCACCAAGAGCAAAAGAGCTGTTGAACTTGTTCATACTCTTCATAGCGATTTTCATAGCTTGTACAGCTTCCTCGGTGTTCTTTATCTGCTTTTTGAGTTGTTTCTTTTCTTCCTTGTCAGCGACATCGGCTTTAAGTCTGAGTTCTACAAGTCCTTTTTCTATATCGGCTATGTTCTGAACATACTGCTCATATACTGTATTTGAGTATTCCACATCATGTTCGTCATTAAGGAATATTTCCCGAACAGAAACCATGAGCTTTGCCGATTGCAGGATCGTATCTTTCTTTCCGAGAACACCTGCAGCACCAACTGCTCCGCCGATACCGGCTCCCACTCCAAGTCCGAGCACAGCACCGCCACCTAAAATAGCCATTGTACCGCCTGCCATACCTAATCCACCAGCGGCAATCGCTCCACCGCCAAGATATGCAAGGCAGGCACTTGTTAGTGCAGCTCCGCTTAATCCTGCAAAATTAGAGCCTACAAGAGCCACGGCAATAGCAGGAGCAAACGCTACTGCGGTTGCGATAGTTACAATGGCTACTCCCGCAGTGATAGTAATACTCTTGATAGCGTTCTTCAACACTTCATTCAATTCACGGATAACCTTATCGTGGCATTTCCTAAGTCTTGCGATATAGCCTTTCTGGTAAAAGCTCTCATTGAAAAAGCCATCAAGGAACTTGTCACCATCTGATTTACTATAGCCAACCAACGGCAGATGTAGTTCCTTATACTTTGTACTCGGAACTTCATTTCCCTTCTTGTCGATCTCAGTGCTGAGAGGATAATAAGGTTCAAATAGCATTGTTTCCAACAGCACAAGCCTGAACCAAGTATGCTCGGGAGAATTTGCACTAATTGCATCATGAAGCTCTTGGACATTGTACCAATGAAGAACAGCATCTTTATCTCCAACAAAAGAGGGAAAACCTTCTTCCATATAATGTTTCCATTCTTCCAGCCATTGCCCTTTCAAGTCAGCTTTCTTTCCACTGCGTTCAACATCATTAACGGTTTTATACATTTCAAGCTCACCATCTTTTCATTAACGTGGTATGTTCCTGCGATCATAGCTTTGAAGTTCGAAATGACCTTGTGCGTCCAGACCAGCTGACCGCTTTCAGGATCGTATGTTTCAAAAACATGAAATTACTTCTGAGCCAACGGTTTCTTATATCCCTAGGCATTGTCGCTCTCGATCTTCTCGATTTGGTGAATATTTCGGATGACAGGATAACCATGTTTCATAATAACAAAACTCCCGAAGCCAACCACGCAAGTCAGCTTCGGGATCTTATTTTTCATATCAAACGCGTCCTCAATAATTCGGTCGTAAGTTGGTCGTAAATCTTGATTGTCAGGTCATAAAGGCCGCATATTTACGCCGTTTATTAGTCAATACTCTTCATCGTACAGAGAAAAATGCTCCCAAGATCATACCCTGTCATATTCTAATAAAAGCCGATATTACGTTGTTTTGAGGCACCACAATACGCATAAAACCATGTATTTATTATCATGTTTTTGGGGTTTGGGCGTAAATCAGACAAGGGCTTCTATGATCGTTTTTTTACCGATCTTCAGTTCACTCACGCCGACATTTTTACTCTTGTTAAAACAGAAACTCAGCAAGTAACCCGTGTCGATATGATAATAATCAAGGTACTCCGTTAACTGCTGTTCACCTCTGGCATTGTACTCATCTCCACGCCAGATCTTCATTTCGATAACGAACTGTTCGCCCTTGTAGTCAACTATTACATCTGTGCGACGATCATTTCGTGTCCGTGCTTCAACATAATAGTTGCCTGTTCCGTTTATGATCGGGCGCAGGTACAGCAGAAAGAAACGTCTGCCGTCCTCTTCAAGAAACTTCTCGGAGGAGTCACCGTAAAGGTCATCAAAATGTGTGACAAACTTCTCAAGCACAAGCTTCATGTTCAGTCTGCCGTTTGTGATGAAACGGTTCTTGTCCGCAGACCAATCCTTCTTGTCATTGTCAGCCACTGTGTCATAAATAAACCAGTTGTACAATCTTGTTTCAAAGATCCTGTTTGCTATCGCAACATGAGTATCACAGCGGGTGACAAAGCCATACATTTCCGCCTCACGTGTAACTTCGCTGTCAGGTCCGTAAATGAAAGTCCTGCCGTTTATCAGGATATCATAGACCATGTTTCTGAGCTGTTTGTTATCCTCCAGCTTATTTATCAAAGAATCAAAAAGCGGCGAAGAACTGTTGATAAGCAGCTTTACTGCCTCCGTAACACCATGCTCATCCCATTCATGTATCTGTTCGTCAATGTGTTTGCAAATAGTCGATACAAGCACCGGATAACCCGAGGTGTTATCGTAGATCAGCTGCGCCAGTCTGTCGATATCCATTCCGGTATGATGGTCATTCTCATACTCGCTCAGCATTGTTGAAATGTCCGCAGGCGAAAAATCCATATCCACATCAAAACTCGATGCTATGTTCCATGGGCTGTTGTGCTTGTGCGCTTCATCGGGACGTATCTTCTGTTTGAGATTGCGTATGTCATGAACGCCCGCAAGTATGACCGAATGGAACGTCGGAGAAACATCACGGTTTATATAATAGCCCCTCAGCTGCGCCAGAAAATCGAGAAAGACCTGATTATTCGATGCCTGATCCACCTCGTCTATCATAAGCACGATAGGCTTGTCGGAAGCAGCGCATATATCATTCAGCGAAATAAAAAGATCGACCAGTCCATAATTCTCTTTCATATAAGCAATATCGGAACCAATGTCGTTTATTTCTTTTTCAAACTGCCTGTCAATACCGAGCTGTCTGAAAGCCCTGATGATGATCTTAGCAAGTGTGACAGAAAAAATATTCTCGCTCTCAAATTTCTGACTGCTCATCTGCATCTGAAAATCCAGCGATAACACATAGTATTCATCGGCAAGGAACTTTGCCAGAGCACGAAGCATTGTGGTCTTACCATACTGCCTGCCACGGTTTATGACAAGATACTGCCCGTCATCGACCTGCGCTTTTATCTGTTCAAGCCTGCTCGTCAGGTCTACCATATAATGCCTGTCTGGTATGCAGTTGCCTGTGATATTGAATTTTTTCGGCACTGTTTTCGCCTCCTTGCTGTGATGTCTTATTGGTATTATTATAGCACGTTTGGAGTGTTTAGTCAATAAAGGAAATAATAAAGCTGTTTATTATAATAAACAGAAAATCACTGTCGCAATGATCTAAGATGATACTCTTTCACTTGAAAAGATTGCTAAGATATCCAGCCTTAGCCTTGAAGAAGTGTTAATGTATATGGACTGCCCGAATATATTTATGAAATCAGAAGCGAGGATAATGCAATAGATATTCAAATTCATAAGAAATAATGTTTGCCAATTCATGTAACAAATAAATTTCCAAGCAAAAAGCTTTTCTTGAAGAATGCCTCAAGAAGAGCTTTAATTTTACATATTCTAGTTATATGTATCCAAACCAGATATGCTGTTTAACTCTGTGATTCAAGACCAATGTGTTCTTACAAAATCGTATTTTTGCAATAAGAGGTAAATAAGAGGTTTTTGACTTGTAAGCAAAAAAAGAAAAGCTTCAAAACAACGTATCTGCGCTGTTTTGAAGCTTTCTGTTGATATGACCCGTACGGGAATTGAACCCATGATTACGCCGTGAAAGGGCGTCGTCTTAACCTCTTGACCAACGGGCCATAATATACGGGAGATAAGTGGTGGCGGTAACTGGATTTGAACCGGTGACACCCTGGGTATGAACCAAGTGCTCTAGCCAACTGAGCTATACCGCCATTTTGTTATCTCCCGTAACGACTTGTTTATTATACACCAAATAAACGCAGTTGTCAATAGTTTTTCGAGAAAAATTTCAGCTTTGTATACATATACTATTTTACTGCACTTTTTGCATTAATTTTGTATTTCAAGTTCAAAAGCATAGGATTTTCAACCGATATTTTGCTTTTGAACTACCGTTTTCTCAGTTATTTTTCCGTTTTTCTGCTGAGAGCTTCATATATTTTGAAAAAAGTCTTCAACGAAGATCTATTTTTTTGCTAGATAGGTCTTCGTTTTCTTTTTTATAAAAGAAAGACAATCAAATGATAAACGCTTTTTTGTTCAGCAAATCCCAGACAACATAACCGATGATGTTTTTCTTGATAATAATATTATAATGTGATATAATTAATGCCGTACACATCGCAGAAACTCTACAGGAAATGTGATGATCGGTCATTTGGGAGATCGACGGATACGGTTTCAATTACTGTTGAAGTTCAAGCTGTGTCATGCAGATTAGTTTTTATTTTGTGCGGACAGCTCTTCCCTGCCGGTATTATGCTGTTAGGGGCTGAAAAAAATTTTTTCAAATAATGCAATCAAACACTGATGACATTCGTTTTATAGGTGAAAGCTTTCATTACTGCTCGCGGGGAGGTGAAGATATGACGATGTGCATTGAAGAAGTGGTTGATAATTATGCCGACCACATCTACCGTGCGGCTTATGCGTATCTCGGTGATACGCATGAGGCTGAGGACGTAGTCAGCGATGTGCTGATGAAGTATTTTTCGGTTTGCGAGGAACTTGATATCGATACAGCTGAACATCTTAAAGCCTGGCTTCTGCGCACTGCTATCAACCGATGCAAGGACATACGGAAGGCTTTCAGGTGGAAGCGAACTTCCGCTCTTGAAGATGTACATAAAACCGAATTCGGGTGGACTGAAGCCGAGCTTGATGTTAAACGGGCGGTGAATAAGCTTCCCGAAAAATACAGAGCCATCGTTTATCTTTACTATTATGAGGAGTACAAAACAGAGGAGATAGCGCGGATACTGAGTCTGCCGAAAGGGACTGTGGTCTCGAGGCTGAAAAGGGCGCGTGACAGACTCAGGGACGTGCTTTCGGACTACAGAGAGGAGTGAGCAATTTGAGCGCAATTAAAAATATGTACGGCAAGACAAAGCTTTCCGAAGATAAAAAAGCCGAGCTTAAAGCTGCGCTCGGTGAGCGCTTTCCTCGGTATGCGGACAGCATGGAAGATAAAACGGAGGTCATTGGTATGAATGATAATAAAGTATACGAAAACGGCGGTCGAATAATGGTTCGCAGCAAGTGGAGAACAGGTGCGGTCATCGCTGCGGCAGCTGTTGTGGCTGTTATGGGCGGAATGAAGCTGGCAAGAGATCAGTATATCGAAAGGTCGCATATGACTCCTGCAAGTCATGAAGAGGATAATTCTACAACAGACAGTGAAGATTCGGTAAAAGAATACTCCCAAAAAGAAGGATACATCGCCGATGTCGATAAGTCCACACTATCAGCTACAAAAACAATATACAATTCAGCTTGCGAAGCTTTAGCTGATATTAAAGCTTTAGACTATGAGCTTGTTCTCGGCGAGGAGAAGATGATAACCTCTGAAATGGTAAAACAGTCACAAGAGAGTGAGATAACACACGAGGACGGAAAATGCTCTGTTTTGGAATTTGCAGCTACAATCAGCAAGTATTCAGAAGGCTGTGATCTGGACATTTCACAGTATGATTATGCTGTGGACTTCATGTTTGATGAGAACGGCAAGAAAGTCGTACAGATAAACTATGTGTATATCTACCTGGATGCTGAACATAAAACATTTTACTCCTATCCGCCATACGGCTCACAAGGTGGTATCATTGAAAACGGCATAGCAAAACAATTCAAATATGACAGTTCATGTGCAAAGAAGCTTTATGAAGAAGCAGAAGAAGCTATAAAATACTACAATGAAAACGGAGAAAGATTTGCGATAGACAGTTTAAACATGACTGCCGTTGAACATGAGTACCTTTATATGACGGATGATCATGTGAGAGAGGATATTGAAGAAAACGATAAAATGAGATTCGCTCAGGCTCTTATGAACGAGGGCAGCATGACTATGCAGCTGCGCAAGGACAGCAACAATTTTGTTATTAAATTCACACATGACAGCAAAGGTAATGTAAACGGTGTGGAGAAGGTTTATGTTCAGGTGTTCAAAGATGAAGCAGATGAAAATGGTGAACATAAAAACGAACGCTTTGTTTACCCAGATGAGAACAAAATGAATGAAATGACCGTGACCATTCCCGATGTTGCAGGCAAAGATCCTGACGAAGCTTCAGAAGAACTGGTTTCGCTTGGACTTCACACAGAATTGTACGAGATGTTCTCAGATACCGTTCCCAAGGGTACTGTTATATCTACCGAACCCGCAGCAGGAGCAGACAGCGAATTCGGACGTTATGTTACTATAAATATCAGCCAAGGACCGCTAGGACAAAAGATTATCTTTCCCGATGTCAGGGGCAAAAACGTAAATGAAGCTGTATCAGAACTCGAATCTTTGGGATTTAGCACAACTATAGAATCAATAAACTCCGGAATATATCCCAAGGGAACTGTAGCAGACACCGACCCTGAAGGTGAAGACGAATCCGAATGCGCATACGAGCGCGGAAAGAATGTGACGCTGTATGTCAGCACCGGAAAGTTCGTAGTACCAAAGGAAGAAACAGAGGGCGAAAAATCTGTAAACGTTCAGTAACAGAGAGTGGGGAGCTGTGAAGCATATTGCAGCCCCCACTTTTACTATTAAAAAACTCATTTCACCTGTGAACCCCATTTTAAAAAATTAACATTATACCACTTGCAAACAGGCAGGCTATGTGATATAATTAAAATATATTTTTTCAGGAAAGAGGTTTGCGCTATGACCAATGAATATGTTCTCATACTTGACTTCGGCGGACAGTACAATCAGCTCATCGCAAGACGTGTGCGTGAATGTAACGTTTACTGCGAGGTCAAGCCGTACAACAAGATAGGCATAGATGAAATAAAAAAGCTCTCGCCGAAGGGCATTATCTTCACCGGCGGTCCTCAGAGCGTTTACGGTGAAGATGCACCAAGCGTTCCCAAGGAGATTTTTGAACTTGGTATCCCCGTGCTGGGCATATGCTACGGTTCACAGCTGATGGCTCATGTTCTGGGCGGCAAGGTCGAGACCTGCAAGGTATCGGAATACGGTAAGACAGAGACTTTCTATGACAAGAAATGTGCTCTTTTTGCTGATGCTGAGATACCCGAAAGTGCAATAAGCTGGATGAGCCATACCGACTTCATATCCGCAGTACCCGAGGGATTCAAGGTAGCGGCGCACACTTCAAACTGCCCTTGTGCTGCTATGTTCAACGAGGAGAAGAAGCTGTATGCGGTACAGTTCCACCCCGAGGTAAACCACACACAGTTCGGCGTTAAAATGCTGGACAGCTTCCTTAAAGATGTATGCTGCTGCACAGGCGACTGGACTATGGAGAACTACGCTGAAAAGTCCATAAAGGAAATTCGCGAGAAAGTCGGCAGCGGCAAGGTACTGCTGGCACTTTCGGGCGGTGTTGACAGCTCTGTTCTGGCTGCACTGCTTTCAAAGGCTATCGGCAGACAGCTCACCTGCATATTCGTCGATCACGGTTTCATGAGAAAGAACGAGGGCGACGAAGTTGAGGCTGCTTTCAAGGACTGGGACATCAATTTTGTCCGCGTAAATGCTAAAGAGCAGTTCATGGGCAAGCTGAGAGGCGTTTCAGACCCCGAGACAAAGCGCAAGACCATCGGTGAGGAATTCATCAGAGTATTTGAGGCAGAAGCCAAGAAGATAGGTCATGTTGATTTTCTGGCACAGGGCACCATCTATCCCGATGTTATCGAGAGCGGTGCGGGTGATGCAGCTGTGATCAAGAGCCACCACAATGTTGGCGGTCTTCCCGATCACGTTGATTTCAAGGAGATCATCGAACCCCTGAGAATGCTTTTCAAGGACGAGACAAGAAAGCTCGGTCAGGAACTGGGTCTCAGCGAGACACTGGTTTGGAGACAGCCTTTCCCCGGTCCCGGACTTGCTATAAGAATAATCGGCGAGATAACCGATGACAAGCTGGAGATACTTCAGGACGCTGACTGGATATTCCGTGAGGAGATCGCAAAGGCAGGTCTTGACAGGAGCATAAACCAGTATTTTGCGGTTCTGACCAACAACCGTTCTGTTGGTGTTATGGGCGATTTCCGCACATACGATTATACGCTGGCACTGAGAGCTGTTGAAACTACCGATTTCATGACAGCCGAGTTCAGCCGTATCCCCTACGAGGTACTTGAGGCTGCTTCGAGAAGAATAGTTAACGAGGTAAAGAACATCAACCGCGTTTGCTATGATATCACTACAAAGCCGCCCGCTACTATTGAGTGGGAATAATTATCGGCTACGGTAATAAATTTCTGTTTTAAAAGATAAGAGCTATCTGATTCAGTTGTGAATCGGATAGCTCTTTTAATTATATCAATAACTATGTTATCTTCTCCAACGGTATCTACTCCAAATCCCAGATGCTGTCGGAGTGTATGGTTATCAGTTCCGTTCAATATTATAGCGCAAGCGCCCTGTCTAATAAAAGACAGGGCGCTTTGTTATATGTCAGTCTGCAATTTTTCACGAAATACTTTATGCAGACTTATGTTTCGAAGAACAGTTAAACGTTGATGTCGCCCTCGAATACGGTAACAGCTTCGCCTGTCATGAATACAGTTTCGTCTGTGTAGCGTATCTTCAGGTTGCCGCCGCGAAGCATTACTGTAACTTCCTCGTTCTTAGGACAATAGCCGTTCAGCACAGCTGCTACCACAGCTGCGCAGGCACCTGTACCGCAGGCAAATGTTTCGCCTGAACCTCTCTCCCAGACACGCATCTTCAAAGTGTGAGCGTCTATCACCTTGATAAACTCGGTGTTAACTCTCTCAGGGAAGATAGCGTCATGCTCGAACTGAGGACCAACTTTCTCGATATCCATATCGTCGATATTGTTCATGAATACGATGCAGTGAGGATTGCCCATGGATACGCAGGTGATGTTCTGCTTCTCGCCCGCGATCTCAACTTCTCTGTTTACTACCATGCCGTTTTCGTCCGCAGGCAGAGTGCAGGGAATCTTTACCGGGTCGAGGATAGCTGCGCCCATATCAACAGTAGCACCATTTACCTCTCCGTAATGTCTGCTGAGCTTCACCTTTATGATGCCCGACAGAGTTTCAATGGTCATCAGATCGCGGTCAACAAGACCGTTATCACGCATGAACTTAGCCACGCATCTGATGCCGTTGCCGCACATCTTGCCCTCTGAACCGTCAAGGTTGAACATTCTCATACGACCGTCAGCCACCTTTGAGCGGCATACCAGTATTACGCCGTCACCGCCGATACCGAAATGTCTGTCAGAAAGATTCAGCGCAAAGCCCTCGGGGTTATCTATCATGCGGTCGAAGCAGTTGAAGTAAACGTAGTCGTTGCCGCAGCCATGCATCTTGGTGAAGTGCAGAGTGGTCTTTTCACGGCGCATATTGTTTATATCAACTATCTCGGTGTTGCTCTCGTTGTACTTGCTCCTGATGGAGGAAGCGATAGCGTTTGCAGTATCTATGGAAGTCAGGCAGGGGATATTCCACTCAACTGTCTTTCTTCTGATCTTAACGGAATCACGTGAGGGGATACGACCCTTGGAAGATGTGGAGATAACATAATTTACCTTGCCGCTCTCGATGAGGGTGAGGGTGTTCTCGTCGCTCTCGTGTATCTTGTTTACGGGGATAGCATCTATGCCGTGTTCTTTCAATACCTTTGCAGTACCCTTTGTAGCGTAGATAGTGAAGCCAAGGTCAGCGAACATCTTAGCTGTCTGGGGTATCTCCTTTTTATCGGAATCACGGACAGTGATGAATACGCCGCCCTTCTGCTCAAGCTTGTAGCCCGCTGCAGTCAGACCCTTGTACAGAGATTCTTCCAGTGAGCTGGAAACTGCCAGAACTTCACCTGTTGACTTCATCTCAGGTCCAAGGTGGTTATCAACACCGATAAGCTTTTCAAAGCTGAATACAGGTACCTTGACAGCCACATAAGGCGAATTGGGGTGCAGACCAACGCCATAGCCCATATCTCTGAGCTTTTCACCCAGCATAGCCTTTGTAGCAAGGTCTACCATAGGCACGCCTGTTACCTTGGATATATAGGGGATAGTTCTTGAAGAACGTGGGTTAACTTCTATTACATAAAGTTCATCATCATAGATCAGGTACTGGATATTTACAAGACCCTTTGTTTTCAGGGAGAGAGCCAGTCTCTTGGAGCAGTCAACTACCTTGTCGATCAGTCTGTCGGATACGTTCCAAGCGGGGTAAACAGCTATGGAATCACCTGAGTGGATACCTGTTCTCTCGATATGCTCCATGATACCGGGGATAAGTATTTCCTCGCCGTCGCAGATAGCATCTATCTCAAGCTCGATACCCATGAGGTACTTATCGATAAGCACAGGGTTCTCGATACCCTGATCAAGTATGATAGCCATATACTCCTTGATATCAGCCTCGTTGAACGCGATTATCATGTTCTGTCCGCCAAGCACGTAGGAAGGACGCATCAGTACAGGATAACCTATCTTGTCAGCAACTTCCAGTGCCTCGTCACAGGTCATAACGGTAAAGCCCTCAGGACGCTTGATGTGCAGATCTTCGAGAAGTTCGTCGAAACGCTCTCTGTCCTCGGCGGCATCGATGGAATCAGGGGGTGTACCCAGTATCTTAACACCGTTCTCGTTCAGGTGCTTTGTAAGCTTGATAGCGGTCTGTCCTCCGAAAGCTACAACTACTCCCACAGGCTTTTCAACGCGGATAATGTTCATAACATCCTCGTTGGTGAGAGGCTCAAAGTACAGTCTGTCAGCTGTATCGAAGTCGGTGGAAACTGTCTCGGGGTTGTTGTTTACGATAACTACATCATAGCCATGCTCTTTCAGCGCCCATACGCAGTGTACGGAAGCATAGTCGAACTCGATGCCCTGACCGATACGGATAGGACCCGAACCGAAAACTATTACGGTATCCTTCTTCTGCTTCTGCTCAGCGATGAACTCAGCAGCTTCGTCCTCGTCATCGTAGGTTGAGTAGAAGTAAGGTGTATTAGCAGCAAACTCAGCAGCGCAGGTATCAACCATCTTGAATACTGCGTGAGCAGGCTCTTTGACCTTTTCACCCGAGATACGCTCTATGACCTTATCGGGATAGCCCATCTTCTTGGCTTCAAGGTAGGTCTCCTTGGAAATGTTGCCCTTAGCCAGTTCCTTTTCCATATCTATCAGCTTGCAGAGCTTGTTGAGGAACCACTCATCTATCATAGTGATGGAGTGTATCTCATCAACACTCACGCCGCGGCGGAGTGCTTCGTATACAACGAACATTCTCTCGTCGCTGGGTTCATGCAGCTTTGATCTAATCTCATCATCGGAAAATTCAAGCATCTTGGGCGAGATAAGGCAGTCATGACCTATCTCGGCACCACGTACAGCCTTCATTATAGCCTGCTCGAATGTTGTTCCGATAGCCATAACTTCGCCTGTAGCCTTCATCTGGGTGCCCAGCTCACGCTTAGCATAAACGAACTTATCGAAAGGCCACTTGGGCAGCTTAACTACAACGTAGTCCAGCGCAGGCTCGAAGCAAGCATAGGTCTTGCCTGTTACGGCATTCTTTATCTCGTCGAGAGTGTAGCCTATTGCTATCTGTGCAGCAACCTTTGCTATGGGGTAGCCCGTAGCCTTGGAAGCCAGTGCGGAAGAACGGGAAACTCTGGGGTTAACTTCTATTACAGCATACTCGAAAGTCTCGGGGTTCAGTGCGAACTGACAGTTACAGCCGCCCTCTACTTTCAGTGTGTCGATTATTTTCAGCGCAGCTGAACGCAGCATCTGATATTCCTTATCGGCAAGGGTAACAGCAGGTGCGATAACTATGGAGTCACCTGTATGTACGCCAACAGGGTCGAAGTTCTCCATGGAACATACAGTTATAACGTTGCCCTTGGAGTCTCTCATTACCTCGAACTCGATCTCTTTCCAGCCTGCGATGCACTTCTCTACCAGTACCTGAGTGATAGGCGAGAGGTACAGACCGTTTCTGGTTATCTCGATGAGTTCTTCTTCATTATTAACGATACCGCCGCCTGTACCGCCCAGTGTGAATGCGGGTCTGATGATAAGCGGGAAGCCGATGCCGGGCTCTTTCGAGAAAGCAACAGCATCTTCAACGGTATTTACTACCTTGGAGGGTATGCAGGGCTGACCGATGGATTCCATGGTATCCTTGAACAGCTGTCTGTCCTCGGCTTTGTCGATGGTCTCGGGGTTAGCGCCAAGCAGCTTAACATTATACTTATCGAGGAAACCTTCCTTAGCCAGCTGCATCGAAAGGGTCAGACCTGTCTGTCCGCCCAGTGTGGAAAGCAGGCTGTCAGGGCGCTCCTTGATTATAACTCTCTTGACTGTTTCAAGTGTCAGGGGCTCGATATATATCTTATCCGCCATAGCGTTGTCGGTCATTATAGTTGCGGGGTTTGAGTTTATCAGTATTACCTCAAGACCCTGCTGCTTCAGCGCACGGCAAGCCTGTGTGCCAGCATAGTCGAATTCGGCTGCCTGACCTATAACGATAGGGCCGGAGCCTATGACCAGAACACGACGTATCTCTTTATTCAAAGGCATTTTTATCTATCCTTTCTGTCAGACATTTTCAGATTCGGGAGAATTTTTGTACTCGTCTATCAACTCGCAGAAGCGGTCGAAGAGGAAGCCCGTATCAAGAGGACCTCCGCAAGCCTCGGGGTGGAACTGCACCGAGAAAGCGGGTTCGCTGGTATAGCGCACGCCCTCGCAGGTGTTGTCGTTGGCATTTACGAAGCTCTCCTCAGCACCCGCAGGCAGAGTATCACTGATAACTGCATAGCCATGGTTCTGGGAGGTTATATAAACTCTGCCCGTTGCGGTCTCCTTACAAGGCTGGTTAGCACCTCTGTGACCGTATTTCAGCTTTTCGGTCTTCGCACCGTGTGCAAGCGCCAGCAGCTGGTGACCAAGGCAGATACCGAAGGTCGGTATTTTAAGTGCACTTATCTTTTTCAGTTCTTCGATTATCTCAACGTTCTCAGCAGGATCTCCTGGGCCGTTAGACAGCATTATACCGTCGGGAGCAAGTTCCTTTATCCTGTCTATCTTGGTGTATGCGGGAACTACCGTTACCTCGCATCCTCTGTTGACAAGACATCTACCGATGTTAGCCTTTGCACCGAAATCGTACAGAACAACGCGGCGCTTAGCTTCACCCTCGGGAGAGAAAGTCTCTTCCTTATCGCAGGTTGTGTTCTTTACAGCCTCTACTATTTTATAGTTCTTTACTTCCTCGGGTACAGTACCGTCGGTGGAAGTAACTATCTTACCGTTCATTACGCCGTGCTCTCTGACTATCCTTGTCAGACGTCTGGTATCTATACCGTACATACCGACAATGCCGTTATTGCGCAAAAAAATGTCAAGATCACCCTCGCATCTGAAATTGCTGGGCTCTTGACACCATTGTCTTACAATATATGCTTTTACATGGGGACGGCTGCTTTCAAAATCCTGGGGGATAACTCCGTAATTGCCGATCAGCGGGAATGTCTGAACAACGATCTGTCCATAATAGCTGGGATCGGTAAGGGTCTCAAGATAGCCTGTCATAGCGGTAGTGAATACTATCTCACCAACAGCTTCGCCGACAGCGCCAAAGCTTTTGCCCTCAAAAACTGTGCCGTTTTCAAGAATTAGATATGCCTTCTGCACTTTAAATCCTCCTTTAAACATTCTTCAAGCTATTATATCATATCCCGACTTATTTGTAAAGGGCATTTAATACAAAATTCAGATATTATGATCTGCCATTCATACCTCATTTTGCTGTGTTGGTAATAAACAGTGTGGCGTGAAATAAAGATTTTTCAATCATGCTTCATTCAGCGCAGCATTTACAGGAATTACCGATATATTCCAGCTCTTTGGCATATCCATCCGCCGTTAATATTATTTACAAATTATTAATAGCATATTAATCCGAAATATGATATAATTGTTTGGAAAATGAGGT
Organism: Hominimerdicola alba; assembly: GCF_900109655.1. Classification (GTDB taxonomy): domain Bacteria; phylum Bacillota; class Clostridia; order Oscillospirales; family Ruminococcaceae; genus Hominimerdicola; species Hominimerdicola alba_B. Next base: position 78,921 of record NZ_FOAT01000009.1, read on the forward strand.
GTTACAACAATATGGAAAAAAAGAAAACAAACAAACATCTTAATTCATTCCAGATAATCATATTTGGTTTTCTCGGAATGATAATACTCGGCGCACTGCTGCTGATGCTGCCTATATCTTCGCAGAGCAGGGCTGTTACGCCATTCTCGGACTGCCTTTTCACTGCGGTATCTGCCACCTGCGTTACAGGTCTGGTGGTAAGGGATACGGCTACTTACTGGTCGCTGTTCGGCAAGGCGATAATACTGCTGCTTATACAGATAGGCGGCATGGGCGTTGTCACAATGGGTGTGACCATCATGCGGCTTTCGGGTAAAAAGATTGGTCTTGCACAGCGAAGCACCATGCAGGATTCCATATCCGCGCCACAGGTAGGCGGCATAGTCAAGCTTACAGGATTTATACTTAAAACTTCTTTGATGATAGAGCTTATCGGTGCGATACTGCTCTTACCCGTATTCATAAAGGATTTCGGAGTTGCTAAGGGCATCGGTTACTCGGTATGGCATTCGATTTCGGCATTCTGCAACGCGGGATTTGACCTTATGGGTGTACGCGAGCCATTCTCGTCACTTTGTTCCTATCATGACAATATCTATTTAAATATAGTAATAATGCTGCTGATAATCGTGGGCGGCATCGGCTTTCTGGTATGGAACGATGTCAAGACCCACAAGCACCATCTCCAAAAATACAGCCTTCAGAGCAAGGTGGTTCTTATAACTTCCCTGCTGCTGACATTCATACCTGCGGTTTTCTTTTACTTCTGCGAATACAGCAAGCTGCCTATGGGCGACAGGATAATAAGCTCGCTGTTCCAGTCGGTAACAACAAGAACCGCGGGATTCAACACTCAGGATCTTGCCGCTATGGAAGGCTCAGGCACACTGGTTATGATAATGCTGATGCTGGTGGGCGGTTCACCCGGATCCACTGCGGGCGGTATGAAGACTGCTACTCTCGCTGTGCTGTTCTTCTCGGCGATAACCGTATTCAGCCGCAGAAACGATGTTCAGTGCTTCAAGCGCAGACTTCCCGAGGAAGCTGTACGAAATGCGGCAGCTATACTGTTCACTTATCTCACACTGTTCATAACAACAGGCATAGTCATCAGCCGTATAGAAGATCTGCCCATACTTACCTGCCTGTTTGAAACGGGTTCGGCAGTCGGAACTGTTGGTCTTACCCTTGGTATAACCAGCATACTTTCACTGGCTTCAAGGATACTGCTGATGATACTGATGTTCTTCGGAAGAGTAGGACCACTTACACTTATATACGCAGCACTTCCTTCAACCGAAAATGTAAAGAGCAAACTGCCAATGGAAAGGATATCCGTAGGCTGACCGAAAGGAGAATAAAGATATGACAAGTGCATTGATAATAGGTGTGGGCGAATTCGGTGCCCATATCGCCCAGAGAATGAGCGAACTCAACTGCGAAGTAATGGCAGTTGATTCCAACGAAGACCGCATAAACGAGATACTGCCCTACGTTACCAGCGCAAGGATAGGCAACTGCACGGATGCTGAGTTCCTGCGTTCGCTGGGTGTAGGCAATTATGATATCTGTATAGTCGCTGTGGGCGGACTTTTCCAGGTATCGCTGGAAACTACCTGCACACTGAAAGAGCTTGGAGCAAAGTTCGTTCTTGCAAGGGCTACAAATGATGTTCAGATGAAGTTCCTGAGAATGGTGGGCGCTGACGAAGTAGCTTACCCCGAAAAGCAGACTGCTATCAGATTGGCTACAAAATACGCTTCCGAGACCATACTTGACTTTATCCAGCTGGACAACAACTACTCGATATACGAGCTGAAGATACCCAAGGACTGGTACGGCAGGACCCTTGCACAGGTTGATATCAGAAAGAAATACAATATCAATATAGTAACTTTCAAACGCGGGAACTCTGTTTTCCTGCCGTCACCTGATTCGCCGATGCTGGAAGGCGATGTGGCTTTCGTTATCGGCGAGGTCAAGGACATCAACAAGTGCTTCAGGATATAAACATCTGTAATTTCACATAATAAAACTTTGATATGAAAATACTGACCCGCTCCTGTCAGCTGACAAGGGCGGGTCAAACGATAGATAATAAGAAAACGGAGGATATAAAATGGCAATATCTGAAAAACTGCTGAAAAAATACGCACAGCTGATAGTCCTGACAGGAGCGAACGTTCAGCGCGGGCAGATAGTTCAGCTGACGGCAGCTGTTGAACAGCACGAATTTGCAGCGCTGGTTATGGAAGAATGCTACAAAGCAGGTGCTAAGAGAGTCAATATGAACTGGTCAAGCGATATGCAGAACAGGCTCGACCTGCTGTATGCCGAGGAAGACACCCTTGCAAAAGTCCTGCCTTGGGAAGAAGCAAAAATGAAGCAGATGGTGGACGATCTGCCCTGCAGGATATTCATAGTATCCGATGACCCGGACGCACTGAACGGCATCGACCCTAAGAAGATATCAGCGGTGATGCAGAGCAGACAGGCTGTTTTCAAGCCCTACCGCAATGCCATCGAGGGCAAGCACCAGTGGGTGATAGCGGCTCACCCCTCGGAAAAGTGGGCTAAGAAGTGTTTCCCCGATGCAGAGGACGCTGTTGACAAGCTGTGGGAAGCTATACTGAAGACCGCCCGCGTCAGCGAGGATAACGACCCTGTTGCCGACTGGAAAGCTCACATGGATACCATCGTTAATAAAGCGACATGGCTGAATGAGCAGGGATTTTCATCCCTTGAATACAAGAGCTCCAACGGCACGGATTTCAGGGTCAGCCTGATAGAGGGTGCTAAGTGGGAGGGTGCAAAAGACCTCAATCCCCTTAACGGCGCTGAGTATATCCCCAATATACCCACCGAGGAGATATTCACCTCTCCCTATGCCGGAAAATGTGAGGGCACCCTTGTGGCAGTGAAGCCCCTTTCGTGGAACAGCCAGCTTATCGAGGATTTCTCCATAACTTTCAAGGACGGCAAGGCTGTATCATGCAAGGCAGGCAAAGGTCAGGAGCTTCTGGAGCAGATGATAAAGATGGACGACTGCGCTTGTATGCTGGGCGAAGTCGCACTTGTACCCAAGGAGAGCCCTGTTAATCAGTGCGGTTTCCTGTTCTACGAAACACTCTTCGATGAGAATGCCTGCTGTCACTGTGCCCTTGGCATGGGCTTCAAGGAAGTTCTCCCCGATGGTGCTGACCTCACAGTAGAGCAAGCTAAGGAGCGCGGCATCAACGATTCCATCATCCATGTTGATTTCATGATAGGTGCTGACGACCTCTCGATAGACGGCATAAGACCCGACGGTACAAGAGAAGCGATCTTCCGCAACGGTACATGGGCATGAACGAGGATATTTTCAGCACAGCCGACAGCCGAAGCCAGTGGGCTGACTGCCGCGATGAACTAAGGCGGGCATTGGAATCCTTAGGCTACCCCAACGAGTTTGCGGATACCATAGCAAAGTACATAGGCAGTCCCAAGGGTATACAGCGCATGGCGTGGTACGTGAATTACGTCCGCCCTGAAAAGACCGAGCTGATAGTCGATGAGATGCTGGCGATAAAAAGCGAGATAGACACCTGGCGCGAACGCAAGGAAAGTCAGGAGGCAAACGCAGCCTATACACAGCTGCTGAACTGCGGACTGGATACCAACGAAGAAGAATAAATAATGCCCCCGAGAGATTTAAAAACTCGGGGGCATTTTGTTGCGTTCTGACGATTATTTTATTACCTGTCCCTTACGATATCTTCCGAAAAGTATACCGTCATCAACGTATTTATCTGCCTGAGATACCCACATAGGAAATTTTCCTGTGGCAACAGCGGTCTGACCGTTCAGCATACCCGTATGGAATGAGATATGACGGAACTGCCTGAGCACAAGCTCCAGCCTTGTATGATCGCAGTTTTCGGGACATTCATACAGCATTTCATCTGTAAGAGAATCAAGATATGCATATGTTTTCTGTTCAACACTATCGAGATATTCAAGAAGCTGTTCATCTGTCAAAACCACAGATGCAGGCTTATCAGGGTTATCCAGACCATCCTCGTGGAAAGAGGGCTCATCATATACGCATGGATTTACAAACCACTTATCAGCAGAATGCAGTGCATGATATGCCCATCTCCAGCAAGGCGCACCACAGCACAGAGCATCTCTGTCGTATGTCTGTATAGATGTCCTGATGTTCAGGAAGTTTGGCTTTACCATATCTTTGATTACCATGCATAGTTCATTCATAGTAGGTTTCTCCTTTTAATCCAGCCAGACACAATCAACGATATCGGAATCGACTTTAAGAAATTTTTCGTCTGCAAAAACAGCCGCCCAGCCGTGATCTTCATCCCAGGGACAATTTAGAACCATTATGACACATACCGGGACATTCTGCGACACATAAGGGGGATCACCCTCTTTTCTGTCGGGATTGCTTGCATAAATAGCATCTTCCAGAGCATATATCTCAACATCTGTTCCTATGTAATTAACAAGATCGGCGGGAGAACCGAATTCAGGCCAATATTCCTTACATTCTTCCTCGTCATCAGGACCCCACTGCATATACATATTATCATAGTAAAAACGGATGAATGCTTCAAGCATCTCTTTTTCAAGTTCGGGTGTCCATTTCTCTATCAGTCTTTTGCAGTAAAGGTTATTCTTCTCCTCATCATCGATGTCATGAACTATCTCGAATCTCTCAGGATCAAGCAGCAGATTGTTTTGCATATCAGTTTCCTCCTTTATATAAATGCCTAATTGCATTTCAGATACCATAAGATTTGTCAACCATTATGACAACACTCTCAAAATGAGCGTCATTATAATGTTGTGTCTATTTTTAAATTTCGATATATTTTAGAAATAATTATAGCACAGCCTTGCTGAACTGTCAACCAAAATGTTTTTTACATCGAAAATCGTTTTATCACAGCGATTTTCAGTTACTTTACGACGATTGCCATCACAGAAAAGTCAATGATATTTCCATATATTTACATAGTGTATGTGTATATAACAAAAATTTTCTGTTACAAGAGAGTTATATTTAGCATTGTTAATTATTGACAAAGTCAATGGTTCGGTGTATAATTAACCTCGTAAAAGCAAAAGCGAATAAAATTCTACTGTCGGGAGGAACAACATGGAGAAGAGATACGAACTTACCGCCGCGCAGAAAATGCACTACAGGTGGATAAAGGAATACGGCACACAGCAGGTGTCGGGACTTAGCATAGTTGCAGCTTTCGGGGCTGAACTGGATATCGGACTGCTGAAAAAATGTATCGAACTTGAAAAGCAGAGATACTCGTGCCTGAGACTGCGTTTCACAAAGCCTGATGAACACGGAGATGTTCAGCAGTACATAGCCGACTATCAGCCCGAGGAAATCAGAGAATTCGACCTGAGGGACATGACACTGCCCGAAGCTGACGATATCATGCAGAATTGGGCTTATGATACCTTTGACGGCGACGACATACCCATGTGCGAATTCCGCATAGTAAAGCTCCCCGAGGGTTACACAGGGTTCTTCGTGCATATGGATCACAGGCTGAATGATTCGGTTGGTGTGGCTGTCATGGCTACGGATATCATGAACCTTTACAAACATTTCAAATTCGGCGATGAAGAGCCTGCTCCTCTGGCGGATTTTGAAAAGGTTCTCGTAAGCGACCTTGAAAAGGCGGCGAATGAAAAGCGTCACGCAAAGGCAAAGCGTTTCTGGGACGAGGAGCTCGATACTCTGGGTGAGCCCCTTTATTCGGATATTCAGGGAACTTCCGTACTGGAAGAAGCCCGCAGGAAACACAACGACCCGAATCTCCGTGCCGCGGATATCGAGAGAAAAAAGCTTTTCGTAGCGGTAAAGGATTATCAGCTTGAAGTTGACAGTATGCAGAGGGCGATAAATTTCTGTCTGCACAATCAGATATCCCCCACCAACCTGATACTGCTGGTTATACGCACCTATCTTTCAAAGGTGAACGGCGGTCAGGAGGATATCACGGTGGAGAATTTCATATCAAGGCGCTCCACCCATGATGAGCTGACCTCGGGCGGAAGCAGAACACTGTGTTTCCCTTGCCGAACAGTAATTTCGGGCGATACCACTTTCATCGATGCCGCCAGAAAGATACAGAACCATCAGAACCGCATATATATGTTCAGCGGATACGACCCAGAGTTTATCCGCGATGAGATGAAGAAGCGCTACAACACCCCCGATGATACCACATATGTCAGCGTGTATCTCACCTATCAGCCGCCCATGACTTCTCAGGATCTTGACCCCAATGCACAGAAGCTTCCTCTTTATGTAAAGTGGTTCGCAAACGGTGCGGCAACTAAGAAGATGTACCTGACTGTATCTCATCTGCCTGACAGAAAGCTGAATTTCTCCTACCACTATCAGACAGCACACCTGACCGAAAAGGATGCAGAGCTGATGTACTATTACATGATGCGCATACTTTTCAGGGGCATCGAAGACCCGGGCAGGACTATTTCAGAGATAATCGACATGGTTTAAAAAACAAAAGAAAGTTTATATATAATGGGGATATCCCCCGAAAGGAGTTTATTATGGAACAGAAATTCAAAGAGATCGCTTCACGCTACTGCAAGGGCGACGTTGGCGAGATAACACCTGAAATGGCTATACGCGAAGACCTGGGGCTCAGCTCCCTTGACCTTATGACATTCCTCGGCGACTTGGAAGACGAGTTCGATATAGAATTCGACTTCGGTGCTGACGAACAGAAGCTGGGCAATATACGCACTGTAGGTGATGCTATCGGCCTGCTGAACGAGTATGTAGGCTGATTCGGGGTGATAGCATGAAAAAGACCATTCACACCCTATGGAACAGAAGTGCAAAAGACTATGCCGACCTCCCTGCTGTACGCTGGCTGGTGAAAAAGGATATAAAGGAGATAAGCTACAAACAGGCTGATGAAGTCATCAGCGGGCTGAAAAAGGGCGCTTATGCACTGGGATTTGAGCACAGACATATCGCACTGGTAGGAACTAATTCGGCAGAATGGATAGAAGCATATATGTCTGTGGTGACAAGTACCAATACCGCTGTTCCCCTTGATTCGGCACTGCCTGCCCATGACCTCATCGAACTTATCGACCGTTCGGATTCCGCAGGCGTTTTCCTTGACCCTAAGTTCGCTTCCCTTGCGACCGAGATAAAGGACAAATGTAAAAAGGTCAAAAAGATATGGATGCTATCTGATGAAGCCATTGAAGGCACAGACTCCTTCAAAGACCTGATAGCCGCAGGCAGGGGTGCTGACGAACCCTCTGCCCCCGATGAAGACGATATCTCCATGATAGTTTACACCTCGGGCACAACAGGCAAAAGCAAAGGTGTTATGCTCACCCAGAGCAATCTTTACACAAATATCGAAGCCATACTTTACGATATGGACCCGGGGCTCATCTTCCTGAGCGTACTGCCCGTGCATCACTGTTTCTGCCTTGTTATGGACTGGCTCAACGGTTTCTGGATGGGTGCTGTGCTTTGCATAAATGATTCGCTGATGCACATGGTAAGGAATATGACTATATTCAATCCCGATGTCATGCTGATGGTTCCGCTGATGGTGGAGACCATCTACAAGCGTCTGAGGACTCTTGACCCATCTATCCCGCACGAGGTGGTATCAGAGAAAGTCTTCGGCAAAAACCTGAAATACATTTTCACAGGCGGCGCACATCTTGAACCCTACTACATAGAAGAATTTAACAAGTACGGAATCGATGTTTATGAGGGCTACGGAATGTCGGAGTGTTCCCCTGTTATAAGCTCCAACAAGATAGGCGACAGCAAGCCGGGTTCAATCGGAAGACCTCTGCCCAATGTTGAGATAAAATTCGTAGACGGCGAGATACTTGTACGCAGTACCAGCGTGATGAAAGGCTACTACAAAATGGAGAAAGAGACGGAAGAGACACTCAAAGACGGCTGGCTCCACACGGGTGACAAGGGCTATATCGATGAGGACGGCTTCCTGTTCATAAACGGCAGGGTGAAGAATCTTATCATACTCTCAAACGGCGAGAACATCTCCCCCGAGGAAATAGAGAACCGTCTTGCGCTGAATGATCTCATCGGCGAGATTGTAGTTACAGGCGAAGACAATCTGCTGACTGCAAGGATATTCCCCGACCCGGATATGACTGGAGGTATGAGCGATGAAGAAATCAGGAATGCGCTTCAGAAGATACTGAACGATTACAACAAACAGCAGCCAACCTACAAACAGCTTTCAAAGCTTGTTGTAAGGAAGTACCCCTTCCTGAAAAACACCACCAGAAAAATAATCCGTGCGGAAGTTTACAGAGATGAGCAGGGCGCATGAACAGTCTTATAAATATAATCGAAACTACCTACACCCATATCTCGGGCACTGACGGACTTCCCTTGCGAGTGCTGAGGATAGAGCCCACCGACCCGAAAAGCATAAAAGGCATCGTGCAGATGGTACACGGCAAAAACGAGCACAAGGGTCGGTATGCACCATTTATGAGGTATCTTGCATCAAACGGATACCTGACCATTGCCAACGACCACCGCGGTCACGGCGAAAGCGTACATCATCCACAGGATAGGGGCTATCTCTACGAGGGCGGGTATCAGGCGCTTATCGAGGATGTTCACGAGATAACGCTGGAAGTCAAGCGCTATGCCGAGGAAGTATGCGGTCGAAAAGACCTGCCGATCACTCTGCTGGGACACAGCATGGGGTCACTGGCGGCAAGGTGCTATATCAGGAAGTACGATGCTGATATCGACAAGCTCTGCCTTATCGGTTCGCCGTCGAAGTCCCGCAAGATACGTCAGGGACTGATGCTGCTGAGGTCACTTGAACAACTGGAGGGCAAAAAGGCACGTTCAAAGCTTGCCGATCTTCTCATAATCGGCGTGAACTACGAATTCAAGTTCCGCAAAGAGGGCTTGAAAAACGCCTGGACGAACACAGAAAGGGACGCAGTCATCGAGCACAACAATGACCCGCTTTGCAGGTTCAGGTTCACCCTAAGCGGTTACGAAGAGATGCTGAAAATGTCAATGCTGACTTATTCGGGCGGATATACCCCGCAGAATCCCCATATGCCAATAAGGTTCTTCTCGGGCGCGAATGACCCATGTGCTATCTCAAAAAAGCGATTCATCGGTGCGCTTCACCTGCTGAAAAAGATAGGCTACACCAATGTACGCGGAAAACTGTACAACGGTATGCGCCATGATATCCTGCATGAAAAGGAAAAGCATAAGGTATACTGCGATATTCTGAGGATGATCGAGGAATGAGTAAACCCGCGCAGGGACTTTACATTTGCGTTTTTTTGTGTTATAATTTTAGTAAATAATTGGAAATATTATTCTGCTTTTTCCAATTTTATATGGGAGGTAATAATGCAAACAAACCAAAAGTACAAGATCATTGATCGTGATATGATCAAATTTATAGCCATAATACCTATGGCTATCGGACATTTTGTAGATTTCTACTGCGGTGCTTCGGCAAGTTTAAAGAACTCGTTGATACTGTTTCTGCTGGCACAAGCTTCACTGATAGCCTCGCCGATATTTTTCTATTTCATTGCCGAAGGATTCAGGCATACTCATTCAGTGAAGAAATACGCAGCCCGGTTGTTTATATTCGCAGTAATCACCCAGATTCCATACTGCATGATGTGCAACGGAACGCTGGTTATATCAGGTATGTATACGTACCTGAATGTATTCTTCACATTGTTTCTCGGATTGATCTCGCTGGCAGTATGCGAAAGCAATTTGAATCAGTTGGCAAAGATCGCGCTTGTTGTGATTCTGGATACTGTAACTTATCTACTGCAGATACAATGGCTCATTTTCGGCATCCCGATCATACTGATACTGTATTATTTCAAGGACAGACCAACACTGCGCTTTTCACTTTTCGCTCTCTGCTGTATCGGAAGCCTGTTAATTACAACACTGCCTGCCGCATCGCTTTATTACTCAAAAGGTCTGACAAAGTATTTTAATTTATGCATTGTGGGTTCGGTGATCGATCTCTGTTTCCTGATAGCGGGTTATTTTATTGTTACTTTGTTCTACAATGGCGAAAAGGGGAAAAATCCTGCTTTTACAAAATGGTTTTTCTACATTTTCTATCCCGCGCATCTTTTTTTGATATACATAGCAAAAACAGTGGCAGGAAAATACTGATCGGACACATCATGATATTTCTATATAGTACAAATAAAAGGACAGCACATATATGCGATGCTGATATAGAAGTTTTTCGCCATAGTATTTCTGATGCAAGGTCAGAAGTACTATGGAGTTTCTGTTGACATGGCAGTAATACTGTGTTATAATGAATGCGAATACAAATCGGATCTGCATCGAGAGGAGCTATAAAAATGATATTATCCGATAAAACGATTATAAAAATGCTTGATGAAAACTCTTTGGTGATCAAACCGCTTATAAAAGAACAAATACAACCCGCAAGTGTTGATATACGGTTAGGCGATACATTCAGCGTTGTTGATGACACTCCTTCAGGAATAATAACCTTGGACAATAAGATAAGCTATAATACCATTAAAACCGATACTTACTTGATTTTACCCGGGCAATTCGTTTTGGCAACAACGATGGAGTATTTTGAACTGCCTGATAATCTAACGGCATTCGTTGAAGGCAGAAGTTCTCTTGGTCGAATGGGGTTGTTTATTCAGAATGCAGGGTGGGTCGATCCTGGCTTCAAAGGTGAGATAACATTAGAATTATATAATGCTAACAGATGTGCTATCGAGCTTAAGTGCGGACGTAGAGTAGGACAGTTAGTATTTGCAGAAATGGACGATCATGCACTAAATCCATACAATGGAAAGTATCAAGGACAAACAGGAGCAACAGGCTCAAAGGTCTTTATGGATTCAGATAAATTCTGATTTATCTGAGCAGGATAATTAATTCAATGCCCCGAAGCGATTTGAAACGCTTCGGGGCAAAACTTCTATATGGTTATCTGTCATAAAATGCTGTCCTTTTATTTATCACTTGTTACCTATATACGCGCCTATCGCTTTTGTAACGAAATCCGCTGTGCCGATGCCGCCTGCTTTGTCGATATTCTCCTTAAATTCACCGTTTGCAGAATACATCTGCCCCAGTGACATCAGCATTTCATCTGTACAGTTGTAGTAGTTTTCGGTGATATACTTTTGCAGCAGCCTCACCTGTTCAGCGGCTTCGGGAGCATCGGGTGAACCGTCTTTCAGCTTGCCGAAGTCTGCAAAAACAGCCATCAGCCCTGCGGCGATGTTGGTTTCGTCCTCTTTGGTACGCTTGGTGCTTTTCTTGGTATACTCTTGGTACTCTTTGGTATCGCCCCATTCTGCCTTTGCACGGCTGGTATACTCTTCTATTTTGCTTGTATCAAATGCGTTAAAATCCATAATATCTTCTCCTTTGTCTCTTATTTCACGAGCGAGCCCGATAATGGCTTCAAGCCGCTGTTTTTTCAGCGTAAGAAGTTCTATCTGCTGTGTGAGAGCCTTTTTTCTGTCAAAATCAGGGGCTTCAAGTACGGCTTTGATATCGCTTAGTGAGAATTCAAGTTCACGGAAAAGAAGTATCTGCTGCAAACGTTCCAGCGCTGTATCGTCATACAGCCTGTAACCCGCCTCCGTGCGCATCGCAGGCGTCAGCAGACCTATCTTGTCGTAGTATTGCAGGGTGCGTATACTCACCCCTGTCAGCTTGCTTACCTCGTTTACTGTTTTCATAAGCCTTACCTCCTCGTGTGATTACATTATATACTATTACGTAACGTCAGAGTCAACCCTGTTATATTCAATTTGTTTATATGTACAATCACATAGGCTATTCAGCGTGTTCAGATGTTGCATTTTTACAAACAGTAGTATAATCAATACAATATCCAGCAAATTGGAAAAAGGTGGTTGAACTATTTACAATATTATGCTATAATATGAAAAAACAAAAAAAGAGGAGGTTTATCATGAGCAATATCCTGTCACTTGCAAAAAGCTACGAAAGATATTTCAAGATAGGTGCGGCGGTCGCAAGCGGAAATATCCACAGCTACACAGAGGTCCTGCGTAAACACTTCAACAGCGTTACTCCCGAGAACGAGATGAAATACATCTCCACCGAGCCCGAGGAGGGCAGATTCACTTTCGGTGATGCGGATAAGATCTTCGATACCGCGAGAGCGCTGGGCATCAAGGTGCGCGCCCATGCCCCCGTATGGCATAATCAGACCGGGGACTGGATGTTCAAAGACGGCGAGAAGACCGCTTCCCCGGAGCTTATCTATCAGCGTATCGACGCACATTCAAAGGCACTGTGCGAACGCTACAACGCCGATGTCTACGCCTGGGACGTTGTAAATGAAGCCGTGACCGACGCTGTTCCCGATGGTGCTGTTGGCGATGCAGCCATCTACCGCGACAGCGATTATTTCAGGCTTTGCGGCGCCGATTTCATTGCTGCGGCTTTCCGTTCGATGGATAAGTATTCACCAAATGCACAGCTTTTCTACAACGACTACAACGAGTGCGATCCCGCAAAGCGCGGACGGATAGTCAGCCTGATAAAGCGCCTGAAAGAGCAGGGCTGCCGCGTGGACGGACTTGGTATGCAGCAGCATTATTTTGGCTCTCCCGATTATGACGAGCTGAAACGCTCTATAGAGATATACGCGGAACTGGGTCTGCGCCTGCATATCACCGAGCTTGATGTATCAATCATGGCTACCTTCGGGCATAACGTTTTCCCGCCCAGTGCAGAGGATATCGAAAGGCTGAAAGCTTCACGCCCCGAGGATATTGCAGCGATAGAGGATATCTATCTTAAACTTTTCGAGATATACCGCAGTTACAGCGATGTTATAGACTGTGTCACCACATGGGGCGTAGCCGATGACTACACATGGATGGACGGATTCGTTCCCCATGACAACGCACCTGCTGTAAAGCAGTATCCACTGCTTTTCGATGTAAAACACGCTCCGAAAGCTTGTGTGGCAAATCTGATAGCGGCAACTTAATGTGCGCGGAGAATGCCAAAGAGGCAAAGCGCGCGGTCAAGCCTCGCGCCAGCAGGGTCCTCGGCCGGACGGGCCAATTTCGCGGCTACAAATCTGCGCACCAATCAAACTATGCCGCGAATAGAGCTTTGGCTCAAGCCTTTCGCGAAAGGCTGAAGGGCAGAGCCCTTCGGTCAAGGCACAAAAGCGACGTGGCAAGAGTGCTGTAAATAGAAAAGCAAACTCCCGCCCCAATATGGCGCGGCAATATCAAAAAATCGAGCGTGAACAAATCTTGTGTTCACGCTCAAACTATCTGCGTAAAAATATTGCCGCGCCCGTCATCGGACAGCGAAGCCACAGCCGACGCAGTCGCTGTTATTTGACAGCTCGCCCCGAGGAACGAGGGGCGAAAACTCGCAAACTATCTGACACGACAAATATCCGACTATCCAAGCAAAGTCTGATTTCGACGGCGGAACGGATATCTTTTCTGGCAGATGTTTGTTTTTTAACAAAGTCAGACTGAAATATCTGTCAGCTTCCATGTTTCCGAATTAACCAAACATTAAAATTTCATTTCAAGCCTTGTGCATTTTTAACAAAAACATTATAATAACTTGTCAGATTTTCTTAAACTCTCTTGACAATTAATTCAACTTTATGTTATAATTAAACAAACATATTATCAGCAGAGCTTTACAGAAAGCAACCGCGGAAAGGAGGGCTTTATGGACTTTCAGATGATAGCTGACAGCTTTGCAGAACCTACCTGTATAATTTCAGTTGAAAAGGATAATGACGGCGGATATCGTCAGATACGTATTGTGGCAGGCAATAAACTGTACATAAATAAAATCGAAGACCCTATGAATCAGGGCGTCGGAAAAGAAATTACCGATGGCTCCGAGGTACCCGAATTTTTCCGTAAAAGCCGGACCTTTGTGCCGAATTCACCCTATGAAGACTATCTGCCGAAAGAGATGGGCTTTGAAGAAGTCTGTTTTCGTGCTGCCGTGCTGAAAGTTCCTGTGCATACCTACGTACATCTCAACGGTCTTAATATATGGTTCGATATCTATGCGATGCCGCTGAGTATCGAGGACGGAGATATATGCTACTGCACTTACAGTGTCATAGCTACTGCAAATTCAGACCTTATGGTAAGCTCGGCAAGCTCGGGAGTTTATGCCGAGAATGTTATAAAGACCTGCATAAAGCTCAACGGTTCAGATGATCTCAACGGAACGATGAACGATGTTATCAAGGATATACGCCTGCTTTGCAGGGCTGATGTCTGCACGATAGCACTCATCGACCCCGAAACCAAGGAAGCTTCGATACTTGCCACAAGTTTCGGCAAGGACTGCAAGGTCAAGCGTGTGACCCAGTTCAATGAATTCGGTGATATCGCCAAGACCTGGATAGATATGTTCGGCGAAAGCGACTTCATAGTCGCGAAAGATATTGATGATATGGAATATATCCGCCAAAGGAACGTCTTCTGGTACAACAACCTCATGGCGGCAGGTGTGGACAGCCTTGTCATGTTCCCGCTGAGGTATGACGGCGTGATACTGGGCTTTATGTGGGCGACTAATTTCGCGGTGGAAGATACTATCCGCATCAAGGAAACACTGGAACTTACTACATTTTTCATATCTTCAAAGCTTTCAAACTGCCGCATGATGGAACACCTTAAACAGATAAGCTACACCGACCAGCTCACAGGAATATTTAACAGGTTTGCCTGTACCGAGCTTATCGAAAGCCTTATCAAGCGAGGTGAAAAGTTCTGCATAGTTTCTATCGATATAAACAACTTCAAGAGCATAAACGACAGCCTTGGCTTTGACGCCGGCAACAGGGTACTGGCAAAAATAGCTTCCCGCTGGAAAAAGATAGCAGAAAATAATCTTACCGCTACACAAGATCATATCGCGCGTATGGGCGGTGACGAATTCCAGCTTGTGATACAGGGCTACGAAAATGACGCTGCTGTCATACCTACTATCAAGACCTACGAAAATGCCCTCGGCAATTCGCTGACCATAGACGGCTGTGACCTTTACATAAGCGCAAGCTTCGGTTACTGCCTGTATCCCGATGATGCAGTGACTAGCGACAGCCTGATATCTTCGGCAAACGCTTCGATGAACGAGATAAAGCGTCTGAAAAACAGTCAGCATATAATGCGTTTCTCTCCCGAGCTACTCAAAGAAGAACACACACTGGAGATAGAGCGCAAGCTGATATACGCCCTTGAAAACGACCTGCTGTATTTCAATTTACAGCCTCAGTTCGACCTAGACCACAAGCTTCGCGGCTTTGAAGCCCTGGCTCGTATGAAGGACAGCGACGGTGCAGTGGTATCTCCGGGGGAATTCATACCCGTGGCTGAAAAAATGGGGTTGATCGATAAGGTTGACGGCGCTGTGTTCAGGCGGTCTGCAATGTTCATCGGCGAAATTATACGCGAAACAGGTGCTGACATAATGCTCAGCGTGAACATCTCAGTACGTCATCTGATGAAGAACGATTTTCTTGATGAAGTCAAGGATATCCTGAGTTCCAGCGGCATACCCGCCGACCATCTGGAGATAGAGATTACCGAATCCATCATGATAGATTCAGCCGAAAAAGCCCAGCACTGCATAGAACAGCTTCACAAGATGGGCATACAGATAGCGATAGACGATTTCGGTACAGGATATTCTTCCCTCAGCTACCTGAATAATTTCCCTGCGAACATACTGAAAATCGACAAAAGCTTCATCGACAAGATGAACACCAGCGACCCTTCAAAACAGTACGTAGCGGCGATAATCTCCATCGGTCATATAATGGGCTTCGAGGTAGTATCTGAGGGAGTTGAAGAAAAAGAGCAGCTGGCGACCCTGAAACTCATAGGCTGTGATTACATACAGGGTTTCATCTGGGGCAGACCGCTGTCACCCGAGGACGCTGAAAAGCTTATCAGGGAGAGTATGGCGAAAAAATATCTTTCGAGCCAATAACAAAAATCGAGCGTATGCAAAAACAATGCATACGCTCAAACTATGTCCGTAAAATTATTGCCGCGGACGGTCAGTTCATCTTGCTATCATTACCTGAACTTCTTCAAGCTTCGGCGGAAACAGCGGCAGCGGAAATCTCGATATCGCTACCGCCGAGCACGCACTTGCAAAGCGCACAAGCTCATCATCGCTCATTCCTTTCAACAGACCGTACACACAACCAGCCTTGAAAGTATCACCTGCGCCCAAAGTGCTTTTTACTTCGATGTCAAAAGGCTTCATACGGTGTATCTCTCCGCCGCGCCTTGCGTAGAGCATATCCTCTCCGCCTTGTGTGATGATGGTAAGTCCCTCGCTCTCGGACTGCATCTGCGCCATTACTTCTTCCGCAGACATTCCATCATACCGCATTGAAGTACACTCACGGGACACCACATTCACTGCCGCATGGCGGTGCAAAAACGAGCTGTGTGGCGTATCTATGGTCACATATGGCACATCATTCGCCATGCAAAGCTTTGCTGCCAGCAGCGATTCTTCACCGAAAAAGGGGTCTATACCCGCAGCGCCGCAGCCTGCTATATCTTCCTCACGGGGTATGCTCCACCATCTTTTACCACTTGAAAACAGCTGCTGAAATCTGCCCATGGGTGAGCGCACAAGACCTGCTATGACCACGTAGTCCATCACGCCTGCATCGTCCTGCAAAGAACCAAGCGATGAAAGGTCAACGGACTTATCCTTGTAAAACTCCTTTAGCATCGGCGCGACCTCGCTGCCTATCTGTGTACCGTCCATTTTAACGGACACTCCCAGCGATGCCAGCACCGTTGCCGCAGTACCTGTCTCACCGCCAGGCAGAAAATAATTCTCACTTATCTCGGAATATTCATCGGGTCTGAGAAAGCTGTCTTTCAGCAGAAATGAATGCGTTCCAAGTATCTGTCCGTAAAGATATGCTCTGTTTTTATCCGCCATTTTCTCTTGATCTCCATTTTACAGTCTTTATTCTACAGTCCTCATCTGATCTGTCAGGCTTTCCTTGTTTATCCTGTGCAGTGTTATCACCGATGCGATAACAGCCGCCACAAATGCCACAGCCGCCGCTATCCATACCCTGGGTACAGGCTCTGCAAAGTTCACAAGGTCGCCCAGTTCATCATCAAGCTTCACACGTTTCAGCAGCAACAGTGTCAGCCCCATAAGAGCCTCTATCAGTCCTGTTGCCAGCACGCCCGATGTCAGCGAATACTGTAAACACTCCACAACGGTCATGCCATACAGCTGACCTCTCGTCATGCCCATGCACTGCATCGATGCAAGCTCCGATTTGCGGTTCAGCAGACCTGTTGAAAGGATATTCACCATATTTACCAACGCTATCAGAGCGATAAGCACGCTCAGGAATGCCGAGCCTATCTTTATCGCACCCACGCCGGAACGCATTTTCAGCAGATCGCCGTGATAGTCCTCGTCAAGGGTCATCAGCCCTGCATTGGCTTTCACAAAGCTCTTGGCTTTTTCGTAGTCATCGTCATTTATAAGGTCAACGTGGATATACTCCACGCCCTCAAGGTTTGCAAGACTTCCTTTTCCTGCCAGAGTATATGCGCTGTTGTTGTAGTAATCCAGGGTACTTGCCAGTATATATGCGTTACCCGCCAGTTCCTCCTCGGAGGTCTGTTTTTTACCTTCCTCGGTCTTATACATCGGAGCAGAAGACACTAAATTGAGTGTAGTTGGGTATAGTTCTGTGGTAAAACGGTATTCCAGCTTCTTCTCACCGGTCTTATAGTCCTCGGTCACATACTCCTTGACGTTTTCCTTTTCCTCATCGCTCATAATTGAATACTCTTCATCGGAGATAATGGTCTTCTCCATCACGCCGACTTCTATCTGCTTAGGCTCATCGTATAACTGAGCAGGCTCTTCCTCGTTCACTGACATCATAATGTACGAACCCTGTTCTGTGAGTTCATCATAGGTCACAGGCAGGTCGCCTTGGAATTTCTTTTCAAGCACACCTCTGGGATAGTACCTCAGTACGCAGGTCTGCAATGTGCCGTCGGACATCTGAATATAGGATACCTGCTCCTTGCAGAAATCATTTACCTCAAACAGACCGCTGTTAATTACAGCGTCATAGCCCTCTTGGTAGCTCTTGGGCTTATCCTGCTCGCTCTTTATGGCTATGCCCATATCGTAATTCAGTCCTACGATATCCACCAGCTTTTCAAAGGCATTCAATGACTGTTTCAGCACTATCGTGAATGATGCGAACAACGCGATAGAAACTGTCAGCGATATCACCGTTACGGCGAAACGCTTGGGCTGACGGCTGTTGTTGCGTGATGCAAGCTTGCCTTTCCAGCCGAACAGCGAACCGAAGAAAGCCGCCTTTCTCACCTTTACAGTCTTGTCGCTGTCACCGAATATAGCCTGTACAGGGGTCTTTTTGATAACGCGCATACCTGTCTGATATGCCGAAAGGAATACCCATACAAGTCCCGTAACCGCGGCAAGCACCATCATCAGCGGGTCGATGTGCAGGTGCATGAGCTTCTCTGCTTTTTCGGCGGTGAAAAACGTCTCGGCAACACCGCTGGCTTCAACCACTTTCAGAGTGCCCTCACTTACTCCGATGCCCAGCAGCATACCAAGGGGCAGTCCGATAACACTGAGGAACAGACCCTCAAAAGTCACCATGCGGACTATCTGTGCAGGCTCAGCACCTACGCACTGCAATACGCCGAAGTGCTTTTCCCTCTCCTTTGAGCTTATCTCAAAGGCGGTATCTATCATAAGTCTCAGTGCGATGGCAAGCAGCAGCACGAACACGAAGAACGCCGCAAGGTCTCGGACAGCCTCGTACCTTGATGAAAAATCAAGCCTGTCAGCGCTTATAAGATCGTAGTTAACATCTATCTGCGATGTATCAAACTCCTCAAATCGGTCGTTGTAAAGCTGTTTTTCAGGGAAAAGTTCGTATATGAAAAGACCTATATCCTCGTGATAGCTCTTTATCATCACTTCAGCCGATACAGTACCGTCCGCCTCGTCTATACGTTCGCAGGAGCTGAGATCGTCATTAGCTGCCAGTTCCTCGTACTCCTCATCGGTGAGCTTCATCAGCTTGAAATGGTAAGGCTTATCCATATACACAGAGCCGCGGACAATTCCGCGAAAAGTCGCATATCCCGTAAACAGCAGCGTCATCAGCGCAAGCGCCACGGTTATACTGCATATGGTGAAGATGCTGTGGCGCTTCTGTGCCTTTATGTATTTCAGCGCCAGTGATCTCTCGAACATCCGCCTCACCTCCCCGACTCAGTAAGCTCGTCGTTGACTATTTTGCCGTCGGACATGGTGATTATGCGGTCGCACTGTCTGGCGATGTTGTCATCGTGGGTTATTATTATCATGGTCTGACCCAGCTTGATATTCGATTCGCGAAGCAGCTTGATTATCTCAGCTGAATTTTTGCTGTCAAGATTGCCCGTAGGTTCGTCAGCAAGAATAACATCGGGGGCAGTAAATAACGCCCTGCCTATGGATACCCTCTGCTGCTGTCCGCCGGAAAGCTGTGAAGGCAGATGTCCGCTCCTGTCTTTTAAGTCCATAAGCTCCAGCATTTCCTCCACCTTTGCAGGGTCGGGCTTTTTGCCGTCCATCACAGTGGGCAGAGTAATGTTCTCAGCCGCCGTAAGCACGGGTATCAGGTTGTAGAACTGATATATCAGCCCCACTCTGCGCCGCCTGAATACGGCAAGCTCCTTGTTGTTCTGTGAATATACATCGGTGCCGTCGATGATCACTTTGCCAGAGGTCGGACGGTCAACACCGCCGAGAATGTGCAGCAGTGAGGATTTACCAGAACCCGATGCACCTATTATAGCCGCCATCTGCCCTTTCGGTATTGTAAAGCTGACATTATCTACTGCTTTTACGGCATTTTCACCGTCTCCGTAGGTCTTGCATATAGCTTCGGCTGTAAGAAAACTCATGGTATGATTCCCCCCATTAATATATTAGTAATATTATACCACAAGTTTTCGCCCATTTCAATAATTTAGCTCAATTATTTTTCCGACATAAGTGTAAAATGCATAATACACCTGAAAGCGTATTCATTCATAGGTAGAAATAAGCGGGTACAGTCATTCCATAGCCTTGTATTTTTCGGTAAAGTATGTTACAAAAACGGCAAACTGCCTGAAAACCATACTTCCCGCACTATAGAATCTATACTCGCGATATTGATAATGGGGCGGGGATATGATATAATATTTTTAAATCCGACTATCTCTTTACCACATCACTTAAAATTCCGGATCAACAGGAATATATTATGCTGACGTTTTTAAGTCAGGTGAGTCAGCGGGAGAACCATATTTTTAAAAGAAGACAACAATTATCAACAAACGAAAAGAGAGGACACAATGGACATTTTCAGAAAAAAAGAAAAAGAAAGCATTTATAATCAGTACAGCAATTATAAACGTTCAGACAAGGGACAGAGCAGGTTTCGCCCCATAACGGGATACGAGTATGAGTCGATTCCCAATAATTACAAGTCAAAGCTTAGGATGTTTATGGGCAAAGGCGGTTTAGGACTGCTTTTCACGGCATTTTTCGTGCTAGGCAGCATAAAATATACAGCGGATCAGTTCATAAGCGGAGATAAGGACAGATACATAAGCCTGATGATATTCGGCAGTGTTGATCTGTTCATGCTGGTGATCTTCGCCATGATAACAGCATTTCACCTTGACAAGTTAGTACGTCGCGATTCTCTTGCAGCGGCGGGGGAGGTGCTGGAAGTAAATGTTGTGCGCCGAGGAAGAGGCGGCATAATGTACGCCGATCACACCATAGCTGTACACGCTACCCGTGAGATAGTGGTCATAAGGTATTACAAGCCCTTTTACGCAGGTACAACAGTGCTGATAGTGAAATCACCGAAAATGAATTTCAACCTTGTGCCGATATCCCGTGATGCCGCGGATATGAACTACATCGGCAGTGATTACAGTGCCGAGATATCCGAGCATAGCATCGTCAACATCGGCGACCTCAGCGAGTATCAAAAGACCCCATTCACGGCTGTGCGCAAGCATTATCTGGACAGAGAGGAATTTCTTGCCATACCGAAGAAATACCGTTCCGTGCGTCCGTTTAGCCGTGGTCTGGCAAGCGGAAGCTGGGTGGTATTCACTGCGATAACAGCATTCATGTGTGTACTTCTAGCGAAGTTCATCCAAGCCCGCGACATCGAAAAAGCTTTCCCATTGTTCGGCGGAGTGCTGTGCATTATTATAATCGAGCTTTTACTGACAAAAGAAGTCTTCCGCACACCGCTGAAACTTGGCAGGACATACTGCATCGACTGCGTTGTAATACGCAAAGAAAAGTTCTCGGGACAGTGTATAGTAAGCATCATACTTCCCGAAAGTAAGCAGTATGTAGATAATATCAGGATAGACCCCATGGTTTTCGACAGCATTGAAACCAATACTAATGTATGGCTGTATTTCAATATGAAGTATGCTGATGCAAAGTTTGTGAGCGGGATATTTTGAGCAGAGATCAAACCAGCGGAAAACTTCCGAAGAGGCGAGCTTTTGGTCAAGCTTTTCGCGAAAAGCTTGCGAGGAGTTTAAGGGGCGGAGTCCCTCAATCACCAAGGTACAAAACTAAAATGCACAGCGAACATTAAGAGCACAGCAATCGACCCGCCCTGTCAAAAAGGCGCGGCAATAACAAAATCACGAGCGTGGACAATACAAACGTCTACGCTCTTTCTATACGTGTGAAATGACCGCCCGCGGTCAAACAGCGAAGCCACAGCCGACGCAGTCGCTGTTATCCGACAGCTTGACCCGAGGAACGAGGGGCGAAAGCTCGCAAACTTCCGACCATAGCAAAACCAATGACTATACCGGCAAAGCCCGATTTTATGGGCGGGAGTTTGCTGTTCTATTTACGGCTTTGATGCCGCGTCGCTTTTGCGCCTTGACCGCGAGGCATATGCCGACGCAGTCGCATAAACCGAGCACTTTTTTCTTTGGCATATTTCTAAGAATTGCGTTCACCCCGCCCTAAAAAATTTCCCCCAAAAAAATTTCAAAAACACCTTGACAAACAACTGCAAATATGTTATCATATGAACAGTGGTTCAGATGTTGTGATGAACAGTCGATAAAAGAATAAACAGAAAGGCAGTGAAATAGATGAAAGAATCCAAAAATCCCGAATATCTGGCGCTTTCCCAGGAAGATATAGACAGGCTTGAAAGAGAGACACCATCGGACGAACAGCTTTACGACCTCGCCGAGCTGTATAAGGTATTCGGTGACAGCACGAGGATACGCATACTTTACGCACTGCTCGAAAGAGAGATGTGTGTCGGGGATATGGCTCAGCTGCTGGGACTAACCCCCACCGCCTGCTCACATCAGCTTAGGGTGCTGAAAAACAGCAAGCTGGTCAGATTCAGGCGCGACGGCAAGATAATGTTCTATTCGCTGGCTGATGAGCACGTAAGGAGCATACTCGCCCTGGGCATGGAACATATCCTTGAATGACCAAAAATTCGGACAGATAAAGTAAAAGAACAGCGAACGCAAGAAAGGAGTCCTCAGAAATGAAAAAAAGCTTCTGGGACAACATAGCAGGTGTTTACGACCTTTTTGAGAGACTATATAACAGAAAATGCTACGATGGCACTGGAGCGAAAGTCGCTTCATATATCAAAGAGGGCAGCAGAGTTCTGGAATGTGCCTGCGGGACAGGTTCTATAAGCCGTTTTCTTGCACAGAAAGCAGGCAGACTGACTGCCGCCGACCTTTCGGACGGTATGCTTAGACAGGCGGCAAAGAATCTTCGCTGGTTCAGGAACGTCAGACTTTGCAAATGCAATATTATGGCGCTGAAATGCAGGGACAACTACTTCGATGCGGTAGTTGCGGGAAATGTGATCCACCTGCTGGACGAACCATACAAGGCAGTGGACGAACTGCTGAGAGTCTGCAAAAAGGGCGGAAAAATTATAATCCCCACATATATCAACATGAGCAGACGCGACAGCGAACTGCTGATAAAGCTGTTCAGCTTTGCAGGGGCGCACTTTACAAAGCAGTTCGATGAAGACAGCTACAAACAGTTTTTCATCGACGGCGGTTACAAGAACGTTGAGTTCGACATGGTGAA
Source organism: Hominimerdicola alba (assembly GCF_900109655.1). Lineage (GTDB taxonomy): Bacteria > Bacillota > Clostridia > Oscillospirales > Ruminococcaceae > Hominimerdicola > Hominimerdicola alba_B. Next base: position 102,223 of record NZ_FOAT01000009.1, read on the forward strand.
TGGCAGGATGCCTTGTGCTTTGGCGATAATCACAAAGGAATAACCGCAGTACCGACTGCATACTCTTCAATAACTTGCCGCAGACTTCGGCGGGCGGCAGGTGAAATTTCACAAAAGCGCCGATGATAAGTAAGTAAAGCTCACCAATTACGGCGGGCTAAAATAAATATCCCGAAAGGAATGACTGTTATGAAAAAAGTATACAAACTGATCGATCTGGACTGCGCAAACTGCGCCGCTAAAATGGAAAACTCTATCAAGGATCTGCCCGAGGTGGAGGACTGCACAGTAAGCTTTCTGACCCAGAAAATGACTCTGCGCGTACCCGACGGCACCGACATGGATGCACTGATGGACAAGGTGGTTAAGCTCTGCAAAAAAGTTGAGCCCGACTGCCAGATAGTTCTCTGATACCATATTAATATAAGCCGACAGCTAAGTCATCTAAGAAAGAAGAATCACCATGACCAAAAAGCAGAAAAATGTTCTGATAAGGATAATCGCGGCGGGTGTGCTGCTGGTAACAGCCGCACTTCTCCCGCTGGAAGAAAAAAGCTTGCTGAGGCTGGCAGCATTTCTGGTGCCCTATTTTGTTATAGGCTATGATGTGCTGTGGAAGGCTGTGCGCGGGATAATCCATGGGCAGGTCTTTGATGAGAATTTCCTGATGTGCGTGGCTACCGTGGGAGCGCTTTTTGTTGGCGAATATCCCGAAGCTTCGGCAGTTATGCTGTTTTATCAGACAGGTGAGCTTTTCCAGAGCGTGGCTGTGGGCAAGTCGAGAAAATCAATATCCGACCTTATGGATATCTGTCCCGAGTACGCTAACGTCGAAAGGGACGGTCAGCTTGAAGAAGTTGACCCCGAGGAAGTTGAGCTTGACAGCATCATCGTTGTAAAGCCAGGCGAAAAGATACCTCTTGACGGCGTTATAATTGAGGGCAGTTCTTCTGTGGATACCGCTGCGCTGACAGGTGAAAGCCTGCCACGCTCGGTAAAGGTCGGCGATGATGTTATAAGCGGCTGTATCAATCAGAGCGGTCTGCTGAAAGTGAAAGTTACCAAGGAATACGAGGATTCCACCGTTACAAAGATCCTTGAACTGGTGGAAAATTCAGCGACGAAGAAAGCAAAGTCCGAGAATTTCATAACCCGATTTGCGAGGTACTACACGCCATCGGTAGTCATCGCGGCTGTATTGCTGGCTGTACTTCCTCCCCTGATACTTGGGGGCGGCTGGGCTGACTGGATACACCGTGCCCTGATATTCTTAGTAATTTCCTGCCCCTGTGCGCTGGTAATTTCCGTTCCCCTGAGCTTTTTCGGCGGAATAGGCGGAGCCAGCAAACGCGGAATTCTTGTAAAGGGCGGAAACTATCTGGAAGCCCTCGCAAATGCTGAAACTGTTGTGTTTGACAAAACAGGCACGCTTACAAAGGGCAGTTTTGAAGTCACGAAAATACACACCGATTCCATGGGCGAGGACGAACTTCTCGACCTTGCCGCCCATGCTGAAAGCTACTCCGACCACCCGATAGCAAGATCGGTATGCGCGAAGTTCGGCAAAGAAGTCGACCACAACAGGATAACCTCAAACGAGGAGATATCGGGTCACGGAATACGCGCGGTTATCGACGGCAGAGAAGTATACGCAGGCAATAAAAAGCTGATGGAACAGCAGAGTGTCAGCGTACCGGAATGCGGATGCAGGGGCACCATGGTACACGTTGCGGCAGACGGCGGATATGCTGGTCACATCGTTATATCCGATGTGGTCAAGGAGACCTCTGCAGCGGCAATAAAGAACCTTAAAGAAAACGGCGTTAAGCAGACAGTGATGCTTACGGGCGATGCTGAGTCCACCGCGCAGGAAGTCGCAAAGGCTCTGGGACTGGATAAGGTGTACGCTGAACTTCTGCCTGCTGACAAGGTGGAAAAAGTTGAGGAACTGCTGAAAGAAAAGCATGAGGGTTCTTCGCTGGTTTTCGTAGGTGACGGAATAAATGACGCACCCGTTCTCACCCGCGCAGATGTGGGCATAGCCATGGGAAGTCTGGGAAGTGACGCGGCTATCGAGGCGGCTGATATAGTACTGATGGACGATGACCCCGCTAAGATCTCCCTCGCCATGAAGATCGCAAGAAAGACTGTCCGCATAGTGCGTGAGAACATAGTATTCGCCCTTGGCGTAAAAGCGCTGGTGCTTGTACTGGGCGCACTGGGCATAGCGAATATGTGGCTGGCAGTTTTTGCTGATGTGGGAGTATCGGTTATTGCGATACTCAATGCTATGAGGACGATGAAGATACGTTCGTAATTTTTCGAATACGTTCGTATGATTTGGTATAGTTTCGTAAAGATTTGTATGCGCTCGTATGATTTGGTATGCGTTCGTAAAGATTCGTATGCGCTCGTATGATTTGGTATGCGTTCGTAAAGATTCGTATGCGCTCGTATGATTTGGTATGCGTTCGTAAAGATTCGTATACGCTCGTATAATTTGGTATACGTTCGTAAAGATCCGTATGCGCTCATAACATTTGGTATACGTTCGCAAAGATTCGTATGTGCACGTATGATTTGGTATACGTTCGCAAAGATCCGTATGCGCTCGTACTATTTGGTATACGTTCGTAAAGATTTGTATGCGCTCGTATGATTTGGTATACGTTCGCAAAGATCCGTATACGCTCGTATGATTTGGTATGCGTTCGTAAAGATTCGTATGCGCTCGCATTTTTTGCGGGCGCATATTTTGTGAGATTCCGATTTATCCGGCGTTTCACGGCTTTAAAAAAATTTTTTGAAAAAGTATTTCTTTTTTGCAACCTTTTGACACTCTCAAACGTGTTATTGCTGAAAGGACCTTTCAAACAGAAAAATAAAGGAGACACCCAATGAGACTGACAGCAGAAGAAGCCTACCGTAAATTTGCGGATAATGCCTTTGCCGCGGCGTTCAGTATATGCCGCGACAAGACTGACGCAGATGACGCGGTACACGACACTTTTATAAAGTACATATCCAAAAATATGGACTACAATGATGAAGAACATATAAAAGCGTGGCTTCTGCGTACTGCTATCAACCGTGCTAAAGACTTCACACGCTCGTTTGCAAGAAAAAATTCCGTACCGTGGGAGGACTACATGGACGAGCTGGAATTCGCCGCACCTGAGGACAGCGAGCTTTTTGAGGCAGTGATGAAGCTTCCCGACAAATATCGTATAGTTATACACTTGTTTTACTACGAGGAACAGAGCATCACAGAGATATCAAAAACACTGAAACGGCGTGAGGGCACGGTAAAAAGTCAGCTCAGCAGAGGGCGGGCTCTGTTGAAAGAAATGTTGACGGAGGAATGGAACAATGACTAACAAGGAAAAATATCAGCGGACATTTTCAGTGCTTCACGCCTCCGAACTTGATTTGGAGGAAACAGCAATGAACAAGAGAAAAGGTATACGTATTTCAAAGAGAATAACAGCAGTTTGTGCAGCAGCAGCTATCGTAGCAGCTATGAGCGTCGGCGCTTATGCGGCAGATATCGGCGGTATACAGAGAAAAGTGCAGATATGGTTCCACGGCGACCAGACCGCTGCGGTGCTGGATATACAGCAGCAGGACAGCATGACCCAATACGAACTTAAATACACCGATGAAAACGGAGAGGAAAGAGAAGTTCACGGTGGCGGAGTTGCGCTGGATGCTTTCGGAAATGAAACACCTCTTTCCGAAGATGATATCATGGAGCATATCAGCAATCAGGTGGAAGTACTCCACAAGGAAGACGGCAGTGTATGGGCATACTACAAGGGCTGCTCCATGGATATTACCGACAAGTTCGATGAGGACGGTTACTGCTATGTTCAGCTGAAAGACGGCGATGACGTAATATATCTGACTGTTGAACCTGACGGCGGATATTGCACAAGCTCTGACAAGTTTATTACAAGCAATGACTGATATATGAAAAACAACACGGCGGAAAGTTCAACAGACTTTCCGCTGTGTTTATGTGAAAAAGCGCCCGCATCGAAATGATGCGAGCGCTGTATTTTTTTCTATTGACCGATAATCAAAATTATTCGGTGATATCAGCGTGGTGAGCCTGGAGAGACTTAACGCCGAAGTGGGTGTTCTGCTTGATAGCCTTGATACCCTCAGCACTTGCCTTGGCAGCTGCCATGGTGGTGATGTAAGGTATGCGGTGCTTGATAGCATTCTTTCTGATGTAGCTGTCATCATGAACGCTGGTCTTGCCTGCGGGAGTATTGATTATCAGCTGTATCTCGCCGTTTGCTATCTCGTCAGCGATGTTGGGTCTGCCCTCGTAGATTTTGAAGATCTTCTTTGCGGGGATACCTGCGTCAACTATCATCTCGTAGGTCTTGCCTGTTGCAAGTATCTTGAAGCCAAGATCGTTGAATGCCTTTGCGATCTCAACCAGCTCGGGCTTATCTCTGTCGCATACGCTGAGAAGAACTGTGCCCTCCTTGGGAAGTGCGGTCTTGGTAGCCTCCTGAGCCTTGTAGTAAGCTTCGCCGAAGCTGGGAGAAATACCCAGAACTTCACCTGTTGATCTCATCTCAGGTCCGAGAACGGGGTCTACTTCCTGGAACATATTGAAGGGGAATACAGCTTCCTTAACACCGTAGTGACCGATCTTCTTGTCCTTCAGGGAAGGTACGGGAGAAGGATTGCCTGTCAGCTCGCTTGTGATGATCTCAGTAGCGATCTTTACCATGTTGATGGAGCAAACCTTGGATACCAGCGGAACTGTTCTCGATGCACGGGGGTTAGCTTCCAGTACGTAAACGGTATCGCCCTCGATAGCGTACTGCATATTCATCAGACCCTTTACGTTCATCTCCACAGCTATCTTCTTGGTATATTCCTTGATGGTAGCTACCTGCTTCTCGCTAAGGTTCTTGGAAGGCAGTATGCAAGCGGAGTCACCGGAATGAACACCTGCAAGCTCGATATGCTCCATAACAGCGGGAACAAAGCAGTGCTCGCCGTCGGATATAGCGTCAGCCTCGCACTCTGTTGCGTGGTTGAGGAAACGGTCTATAAGTATAGGTCTGTCGGGAGTAACGCCTACTGCGGCAGACATATAAACTCTCATCATCTCGTCGTCATGAACGATCTCCATGCCGCGGCCGCCCAGAACGTAGGAAGGTCTAACCATTACAGGATAGCCTATGCGGTTTGCGATCTCCAGAGCTTCGTCAACATTGACAGCCATGCCTGCTTCGGGCATGGGGATACCCAGCTTGTCCATCATTGCGCGGAAGTGATCTCTGTCCTCGGCAAGGTCGATGGTCTCGGGAGTTGTACCCAGTATATTTACGCCGTACTTTTTCAGGTCATTAGCCAGATTCAGAGGTGTCTGACCGCCGAACTGTGCGATAACGCCTACGGGCTTCTCCTTATCGTGGATAGCCAGAACGTCCTCCAGTGTCAGAGGCTCGAAGTACAGCTTATCGGAAGTATCATAGTCAGTAGATACTGTCTCGGGGTTGCAGTTTACGATTATGGACTCAAAGCCCAGCTTTTTCAGTGCCAGAGCAGCGTGTACACAGCAGTAATCGAATTCGATACCCTGACCGATACGGTTAGGACCGCCGCCCAGTATCATGATCTTGGGCTTATCGGTATTAACGGGGCTGTTGTCCTCAGCAAGGTGATAGGTGGAGTAGTAGTAAGCTGCATCCTTGGTGCCGCTTACGTGAACACCCTCCCAAGCTTCCTTTATACCGAAGCCGATGCGGGCATTTCTTATCTCCTCCTCGGTAACTTCAAGGAGAGTGGACAGATATCTGTCGGAGAAACCGTCCAGCTTAGCCTGCTTCAGTACAGCTTCAGCGGGAACAGCGCCTTTATTCTTCAGCAGAGCTTCTTCCTCATCGACCAGTTCCTTCATCTGCTCGAGGAACCAGTGCTTGATCTTGGTGAGCTCCCATATCTCATCTATTGTAGCGCCCTTGCGGAGAGCTTCGTACATAACGAACTGTCTCTCGCTTGTGGGATAGCGCAGTTTTTCCAGCAGTTCTTCCTTGGAAAGATCGTGGAAGTTCTTTGCAAAGCCCAGACCGTATCTGCCTGTCTCCAGAGAACGGATAGCCTTCTGGAAAGCTTCCTTGTAGGTCTTGCCTATGCTCATGACCTCACCGACAGCTCTCATCTGAGTGCCCAGCTTGTCCTCAGCGCCCTTGAACTTCTCGAATGCCCATCTAGCGAACTTGATAACTACATAGTCTCCGTCGGGAACATACTTGTCAAGAGTTCCGTACTTGCCGCAGGGTATCTCGTCAAGAGTAAGACCGCAGGCAAGCATAGCGGAAACCAGTGCTATCGGGAAACCTGTAGCCTTTGAAGCCAGTGCGGAAGAACGTGAAGTTCTGGGGTTGATCTCGATAACAACTATTCTGCCGTCAACGGGGTTTCTTGCGAACTGGCAGTTGCATCCGCCGATAACTTCGATGCTCTCGATAATGCGGTAGGACATATCCTGGAGTTCCTTCTGAACGTCCTCAGGGATAGTCAGCATAGGTGCGGAGCAGAAGGAGTCACCTGTATGCACGCCAATGGGGTCGATGTTCTCGATGAAGCAAACGGTTATCTTGTTGTTTGCGGCATCTCTTACAACTTCCAGCTCAAGTTCTTCCCAGCCGAAGATACATTCTTCAACAAGCACCTGACCAACGAGAGAAGCCTGAAGACCTCTTGCGCATACAACTTTGAGTTCATCAACGTTGTATACCATACCGCCGCCTGCGCCGCCCATGGTATAAGCAGGACGAAGAACTACGGGGTATTTCAGTTCCTCAGCTATCTTTACAGCCTCTTCAACAGTATAAGCCACCTGGCTCTTGGGCATACCGATACCCAGCTCGCTCATAGCATTCTTGAACTCGATCCTGTCCTCGCCGCGCTCGATAGCATCTACCTGAACGCCGATGACCTGTACGCCGTACTTTTTCAGCACGCCTGCCTTGTCAAGCTCGGAACAGAGGTTAAGACCTGACTGACCGCCAAGGTTAGGCAGAAGTGCATCGGGGCGCTCCTTATCGATTATCTGGGTGAGCCTGTCAAGATTGAGGGGCTCGATATAGGTGATATCGGCAACATCGGGGTCTGTCATGATGGTAGCAGGGTTTGAATTGACCAGCACTATCTCATAACCCAGATTTCTCAGCGCCTTGCAAGCCTGAGTACCGGAGTAGTCAAACTCGCAAGCCTGACCTATTATAATAGGACCGGAACCGATTATCATTATCTTGTTGATATCCTGTTTCTTTGGCATACTAAACTCCTATCCCGCACTGTATCGTGCGTAAAATTTTTTCTTACCAAAAACTTCTCTTAAAAAATTCCTAACGTATATCATACCATACTTCCGCATAAAATGCAAGACCAAAATCTTAATAATTCATAATTCATGATTCATAATTCATAATTATTTGGCATAGGACTGACGAATGATTTTCTTGTCCTATGTTTGCATTTACAAGCAGAAAATCAAACAGAGTTTTTTGTATATTTTATGATTTATGCAGTATATTTTATCTTCTGACAAAAAAATCAAGGCACAAAAATTGCGCCCACATCCCCCGATATGAGCGCAAGAAATTTACGTCCTCTGCCAACAATTATGAATTGTGAATTATGAATTATGAATTAACCCCGGTGTGGTGGTTGATAATGTCGTTTACACTGCGGTAAACGTAGGGTTTCAGCTTTTCAAGGCTGACAGGCTCACCGTAGAGTATGGCTGAATGGCAGGCTGAGCTTACAAGCTCTACTATCATAAAGAGCATTATCTCGGGCTCTTCTATGCCGTCGGGAGCGTCAGCAAGGATAGCATCGTATATGGCACGGAGATCCATGTCGTCACCCTTGGTGGGCGAAGTTACAGCGTGCTTGAATACTCCCCAGCTAAGGTTTTTCGCAATAAATGCCACCATAGGCGGATTGCCCGAAAGCTGGTCGAGGATATGGTCGATAACATAAATCATCTTTTCATTGAAAGTCATATCCTTTTTCTCAGCTTCAAGAGATTCAAGAGCACTTTTAAAAAGCTTTGAAGACTGGTGAGCCACCAGCTTGTTTTTAAGATCGTACTTATCCTTAAAATAAAGGTAGAAAGTACCCTTTGCGACCCCCGCACTTTTAGCTATATCAGATACCGAGGTCTTGCTGACACCGTTTGTGGTGAACAGCTTATATGCAGTGGCAAGGAGCGAATCTTCCTTGGCTTTTTTGTTATTATCAAGCTTACCCATTTGACAATCCTCCGTTTTTTACAGCCATGCTTTCAAAAATTATATGGGTCATTATTTTTATTATATGATATTTAGAAATTTTTGTCAATAGGGCAAATGTAACAGCAATAGCAAATGACTAACAGTCATTTTGTTTATCTCTACAAAATTATGACCAAAGGTCATTTCACCTATTGACCAATGGTCATTTTAGTGCTATACTTGCATATGATAATAGAAATGACCGAGAGTCATTAAATCAGCAAAGAAAGGAACGGTAGTATGAAAAACTTCGGTAAGGCAGTGGTAAGGCTGCGGATACTCATCGTCATACTGGCATTCGTGCTTGCGGTGCCTGCGGCGATAGGTATGCTGAAAACAAGGATAAACTACGACATACTCTCATATCTTCCCGAAGATATCGACACGATGAAAGGTCAGCAGATAATGCTGGACGAATACGGCAAGGGCGGTTTTGCTCTTGTGGTAGTTGAGGGCATGGAGGACAAGGACGTAGCCGCCCTTAAATCGAAATTTGAGAAAGTGGATACGGTCAGCGAGGTGCTTTGGTATGACAGCATAGCTGATATCTCCATACCGAAGGAAGTTCTTCCACAGGACATTTATGAAGTCTTTAACAGCAAGGACGGCAATTCCACTATGATGGCTGTTTTCTTCGACAAGGCTACATCGGCAGACGAATCCCTTGAAGCTGTTGTTGAGATGAGAAAGATAGCGGGCAAGCAGTGCTACATCAACGGCATGACCGCCATAGTCGAAGACATAAAAGACCTGACCATGAAAGAGACTACCGCATACGTCGGCATAGCGGTACTGCTGACAAGCATTATACTTGCAGTGACTATGGATTCACTGCTGATACCTGTATTCTTCATGCTGAGCGTCGGTCTGGCGATACTTTACAATCTGGGCACAAATATTTTCCTCGGACAGATAAGCTTCATCACACAGGCGCTCACGGCTGTATTACAGCTGGCGGTAACGATCGACTACTCCATATTCCTCTGGCACAGCTACAAGGAACAGAAAGAGAGATTCGCTGATAAATACGAGGCTATGGCAGAAGCCATATCCCTGACGATATCTTCTGTAGTATCAAGCTCGGTAACTACCGTTGCGGGATTTCTGGCACTGTGCTTCATGAGCTACACTCTTGGTCTTGATATGGGCATAGTAATGGCAAAGGGCGTTATCATCGGTGTTATATGCTGTGTAACAATACTGCCTTCGATGATACTGGTATTTGACAGACTTCTGGAAAAGACCATACACAGAGATATTATTCCCAGCATGGACAAAGCTGCCGATTTCATAGTAAAGCATCACGCGGCATTCGTGGTACTGTTCATCGCACTGCTTATCCCCGGAATTTACGGACAGACTCACACGGATGTTTACTACAACCTGACAGATACTCTCCCCGCTGACCTTAACAGCGTACTGGCAAACACTAAGCTTCAGGAAGAGTTCGATATATCCTCAACACACATTATCCTTTGCAAGTCGGATATGAAGCGCAAGGACGTTGTCAAGATGACCGACGAAATGAACGAAGTTGACGGTGTAAACATGACCATGGCTTTCGATACGCTGATAGGTTCATCTATCCCCGAGGAAGCTGTCCCCGAATCCATAAGCGGTCTGCTGAAAGAGGGCGAATGGCAGCTGATGCTGGTAGGCTCAGATTACAAGGTAGCATCTCCTGAAGTAAACGCTCAGGTGGATAAGCTGATAGACATACTTAAAAAGTACGATGATACAGGCATGGTGATCGGCGAGGCTGCCGCTACAAAGGACCTCATTAGCATCACAAAGCGCGATTTCACTGTTGTTAACACAGTTTCCATCGCGGCTATATTTGTGATAATCATGATAGCACTGAGGTCATTCTCACTGCCGATAATTCTGGTGGCAGTCATCGAATTTGCCATAACTGTTAATATGGCAGTTCCCTGCTTCACTCATACAAAGATACCTTTCATAGCATCGGTAGTTATAGGTACGATACAGCTGGGTGCTACCGTTGACTATGCGATACTGATGACCACCCGCTACAAGCAGGAGCGCGTATCGGGCAAGGACAAGACGGAAGCCGTAACGATAGCACTTGCCACCTCGATGAAATCCATCATGGTAAGCGCGCTTGGCTTCTTCGCATCGACTTTCGGTGTGGGATTGTATTCAAGCGTTGATATGATATCACAGCTCTGCACACTGATGTCAAGAGGTGCGCTCATATCCATGGTAACGGTAATATGCGCTCTGCCCTCGATGCTTCTGCTGTTCGACAAGGTCATAATCAACAGCACCATAGGCATGAAAGATACTGCGAGACGCGAGAGCGGTTACAGCAAGCCAGCGCTGAACAGTTAACAAAAGAATTCACATCAAAAAGGAGATATAGTTATGAAAAAGTACGGCAGATTTTTAGCAGGTGTCCTGGCAGTGCTGATATCAGCAGGTTCAACAGGATTTTACGCAGTTGCAAATAAAGATGAATCTTCAAAGTCGAATGATTCTTCTAAAACTTCCGACAAGGAAAGTTCGGAAGATGATGATTACAAGTCCCCCGAGCTAAAGAAGCGCGACAATAAAAAGTCGGACGAAACAAAGACATCTGACGGCACCACCACCCGCAAGGAAGAGACAGTTTACGTACTCACCGATGCGAATGGCAATCCCACCAAGATCATTGTCAGCGATCATCTGGTAAACCCTCAGGGACTTACAACACTGATGGATATGTCCACCCTGACCGACATCGAGAACCTGAAAAACGATGATACTTTCTCAGGCAGCGGAAAGGGTATGCAGTGGAACACTTCTGGCGGAGATATTTACTACAAGGGCTACACAAATGCAGCTCTGCCTGTTGAGATAAAGGTGAGCTACACTCTTGACGGCAGGAGCATCACCCCTGAGGAGCTTGCAGGCAAGAGCGGCAAGGTAACTGTAAGATACGATTATGTCAACAATTCGACTACCACAGTCAAGATAAACGGCAAGAACGAGACTATATGCACACCTTTCCTGATGGCTACGGGCTCACTTCTGGACGGCACTAAATTTAAGAATATTCAGGTAACTAACGGCAAACTGGTTTCCGACGGCGACAGACAGGCAGTTATCGGCTATGCTCTGCCGGGGCTGACATCAAGCCTTGGTCTTGAGGACAATGAGGATATCGGCATACCAGAGTACTTCGAGTTCACCGCCGATGTTACAGATTTCGAGCTGAAAACCGTATTCACCGCAGGCACAAACAGCTTCTTCAATGATATCGACTTTGGCGGCATCAACAAGCTTGATGAGCTTGAAGACAAACTTGGCGAACTGGCTGACGCAGTAGATCAGCTTTCTGATGGCTCACAGCAGCTTTACGACGGCACAAAGGAACTCAACAAGGGTGTCGGCGATCTGAAAGACGGCGCAGATAAGCTGGCAGACGGCGGTAAACAGCTCAATGATGGTGCTGTATCTCTGGCTGACGGTGCAGGCAAGCTGGCTGATGGCACAAAAACTCTGGACAGCGGCGCAGGCGACCTTGTAAACGGCATAAAGAGCGCTAAAGACGGCAGCGATAAGCTGGTGGGTGGTTTCACTCAGGTCAATGACGGTGCATCTCAGCTGAAAGACGGTTCTGCCAAGCTGGCCAACGGTCTGGGTGATGCAGACACAGGTGCAAAGACCCTTGATGAGGGCGCAGCTTCTCTCGCGGACGGTGCATCGAAACTCAATGACGGCATACAGAAAGTCGCAAGCGGTTCGGGCGCACTGGCTGACGGCACAAAGGCGATCGATGACGGCGCACATTCCCTGGTCGACGCCATAAAAGCTGCCAGAAACGGTTCTACGCAGCTGGTTGACGGCTTCATTCAGGTAAATTCTGGCGCTGCCGACCTCAAATCAGGTACTGCTCAGCTGGCGGCAGGTATGGCAAATGCAGATGACAGCGTGGCAAAACTGAAAGATGGTGCTGATAAACTCAAAGACGGCGCTGACACTGCCGCAGCAGGCGCAAAGTCACTGAAAGACGGCACAGCATCAGCAAAGGATGGTGCAAAATCTCTGGCTGACGGTGCTAAAACTTTAGACGATGGCTTAAAGTCAGCTAAAGAAGGCTCAGCAAAGTTAAAGGAAGGAACTTCTCAGCTGAAAAATGGCGCAGATGACCTCAAATCTGGCACCGAAAAGCTTGCTGAGGGCATAAGTTCCGCCGACAAGGGCGCTGCAGATGTTCACAGCGGTTCAAAGAAAGTTGCAAGCGGTTCAAAGGCTTTGGCTGACGGCGCAGCGACCCTCGATTCCGGTGCGGCTAACGTAGCGGCAGGTTCTTCAAAGCTTTCAACAGGTGCGGGTTCACTCAGCACATCGGCAGGAACACTTTCCGCAGGAATAACCTCCTCCAAGGCAGGTTCTGCAAAGGTGCTCGCGGGCGCACAGTCCCTTTCCGGCGGTATAGATACTCTCGCCGAGGGCGCAGCTGCTATCCCCGAAAAGCTGAACGGTATTTCGGATTCAATGACCAACGCTGCAAACGGACTTTATTCTTCGATAGAATACAACAAGCAGGTGCTTGCAAGTCTTCAGCAGATATACGCTTCAAACCCCAGCGACGATATAGCCACAATGATAGGCACTCTTCAGCAGACCATCGCTTCTCAGGAACAGATAGCCGCAGGTCTGGCAGAGGGTTCTTCACAGATATCAGCTGACACCACCGCGCTGACCAACGGCATCGCAAGCCTTAAAACAGGGGCTGCTGCTCTGGTAGATGGCGCACAGGCTCTGGATACGGGACTGGCAACTCTAGATGAGGGCGGCAAGGCTCTTGCTGAGGGTGCAGACAAACTTTATACAAATTCCAAGACCCTTGCTGACGGCGCTGCAAAGGTTTCCACTGGTGCGGCAGGTCTTAAAGCGGGCAGCAGTGAACTTCTGAATGGCGCTAATGCACTTTCCACAGGCGCTGGTTCTCTTTCAGCGGGACTGACTACCGCTTCCGCAGGTGCTAAGAGTGTAGACAGCGGTGCAGGCAAGCTTCAGGCAGGCATTGAACAGGTAAACAAAGGCGCTGTCGATCTTGACGAGGGTCTTGGCAAGCTGTCAGGCGGTTCAGGTGAACTCAAAGTTGGCGCTAACACACTGTTCAACGGCATATCTGCAATAGATAACGGCGTGACTTCACTTTTAGAGGGCATCAAGGCTCTCGCGATAGGTGCCGGCTCACTCAGCACAGGCGCTTCCACTCTTTCTGCAGGACTTCACTCTGCAAATACAGGCGCAGCTGCTCTCGATGAGGGCGCAGGCAAGCTTCAGGGCGGACTTACTCAACTTTCAGAGGGTACTACAAAGCTTGATGACGGACTTGGTCAGCTGACCGAGGGCGGCGAAAAGCTGAAAGCAGGCACAGGCACACTTGCTTCAAAGGTAACAGAGCTTGTAGCAGGCGCAGGACAGCTTGCTGACGGAAGCACTGCTGTTGCCGACGGCGCAAAGAAAATCTCAGGCGGCACACACTCCCTCGCCGAGGGTATAGCCGCCGCATATAACGGCGCATATCAGCTTGATACAGGTCTTGGCTCACTTCAGGGCGGTCTGGGCCAGCTTACGGACGGCGCATCCGCGCTTGATGACGGTCTGGGACTTCTCTGGCAAGGCGGACAGACCCTCAAAGACGGCACTTACAGCGTATCCACAGGCAGTGCACAGCTTTTAGATGGTGCCGAAAAGCTCTCCGACGGCAGCAGCACACTTTATGCGGGCATAACTGCTCTCGATGACGGTGCCGCACAGCTGAAAGACGGTTCAAAGAAGCTTGAAGACGGCGCTAAGAAGCTCAACAGCGGCATGAAGGAATTCCGCCGCGAGGGCATCGACAAGATAATCAGCGCCTACAACGATGATATCACTCCACTGCTCGACAGGCTTGACGCACTTAAGAAAGCAAGCAAGGCTTATGATAATTTCTCGGGCAAGGCAGCAGGCACCGAAGGCGAAGTCAAGTTCATCTACGAGACCGCTCCTGTTGCTGTGGCAAAAAAAGATGACTGATAAAGCCATCTGCTATTAAACAAGATTTCTCCCAAACTCTATTGAACGGCATATTTTCCTCATTCGGCAGACGCTGTGCGTAAGTCGGGTGAGACAGATGCCGTTTGATATGATACCCCCTTTCACCCGTTTCTCGAATTGCCGCGAGAAGCGGGTGCTTTTTTCGTTAATATATTAAACATGAAATAAAATCGCTTTATTTTTCCGCTGATAACTATTGACAATGCACATATAAATGTGATATCATATACTTATAAATAATTATTTTCTGTTAGGTTACAATTTAGTCATGAATAACTTAGTTAAGAATTAGAAAGTAAGGATAAAGATCAGATACAAGTCTTATACTAATTGATGGATAAAGACCGATAACAGCCGATTTTACATCCGACTGTCGGTATGATCACGGAGAGTGAGCGATATGAAAAACAAACTCAGCCTTATTAAAAGAATATCGAAAAAGCTGCTTTGCATCACGGCATCGGCGTTACTGCTGACCTCAGCTGTTATGAGTGTGCCGTTCCGTGCTTGGGGCGATGAGATCATCACAGAGGAAGAGCTTTCAGTCGATCCCACAGGCAAGGGCGAGGGCTATTCCACCGTGCTTTATGACAACACTTCGGGTCTGCCCACCTCGGAAGCCAACGACATCGTTGAGACCAGTGAGGGATTCATATGGATCGGCAGTTACAGCGGCCTTATCCGCTATGACGGCAATACTTTTGAGCGAATAGATTCTACCACAGGCATAGCCAGCGTGGTGAAGCTTTTTGTGGATTCAAAGAATCGTCTTTGGGTAGGCACCAATGACAGCGGCGCGGCGGTGATGGAAAAGGGCGAGTTTACTTTATACAATAAAAGCAACGGTCTTACTTCCCTGTCGATACGCTCTATAACCGAGGACGATGAAGGCAACATCTATCTAGGTACGACCCAGGGAATCGCGTTGGTAGACAAAAACGGCAGTCTTTCCATGATAGACGAGCCCCAGCTCAATAACGGATATATCCGTATGCTGAAGCACGTCTCCGACAATATCATATACGGCATTACCATCGACGGTGCGGTATTCACGCTGGAAAACAAAAGGCTGAAAAGCTTCAGCGGTTCAGAAGAACTGGGTATCGAAGATATACACTCGATACTTCCAGACCCTGACAAGAAAGGGTATGTATATATAGGCACCAAGAACCACGAGGTATATCACGGCGAACTTGACAAGGGCTTCAAAAATACTGACCCTACTGATATCTCGCCGTTAAGGTATGTAAACTCCATGTGTACCGTGGGGGATATGCTGTGGGTCTGTGCCGATAACGGCATAGGCTTCATCGATGACGGAAAATTCACTATTCTGGAGAATATCCCACTCACGACTTCCATAGAGGATATGATGACGGACTATCAGAAGAACCTGTGGTTCGTATCCTCACAGCAGGGCGTGATGAAGATAGTTCCCAATCAGTTCACGGATATATTTGAGAAATACAAACTCGAAAACGAGGTGGTATACTCCACCTGCGCGGAAAGCGGCAAGCTGTTTATCGGCACAAAGAACAGCGGACTTATCGTCCTCAGCAACGGCAGAAAACTGGAGAACCTG
Organism: Hominimerdicola alba; assembly: GCF_900109655.1. Lineage (GTDB taxonomy): Bacteria > Bacillota > Clostridia > Oscillospirales > Ruminococcaceae > Hominimerdicola > Hominimerdicola alba_B. The sequence continues at coordinate 118,168 of NZ_FOAT01000009.1, forward strand.
CTCATCACATCTTCAAAAACTGCATCGGGAGAGGTCTGCGCTGATACCGACCTTATCAGCCTTATGCACGACTGCAAGATACGTTCGATAATCCGCGACAGCAAAAACAGAGTATGGTTTTCGACTTTCGGTGAACAGGGACTGCTAAGGTACGACAGAGGTAAGGTGATAAAATTCACCGAGAAGGACGGTATGCCCTCAGAGCGCGTAAGGACTGTCATTGAGCGTTCGGACGGCACATTTGTGGCGGTCTGCACGGGCGGTGCAGCGGTCATCAAGGACGACAAGATAATCAAAGTCTACGGCGAAAGCGACGGCATAAGCAACACCGAGATACTCACAGCCGCCGAAAGCGAGAACGGCGACCTTATACTCGGTACAGACGGCGGCGGTATGTTCATAATAGGCAATAATTCCATAATCCACCGCGGCACCGATGACGGTCTTCATTCGGACGTTATGATGCGTATAAAGAAAGATATCTCAAAGGATATCTACTGGATAGTGACCAGCAATTCACTGGCGTATATGGATGCCGACTACAACATAACCACGATACAGAAGTTCCCATATTCAAACAATTTTGACCTTTACGAGAATTCCCGGGGCGAGATGTGGATACTCAGCAGCAACGGCATATACGTTGAAAAATGCGAGACACTCCTTGAAAACGGCGAACATTCGCCCATATACTACGGCAGGGACAACGGTCTTTCCTGCATAACGACTTCAAATTCCTACAGCGAACTCACAGCCGACGGAGACCTTTATATCTCGGGTACAACAGGCGTTGCAAAGGTCAATATCGAAAAGGAATTTGAAAACGTGGAAAGCATAAAGCTCTCGGTACCCTATGCTGAGGCTGACGGCAAGATGATCTACCCCGACAGCTCGGGTAATATCGTGATACCCTCAACTGTAAAAAAACTGACGATATACAGCTATGCGTACAATTACTCGCTGGTAAACCCTGAGATAACCTACTGTCTTGAGGGCTTCGACAAGAACCCTGTGACCCTTAAGCGCAGCGAGCTTGCACCTGTGGATTACACCAATCTGCACGGCGGAACATACAGCTTTGTTATGCAGGTAAAAGACCCCCATAACGGAACCACGAAAGAACTTGTGGTAAAGATAATCAAGACAAAGGCGATATACGAAACGCTTTGGTTCATGATCCTCTGTGCGGCTTTGGTGATCGGTATCATCATTTTGGCGGTGAAGAGCTACATCGGCAGAAGAACGGCGCGTTTCCTTGAAAAGGAAAAAGAGCAGAAGACCCTTATCCGTGAGATAGTTGAAGCTTTCGCGAAAGTTATCGATATGAAAGACAAGTATACCAACGGTCACTCCACCCGCGTGGCAGAGTATACAATGATGCTTGCACGTGAACTGGGTCTTGACGAAGAGACAATTGAGAAATACTACAATATCGCGCTGCTGCACGATATCGGAAAAGTCGGCGTACCGCCCGAGGTGCTGAATAAGCCCGGCAAGCTGACCGACCAGGAATTCAAGATAATCAAATCACACTCAGCCCTTGGCTATAATACGCTAAAAAATATCAGCATAATGCCTGAGCTTGCCATCGGTGCAGGCGCACACCACGAACGTCCCGACGGAAAGGGATATCCTAAGGGTCTGAAAGGCGAAGAAATACCCCGCGTAGCCCAGATAATCGCTGTCGCAGATACTTTCGATGCCATGTATTCCGACCGTCCCTACCGCAAGCGCATGAATTTTGATAAAGCGGTGTCTATCATGAAAGAAGCCAGAGGCACTCAGCTGACTGAGGATGTGGTTGACGCTTTCCTCAGGCTGGTGGAAAAAGGCGAATTCCGCGCCCCTGATGACAATGGCGGTGGCACTACCGAGGATATTGATAATATCCACAAGCGCCTGAACAAAGAAGCTGAGCAGAGATCATAACAGCATTAATGCATACAAATGGAGCAAAACATCCACACTGTCCAAAAAAATTCATACTAAATTTGCAAAACCACTTGAAATTTGAAAATTTCTGTGTTATAATGTAATACAGAGAAAAAAAACGTACATCATTGACCGAATAGGAGTTATTAAGATGAGATGTCCCTTTTGCAGCCATGAGGATACAAGAGTAATAGATTCAAGACCCAGCGAGGGCAAAAAGCGCAGAAGACGTGAATGTCCAAAGTGCGGCAGACGCTTCACCACTTATGAGGTAGTTGAAAAGCCGCTGCTGATGGTCTACAAAAAGGACGGTTCATTTGAGCCGTTTGACAGACAAAAGCTGATAAAGGGCTTGCAGAACGCCATTAAGAAGCGTCCTGTCAGCGTTGAGCAGGTTACCAATCTGGTAGATGATATCGAGAACACCTATGCCAACAAGATGCAGACCGAGACCACCACTGGCGAGATAGGCGACATGGTGCTCAGCGGGCTGAAGAAGCTGGATAACGTGGCTTACGTGCGTTTTGCTTCGGTGTATAAGGACTTCAATGATGTTGATTCGTTTATACAGATAATCTCCGAACTTTCTGAAAAGTGAACTTCAGACAAACAGTGTTTTCTCATTAAACTCAAATAAAGACCGACGAACGCCCTGCATAGTATTGCAGGGCGTTCGTCGTTGTACTTATTATTTCAGCAGAAAAGCCGACGCGCCGTGGGGCGGTAGCTCTATCTTGATACCTCTGCAGTTCTCGGTTACAGCCCCTGTCCAGAGGTCGGTGCAGGTGACGGGAGTATATATCTCCAAGTCGGCAAGATCAAGAGTGAAGCTGCCCGCATTTTCGCCGACATTGAACACCGCCGCGTACTGTCCACCGTCGGCACACACAGCCGTCCAGAGGATATGCTCACTGCCGCCGATCTCCCTGCGCAAAACCATGTGCGCGTGGCGTGAAAGCTTGTTCATGCCGATTATAGCGGCATTCGTCAGCAACATATCGGTGAACTCGTCGTTCTTTGTCAGCTCTCCGCCTATCATCAGCGGCGAGCGGAAAATGCTCCACAGGGTCATCATGGTACGCTGTTCATCTTCGGTGAATTTAGTCCTGTTTTCAGGACTGTAATCCTGCAATATCGCGCCGACAGGAAGCATATCGGCATCGGAATAATGTCCTGCACCGCTGTGGATGCTCCACTTTTCGCATCTTTCAAACATATTGTAGAGAGACTGCCAGTTGTCCCAGAAATCGTCGGTGATACGCCACATATCGGCTGTCTGCTTGTAGAGCTCGGACTTTTCCAGAAGTGCAGGTCCGGGGGAAAGGCTCAGCACCATATCTCTGCCGCAGTTATGCAGGCATTTGCTGAGAAGCACCAGCTCGCTTTCCTCGTGAGGAAGCTCACGGCAGATATCATCGCACTTGATGAAGTCAACGCCCCATTCGGCATACAGGGCGAAAATGCTCCTGTAGTAAGCCTCAGCTCCCTCTTTCTCGGGGTCAACGCCGTACATATCGGTGTTCCATGCGCATATGCTGTTCATCTTAGCCACCTCGCGGGCAGTCTTATCAGTGCCGAAGAGAGCCGTGTTCCTGTGTACAGCCTGACGGGGTATACCGCGCATAATATGTATACCGAATTTAAGTCCTAAAAGATGGACATATTCAGCCAACGGAGCAAAACCCTTTCCACCTGCCGATGACGGAAATCTGCTCTCATCGGGGATAAGGCGGGAATATTCGTCCATGCAGAGTTCGGTAAAATTATTGTATTCGTGGCTTTTCGCCAAAGGTTCATACCACTGGATATCCACCACAACATACTCCCAGCCGTACTGTTTAAGGTGTTTTGCCATATATTCGGCATTCCTGCGGACTGTTTCCTCATCAACCGATGCACCATAGCAGTCCCAACTGTTCCAGCCCATTGGGGGCGTTTTTATCATCATTTATATACCTCCGTTCCGATCATCTTTTTCAAAGGATATGTTAATTATATCATCGCAGAAGTGCGTAGTCAATAGACTATTCTGCTAATTTACAAAGCCGGTTTTGCACAATATGTTAACTGAATACTTACTCTTGACTTACGCACGAAAAAGCGGTATAATCAATTTAGTTTTTGAATACGGAGGATTTTCATGTTTGAAAGATTTTTTGATGACGTTTCCGCCGCAGGTATCGAACTGCACGGCGCACAGATAACATACCAAGGCAAACCTGTACTGAAACGCTGTTTTGACGCGGATATCCCCTACCCTGTCTACTCTGCTACGAAATCCGTGACTGCCGCTGCTGTCCTTATGGCACATTCGGAAAACAAGATAAACATCGCAGATAAGCTGTACATTTATTTGAACAGTAAATACACTGATATCATATCCGAGCCTTTCAAGGATTTGTCTTTCCGAGATTTCATGACCATGTCCGCCGCGCCCTACCCTTTCCGCCCGCAGGAAGCCGCCGCCCTTATCGACAATCCCGACAATGACGACTGGCTTGCAAACATCTTGCGCCTGCCAGTTGATTACGGCGACAGGAGTTTTCACTACTCAAATATCCCCGCTTATCTGGTTGGTGCCGCCTGCGAAAACGCGGTAGGTATGAACCTTATGGACTACCTTTCGCCACGACTGTTTGAACCTCTCGGCTGGGGCAGACCTGTTTTTCAGCTCTCGCCCGAGGGGCATTTTTACGGCGCTACGGGCATGGAACTCACGGTAAGTCAGCTGTCAGATCTCGGTCAGCTTTTCATGCAGGATGGTAACTGGCATGGGGATCAGATCATTCCCCCATCGTTGATTCATAAAGCAACAAGCCCCCTTGTAAAGACCGAAAAAGGCGGCTACGGATACTTCTTCTGGACTACAGATACCACCTTTGCCATCAGCGGAAAATGGGGTCAGCGATGCGTTGCCTGTCCCGAAAAACAGCTGTCGGTTACTTATCTTTCGCACCAGCCCGAAAGAAGCGGCGAGCTTGCGGATATCGCGCAGCGCTTTATTGAGGAATTTCCAAAATAGCTTTGAATCACAAGCAGACCCAGTAAGTGCAAATGTTCCACGTGGAACATTTGTGCGATAAGCATACCAGAGCAATATTAATGCCCCGAAGCATTTCATAACGCTTCGGGGCAAATTTTGTATATAGTAAATTTATGCAGACACCTGACTAAGCACCAGCTTCTCCGCTTCTTCCTTGGACAGAGGTCTGCCCCATATGAATCCCTGTATGTAATCACAGCCGATATCTTTAAGGGTATCCAGCTGTTCTTCATCTTCGACTCCCTCGGAGATAACATCAAATTTCATGATGTGGCCTATGGAGATTATCGCAGCAACATACTGCTTCGAGGATTCGTTGGTGTTCATCTTGTCGATAAAGGATTTGTCAACTTTAAGCAGATCGGCAGGAAAGCTATACAGATAACTCAGAGACGAATAACCCGTGCCGAAATCGTCTATCGCTATCTTAACGCCCATTTCCTTGATCTCGGTTATGCACTGCAATGCCTTTTCGGCAGATTCTATCAGCACCGATTCGGTTATCTCTATCTCAAGCTGTTCAGGCGGAAGCCCGCTGGACTTCAATATTGATCTGACTTCTTCAAGAAAATCGTTTTTCATCAGATGCCTTACCGATACATTTACGCTGAGGGTTATCCTTGCACCCGTCTTTCTGATAAGCTCGCCGAAAAATTCAGCAGATCTTCTGAACACTTTGGTATCGACCTTGTCAACCAATCCGACTTTTTCAGCCACAGGTATAAACTCCGTTGGTGTAAGTACATTTCCGTTTCCGTCGTCGATGCGTGCAAGGCTCTCAAAGCCACGCAGCCTGTGAGCCATATCGAACTGTGGCTGGAGCTCAAAGAATATCGTATCGTCTTCAAGAGCTTTTCTCAGCTTGCGCTCGATCTCCAGTGTACGCTCTATCTTCATCAGCTCTTTGGAGAATCTCATGACCTTTTCACTGCTGTTCATTCTCTTTACTTCATACATTGCAGCATCCGCATAGGTAAAAAGATGGTCGCTGATATCTGCATCATCAGGATAAAGAGCATATCCGAAGCTTCCCCTGACGAACATATCACAGCCGTCTATCGTGACCTTCTCTTCCAGAAGAGACTGATAATGCTTTATTGTCTCCAGTATATCATTATCGTTTTCATACCCGCGGATTATCAGCGTAAATTCATCACCGCACTGTCTGGTGATAAAATCCACCGTTCCGGTTTCACCGTTGTTTGCAGAATTCTTCCATTTTTCGGCGATCTTTATTATCAGCTTGCTGCCGACATCGCGCCCCATAGTATCATTTATGCTCTTGAAGCTATCGAGATCTATGGATACCACAGCGAATTTCTCACCATCATTCAGCAGTGTTTCAACCAGTTCCTGACTTGCGAACCTGTTTGGCAGACCCGTCATCATATCCGTGACCGCCTGTTCGCGGATATTCTGCTGGAATTTATCTATCTTTTCATTATTTACATAGATCACGATAACTGCGATGATCGTCAGTATATTCGTAAATGCTCCCGGCAGACTTTGCAGATTATGGTGATTGATTATTCCGTTGACCATCATCGGGAACTGCAAAAGCAGGAAAAACAGCGATGTAAAAAAACCTTTTTTGCCAAAATACACAGCCATAAACATGACCGCAATATTCGATATCGCAGAAAACACTCCCGCAAATGCATACACACTTATCTCACTGCCAGCAATGTTCAGCACCTTATACGAAGACGCCGACATACTGATTATAGCTGTAGATGCAAGATACATCACAAGCAATATCACAAACAGACCTTTCGATGCTGTCCTTTTACCCATTATCCGTGCAAGCGTATCAGGTATGCTATTGCTTTTCTTATCACGCTTGACCATCTTGACCCCCTGTACTTTATACCCGCTCCCCGATGTTCAGTCAGCAACAGACTCTATATTTATTTCGGGGATTCCTTTATAAAAATCTCATTATTCCCATTCAAACAGAGCCGTATCATACACAGAAAAAACAAAAACTGTATTATGACGGCTTACAAATATTCTGCAAAGAATTAATATCACTTCTACGCTCCCAAATTTTAACAGTTATGGCAGTATGTTTTAAAAATTATTTCCGTCATGAATTTTTATTATCTCAGTCACGTATGCAAAATATTTGACATATTCATTATACAACATTGCGAAAAAAATGTCAAATAAAAACAGCGCTTTAATTACGAAATGTACTATTCTAATATATATATATGATTAATTATATATTTCATCTGTTGTTTTTTTCAATTTATCATCATTTTTCTTCAAAAAATTCCGCCGATGTGTATGCACACATCGGCGTTCAATGGTCTATTTATGCAGTTGATAATACTATTATATCATCCTCTCAGGCTTGTGATATTCCTTACAATAATGTCATGCAAAAGTTCAACATCGTAGTCGCCAATGATGGGTTCAAGGTGAGAACCGCCAACGCCTGAATCGTCTGTCAGGAATATATAGTTGCTGTTTGTTTCGGCTGCTATCGCTCTGCCGAAAAGCTCGGTGTCGCGGTCAGCACCGGAGGATACAACAGGTACAAGATGTATGCCCTTTGCGGCTGCGGTCTTTACTGCTGCTTCAAGCTTATCCTCTTTACCGTCATGAGGAGGTGCGTCGAAGATAAGGAAAGCTATCTTGTTGGCGCTCTCGCTCCACTCATCGTTGTTGGTTATGGTCTCCTCGAGTATCTCTGCAACAGCCTCGGGGAAATCTCCGCCGCCGGTAGCACTCTCGCGGTTGAGGTCATCCTGTATCACCTTGACATTATTTGTGAACCTATTGCACTTGGTAACATAATCGTCGCCCTCATCGCGGTAGAAGTTAACAGAGAAAGTAGTATGTCCGTCATCAACATCCTCAGCGATAGATGCGAAATCCATCTGGAGATATGCTATCTCATCGCCCATAGAACCTGTGGTATCCAGTATGAACATTACCTGAGTATCATCAAGTTTCTTGCTGTCCATAGCTTCAAGGGTTACCTCGGCAGTGCCTGCGTCGCCCTGACCGTCATCGCTGTCGCCCTTAACTTCCTGCACGCTTTCACCACACCTTACCTTTGCGGGGTTCATACCATTCTTATAGAACACATAAGCCATACCGTTCTTGTCAGACTTTGCCATCCAGATAACATTGCCGTCGCTGTCCAGAAGTTCAACAAGCTGCTCACGTGCGGGCTCTCCATCCTTGGTGACAGTTACTGCTATCCTGTGAGTGGGGTCAAAACCGAACACAGGGAAATTGATAGTGCCGCTCTTGGCAAGGTTTGTAAAGAAGCCCCAGTTGTTGTTATCGTTCCACTCCCCTGCTGTAAGCACGAAAGCCTTGCCGTCTACAGCGTTATCAGGCTCACCGGGGAGTATGTCCTCATCGCCTGCAAGTGCGGGAGAAGCTGCATCATCTGACTTGGCTGCTGCATCCAGAGCCACACCCTCTGTCGTCATTGCCATATCCGCATCAGCAGCTGTTTCCATCTTCATATCAGCCATCTCGCCCTCATACCCTGCATCATCGATAGCCTCAGCTTTCTTTGCAGCAACTGTTGTTGTCTCAGCGGCAGTTTCAGCATCTGTAACGCTCTTTGTTGTTCCCGAGTTTTTTGCTTTATCGCCGCCGTTGGTGCCGGCTTTGTCTGATGTACTTCCACAGGATGCCATTGATATGCACATCACCAGAGCAGCTGTCATTGCTGTTATTTTTCTGATATCCATCTTTTTCATAGTTGTTCCCTCCGTTATTGTTTTGTCATCGGATCTGCGGCTCTCTGCCGCTTACATCATATATACGTTTCGGCAGAAGAGTTTTTTTGGTGTGATTTTTCACAAACATCGACCACGTTCCATGTTGGTTTTGCACAAAGTTATTTTATCGCAATATAGCCCAAGATTCGTAAAAGTCCCGTAAACAATGGATATGAAGTTAGTATGAGGTGAAATAAACGATCTGACTTAAGTATTTCTTTAAGTTTCATTTTAGTTAAAACGTTTATAATATTGATCGTAAGAGAGATCCAAGCCGACAGCAGGTCGTTTCGGATAATAAAAACGAAAGGGGTGATAGTATGGACCTCAGACATGAGATAAAGCATGAGATCAATTACTCTGATATGATGACGATATGTCACCGACTGAATGCGGTGGCATATCACGACCCTCATGCAATCGACGGCAAATACTTCATAAGAAGTCTTTACTTTGACAACCTCGCCGACAAAGCACTGAAGGAAAAGCTGAATGGAGTGAGCATTCGTGAAAAATTCAGGATACGGTACTATAATGGTGATACATCTGTCATACATCTTGAAAAGAAGAGTAAGTTCGCGAATCTCGGAAATAAGCAAAGCGCTCCGCTCACCGCTGAGCAGGCGCAGAGGATAGTTGACGGCGATATCGGCTGGATGCTGGATTCACAATATCCGCTGATACGGGAACTGTATTCAAAGATGTACACCCAGGGCATAGCCCCAAAGACCATCGTTGATTATACCCGTGAACCATTCATCTATCCTGCGGGCAATGTCAGGGTGACACTTGATTACAATGTCAGAAGTGGTATGAGATGTACTGACTTTCTTAAAAGTGACTGTGTTACAGTTCCTGTATCGGAACTGATAATACTGGAAGTCAAGTGGGATGGTTTCCTGCCTGACATCATAAGAGATGCAGTAGCCCTTGCAGACAGGCGCGAGGGTGCATTTTCAAAATATGCAGCCTGTCGTATCTACGGATAATATAATAAAGGAGAATCCACAATGAGCTTCAAAGATATTTTTAAATCCAATTTTCTTGAAAATGTGACCAGTGTCAGCATACTTGATATGGCAATCGCCCTTGTGCTTGCTTTCGGACTGGGTATGTTCATATTCATGGTATACAAAAAGACCTACAACGGCGTTATGTATTCCTCAAGCTTCGGCACTACACTGGTAGCGCTGACAATGATATCCACAGTAGTTATACTTGCTGTAACAAGCAACGTAGTACTTTCACTGGGTATGGTAGGTGCGCTGTCTATCGTGCGTTTCCGTACAGCAATCAAAGAACCCCTTGATATCGCTTTCCTGTTCTGGTCTATCGCAGTGGGAATAGTTCTTGCGGCAGGCATGATACCTCTTGCAGTTGTCGGCAGCGTGCTCATCGGCGTGATACTTCTGATATTCGTTAACAGAAAATCCCACAAGAACCCCTACATCGTAGTTATCCGCTGCGACAATCACGACGCTGAAAAGAATGCAAAGGCATTCCTCGACAGCAAGACCGAAAGATGCGTTATCAAGAGCAAGACAGCACAGAAAGGTCTTGTAGAGCTGAACACAGAGATCCGCCTGAAAGACGACAACACCGATTTCATCAACGAGCTTTCCGATATGAACGGTGTGCAGAGCGCAGTTCTGGTCAGCTACAACGGAGATTACATGGGATAAGGACGTGAGATAATGTCGGCAAACAAAAACATAGACAGGATATGCGCTGTTATCACTGTGCTGACGCTTCTCATCACTATCGTGTTCTGCAACGGTCAGGCACTTGGTATCGAAGTCAAGGCGACCGCTGCGGGATATGAAGCAAGGCTTTTTGATAAATCAAAGGTACATACCCTTGATATAGTGATGGACGACTGGGACAGCTTTATCGAGACCTGCGAGAGCGAAGAATACTCAGCCTGCAGTGTTGTCATCGACGGCGAAGCAGTCAAGAACGTTGGTATACGCGGCAAGGGCAACACCTCCCTGAGTTCAGTAAAGAACATGGACAGCAGCAGATACAGCTTCAAGATAGAGTTTGACCAGTACGAAAAGGGCAAGAGCTACCACGGACTTGACAAGCTCTGCCTGAACAATATCATACAGGACAACAGCTACATGAAGGACTATCTGTCATACACCATGATGTACGATTTCGGTGTTGATACACCTCTGTGCAGCTATGTGTACATCACCGTGAACGGTGAAGACTGGGGTCTTTATCTGGCAGTTGAAGCCATCGAGGATTCTTTCCTTGAAAGGAACTACGGTTCAAACTACGGCGAGCTGTACAAGCCTGACAGTCTGAGCTTCGGCGGCGGCGGTCCCGGCAACGGCAAGGATTTCAGCATGGGCGATTTCATGAACAAGAATTCTTCCGATGATGACAAGGGCGGCGATGAGAAATCCGATGAAAACGGTGGTTTCGCTCCCGGTAATTTTGACTTTTCAAATATGCCCGATATGGGAGATTTTGACCCCTCGCAAATGTTCGATGGAGAAATGCCCGACATGGGTGATATGGGAGATTTTGACCCATCAAAAATGTTTGGCGGTGAAAATGGCGGCAAAGGCGGTTTCGGTGGATTCGGCATGGGCAGTGATGATGTCAAGCTGAAATATTCCGATGATGACGAAGACAGCTACAGCAATATCTTCGGCAACGCAAAGACCATAGTTGATACCACTGACAAGAAGCGTCTGATAAAGTCTCTCAAAAATCTGACAGAGCAGACCGATATCGAAAACACGGTAGATACCGAAGAAGTCATCCGCTATTTCGTGGTACACAACTTCCTCTGCAACGGCGACAGCTACACAGGTCAGATGATACACAATTACTACCTGTACGAAAAGGACGGTCAGCTTTCGATGATACCCTGGGATTACAACCTTGCCTACGGCACATTCATGGGCGGAAATGCTTCTTCAAGCGTTAACTCCCCTATCGATACACCCGTATCTAACGGCATGGAAGACAGACCCATGATCTCGTGGATATTCGATAATGAAGACTACACAGAGCAGTATCACGAACTGTTCAGCGAATTCGTAAACAGCACAGACTTCGTTGCACTTGTAAGCGATACCGCAGCGATGATAGACAAGTACGTGGAAAAAGACCCCACCAAGTTCTGCTCCTATGAAGAATTCAAAAAGGGTGTTGAAGCAATAAGCGTCTTCTGCACACTGAGAAGTGAGAGCGTCAAGGGTCAGCTGGATGGCACTATACCTTCCACCAGCGAAGGTCAGAGCGCTGACAGTTCCGCACTTATCGACTGCTCTTCCCTGAACCTTTCAGATATGGGTTCAATGGGCGGAAACGGCGGATTCGGCGGCAAGGGTATGCCCGATATGGGCGGATTCGGCGGTTTTGGTTCAAAGGACAAGAGCTCCGATGACAGCACTGATAAGAGCACCGAGGATCCCTCTGCTGACAGTTCATCAGCAGAACTCCTCAGCAGTGTAAAGGTGCTGAACACTCCCGCACCCGCAAAGGCGGCTAACCTCAGCGAAAAGAAGACCCCAAGCGGCAAGAGACCCGAGGGCTTCGACCCCAGCAATATGCCCGAGGATTTTGATCCTTCAAATATGCCTGAGGGTTTTGACCCCAGTAATATGAAGGGCGGTTTCGACCCGAGCAATATGCCTGAAGATTTTGACTCTTCAAATATGCCCGGCGGTTTTGGTGGAAAGGATAAGCAGACAGACACATCTAACGAAAGCAAAAATACCGAAAAGCCGTCAGAAAGCGAAAGCACTGAAGATGAAGATACTGCCAAAGAAAAGCAGACCGACCGTCAGGGTGGCAAGATGCAGAGACCCTCGGGCGGTGATGACAAGAACGCAGGCGGCAGAATGCCTCAGGGCGGAGAATTCTCGCCTAACGGCTCAAACACAGCCAACCGCACAGTTCCTCTGGTGCTGGTGGGTGTATCCGCAGGTGTCCTGTTATTCGGACTGATATTCGCATTCAAGTTCAAGAGAAGATAACTGAGGTGTATAATGAACAGAACGATCAAAGAAAATTTAGGCTTTATGACCGAGCTCGCTGCCTATCTCACGATAGCAGCGCTGATAGTGATGAATCTGTAAATGATACCTGAAATGCAGGGCAAGGATAATTCCTTGTCCTGTTTTTTATGGTCAAACGGCTTGCAGTATATCACGCGAGGTCTTTACAATCCAAGGATAATATGTTATAATAAATGACATGGGTTTGCAGAAATACTGCGATATTAGGATATGGAGGTATATTAAAATGTTTACACGATCAGTGAAACGGGCAGTGTCTACCGCGGCGGCAGCTGTCTGGTTATTGAACATCACTGCACCCCTCGGAGTAATGGCGGGTCAGCAGCTTGGGCAGACAGATTTCGATGACGGCGTAGGTCTGCCGTGGCACATATGCGAATCGAGAACGGCTGAAATGGAATTCGATATCTCAGACGGCAAATACAAGATCACCATCGTGAATCCCGGCGGACAGTCCAACGGCGGCGAGGACAGATGGGACTGCCAGTTCCGCCACAGAGGGCTGAAAATCGAAGCGGGTCACCAGTACAAAGTCTCCTACGAGATAACACCCTCGAAGAGCGGTAAGTACTACACCAAGATAGGCAATCTGGACGGTGACGTTGAGGTTTGGCACAATATGTCCAACGGCTACGACCTTGATGCTACATGGGACCCAATACAGATAAGTGCAAAAGAAACTAAAAAAGTCGAGCTTACATTTACCGCCAACCAGTCACTGGACGTTGCCGAATGGGCTTTCCATCTGGGCGGTGACGGGCAGTACACCCCCGGCGGTTGCTTCCCTGCCGGTACTGAGATAACCTTTGATAATATGTCCCTCATCGACCTTACAAGCAATGAGAACGATTATCAGTTCCCCGAAGAATGGAAGCGTGCAGATATACTCACCAATCAGGTAGGCTATTTTGCAAAGCGCGAAAAGAAAGCAACTCTCCTTTGCACCGATAAAGATGATATCGGTTTTGAAGTAGTTGACGATTCGGGCAAGACCGTTTACGAGGGCAAGAGCAAGTATTTCGGCTACGATGAGGATTCTGAGGACACAGTTCATATCATCGATTTTTCGGAACTTGATGAAAGCGGAACATTCCACATCGAGGCTGACAACGGCGCAGTCAGCCGTGATTTCAAGGTATTCGCACCCGATGAGGTCAGCGATTACTCGGCACTGCTTTATGATTCGCTGAACTATTTCTACCAGAACAGAAGCGGTATCGAGATAGAAAGCGAGTATATCAGCTCAGGCGATAAATCAGACCTTTCCCGCGCGGCAGGTCATACCTCCGATGATGCCGAGATACAGCACACATGGGGATACAGCGCCACCAGCGGCAGGGTCGATGTGACTGGCGGATGGTACGATGCAGGCGACCACGGCAAGTACACCGTCAACGGCGGACTTTCACTGTGGATGCTCCAGAATCTGTATGAGTTTTTTGTATTCACGGGAAATGATGATATCTTTGCTGACGGGTCGATGATAATCCCCGAAAGCGGCAACGGCTTCCCAGACCTGCTTGACGAAGCAAGGTGGGAGATGGAATGGATGCTGAAAATGCAGCTGGATACCAGCGAATACGAGGGCATGGCTTACCACAAGGCTCACGACGAAACATGGACAGGTCTTGGCGTAGCACCCGCGGACGATGACAAGAACAGGATAATCAAGCCCCCCACGACAGCGGCAACGCTGAACCTAACAGCCTGCGCGGCACAGTCTGCAAGACTTTGGGAAGAGCTTGATGAGGATTTCTCTGACACCTGCCTTGAAGCCGCTGAAAAAGCATATGCGGCAGCAAAAAAGCACCCAGAGATGTACGCTCCCCTTGACGAGAGCGTTGGCGGCGGCGCTTACGGCGATAACGATGTTACCGATGAATTCTACTGGGCTGCCATGGAGCTTTATGCCACCACAGGCGAAAAGGATTACCTGAAAGACGCAGAAAAGTCCGGATACTATATGAATGTGCCTGTAACCATGGGCAGCGGCGAAAGCGTTGACAGTGCAGGAACTTTCGACTGGGGAAACACTGCCGCTCTCGGCACATTTACCGCACTGCTGAATGAGAAAAAATTCGATGATGCGGACGAAGCTGAAAAGTCGCTGAAAAAAGCGGCTGACCATTATATAGAGCTTGAAGAATCACAGGGCTACGGACTGCCCTACGCACAAAGTACCCTCAGCTACAATGACAGCGACAAGGGCTATCTCTGGGGTTCAAATTCCTTTGTGGCAGATAACGCCATAGTCCTTGCATACGCAGCTGTACTCAACGAAGATGACAGCTACACCGACGGCGCACTTCAGGGGCTTGATTATCTGTTGGGACGAAACGCCATGGACTACTCCTACGTTACAGGCTACGGCAGTCACACAACTGAGAATCCCCATCACCGCTGGTGGTCTAACCAGATAGATGACAAATTTCCCAAAGCACCCTGCGGCGTACTCTCGGGCGGACCAAACTCGGGTATGCAGGATCCTTGGGTAAGGGGCATGGGCTGGAAGAAAGGCGAGATCGCTCCCCAGAAGTGCTATGTTGATTCAATAGAAGCATGGAGCTGCAACGAGTGTACCATAAACTGGAACGCTTCTCTTGCATGGCTGACAGCTTTCTCCGCACTTAATGCAGATATCAAACCCGGCGAAGGCGGTACCGATATAGGCAAAGAAAACGACGGCGGCGACGCAAAATCAACAGAAAAGTCCACCTATGACGAAGAGGAAGCCGACAAGAACAAGGCAAGTAACAAGGGCAGAAAATCAAATGACGACGATACCGCCGACGAAGAAAACGATGGCGATAAAAAATCATCATCTTCCGATCCCGGCAAGGACAACAAGGCGTTGTATATAGCTCTCATAGCAGGTGCTGTGATAGTGCTTGTTATAGCGACTGAAATATTCCTCTACAAAATGGCAAAACTTAAAATGCAGAACAAGCCAAAAGAATAACAAACTAAACGGACAAGCAAAACACTTGTCCGTTTTTTACTGTCAAACCGCCTTTTTTATTTATGCTACACAACCTTTTGACAGGCAATACCCCTCAAATAAAAATTCATTATTATATCGGTGTATGAAGTGGTGTGCTAAAGGAATAACCATTCTTATTTGTGTATTTTGCAATTAACTTATTGACTAACCCATCAATATATGGTATAATTAGACAACAGCAAATCGGACACAGACAGTGACGCAGGGGGCATTGATATGGAGAAGAGAAAAACCATCTGCCTTATAACAGGTATGCCTGAAACGATGCACGTAAGGCGTGTAGCAAAGGGCGTTTTCGGACAATGCGATAAGTACGGCTACAATGTAGCAGTGTTTGCTTCAATGTCTCATTTTCTGTTTTTTATCGAGGAGCACGCCAAAGGCGAAAACAATATCTATTCTCTGCCGAATTTCAAGCTGTTTGACGGTGTTATCATCGATACTGTAACACTTTCTTCTGACAGCACAGGAAAGGTAATAGAAACTGTCAGCCGCAGGATAAAGGAATGCGGTGATATACCTGTTGTATCTCTTGGTATGCCATATGGAGATTATCACACTATCAGCGGATACAATGAAGATATACTCCGCGAGATGTGCCGCCATGTGGTGAATGTTCACGGCAAGCGTGATATATGTATTCTGACAGGTATGAAAGGTCATCCCGAAGCCGAGGAACGTCTGGCGGTATTTGTTGATGAGCTTGAAAAGCTTGGTATAGAGCTTGATGAAGATCATAAGATCTACGGAGATTTCTGGTACAACAGTGGTATCGCTCTGGCTAAAGAGATAGTTGAGGGCAAGCGTCCGATGTACGAAGCTGTTATAACCGCAGGCGACTACATGGGACTTGGACTTATTGAGGAACTTACCAGGCACGGTATAAGAGTGCCCGAGGATATGATCGTACTGGGATTTGATGCCACCGATGAAGCTATGCTGTCGGAGATAACACTGACTTCATTTGAAACCAACTATACAAAGACAGCGGCAGACGCTGTCGACTATCTGCGCCAAAAGATAGAACCCGATGGGGATATCGAGCCTTTCGTACCGGATATCCGGAATCTATGCCACAAAGGTATGAGCTGTGGATGTCAACCCGATATAACACGGTCAGCCAGAACTTTCAGAGATTCACTTTACTACGTATACCACAATTATTCTTCTGAAGATACTTACAATAATATCGACATAGGTATGCTGATGGAAAGCTATGCATCAGAAACACTTACCGCTTCTGCCACACCCGAGGAATGTCTGAAAAACATATTTGGCAAAATATATCTGCTGCTACCCTTTGTTAATTTCAGGCTTTGCCTGCGTGAGGACTGGCTGAGCTATGATAAATATCTGAAAGAGGGCTACCCCGACAAGATGCTGGTAGCGGTAGCTGATTCAACTGTGGGCGGATTAAAATTCGCAAACGCTGACGATGCATTCACCATAGATACCAGCGAAATGATACCCGAACTGAATGAGTACACCGAAAAGCCCTGTGTGTTCTATTTTGCGGCAGTGCATTTCGGTGACAATACTCTGGGATATGCTGTGCTGCAAAGAGAGCTTTCAGACAGACATCTGCTGAATCTTGTGTTCCGTAACTGGCTGAGACTTGTGAACAATTCTCTTGAAATGGCAAGGGCAAAGAACAGATACGTTCAGCTTTCAATAGTTGACAATATGACGGGTCTTTACAACCGCCGCGGAATGTATGAGAAATTCAGCGATATGTTGAAGCACACAAATGAGGGCGACAGGCTGATGATATGCGTGATAGATATGGACGGTCTGAAATACATAAACGACACCTTCGGACACAGCGAGGGCGATGAGGCGATAATCACTATGAGCCGTGCAATCAAAAAACTGTGCGGCGACAAGGAAGTATCCGTCAGGGCAGGCGGCGATGAATTCGTTATAGTCGGGCTCGGTGCATATAATGATGACGAACCGAAAAAGCGTACAGAGCATCTGGCAGATATACTCGAAAAAGTCAATTCAGGACTTGATAAGCCCTACCAATTGAACGCCAGCATCGGCTGTGTGCTGAGTGATGAAAACAGCTTTGAATTTGAAAAGCTTCTTACCAAAGCAGATGAAGCGATGTACCGCTGCAAATCATCCCGCAGAAAAAACCGTACAACTCACTGATAAAACAAAAAAAATCCGTCAGCTCGTAATGAACCGACGGATTTTTTAATTATCAGCTTATTCAGCTAAATTACTTGATAGTAACAGTGATGGCATTCTTGATTGGATCGGTTGTGTTCCACTTACCATTGACTCTTGCAGCAATTGCTACCTTGTAGGTCATGCCGGGAGTCAGATTCTTGGGAGTTAGATAGCTGTTGGTTGTGATGTTGGAAGTCTGAATCCTCCACTTACCTGCCAGATATACAGCGATACCGTACTTATCTGCACCCTCAACCTTATCCCAGATAAACTGTACCTGATGATACTGAGTGCTGTAATTAGCCTTAACGTTCTTGGGATAATCATCGCTGGGAGTTGACTGCTTGGGAGTTACAGTGATAGCATTGGAATAATCATTGGTCCAAGTATTGTTAACTCTTGCAACGACAGCTACCTTGTAGTTTGTGCCAGAGGTCAGACCTGTCCAGTTGTAAGAAGTGCCTGTTGTTTCGGTGACCTGCTTCCAGGAGCCGTTAACGTTCTGGTATACAGCATACTTGTCAGCATTGCTGATGGAATTCCAGCTGAGCTTAACGCTGCCTTCACCTGCTGTAGAAGAGATCTTGATGGTCTGAACAACGGGTGTATCATTGTTGCCGCCATTACCATTAACTTTCTTACCGCCGTCAAGGTTACTGCCCTCGGTATTTGAATACTTGGAATAGAATTCGCCAAGGGAGATACCGTTCTTACCAAGTGCTACCTTGTGGTCAAGACCGATGTACTTACCGGTGGTAGATGTCTGCCAGAGTGCTTTCTCGAAGAGCTCATACTTAGGCTCGTTCCACTTGATAGTGGTACCGGTGCCTGCCATGAAACCGAGACCGTCCCAAAGTCCGCCTGTATCGCCGGAGTTAGTATTGAGGCACCAGAATGTGTGGTTGATGTGATGCTTGATCATGTAGTCACGGAGAAGAGTCATCCACTTCTGGTTCTCCTTGCCGTCCATATGACCGCCCCACTCACCGATAAGCTCAGGGCCTATTTCCTCGGCATTGATGTATGCCCATGTATCATACCAGTAATCATCAAGCAGAGTCTGCTCTGTGAAGTTCTTATCGAACCATGTCTGTGCGTAAACAGAAGGGCCGTAGTCATGAGGTGAGTAAACTATCTGTGATGTACCCTGCTTGGGAACGATAGGATACTCTCTTGCGCCGCGGAAGTTACCGCCCCACCATGCGCCTATGTAAGGTGAGTTATCTCTTCTGTCAGGCATACCCCAGTAGTCGCCAGCCATAGCACCGCTCATGGACTGCTCAACGCCTTCAACGAGGATAAGTGCATTGGGGTTGACATCAAGGATAGCTTCTGCACACTTAGTAGCAGCGTAAGCCCAGTTGTTCTCATCGGTAGAGCCGTCCCACTTAGCAGCGTCAGCGCCTTCCTGACCCTTGCCGTGAGGCTCATTCTTGAGGTCATAAGCGATGAGGGTATCATCATTCTTGTACTTGTCAGCAAGCCATACCAGTGAATCGATCCATACCTTTGTGGTAACGCCTGCCTTGCCGTACCAGAGGTTGTAGTTATGACCAGAGTTGTCAGTATGAGGGCTGTGTACATCGATGAATGCCTTGATACCGTACTTTTTGCACTTCTGCATCATGATATCGAATACTTCCATACTGTTCTTAGCAGTTTTGCCATCAGCCTCGCAGAAATCAGCATTGATGGTGTAAGCAGGGTCTGTATTGCATGAGAAGCTGCTTACAGGCATGGGCTTGCCGTTCATCCATGAAACAAGCAGCTCGGAAGAAACAGGGAAACGGATAACGTTGATACCGCGGTCTGCGATCTCTTTCAGACAGTCATCAGCGTCAGCGCTCCAGAGGTAGTGAGGACAAGCCTCGCTGCAGTTGAAACCAAACCAGTTTGCACCTGTCAGCCATACTTCATTGCCGTATTTGTCATAAAGTCTGCTGCCCTTAGCGTGCAGCCAGTCGTCGTTGCAGTCATCTGCTACGGTAGCAGCTGATGCAGTAGTTGTTCTGACTGCTGAAATGCCTGTAGCCGCACCTGAAACGGTGAGAGCAGCTATTGAAGCAAAAGCAGCCATCCTTCTGATTAAACTTTTCATAAAATATTCCCCTCTCGTGATACCGAATGTTAATTTATTAAGGTATCTTACTATTTTTAATTGTATCATCGTTACCGAAAAATGTCAATACCAATCTTGTAAAAACTGAACATAAAGACACGAAATCGATTAAACTTTTTGTTAATATATTATACGCTCCGTAATTTTAGAAAATTTATTGAATTTTTAAACAAAAAGCGGATGTACAAAGGTGCACATCCGTCTTATTGTTTTATAATATTTATCCGTTTTGTCTATCTTCTCTCTTTGACTATGCTCTTGCTGCTGAAGAATGTTATGAGGAAATATCCGCCATAGATCATCAGGATTATCAGGGTGGTCACTGTCATGGACTGACCGATATTTTCCGTGCCGAATACTTCAAGCGTACGTGCCGCAAAACGCATACCGAATACGGAGTGCAGGCAGGCGAGCAGCAGGGGTATCAGGAAGAATATACCTGTCTGTCTCAGCAGGGACTTGCCAAGATCTTTCTCGTCAGCGCCGATCTTTCTGAGCATCTCGTATCTGCCCACACTGTCAACGCTCTCTGAGAGTTCTTTAAGTGCAAGCACTGCACCGCTGGCGATAAGGAACACAAGTCCGATATAAAGACCTACGAATGTAGCTATGGCACCAATACCCACGGAAGCGGCTTTGATAGCTATCTTTGAATCACGTACGAAATAATTGCCCTCGGTATCGGTGGAAGCCGTTATCCTGTCATACTTTTCATTGACTGTCTTTTCGGCTGCTTCCTTATCTTCGGAAAGATAGTTTCCGATAAAGTATTCATTATGAACACAGCTTTCGTCAACCACATCATCGGGAACGATTATTATACCAAAATTTGCTTTATTTGACGAAAGGGATATAAAGCCATCAACACAGCCGCTGTACTGTGATCTCAGTGTTTTGCCGAATACGTTTATCTCATTACCCTTTTCAAGTGCGGTGTCACGCATTGCCTTCGCTGAACCGTAGTTGCATAAAACTATGAAACTGTCATCTTCCAGTTCAAGCTCTTCCCTGCCGTAGAGCCTCATAAGCGCATTGTAATCGCTGACCTTGACCAGATCCTCGGTTGAATCGAACATCATATTCGGATACTGCGCCTTTATTTCTTCGGCTTTGTCACCGAGAGATCTTTCAAAGGTAAAGCCCTCATCGGTGTAGCCGTAAAAATGTGCATACTCACTGAAATCCGAGGTTATATCCTCACCTGCTTCTTTGTACATCGTTTCAAGGTCATCGGCTCTTTCGTCGCTGTAAATGAAAACACGCGCCTCGAAATCAGCGGGGCAAAGCTCCTTGATGTTTGAATTCATGGAATTTCTTATGGTGAAAGCAGCAGCCAGCATACAGATAGTAACGAAAAGCATCAGGCAGATAACTGTCATGGACATTACCATGGTATTGACCTTACTGCTTATCTGTCGGAAGGTGAAACTGTTGAGACTGCGGTAGTACATACCCTTTACGGACATCACTGTACGCAGCAGCATACCCGATACCGACCAGAAGATGAAGAATGTGGATATGATGCCTGTTATCACGCTGCCAATGAATTTATCTTCGTTGAGGTCATTATAGCCCACTGTTACGTTGTAGTATGCAATACTCAGGGCTATGACTGCTGCTATGAATATCAACACGCAGACTATTGGTTTTTTCAGCTTTATCTGCTCTGAGCGTCTGCCCGACTGCATCAGGTCGATAAGCTTCATCTTTGTGATGACTATGCTGTTGAATACCATAACTACCAGATACATAACAGCAAAGTAAAGTATGGTCTTGACTATTGCTTCGGTTGAAACATTGAACTTGTAGGCTGTCATATCAGCTTCAAAAAGGTTTGCCACCAGGGCACTCATCAGCTGTGAAAGTCCTATGCCCACCAGCAGACCCGCTGCCAGCGAACCAAGACCGATGATAACTGTTTCTATCAACAGCAGCCTTGATATACTGCCCTTGCTCATACCAAGGGTCATATACAGCGCGAACTCCCGCTTTCTTCTCTTCATCAGGAAACGGCTGGCATAAACTATCAGCAGACCCAGAACGCCTGCAACAAACACACTTATACCAGAAAGCACGGTTCTCAGAAGATCAACTACTTCATAGCTGCTGTCGTTTATCCTCATCATAGCAGCCTGTCCGCCAATGGCGTTGAAAACATAAAATACTGAAACGCCGATCATCAGCGTGAAAAAGTATATCGCATAATCCCTCAGGCTTCTGCGGATATTGCTTACCGAAAGCTTAAAGAGCATCGCTCATGTCACCTCCCAGAAGAGTTACTACATCGATTATCTTATCAAAGAACTGCCTGCGGGTATCAGCGCCGCGGCTTATCTCGTTGAATATCTTGCCGTCCTTGATGAAGATAACACGGCTGGCATAGCTTGCAGTGAAGCTGTCGTGAGTTACCATCATGATGGTTGTGCCGCACTCTGTATTCAGGTAGCGGAAACGCTCCAGCAGCATCTTAGCCGACTTTGAATCCAGCGCACCTGTAGGTTCGTCCGCAAGTACAAGCTTGGGTGAAGTAACTATGGCACGTGCAGAAGCTACTCTCTGCTTCTGTCCGCCTGACATCTGATAGGGGTACTTTTTCAGCACCTCGGTGATTCCCAGCTGTTCAGCAACTGTCTTGACTGCCTCGTCAATTTCCTTGACAGGCTTTTTCTGTATCGAAAGTGCCAGTGCGATATTCTCGTAAGCTGTCAGTGTATCCAGCAGGTTGAAATCCTGAAAGATGAATCCCAGCTTTTCGCGCCTGAACTTGTTCAGCTCCTTGCCCTTTATCTCGGTGATATCGCTGTTCTCCAGATATATATGACCCGCAGTAACGCGGTCGATGGTGGAGATGCAGTTGAGCAGCGTGGTCTTACCGCTTCCCGAAGCTCCCATTATAGCAACGAACTCGCCCTTTGATACCCCTAAGGATATATCGTCTATCGCCTTGGTAAGGCTCGACTTGCTGCCGTAGTATTTTTCAATGTTTTCGATCTTGAGTAACTGTTCCATATCCAACTCTCTTTTCCTTTGTAGTATTTTTTATATCAAGGTCTTTCTTAAATGAACTGCTCCGATCTCTTTGTGAGATATACGGAATATGCATATGAATAGCCAAGTGTGCTTGCTGCAAGTATCGCCATACCCGGAATGTCCAGATTTCTGATTGCAACGAAGTGCATTATCACGCCTGCTGTTACTGCCATCATCATCAGTGTACATATCACCAGTGTCATCTTTGCAAATTTCATTTTGGATCACCTTAACCTTTTCATATTCTTTGTGGGGTCCAGCCCCTTACTGTATCTTTATTATATCATACGTCTTGCTGTCTGTCGTTTTTTCTATCTTACTTTACATTACAGTTTTGTAATGTTTACTGCTTCTGCGCTTTTTTAGCTGACCTGTATTTTTCTTCCGTACAGCAGCAGATACAAGCGTTGCAGGCGATCAGTCCGCTGAGGGTAGTGTCCCAGAAACCTGTCTGTATGTAATTCACCATTGCGATTATAAAAAGTACCAGTGTTGTAACTGTGCTTATTATCAATGCTGTTCTTTCCTTTTTCATATCTATCTTCCTTTCAGATGTCTCAGGTCACGGGGTGTTCCCCTTACTATGTCTATATTATATCATAGGTTTTGCTGTCTGTCGTTATTTTTATCTTACACTGCATTACAGTTCTGTAATGTTGCTTTCTCTTTGTCAGCCTCTTCGATCTCTTCTTTATACTTCTGTGAAGCGCAGCAGTAGATGCCTGTTCCGAAAGCTATCATGGTTCCGAGTGCGGGATCGAACACATCGGTGTGCGAGTAGTTTATCACCGCTATCAGAAACATTACTATTGTTACCAGTGCGCTTATCACCATTACTTTTCTTGTGTTCTCCATAATTTATCTCCCCTTCTTGAGTTATACTGTCCGTGGGGTCTTCCCCCTTGCTTTGATTAAAGTATAACACAAAAGGACAGTCGGGTCGATATTTTAATCTTACCTGACATTACAGTTTCGTAATGTTGCGGCATAAATACTCCCATATCCCGATAGCATATTTACACTGTCGGGATATGGGATAGTTTGGTCTACTGAATATTGTGAAGCTTGTCTTTGCCGAAAACTATGGTTATATCGGTGTATTCCCCCTGTACTGAATCTGCCTGCACGCTGTGTCCCAGCTTTGTGCAGAGCATTTTTACTATGTACAGACCCATGCCTGTTGACTTGGTGTGAGTTCTTCCGTTTTCGCCCGTAAAGGATTTTTCAAATATATAGGGCAGATCAGCCTCCGAAATGCCTATGCCATTATCACGGAAATGCAGAACCGTCTTGTCGTCGAAGTCCTCTGCATAGACCTTTATCTCGTCTGCTTCGTACTTAATACTGTTGCCCATAAGCTGACCGAATATGAATGCAAGCCATTTTGAATCGGTCATGACTTCCGTATCAAGCCCCTCGGCCGAGAGTGATATATTACGCTCCAGAAGTTCGCTGCGGTTCTTTATGGCTATCTCGCTGAATACACGTTTCAGAGGTACAGCCTTGATAATATAATCCTTTTCTGCGTTGCGGCTGCGGGCATAGTAAAGCACGTTCTCGATGTAGTCGTCGATGCGCTTCAGCTGTTCGGAATACCTTGTGCTGCCGTCGTTGTGGCACATCAGCTGCAAGCTTGCCACAGGGAGTTTCACCTCATGCACCCACATCTCTATATACTCGCGGAACTCCAGATTCTCTCGGCGGTATTCAGCTATATGCTCGCACATAGCCTTATCGGACTGCCTGAGAACTTCGTACAGAAATCTGCCGTCAAAAAAGTCGGGAGCTTCTGTCATCTCCGCCAGAAGATACTTTTTATCAAGATTATCCAGGCAGTAGTTAAGCTTGTCATAGAAACTCTTTTTCCTGAAAAATACCCAGCACTCGGCGATGCCCCCGCCCAGCAGAAGTATCACATATACTATTATAATGCACTGCGTTCTGATATGGAAAGCCTGCATGAAGATCAGCGCTGTTGCGAGGGTGACAAGGTATATCATGTAAACCGAAAGTCTGTCTTTTAAATATTCGGTTATGCTCATTTCAGTACATACCCCTGTTTCTTTCTGGTCTCGATGGCGTCTTCAAATCCTAGGTCTGCAAGCTTTCCGCGAAGTCTGCTTATGTTTACCGAAAGAGCATTGTCGTTAACGAACTCGTCGTTATCCCAGAGTGCGGTCATGAGGTCATCGCGGGTGACTATCTCCCCCTGTCTGTCAAGCAGAAGCTGAAAGATGATCATCTCATTTTTGGTAAGAACCTGCTCCTTGCCGTTTCGGTCGATGCTTCCCTTTACGGTGCTGACCTCGGCATCGTGATACATCTGGGAACCGCCAGTCTTGGTAAAGCGCTTCAGCACCGCGGATATCCTCAGCAGAAGTATGGTTGGGTTATAGGGCTTGGTGATATAGTCATCAGCGCCGAAGCTCATAGAAAGCACCTCGTCTATCTCGGTGCTTCTGCTGGTCAGCATTATAACAGGGGTATCACTGACTTTGCGGAACTCCTGCAAAAGTGTCTCGCCGCCCACAAAGGGAAGGTTTATATCCAGCAGTATAAGGTCAGCCCCCGATGACTTCATCTGTTCAAGGGAAGTGCTGAGGTCGGTAACAACCTGAACCTCATACCCCGAATTTTTTAACAGTGTCGCGACTTCATCGCGCAGCACGGTATCGTCTTCGATTATCATTATTTTTTTCATTGTCTTTCTCCTGTTCAATGATATTCATAGCATTATCGCCTTAACAATTATATATCATTTATCACGATTCGTCAAGCGTAAAAGCTCGTATTTACGCAAAAAACGGCAGTCTCCGAAGAAACTGCCGTTATAGGTTCTATGAAACTATATATTACTTAACAGTAACAGTGATAGCATTCTTGATAGGATCAGTTGTATTCCACTTACCGTTAACTCTTGCAGCAACTGCTACCTTGTAGGTCATGCCGGGAGTCAGGTTCTTAGGAGTTACAAAGCTGTTAGTAGTGATGTTGGAAGTCTGAACTCTCCACTTACCAGCCAGATATACAGCGATGCCGTATCTGTCAGCGCCCTGTACCTTGTCCCAAACGAACTGGATCTGGTGATACTGAGTGTTGTAGTTAGCCTTTACGTTCTTAGGATAATCAGTCTTATCCTCGTCTCCGCCTGTAGAACCGCCAGTACCCTTAGCAGCTTCATCGATCATGAATGTTGTCATCCAAACCAGAGGAGCATTCCAGTTGATGGTAACTTCGTTTACAGACCAAGACTCTGCGCTGTCTACGTAGCACTTCTGGTTAGCCAGTGTGCCTCTCTTGTAGCCCAGACCGCCGATGTAAGGATCCTGCATACCAGCGCCGGGACCACCGGACAGTACGCCATCAGGAGCCTTCGGGAAGGTAGGATCTACGCCCTTAGACCAGAATCTGTGGTGAGGCCATTCCATTGTCTTGTCGCCGTAGCCGGATACATAGGAGAAGCCAAGGCCGTTACGTCCGTAGATGTAGTCCAGAGCTTCAGCAGCACCGTTCAGGTACTTAGAGCCCTTAGAAGCGTCATAAGCGTAAGCAAGTACCATTGCGTTGTTGATTACGAAGGAGTTGGAACCCCACTCATAACCAGTGATCTTGATGCCTTCACCGATGTTGATAGCATCCTCGAATGTAGCACCCTTGTAAGGAATGCCCATGCCCTGCTTAGCCTGCTGAGCCAGATAAGTATCACCAGCAGATGTGATGGAAGACTTAATTGCACTCTGCTCAGAAGAAGAAAGCTTGCTGGGGTTCAGGTACAGAGACAGGGTACCCAGACCGGATGTACAACCCCAGTTGAAGGAGCTGAATGAACCGTTGTTCTCGCCGCCGCCCAGGCTGGTTGTCAGGCTGAATGCCTTATCCTTGCCGGATGTATCGTTGGGGTTGCTGTACTTCTTGAGGAAGTTATAGTAAGTAGAATCGCCGGTTGTTGCGAAGAGCTCGCAAGCTGCCCAGTAAGCATCGTCGCCTACATAGGTATCACCGTAAGCACCGCCGCCGATAGCCTGATCCAGAGGAGCGAAGTAAGGATCGGTAGAAGAATCACCCTTCTTGATGTTCCACTTGCTCTCCTTAGCCATTATAGCAGTCCAGCTCTTCTTAGCATTAGACAGGCACTCATTTGCGAAGCTGTCATCGATGCCCTTCCACAGACGTGCTGCCTGTGCTGCGCAAGCGATCATATTGAATGTAGCGGCATAGGTTGCAGGCTTAACTATACGGATAGTGCCCCAGCCCTTCTCGCCGTTCTCCATCGTTTCCTTATCATAGTCCCAAGACTTGGTAGCCAGACCTGTCCACTTGTGGTCGTGCAGCTTGTGATATACAAATCCGTTGCTGTCGATCATCTTGAACATCCACTCCAGCTCAACTCTTGCTTCGTCGAGGATATCAGGAGCCTTATCACCATTCTCGGGGATAGCTATAGTGCCGTCTGTCCACTTCTTGGTGGTGCCGTTCTTCTTGGTGAACTCATAGTCGTTCTGGAGAGTCCATACAGAGATACCGCCGTTAACAACGTACTTACCGTGGTCACCTGCATCGTACCAACCGCCGGTACCGTTGATGCTCTTGCTCTTCTCAACGTCAGAGCCTTCGCTGTCGTAGGACTTAACCCACTTGGACTGTACATAAGCAGTATCAGGGTTATGACCATACTTAGTGTGAGCCAGCTCGCTCTTATCACCGGAAGTGATGTACTGAGACTCTATCGGAACACCGGAACGGTTCTGATAGAAGTAGTTCATGGAGTCCTTCAGCAGCTGAGTGCTGTATACACTATTGCTGATCTCGAACTCATGGCTCTTGTTCATTACATACTGCTTCTTGGTCTGAGGATTTGTCCAGAGCAGATCATTACCGCTGCGCTTGGTATCATTTGCGCCCTTATCAAGAAGAACCTGAGTACCAGAAACGCCAACAGTATCCTTTACATAGATGTAATATGTACCGGTTGTAGTGAACTTAGAGAAGTCGATGATATGTACATAAGCACCGCTGTCCTTCAGTCTGGTAACACTCTGGCTACCTAACGAAACACTGGTAGTCTTACCTGTACCGGAATCAGGGTCGGAACCGAATACTGTAGTTGTACCGGTATACTTAACGTTGCCGCTCTTATCTCTGATCTCATACTGCAGAGGTGAAGAAGCGTCTGTTACATAAGAAGCCTTCTTGGAAAGATTGGGATAGTAACCCAGCTGGTTCAGACGAACGTTGCTCTCAGGTCTTACAACACCCATCTCGTTATCGGTAGGCCAAGCATCAGGACCTTCCAGTGAAAGATTATCGAACTTCAGAACTGTACCGTTGGGGAAACAATCCTTGGACTGATACAGACCCTGTCCGCCGTAGTGGAATGCCCACTCAGCAACTTCAACAGTCTCGTCAGCAGTGAATGTAGCATCAAACTCGTTATGACCCTTCTTTATCGGTACGCAGTCCCAGCACTGGTTGAAAGTACCGTCTGTGCAGTTATTGTGCCAAACTTCAACAGTTCCGCCGTAGTTACCGATCTTGGTGTACATCTCACCATCGCTGGTAGAATCAACTTCCCAGTGAACCTTATAAGTCTGACCCTTCTTGATTTTGAGGCCTCTGTGACGGAGCTGAAGATCCCATCTGGACTCAGGACCATCGTTGTTAATGATCTCAACATTGTAAGTACCGCCGCTGATGTCAAAAGACTGCTTAGCGGGGTTGGTCTCACAAGTATGCCAAGGCAGACCTACACCAGCATCAAAATCTGTCTGACCCAGCATCTGAGAAGCAGATGCGCTCATAGGAATGAGTGCGGAAGCTGTGGACAGAGATACAACGCTTGCCAGAAGTCCGCTGGCAATCTTCTTCATTGGATTCTGCATGAATTAACCCTCCCTGAAAAAATAGAAAAAATAAATTTGTTTGTGATACGGCATCAGTGCAGCTGCCGAATCAACGAATGTTTTAAGAGAAATAAGGAAGTCTTCATCCGACTTGCACTACCCTTTTTTCCACCTGCTATTATTATAATATATTTCTCAAAAAAGTCAATTGTTTTGATTAAATTTCATTTACTTTAACGATTACGCACGTGTTTATTTATACAATACGTACAACTCGTAATATGTAAAAAGTCAAGTAAAACTCGTGTTTTCGTACAGCCTGTTAATTCTTTGAATACTATATGTTAATAAGTTGTATTGTCACAAACTAAAGCTTAATATGACTATAACTCATAATATTCTTTTAGGCTCGGCATGATAAAATATTCCTACAATGCCAAACTTTCCTTTGGCAAAAGTTCTGAAATGTCCATATACAGGCATTCGACCGTTTTGTCCATATTCCTGTGAACTTCTTCTGAAGCGATCTAAAAACCGATTTTTTAGAATTGATGTTCTTAACAATTATCGCAATCGTTTTCTGTGCTATTTTGTTAAATCCAATAATTTATTTTGATCTGTGAGCAAGCAAAAAAACGGCAGTCTCCGAAGAAACTGCCGTTTATAGATTCTGTGGAACTGTAAATTACTTGATAGTAACAGTTACAGCGTTCTTGATAGGATCAGCTGTGTTCCACTTGCCATTGACTCTTGCAGCAACTGCTACCTTGTAGGTCATGCCGGGAGTCAGGTTCTTAGGAGTTACATAGCTGTTTGTAGTAACGTTGGAGGTCTGAACTCTCCACTTACCAGCCAGGTATACAGCGATGCCGTACTTGTCAGCGCCTGCAACCTTATCCCAAACGAGCTGTACCTGATGGTACTGGGTATTGTAGTTTACCTTAACGTTTGTAGGATAATCGATCTGGCTGCTCTCTTTCTGGGTAGTAACAGTTATTTTCGTAGTATTGTTATTACTGTATTTTCCGCCTCTGTTTGAAGCAACAGCATACGAATAGCTTGTGCCCGGCTTCAGACCCTTAATAGTGTAAGAAGTGGCTGATGTTTCATCGATCAGTGTCCACTTGCCGTTGGAATAAGAGTAAATACCATACTTGGTAGCTTCCTGTACAGTGTTCCAGCTGAGCTTTGCAGTTGTGGTTGTTGTAGAATCACATTTAACGTTGGGAGCAGGAGCATTAACACCTATTTCTCCGTTGTTTCCACCGTTTCTCTTGAATACGTACTCGGAACCGCTTGCGGTCTTGCCGTTAGGTTCAGTACCCCAAACCTGTACGCCGTTTACATACATAGGTATATTCTTGTTGAGAGCAGCATCGCTCTTGATGTCGGATGCTGTAGCCAGACCGCCCTTGTAAGACCAGTCATTTGTAGGATCCCATGCGCCTGCGGTAGACTTGCCGTTTATAGCATCGGGGATAGAGATCCTGAACTGTACTTCATCTCTGTGCTCGCTCTGACCTGTAGGCTGGATAGCTCTGCCGTCCTCAAACTTGATCTTTGCATAAAGGGTATTGCCTGTCTTGTCGCCCTCATATACATAAGGACCGCTTACAGTAGCGTAGCCCTGCTCGCCTTCCTTGTACTGCTGGCTGTTGCTCAGTACCTTGATATCATCGATAGTCAGACCTGCATCGAATATCTCGGAAGCATCGAAGAAGTATCTGTACTCAATATCCTTAGCAACTCTTGCAGGCCAAGCAGTGTGGTTCATAGCCCATGCCTTGATCTCGGAATAGCTGTTGCCCTTGCCGTTGAGTACAGCTGCAACTTCCCATTCATCCCACTTGGGAGTTTCCTTTTCGGGGAAGTTTGCGAGAGGCTTTCCGCCGTAATCGTCGATCATAGCACACAGACAAGCGGTGTAGCCTGCGTTGTAGTCGATAGCAACCTCTGTATACTGGAAGTCAGCTACCTTGTAATCGCCGTATTTACCGGAACTGTCAGGACCGCCGATAAGTGCGCCGTAGAGAGTATGAGCATATTCTGTCTGCCAGCCTTCGTTTCCGCCGGATTCCTGACCGAGTTCGTTCCAGTGGTCATCGTGTACGCCGGAAGCGTTTCTGTGGTGGATAGCAGAAGGCGACTTATCGCCCATGCCGAGAACATAGCTGTAGCCCATTTCGTTATCGCCGAAGCAGTAGTTCATCTGGAGGTCGCCCCACTTGCTGAACTTACTCTCAACATCTGTACCCTTGAAAAGTGTATCGGAACCGAGCTTTGCAAGGAAAGCTGTCGTTGTTGCGTGACGCAGAGAGCCCCACTGGAACAGCCAAGAAAGTCCCTTGGGTGTTATCTTTCCGAAGAATGACTTAGAATCCTCGCCCATCCAGTAAGTAAGATGACGCTTAACGTGAGCAGTCCACTCCTTGTTTCCTGTTATCTGAGCATAGAGGAAAGCAGCACCCTGTGAAGTATCGTCCCAGCAGAGTCCCCATGTGAACTTACGTGCTGTATCCTGTTCTTCCAGAGGGAATATCGGTATGTATTCCTTTTCAACCTTATTGAGATATGTCTTATCGCCTGTAGCCTTATAAAGCCAGAGAGCCGCAAACATACAGTCATCTACCCATGACTCTGTTTTGTACATACCTGTCATACCGCCGATATCTGAACAATCTCTTATCTTGTCAGCACCGGCAAACAGATCCTTAGCGTGCTTAAGGTACTGTGCCGCAGTTGTAGGATCGGAATCCTTGAATACGAGATATCCCTGTGCAAGAGCAGCAGCAGAAAGACCTGCAACAGAAGAATTCTCTATCACATCATAAGGACGCTCCCAGTCGCCGTTGTTGAGGTGATGTTTACGGAGATATACTTCTGAGCTGCACCAGATGTTATGGTCGGTAGAACCGCCTGTGAAGTCACCGATGGTACCTACCATCTTGCCGTTGCCCTTATCGCATGCCATTACATAGTCAAGTCCCCACTTGAGATTGTTTCTGTAAAGCTCGCCCATGCCTGCGTTATCAACAGCGTCCTTGTACTCAAGGTAGCCCCATGCAAGCATTGAAGCTGAATAAGCATTTGTAAGACAGAACTTGAAGTGGTCGCCTGCATCGAACCAGCCGCCCTTTACATAGTCGGTCTCGTTGCCGTCTTCATCCACCATACAGTCATCCTTCCACTGTACAGTGTTCCATTCGGGAAGTACGCCCGACTGCTGTACCTCATAGAAGAACATAGACTTCTGGAGTGCCTCTGCATAGTTGTATGCCGAAGCTGCGTTTGCCGTCAGTACCGGTGAATTGTCCTGAGGCAGTACAGAAACCATTCCTGCTGCCATAACAAGTGCCGAAACTGCTGCGGTAATCTTCTTAAATATCATTTCCATTCTCCTCTCGATAAATAAAGATTTCCGGTTTAGGCATAATAAATATAATATCCCTATATTTTTAAAATATACTATATTGATTGTTGTTTGTCAATAGCTAATATAATTAATTAAACGATTACATGAAACAAAATCATTTAACGTATACACATTTTATCTTATCATATCATGACTGATTTTACCGAGAAACCGTACAAATTCCGCGTATACAGACAAATTTTCCGACCTCATAAACTAGCTACAAAATCGATGCCTTACAAAAACTTAAACGATTAAACGTGCAATTTTACCAAAACAAAAACAGGACAAGGAGAACAGCCTCTTTGTCCTGTTATCTTCATATTAATGATCTTCGATCAGTCAATGGTAACTTCAAATGTTCTGGATTCCAGCTTTCTCAGATCCCACTCGCCGTTGATCCTTGCGCAAACTACCATCTTGTAGGTGCCGGATTCAAACTCAGGTGAGATAACGCTTGTAACGTCGCCGTCTTCCCTTGCAAGAATCTTCCATTCGCCGTTAATATATGCTCCGATCGCGTATCTTTCAGCGCCCTCAACAGGAGTCCATGTGAGCTTGAATCTCTTGTGGGATACTTCAACATCTACGCCGGGGAACTTAGACTTGCAGGCAACGCCTATCCAATTTGAAACATCTGTGCTCCAGCTGCCGTTTGCATAGGCTATAACAGCAACTCTGTAAACTGTTCCGGGGTTCAGACCTTTGAATTCATAGGAAGTGCCGTCAACCTCATCTAACTTATGCCATGTACCGCTGATATACGCACATACGGCATACTTCTCAGCACTTGCTACAGGTGTCCATGAAAGCACCGCAGAACCGTTACCGGCTTCGTAAGAAAGTTCAGTAGCAGTGGACAGCTTGCTGATAGTGATGGTTCTGACATCGGTATACTCAACGCCATCGATGGTTGCTGTTGCAGTATATATCTTCTTGCCCTCAGCATTGTATGTAGGATTTATAGTCTTTACTGAAATTTCAGCTTTACCTGTCTTAACATCTCCGCATTTTTCGCAGATGACATTTACAGTTGCGCCGCTTGCGTTCTTGTTCCAGATCCATTCGGTCTTGGTGTAGGAATGACCAACAGCAGGAAGAACTATTTCCTTTGTTTCAGTATACTTCTTGCCGTTGAACTCTATCATTGCGCTATAAACAGCCTTGCCTTCTTCGGTGCAGGTTGCATCCTTGATTTTGGAAGTTACGAGTGTCTTGACATTCTCAACGTGGCCGCAGTCTTCGCACTTGAAGGAAGCTATAGCAGTCCTGTAATCAGCTGTAAACTTCCACTCGGGATCACCATAGGTGTGACCTGTTGCGGGTACCTTCCAGGAATCCTTCTCGATCTCCTGATATGCACCGTCTGCGAAAACATAAAACTTTCCGTCAGAGCCGTCAAAATAACCTGTATTTCCGTCCTTATCGCAGGAAGCTTCAGCAGCGTCATGCCAGGTGTACTTTATCTCCAGAGTAAAATCAGCAAGAGCCTCAGCGCCCTTGAAGTTCTGGGTTTCAGCAATAGTTGCTCTCAGAGTATAGTTGCCTACCTCGGTAGGTACTTTATCGGTGTATTCGGAATCCTCTGCGTCCTTGGACTTGTATTCAAACTTAACTTCGCCCTCGCCCTTGTTTCCGTCAACAACGGGAACGCTTGGCTCATCACCGAATGCCCAGTTAGCAACAGATACTGTAGGTTCGATATCTGCTCTTTCAACAGTAACTTTCACAAACTTAGCTGTGCAGTTGCCCATGCCCTCGAGCTTGTACCAGACCTCGTAATCACCTGCATCCTTTACCTTAGGAAGATCTCTGGTATAATTGCCGTCTACAGAAAGACTGTAAACCATTTTAGCGTCTTTAACAGAACCTGCTGTTATGAGCTCATGTTCTTCTTCATCATATACCAGTTCTTCAACAGCAACAGGTGCTGTTATATCCGAAACTTTCTTTACTTCACCTGTGAAGACAAGATTGTTTGCACCAACAGCTTCAAAAGTAGAATATGTATTTTTGATAGTTACTTTTCCGCTGGTACCTGCTGCAACAGGATCTATCGAAACAGCCTCAGTACACTTTCCGTCTATAAGGCAGTTAGTTACAGTTACATTTCCGTTATCTCCGCACCATCCGATCAGTCCACAAGCTACATCTGAAGCCTTTACAGTTCCATTGAAACCACAGTTTGTGATCTTAACAGCTGTACCGTAGCTGTGACCAACAAGTCCGCCATTGTGTGTTCCGCCGCTTATCTCAGCATTTACCTGAACATTTTCAATCTCCAGAGTACCGAGTGCAGCACCAACAACGCCTGCAGAATGTATGCCGCTCTTAACAGAGCCATTAACTGTAAAATTCTTGATGACAGCATCCTTTACGCCGCAGAAAGGTGCAGCGCAGTGTGTCATTTTATCGGCTTCCTTTTCCGATTCGTCTATCTTAACAGTCAAAGTATGACCATTACCATC
The DNA here is from genome assembly GCF_900109655.1 of Hominimerdicola alba. GTDB lineage: Bacteria > Bacillota > Clostridia > Oscillospirales > Ruminococcaceae > Hominimerdicola > Hominimerdicola alba_B. Next base: position 152,971 of record NZ_FOAT01000009.1, read on the forward strand.
AAATATTCCCGAGAAAGGACGGCTCACGGTCTCTGTGGGATGCTCGTTCTTGCCTATCATCTCAGTAACTGTTATATCCTTTGTAAGCTTGAAGTATTTGCCGCTGAAGCTTTCGCCTTCATTTACCTTCTCAGCCAGCTTTTTCCATTCATCAGAAGATGTGATCTGATAAGGCTCAGCCTTAGTGCCCTTGCCTTTACCGCTCCATATCTCAGTCTCTTCTTTCTCGTTTACAGCGGTAACAGCAACAACAGCTGCACCATCTTTCGAAAAGCTCTCTGCACTTACAGGCATCATACCTGCCGCAAGCACGAATGCCAGCAGTCCTGCAGTTACTTTTTTCAGAGTATAGTTTCCGCTCATTGGCTTGTTCCTCCTTACGTGAACATCAACAGTGTGCACAGCACACATTCCCGATATACCCTCACCTCAGCCGATACTCAGACCCGCCTTGGAACACGGTATACATGTCTCCGCTTTTTGTTTTTGATATCTTAATCGTCGCGAAAAAATATATACTTCGGACCTATTAGATAATTTTTTATATTATATCACACTTTATACACGCCGTCAATCATTTTCACAGAAATTTCAGTAATTGACATATATTTTAACAAAAAGATCGGAGGAGACCTCAGATGAGATCTCCTCCGACCTTATTAATATGGTCTTTTTAATGAAAATCAGCTTACCTTTGTGTAGATCTGACCGCCGTTAAGAGTCTTGCCCTTAGCTGCGAACATTTCAGAAATGGTAACTACCTGATAGCCCTGAGACTTCAGCCAAGGAAGAACACTCTCCATAGCTGTAGCAGTATTGTCATAAGTCTCGTGGCAGAGAACGATAGCACCGTTCAGAGAACCGTTGTTAGCTGCGTTCTTGATAGTGTTCTCGATCTGGTATGCAGATGCACCGTTCCAGTCCTGTGTATCGATAGCACAAGTGATCATAGGAACATCGTACAGTGTCTGCTGAACCTGCCAGTTGGAAGCCAGGTAAGGCAGTCTGAGGAGCTTGGAAGGCTCTGCGCCGATGATGCTCTTCAGCTTGCTTGCACAGTTATCATACTCAGAACGGATCTGGCTTGCATTACGCTCAGTCAGGTTGGGGTGAGACATAGTGTGGTTTGCGATCTCCATGCCCTTGCTGTAAGCATCACGAACCTGATCAGGCTTGCCGATCCAGTTGCCAACATAGAAGAATGTTGCGTGGAAGCCGTTCTTATAGAGAGCATCGATGATTCTCTGACCGGAGTAGCCCTGTGCAGTACCGTCATCGAAAGAGATAGCTACCATAGGCTTGCTGGGGTCAACGTAGTAACCGTTGTTACCACCATTGTTACCACCATTGTTACCGCCGTTGTTGCCGCCATTATTGCCGCCGTTGTTACCGCCGTTATTTCCTTCGTTACCGCCGTTGTTTGTGTAAACAGGGGTGCGATACTGAATGTTGTTGTAGGATCTGGTGATTACTACTACGTAGCTGTCCAGAGCGCCTGCTGTATCCCACTTGCCGTTTACTCTTGCAGCGATCGCTACTCTGTAGCTCATGTTAGGAGTAAGACCCTTAGGAGTGGTGTAGGAAGTGCCGGAGATGTTGGAATCCTGAACTCTCCACTTGCCTGCCAGATAAACTGCGATGCCGTACTTGTCAGCGCCCTTTACAGCGTCCCAAGTGAATCTCATCTGGTTGTACTGGCTGCTGTATTCCATCTTAACGTTTGAAGGAACAGTTGCACTTGTTCCGCCTGTACCTGTGCCTGCGCCTGTGCCGGAAGCAACATAGCCCTTGTTTGCGATTATAGCTCTGTCAACATAGATGTCGCACAGACTGTCGGGAGCTTCAACGTACATCTTTACATTGGATGCGCCTGAAGGAATTGTGAAGTTAGTGTTCTCAAGCTTGGACCACTTGCCTGCTGTGCAGGTGCCCTCAGCTATCTGAGTGTAATTTGTGGTACCATTCTGATCATACTGCATAGACAGCTGAACAGTTGTGCTCTCGGTAGGATTTACCATAGCGCTGAAGCTATAAGAGCTGCCAGGCTTGAAAGTAGAAGTGTTGACATCTACCTCACCGCCGTTCCAGTTATCAGTTCTGCCGCTTACATACAGGGACTTGCTGCCCTCATAAGCCTTGGAAGAAGATGATGCTACACTTGCAGAACCTCTGCCGCTCCAGGAATTGGTGCCGTTCTCGAATGTAGCTGAGTACAGTGTACCCTCGATCTCCGGCTCATCCGGCTCGGGGTCAGGAGTGTAGCCACTTTTGCCTTCATACATCTTCAGATTAACGTCAGCTGAACCATCGGATTCCCAACCTTCAACGTTGAAAGCAACTTCGTACAGGTTGCCCATCTTCAGGCCCTTGGATTCCCATGCCTTGAAGTGCTCGGAAACGCTGATGGTACCCTTGGTTCTAAGGTTCTGACGGATGCTGATATACTGTGTGAAATTCTTGTTGCCTTCGATGGTGTAGGAATTTCTTGCACTTGTGTAGATCTTGTATTCACTGCCGTCGATATTAACGGAACCCTTGTACTGCGCAGAAGAATCCTGTGCAGGAGACCAGTTCTTCCAGTCTTCGATGATGTAGTACTCTACCAGAGGATTCTGAGCCCAGCCGTAGATACAGATTCTGGAGTTACCTGATGAACCTGCCTGCCAGTTGCAGTCATAATCACAATAGAAATCACCGTAATCTTTGTATGTCTTAGGGTTATTCAGACCCCAGTAAAGACCACGACGAGCAAGGAAGTTACCTCTCGAACCATTAGGACCACACTTCCAGGATGTGCTGAAACCACCGTCATTGTCGTGCAGTGTCAT
>NZ_FOAT01000042.1 GCF_900109655.1 Hominimerdicola alba
GAATGAGTTCATCGTATACTGGCTGCCCAGAATGGAGCATAACAAGTATAATCTCATATCATTCCAGAGTGATAAATATACAGATACTGCAAAGCTGAAAATCACTCCTGAACCCGATAGTATGCTGCGCGTATTCATGACATATGTACCTCTTGATGAGGCTGTGGACATCGAACCACAGGAGCTTTCCACATTTGAAAGAAGCGGCTTCACAGTTGTTGAATGGGGCGGTTCCGAAATAAAATAAGAGTGTTATTTTTAAAGGGCTGCGTCAGCCGTGTAAGAGATCGTACTCTCATGCGGCTGTTCACAGCCCTTTTTTATTTCGTGAGTGGTATATACAGATTTTGAGCAAGCTGGAGAAAGTTGAGATCAAGTACTCCGACTGGTGAGCTTTCTTCAATGTAGGGCTCATAATTATACTATGTATTTATGACAATACAAAACCTCCCACAGCTTTTACACAGCTGGAGGTCTAAGAGAAACCTGTTATAATTTCAAAAAATCTACTTGACAGTAACGCTGAACGCTCTGCTGCTGATATCAACGGTATCCCACTTACCGCCGACCTTTGCGCATATGACCATCTTGTAGGTCTGACCGGGTCTGAGCTTGGGCGAGGTAAAGCTTGTTGTACCTATTGGGATATCCTGCTTGACTACAACCCATTTGCCCGAGGTGAATACAGCCAAGCCATAGTTCTGAGCACCCTTGACCTTTGTCCAGTTCAGCTTGAACTGGTGGTATTCCTCGTTGTATGCGATGGAAGTGATCGAAGGGAATCTCGTTTCGGTATCCTTTGGAGCAACAATGACAGCGTTTGAAACATCCTGTACCCAATTGCCCGATAACATCGTCACCACAGCCACCTTGTACTTTTTACCTTCTTTATGGTTTCTGAGTTCATAGGTATTATCGGTGCATGTATCAAGGAGCTTCCATTTGCCGTTCACGTATCCCGCGATACCGTATTTTTCCGCACCGCCGACTTTATCCCAGCTGAGTTTTACAGCGTTGTAGCCCTGTTCATATGATATCTCGGGGGCAGTGTAAACGAGCTTGGGTATGGTAACTTCCTTGGTGTCATTATAGGTCTTGTTGTTGAAAGTAACAGTCGCTTTGTATATGGTTTTTCCCTCGGATGTATAGGTCGGATCAATGGTTTCCGTTCTTATCAGAGCATTAGTACTGCTTACCTTTCCGCATTCAGCACAGGTGGAGGATATCGTCGCCCGCGAATAGTCCTTGCTCCAGTTCCATGTTGGTTCTACGAAGCTGTGACCCTTTGCCTTGACTACGGTAGCCGAAAGCGTTATCTCTTTGGTACCCTTATCGTCAGTGTAGTATTTTCCATCGGAACAGATGTAGTATTCGATGTTGCCCTTTTTTGTGCAGGTGGGCTCGACTGCCACGACCTTTATATATGTATGATGAACGGTAACGGGTACGCTTATACCCTTAATTGTTAGATAATGCTCGGTATCCTTCGGAGTGAATATCGCCTTGAAGTTTTTTGTGCCGACATTTCCGACGTTCAGGCTACTGTCTTCCCAGCTCCATGTGCCGTTGTCTGCCGCGGGGAGCTTGACATTTGCAAGCGTACTTCCGAAAGGCGCATTGACATCATCGGGGATGTTGTATACTGGCCGCTCCTTTATGCAGAAAGTTTTAGTTACAGTGCCGTAAAAATCGCCTATGCCTTTCCTACGGGCGCAGTGTGGGAACATAAGTTATGGATATGCTAAAAACTTTCTTTGAGATCTCCGATAAGGTTACATCAGTATATTTTAAAGATAAAAAAGATAAAGATATCTGGAAATACAGATCTTATCGATCTTTCAGGTGCTCTGGGAAGTCTTTCGGCTATGCTAAGAAAGCACTACGGAATTGCTCCTATCCTTATCATTGATGAATATGATACGCCTATACAGCAGGGATATATGTATGGCTTCTATGATGAAGCAATACTCTTTATGCGTAATTTCTTTTCTGAAGGCCTAAAGGACAATAATGATCTGGGTTTCGGATTCCTTACAGGTATTATGCGTGTTGCAAAGGAAAGTATATTCAGCGGCATGAACAATCTCAGTGTCAACTCTGTACTTGATAACAAATACAGCTGTTATTTATCCTTGTTAGTTTTATCTATCGCCGATAAATATAGAACCAGCTGTTTCAATTAGCGCTAAAAATAAAAATGTTTATGAAAACAAAGCTCCCGAAATTCTAATTCCGTGAGCAGTTTTACGAATGTAGGACTTTATATGGAAATATGCCGTGAATGACAATTGTACTTTCAGCAAGGAACACAAGTGCCTGAACTGGGAGGATTATCTGCTCACCCGTCACGAGCTTGAAGAGGCTGATGATCTGTGTCCCGGCAACTGGATCGAGATACAGAGACTGTATGAATACATAGACCGACTCAAAGCTATTCTTGATGAGAATGAGACAGACTATCCGGAGATCTGATTAACTTCAACAGGAATCCTGTCAATTCAGGCGGGGTCCTACCCTACGTTGAGATGGCTCTCAAATCGCGGCAGAGTGGCTCCAAAGCCGGCTCTCCCTCAAATATCCGTATTAATCCTAAACCTTCACCATCAATTTCGCTGCCAAAAGCTTACACCCACATCTTCCG
>NZ_FOAT01000011.1 GCF_900109655.1 Hominimerdicola alba
TCTTCGTCTTCTGCTCATAATTAAAACCTCCAAAGTAGTGTCTCTTCTATTATACACTACTTCAGAGGTTTACACAAATTTTAGGATAGACTCGAGATAACGCACATGCGTTGTTTCAGAGTTTTTTGGTTTTGCTTGTTTTCTATGTCTGGACATTGTAGGGGAAGAAAAAAACATATTCAGTTATAAAAATATTATTGGATAAGTGGATTTAAGAGCAGCATCTCAAGCTATTTCAGCGTTTGAGTTAAATTTTGGAAACTTCAGGATATAATTCACGTATAACAGGTATTAATATTTACTCCGCTAATTTCTGTTTGCGGAGTATTTTTGTGTATCTTAATATATTTATATAAATTAGATAATTGCAATGTGTTAATTGATTTAATGTAATATATGAATATTTTTGATTTAACAAAAATATAATCATATCGCAAATCAACTAACCAAATATTGCGATATAATAACCATAAATTGTGATGTCTGGAATTTGTTATTTACTTTTACTTAAATGTATTGTATTCTTACTATAAGAGACTAGATAATCATGTCATATATTATGAAATATGACAAATGTTGGAAGAGTAAATTTTTAATGTCTCTATTTTCGAATATCTGTTCGGAAGGGTTGTTCTGTTTATTATTTTTATATAATCATTACAGGACTACAATTATATAAGGAGTGATAAGAGTGAAATTTTCAAAAATGAAGAGGGTACTCAGCGCAACTGTTGCATTGAGTATGATCGGTGCTTCTTTACCGTTCAGTGTTAGTGCTGCCGGTAATAATACGCTGTACGGTGATGCTAACACCGATGGCGTTGTTGATATACATGATGCTATTTTAGTTGCTCAGTATGTCAAGAATCCCAGCAAGACCTATATTTCCAAGCAGGGACTTGCTAATGCTGATGCATTCAACGTAGGTAGCGGTATTACTATGGACGATGTTGATTCTATACAGAAGTACCTCACAGGTCTTATTTCACAACTTCCTGAGGAACCTTCCATTAATATCCCGCCCCAGAATGCGCTTCTGAATTATGATTTCAATTCTGGTGTAGGCTCATGGACAGGCAGAGGTCCTGCAACTGTTACAGCAACCGATAACGCATATTACGGTACTTCAGGCAAGGCAATGTATGTTTCAGACAGAACTGCCGAGTGGAACGGCGCAGCTGTAAATCTCGGTTCCGATTTCAAAGCAGGTCAGACTTACAGCATAAGCTGTGCAGCTCTCCAGACTTCCGGCGGCTCGGCTGAGATTCAGATATCTCTCCAGCAGGGTGGCAGCAATGGCACAACCGCTGTATACTCTCATATAGCTTCGGCTACTTGCAAGAGTGGTGAGTGGACTAAGCTTGAGAACACAAGCTTCACTATCCCCGATAATGCTGGTGATATGACCCTTTATGTTGAGACAGTTCAGTCCACTGGCGATCTGATGGATTTCTACATAGACGATGTTGTTATTGCGCCTGAGGGCAGCAAGTCTTCGGTTAAGACAGGCGGAACGGGTAAAGTTCCGGGTTCGGGTAGCGGCACAGGAACAGGAAGTGGAACAACGATAGATCATTCAAAGTGGGACAATTATCAGGAAACTGCTTCATCGCAGTACATCAACTTCTACCAGAACTCTATAAAGCACATGGGCAACACTTACAGACTTACTCAGAAGCTTGCGGCTGCTGAGCAGGGTCAGCATCTGACGGTTGCTTATCTGGGCGGTTCTATCACTGAGGGCAAGAACTATACCACACCTTTTTCCAATTATCTGAAGAATACTTTTGCTAAGGGAGGTTTCACCGAGATAAATGCAGGTCTTTCCGGTACATCCTCTGTTGTGGGACTTGTTAGAAGTGAAGCACAGATTGTTGCTAAGAAGCCTGATATCATCTTCATGGAATTCTCTGTTAACGACCACGAGGACATTTTGTATAAGAAGTGCTTCGAGAGCTGCATAAAGAAGTTCCTGGATATGCCTAATGCACCCGCAGTAGGTATCATCATCACTCGTGCAAAGGGCGGATTCTCCAGCCAGAGTCAGATGTATCCTATCGGCAAGAACTTCGATATCCCTGTTATCAGCATGGACGATGCTCTTACAAAGGCATTCAACAGCGGATTCCTCAACACAGGCGATTATTATACCGACGAGTATCATCCTCACCAGAAGGGTGGACAGCTTGTGGCTGACTGCATGGCTTACTATGTACGTCAGGCACTGAAGACTAAGAACAGCTCTTCAAGCTACACACCGCCTACCAGCTACGTATACGGTGCAGAGTATTCAAGCTGTGTCAATGTTGATCCCAAGAATCTGAACAATTTCAGTGCAGGTTCATGGACTTCGGGCTCAGGTTACGGCAGCTCAGGTCTGACCTATTCGTACAACCTCAACGGCTGGAATCCTATGAAGTTCAAGACACAGGGCAAGGGTCTGATAATCGTATTCAAGGCTAACAGCTCGGGTATGGGCAGCATAGATGTTACTGTTAACGGCAAGACAACTAAGATCAGCGGCAACAAGCTATACACATGGGGCGGTCCTGACGCAGAACTTGGCTATTATCAGAACACAAGCGGCGATCTTGACGTTTCCATCAGCGGAAGCGGACAGTTCACCATCTGGGGCATTGGTCTCATCAAGTAATATTGATTTTAAAAAGCTCCGACTTTCGGGTCGGAGCTTTTTTGTGTGGAAAAGCGTAAAACCTCGTAAAATTCACGGTAAGTGAGCTTTGACCATGTTTTTTCCATGAAAAGGTTGCTGCAGCTACATCCTGTAAACTATCGACTATACAATTCATCCTACTATCCCTACCCGAATCTTTCATCAAAAAGCTTTACTTGCCGGTAATTTTGTGCTATAATATTCCATGTACGATATTTGATTCGAGGATCTCTAAATACACAGAAGTTTTTTATTTAAGAATAAAGATCAAGATTCGTGAGCGTTTCGTTCTTATGATAGATATTATCGGCGAAATATAATTTATACTTGCTCGTAGATGATTTAAATATCGAGCTTCAAGGAGCGAAGAACATATCATGATAAACGATTTTATAAAAATAAAAGATGTAGACAAAGAGACCTTAGAGAAATATAGCGGCAAGCTGCCCGATGAATATCTTGATATCAGGCAGGAACACGGCTATTGTACATTTATATCGCTTTGATAACAGAAATGGTCTGCGAAATATAAACTGATCGTTATAATTCTGCGGTGAAAAAATGAATCAATTAGAAGAAAAAATACATCTTAAATAATTTACTTACTCCGAAAGGTTGTGGACAATATAAAAGTATTTGATTTCGATAACACTCTATACCACGGCGAAAGCTCGATAGACCTTGCCTTTTATCTGATCCGCAGAAACAAAAGGATACTGCTTTACATGCCATCGATACTGATAAACCTTGCCAAGTACAAAATGTGTATTGTGGACAGAGAAAAGGCTGAACAGGAGATCAACGATTTCCTAAAAATAGCAGTAAAGGACAAGTACGAAGCCGCCGAGATAGTCGAAAGATTCTGGGCTGAAAATATCCACAGGCTGGATCATAACATAATAAAACGCGTGGGCAAAGACGATGTTATAATTACCGCAGGTCCTGATATGCTGATAAATGCAATCAAGGATAAACTCGGCACAGAGAATATCATCAGCAGTGTTATCGATCCCGACAAGCGCGAAATGGTATATTTCAACTTCGGTGAAAACAAGGCAAAGCGCTATAAAGAGGTCTATGGCGATACCCCGATTGACAGCTTCTACACAGATTCGTTCAACGATAAGCCGCTGATGAAGCTGGCAAACAATGTGTACATAGTCGAAAAAGGCAGACTGAAAAAGATGACCGAACAGGGCAAAGCAAAACTCTGACAGACCGAAACAGGCAGTACCCGTCAATGGTACTGCCTGTATTTTTGTCTTTATATTATCCGTTTGTTGTCTTTTTCCAAGGCCAGCTAAATTTTCAGCATGGATTATTTTTCTGTTTCACGCTCTCAGCAGACCTTTCTGAATACTCACAGTACTATCCTGATGATAAGCTTGTTGTTTATGTATTCCGCTGTTATAGTTCCGCCCATGCGCTCCACAAGCGTTCGTGCGATGGACAGTCCCAATCCCGTTGAATGGTGTGCCGCTTCCACCGTGTAAAATCTGTCAAACAGCTGTTCAACATCCACCGATGACAGATCCTTTGCCGTGTTTGAAAACGTGATGACACCATCTCCCGAAAGCACAATATGCAGATCACCGTCAGAGTATTTCAGTGCATTGTTCAGCAGATTTGAAAATATCCTTGCAAGATACTCTTTGTTAAGTTCACGTATGACAGTGTGTTCGGTCAGGTCTACCTCGGGGACTATCCCCTTTTCGTTGAGGGCAGCAAAGTATCCCATGATGCTGTCCTCCAGTACCTGTCCCACATTTACAGACTCGGTCCGCATCTCGTTCTCATCCGATACTATTACCGAATATCGGAAAAGCTCCTCTGTAAGCTGCTTCATTAGCTCGGCACGTTCTTTCATTATTGTGATATACTTTGCCTGCTTTTCGGGATCATCGGTCTGCTGCAGCATATCGAGATAGCCGTATATAGCTGTAAGCGGTGTGCGTATATCGTGGGATATATTGGTTATCGCTGTTTTTAGTTCAGTGTTGCCCTGGTGGTACAGCAAATGCTCTTTCCGCAGTATCTTCAGCTGTTTGTTTATGCTGTCAGCCAGAAAAAGCATATCCTTGTCACGGCTTGTGATATCTATCACCGTGTTGGTGTCCTTCTGCAGCTTGTCGGAAAATCCGTCCACGATCTCCCTTGCCGATTTTTTCAGAAGATATATTTTCACCGAAAGCAATATTATAACTACTATCGCCGCCGCAAGACACCAGACCATTTGCACACCTACTTTATATCACATTTTTTAAATTGATGAAGTCCTATCAGACTCATTACAGCTATCAGTCCTGTCGATACCGCAAAGTTCTTCCATATGCCCTCGGGCACCGCAAAGCAGGAAAAATAGAACACACAGCTCTGGGGGAATATTTTTGCCGCAATATCAGCGATAATGCTGTCATATTTGTACATTCCGAAAACCACCGATATATTCAAAATGTACTGTACCACAAGTATCACTATCGTGAGCTTTCCGCCCCTCAGAAGATTTCCCAGCAGGAGCGAGATCACTGTGCTTTCAAATATCAGCATCAACAGCATCGCCGAAAGGGATATCACTGTCGCTTTAAGATCATATCCCTCAAAATCGAAAACGCACACTGCCATGAATATCGCTGCGACCTGATACAATACAAAATATATCGCCGCTGCAGCGCTCATGGTTATAAGGTTTGAAAAGAATATAGCAGTACGGGTATGTCCGCAGCAGATCATGTTCCTGATAGTGCCGTGATTGTACTGTGAATCCAGCAGCACCGCAACTGTTGCAGCCGCCGCAAAGGGCAACAGCAGAGTCGCAAAGGAAGGCACTACGCCGAGTATATTTTCCTTTGTAAGTATCAATCTTGAATTTTCGGGCTGGTTATACTGCGGGAAAAGATACATACCCGTTGTCAGACCTGCTCCGAAAATAACGCATATTATAGAGGTAAGATAAAAGTATTTTGATTTGAACAGCTCGTGAAACTGAGCATTAAGCAGTTTAGTCATTGCCTGCACCTCCCACAAGTGATATATAAAAGCTCTCCAGACTTTCGTCGTGCTCTTCCACAGTGAGAACTTCGCAGTTTTCATTTGCAAGCGCCATCGAAAGCTGAGTGATGTTCGGCTTAGCGTAGATATCCGCATGGCTATCGTCGATTATGGTATACTCAAGCCCCATATCGTCAAGAACCTTCGCCAGAACAGACGTATTAGTAACGGTTATGCGCATACACTTGCGGCAAGCGGCTTCAAGCTCTTCGGCGCTCATCTCGCGGACTATCCTGCCGTTATCGATAAAGCCGTAATGTGTCGCCAGCCTTGCAAGCTCATCAAGTATGTGTGAGGATATCAGCACCGTGATCTTTCTTTCGCGGTTGAGCTTCAATATCAGTTCTCTTATCTCGATTATGCCCTGAGGGTCAAGACCGTTGATAGGTTCGTCAAGCACCAGCATATCGGGATCTCCGCAAAGCGCCACAGCTATGCCCAGACGCTGACGCATACCCAGCGAGAAATGCTTTGCTTTTTTCCTGCCCGTATCTTCAAGACCCACAAGCTTAAGTATCTCATCGATGCCCTCAAAGCTTGGCAGACCTAAAATGCGGTATTGCTGTTTCAGATTATCCACCGCAGTCATATCAAGGTATATGGACGGAGTTTCAACCACCGCACCGATTCTTCTGCGGGACTTGGAGATATCCTTATCAGTGAGATTAGCCCCGTAAAGTTCCAGCTCACCGCTTGTGGGCAGCTGCATACCGCATACCAGTCGGATAAGAGTGGTCTTGCCCGCGCCGTTCTTACCAACAAATCCGTATATCGAACCCTGAGGCACATTCATCGTGAGACCGTTCAGTGCTTTGAAATCTTTATAGTTCTTGCAGATATCTTTTGTTTTCAGAACATATTTCATGATGTATCACCTTTCCTTTCTGAAAACATAATAACACATAATGGTCAAGACAGCGGCAAAGAAATTGTCAAGATTTCGTCAAGATTTGAATCTGAACCCTATGCCGTACACCGCTTCGATATGATCCCTGCCGTTTACCGCTGAAAGCTTATGGCGGATATTGCTGATATGCTGTTTCAGCGAACGCTCGGTGCAGTCGGGGGTATCATAGCTTATCTTATCGAGTATCGTGGTCTTGCCCACGGGCATATCGGGATTCTGCATCAGCAGTTTAAGTATAGCACATTCGGTGCGGGTAAGCTGGATCTCTGTATCATCCACTGTTACAGAAAGCCTGTCACAGAATAATGATAGTTCGCCGCAGGTAATGTAATCAGAAGTGCTGCGGTCTTTCTGCCTTAGCTGAACAGCCACCCTTGCAAGAAGCTCGCTTATATTGAATGGCTTTGTGACATAGTCTGCAGCCCCGCCCATCAGCAGACCTACTTTATCGCTGATATCGGCTTTTGCGCTGACGATTATAACAGGTATATCCTTTATCTTAGGCAGTATCTCCTCACCCGTAAGCCCCGGAAGCATAAGATCAAGCAGCACAAGGTCGGGCTTGCTGTGTGAAAGCACCATCAGCGCCTCAGTCCCCGAATACGCCTTTATAACGGTATGTCCCTCGTTCATAAGGGCTTCGGATATCATATCGCTGATGTTTGCATCATCGTCTGTTATAAGTATTTTTGCCATGATCTCACCTCATTTTTTACTATTATATCACAAAACAGAATTTAATGCAATGGCGCCGCAGGCGGGGGTTGAGAATATATCTCAAATAAAAAATCACTATTATACCGGCGTATGAAGTGGTGTGCTAAAGAGATATCTATATTTATTTATATTTACTATTGATTTTTTGTGAAAAATATAGTATAATTTTGTTAATCGATGTTACTCTAAAACACATCATATCATACATACCATCAAGGAGGCTTTTATGGATCTTCAGGCATTGGTCAATAAATTCAAGATCATAGCGGGAGTTTACGCTTTCGATATACTGCCCGACGGCAGCAAGAGCGAGATCCGCATAATGGCGATAAATGATATAAACACGATGATGTTCAATATGCTCCCCGATGCACCCGAATTCTATCCCGGAGTACCCCTTCGCAGATATTTCACCGAGGTAAATCTCGAAAATTTTATATATAACAGCGCCATCAATAACGAGCCGTTGTATTCATACGTCAATGCTTTCGGTATGTGGATAAAGGGTTTCTACCTGCCCATTGATGAAGAGGGCAATCTACTGAACGAAAAAGGCGAGCCAAATACATCCCCAAGAACTGCATACTGCCTTTATATAACGACCCGCTCCAAAGAAGTTGAAACAGAATATATGACCCAGCGTTCGGGGGAAGTTGCATCTGCAATAATGGAGCTCAGTGTCAAGCTCAATAAAATGCGTAGCTTTGATATGGCTATGAAAGAGTGCATGAGCGAACTCAAAAAAATATGCCGTGCCAAATCCTGTGCACTATACACCATTGATGCCCTTAAAAAGGAGTGTAAACTTTATAACGAAAACGGCGAACAGCCCGAGATGCTTGAAAGCATGACATCCGGAATGGGACGCACCCCCTATGAAACAGCTCTCGCCTGGGAAAAAGACCTTGACGGCACTGACTGCCTGCTGCTGGATGACCTGAGCCTGATTGAAGAGCGCGACCCCGTATGGTACAGGTCTCTGAAGAGTTTTAATGTTAACAAACTGATACTGACAGCCATACGCTACGACCACGACCTTGTGGGATTTATCTGGGCGATCAATTTCGATACCGAAAAGACAATGGAGATCAAGGAAACTCTTGAACTCACCACTTTCATGCTGGGCGCAAGAATTGCTCACCACCACCTTGTTTCAAGGCTGGAAGTAATGAGCAGGACTGACAGCCTCACACAGCTGCTGAACCGCAATGCAATGAACGAACGTGTTGAACAGCTGACCAACGACAAGTCTGCCAAGCCTGAATGTATCGGCGTGGTATTTGCCGACCTTAACGGTTTGAAAGCAGTCAACGACGGCAGCGGTCATGCAGCGGGAGACAAGCTTCTACAGAATGCCGCAGCTTTACTGAAAATAGCTTTCGATGAGTATGAGATATACCGTTCCGGCGGTGATGAGTTCGTGGTACTTTGCCCCGATATCACTTCCGAAAAGCTGGAAGAAAGCGTTGCAAGGCTCCATGCCCTTGCCGAAAACACCCCGAACGTCAGCTTTGCAACAGGTGCAAAATGGTACGACGGCGACTACGACATTTTCACCGCAATGCAGGCAGCCGACCAGAGTATGTATCAGCACAAGGAAGAATTCTACCGCCTGCACCCCGAGAAAAACTGGCGCAAAAATCTCTGATAATAACAATGCAAAGACCTCCTGCGTTGTCTTGCGGGAGGTCTTTTTATCGGCATAGTTTCATAATAACAAAAAATACGGGACGGCCAAAGCGGTCGTCCCGTATCTGTTTATGCTATTGATGTACTTGTAAAACTGAAATTATCTAACAGTTACATTTACAGCGTTATTGATAGCATTAGCGGTATCCCAGTTGCCATTCACTCTTGCAGCGATAGCTACCTTGTAGCTCATGCCAGGAGTCAGGTTCTTAGGAGTTACATAGCTGTTGGTAGTAATGTTGGAAGTCTGAACTCTCCACTTACCAGCCAGGTATACAGCGATGCCGTACTTGTCAGCGCCCTGTACCTTATCCCAAGTGAACTGTACCTGGTGATACTGAGTGCTGTAATTTACCTTGATGTTTGTAGGATAGGTGTCGCCGGTGTTGTTTCCGCCGTTGTTGCCGCCATTATTACCACCGTTGTTGCCACCATTGTTGCCGCCGTTATTACCGTTGGTCTTGCCCCACAGATCGGTAGGAATAATGCTTATAACAGAGGTGTAAGCCTGCTTAGGCTTGTAGCTTGAATCGAACAGCAGAGGAGTATCGGATTTTCTCCAGCTCATGCCGTCGTTGGTGCCCCACCATGTCAGTGAAGTTACAGCGTCGCAGTTAACGATATTCTGAACGATGCCCTTGTAGTAGCTAGCAAATGCGGAGTCGCTTGCGCCCTTCTGCATAACGTCCAGCTCAGTTACGTGGATCTCGATGCCGGGGATAGAAGAGAACAGATCAAGTGCGTTCTTATATCTTGAAGCATCAGGATAGTTTGTACCCAGGTGAGACTGCATACCGATACCGTCCAGGTTACCTGCTTCGTGAACCTTCTTGCAGAAGTTGTAGATGGAAGTTACCTTGCCATCGTCATACTCGTTGAAGTCGTTGTAGAACAGCTTGCAGTCAGAAGGAGCATACTTTCTTGCATAAGCGAATGCCTTCTGCATATAGCTGTCGTTGCCGTAAATAGCCATATAAGGAGACTGACCATAAGCGCCGTTCATACCTGCCTGTCTGAGGTTGCCGTTGCTTACTTCAAATGCCTCGTTAACAACGTCATATGCATAAAGCTTCAGAGTAGGATAATTCTGCTTGATCATTGCGAATGTATTCTTGATGAAGTTTTCCATACGCTGATCCATTACCGACTGAGAAACAACTGAACCGTTGCTGTCGAAGTTCTGTCTGAAGAACCAGTCAGGAGTCTGGCTGTGCCAGATGAGTGTATGACCTCTTACAGGTATATCATTCTTAACCGCAAAGTCAAGGATAGTCTTTAAGTTGCTGGGCAGTTTTACCTGAGGATTTACGTTGTTGCCGTAGGACTTACTTGCATTCTGGTCAAGAATGTTATCGGGCTTCAGTTCGTTCTCGGGAGTGATGCTGTTGAAGTGCTTTCTGATAAAGTCAGGGTGTGAGCTAACTTCATAAGAGCTTACAGCAGTACCTACCTTGAATTCGGTAGAGAATACGTCCTTCAGACCAGCATTAGTAGTATCGATGTTAGAAGAACCGCCGTTGTTGCCGCCGGAGGAAGAAGAATCAACTGTGCCCTTGCCTGTTGTTACAGAAGAAGCCTTGCCAGCCTTGGAAGCCTGTACGTTGTCGATATAGAAATCAGTCAGGCTGTCGGGAGCTTCTACATAAAGGATCAGATCAGAAGCGCCGGAAGGAATGGTGTAAGACTTATTCTCAAGCTTAGTCCATACGCCGCTGCTTGCTGTTGCGGAATTTACTTCGTCATACTGTGTAGTACCGGAAGAATCCTTGTACTGGAGAGTCAGCTTCATAGAAGTAGAAGAACCGCTCTTCTGCAGAACGCCTGTGCTGAAGCTGTAAGAGTTGCCGGGAACAAATGTGGAAGTGCTAAGGGGTATGGATGCACCGTTCCAGTTGTTTGTTCTGCCGCTTACGAACAGGGACTTGCTGCCTGCATAGTAGTTCTTGCTGTCAACAGAAACGGAAGCTGAGCCTCTGCCTTCCCAGCTGCCTGCACCGGACTCGAATGTGCTGGTGAAATAATCGCCGTTAGAATCGGGATTGGGAGCAGTATTGCCGCCATTGTTTCCGCCGTTATTGCCACCATTGTTGCCACCGTTGTTGCCGCCATTGCCCTTACCCTCGTACATCTTCAGGGTAACATCAGCCTGACCGTCGGACTCCCAACCTTCGACGTTGAAAGCAACTTCGTACAGATTGCCCATCTTCAGACCCTTGGATTCCCATGCCTTGAAGTGCTCGGAAACGCTTATTGTGCCCTTGGTTCTTGTGTTCTGACGGATGCTGATATACTGTGTGAAATTCTTGTTACCCTCGATGGTGTAAGAATTTCTAGCACTTGTATAGATCTTGTATTCACTTCCGTCGATAGTTACGGAACCCTTGTACTGCGCAGAAGCATCCTGTGCGGGAGACCAGTTCTTCCAGTCTTCAATGATATAGTACTCTACCAGAGGATTCTGAGCCCAGCCGTAGATACAGATTCTGGAGTTACCAGAACTACCTGCGTACCAGCTGCAGTCGTAATCACAGTAGAAATCACCGTAATCTTTGTAGGTCTTAGGGTTATTCAGACCCCAGTACAGACCACGGCGAGCAAGGAAGTTACCTCTTGAGCCGTTAGGACCGCACTTCCAGGATGTGCTGAAACCGCCGTCATTGTCGTGCAGTGTCATGGTAGATGAGTTAGGGGTATCTGCCTGCCAGATCTCGTGGTGGTAGTCGTTATACCAGCCGACTTCCTGTGTGTGCGAAGGGCTTGTTGTCAGCATCTTAGCAGCTGATACACTTATAACAGACTGGCTGATCATAGGTGTCATAGGAGCTGTTAGCATCATACCTGCGATAAGAGCACTTACCGCACGCTTTGTAACATAATTCTTCATAAGCAAAAATCCTCTCTTTCCAAACAATGTAGGTTAAAAGATCAAATCAAAAGATTTATGCAGAGCCCGGTTTTACCACGTCGAAAGCCCCGTTTTTCGGCTTCGGACCCTATATATTATCTTTTGTTAATATTTTATATTTTTTAGTGGATAATTTCAAATCGTTTTTTGCTATTTATCAGCTTCCAATATTCAAAAATTGCTATATTGCAGTTTTACTATATTTCGCACTGTATTTTTAAAATATTTGTAACATATTCCGACGCCTAATTAATCAAATGTTGTTCTTTTCTATTATGTTATTTCACTATATCATTGTACAATTTCACGATGATTTTATTCTTGCCGTTTTGTCCATATATTGGTTCTAAAAAATCATTTAACATATCCTCTATTTTGATATGATGATTTCTATCGAAAAATTATCCCTCTGCATTTGCAGAGGGATAATCAGTTGATCATATGTCAGTAACGATCATTCGTCTACTTCTTTTAAATGCCAAGATCGGCATTGAGCTTTTCGATAAAACTCAGACAGCCGTTGGTGCCGTCAATGGCACTTCTTTCAACTGTCATACCGATACACCTGCCGTCTGTATACGCCCAGTAGTTACTGTCGTCTATTGGCACGAGTTCAAGCTTGCGCTTGGTGCCATCGGTAAGGGTATAGGTGAATGTGCAGGTGGGTTCGCCCATCTTTTCGGGGATATCATCGCGGAAATCACCGTGCTTTATCTCGGAAACTGAGGCATACAGATATTCAAAATCCTTTGTAGCATCTTCACTTTCCTTGGATGTCACATCGATATCATCGAATGTATATCCCGAATTTTCGTGATCGATAGCCAGCTTGTGGGTCTCACCGTCAACATTGATCTCCAGAGTTTCCGCATTATAGAAGGAAACACTCATCGCCTGCTTTGTGGTGAGATCCTGCCACTTGCCAGAAAGGAAAGCAGCATTGCTGCTGGATATAGAGCAAACCTCGTAGGTATCTGTGTCATAGCACCATACCTGTTCATCGTCCTCGCTTATCTCAGGAAATACAAGATTGAAGGTTTTATCAGCAGTCTCCAGCGTGAAAGTGTAAGCAGGCTTGTCAAGCCCGTACTTTGCAAGTTCGGCTTCGTCCTTTGTAAAGCATACAAAATTAGACTCTATTCTCACCATGTTGGTAAGTATGGTATTTACAGTGATAGAGTCTATTACAACATCGGTCACAGGACCATTGAACGCCCACACCGCTGTATTTTCTTCATTTCGTGAGAGATCATAAGCCACTTCGCCGTTATGAACCAGTGCGAAATGCATTATCTCATTATCGGTACATTCAATTATATACGGGTCACAGATCTTGGCGATATCGCCCCGCAGTTCAAGACCCGTATTATAGTCGATGCAGTAAACTGTATCATCATCCGGCAGCATTACATAACAGAACTCATTAGTTACAGAGCTGCTGCCGATATAAGCTGTATAATCCTTCTCAGCTGTGTGGCATACAACTGTAACGGGAGAATCCAGACCGTACTTGCCAAGATCTTCTTTCTTCGCATCAGCCTTATGATCCGCTGTAAGCTTGCTCATGGAAGATGCGATAACGTTCATCTGATAGCTGTACGGTGTGAACTTATAAGGATAATCCGTATCCTCGATAGTCCATTCACCGTCCTCATCATGATTCAGCTTAAAATAGCCATCGGCGGTGGTGATATCTATCGCATTTACGTTATTGGGATCAAAGGTCATCAGTTTAAGCGAATCAGCCTCAGCCTTTTCAGCTGCTTCCTCCGATGCCTTCTTGTGATCAACATAGTAGTACGCACCGCAAGCACCTCCAAGCAGGAGCACAAGGGCTGCACCTGTGGCGATCATTGATCTACGGTTCATTCTGTATACCTCCGCTTGAGCCATACTGCGCCGCCGATAAGACCGACTACAACAGGTACAGCAATGAAGATGACGTTTGTTACCTGTGCCTTTGAAGCAGATTCGATGCTCATTTCATCGAAAGTACGCTCCTTGCTGCCTATACCGAAATCAAGTGCTAGTTCGGAATCATACATCCATGAGAATACGGAGAGCTGAAGATTCACAGCTACAATTGAGTAAGCCTGATTGATGTTCTCATCGTCCATAAATTCAGCTGTACCGATGACCATGATCTTTGAATCCGCACGCTGGGTATCTGTAGAATACATTGCAAGTTCCAGAACACTGTTACCAAGAGTTTCACGGGGCTTTGCACCGCCCATAGGCTTACCAATAGCAGTTGAAGAACCATCGCCTATCCTGTCAACAGTATCAAGCAGCCCACCAGCAAAAACATGAGTGCTGTTATCGCCTTCTCCGTAGATCTGTACAAAACTTCTGGTATCTGTCATTATTGGAGTAGCACCTTGTTGTTCAAGTTGTTTGAGTTCACTTGTAATATCAATATTGGTTGTCTCGTCCGGATAAACAGGAGCGCAAATAAAGCTTGTAGGGTAATTTACGTTAGCCAGTTCGGGATCAGTCTCTTCAACAATGTCATAGTCCATAGCTATATTGTATTCTTTAAGCAGTTTCTCGATGTTGACATAATCTAACTCAGCATCGTTTGGTGACATCCAGAAGCAGATATTACCGCCCTTGTCAAGATAGTCATTCAGAGCTTTCAGCTCAAAATCAGAGATATCGTTCTTGGGTGCAGCCAGTATAACGATAGCAGCATCCTCTGGAACTGAGTTACTGCTGGTCAGGTCAAGAGTCTCCGCAATATAATTTCGTGCCGCAAGATTCTTTTTCAGTGTGGTATAATCAGTATTAAGAGCTTTCTCACCGTGACCTGTCAGAAAATACATCTTTGTTTCTCTGCCTGATACAACAGCATCTATCGCACCTGTGATGAGATTCTCACCTGTGAAATACAAAGTGCTTGTAGTCTGATTGTCATCCACTTTTGTCTGGAACATAGTGTTGCCGGGTATGCGCTTGCTTCTGCCTTCGCATTCAACAACGATATCGCCCTGAGAAACGGAAAAGCCCATATTCTGGAGTTCTTTAGTCTTGTCGGGGTCGCTATCGGGGTCGAAAGCCTGGAAGTTTATGCAGTCGAATTTAGAATACTCTTTCATAGCATTGTAAAGCGGCATACTGTCGGTATCGGTTGAAAGCACATCCATATCGAACAGGAAGTAGAAATTTACTTTCTTGTCTACGGAATTCAGATAATCCTTGGTGGAATCCGTGAGTTTGTAAATACCTGTTGAAGTCAGATCCCATATGATATTCAAGCGTGATACCATCAGATTGATAAATACGACGATCGCCAGTGATATCGCAGCAAAAACAATTGCAACGGCAGTAAAGCCATGTGATTTTTTCGGTTTTTTGGTTTCATTCTGTGCCATGTCTCATTCCCTCCAATCAGTTATGGCTGCGGCGGCGCTTTTCGATGTAAAGTACGATCCAGAAAAGCACCATAGCGGTCAGGCTTAGGAAGAATACAAGATCTTCAAGGCGGAACATACCCTGTGCGATAAATACAAAGCGGCGCTGCATGGAGAACCATGTAACAACAGAATTAAGACGAGGATTGCTCTCGATCATCTTAGATGCACCGATCAGATCCAAAGTCAGGAAGCCTTCCATAACTATCTCACCGATTATCGCAGCGATGATGGAACTGCTCTGCATAGCTGAGATCAGCATACCGATAGCGATACAGGCAGTTCCCCAAAGGAAAAAGCTCACATAGCCGCATATAAGCGATGGCCATATAACAGTTCCGTGGAAAGAAACATATATCGGGAAGAACAGCGAAAGAACCAGCATAAATATAAATACTGTTACTATCGAAAAGAACTTCGCAAGAACTATCTGCGGGATCGTCAGCGGGCTTGTAAGCAGCTGAACTTCCGTACCGCCTCGGCGCTCATCAGCAAAGGAACGCATGGTCAGCAGCGGTATGATGAATATAAAATAGAAGAAATTGTTATAGAACATATCAGGGAAGGAGAACTGGAACACACTGGTCTTCATATTTACTATCCTGCCCACAAAGGCGAATCCGAAGATCAGCATGAACAAAGCCGACAGCACGTAAGCAAACGGCGAGTAAAAGAACGACTGGATCTCCTTTTTATATAAAGAAAACATTTTTCACACTCCTTTTACTATTTGTCGGACTTGTTACGGCGATTCTTTTTGCGTGTGAGGTCAAGGAATACCTTTTCAAGATCAGGTTTATCCATCGACATCTCAACTACAATTATGCTGTTTTCGACCATTGCGGACATGATATCCTGACGGACTTTTTCGTTCTCAAGACTGATCTTGAAGAAGAATGTATCTCCGCCCATTTCGCATACTTCCTTGATCTCTTTGATACCGTTGATACCGTCAAGTACCATGGAAGCAGCAAGCTGATCGCCCTCGATAGTCAGATTAAGTATAGTATCGCCCGCTGCCTTGCGTTCAAGATTTTCAATAGTATCCACCGCGCAAAGCTCGCCCTTGTTGATGATAACAACGCGGTTGCAGACAGCACTTATCTCTCCGAGGATATGTGATGACAGTATAACAGAATGATCTTTTCCAAGCTCACGGATAAAATCACGCAGCTCAGATACCTGCGACGGGTCAAGACCAACAGTGGGCTCATCGAGTATCAGCAGATCAGGGTCACCGATTATAGCCTGAGCCAAACCAACACGCTGTTTATAACCTTTAGAAAGGTTAGCGATCAGACGGCGGCGCATATCAGTGAGCTGAAGACGCTCCATAGCCTTCTCGATCTCCTTTTTGATCTCACCTCTGCGGATACCCTTGATGCCCGCACAGTAGCGAAGATACTCCTCAACGCGCATATCAGGGTAAAGGGGAGGGATCTCGGGGAGATAGCCGATACATTTCTTGGCGGCTCTTGCATCCTCTTTAATATTGTGTCCGCAGACGGTCACGGTACCTTCAGAAGATGGCAGATAGCCTGCGATGATATTCATCGTGGTGGATTTACCAGCACCGTTGGGTCCGAGAAATCCCAGGATCTCATTATCCCTGATCTCAAAGCTCAGATCATTTACAGCTGTAACGTGACCGTAGTGCTTAGTCAGGTTTTTAACTTCAACCATTAAAAGGCTCCTTTCATATCATAAAAATAGCAGGTCAAAAAGACCGAATTGTCAATGTGTCGCTGTACACCTTTTTACACGAACACACGTTAATTAGTATTATCCTACATAAAGATGGACTTGAAATGTACAGAATATGTACATTTCAATAACACTTGGTAAGAATTAATAAACCTATCCGACAGAGCCGAAAAAAAGTAGGAAGAGTGTACTCAGATTTGTATTGTTTTCAAATTCTTCATAAAAGTTGACTTTATCGAAAATTAGACATATCGAATTAACTATTATTTCAAACTCTGTGGAAATTGTCAGATAAAATAAATAATTAATATTCGCACTGGCTGTTAAAAGCGCCGAAAAATTGTTAGTAAACGATTAAGTGCCCCAAAAAGATTGAAAAGTGAAGATATTAGATAAAATAGACAAATGCCGTTTATTTTAGGTAGGCAAACCGCTGAAAATAAAGTTTTTAATCGATTAAGTGCAGTAAAAAGCTTGAAAAATAAAAAAAAACGTGTATAATAATTTGTGGAAACAGTGATATAATTGTGTGGCTTTTGTGGGCAGCAGAAACACACGGGTGTTAAAGTTTTTCTGGTTAACTGTTTATGGAGGTTAACAATGGTCAGTACCACTGTTACCGTAAAGAATGGCGCAGGCAAGACCTGCAAACAATGCTCGGCAGACACTGCCGGCACAACTATCTACGAGAGGGGAATATTAAATGCTTCCTAAGAAAACAAAGGCTGTTGTTGCTAGTATTCTTACAGCAGCAATGACAACAAATGTCATCGCAGCAACTGTAGTTCCTGCATCTGCAGCAAGAACTAAGGCTAACAAGTATGGCGACAAGACTTATGCACAGCGTTTCATGTCCATGTATGATGATGTAATCACCAACGGACAGCAGAACGGCTATCTGTCGAAGAATGGCGCAAGTTCCAATTCTTTCGGCATTCCTTACCACTCCAAGGAAGAACTGATCGTTGAGGCTCCTGACTACGGCCACGAGACAACTTCCGAGGCTATGTCCTATCTGGTATGGGTAGCAGCAATGCACGACAACATCGTTAAGAACTCCGGTGAGAAGTTCTCCGGCGCTTCCACAAATGACCTTGCTAAGGCTTGGAAGACCATGGAAAACATGATCCCTGATGTTCAGGACAGCTTCTGGAATGCAAGCAGCGTAAGCGCTCAGTACTGCGGTGAGTATGATACTCCCGATCAGTGCCCCAACTCTTGGGCAGGTGAGCCTGATAAGACTGCTTCCAACCCTATCTTCAACAAGTTCACAAGCGTATATCAGGGTAAGGACGGCAATGGCGGTCTGTATCTGATGCACTGGCTGGCTGACGTTGACAACTGGTATGGTTTCGGCGAGGGCACAGAGTTCACTTTCATCAACACATTCCAGCGTGGTGAGCAGGAGTCTTGTTGGGAAACAGTTCCTTTCCCCTGCGTTGAAGAGAAGAAGTATGGTAACTCTCAGCAGGGTATCAAGGGTATCTTCAACAAGGACAGCCAGGTTACAAATCAGTGGGCTTACACCAACGCTCCTGACGCAGAAGACAGAGCTATCCAGGGTGTATATGATGCTATCAAGTGGAACGTTGCTGATTCTTCTATCACTGCTAAGGCTTCCGAGATGGGTGACGAACTCCGTAACAATATGTACGATAAGTACTATCAGGAGATCTCCACTAACACTTCTTGGTCCAACGGCAATGCTGGTGACAAGTCCAAGCACTATCTGATGAACTGGTACACTTCTTGGGGCGGAGCTCTCAAGAGCACAGGTCAGGATTGGTGCTGGCAGATCGGCTGCTCGCACGCTCACGAGTTCTATCAGAACCCCCTGGCTGCTTACGGCCTGCTGACAAGCATGAACATGAAGGCTGACGGTGCTAAGCAGGATTACACCAAGTCTCTGGAGAGACAGCTGGAATTCTATCTGTGGCTGCAGTCCTCTAATGGTCCTATCGCTGGTGGTGCTACCAACTCTTACAAGGGCCGTTACCTTGCATATCCTTCCGGCGTACCTACCTTCTATGGTATGATGTACGTTGAGCATCCTGTATATGCTGACCCCGGTTCCAACCACTGGACTGGTAACCAGGTATGGGCAGTACAGAGACTTGCTGAGCTGTATTACTGGGTTAAGACTAACCCCTCTAGCTCTGTTAACGTTAGACCCGGCGGAATGTCCATGGAAGCTGCTCTGGAGCAGATCCTTGACAAGTGGTGCGCATGGTTCGTTAACAACACCGTCCTCACATCTGATGGCGACTTCTATATGCCTTCCAACCTGGATTGGAGCGGTGCGCCTGATACATGGAACGGCTCTGCTACAAGCAACAGCGGCCTTACCTGCAAGATCACCGGCTACGGCAACACTGACCTCGGCTGCATAAACTCTCTTGCAAACACTCTGACTTACTATGCTAAGGCTAAGGGCGTTAAGTATGACGATATTGCTGGTATGACTTACAGCGATGTTGGTGGATCCTTCAACTTCAAAATCGATGGAGCTAAAAATGTTTCGAAGGGCACAAAGACCTACACAGCTAAGGATTCTTCTCTGCCTACTGCTTCTCTGTTCCTGGCTAAGATGCTCATTGACCGTTCTTGGAAGCTTGGTCGTGACGATATCGGTATGTCCAGAACTGAGCACAATGGTTCTCTGGCTCGTTTCTTCAGCCAGACCGTATATATCCCCGAGAGCTACAATGGCACAATGCCTAACGGCGACAGTCTGAAGAATGGTGCTACATTCGAGAGCATCCGTTCTATGTACACCGGCGGCAAGTGCGCAGGTGCTCAGACTTCTTCCGAGTGTCTTGCTCTTGTTGAGAAGCTCAGATCAGCTTACAAGCAGGACGTTGCTAACGGCGCTAAGTGGAGCAACAAGTATTCTGCATCCGATCCTGAAGGTCAGGCAGAGCTTGAGAAGTTCAAGACCGTTGCAAACGTTGACCTCAACTACCACAGATTCTGGCACGCAGGCGACGATATGATGGCTATGGGTGTTATGGCTACACTGTATCCTCAGCTGGAGCCTGATAAGATGCCTTCTAAGGGCGGATCTTCTTCCGGTGATTATCCTAAGAACGTTAAGGCTAATTACAATACTCAGTATCATCAGATCCAGTTCGTATGGGACAAGGTACAGGGCGCTGACAGATATGGCATCGCTGTATACCTGGCTGGTAAGTGGAGAGTTCAGACTTCCAACATCACTACAAACAGCTATGTAACTCCTAAGAACCTGACTCCCGGCATGACCTACAAGGTTGCTGTTGCTGCAAGAGTTAACGGTAAGTGGAATACAACTGATCCTATCAAGAATGCTATAACTGTTACTGTTAAGTAATCCATAGGATAACTTAGTGCATTAAAAGCATAAATTTAAGGACCGAGATGGCAATAGTCATCTCGGTTCTGTCTTTATTTATAATGGTATTTTTAGTAATCATTCCCGACTTTCACGACAAGGAAATCACGTAGTTCATAAACTTAATCAATACTGTATCACGAACCTTGATATTAACATAATAACTGCTTATTTTTTCACATTACCATTAATATGAAAAAATACTGAAAATTAGTGCTTTCTATATCTCATATAATTTTCATTCAATTTCACATATCTATCACACGATGATAACTTTCAATTATCCTAACTGTGTTAAAATAATCAAGTCGGAGAAAAAGATACCGCAGGGCAGGGGATATCTGCTTCGTGGTGAAAAAAACTCTGCGACATTTCAGATAAAAAACAACGAAAGAAGGAGAGCAAATGTTAAAGATCAAAGACATCCGTAAGGAGTACATCACGGGTGATCTGAAGCAGACTGCGCTGGACGGCGTGAGCCTGAATTTTCGGGACAATGAGTTTGTAGCGATTTTGGGACCCTCGGGTTCTGGTAAGACGACCCTGCTTAATATCGTCGGTGGACTAGACCGCTACGACAGCGGCGATCTTATCATCAACGGTATATCTACCAAAAAGTACAAAGACAGGGACTGGGACAGCTACCGAAATCACACCATCGGTTTTGTATTCCAGAGCTACAATCTTATACCGCATCAGACAGTTCTTTCAAATGTTGAGCTGGCGCTGACCATATCGGGCATATCTAAATCCGAGAGAAAGAGACGTGCGAAAGAAGTACTGGAAAAAGTAGGGTTGGGTGAACAGCTTCACAAGCGTCCGAATCAGATGTCCGGCGGACAGATGCAGCGTGTGGCTATCGCGAGAGCGCTGGTCAACGATCCCGATATCCTACTTGCCGATGAACCGACAGGTGCACTGGATTCCGAAACAAGTGTACAGGTAATGGACTTGCTTGCCGAAGTCGCAAAGGACAGGCTGGTTATCATGGTTACGCATAACCCGGAGCTTGCTGAAGAATATGCCAACAGGATAGTCAAGCTGAAGGACGGAAAGATAATCAACGATTCAAATCCATTTGAAGTTGATGAAGCAGAACTTGCAGCCCCTCAGCACAAGAACATGGGTAAGTCTTCAATGTCACCGCTGACTTCTCTGGGACTGAGTTTCAACAATCTGCGAACCAAAAAGGGAAGAACTCTGCTAACTGCATTTGCGGGGTCGATCGGTATAATCGGAATCGCGCTGATACTATCCCTTTCAAACGGTGTAAACAACTATATCAGCGATGTGCAGAAGAGCACAATGTCTTCATATCCTATCAGCATCGAAGCTCAGACTTTCGATATGAGCGCTGTGATAGAATCGGCGCCTATGGGCAGGGGAAAAGATGATGATAAAGATCATGATATGGACGGTGTTTATGCTGACGTCTCGGACATTGAAAGACAATCGGAAATGCAGCTGAGCATAACCGAAAACAACCTGACTGCTTTCAAGAAATATCTCGATGACAAGGACAGCGAGATAAATAAATACGTGGGCGAGAACGGCATAGTTTATTCCTACGATACAAAATTCGGTGTATACACCTATGATGATAACGGTGAGTTTGTCAACACCGACGGAAGCACCTTAAATGACACAAAGGCAACTCTCCTTGGCAACAGAAGCATGATGAGTATGATGGGTGGTGCTAATTCATCTGATTTTTCACAGCTTATCGCGGGGGCTGACGGCGAACAGGTAAGCAATGTAATAACCGAGAACTATGATGTCCTTTATGGAAAATATCCCGAAAATTACGATGAAGTGGTGCTAGTGCTCGACGAGAACAATGAGGTATCTTCCACAGCGCTTTATAAGCTGGGTATTCTTCCGACGCAGGAATATAAAGACCTTATGGCTCAGATCGATGAGGGCGAAGAGGTCAAGATAGATGTGAAAAAGCTTGACTATGCGGATATCTGTGCGAAGGATTATTACCTTATCCCTCAGTGCGACCTCTTTGTGAAGAATGACATCGGAACATATGATGATATCACCAATGACAATACCGCAATAGAAGCTATGCTGGATAGCGCTGTAAAGCTGAAGATAGTCGGTGTTATTAAACAAAACGGCAATAACGATGTTCAGCTTATCGGCACACCTATCGGCTATACTTCGGCGCTGACAAATTATCTTATAGACTATACCAACAACAGCGAGATAGTTAAAGCCCAGATGGCAGACAAGGACATAAATGTTCTCAATGGTATGCGTTATGAGGCTTCCGATGACAAGCAGAAGATAGAGGATGCGAAGACTTATATCAGAAACCTGAACACCAGTGAAAAAGCAAGCCTTTACTCTACCATGATGTCGATGGACGGAATGTCTATCGGTGACCTTGCGGGTGTTATTTCCGGAATGTCCGGTGGTATCCAGGGCTTGGATATTCCTGTCGGTGACGAAAAATTCATGCAGCCCGATGGTGATGAGACTACCGGAGACATGGATGCGATCTCAGCGGCGATGATTGACCCGGAAAATATGAGCGAGAATGATATGTCCGCTTTCCTTGACGCATATCTCGAATCTCCCGATGATGATATGATGCTGATGATCTACGATATGTATATCTCCAGCGGCGACTATGATGATACTCTCTCGACTCTGGGTGTTGTAAGCCTTGACGCGCCTTCGTCTATAGATATCTACGCAGATGATTTTGAATCAAAGGACGAAATAGCCCGTTGTATCCAGGAGTACAACAATGAGGCAAGCGATGAAGACCAGATAACTTATACCGATTATGTAGGTCTTCTGATGTCTTCGGTAACGACGATAGTAAACACTATATCCTATGTGCTGATAGCATTTGTTGCTGTATCGCTGATAGTATCCTCAATCATGATAGGCATTATCACATATATCTCCGTTCTTGAAAGAACAAAGGAGATAGGTATCCTTCGTGCGATAGGTGCTTCAAAGAGAAATATCTCTCAGGTGTTCAATGCTGAAACATTTATCATCGGACTTTGCTCAGGTCTTATCGGTATCGGACTTACACTTCTGATACTGATACCCGGAAATGCGGTCATCCATGCGGTGGCTGATTCTGAGGATGTAAATGCATCTCTGCCTGTGCTGAGTGCTTTTGTTCTGATTGCCCTAAGTATCCTGCTGACACTTATCGGTGGCTTTATCCCTGCGAAAAAAGCTGCCAAGAAAGATCCTGTTACAGCCCTCAGGACTGAATAAAAAAGTCATGGAATTATAAACTATTTACCGTCGATGTGTTGAATAGCGCATCGGCGGTGTTTTTTGGTCGTAATGAAAAAAATCGGATTAAATTTCAAATACCCCCTTGACAAGTGACCGATAGTTCACTATAATATAAGTGAACGATTGATCACTGTTTTATCGGAGGTAACGATGGCAAAGGATACGAAAGAAAGAATTCTGGAAGCGGCGCTGGAGCAGTTTTCGCAAAAGGGCTATGCGGGTACAAATATCCGCGAGCTTACTGCATCGCTTGGGCTGGTGAAATCATCGATGTACAAGCATTTCAAAAGCAAGGATGATATCTGGAACAGTCTGCTTGATGAGATGATAGCTTATTATGATGAGCGTTTCGGCTCAGCGGATAATCTGCCGCCTGTTCCCGATTCTCTTGAAGGGTTGACGGCTATGACGATGCGTATGGTGGATTTTACGGTGCATGATGAGCGGGTAGTTATGACGAGAAAACTTCTTTCGATAGAGCAGTACCGCGACGAGCGGGCAAAGGCACTGGCGACGAAGTATTTCCTTACCGGGCTGACGGATATGTTCGCTCATATTTTCAGTGGCATGGCGGATAAAGGTCTGCTGAGATGTGACGACCCTGAAATGTTGGCTTTTGCCTATACTGCCCCTATCTCGGCGCTGATACATCTTTGTGACCGCGAACCCGATAAGACGGATGAAGCCATCGCAAAGATAGAAAAATTCAGCAGGCATTTTGTAAGCACATACGGGATAAGGTGACAGAATATGGATAGTATTCAGCAGGCGGCGATAAGAAAAAAATCATTTGAACTGAACTATAACGGCGGTACGATCTGGTGCGAACATCTTGACGGCATGGGCTGGTATGAAGATGAAGTCATCACAAAATTTCTCGGTGACAAAAAGGCTTTTTCAAGACCGTCTTCTTCCGCATTTATGATAATCGATCTGGATAAGACCGACATTACCAACCGAATAACGGAAACGATCTTTTCTGCTTTTGAAAACAGCGGAAAAGTGTTCAGGAAGATAGCTTTTGTCGGTGTGGGCAGTCGGTTACGCAGAGAGATAAAAGCTTTGAAAGCAAATGGAGTTGCCGTGGAAACTTTTGATGATTATGAAAAGGCGAAGGAATGGCTTCTGCCTTAAACAGAAAACTGAGAGGTGTAACAATGAACGTAACTTATGAAAAGAAACAGAAAATGACATTTATAGGCTTTCACACAGAGATAACTTACGGTGAGGGCTATACCAAGTGCCCCGAGTTCTGGGACAAGGAATACAACGCGAAATATGCAAGACTGTGGCAGACCATGAAGCCCGAAACTCCCGTGGAAGCGGCTATACTTGAAAACGGCATAGGTATGTATGCTATTTGTGCGGAATCCGACAACTGTTTTTCTTACTGGATAGCGGGTCTTTATAAGGGCGGAGAAGTTCCCGAGGGACTGGAGCTTTTCTCTTTCCGTGAAGGCAATTGGGCGGTATTCTCGACAAAAGGCGCTATCCCAGAATCTCTGCAAGCCCTGAACACTTACGTATGGCAGGAGTGGTTCCCTAAAGACGGTAAGGAACATCACGCTGACGGTACCGCCACGATTGAAGTTTATTCGGCAGGCGATCCTAAATCACCCGATTATGAAAGCGGAATCTGGGTGCCTTTGCTGGATATCTGAAAAGAGGGAGCATCATGAGCAAATACAGAAAACTATGGGAATACATAAGGGATAATTCCCCTGCAGAAATCACCTTTGACGAGGTGGAAAAGATATGCGGGACACCCATTGACCACTCTTTCCTTAATTACAAAAAAGAGCTTACCGCCTATGGATACAGGGTGGCAAAGATATCCATGAAAAACAAGATCATATTTATTGAGCCATGGAAGGAAAGCTGACGGTCTATTTTGACGACCCTTTCTGGGTCGGGGTATTTGAGCGCTGTGACGTCGGAAAGCTTTCTGTCTGTCGTGTGACTTTCGGCGCTGAACCAACGGACTGCGAGGTATATGGATTTGCGCTGAGGCACTGGGATGAACTACCTTTCAGCAAAGCGATAGAGGCTGAAAAGAGAAAGACCGCAGATAATCCCAAAAGAAGACAGCGGAACGCCAGAAAGCAAATGGCGCAGAAAGGCATCGGCACGAAGTCTCAGCAGGCGCTTCAGAAACAGCTGGAAGAGAACAAACTGGAGCGAAAGGTCAGGACACGAGAGGAGAAACAGGAGGAAGCGAAGCGCCTTTTTGAACTGAAACAGCAAAAGAAAAAAGAGAAACACAAAGGTCGATAGCAAATTGCGTGATGGCTCTAAAACCCCGAAAATACGCCATGACACGAATCGTATCACGGCTGTGACGGACAGATTCTTTACAATATTCCGCTCATATGGTAACATAAGGTCAGCCGAAAGGCAATACCATAAAGGAGAATGAGCGATGAAAAACAATGGAAAGAAACTGACGATTTTGGGAGTAATTATGCTGGTGATCTTTGCGCTGTGGACGTATCTGATACAGACGGTCAATGTTGAGCCTGTGGGACAAAAGGGGACTGATATCGGGTTTGCTGATCTGAATGTCAGGTTTCATGAGATCACAGGTGTGCATATGAGCATATACACCATAACGGATTGGCTGGGGCTTGTGCCGATAGCTGTCTGCATGGGTTTTGGTTTACTGGGGATGACACAGCTTATCAAAAGAAAAAGTCTTTTAAAGGTCGATGTTAATATCATACTGCTGGGCGTTTATTATATTCTGGTGATATTCGGTTATCTGATTTTCGAGATGATACCGATAAACTACCGCCCCATACCGATAAACGGCTATATGGAAGCTTCCTACCCATCATCCACAACTCTGCTGGTACTGAGTGTAATGCCAACTCTGAGTTTTCAGGCGCACCGCAGAGCTTCGGGGCGAGGTTTGATACTTTCAGCAGATATATTTGCCGTTGGTTTCTCGCTTTTTATGGTCATCGGACGAACTGTTTCTGGGGTACACTGGCTGACTGATATAATCGGCTCGGTGATACTCGGCGGAGGGCTGTATTTTCTGTATCACGGTGCTGTTTTATTGACCGAAAAAGATTGACGGAGGCAGAAATGGAATTCAACGAAAAATTACAGGAACTGAGAAAACAGCGGGGTCTTACGCAGGACGAGCTTGCAAAAGAGCTGTATGTTTCGCGGACTGCGATATCAAAATGGGAATCCGGCAGGGGATACCCGAGCATAGATTCTCTCAAAGAGATATCCCGATATTTCTCTGTTTCGATAGATTCCTTGCTTTCTTCCGAGGAACTTATCACAGCCGCGCGGGACGAGAATGATTCAAATATGCGGAGCATTTACCGCCTGCTTTCGGGCATAGCCGATGTCATGAGCATCATGCTTATACTTCTGCCGCTGTACCCCAGCGAAAAAAGCGATCATATCACCTCGGTGACATTGTGGCACTGTACGCACCAAAAGCCGATACTTATGATTTACTGGATACTGTTCATTTCACTGGCATCAGCGGGATCGGCGGGTATCATTCTGAATATGCTGAAAGCTGAAAAGGGACAGCGGATTTTAACGGCTATATCCCTAGTGATGAGCGTTGTGGCTGTGCTGTTTCTTATAATGACCAGAGTGCCTTATGCTGCAGTGACGGCATTTTTTCTGCTGGCACTGAAAGCAGTATCACTTTATAAAATGCCGCGGGAGAAGAATCAATAGTAACTGTTTGTCTAAAGAAAGGAGATAAATATGGAAAACTACTGTGGAGCAAACTGCGAAAATTGTGGGATAAAGGAAAACTGTAAAGGCTGTACCGCCACCTGCGGTTCACCTTTCGGGGGAAGATGTGTTGCGGCGGAGTACATAAAAGCCGGTGGAAAAAAAGGCTATGAAGATTTCAAAGCTAAGCTTCTTGAGGAGATTAATGAACTTTTGAAAGCCGAGGGCTTAGGAAAAGCGGAAGAACTTTGCGAGCTGGCGGGAAGCTTCATCAACCTTGAATACACCATGCCCAGCGGTGAAAAAGTGAAGCTTCTTAATGACAAGAATATCTATCTTGGAACCCAGATTGAATTTGCAGATATGGGAGTCTGTTACGGCGTGGCGGCTGATACCTCATTCGTACTGATATCTTCATACAGCGTTGACGGCAGTGAACCCGAGATCGTTCTATATAAGAGAAGATAACGCATTCAGGCAGATGCAGGAAGATCCGCATCTGCCTTTTTGTATTCTGTAATCTTGACTGATAAGCATTATAATAGTATAATGGATATGCAAAAACCATCAAATCAAAAAATAAAAAAATTTTTTTCAAAAAGCTTTAACCTTTTGCAGAGATAGACCCTCTAACATACAGAGTGGCTAAAAAAGCCTTTCATACCATTGAAGGAGGGATAGATCTGGAATGGAAACAAAAAGATGATGAAGTTCTGCTTGATGAGCTTATCGCGCTTATCCTGGCTTATATGGCAGAAAATGGTATGCTTGATGATCTGCTTGGTAAATACAATGATAAGGAGTAACGAAAATGGGTGACTTAAATATTCAACAGCTTATTGAAAGGGCGAAAAACGGCGATAAGTCCGCAGTTGACGAGATATACAGAGAGTACAGCGATACCCTGACAAAATTCGTGATGAAGCAGGGGCTCACCGAATTTGATGCGCAGGACGTTGTATCTGATACCTTTGTTGAAATGATGAAACACATCGATCAGCTGAAAGAACCATCGTCATTCAATTCGTGGTTACATACCATAGCGAAGCGAAAGGCATGGGAAGCCAAGGAAAAAGCATCACGCAGACAGGATATCTCAGCCGAATCCGAGGACGATGACCCCGACCGCGCACTTGAACTTGCCTATGAACAAGCCCGAGAGGATACGGTGATGCTTCCCGAGGATTATGCTGTAAATGAAGACATCAAGCAGATAATAGCTGAACAGCTTGAAGCACTCAGCCCCGAATACAAGGAGGCGCTCTTCCTGTTTTACTATAAGAACAAAAGCATCGCCGAGATAGCCGAACTAACAGGTACAAATGCCAACAACGCAAAGGTCAGGCTCTTCAATGCGCGTAAAAAGCTGAAAGCGAATCTTGAAAAACTGCAAAAAGCAGGAGTTGTTCTGTGCGCTGTTCCGTTCATCAAGTTCGTACCCGAAAATGCGGGAAAACTGGAAACAGCCACCGTTGCCGGGGCTGCTGCAAAAGCTGCCGCCGCAGCCGCAAATAGTTCAACGGCTGTAAAATCGGGCATAGCTGCAAAAGTGGCAGCGGCTGTCATCGCGGCGGGTGTTGTGGCAGGCGGTGTGGCTGTAGCTGTTAACAGATCGGATAAGAATGACAAAGACCGCAGTGGTCAGCTTCATGCCGCAGTTCAGAAAGTACCCGATTCGGGAAAAGACAGCGATTCAAGGCAGAAACCTCAGCTGGTAAAGACCGAGTCAGATGCTATCAGCGATCAGCCTGACTGGAAAGCAATATATCTTGAACATCTGACCGAGAATTACGGTGATGCGTCGGAATTGATGGGCGCAATGTATGATACTGACGGTGACGGCAGTCCCGAATTGTTCATATACGGCAAGGCTACGAAGAGCGCATCGAGTTACAGCGATGAAAATGATCCCAAAGGCTTCGTTATGTATACAATGTGTATCTATGGACCTTCGGCGATCATCTGTCATGCAGACCCTGAAGTTGTGCCTGAGATATGGTGCGCTGGGGAACCGTCGGACGATAATTTACTGTGTATCTCGATCAATGAAAAGGATCGTCGGGTAATGAGGACATCAGAGAACAATGATCTCAATATCGGTTCTGAATTAAGTGTAGAGGACTCAAAGAAAGAATATGATTTTGACAGCGAAACTCACAGACTGATCGCGGATGAGAATATGGGTTTTGAAGAGATAGGCGATTTCGCCGAATGGCTGGACAGCTGGAGTGGCAACTACGAACTAAAGACCGAAGATGCGCCTTTGCTGTCCTGCGATAACCTGAATGTATGGCAGAATTCTTATTTTGAGTATATCGATATTTATGCCAACCATCACAACAATGTCCGCTGCGGGCTTTATGATGTTAATGCCGACGGTGTTCCCGAACTTCTGCTTGAATCGTATATCGAGGTGACAGATGATGGAAAACACATAGGCAGTGATGCTGAGATGGTCACCTGTGACAGCAGCGGTGAGCGCGATTCTATTACGAGTGCAGATTACAATCATCGTGAGGATACAGAACTTGTAGGCGGATTTTCATTCACGGGACAAAACGAGAATGTGTGTACTGTCAATCCCCTGAGGTTAGACGAAAACACTGTGCAGTACACCGAATTGCGGCACAGGATAGTTGATGGCCATTTTGAGTATGACGGCGGTATAAGCGATACTTTCAATGTGACCGACAAAGGATTTGTGTATTTCAGGGGAAAGAATGAGATCGAGAAAGAATTATTCATGGAATCTCACACCAGATTATATGGGATCTCCGCCCCTGTGACGACATGTCCTGCATCATTCGATAAACAGGCTGATATCAAGTGGTTCGATAACAAGCACAGGATAGATATGTTTATCGACAATTTATCAAAAAACTGAAATTGACTTAACGGAGGAATAAAAATGAATTTCAAGAAAATAACAGTAGTGGCAGCAGCAGTATGTTTATGTCTTGCAATGGCAGGCTGTGGAGAAAATGTGAAAAAGAACGCCAAGCCCACCGATAATCCTGCGGCTTCAGCATCAGCGGATAAAGCTGAAAATAATACCGCTGACGAACCTGCACCAACAAGTGAAGATGCTCCCGCTGATACCGGTGAAACTTCCGAAGCTCCCGCATCTATGGATTTTCAGCCTACTCAGCAGATAAAGGACGCGACCCTTTCATCAGGCTATGTCCAGATAGCAAATGACGTTTTCAAAGAGGGCGGCTACATGACAGTAGGGGAGTTCGTTGAAAACTACGGCGACAGATGGGACTGCTCCGAGATCGACCTCACTATGGAAGCTGATACAAAGTTTTTCCGTTTCCTCAAGGCGACTTTAAAGGGTACAGATCTCTTTATGGAAATGGTAGCAACAGCACCGGTATCGGGTAGCGGCACAGTTGCCGATGCTGTGATAATGTGCTTTAAGAGTGAGGGAGGTAGCACAGATGATAATCTGTGGCTCCCGGGAGGGATATGCCACCACTGCGCCGATCAGAATTATGACGGCATGGTCGCTATGTACGAAGCACAGGGCTGTACCCTTACCGATGAACTTTTCCACAACGGACACGGTGTAAGCAAATACAGTATGACAAAAAATGTTGGCTCGTACTGTGCTATACCCGCAACTGATAAACGTCCTTATGACAGCACCTACTGCCTTGTTGAGCTTGACGAAGTGAACCTCTACGGTGAAAAGCCAGTTATCGGATATTATTTCTTGGATATGCACGACGGTGAAGCAGTTTACTTCACCTACAACTGGATATACTACGGCTCTGATGATGTTTATCAGTGGAGCTAAATTTGGATAGATTACCGATGAACGTGTTCTGGTGAAATATAATTTTTAGCCACAGCATTTCTGATGATAAGTCAAAAATGCTGTGGCTTTGCTGTTGACAAGGAGTATGGATTTTGATATAATCAAGAAAATACATTATGATACGGCGGTGGAAAGATATGAACAAGATACTGGAACAGGTAGATAAATATATGCACGATGCGCTGAAAAGCAAACTACCCGAAGTAAGTTCGGCTGATCTTGAAAAAGATGGTGCAGTTTTTTACATGAACGGAAAAAACGGAACTGCTTTCGAATGGTTCGTCAACGAGCATTTTCCGTGCTTTTTCATTTTCTACGGTGACAAAGAAAATCTCGGTGCAGTAAAGGCGACCCTTTATTCCGACGGCAGATTATCCGTTTATGTCTTCGGGGATAAGGGTCATGCTGATGCGGAAGAGATCAATTATACTGTAGAAGCAGATGCAGATCAGCTTATTGAATTAGCCGCTTTTCTGACAGATAATGCTGACGAAAAAAAGATATGGGATGCTGATATCAGAGATCTTCCCGAGGGTGATATTTGTGATGAACAGTCGGTGAGAGTTTTTCTTGATTCGGAAAAATACTATATGCCCATGATCGAGCGAAGAAAGCTTTGGGAAAAGACAGCGATAGTTTCAAAAAAAGTTCGTGCAGAAGGCTGGAAGATATGTTTTGGTATCCGTGATGAACCTACAAGAGATGGCGACAGCGGTTGGTACTTTGGTGTCGGCAACGAGACCGAGGATTATGCTAATAATGCGGATAATCTTGAACTGTGGAAGATAGGTTCCGTGCTGATGTTTGAACCTGCATTGAACGAGCTGATATCCGCGCCATACGGGACTTTGATAATTCGCGTAGATCACGATAAGTTTGAGATTGAATCCCCCGATAAAGATATCCTGATAGAGAAAAGAGAAAGCTAAAATCATGCCCGGATCATCGATAGCTTTTTTGACAACTGTCTAAAAAACTATTGACTTTTTCAAGCATCGGTGCTATCATATACCTAAGACCAAACAGACCGAAAGGGGCGGTAATGTGAGCACTGACAGCAAAAAGGAACAGAAACGATATACCCTCGGGGAAGAGATATTCAACTCCGTCAGCCATGGTGTAGGCGGTGGACTTTCCATCGCGGGAACGGTGATTCTGATAGTATTTGCAGTGATCTACTCCGATGCCTGGGGCGTTGTCAGCAGTGCGATATACGGCGCTTCGCTGATAATCTTGTACACCATGTCCACCCTGTACCACGCCATCACGAATGACAGAGCAAAGGGATTTTTCCGCATAATGGATCACAACACAATATTTTTCCTGATTGCGGGAACTTACACACCCATCACACTGGTACCACTGCGGGGTGCTTTTGGCTGGACGCTTTTTGGCGTGATATGGGCGGCGGCGGTGGTCGGCATAGTGCTGAATTCCATCGATCTGGAAAAATTCCGCAAGCCCTCGGTTGTGTGTTATATACTGATGGGCTGGGCAGTTGTCTTTGCGATCAATCCCATGCTGAGGACGATAAACAAGATATCCCTGCTGTTCCTGCTAATCGGCGGACTTTTTTACACCATAGGTGTGATATTCTATGTGATGAAGAAAAAGCGCTACTTCCATTCGATATGGCATCTTTTCACCATTGGCGGAAGCGTGTTCCACTGGTTTTTGATACTGCTGATAATGATACATAACGGAAGATGAGACATCTATCCGGGTCTAGCCATTGACAGGGGAGTATGGATGTGATATAATTGTTCCCGGATCAAATTGGGAAATTAAGGAGTGAAAAATATGAATCCATGGTATGTTGGATTGATCAAAATATCCATACTTGCTGTTATGTTAATATGCTTTATAGTTCTTGTTGTGAAACTGATAAAAGCCCAAAAATATAATAATCCAATAGCGAAGAACATATTTATGATATCTGCTGATATCGTGCTTTTCGCTTGTTCACTTATTTTTATTCTGTCACATTCTACTTATTACAGATACAATGATCGGGTCATATTAAACTCTGATATCAATTCTGTAATGAGTAAATACGGAGCGTTTGATCGCGGAGAGGTGCAGGAAGGCATATCTGGAAAAGTCGGATACTACATCTATACTGATAACGGACCCATCATGCCTGACCATATGGAGCATTATTATTGGATATATTATGATGAAAGCGGAAAGGTATTCAAGGTTGAAGATGGTCTTTTAGCAGGCGGATAAACAGTAAAAATAATAAGCCCCGAAGCACTGTGAAATGCTTCGGGGTATTTTGTTTGTATTTAATATTACTTAGCAGTCAGCGCGTCTGCCAGCTCTTCCAGAGCCTTTTCGCTCTCGGCATTAAGTGCAGACTTTATGGTAACAACAGGTTCAATAAGGGTTATATCCTTGAACTTTTCAACATAGCTCTTGATGACCCTTGCAGCAGAAGGTGCCCATGAACCGTTCTCAACAATGGCGATCTTCCTGTTTCTGTATGTCTTGTCACGCAGATGCATCAGCAGTTCTTCCATAGGAGGGAATACGCCGCCGTCATATGATGAAGACATCAGCACCAATCTGTCATAGCGGAATGCGTCCTCAACAGCTTCAGCCTGATCGTCACGTGTTATATCGGAGAGGGAGACTTTCTCAGCGCCCTTTGCTTCCAGCATTTCTTTCAGCTTTTCAGCTGCAGCGAGAGTATTGCCGTGTATCGATGCACAAGCGATGAATATGCCCTTGTTCTCGGGTTCATAGTTAGACCATGTATTGTAAAGGTCAATATAATACCCCAGATTTTCGGTCAGTATCGGACCGTGGAGAGGAAGTATCATCTTGATATCCAGCGCAGCCGCCTTTTTAAGAACAGCCTGAACCTGTGCGCCGTACTTGCCGACAATGTTGAAGTAGTATCTCCTTGCCTCGCAAGCCCAGTCCTCATCGGTATCGAGAGTGCCGAATTTACCGAATGCATCAGCGGAGAAGAAAGCGCCCTCGCTTACTTCAAATGTCATCATGACCTCAGGCCAGTGTACCATAGGTGTCATGAAAAACTTCAGGGTATGCTTGCCAAGTTCCAGTGTGTCGCCCTCTTTAACTATTACAGAACGAGCACCGATATCGGGTATATTGAAGAACTGTCCCAGCATGGTGAATGTCTTTGCGTTACCAACGACCTTCATATCGGGATACTCAGCCATAAGCTTTGCGATGTTTGCGGAATGGTCGGGCTCAACGTGCTGAACTACCAGATAGTCAGCCTTTCTGTCGCCCAGAGCTTTCTTAACGTTTGCCAGCCATACATCACTGACGCGCTTGTCAGCTGTATCCATGATACAAACCTTTTCATCGAGTATAGCATAAGAATTGTAAGCCATACCGTTGGGAACGTCATACTGACTTTCAAAAAGATCCAGATCCTTGTCGTCAGCACCTATATATACTATGCTTTCTGAAATTTTGATTTCTGTCATTGTGATTACCTCCAAATTTTGTATACTTTTATTGTATCACATTGCAAGCTCATTGTCAACCTGAACCAAACATAGTATTTCAGAGAAATATCAATACTTGATATCGCCGTCAAAAATATACCCTATGATAAACCGATTGTCACTGTATACTTCGCTTATATCCACAAAGGTGCGCACAGACGTATCTTTTCCATAGAGATTGTATACGTAGAATCGCCCTGCGCGGTATCTGTATGCTACGGTGTGAAGTCCGCCGCTGAAAAAATCAAGCCCGTGGAATTTCGCAGTCGAACGCTCGTTGTTCCAGAAAGAGATTATCCCGCAGGATGCTCTCGTGGTTTTTGCGTATTTCGCAAACTCTCCTCCGTCGCGGTAGGATCGGTAAGGCATATCGTGCTTTTTGAAAAAGTACCAAAGCTTCTTCGGGGCAGTTCCCCAGTATCCGTTGGGGAAAATATAGTGCATCTTGTTTATCTCAAACTCGAACACCACTTGTGGAAA
Source organism: Hominimerdicola alba (assembly GCF_900109655.1). GTDB lineage: Bacteria > Bacillota > Clostridia > Oscillospirales > Ruminococcaceae > Hominimerdicola > Hominimerdicola alba_B. Next base: position 35,185 of record NZ_FOAT01000011.1, read on the forward strand.
TGTTATCTCACGTCCCAGAAGAACAGCGCAGTTATAGCAGGCGATTAGTTCACAGCCGTTCCAGCTGAGTGGATATGTGCCGTATCGCATATCGCAGAGTGGCTTTGTACGCTGTCCGTGCAGAGGTCTGCGTTTGCTGTCTGCGAATATTGCAGTATTGTGTGCAAGATTTTCCATAGTCTGTCTGCCTCTGCCATGCTTCGGGATATTTCCGCTCCTGTCAGGCGGAGATACCAGCCAGTTCTTTTTCACGTGACCGCCTCCTTTTGCTGCTGTATACGAAATTATTTATTATACCATTACATTTCAAATATCTGTTGGTAATCTTCATAGTCGCTTGATGTTGCAGTGATCTTCAACTGTGGCTGTGTAAGAACAGCTTCTCTGAACATCTGATATATTTTCTGCATATCGTTCTCAAGCTGAAATTCTTCTGAAAAATCTTCCAGAAAATCATCTTCGATCTCAATAAAATGTTCTGAAAATTCATCAGGATCTTCCAGCCAATCGAACTTTCCGAAATCTTCAAGGCAGCCGCAGTGAATGATTATGCTGAAAAAGTCGCGGATATTTTTAGCGATTATCCCTGCCTGTCCCTCTGAATCTATCATACCAACCATCTCACCGTCAAGCAGAGCGTAAATACCGCCTTCACCATCGCAGGCAAAAGGTTCGAGCTTGTAATTGCTTTCGGTGTTCTCAGTAAGGAAATTCAGATCATCTGCAAGTTCCTCGTCATCTTCAATATCGAAGTCACACTCACCTGAAAGATAGTCAGCAAGTTCTTCGTTATCTTCAATATAGCGGATTATGCTTTTTAAATAGTCTTTGTTTTTCATAGCGCATTTTCACCTCGCTTATCAATATTATACCAAGCTAAAACCAAAAAGTCAATCCGTGATAACTAATTTCATGTATAATCATATTGTCATGCAGTTTTGAAAATGAACTGCGACATAAATGCTAACATGGGCACAGTAGTCAAAGAAATTGAAAAAATATTAAAATTATCTTGAAGTTTTAGAAAAAATGTGTTATAATATTCTATAAATATAACTGATTTCTACTGAATGGAGGCAGTGTCGTTGAGACAATTTCAGTTTGATTATTATAACGACTTCACGCTGAAGAACGAGCTTACTAAAATTCGTCTTTGGTGTGATTCCAGTGTTTATTCACATATAGTTTTTCAGATATATTCAGAACAGGTGGATAGGGAGAAGATAGAAAATATCTGTTCCGTGATCGAAAGAGAACTGCCGCAGGCTGAGTATTTCGGATGTTCGACAAACGGTAATATCATCGGCGGAGAATTTTCAGGAAATGATATCTCCATCATCTGCACCGTATTTGAGTATCCATCTACTAAAATGCTGTTCAGACAGTATGAACTCTCGGCGGAAACTTCCGACAGCGTAACAGGGGATCTACTTCGCATTATTGAAGAGAACCCTTGGGTCAAGGCGGTTGAACTTCTGACTACTATCCGTGGTATGTCCATGACTGTCTTCTGTGAGAATCTCAGCAAGGCAAGAGAGGATATACAGATATTCGGCGGCGGTGCTTTTGCTTCGGATATCAACAATGAGGAAGCCTGCGTTTTCTCAAAAAGCTGCGGTATCTCTTCGGGTGGAGTAGTTTTCTGGCTGCTGGGCGGCGAAGATCTGGATATAGATTCGACGTATGTCACAGGCTGGAAACCTCTCGGCAAGGTGTTCCATGTCACCCGTTCCGAGGGCAGCAGGCTCTATGAACTGGACGGTGCACCTGCCTATGATGTTTACTATAAATACCTCAACATCAAAAACGATGCCCACTTCTTCAACCACTCGCTGGAATTCCCGTTCTTCTATAAATGCCACGGCATAAATATCCTGCGTGCTCCAACCGCCAGCCTTGAAGACGGTTCGCTAATCATGACTTCGGATATGGAGTCCGATGAATTTGCACAGCTTGCCTACGGCGACCCCGGCACTATACTGGAAAGTGTCCGCGAAGAGGGTGTAAGGATACGTGATTTCCGCCCCGAGATAGTGCAGATATTCTCCTGCGCCGCAAGACGAAGCTTCTGGGGCAATAATGAGATATCCAAGGAATCCATGCCTTTCGGCGGCATCGCGCCTACCTCCGGTTTTTATACCTCAGGTGAGTTCCTGCGTACCGATAAGTATGTAAATCAGCATAACGTAACTATGGTGCTTGTAGGTATGCGTGAGGGTCTTGCTGACGATCAGCCTGCAAAGGCCCTTGAGATAGATGAAAGTGAATTCACAGGTAAAATGGCGCTGATAAACCGTTTGGCGAACTATATAAACGCCGCATTCCGTGAACTTGAAGAATCCGCTATACGTGACGGCCTTACCAAGCTTTACAACCGTGCCGAGATACAGCGCAGGATAAATGAGCGTCTTATCAGCGGTGAAAAGCTCTCGCTGATAATGATAGATATCGACAACTTCAAGTCCGTTAATGATACCTACGGTCATAACGAGGGTGACAATGTCATCATCGGTCTTGCTAAAATGCTGAAAGACGGAATTTCCAGCCGTGGTAATTTTGCTTCCGCAGGACGATGGGGCGGTGAGGAATTCATGGTGCTTCTGCCCAATGACGTCAACAGCGCCATCGATGCAGCTGGGAAGATGTGTGAGGCATTCAGGGAGATAGATTTCCTATTGGCAGGGAAGCGCACCATAAGTATCGGCGTGACAGAAGCCAGAGCGGACGACACTCTGGATAAACTTCTGATACGTGTAGATTCCGCACTTTACGATGCTAAACACGGCGGCAAGAACAGATTCGTTGTTGTATGACCATAAGCCCAGATACGTTTCCGGCTTTTTTGAGAAGGTGATCATATGAATAATATCGCGATAGCAAAAGAAACGATAAAAATCTCTTCCGAGCTTGAATACACTGTCGATGGTAAAAAGATCACTCTGCCAAAGCACGATACATCAGCTGTTGAGGTTATAACTCCTGCGATGGGGGAGGCGATTCTGAAAGAGGATATTTCGGCATACCATGTGGGTTCGCCTTGTATCATCGAAGTCACCTGCGAAGATTCCTTTGAAGCCGCCAAGCGCTTGAATGAACCCATGGTTATGAACTTCGCAAATGCCCACAATGCAGGCGGAGGTTTCCGTTTGGGTGCGTCAGCTCAGGAAGAAGCACTGTGCAGGTGCAGTACCCTTTATAGTTCCATATCATCAAAGGCTGCAAGCGAAATGTACCGCTACAACAACACTCACCTCAGCAAGGTAGAATCAGATCATATGCTCTATTCCCCTGAGGTATGGGTCATTCGAGACAGTGACCTGCAGCTGACAGCTAAACCTTTCAAGGTGTCAGTCATCACCATACCTGCCCCAAACAGGCGAGGTGCAGCAATTATTGCTTCAGACAGCCTGATTGAAAGCACCATGACCCGCCGTATAAGGATAATGCTGCATACAGCGGCTTTGCATGGCTGTAAAGAGCTCGTTCTTGGTGCATGGGGCTGCGGCGCTTTTGGAAATTCTCCGCAGAAAGTATCACAGTATTTCAGAAAAGTTCTCATAGACGAATGCTATGAAAAGTGCTTCACCCACATAGTTTTTGCTGTATACGGCAAAACAGACGGAAAAAATGTAACAGCCTTCCGCGAAACATTCAAGGATAAATTATCACGGTTGAGTTAAAATTTTGATATAAAAATTATTTACATGATATAGTTTTTTCGGAAAAAGATGTATTATATACTCAATGAAAACGACTACAAAGGTTTGATTGAAGGGTAAATAATACGGAATATATAGTATGAAGTGAACGGAGGATATTCACATGAAAAAAATAGTTGCATCAATGCTTGCTTTTTTAACTGTAGTGTCTTTTGCTTCCTGTCAGGATACAAAATCATCCGATAGCAGCAAGGCTGAAACAAAATCTTCCGCCGCTGAGGTATCATCTGCTGAGCAGACTGAATCTGCAGCTGAAGTAACTGAGGACGACAGTCCTTACACCGTTCTGGCTGATTTCTCAAAAGGTGAATCCAGCAGCTTTATGTGTTCCGATGGCTGGTCTAACGGCTCGCCCTTCGACTGCACTTGGAAAAAGGATAACGTTACCTTTGAGGACGGTCTGATGAAGCTGACTATCAGCAGTGTTATTGAGGACGAATACAATGCGGCTGAATACCGCTCTAACGATTTCTACGGCTACGGACTTTACGAAGTCAGCATGAAGCCTATGAAGAATGTAGGTGTTGTATCCTCCTTCTTCACCTATACAGGTCCTTCCGACAGCAATCCTTGGGACGAGATAGATATCGAGTTCCTAGGAAAGGATACCACTAAGGTTCAGTTCAACTATTACACCAACGGCAAGGGCAATCACGAATACCTCTACGACCTTGGATTTGATGCTTCCGAAGAATTCCACACCTACGGTTTTGAGTGGAAAGAGGATTCTATCACCTGGTACGTTGACGGCGAAGCTGTTTACACAGCAACCGAGAATCTGCCTGTAACTCCCGGCAAGATCATGATGAATGCATGGAACGGCAAGGGCGTTGACGGCTGGCTCGGTAAATACGACGGCACAACTCCTATCACAGCAGAATATCAGTTCGCACGCTTCACAGCAGCTGAATAATAAGCTATCTTCCGTTGTTTCCCGCAAGGGGAGCAATGATACCCAACCATATCCATATATCCGTCGGACGTCACCCGCGTCCGGCAAAGACTAAGACCCTTTCCGAGGGTCTTTTCTTTTGCGGTTTGAAAAACATTATCCTTCGCTGAATGCCAAACAAGAGAGCTTTTGTTCAAGCTTTTCGCGAAAAGTTCCTAACGCCGGACAGGCAAAAACCAGCAAACTACCAATCATAGCAAATATCCGACTATCCCAAATGATTAGAACAGCTACTTCCAAAAAAGAAAAGCCATAGCATTCCTGATATCCACATCAGAAATACTATGGCTCATCGTTTTTTTCAAAATTGCTGTAGGACAGAATTATTCTCTGTCCTGCCAGCTGATGCGAAAATAATTCTCACGGTACTGCTTCGGTGTCAGACCAGTGTGCTTTCTGAAGCAGGAAATGAAATGGCTGTGTGAACTGAAATTCAGGTAATTGCCGATATCCAGCGGAGTGTACTCCGAGAATTTCAGCATATTTTCAGCCGCCTGGATCCTCCTGGACATGATGTATTCGGATATGGTCATGCCAACCTCCTGCTTGAAAAGCTTCGAGAGGTACTGGGGAGTAAGCCCGAGCCTGTCAGCTATTTCCTGAACACGCACACCATTGTAAATGTTGTCATAGATTATATCCAGACACATCAGAACATGCTTTGAATAAGCGTTGCCGGAATTTACTTTCTGCATACGCTTTGCATATTCAATAAACACCTCGCGGTGGATATCCTCAAGCTGAATGAGATCAGTGGCAACATCAAGCTTGTTGATGAAAATATCGCTTATAGTGTAACTGGTCTCGGTAGGCAGACCTTTTTCAATGCAGAATCTTGCTATCAGCGCTATCGTGATAGTTAGATGGTATTTTACATTGCGTACGGGATCATCACTGAGCTTGCCGTAACCTTCAACAGCCAGTGGAGTATACAGCTTGCGAACTCGTTCGATATTGCCCGCTGCCACAGCAGAATAGAACTCCAACTCCTTTTCGTAAGGCGAGTGAGTTTCACCCGTTTCGCGCTGAATAAATTCACGATGGGAAAGTTCCTTGTTGATGCCCACGAAGAGCGCCCCCTTCACAGAAGTCTGTTTAACAATATCATACCACATTTTTGTCTCCTTGTCAAAACTAAGCCAGCTCGTTATTAAGCTGCTCTTCTTAAATCTTTGTCAGATTTCACAGAATTTCGCAGGCCATGACAAATTTCAATCCCGATATTCTGTGAAATGTGACAAAATTACACTATTTGTTCAAAAAATATACAAATTTTCGAGAAACCAAAACGGCGGACTGGAAAAGCCCGCCGTTTTGAAAAACCGGAATATAAAAATGAAGGATATTAAAGCAAGATCATATTATTCCGCAGTCTGTTCCTGTGCCTCTTTGATGAGGTAATCGAGAGCCTTCTCGTTCTCAGCAACAGTAGAGGTCCAGGTGTATGACTCAGCAGGGTTCATAGAATTCTTGATTATATTATCAGTCAGATTCGACAAATCACTGGAAACGCCCTGTGCGAACTCGAATACAGGATGCTCAGCAGCTCTTGCATAAATCTCGTCGCGCATTTTAAGCATTTCGTCAGTCCAGCCGTAGTCGTTCTTATACTGATCAAGAGTGATCTGGTGAGCTGCCTCATCGATCTCTGCATATCTTGTGCAGTCGAGCCAAGCAGCAACGCCCTCGGGATTCTTAGCACCCTTAGCAATGCAGAAGCCGTGAACTCTTGAAGGAACATACATATTGTCGGAATCCTTAGCGCAAGGAACGGGTACGAACATTACTTCACCTGCGGACAGATCGCCGTAGGGAGCGGTAGTGCTGGGCGCGTCCTCTATTGCCCAAAGACCGATGGGGTAGAACAGTGTTTCGCCGGAAGCGATACCTGTACCGAATACGTCGCCTCTTACCTTCCACTCGTGCAGATGCTTGGGGTATACGACGTTATTCTTCTGAAGATTGTACATCATGTTCTGAGCCTTTGCAAGCTCGGGAGTATTGATGTTGTTGACGATCTTGCCATCCTCCATGCCTACCAGAGGCTTACCTGAGGATTCAGTCAGAGCGTTCTCGTAGTACCAGCCGTCCATAGCCCACTTGTCAAGTTCTTCGTCGGTAAACTCTACGCACATCTCTGAAAGCTTGTCCCAGTTCCACTCACCGTTGTAGTAAAGCTCGGCGGGATCCTCGAGACCATTTTCCTCGATTACATTTTTATTATATATCCAGATATAACTGGGGTCAACACGTGAAACTGCCACATAGTGACCGCCCTTGTACATGAACTGGTCATTAGCAGATTTCATCGGGCTCCACAGTGCACTGTCGAAGTCGACATAATCATCCATCGGCTCGATCATGTTCTTGATGGCACCCTTGGGGAATACGTCCATATCGTCTGCACCGATAAAGTCGGGTGAATCGCCTGAAAGAATGGCGTTAGCGAGGTCGTCGAACTTAGTTTCCCAAGTGGTCTGCCTGTATGTGATCTTGCCGTTGTACTTTGTCTGGAACAGCGCCAGATCGACACCGATATCCTTGTCAGCCGAGGCTGTCGGATTGATATCGTAGAAAGAGAACCAAACGATCTCGCTGTTTGCAAGCTCTTTGTCATCCATTTCGCCGGCAAGTCTTGTTACAATGTCCTGCTGGTTTTCTTCGAGCTTCTTTTCAGGCATAGAAGAAGCGTCGCCGCTCTTTTTGTCTGAATCATCGCTGCTGCCTGAATTGCAGGCTGCCATGCCGATAGAAAGTGCCAGTGCAAGAAGTGCTGCTGCTGTAAGCTTAATTTTTCTCATATTATATCCCTCCGTGTTGACCCTTTGGTCATCGGTTATCAGTGCTTCTTCTTAGCAACGATAGCGCCTGCTGCTGCAACTGCCATCAGACCCAGAACTGCACCTGTAGCTGCACCTGTGTTGGAGTTTGTGTTGTCAGTAGCATCGGAAGCTTTGGAAGAAGTAGCTGCTGTGCCGTTATTGGTTGTTGTAGACTTGCTCTCAGTCTTGGAATCTGCAGCGCTTTCAGTCTTAGACTCGGTCTTGGACTCAGCAGTGCTATCTGTAGTTCCTGCGCTGGGTGTGCCGAAGTCAAGTGAGAAGTACAGAGTACCACCTTCGAAAGCGCCTTCCTCATCCCATCCTGCAACTTCGGGGTTAGCGGGGAGCTCAACCGCTCCGGTTTCCTCATTCACCTTTTCAGCAGGACGGATGTGGAATCTGATATCGCCCTCAGCGTCACGCTCCATCTCAGTTATATTGAGCATATCGTTGAAAACTGTCTCAGTTCCGTCTTCAGCTACGAACTTAGCCTCGGTAACCTTAACCTCGAGAGGATAGCTTGTCTCGTCAAGGCCTGCCTTAGTAAGAGCCTTATCAACGTTGCATACCATAACGCCCATCTCACCAAGATTACCCTTGTCTGACAGAGTAGTATCAGTAAGTACTTTGCTTATATGGTACTCAACAGAGATCTTTCCGTCTGCATCGATACCGAACCAGTCGCTCTGATTCCACTTCCAATTGTTGTTCATGTAAAATCCCATAGCACCAATGCTATAGTATGCGTCATTGATATCTGTATCAGTTTCGCTGGGGTATACTTTATCAGTCAGCTTTGTAGCTGATGCTGTCATTGCCATTGTTGCTGCGATTACTGTTGCGGAAAGTCCCGCAAAAATTCTTTTTGCCTTCATGTTTATTTCCTCCGTAAAACTATTTAGCAAGGGCGTTCGTAGCCCTTAGTTTGACTTAATTATAGCTTAAAAATTGACTTTTTTATATAAAAAATGAAACTTAAATATCGAAAATCTAACATAACCCTCAGTCATGTTCTCCAATTGCTCCTTATTTTCTCACTCCTTTCGGCTTTTAGTCAACTTTTGCCGTACATCACTCCCTTCGGCGTAAAACTTAATACGATCAAGTTTTTTTCTTTTTCTTAGCTCGGAATACTCCGAATCCTGCACCGCATAAAGCAACAGCTCCGATAACAGCAGCTATCACGCCTTTGCTATTTGAAGAAGTCTTTTCTTTCTTTTCTACAGCAGAGTTTTCCGATTCATTGGATATCCCTGCAGATAAATCGGGTATGCAGTCCTTGTCCTTTGCTATCAGAAGCAAAGACACGGTCTCGGGTTCCATTGTGTATGTTATGGTGTTGTCCATCACCTGAACGGCATCATTGCTGTCGGTCATATCGAATACCTGCGGTGCGAAATTGTTCAGCCCGTACAGATGCACATAGCTGTATTCTCCACCCTTGATCTTGATATTCGCTGTAGTTTTGTCTTTGAATGACTTATTCGTTACCACCAGCGTCACAACATCACTGTTGTCACCGAAAGTGGAAGCGTAAGCTGACGATATATCAAAATTGCTGGATTCGGTATGTCTCAGCGTTTCACCGAAGTGACCGCCGTTGCCGTCAAAATTAGTAAACAGGTTTATCGCTGCGCACTGATAATCTGCTTCCATTGCAAAAAGCGTCGCGAGATAAACATCGTTCTCCATGAATGCGCCCAGCGCATCTGTTTCGGCTATAGCTCCGCAGATATCGTAGCTTCCGCCGAAATCATACTCGGTAATGGCTATCTTCGTCCCTGGATAATACTGGTCGATGGACTGCTTCAGATTGGGAAGCAGCGGCAGGAAAGTTCCGCCCGTATCGGTTATCCAGCTGTCCTCCTTGTAGGTATCGTCCCAAAGGCTCTTCACAGAATCGAACCTTGCTTTAACGCATGCCTCATCGCTGTAATGCTTACATGAACGCTCACCGCATGGACCCTTAGCTTCAGTGTAGTAGTGAACATCGAGGGCGTCCAGCAGACGGGTGCCTGTTTCATCCTCGGCTTTCTTCATCTGGTCAAGGTAGTAGTCCACGAACCAGTGGTAATCATCTCTTTCCGCCTTGATATCCTTCCAGTCCTTAGCCGAAGCGAAAGTATCAAAAGCGCTGTAACCGAAAAGTGCAGGCCCGAATATCTCGGCATCGGGATCTATATCCTTGACTGCCTTTGCCATAGCTGTGTTCTTCTCGACTATCTCCGCGCAGGTACACTGCTCGGGGTGCATACGCGCATGGGTCATATGCCACAGTGACGGTTCATTATCCATCGAATACCCCTGTATGCCACCGTTTTTGGCGGGACCAAGAGTCTTTACAAGATAGTTCACATACTCGTCCATATATACAGTCCCGTCCGTGAGGTCGGGTGTATCTGCGAGATCACTGCCCTTGGTGATCTCCACCTTGTTCCATCTGTCCGATGGTGCTTTCTCACTTTCTGACACCGCACCGTTCATATCAGCAGAAACATATCCCGCAAGCTGGAGAGTTGTCATAGCATAGGCGTTGTTCTTTTCCTCGCATTTTCTTTTGAGGTTTATTGACATAGCACCTGGAACATCTGCAAGTTCTTTATCCATCATCTGCGGAAAATAGTTATCTGAAAAATGATCTTTATCTGAGCCTGCATTTGAAGCGTTGGTCTCCCAGTTGTAGGCAGATGATCTGTTTCCGCCAGCGCGTATCGCGGTAGGCATGACCGATGTTCCCATCAGCTCCTCGTTGACCCCGAAGATATACGGTGATATCTCCTTGCTATCCTTTGAAAGATCAACGACTATATCCACAGATCCGCCCTCAGCACCTGCACCCATTGTGCATATACTGACTATAGCTGCGGCTGCTGTTATGGCAGCAGCTTTTTTGAATCTTCTCATTGGTTCCTCCGAATATGTGAATGCTGAGCCGCTGAGGAACACAGCACGTAGTATTGTTAAAAATATCAAAAAAGTAAATAATGATTAAATAACTTATGAAGATGCTTTTTTTCTAACCTTATTCTTACTTTTACAGTTTATACTGTGGTAGCGGTTAAGATAAAGAACATTCTTAAATAGTAATACTATACCAGCTTCATTGTATCATATTAATCGCGATTCGTCAATAGTATATGACGAAATTTTGTTATTTTTTCAGTCAGTAAAGCAAAAACTGTCAGAATAACCGCGTATTTGCGCAATATCGTGCTTGATTTTGCTAATTTTTGATGTTATCATAAAAAGTGTAATTCGCGGCATATATTTGTACAAAAGGCTGAATAAGTACAAAAGATTTACAAATCAACTTGCAAAACGGGGTGAGATATGGTATAATGATTTAAAATTTAAATTAATTTTAAGCAGTGCATGGTAAAAATAAATCAATTAAAACTATGCAAAGGAGCTGATATCTTTGAGATTACTACTTGCCGAAGATGAAAAGGAACTGTCTAATGCCCTGGTGGCAGTCCTTAAACACAACAACTATTCTGTCGATGCAGTGTACAACGGAAACGACGCTTATGATTATATCATAGGTGCTGAGTATGACGGAGTGATACTTGACATCATGATGCCCGGCCTTGATGGTATCACTGTGCTCAGGCGTATCCGCGAAAAGGGTATACAAACTCCCGTGCTGCTGCTGACTGCCAAATCTCAGGTAGAAGACAGGATAACAGGTCTTGATTCGGGGGCTGATGACTACCTCACCAAGCCATTTGCCATGGGTGAGCTCCTGGCAAGGATAAGAGCCATGACAAGGCGCAAGACCGAATTCTCACCTAATTCGCTGAAAGTCGGCAATGTAACGCTGGACAGGGAGAGATTTGTAATATCAACCGAAAACGGTGAGACAAAGCTCGGCAACAAGGAATTTCAAGTTCTGGAGATGCTTATGCTCAACCGCAATATCCTCATCTCCACAGAAAAACTGATGGAAAGGATATGGGGCTTTGACGCGGAAGCTGAGATAAGTGTGGTGTGGGTATATATCTCATATATCAGAAAAAAACTTGCTTCGGTAGGCGCCGATGTTGAGATAAAAGCCAGCCGAGGCGTCGGATACACTCTGGAGGTCAGAGAATGATAAAAAGGCTGCGGCGCAAATTCGTGCTGATAGCCGCTGCAAGCGTGCTTGCGGTGGAACTTATCGTCGTAGGGCTGATAAACGTCATAAATATCGGCGAGATGCACAAGCGCCAGACGCAGCTCATGAATATTCTCTGCGAGAATGACGGAGATTTTCCCGAATTCGGTATGTGGCGCGAGCAGATGTACAACAACGGCAGCGTTCCCGGAGGAGGGCGATTCTTCCCGCCTGATATGAACGGCGAAAACAAACGGTTTCCGGATCTGGGCTTCAAACTCAATGAGGAGACCCGTTACCAGACAAGGTACTTCTACGTCCGTTATAACAGGGAACTTGAACCGGTGGAGATCAATACAGGTCATGTAGCTGCAGTTACCTCTGCCGAGGCACTCAGTTATGCCGAAGAGGTCAGCCTTTCGGGTAAGACCTCGGGATTTCAAGGCAATTACCGCTTTGAGGTCAGGGATACCATTGGAGGAAAGCTGTTCGTCTTTCTCGATTGCCGCGAAGACATACGCACACAGCGCCTTTTCCTGCTGATATCAGCAGCGATATCCATAGGCGGCTGGCTGCTGGTCTGCCTGCTTATAATCGTGTGCTCACGGTTCGCTGTCAGACCATTCATCGAGAACTACGAAAAGCAGAAAATGTTCATAACTGATGCGGGGCATGAGATAAAGACACCGCTGGCGATAATTCAGGCTAATACCGAAGTTATTGAGATGCTGAGCGAGCCCAGCGAGTGGACGGTCAGTATCAAGAATCAGATCGAAAGGCTCAACGGACTGATAGCTGATCTGCTGAGGCTGTCACGAATGGACGAAGAGAGCGTAAAGCTCGTATTTGCCGAGTTCGATCTATCAAACGCTTTCGCCGATATCGCAGGACCTTTCAGGACACTTGCGGAGAACAAGGGACTTTCCCTTGCTATCAGCACTCAGGAAGGTATCCGCATGAACGGCGATGAATCATCGATACGACAGCTCGTATCCATACTTACCGAAAACGCCGTTAAGTACTGTGATGCGTGCGGCAGTATAGAAGCTTCCGTCGAGAAGACGTCAAGCGGCAGACACGCTGTCATACGGGTTAAGAACGACTGTGCAGAGCCTCCTTCACAGCCCGAACGCCTGTTTGACCGCTTTTACAGGGCAGATAAGTCCCGTAAGCGCGAGGACGGTGAAACAAAATCAGGCTACGGCATAGGATTGTCGGTAGCCAAAGCCGTAACCGAGTCCCACAAAGGAAAAATATCCTGCAAGGCTGAGGACGGCAAGATCGTATTTACTGTAAAACTCAGGTGTCTGTAAAAAAAATATGGAAGAATCAAAAATGGTTAAGCTAGGTTTAAGGTTGAGGGTTTATACTCTGAATCATAGAAGAAAACCTGGATTAAGGTAAGAGAAAAGAAACGGAAAGGAAAGTGATGATATATGGGCGCTATACAGGAAATTTTCAAGAGAGTCGAAAAGAAGTACATAGTTACCGATGAACAGCAGGAAGAGCTTGTGCGTGCTATGACAGGCAGAGCAGCTGCCGACAACTACGGGCTTACGACTATATGCAACATATATTACGATACTCCCGACCATCAGCTTATCAGGACTTCTATGGAGAAGCCCGTCTACAAGGAAAAGCTGCGTATCAGGAGCTACGGCGTTCCCGACAAGGACTCCAAGGTCTTTGTTGAGCTGAAGAAGAAGTACAAAGGCGTGGTCTATAAGAGGCGCGTTGATATGTCCCTGATAGATTCCTACGAATTCGTGAACTTCGGCGTGAACCCTGGCAAAAACCCGCAGATAGAGAAGGAGATAGAGTATTTCCTGAAATACTATCGCGATATCGCACCTGCGATGTATCTGAGCTACGACAGGATAGCGTTTGCAGGGGTCGATAATCCTGATCTGCGAATCACTTTTGACGGCAATATCACCTACCGTGAGGATGAGGTGAGGCTTGAAAAAGGTGTATGGGGTGATAAACTTCTCGACCCTCATACAAGAATAATGGAGATAAAGATCCCGGGTGCTATGCCGCTGTGGCTGAGCCGTCTTCTTGATGATATGAAGATCTATCCCGGCAGCTTCTCAAAATACGGTGAGGCTTACAAGCGTGTTTTTAGCGAAGCCCAGGATCAGGAAAAATATCTCAGACTTAACTGCGAAAATCTAAAAGGTAAGGTGAACGATTGTGCTTAATGAATTAAACTTGAATGCGGCGGATCTTACATCATCTGTCGGAAATACGACCATATCCAACGGGACATTTGCAGTGTGCACCCTTGTGTCACTGTTAATAGGTGCTGTTATAGCATTTGCTTTCTGCTACAAGCAGAATAAGTCAAAGAATTTTCTGACAACGCTGGCACTTCTGCCCGTGATAGTACAGGTCGTTATTATGCTGGTAAACGGAAATCTCGGTACAGGCGTTGCCGTTGCAGGCGCATTCAGCCTGGTAAGGTTCCGTTCCATGCAGGGAAATGCCAAAGATATCCTGGCGATATTCCTGGCGATGGCAGTAGGTCTCGCAACAGGCACCAATAGTCTGAAACTTGCAGTCATTCTCACACTGATCGTATGTGCGCTGAACATTGCTTATCTGTATATACCTTTCATCGAAAATGACACCAGCGAAAAGGAGCTGACCATCACTATCCCCGAAAGCCTTGACTACAGCGATGTTTTTGACGACATTTTCAGAAAGTTCACAACAAATGCTACTCTCGATCAGGTAAAGACCACCAATATGGGCAGCCTTTTCAAGCTGAAATACAATGTAACACTCAAAAAGGGCGTAAGCGAAAAAGCATTTATTGACGAGCTCCGTGTTCGCAATGGCAATCTTGAGATACTCTGCTCAAGAAAAATGGCAAACGCTGACAGACTTTGATAATTAGGATTTTTACTCGCCCGAAAGCGTTTTTTTCGGGTGAGTAAAAAAAGAAAATTATAATGTTATAAAATTTAATTATTTAACAATGAGGCAATCTGCGATGAGAATTAGTGCGATGAAAAGAGCTGCTGCTGTAGCGGCGGCATTGATGATCCTTGCAATGTCAGGTTGTGCAGATACTGGAAAGGGAAAGGGAAAGGGCTCTTCCTCAAAAGCTGATAATTCAGTTGTTGTAACAGCGGCAGATGCGGGTATCTCGGCTGATGATATAGAAGTCGGATACGAAGAAAACGATGCTATCGATGCAGTTTTCTCTGACAGCGGCATCGAAGTAAACGGCAGCGGCATTTCAGCAGAGGGCACTGTCCTTAACATCACCGCCGAGGGCACATACCGTCTCAGCGGCAGCTGTGCAAACGGCAGAATTGTCATAGAAGCTGATAAAAAGTCGAAAGTCAAGCTGGTGCTCAACGGTCTCGATCTCACCTGCACCGACAACGCTGTTATCACCGCAAAATCCGCAGATAAAGTCTACCTTCTGCTTGAAAACGGCACCGAGAACAAGCTCACCGACGGAAAAGAATATTCCCTCGCTGATGGCGAAAACACCGATGCGGCTGTATTTGCAAAGTGCGACCTCACCATAAACGGCGACGGTACGCTTAATGTCGCAGGCAACTATAAGCATGGCATCGTTTCAAAGGATGATCTTGTAGTAACAGGCGGAAATGTCACGGTTAACGCGGTTTCATCTGCACTTTCGGGTAAGGACAGCGTTAAGATAAGTGCGGGCACTTTTGATCTGACCTCTGGCACTGATGCAGTGAAGTCCACCAATGACGAAGAGGAAGGGAAGGGCATTGTTAGCATATCAGGCGGCACATTCACAATAAATGCAGGCGGTGATGGCCTTTCTGCGGCGAAGGAACTCCAGATAAGCGGCGGTGACATAAACATCACCACAGGCGGCGGAAGTGCTAATGCTTCCATGAAGTCCGATGGATTCCCCAACGGCGACTGGAAACAGGATTTCGGCGGCAACGGTGATTTCACTCCTCCGGATATGGGTGACTTTGACAAGAGTGATTTTACACCACCTGATATGGGTGATTTGGATAAGGGCGATTTCACTCCACCCGATAAGCCAGACGACTATAACTCGGATAAGAAAAACACTGATACTTCGGCTGAAAAGCCCACCGATACCGAGCAGACCGAAACCACCTCGGCAAAAGCTCTTAAATCAGGCGGAAATATCATAATCGACGGCGGAAATATCACCATAGATTCCGCAGACGACAGCCTGCACTGTGACGGTTCAGCAAATATCAGCGGCGGCAGCTTGTCCGCAAGCTCGGGTGACGACGGTATCCATGTCGCCGGCGACCTTGTTATAAGTGGCGGAACAGTGGATATCTCCAAGAGCTATGAGGGTATCGAGGGCATGACAGTTACCATCTCAGGCGGCGATGTAAGTGTTACCGCATCGGACGATGGCATCAACTGCGCAGGCGGAAGTGATACGGGTTCATCCGACCGCAAGGGCATGGATATGTTCGCGGCACAGGAAGGAGTTTTCCTGAAAATCAGCGGCGGCACACTGAATGTCAACTCAGCAGGCGACGGTCTTGATTCCAACGGCGACCTCATCATCGAGGGCGGCACCATATACGTCAGCGGTACCGAAAACGGTGCAAACGGCTCTGTCGATCATAACGGCGAAGCTACCATCACAGGCGGTACGATTATCGCATCGGGCGCTGTAGGTATGGAAGAAATGTTTGACGAAGATGGCACCACGCAGTGCGCAGTTCTCCACGATTTCACACAAAGTTTCTCAGCTGATACCGAATTCACCGTCACCGATAAGAACGGAAATGTTGTGCTGAGTTTCACCAATCCCAAAACATGGCAGGGCGTGATATTCTCCTCTCCCGACCTGAAACAGGGTGAGTCTTATACAGTATCCGCAGGCGGCGAGAGTGAGGAGATAACCCTTGAAAGCGTTATCACTTCCAATAGCAAAGGTGGCTTCGGCGGCATGGGCAAACCCGGTAATATGAACGGCGGAAAATTCAAGCGCGGTGAAGATAATAAGGCTTCTGAAACATAAAATTGCAATCTGGCGGAATATGTCAAGGAAGAGAGCTTTTGGTCAAGCTTTTCGCGAAAAGCTTGCGGGAAGCTCGAAGGGCAGAGCCCTTCGGTCAAGGCACAAAAGCGACGTGGCAAGAGTGCTGTAAATAGAAAAGCAAACTCCCGCCCCAATATGGCGCGGCAATAACAAAATTTAGAGCGTATGCAAAACTATTGCATACGCTCTAACTGTGTCTGTAAATTATTGCCGCGCCTGTCATCGGACTGCGATAGCGAATCCAATGACTCGACCCGAGGAACGAGGGACAAAAATTCGCAAACTCAAGACCGTAGCAAATATCCGCCAATACCAACAATCTATTACAAGCAAAATCATTCTCGTCCGGTCAATATAAACATCTGTAAAATAACCACTCCTCAGCAAATACACCCTATTTTAGCATAATATTTCGTCAAAGCACATAATTGACATTTACTTCATGGTATGTTAAAATAAAATATACATAATGAAAATTAACCGCGCTTCTTTTGGTGGTGATGGTTGTTCAAAAGGTGGTGGTCTTTGCGTGGAAGAGAACGAGTTAAAGGGCATGATAGCCCACATAGAAAAGATCGGCGGACGGTTTTCAAAAGTTATGACCGTGCTGATAATCGGCTTCCTGATCTCGGCGGTGCTGAGCTTTCTTTGTGCGGCAGGTTCGCTTATCTATGATAAACTTCCAAAAGGATTTGCAGAAAGCATCTACATCAAGGATTACGATTTCAACGCCTTTGATCTGACCGTAGCTTTCGATGAGCTTGATGAATACTACATTTCAGGTATCGGATACTTCTTATATTCCCTGTATTCGGGTCTCGTGGTGATGATACTCAGCTTTTATCAGAAGCTTGTAAAAGCTGTTGTGAGTCAGGGTCAGCCTTTTACACAGGAAACAGGCAGAATGATGAAAAAGTATTCCTACCTGACATTACTTTTCGTATTATCGGGCAATCCCGTGGTCACCATTCTGATGTTCATGATACTCAGGCTTTTCGCCGTGTTGTTTGAATACGGCACTTATCTGCAAAAGAAAGCCAACGAGACCAACCGAATTCAGGAAGAGATAATCGTGTCCTTTGCGGAAATTACCGAGAACAAATCGGGTCAGACGGGTCAGCATATCAGGCGCGTGGCTGAGTATTCAAAGATAATAGCCTGCGAGATGGGATTGGATGCCGACAGGGTACAGCTTATCGGTCTTGCCTCAACAATGCACGATATCGGCAAGCTGATAGTGCCCTCTGAGATACTGGATAAGCCCGGCAGACTGAATGACGAAGAATTCGCAACTATAAAGACCCATACCACCTACGGAGCAGCGCTCCTCAGCCGTGTTGAAGGCGATATTATGCAGCTTTCCAAGACCATAGCTCTCGAACATCACGAGCGTGCCGATGGCAACGGCTATCCCCTTGGCAAAGAGGGTCACGCGATCGCACCCGAGAGCCGTATAGTCGCAGTAGCCGACGTTTACGATGCTCTCACTAGCCGCCGAAGCTATAAAAAGGCTTGGGATCCCAAAGACGCTTATAACGAGATAGTTAAAAACTCCGGCACTCAGTTCGATGAAGATGTCGTCGAAGCTTTCAAGTCTGCCTACGATAAGATCGAGGAAGCAAGAGAGCGCTATGCCGATAAGGATACGGTGGAGGATGATCAATTGTAAAAAAACTGTTAAAGACGTTGACAAACCCGCCTGATGATGGTATAATATTTTAGTCTGAATGGGACGTAATAATGAATGCTGCATAGAACTACTGTCTGAACTAAGGATGATGGGCTTCTATGAGCCATAATTTTTAGTTTGGAAGGAGGTAAGTTCTGATGAGAGAAGGTATTCACCCTAACTATGTCGAGACTACAATTACTTGTGCTTGCGGCAACGTTATAAAGACCAGATCCACCAAGGAGAACATCAAGGTCGAGATCTGCTCCAAGTGCCACCCTTTCTTCACCGGTAAGCAGAAGCTGGTTGACAGCGGCGGACGTGTTGACAGATTCAAGAAGAGATTCAACCTCGACTAATTATCAAGAAGTTAAAGAGCGGAAATTTTCCGCTCTTTTTTGTATATACAAGGATGGTAGACAATGAAAAAATGCTTACCGTTAAATAAAGAATCTTCGGTTATTTTGGTATCGGTGATTGTTATAACCATATTGGAAATAGCTATACTGTGGATTCGATATAGTGATTCTCCGTATATTACAGATTATAAAGGTGAATTTGTAAACTCGGCTGGTGACAAATATAAAGTTGAGATCATAAAAAGCAGAGATGATCCTGATCATAGCCATCTCGATATACGCAAAGATGAATTCAGATATGTGTCCCTTTACCATTTAAACTATAACAAACCAAAGGAAGCACTGCCGCAGGATATCCGTTTCATTGATATGTCTAAAAACAGCTATATCGCATGGATATATCAAAAAGACGGCAGTGAGATGATAATATATCCAAATGTGCCTTATGTGTTATTTTATCTGGATTCAGAGATCACTGATCTGAATGCGTTAGATATGTGCGCCATAAATGAGATCGAACAAAGCAACGCACTTGACAGCCTGCCCGATGCAGATATCCACAAAGCCAAGTGGGAGAACTATTTTTCAAGGCTGAAACAGGAATACGAAGAAAGTACCGATACATCATCGAAAGAGGACAGTGTATGAACTACAAAACGGTCTACGGTTGTGCCACAGGCACTTATACCGAGAAAAAAAGCGATTTTATAGGACAGATAGCCCCCGTAAAAACAGCTGAACAGGCAGTTGAGTTTATCGAGAAGATAAAGGCTGAAAACCGCAAGGCAAGGCATAACGTATATGCTTATGTTGTGCGTGAGGGTAATGTTTCGCGGTATTCCGATGACGGTGAACCCCAAGGCACAGGGGGAGTACCCGTGCTCGATGTGATAAACAAGGCGGGTCTTACCGATGTATGCGTTGTGGTAACAAGGTATTTCGGCGGGATACTGCTTGGTGCAAACGGCTTGGTAAGGGCGTATTCTCAGGCTTGTTCACTGGCGATAACCGAAGCTGATATCCTGAATATGTACGAGTGTTCAATGATCTCATTTTCCTGCGATTATAACCTCTACGGCAAGATAAAATATATCCTGCCCGATTTTGAAGCCATCACCAAAAGCGAGGATTTCTCCGATACAGTCAATATGGAACTGCTTGTGAAGTCCGAGCTGACCGACCCTTTAGCCAAAAAGCTGACGGATATCTCAAACGGTCAGCTGAAATATGAGATACAGGATGGCTTGTGGGCGGATTTCTCCGAAAATAACCGTTGATTTGTATATTATGCGATCGATTTGTATTGTTAATTTGTGATATCCTACAAATCGATTTGAATGCTTCAAAAAAATAAAGGTATTTTTTGAGTAAATGAAGTATATTCTAGTAAACGGCGAAAATAGGCGGAGGTGATGATATGCTGCCAAGAGAACAGTGGGAACAGTTTGAACATAGTATCCTTTGTGAAAAAGCCGCTTTCTCGGATAGTTCCGCAGGAAGAGAAAGAAATGAGGATAAATGCCCCATACGCTCCGAATACAGGCGCGACAGGGACAGGATTCTTCACTGCAATTCTTTCAGAAGGCTGAAACACAAAACCCAGGTGTTCCTTTCTCCTGCGGGAGATCATTACCGTACCCGACTGACCCATACCCTTGAAGTCAGCCAGATAGCAGGCACAATAGCCCGCGCACTCAGGCTGAATGAGGATCTCACTGAAGCAATAGCGCTGGGTCACGATCTGGGTCATACGCCATTCGGGCATGCGGGTGAACGTATGCTGAACGAACTCAGCCCCTGCGGCTTTCATCATTACGAGCAAAGTCTCAGAGTGGTGGATAAACTTGAACGGGGCGGCGAGGGTCTTAACCTCACCCATGAGGTCAGGGACGGCATACTGAAGCATACCAACAGCGTCGCCAAGACCTACGAAGGCTATGCCGTGCGCTTTGCCGATGTTATTGCCTATATCAACCACGATATCGACGATTCCATCAGGGCGGGTATCCTCAGGGAAGAGGATATCCCCTCGAAGATAACCTCTGTGCTGGGTCACGATAAATCCTCGCGCATAACCACCCTCGTAAGTTCCCTCATCGAGTGCGGACTTAGCGGTGAAGCTGGTGACGAGGATTCGCTGAAAATGACCCCTGAGGTCGAAACAGCATATAAAGCACTGCACCGATTCATGTTCGACAGTGTTTATACAAATCCCGTCTGCAAATCCGAGGAACGCAAGGCGCAGGATATGATAGCATATTTATACAAGTATTATACAGACCATCTTGAAAGACTTCCTGCCATGTATATGAACCTTGCCTATCACTACGGCATCGATATGGCGGTCTGCGATTACATATCGGGTATGACCGATGTTTTCGCGGTAGAAACTTTCAAGGAACTTTTCATCCCGGCGGCGTGGATGATAAAGTAAAGCAAAAGTTTAAGCCGCACAGGAGAGGGGGAGTCATTTTTTTGGATCAGGAATTTCTTGAAAAGCTGAAATATGAGAACCCCATCAATGAGGTCATGCGTGAAAATGGCATCGAGCTGAAAACTTCTGGACGGGGATATATGTGTAAATGTCCCTTTCATGATGACAGCACAGCTTCGTGCAGTGTGGTTCCCTCACAGGGATTTTTCCACTGCTTCGGATGCGGTGTCAGCGGAGATGTTGTCAGCTTTGTCAGAAAGTACAGAAACCTTGGTTTCATGGATGCCATCAACTACCTTGCCCAGCGTGCGGGAATGACAGTCCCCACATGGAATGGCAGCGATGATAAAAGCTATAAGCGCAGGATGCGCATATACGAGATGAACAAATGCGCGGCAAGATTTTTCCGTGACCAGCTGAAAACTCAGGACGGTCTCAGGTGCCTGAATTACCTGGTACACACCAGAAAACTCTCAGCCGATGTTATAAAAAAGTACGGCATGGGATTTGCACCCAAAAGTTTTACTGCGCTTAAGTCCTATATGCTGGGCTGCGGGTACAGCGAGGATGAACTTGTTTCCGCATCACTTCTGGGACGTTCACAGACTTCGGGAAGAACCTACGATTTTTTCATGGACAGGGCGATGTTCCCGTTTATAGATGTTGCGGGAAATATAGTCGGCTTCGGCGGAAGAACGTTGGGGGACGATAAAAGAAAGTACCTTAACACAGGCGATACCACTTCCGAAGAATTCCGCAGGACGAATGACGAGAAAAAGCTTGACGGCTATTCAAAGGCGCGTTTCGTTTTCTCTTTGAATTACGCGAAAGACGTGTCTGTAAAAACCAGAGAATTGCTTCTCTGCGAGGGCAATCTCGATGTAATATCCCTGTATCAACACGGATTCACCAATGCGGTGGCATCCTGTGGTACAGCGCTTACTCCCGAACAGGTCAAGGCGATGAAGAATTATGCCGATAAGGTTGTTATCTGCTACGATGCCGATGACCCTGGACAGAAAGCCGCCCTGAGAGCGGTGGGTATGCTGAGAAGCGGAGGTCTGGGCAGCAGCGTTATCCATATGGAGGGTGCTAAAGACCCCGATGAGTATATAAACAAGTTCGGCGAAGACCATTTCAGATATCTGATAAATAATGCCGCTGACGGCTTTGATTTTGAATTAGGGTACTATTCGCGGGGACTTGATCTTGATAAAAGGGACGATAAGATACGTTTTCTGAAAATGGCTTATACGTCCATAGCGGGCGAACCCGACAGCACCGCAAGAGATACCATGGAAAGACAGCTGTCGGAGCAGTACAATGTTTCTTTTGATGTTATAAGAGCGGCGGTAGATGATATAAAGATGCGCCTGATGGATTCCGAAAAGCGTTCAAAACAGCGTGAAGAAGTAAGACAGACCATCCTAGCCGATGAAGAAACGGCTGCGAATAAAGCAGTCTACTGCGAACGTGGACTTATCTACTACATATGCTGCAACAGCGATGCTGCACAGGAGATAGGTCAGCGCATATCACCCGAAGAGTTCACAGATGAATTCAACAGAAAGCTTTTTGTTGATATCTCGGGCAGACTTTCCGTAGGCGATATCATATCGCTGGACGTTATCTGCGAACAGCTTTCGGAGGAGGAACAAAACAGGGTCAGACGGTCTTTCGCAAAGTACGCGAAGCTGAATGTCAACAGGGAAGTCGCTGAGCAGTATATTTCTTCCATAAAGGCGTATAATAAGAGAAATGCTCCGCCGGCGCAGGAAGAGAAGACCAGCGAGGACTACTTGAAAATGATGGAGGAACTGCGCAGAAAAAAATGCTGACGCAGCAGAAAATAAAGGTCACCTAAATAAGGAGAGTTGAACATGACTGATAAGAGCAAGATAATGGAAAACCTGATGGAACACGGCAAGCAGACAGGCAAGCTGACCACCAAGGAAATAACCGACGCACTGGAAAAGCTGAACTTCGATGTTGAGCAGATGGATAATTTCTATGATACCTGCAACAGCCTTAATATCGAGATCATCGACGACGTTGTTGTTGACGATACTCTTGATTTTGTAAATCCCGATGACGAGCTGGAGCAGGACGATGTTGATATCGCCCTTTCAACCGACGGTATCGCCATTGATGATCCCGTTAAGATATACCTCAAGGAGATAGGCAGAGTTCCACTGCTGACTTCCGAGGAAGAGATACAGCTGGCTGAAATGATGTCAGGTGATAACGACAGGGAAGCTACCAAGGCAAGAAAGCGTCTTGCAGAAGCTAACCTGCGTCTGGTCGTATCCATCGCCAAGAGATATGTGGGCAGAGGCATGAGCTTCCTTGACCTCATTCAGGAAGGCAACATGGGTCTTATCAAGGCAGTTGAAAAGTTCGACTACA
The DNA here is from genome assembly GCF_900109655.1 of Hominimerdicola alba. Lineage (GTDB taxonomy): Bacteria > Bacillota > Clostridia > Oscillospirales > Ruminococcaceae > Hominimerdicola > Hominimerdicola alba_B. Next base: position 58,668 of record NZ_FOAT01000011.1, read on the forward strand.
AAAAGGGCTTCAAGTTCTCGACCTACGCTACATGGTGGATAAGACAGGCTATCACAAGAGCCATCGCAGATCAGGCAAGAACTATCCGTATCCCTGTTCATATGGTTGAGACCATCACCAAGGTAAAGAAAGTTTCTTCTCAGCTCCTGCACAAGAACGGTCACGATCCGTCACCCGAGGAGATAGCTGAAGAGCTTGATATGAGCGTTGAAAGAGTACGTGAGATCATGAGAATCGCTCAGGATCCCGTTTCCCTTGAAACTCCTATCGGTGAGGAGGAAGATTCCCACCTCGGCGACTTTATCCCCGATGATGACGCTCCCGCTCCCGCAGAGGCTGCTTCTCTGGTATTGCTGAAAGAGCAGATAGATCAGGTTCTCTCCACTCTTACCGAGCGTGAAGAAAAGGTGCTCAGACTGAGATTCGGTCTCCAGGACGGCAGATCCAGAACTCTGGAAGAAGTTGGTCAGGAATTCAAAGTAACCAGAGAGCGTATCCGCCAGATCGAAGCAAAGGCACTGCGTAAGCTCCGTCACCCCAACAGAAGCAACAAGGTCAGAGATTATCTTGACTAAGGGAGGGCGAGATGTACATAACTCTCGAAACTGATTACGCAGTAAGGATAACGTCCCTGCTGTGCAGATCAGAGAGCAGGCTCGATGCAAAAACTATTTCCGAACAGACCTGTGTTACCCTGAGATTCTCGCTGAAAATACTGCGCAAACTGGTGTCGGCAGGGATAGTGAAGTCCTTCAAAGGCACTCAGGGCGGATATGTTATCGCAATGGAACCAAAGGATATCACGCTGAAAATGGTGATAGAGGCTATCGAGGGTACATACTGCTTTTCAAGATGTCTACAGCCTGATTCAGAGTGTAACAGAGGTGCATCGGGAAGATGCCCATTTCAGGATGCCTTTGCCGATATCACCGCTTTAGTATCCGAGAAGCTTGAAAGCCATAATTTTGCAGAGCTTAACAGCAAGTATGAGGTTTCTGATGGAAAATAGACCTGATAATGATAAGCCCAAAAACAGCTTTCGTCTCAGTGATGAGGCGAGAGCTGAAATTGACAGGGAATACATGGATGTCCCCGATGATTATTCAAATTATATCCGACCACGCACTGTGGTGCCAAATAATATCTTCAGTAACTACCATGAGTATAACAATGACTTTGAGGAGTATGATGATCATCCCGATAGGTACGCAGGTGATAGCGAAGAGTACGACTATCCTTACGACGAATACGAGGACATTCAGGACGGATACGAAGATGTTCAGGACGAGTACGAAGATATCCCCGAGGATTATCCCGACGATCTTGATGATTTCGACGATATCCCCGACAACGAATTCGCTGAATTTACCGAAGGAGAAATACCCGAGGGCGAAGAAGAACAGCCTCCCAAAAAGAAGAAAAAAAAGCACTGGCTGAGAAAACTGATAATTGGCGTTATAGTCCTCTGCTTTACAGTCATAGCAGTTGACATCGGACTTCTTTTTTTCACGGGACATCTGTGGTTCAACGAACCCAGAAAGCGTGACTATCCCATAAGAGGACCCGTCATCACCGAAAAAGCTGGTGAGGTACAGTGGAAACGCTTTGCACAGCAGAATATCCAGATATGCTATATCCGTGCCACCAAGGGCGTTTCTTTCGAGGATAAGCTCTTCGAGCAGAATAAAGAGGGTTCGGGTCAGTCAGGTCTGCCCACGGGTATGATACACGTCTTCGACCCAATGCGGGACGGCGAGGAACAGGCAGACCATTTCATTGAAGTATGCGGCGGCATGGGCGGAAGACTGCGTCCTGTCGTTGATTGTGACCTAAGTGTATTCTACTCGGTACTCCCGTCAGATGAAGAGAAGGTAGCCGATAGACTTCGTGCTTTTGTTGACAAAATACAAGAGGAATACGGTTGCACTCCGATAATAAAGTGCGATTCCGATTTCTACGAAAAAATAGCAAGTGCGAAGCTTTTTGATGACTGCCCCATATGGTACGTCAGTGAATATAAAAAGGTTCCCAAAGACGTTCGAGCAGATCTTTGGGGATACAGCAGCCGTGTAAAATTCAGCTTCTATGAGAATCATAATTTTCTGGAAATGGTTGTTTTGAACGGCGGAGAAGACGACTACTATAAACTGACCATCGAGGACGCAGATGAAGATGAAGAGGAAGAAGTCGAAATCGAAGATACGGAATAAAATCAAAATTTCGCATATACTGCCAAAGAGGAGAGCTTGATCAAAAGCTCTCCCCTTTGGCGTTTTACGTGAGATTACGTTCATTCCTTCGCTTCATGCCTATACCTCAGCGGGGTGATCCCAAAAATTTTCTTGAAACTCCTTATGAAATTCTCACTGCTGCTGTAACCGCATTTATGCCCTATCTCCTCCACGCTCATTTGGCTTTCTTTCAGCAGTGATGCCGCCAGATCCATGGTTATCCGCTGTATATCCTCTCCGGGAGATACCCCGAACTGCTTTTTATAAAGCACGCTGAAATGACTGCGGGTCATGAAAAAAGCCTCCGCCATACGCTCCACCGACCATTCCCCTGGCGCAGAACTTACCTCTGCCCTTATCTGCCGCAAACGCTGGACAGTCAGATTATCCCGCTTTGCTTTCGGGCTTATATCTACACGGTTAATATACAGTTCGTCTATCACACATCGCAGAGCATCAGCCATCTCGCGGCTGTGGTCTATCATAACATCGGTGAGCCACCATGTGATGCGTGAAATACTCTCGATGAACTTCCAGCTGGGTTCAATGTAGAATACTTTGTTTATTGGCAGTTCGCTGTTTTCCAGAAGCCTTTCGTCATCGTACGTGAATTTAACATAATCATTGGTAAATCCCCCCTGCAAAGATTTGTAGTCCACAGGCTTGTCGGGTGGGAATATCACGCAGGCGTGAGGCTCGGTAATGATGGTGTTACCGTTCAGCAGAAGCTCCACGGGGTCATGAAAATGCACCAGCATATAGCAGGGCTCGCCGGGTATATTTATATGAAAGCTTTCATGCTCTGTGCGATCGTTGAAAGCTCCCCAAATCTTAATGCTCATATATTGCTCCTTTTAGGTCAAGGTTTAATCTGTTATAATGTTAGTATAACATACAAACTGATAATTTTCAAGTTTCGCAAGGTGATGAAAGCCTGAAAATTCAAGATGAATAACGAAAATTGGGAACAAACTGAATATTTAATGACATATTTTCGTCTTTCAAAAACGTTTTCGTAATATGTATGTGTACACTGTTAAACGAAAAATATTCAATAGGTTAGCGAATGGCGTTATAGAATATGTTAAGTGGTAATTATCATTTTTATTGATAATTTTCCGTGGAAATGGCACACTTACAGATCTGAATTGCTCTGAAATTCAGATGATATTAATGCAATTGGTTTTCTGCACTCGAAATGTCGCCCCTAAAAAACAGTGAAAATGATAAGCTTGCTGTTTGTCAAAGTATAGCATATATCAAATTGTTATCGTACACATTAGCAGATTTTATTTTATGTTTAGATTGTTAAAATGTTTTTAAATCCATTGACAATCAACTATTGATATTGTATAATATCTATATATGATAATGTCGGGTTAATCAATGAAAATTGAAGAATAATAAAGCAATACTCAGTTATTTGGTGACATAATACGGAGGAAAATAATATGGCATTTGAGATAGAAAATGGCGTGCTTGTTGGCTATATTGAAGAAGAAGGCGTTTCTGATATAGTGGTTCCCGATGGCGTTGTTGAGATAGGTGAAGCTGCTTTCGGCGGCTGCAGCACTCTCAGACATATCAAACTGCCCGATGGTCTGCAGGTGATCGGTGACTATGCTTTCGGCTGCTGCCGTCATCTAAGGACAGTAAATATCCCTGATACAGTAAGATCTATCGGTGCTACCGCTTTTTTCAGCAATAAAAAAATGGAGCCCATGCCTATACCGGATAGCGTAAGGGAAATAGGTGAGCACGCTTTTACCGATACTTCTGTGCTTGCAGGAAAAAAGAGATATGCTGTGTATGCGTATCAGATGCTGGAAGATAAGGACAGCTTTTTTGAGCGTGCGATAATCGAATCCGAGACTAGCGGTGATGCTGAGTTTACTGCTCAGAAAATGGCACATCATCTGATGGGAACAGGCATTGTCGGTGATAAGGTAAATAAGCTTGCACTGGATGGCTCCAGACCCAAAGAACTCACCGATGATGAGTATGATTACAGGGTGGCTTCCATTCATGCTTCAAACGAAGCCTACAAGATATGGCTCATCGACGAGGATAGCTGTTCTCAGTATTCCAACGATACCCTGAAAAGAATGTTCAACGAGAATATGGATCACTTCATCAGACACTACTGCCACAAGTTTGTTATTGATTCAAGAAAATGACACTTGCAGCCAAATAATGTTTATACAGACACTTCTGCTTTTGGACGGAAGTGTCTTTTTGCTGAATTTTTTTACCCGCACTTGCATTTATCGGCTGAGCGTGGTATAATATATAAGTATATATTAATTTTGAGAGGTGTAATCAATGATAGAATTAAAAGAATACAGAGGTCATATACGCAACTGGCGTCGGCTTTGCGAAGAGCTGGGGATTGACAGCAGTCTTCCCCGTGCTGACAGAGAAAAGGCTATCGTGGTAAAGGCTTTTGATAAGTGGGGCACTGCTGTGGCAGACCATCTCTACGGTATGTTCGCTTTTGCTGTTGAGAACGACGGCGAGATCTTCTGCGTCCGTGACCATTTCGGCACAAAGCCCTTTTACTATTATGAAACAGCTGACGGCAGACTGCTCTACGGTACAACTATTCGACGCATAATGGAGCAGGAGGGCTTCGTTAAGGAGCTCAATGAGAAAATGCTCCAGATATACATGACCCTGACCTATGTAGCAGGTGAGGACACTTTCTTCAAGGGCGTGAAGAAGCTGATGCCCGGACATTATCTTGTCCACAAAAACGGAAAGACTTCCATTACACGTTACTGGCATCCCGAGTTTCACCCCGATGAGAGCAAGTCTCTCGAAGACTGGGCTGACGAGATACATACCACCATACAGAACATCTTCCCCGAGGTCAAGGAAGATGGGGAGACTGCTGAGAGCTTCCTTTCCGGCGGCGTTGATTCTTCCTACGTGCTGGCTATGTCCGATGCTCAGGTGACAGATTCCTGCGGTTACGACGAAGAGCGTTTTGACGAGAGCGGACTTGCAAAGCAGACCGCTGATATCCTTGGCAGAAAGAACAACCGCTGCAAGATCACTCCCGAGCAGTATTTCGATATCGTACCCTACGTTATGTATAATATGGAGCAGCCCCTTGGTGATGCTTCCGCTATCGTGTTCGCCATCGCCTGCAAAGCTACCGCCGAGCATACAAAGCTCTGTTATTCCGGTGAGGGTGCTGACGAATTCTTCGGCGGATACAATATGTACCGCAACGCCGAGCGTTACGGCGATAACCTAAAGACCTTCTATGTTGGCAATACCAACATCATGAAGGAAGATGAGAAGCAGCGCATACTCAAGCACTATGACCCTAACTATCTGCCAATAGACCTGGTCAAGTATATCTATGATGAGACCGAGGGTCTTGACCCGCTGACAAAAATGTCCGATGTGGATATACAGATATGGCTGGAGGGCGACATCTACCTCAACGTTGACAAGATGAGCGAAGCCGCAGGTCTGGAGATAAGAATGCCACTGACCGACAGGAGAGTATTCGATATCGCATCACGTATGCCCTCACGCTTCAAGGTAAACGAGGAGCAGAACAAGGTGGCATTCCGTACCGCAGCAGCAAAGGTACTGCCCGCTGAGATAGCATTCCGCAAGAAGCTGGGCTTCGTCGTTCCTATCCGCTTCTGGCTCGCTGACGAGCGCTATAATGCAGATGTCAGAGCGAAGTTCAACAGCGATATGGCAGCAAAGTTCTTTGATCTCGATGAGATCAATGCTATCTATGCTGATTATGTCGGTGGAAACTCCGATAACTGGCGTAAGATATGGACGATATACACATTCCTTGTATGGTATGAGGAATATTTCGTAAAAAGATAATTGTAAATAGTTTGCAAACGGAGTGTTACAAAACACTCCGTTTGTGCGTTTTTATCGGAAATCACGCAGTTTCAGCTTGCGAGAATTTTTCAAAAAAATCTGAAAAAAGTTCTTGACAAATCGACACTGATATGCTATAATAATTAAGTCGTCGGGGTGTGGCGCAGGTGGTAGCGCGCTACCTTGGGGTGGTAGAGGCCGTGGGTTCAAGTCCCGTCACTCCGACCAGACTAAAGAACAGACCGCTCATTTTGGGCGGTCTTGTTATATCGAGGTGTGGCTCAGTTTGGTAGAGCGCTACGTTCGGGACGTAGAAGTCGCGTGTTCAAATCACGTCACCTCGATTCAACTAATTTAATATAAACGATTAGTCGGGGTGTGGCGCAGGTGGTAGCGCGCTACCTTGGGGTGGTAGAGGCCGTGGGTTCAAGTCCCGTCACTCCGACCATAAAAAAGACCGTCCATTTTTGGGCGGTCTATCTTTTTGTTATTCATTGAGAAAAGTCATAATCAAATCATGACCGTAGCCGTAAAAGTCCTTACGTGTAAGCTGATATTCTCCACGATGATAAATCAGACCATACTCAGTGTCGCAAATTCTAAAGTCAATATCAATCTGAAGAGAACCGTTATTATCTTCATCATCTGAGAAATAAGACAGGACGATTTTACTATGAGCAGGAGCAAAGCCGAAAGACAACTCCATAGCGTGAGAAATGATTTTTTTTGCTTCAATACTTGTCATAGAATCACCCCCCTTAATCATTAGAATTACAAAGTTCAATAAACAAGTCAAAAGCTTTATCATTAAGCTCATTAATATAATAGATATATTTCATACGTTCATCAACAGTAAGAGAAGCAGAGCAAGAAATAACACCAATCAACTCATTTAACTTTTCAATAGCACGACGGCAAGCATACATAGAACGACTATGCAAAGCACGACGATAAAGACGATAATAATTCATAATAGACCATGAATAAATATTAAGTTTCATAAAATTACCTCACTTTCATTTTATAAGGGGCTTTCCCTTATCTCTGTATATATTATATCATACTTGTACAACTATTTCAATTGACATAATAGATAAACTTGTACAAGTATTTTTATTTATTTTGATACTTGTACAACATACGTGAATATGATAAAATATAATAAAGGCAGGTGATAACATGGGAAAAGCAAGTACAGCAACTAAAAACGCATGGAATGCAAAAGCATATGATCAGCTAAGAGTAATTGTAAAAAAAGGCGAAAAGGATAAAATAAAAGCATATGCCGAAAGCCAAGGACTAAGCCTTAACGCATACATTAACAAACTCATAGCCGAGGACATGGAAAAAGCGGGAGAATAATCCCGCTTTTTTTATTTAGTATTCAAACAGAATACAACACCCGAGAAGATAAAAAAAAGCAATATAGCAAGAAGTGCAAAAGACAAGATAGTAATAAAAATACACTTATGATAAGTTTGTTTTGAAAGACCTGCTTTGCGTAAGTCATCGAGATAATCTAAAACAGGAAGCTCAACAAAAACAGTAATCAAAATAATAATGATAGCAAAAAGATAATAGATCATGATAAACCTCTTTTCAGTATGAAAACTTTAGATTTATAACAGCGCTGCGCATTGAATTATAATTACTATGTATATAACGCTGAGTTGTAGCAATATCAGAGTGACCGAGGATAGCACGAACAACGTCAATATCTGCACCAGACTGTAAAAGAAAAGTTGCATATGTATGCCGAAGCTTATGAGGACTAAGGTAAGGAATATCCGGATAGAACTTTACACGCCTATCATAGAACCTACGGAAAGCACCGTTATAGGCTCGAAGACTAAAAGGGGTATCCATACCCGCCAAAGTAAAAACAAAGCCGTCAGAGCTATCGAGGAGCTTTACAGAGCGCAAAATATCAACAGCATGAGCATGAAGCGGTACAACACGGTCACAGCGGGACTTTGTTGTATTAACTATCTTATCACCGTCAGCAGTATGTACAAGTGTCTGACATACTCGAATAAAAGCATTATCCAAGTCCACATTCTCCCAACGCAAAGCGAGAAGCTCACCACGGCGAAGACCAGACCAAAGGTCAAATTCAAACATACGAGATACACGGCTATTTTCTTCAAAAAGATGCTCTATATGATCTGGATTAAAAAACTCTGCATCTTTTTTAATCTTCTTAGGACACCGAAGACAATTAACAGGATTATCAGAAAGAAATCCATTCTTAACAGCTTCTGTGAAAACACGACGTATGAGAAAAAAAGCATCACGCTGACGAGTAACACAGTACTGCTTAGTAGACTTCAAACACAATTGAACATCAACAGGACGAATACAATCAAGCTCAGAATCAAAGAGATCTGAAAAACAATTATTGATTATAGTCTTATAATCAACGGCTTTATCATGTGTTATAATACCGTCCACATAAGCATTAAAATAATAATTCCACCATTTAGAAAAAATCACAAGCCCAACTCCTTACAAAGTTCATTAAATTTTCGTTCAGCTTCTCTACATTCATCAATTTGCTTTTGAGTTTTTTCATGCTCCGTAAAATTTCCATTATTGCCGAACGTAAACGAGGATAAATATTGATATGATCTATTGACACCAGAAACAGAAACAACAGGAGATTTTAATTCAAAATCAGTATCCAAGTATTCAATCTCAGGTTTTGTACGTATATTGTGAGAGTGCCAGTAAAAACGACCAAATATCTTTTTTACATCTTTAGTAAGATATTTAGTGACATAAAAGGCTAAATTAGCAGGGTCACCATAAGTTTTAATTGCAGTAGAAAAACCATATTTCCAATCCTTAATGTTATAAACAACTTTTAAATCATCTTCGGAAAGACCAGACCGAAAAAGCATATTTTTTTCACGGATAGTTGATAGCTTGACAGGCTTATCAAATCCCTTTACACAGCGGGTCCCGCTATCCAAGAATTTCAAATCACAATCATTGAAAAGAGCATGACAATGAATACCACCTTTTTTATGTAGCTCAGGGACTAAGACATAAGAAAGATTTTTCCTACGTACAGCATTATCGAGCCAGACCCGAAGTTTTTTCATAACATCAACAGAGGAAAAACGGTCAACATCATCATTATTGAATGTGAATGTAACAAACCAAGACCAATCATTTTCATATACGATATCAAATATTGAATCCTTAGCACGTTTAAGGGAATCTGACCGAATATCACCATACTTCAACCGCTTTACATGAAAGCGGTTATCCTTAGAAACGTCCCAGAAGCGGAGCGGTAAACCATCGTCAGAACGAAGTGTAATAATATTTTCGATAAATTCCTTTTGTAGAAGTTCCCAGATAGCGTTATTTTCAATCGTAGAAGTATTGACAGTATCATGACATTCCCAGTTAGAAGACTTAAATATGCGGTGGCTACATCGACAGAGAGTGAAACAGCCGTCACGATAATGTTTTATCTTGGTATTTTTAAAAACAGCAGAGGGAGAACCACGTATATTTTTAAGATTATTTAAAGTGGTTTTTACCCTTTTGCTTGCTTGCATTTTTCCACCCCCTGACAAAGTGATTGTTTTATGTGGCTAATATCAAGTAATAGCCACCCCCGCCGAAGTGCCCCCCGCACCCGCGCAAAGCGCGGGTGTGCGTGGGTCACTTTTCGGCGGGATTCTTCTTATTATCTATAACATTAGCTCCCATATCTAACAAACGCTCCTGCATGGGCTTGAAACCTGTAAGAGCAAGCCTTTGAACTTTTTCATAGGTATCATAAGCATCTCGAAGCTCCTGAGTATGTACGAAGAAATAAGTTTTAAGATGGCGAAGCTTTTCAATAGTGCCGTCCTGCTTGACAAGCGGTTTATATGCTCTAACAATAGTCAAACAACCGAGAACCGTCATAGGCTTATAAAGTACACGCACCTGTTCTCTTATAGGTTTAGCGACCCTAGCGAAGACCTGAGAAGTGCCAATAATACATTTTTTCTGTTTTCTTAACTGACAAATCTCCTGAATCATTTCAGGCGGAAAATTTTTACTATCCGCAGAATTGAACCAGTTTTGCACCTCGTCAATATAAGCAACATCACCGTATTTGTCATTATCATCAAATACAATCTGTTCCCAACTTTCAAGTTTTTCATCTTGGAAGCTAAGATTTATATTAGAACGAAGACGGCAGTTAGGGTACATTTTTTTCATACGCAAACAGAATTCAACGCTTGCAATACTTTTACCTGACCCCTGTTCTCCTGCGAAAAGGTGCAGACCATCAATAGGAAACTGATCGGGGTCTTTTTCGTAAACATCTTTTATAAACCTTTTAGGAAAATCCCAGAACAAACGCAAAATCATAGGACGCTGTTTAAAGGTGCTTTCATGTTCTTTTTTGGGAAGTTTTTTCCCGCGAGCACGATAATAACAAAAGAACACAGCACACATGAAAAGAAACGGAATAAGCAGGATAATTATCCATTTAATAGCAAGTATCATTAACGATATAATCATTTTTAAAAAAGTAAGAAACATTGAATTCATAATAAAATCTCCTTTACGATCTAATATTTATACGCTTGCGATAAAAATAGACACCAATACGAAATGAAGTATAAGCAAGCCAGACATTGAAACAATTAATTAGTGCTGCTATCGGAAGAACATAACCAACATTAGCACAAAGAGTATGAAGACCGTCATATAACATAGTAAAATCTCTATCAGGTATATCCACAGAGGGGATATATGTTATAAGACGGTCAAAGGCATCTAAGGTAAAATCAAGAATCTTATTAAAAATCATGAATCATCACCACCGTTCAAGGGAATAGTCTTGTAAATATGCTTGAATAAAAGGATATACGCGATACAAACAAAGATATTCTTTACAGTTCCTCGATATGGTTCATAAACAGACCAATCAACAAGAAAAAGACGAACACCAAAAACAGTAAAATGCCAATCCGGGGGAGATTCAGAAGAATTTGCAATAGTATCGCGAACATCTTCTAAATTATCCTTTACATCATCAACAAACTTGAATTTATTAGAGAGAAGTGTACCAGATAGTTCAAGCCTATCATTCATATCATCGAGATCAGGAACAAAAATTTCAGTAGTATTATTATTTATCTCCGTAGACAAATCGGTAACAGAATCATGTAAATCAGTAGATAAGTCAGTAACAGAATTATTTATATCATCAAAAAGGGAATCTAAATGCAATTGAAAGTTATTATTCATATTACCTAAAAGCCCTGCAAAATTACCAGTAGGAGTAATATCAAGACCATTGAAATAAGGAGCTAAAGCACCAGTTAAATCAGGTAAAGAAAGCTGATTATTCTGCAAAAGGGGTGCAAGCTCATTCATCAAAGAGGGTAAATCGAAATCAGTATCAAAAACAAGGTCTTGTAAACGTGGAATAACATCGGAGAATCCATAATAAATACCCTCTTCAATCATGCTTTTCCAAGGAATATGCTGGATATAAGCAGTAAAGTTATGAAACTCAACAGACAAATTATGATCTGAGTTTTCAAAAAGGTATTTTAAATAATTAGCAAGCTCCTGCAAGTCAGTAATTGTACCGCCTTGATAAGTATTGGAATCAATAACATCATTCGGAGGAACAACAGATGAATTCCGCAAAGAAGATACATTAAAATCTACACGAGCAATAAAATCACGCTCATTCTTATGACCAACAGCAATAATACAAAGATTATCATAGGCATAAACACCAGAACTATTATTAGCAATCTTATTCAAATCAAGATATTGACCACCACCAGAAACACCGAAATGACCATTAATATTATATGTACCTAACTTGACATAAGGAAGAGAATAGGAAGAAACATCAAATATACGATTTAAACGTGATACCGAACTATGGGAGTAAAATGTAACTGCAGGCATAAGACCATGCACAGAATTATAAACATCAAAAGCAGTATCAATAACAGATGCAAATCCATCATTTTCAATTTCATAATAAACAGAAGCAGGAATTTCAGATATTGCAACAGGGGAAGTAATTATATTCCTAACAGCACCACCAGAAGCAGGAAAAGAAGATGGAAATAGATAATAATCAATAGAACCGATATCAGAGGAAACATTAGAAACATTATAATGAAGTTGATCTGAAATAGAAAGAAGATTTAAATGAAATTGTGGAAGAGCATCCGGAATAAAAACATTACCGTTTTCGTCTAAAACTTGAAGATATGAAATAAAAAGCCAGTTAGCATCAGGAGAAGAAAAAGAAGAAACATAGCCACCACCAGAAGAAACATTAAATTGTTGAGAATCAAAATCAAAACGGTTAACTACCTCATAAAAACTTGAAGAATTAGGAGATTTAGAAAGAACAACACGACCAGAGGAATCAGTATAAAAAGTAAGTTGAGTACAAGAAGAGGGAAGATAAAAATATCGTGCACGAGTATGACCATTTGAAAAATCATGAGGTTCAACAACAATACAAGCTAAAGAATAACCAGACGGTACAGAACCACCGATAGAAGAAAAAGAATTACAATAATCCTCTCCCGCATTATAATCTGCACCAACTAAAGAAAAAGATTCAGCAGGAACATCAAGAGCAAAAGCAGATATATAAAAAGCAAAAGAGGAAAAGAAACATAAAAATAAGAAACAAAATATCTTTTTCATAATTCACCAACTTTCAAAAAAAGTCGGGATATGCGGAAAGCATACCCCGAAAACAATGGAAACTTTACGCAACACGAATTACGCACCGCGCAGGATAGAGAACAGGAAGCCGATACCTTTACGGAAAGCAATACAGCCGACCGCAACAGGGAGCAGAGCAGGAGTAAGACCCGCAATAGTTGCAAGAACCTGATTCAGACTTTCACCGTTAGAAGTAGCCCAAGTGATAAGAGTATCACTAGGAAGAGAGGGTGAAACCTCATCGGCTACAATCGCACCCGCAGACATAAGACCAAACATTTGCAATCTCCTTTCTTTATTTAATTATATGTTCTAGGCAGTTCGGTGCAGTACGAGTTAGAAACCGACACCGCCGAAAAACCATTTACTAACTACTGTCCAAGCCCCTAACCAGACAACAGTTAAAATAAGAACTACACATATCACGGAAACACCTTTATCTATATTCTCTAGGTGTTTATCGATGGAAACAAGCGTATCCATATCAGAAGAAGTAAGTTCGTCTGTTGTTATCTCTTCGCTTACTATCTCCTCATTTTCGTTCACTGTGAGGGTCATCATATTTATAATCTTTATCACCCCCGAGAGCGATATAATGAGATTTATAAAACGTTCTCTCGTTACGCATAATGCCGAGGTTACGTTTTAAACGCGAGTTTTCAATGCTTTGAACGATATACATACCGACAAGCAAAGCAATCGTTACATACAAGCCATAGGCTTGACCCCAAGCAACAAAGGAATCCATGATACAGACCCCCTTTACTTTTTATCTGTTTTCAGGGGTGTGCCGTCCTGCGATACAACGGTAATATCAATAAGCTGAGGTCTGCCGTTGATGATCTGATAGTCAAGGCGGATATAACTGCCGATAAGACCGTTGAGCATGAATTCGTCACCATTGTGTGCCATAGGGCTATCAATGTTAACTTTGAGGGTATCAACTGCAACACCGTGATGACCCTGAACATTAGATGTTTCGATATGAAAAACTATCTTTTCAGGACTTGTAATGTGTCTGCCATCGATAACGCCGTCAAATGCCTTTTTCTTAGTCCAACCGACTATTTTTGTGTTTGTGTTTGCCATAATTAAAATCCTTTCTGCGGTTCTTGCCTTTTCCGCGTGGCTTATATCAAAATGTTCCGTTTTGGAACAATTAAAGAATATCATATTTCGTTAATTAAGTCAATAGCAATATGTTCCAAAATCGAACAGACAAATTTATGAAAATGTGCTAAACTAGAACAAAGAGGTGAAATAAATGATAGCTAAACGCTTAAAAGAAGCGAGAAAAAAAGCTAAACTATCCCAAGAAAAAGTAGCAGAATTATTAAATACTTCTCGTAGTAATATTTCAAAATATGAAAACGGTAATGCTAACCCAGACTTAGACATTTTCGCAGAATTATGTAAAATATACAATGTATCTGCTGATGAAATACTAGGAATAGAAAGAGAAACATATACTAACAATTACAACATATCATCACATGATAACAGCACCCAAAACATCAATATAAACAATAAGTGATATATTTGTCACATCAAAACACCGCAAGACGGTGAAATAACCGTTATTCCCGCGATAATGCAACGAAGAACAGCGACCAAAGCCGAGAGCACAAAGTGCTGCGCTTTTCTTCCTTTGCCCCTGTGAGTATACCGTATTATGACATTGAATTCTCGCGGAGCTGTGTAAATTCGTTCCGCAAGCTCCACGATTTTACACATTCCGCAAGATTTCAATGACATAATACTGTATGTGCTAATGGAGCAAAGAAAGGAAAAGTATGCTACCTGCGGAGCAGGGAAATGAGCATTCAGACAAGAGCAGGGGCAGACGGCAGGAGCTGGAGCAGGCGGGAGCAGAACAACTTAATAGTCAATCAGCCAATGAACGGAACACGTTCGGGACGTAGAAGTCGCGTGTTCAAATCACGTCACCTCGATTCAACTACTTAAATATAAACGATTCGTCGGGGTGTGGCGCAGGTGGTAGCGCGCTACCTTGGGGTGGTAGAGGCCGTGGGTTCAAGTCCCGTCACTCCGACCAGTAAAAGACCGTTCATATGGGCGGTCTTTTTTATATATCATCAGACTGAAGAACATACGGAGGTCACCATGAAAATAATCTGCAAAAAATGTCTGCTTGCGGATATCGACCGCGATGCATATACCGAAAAACTGATGGAGTACATCGCCGCCGTACCCGAGGATAAGCGGGTCGGCGAGGAAGAATATCAGCGCCGCCTTGAACTCTGTAAACAGTGCGACCAGCTGATGAACGGTATGTGTGCTGTGTGCGGGTGTTATGTTGAACTCCGTGCGCTGAAACCCGAACAAAGCTGTCCTGGGGAAGGAAAATACTGGTAAATAAATAGCTTTTTAACTGTTCTCTATTTTTGCGGAGAGCAGTTTTTTATTGCCACGAACATTTCTTTTTAGTACAGAAAGTTGTACTGCATTTCATTTTTTATAAAAATCTGTTGTAATCTGAAAATAAATATGGTATAATCAATGCATGGATATTTCGTGAACGACTAAGGAGGATAAGCCTTATGGAACAGAACTTTATAAAGCCACCCGTGGAGATCAGATATGCCGATCAGCTGAAGATTCTGCGGGATAATGATAAGGGTAAAAAGCCCGAAAACTGGCTGCTTTCACCTAAAGCAGTACGCACTTTCATACTCGGCGGGGAAGTTGATACCCCCGAGGGAAAGGTTAAGATACCCCGCAAATTCTACGGCAATGATGCTCTTGTTGAAAGATGCATCATCACCCTTGCGGGCAGCAGAGGTCTTATGCTGGTGGGCGAACCCGGTACAGCAAAGACCATGCTCTCAGAACTTCTTTCAGCAGCCTGCTGCGGAGTCAGCACCAACACCGTTCAGGGCACCGCGGGTACTACCGAGGATATGATAAAGTACAGCTGGAATTACGCCCTGCTCCTTGCAAAGGGTCCATGCCGTGAAGCGCTTGTTCCGTCTCCCTTACTTGTGGGCATGGAAAAAGGCATCTTCGCCCGATTTGAGGAGATAACCCGTACCCCCGCTGAGATACAGGACAGCCTAATCTCCGTAATGAGTGACCAGATTCTTAACATCCCAGAACTTGGCGATGAGGGTCTTGTTCAGGCGAAACGCGGCTTCAATATAATAGGCACCGCAAACACCCGCGATAAAGGCGTTAACGAAATGTCAGGCGCTCTCAAAAGACGTTTCAACTTCGAGACTGTAGAGCCTGTCAGCGATGTCAGCCTTGAAAAGGAGATCATTATCCGTGAAGCCGAAAACATGGCTAAGGCAGGCCATATCGATTGTCCTGTAGATACTGATGTTGCGGAGCTTCTGGCAGTTACCTACCATGAACTCCGCGAGGGCAAAACAGCCGAGGGAACAGTGGTGGAAAAACCTGCCGCTGTTATGAGTACCGCAGAAGCTGTGTCCGTTTATTATCAGACTATCAGCCACGCTTGGTATTACGGCGACGGTACAGCCGACCTTGGCATACTCACCGAGAATCTTCTCGGGGCGGTGTGCAAGGAGAATAAGGACGATCTGGAAAAGCTGAAAGCATATTTCAGAACAGCAGTTAAGGAGAAAGCGAAAAAGGTTGGTGGCGCATGGAAGGAATATTCAAAGACAGCCTCTTTGCTGAGATAACAGGTGAAGCAGGGGAGCTTTTAAAATATGATACTTCTGGGGATCTTCTGCTTTTTCCTGTAAGGCACCACAGCCCTGTGTGTTCATATCAGCTTCTTCGTGCAGTGGAAGAATTCTCGCCCACTGCGATACTGGTGGAAGGTCCCGAAAATGCCAATGACCTTATACCCGTGCTGACCGATGAACGCACTGAACTTCCTGCCGCATTTTACTACTTCTACAAGGACAAAAAGAAGCTTGTCAGCGAGGACGCAGAGGATTACAAGTGCTACTACCCGTTCCTCTATTCATCCCCTGAATTCAATGCTCTTGCCGCCGCTGCGGCTAAAGGCATACGCGTTGCATTCATCGATCTGCCATATTGCGAGATACTTATCAACACCGCAAAAGGCAAAGGTCTGCGCACCGAGAGCGAAAAGCACAGCTATACCGATGACACCCGCCTTATCCGCTCGCAGTTCTACAAAAAGCTCTGCGAGAAAACAGGCATACGCAATTTTGAGGAGTTCTGGGAAAAGTATTTTGAGATCGAGGGTCTTAAACTTACCCCTGCCGAATTCTGCAAAAATATGCACACCTATTGCGTACTGACCCGCGCACAGGAAAAGGAATCCGAGCTTGAAGCAGACGGTACCCTTGCCCGTGAGCGTCACATGGCTCTACGCATAAAAGAAGCTCTTGACAAAGGTGAAAAAGTTCTTGTGGTCACAGGCGGACTTCACAGCCTTGGTCTTGCAAAGCTTCTTAAATCGGGGAAATTCAAAGCTGAAAAGCTCCACAAAATGACCCCCGATATTCAGGGTTCTTTCCCAACAGCATATTCCTACGAAGCCGCAGACGCACTTCACGGCTATGCTTCGGGTATGAGCTTTCCCGGGTTCTATGACAGGATAATGAAGCGCATCGTGAACGGCTCTGACCCCGCAAATGTTTATAACGATGCCACCCTTGAACTTCTTATCAAGACAGCCAAGGAAAGCTCCAAAAAGGATATCGCTATATCTATCGCTGATATCACCTCTGCCCAGACTGTTATGAACGGTCTTGCGGCACTTAGAAATGTGAGCCAGTGTGGTATCTCCGAGCTTGCTGACGGTATCACTTCGGCGTTCATCAAGGGCGAAAAAACCATATCTTCCGCCATGCCTCTTGATATCATGAAGCGCCTGGCAACAGGAGACGGCATCGGTCATATCGGCGATAAGACCCATGTTCCGCCCCTTGTGTCAGATTTTGAAAAGCAGTGTGAAAGCTTCAAGCTGAAATACGCCAGCGTTATCCCGCAGGAAGCAGATGTACCCCTTTTCCTGGGGGAAAGAGGTCAGAACCTCAGCCGCTTTATGCACAGGATAACCTACCTTGATACAGGCTTTGCCACCCTCACAAAAGGTCCCGACCTGAAACGCGGCAAGGACAGGAGCCGTGTGCGTGAGTTGTGGAAATACCGTCGAACTCCACAGGTGGATGCCGCACTTATTGACCACACCACTGACGGCTTCACAATTGAAGAAGCCTGCACCAATCTTGCGGCACGTGCTCTCACCGAGCACCGCAGATGTCAGGACGCGGCACAGACTGCCATCGACTGTTTCCTCATGGGCATACCCCTCACAGGTCACCAGAAAGAACTGCTGTACGATATAGTTTCCGAAGACGGCGATTTCTTCTCCATCGGCGAGGGTCTGCGCTGCTTTGCCAGACTGTGCGACCTGCAAAAGTTGTACGAATTTGAGGACAGTTCTTCTTTCGACTGCCTTGAAAAATGTATGTCAAGACTTATACCCGCACTGCCATCAATGGCAAATTCTCCCAAAGAAACATCCTCTGACGTGGTAGATGTTATGCGCCTGATGTACAGCCTGACAGGAAGTATGCTTGAAAACTGGCGGGAGACTCTTGAAGGTGCTCTGCTTACTCTTGTGGGATCCAAGGACAAAAACCCCGAAGTCTACGGCGCGGCTATGGGTCTGCTATATGCCCTCGAGCCTTCCCGCAGAAGCGCCGCTGAGGATGCTATGCGGGGCTTCCTGCAAGGCTCCGAAAAGGTTCGTATGCAGGGTGCGGATTACCTCAAAGGCTTGTTCTGCACCGCAGGGGATATCGTCCTAGCCGATGACTCTTTCCTATACATGACAGACGAGTTGATAACAGGCTTTGAAAGGGAAGACTACCTTGAGATACTGCCCTCAATGCGCCTTGCTTTCTCATATTTCACGCCATCGGAGATACAGTCCATAGCAAAGGCAGTGGCAGGCATACACGGCGTTAAGGACAAGGATATCATATATGGAGATACCATAGACGAGGGCTTATTCGAGTTCGGTAAAAAGCTCGACAGCCTTATAACAGCACGGCTGAATGGAGGTGAGGTGCAGTGACGGAAGATGAACGCAGAGAACTTTCGGTGAACCGCTGGAGGCTGGTTCTGGGCAGTCAGTCTGACCGTGACCTTGAATTTTCGGGTACTCCCTCAGAACTCCGCGCCTTTGCTGATATGGAAGACCTTCTGGATTACCTCTACAGCCGTTCATCGGGTGAAGATGTCCGCGAAGATGGCAGCAGATCGGGGGGGAGGGGAGATTCAACCCTCAGTGCCGCTAAGTGGATAAACAAAGTCCGTGAGCTTTTCCCGAACAAAACAGCAGACGTTCTGGAAAAGCACGCCCTCGATGAATTCCACTTGACCGAGCTTCTCACCGATAAGGAAGTTCTGGAAAAGATGACACCTAATATGGACTTGTTAAAGACCATCATGCAGCTGCGCCACCTGATGAAAGGCGAAGTCCTTGAAACAGCAAAGCGCATAGCCGCCAAGGTAGCAGATGAGCTCCGTGAAAAGCTGGAAAACAGCGTCAGACAGTCCATACTCGGCAGGATTGACCGCAACAGCTCCAGCCCCGTGCATACGGCGCGAAATCTGGATTTCAAAAAGACTATCCGTCGCAATCTCAAAAACTATGACAGTGAGAGCGGACAGCTCATGCTGAAAGAGATATACTTCTCGAACCGCGTGAAAAGGTACAGCAACAAGACAGTCATCATTGCCGTTGACGAAAGCGGCTCCATGGTGGGCTCGGTGATATACAGCGCAGTAATGGCGCAGATAATCTCAAAACTGCCTTTTGCCGAGGTCAAGCTTGTGATATTTGATACCAATATAGTTGACCTCACGGGTCAGGCAGAAGACCCTGCCGAAGTACTGATGAGCGTACAGCTTGGGGGCGGTACTGATATCGGCAAGGCGATGTGCTACTGCGAAAAGCTGATAACTGCTCCCGCACAGACAGTTGTGATATGCGTGACAGACCTCTACGAGGGTGGACCGGTAAATACGCTGATGAACGTCAGCAGGAATATAATAACCAGCGGTGCGAAGCTCAGCTACCTTACCGCTTTGGATGAAAACGCAAATGCCGCATTCGACAGGAACTTAGGTCAGCGGCTGGCAGATATGGGCGCTTTCGTGGGCGCTCTTACCCCCGACCAGCTGGGGGATTACGTAGGCAGGATATTCAGCGGGGGGTGAAAGCTTGACAGACGCAGTTAAAGAAATACGAAAACTAATAGCTTCTGCCGACGAGGATACCCTTGTGAGCCTTGCCAACAAAGGCACATATAAACGTGCCTGCAAGGACGCTGAGGGTGCCCCCGCTGACTTTACCGAGAACGATGACAGCATAGTTCTTGATTTCGGCGGCGAGACTGTAACCATTAAATCGCCTCTTGATAAGAGCACCTGCACTTGTCCGTCAAGAGCCGTTTGCAGACATATCGTGGGCGCTCTCGTGGTGATGAAAGGCGTGATCCCTGCCGATGAAGCCGCCGCTCCCGAACCCGAGCAGGAAACTCCTGCGGCTGAAAACACGGCAGAGGAAATTTCCGCCGAGAGCGCAGAAGTACCCGCTGACGAGCCTGTACCAACAGAACCCGAAACGGTTTATCTCTCTGAAAAGGACACAGCTAAAGTACGTGCCTGTTCTGAACTTTGCAGAGGACTTCTGGCAGATATCCTCGCCGACGGACTTGTGCGCACCCCCGCAGATATGCCCGCAAGGATCGAAGCCGCCGCCGTGAGATGCCACAGCGTAAAAGCCGCCGCGGCAGAAAAAATAATGCGTGAGATAGGCGGCAGGCTATCGGATTATACCGAGCGCCGCGCAGCTTTTGACCTGAGCAAATTCACCGAAAGGCTCATGAAATGCGATGAGCTTCTCCGTGAGCTTGAAGAAAAAAAGCTCACCGAAGATGACCTAGGCGAGTTCAAAAGAAAGTATTCCACCCTTGACGGCGAGCTTTCTCTCATGCCCGTAGGTGCCCGCGATGTGGATATCGGCGATTATGTGGGGGAGATATACTACTTCCTTGACGTAAATAAAACATCGGGCAGGAACTTCCTTACCGTGTCCGACCTAAGACCTGTTTTTTACGAGAACGAAAAAAAGCGCCGCCGAACTCCATCGGTCTGCCCATGGGATCTTGCTGTGCCCCTTAAATCGGTGATGAAGAACAGTCTGGTGCTTTATAACGCAAAGATAAGCGACGATAAACTATCAACTTCCGCTGAGACCAAGGTCATGAACAAGTCAAAGGTCAGCCTGAATTCCCCCGAGGTCTACGACCTTATCAAGGACGATTTCAGGGAGATAGCTGCTGCCCTTGACGAAGCGGGCGACATTGAAACAGACAGGATATTCTTTGTAAGACCCACCGCCTGCCTTAGTCAGCGCTATGATAAGTACGATCAGCAGTTCATAATGGAGATCGAGGACGTTAACGGCTGCCGAATAAATATCAAGGCGAAATTCCGCGCCGAGACCAAGTCTTTCATCGAGACCCTTGAAAAGATAGGCAAGCGTATGCTCAGCGATAAGGACACCTGCTTCACACTGCTTGCGGTGGCAGGTATCGAAGACGGAGAGCTCACTCTCTTCCCCATAGAGATATACGATTTCATCGTACCTTTTGAGTGCAGCGGCTATACTCTCCCCGAAAAATACGAGGGCGCAGCAGCCTATGCAGGCTACGCGGAAACTCTGCTGAACCTGTTTTCAAAACTCAGGGAAATGATGAGCGCTATCCTGCACTGCGGACTTCGTTCCGAGATACGCGATGAGGACAAGCTGGTAAAATATGCAAATAACTGCGGCATGAAAGGTCTTGCAGAACTGGCAGGAAAAGTGATAGAGGGCGCATCAGCATTCCGCCACAGCACAGGCGGTGATGCAAGAGAAATGCTGTTGAGCATGGAAAAGCTCTCAGCCTATATCAAAACAGGTGAACAGAGGCTGCAGACAATCAGCGCATTGTCGCGTATGCAGCCCGATGATATTCGTGAACTAGACCAATAAACGAAAGGAGATTTTAAAATGATCTACGGTGATGTTTCTGAAAGCATGGCAAAGCTTGCCTCTTACCTGAGTGAGAGGGGCATGATAAAAAGCAACGAGGATATATTCGTTAAGTATATGGATATGGATTCTCCCCGTGATGACAGCCTGCTTGAAAAAGTAAAGATGACATCCGCCTACGGAAAAAGTATAACATCATTTACCAATTACTCACTGGCAATAAAAAAATCGATACTCCGTCCCCATGACGCTGAACTGAAAAGCAGGTTTGTGTGCTTCCTCTGGGCGGCATTCGGCGCAAGCTGTGTGGCAAATATGATGGATGTTGTAAACAGCTATGAATCGGTCAAATACTACGATGTACTGCTTGAATGCCTTACACCCTGGGTCGGTGATGCAACTGCAAAGCTCTGGGCGACAGCAGGTGCTTCCATATTCGCCATACTAAGGGCGAATGAAAGCAAATTCGTGGCAGAAGGACGCACCGCTAACGAGATAGCCGCTATTGCCGACTTGGTATGCGAAACAAACGACTGGGTCGCAAGGGTAATGTATGCAATGGCTCTCGATAAAGCAGATGAGAAAGAGGATGCAGTACTCATAAAGAAAATAGTAAACTATGCGGCATCGCTGAATATCCCAAAGCCCGTCCGTAACTCCGAGGGCTGGGAGTATACCGTCCTGCTGGGTGAGTGTCTGCGCTTTTCTGACATGGGAAAGGCTAAATTCTCAGAGCGTTGTAAATATGAGGTGAAAAATCTCCCGGATTTCGCTCTGCGCCACTTCTGCCCTAAATTCCTCGATTCTCTGGATAAAGAACCTGCCGCTATCAAAGGCGGATACCTCAGATTTCTCGCCGAAAAGCATAGTGTGCCTGAACTGCGCTCTCATCTTGAATATATGCTTAAAGAGCATACCGATGTTTTCACCAATACCATGCTCCACGATGTTAGCGTAGGAGCTGCCAAAAATATGGCTGAAATGCTGAAAGCCAACGGTCTGTCCTGTCCCGATGTACTCAGTGCTGTTCGTGAAAAGGCTCTGACCATAGTAAGCAACACCCACCGCGATGATGCCACCGATATCATCGAGTATATCAAAGGTAACAAGCCCATCGAGGAAGTTCTGGATAAAATGATGGATGCTCCCACTTCAAGGGGCATGAGCGATACTTTTGACTATTTCCATGATGTTGGTGCAGACGATTTCTTCTGCCGTTTTTATGCAGCCGAAATGACTGTTAACGCAGGCTACAGCAAGTCGTGGTTCACCGAGAGGGCAACAGGTCTCGACTATGGCAGAAATGTAAGTGAAGGTTTTGACTGCCTTGTAAAGGCAGGTCTGCCCATGAATGCTATCCTCAGCTGTACAGGCGATTATATCGATAATATGTACTCCAAGAAATACGAAACTATCGCCAAAACCGCCGCCGAAGCCGCCAAGCACAAAGACCTCCTGCTCAAAACAGAGCTTTCAACGCTTTCTGCTATTGCCAGACAGATAGGCGTTCTGGCATATGGTTCAGAACCCGAGATGTTCAAGGATAAGCTGTTTGCTTCTGCTGATGACAGCAGCAAGGCAGTTAAGACAGCCCTCGCCAAGATACTTGGCAGTCAGCCCGCGTGGAAAGATGATATCATCGCACTTCTCTCAAACAAAAAAGCTTCCGCCCGTGAACTTGCTCTGGCATCTATTGAAAGACAGGGAAGTGCCGAATATAAGGAAGCTCTTGAAGCCGCATTTGAAAAGGAGAAATCCGCAAAGATAAAGGACAAGATAGCTGTACTTATAGGCGCAGCTGTATCGGGAGACACCGCAGGCGGCGCACCACTATCCGCGGTTGATACCGTTGAGGAACTGACCAAGGGCGGCAAGGCGAAGAAAGTCGCGTGGGCATTTGAGGGCTGTAATTACTCCGTACATAATGCTGACGGCAGTGAGGTGGAGCAGAAGTATCTTGAAGCTATGCTGCTCTGCTACGCTAATATGAGCGAACTTGGTGTCAGCGCCGCCGCAAATAATCTTGCTGAGAACCTAAACACCCGTGAACTCAACACCTTTGCCCAGAACGTTTTCGGCAAATGGGTAGACCTTGGCGCACAGGCAAAGACAAAGTGGGTGCTCTATTTCGCGGCTATCCATGGCGGTGAAGCCATGGTGGATATATTCATGCAGTACATCAAGCAGTGGGGCGAAAATTCAAGAGGCGCTATCGCTTCCGAGGCTGTACGCGCTATGGCACTCAGCGGAAGCACCACAGCTCTAATGAATGTTGACGGTATGTCACGCAAGTTCAAAAACAAGATGGTTCGCTCCGCAGCGGCAGACGCTCTCAGCAACGCAGCAATGGAACTTGGTCTTACCACCGAGGAACTTGCTGATAAGATAGTACCCGACCTGGGCTTTGATGAAAATATGTGCCGCGAGTTCGACTTCGGTCCCCGTCAGTTCAAGGTATACCTTGGCACAGGCAATACCCTTGAGATATTCTGCGGCGATAAACAGGTAAAGAATCTGCCCAAGCCCGGTGCAAATGACGATGCTGAAAAGGCAGCAAACGCAGCCGCAGATTTCAAGGAGATGAAAAAGCAGCTGAAAACCGTTGCCACTAACCAGAAAGCCCGCCTTGAAAGTGTACTGATGAACGACAGAAAATGGTCGATAGATGGCTGGAAAGCTCTGTTTGTAAAGAACGCAGTTATGCACGGTTTTGCAACAGGTCTTATCTGGGGACTTTACGATGCTGACGGCAAGCTGACCCAGTCATTCCGTTATACCGAAGAGGGTAGCTTCAATACAGTAGATGACGATGAGACAGAACTCCCCGAGAACGGTCAGATAGGTCTTGTACACCCGCTGGAACTCACCAAGGATGACATAGAAGCATGGAAAGAACAGCTCTCCGATTACGAGATCGAACAGCCTTTCCCACAGCTGGACAGAAAGATCTATACCATGACCGACGAGGAAAGAGAATCCACTGAGATACTCCGCTTTGAGGGCGTTGAACTCAATAGCCTGTCTCTTATCGGCAAACTTACCAAGATAGGCTGGTATAAGGGTTACGCCGAGGACGCAGGATTCTTCTACTACTTCTGGCGTGATGATATCAGCAGCCGCGAGAACCTGCCCGACGGTACCACCGTAAACAAGGGTGTCCATGCCGAGCTTGCTTTCTCAGGCGCAAGCATAGTCAACTACGATTTCGAGGGCGAAGATGTCACCATTGAAAAACTTGAACTCCACCGCCCCAATGCAGACCACTACCGTTCAACACCGATAAAAGTCGGCGAGGTTGGCGACAGATATTTCAGCGAGCTTATAATGCAGCTGACTGCCGTTTTAGGCACTAACGAAGAAGAATAATACTATCATAAGTCCGACAGCCTTTGTGAATGTTGTCGGACTTTTTGCATATTATTTACATAGAATTCACAAACGCAAACGTTTGCGTTGTTGACAAATCAACTTAAATGTGCTATACTTCACGATAGGTTGAGAAATCAACTTATTTGACTTTTGTACAGAAAGGGGCGATAGATTGGACAGGTCGCTGCTGGAAAATCTGGCGGGGCTGATGATACAGAAGGGTCATTATTTTGCCAGGATATATTCCTGTATCCCCGCATCAAAGGAACTGAATATGTCATCGGCGGTATGCTTAGGTATCATCAACGGTACCGAGGGCGGATGTTCTGCCACTGAGCTGAAAGAGATGTCCTGCTATGATAAAGCGCTTATCTCCAGAATGCTGACGGATATGCAGAATGACGGATATATAATCCGAAACCCCGAGGATAAGGACAAACAGCGCGGTATGCGCTATATCCCCAGCGAAAAGGGAAAAATACTCGGTGATATGCTTTCGGCGGAATTTCTGAAGATATCTTCGGAAGTTTCAAAGGATATCCCGAAGGAAGACCTTAAAACTTTCTATGAGGTCAGCTGTAAACTTATAAACAATCTCGACGAATATGCCGGAGAGCTAGAAAGTGTTAAATTAGAGAAGGGAAAGTAATGTATGTTAAGTTTGAATAACATCACCAAGGATTACGAGGTCGGTGACAGCAAGGTCAATGCCCTCCGCGGTGTCAGCATCGATTTCCGTGAGAACGAATTTGTTTCCATACTGGGACAGTCGGGCTGCGGCAAGACCACTTTGCTGAACATCATCGGCGGACTTGACAGGTATACCTCTGGTGACCTGAATATCAACGGCAAGTCAACCAAGGATTTCAAAGATGCCGACTGGGACAGCTACCGAAATCACTCCATAGGCTTCGTATTCCAGAGCTACAACCTGATACCCCACCAGACAGTGCTTGCAAACGTTGAGCTTGCACTGACTCTTTCGGGTGTATCCAAGGGCGAAAGAAGAAAACGTGCGGTGGAAGCCCTTGAACAGGTGGGTCTGGGCGACCAGCTGAACAAAAAGCCCAACCAGATGTCAGGCGGACAGATGCAGCGTGTGGCTATTGCGAGAGCACTTGTAAACGACCCCGATATCCTGCTTGCCGATGAACCCACAGGTGCACTGGATACCGAGACCAGCGTACAGATAATGGAGATACTCAAAAAGATCTCCAAGAACAAGCTGATAATCATGGTAACCCATAACCCTGAGCTTGCCGAGCAGTATTCATCGCGTATAATCAGGCTTCTTGACGGTAAGGTTACCGATGATACCGACCCGTTCAAAGCGAATATAAAGGCTGATAAAAAGTCTGCTTCCGAGAAAAAGGCAGAGCGCAAAAAGCTGAAAACTTCAATGAATTTCCTTACCGCACTCTCCCTCAGCCGCAATAACCTGATGACCAAAAAGGCGAGGACTCTGCTGACTTCCTTTGCGGGTTCCATAGGTATTATCGGTATCGCACTGATACTTTCAATATCCAACGGTGTGCAGATCTATATTGATCAGGTGCAGTCGGATACCCTGTCCACATTCCCGCTGACTATCGAAAAGACTACCACCAGTCTCAGCGAGATAATGGATACCATGGCTGAAGCCCGCGATGCTGAGCCCGACCACGATATGGATAAGGTATATTCACAGAATCAGATGGCACAGATGATAAATACTCTGATGCAGGAGACCAAGGTCAACGACCTTGAAAAGTTCAAGACTTTCCTTGACAGCAATGATGAGATAAAGAGCCTGACCACTGATATCAAGTACAGCTACGCTACCAAGCTGAATGTTTTCAAGGCTGATACTTCCGACGGCGTTTATCAGGTAAACCCCTCTCAGGTGCTTCTTGATATGGGCTACCTCAGCGATACCCAGATGATGGGAATGTCCATGAGCAGTTCAATGGGCATGGGCAGTATGGATGTATGGTCGGAGATGCTTGAAAATGACGACCTTATCAATGCCCAGTACGATGTAGTTGCAGGACGTATGCCCGAAAACTACCAAGAGGTAGTGCTGATAATCGACAAGCACAACGAGATAAACGATTATATCCTCTACTCTCTGGGTCTTCTCGACCCATCAGAGATAAACGGTATAGTACGCCGTGCAGTTATGGGCGAAGATGTAAAGCTCAAAAACGAGCAGCACAGCTATACCTATGATGAACTCCTTGACCTTGATTTCATGGTAGTTCCTTCCACTGATCTTTACCGCAAAAAGGACGGCATCTGGGAGGACATGAAAGAGGACGAAGCTTACATGACTGATGTTGTTAACAACGGTCTTAAAGTCAGCGTTGTTGGTATCATCCGACCCAATGAGGACGCTACTGCAACTTCTCTCAACGGCGGTATCGCTTATAAGCACGAGCTTATGGAGTATCTCGTTAACGAAGTTAAGAACAGCGAGATAGTTAAAGACCAGCAGGCTTCTCCCGATATAGATGTTTTCACAGGTCTTAAATTCAAGCCGGAAAATCCCGAGCCAGAGGACGAAAACACCAACGAGGAGAATCCCACCTCTGCTGAAACTGCTGACAGCACTCAGGTTGACAAGACCGACCTTATGGCTGGACTTACCGATGAACAGAAAGCGGCTCTGATGCAGGGTCAGAAGCCCGAGGGCATGAGCGATGAGGATTTCGCAGCGCTGATGTCTCAGATGCCTTCCGAAGTTCCTGCTTCTGCACAGCAGGCTCAGCTCACCGATGAACAGCTTGCCGCACTTATGGCAGGTCAGCTTCCCGAGGGTATGACCGAGGAAGAAGCTGCTGCGCTGATGGCTCAGGGCGGTACACAGCAGCAGATGTCCGACCTCACAAATATGGGCATGGATGCTATGTCGGGACTGGATATGAGCGCTTTGCAGAACGGCGGCAGCGGAAGTATCATGGGCGGTCTCACCGACCAGCAGAAAGAGTTCCTTGCAAGCCTGACAGATGAGCAGCTGGAAATGATGCAGAACATGATAACCGAGTCTGCAAAGGATAACGCAGAGGCTCTGGCAAACAGCGGAAAGTATTCAACTTCCACCTATGATGCCAATATGCTCACACTGGGTTATGCTACACTTGAAAGTCCCAGCGGTATCAATATCTACCCCAAGGATTTCGCCGCTAAGGAGCGCATAGTTGAGATAATCGACGAATACAACAAAGAAGCAGATGAATCATCAAAGATAGAGTACACCGACATCGTTGGCAAAATGATGTCCTCAGTGACATCCATCATCAATGCAATAAGCTATGTGCTGATAGCATTTGTAGCTATCTCACTGATAGTATCATCTATCATGATAGGCATAATTACTTACATCTCTGTTCTCGAAAGAACGAAGGAGATAGGCATACTGCGAAGCATAGGTGCTTCAAAGCGCGATATCTCCCGTGTATTCAATGCCGAGACTGTGATAGTCGGATTTGTAGCGGGCGTGCTTGGCGTAGGTCTTTCCTACCTGCTGACCATACCCATCAACATGATAATCGCACACCTTACCACCGTACCCATGAGGGCATCGATACCCGTTGCGGCAGCGGTCATACTGGTTGCGATAAGCATTGTTCTCACTCTGCTTGCAGGTCTGTTCCCGTCACGTATCGCGGCGAAGAAAGACCCTGTTATTGCACTCAGAACAGAATAAAAGCTATGGAGCTGTTCCTTGGCGGACAGCTCCTTTTTGCGTATAAAAATCCCGGGACGATATTGTATCGTTCCCGGGGAAATTTATGGCTTTTGATCGTCAGCTCAGATAATTCTGTACTGCCTTATTGTAGTTGTACAGCGCCCTGACTGTGCTGCAAAGCTGTGCATTTGAAGAATCTTTCTCGTAGTGGAGAAGAGTTTCATAAACATAAGTCATGGGGCTGAGTGTCACCTTGCCGCCGTCTGCGAGGGCAACGGTGAATTTGCTTTCAAGGTTGTCGGCTGTGATATCGGGTATCTCAACATAGTTCATTCCCGATGCTGTACCAGTAACATATGAAACGTTTCTGCCTTTGCTGTCTGTTACCTTGCATCCGCTGATATCGCCTTTGAAATACAGTCTGAGAGCCGTATTTGAACGAAGCAGCAAGGACTGTCCGTAGTATTTTGTGGACTTGCCTGCGGTCACGGAAGGAGCAAAGCTATTGATATCGCTGGCTGTGAGACCAGTCACCATCTTATCTGGTGTGATACCATCAAAGAAAGCTTTAGCATTATTGCCGTAAACCTTTACCGAATCGGCAAGGGCTGCAAGCTTTTTGTCACTGCTTTTGCTGAGAATGTTGAGGTAGTCCGTGGGGCTGTAAGCTATGCTCTCAACAAAGGGCTTGCCGTTCAGCAGAGAGAACTCAACATTATTGCCGCTGCCGTTACCGAAACTGATATTTACCTTTTCATCTATATCCTTGGCGGACATATAGAAAGTCGCCTTGTATCTGCCGTTCTCATCGGGGGTGATATCGCTTATAGCGATCCTGATTTCACCTGATTTTCCGCTGAAAGTGATATAGCCGTCATCAACAATATCATATTCGGGTTTGAAATAAACGTTCAGCCCAATCTGACTTCCAAGGGTAACGCTGAAGCCTTCTATAAATGTAGTGCTGACCTTGTATTCAGCCCTTATCTCAGAATTGCCCGAAACGGTAACGGTCAGCGTACCGTCGGAGTTCTGTTTGTATTCCGAGATATTGACCACGATCAATCTTGAAATACTGAACTCATCACGTGCCTTTACAGTGACCTTTGTGCCGCTGTAATACTTCCCGTTTACTGCGGGTCTGTCTGAACCAACTATCTCCAGCGCCTCGGAGATAGTCAGCGTGTACAGCGAAACTGTCTTAACATCGGTGTAAGTTTTGCCGTTAAACTGAGCAGTGGCAGTATAGATGAGGTCGCCGCTGCTGTTATAGGATGATACGACTTTTGCATTGACTGTCTGGGTATCGGTGCAGCTGATACACT
This sequence comes from Hominimerdicola alba, assembly GCF_900109655.1. GTDB lineage: Bacteria > Bacillota > Clostridia > Oscillospirales > Ruminococcaceae > Hominimerdicola > Hominimerdicola alba_B. The sequence continues at coordinate 88,851 of NZ_FOAT01000011.1, forward strand.
TGAAACTTGCAGTGGCACTGCTCATATCATCTGACCATTTCCACGTTGCACCGGAATAGCTGTGCTCATGTACGGGCGGTACATATGGTTCATCGCCGAGATCGTACACAGCCGAGTATGTGGGAGTTCCCGAATCATTTGGTGAGGATTTGTATACCGCATAGACTGTGCCGTTATCGGTATAGCAGCCGTAAATGCTCTTGCCCGATGGCTTGCTTGGCTTTACAAGAACACCGCTTTCGGAAGTTGCAGGATCAAACCAGCAGATGGAATCGGGGGTGTTGTAATAAAGCTTGCTGCCGTGCTTGAAAAAACCTGTATAGACGCCTGTCCAGTAGCCCTGACTGCCTGCCGACCAGACCATATTATTAAGGTTTGAAACGGTGTTGCGTTCGATCTTTCCGCTGTTCTGACCGAGAACTATGTTCAGCTTTACAAGCTGTCTTGTCCAGTTGGAGGAATTTGAATATATAGCGTACAGATCGCCGTTCAGCTCGACTATTGCGGTATCCAAGTCTTTTATGCCCGAGTTGTCGAAGTATTTATCATCCGGATATATGGTACTATAATCATAGTGGGAGTTATCGCTTTGCAGGGCGGTATCGCTGAGTCCGAAATATGTGTGTGTGACCCTGCCGTTGACGTTGGGAGTTGGGTCGTCCCAGGTGATATCGATATTGAAATATCTGCCGGGGATAAGCTCGGCTTTCAGCCATTCATGGTTCATCGCATCGGAGAAAACTATCTCGGAACGTATACCGCACTGTGAAAGTAGGTATGCATAGACCTTTGAATAGAGGTCGCAGTAGCCGACTTTTTCTATCAATAAGCTGTAAGTTTCCTTGTCAGCCACATCGGGATACTCATAAGCTACATCGTTTACTATGGCATCATGGAGAACGATGGCTATTTCGAGGTTAGACATACTGTCATTCACCAGTGCAAGATACTTGTCAGCTTCATTGTAGAACTCTGCCAGCATACTCATGGCAGTATCTTTATCATACGAATACACAGGTCTGATCTTAGTGACATATGAACCGCTGGAATAATAGCTTGTGGATCTCCAGTAGAAAAGCTCGGGATAATTAGCCTGAACAGCCGATTGAAAATCGCTGATATCGTCCGAATTTGCCCTTAGTTTCAGTGCGCTGACATCTATAAAGTCAGTGCTGTAGGAAAGCGCAGCTTTGCCGACGAGTTCGATATAGTTCTCACGTTTTTCTGAGATGCTCTGGTCGTAATCTATCATTGATGGATCGGTCTGTGTTGCCGCCCACGCAGGGATAGAAGTAAAAATCATACAGACAGCTGCAGCGAGGGCAGCAATTTTATTGAGTGCCGGTTTTCTCATTAGTTATACCTCCTTAAAATATTGTTAATAGTATATAAAAATACCTAAATTACTAATTATATTATATCACAATTGTGCAAGAAAGTCAATGTGACAAATACAGATAAAATGGTTGTCAGATATGGTTAAATCCAACAATTCACGCGCTTTTTTCTGATAGTTTCCCATAATTTGTTTCTGCTTTTTGAACGATAATATTTGATTGTCAAGATGCTGCCCGCTGTACAGTACCGCACGCCGCCTCGTATGCCGTAGTCATAGTGGGCAGCTGCCTGCCTACGTGCGCACAGTGGGGAAAGATTTGAAAGTATCTGATGTGGGGAGCAGATACTTTTCACTATCAGTGTTTTTGGCGGAAAAGTTGTACGTTTTTGTACAACTCTTGCAGAAATATATCCGAGTTAAATTTAAAAACAGTTGTTTGCACAATGTGGCAGGTAAGAATTTAGAAGTTATGCTAAGATACATCGGTTGTTATTGGGGTAGGCGGTTATTTGCTTGTTTTCGTCTATCGTTTCTCGGGTCGAGCTGTCAAAGACGCTTCGCTGTTTGACAGCGGGCGCGGCAATATTTTACGCGAAAAGAACGAGCGTGGACTGTTCGATTGTCCACGCTCGGATTTTTGTTATTGCCGCGCCTATTTGGTCAGGAGATTGCTGTGCTATTTATTGCTTTGTTGCCACGTCGCTTTTGCTCCTTGAGTTGAGGGCTCTGCCCTCTAACTCCCGCAAGCCTTTCGCGAAAGGCTTGAGCCAAAGCTCTCTTTCTTGACAGTTTACAGAAAATCGCTATTTGGTTAAAGCAAAAAGCCCCGCTCTCAGGGGGTGAGAGCAAGGGCTTTTCGATATGTGTTGATTCTTATGGGCTAAACAATGTTGGTCAACAGTAATGATGATCAGTTTGCAACATACATCTGTCTGTAGGGGTTGCTGCTGTCGGGGGTAACGACAGTGAAGGGGTGGTCAAGTACCTCGTTGAGTTCGTGACCGAAGTAGACGCAGAATCTTCTTAGATAGTGAGATATCTCCTTGAGATCTTCTTCGGTAGCGGGGCGGGCGTGTACCTGATGGGGGAAGTGGATACCCTTGCATTCGGAACGCAGGAACATTTTTCCGCCGTGCATACCTGTGGAGGGGAAGTTGCCGACTATAGGCTTATCATCACTGTTAAGACCGAGGACGATGATGGTTCCGCCTGCCTGGTATTCGCCGAGGAAGCTGCCTGCGCGTCCGCCGATGATGAGGGCGGGCTGTTTCTCCTTATAGGCTTTCATATGTATACCCGAGCGGTAGCCTGCGTTGCCCTGAACATAAATATGTCCGCCGCGCATTGCATAACCCACAGCGTCGCCTACGTTGCCGTGTATAACGATGGTGCCGTCGTTCATGGTATCACCCACAGCGTCCTGAGCATTGCCCATAACTTCTATCTTGGCGCCGTTAAGGTATGCGCCGAGGGCATTGCCGGGGATGCCGCTTATCTTCAGGGTCTTATCGGAGATGCCTGCGGCGATGAATCTCTGTCCGAGACAGTTTGTTATGGTACAGCTGCCGTGTACTTGTCTTAAAGATTCGTTGAGCTCTTTATAATCGAGCCCTGTTGCATTTATATTCATCATACCACACCTCCGAGTTTTGTTTTGCGCTTATCATTGGAGAAGATAGCTAGCGAGGGCATTTTCTTGACCTTTTCGGTCTCATCCTCATCAAGGACTGTTTTTTCACGTACAAGAGAAGTATAGATACCTGCTCTGTTGACATCGCCTATGAGCATATAGCCTGCGAGCTTGTTGTCCTTGAAATACAGCCTTTTGATGCCCTTATCGGTGCGTTCTTCATAAACTTCGCCGTCTTCGGGATAAGCACCTGCTGTTGCGCAGTGCAGACCGAAGAAGCCTATGGAGTTCATGGGTATGGAATCGGTCATTTCGGAAAAACCGCCTGCCATATTTATGCCTGCGCATCTGCCCTGCATATAGGCATTTGGCAGAATAGCCAGTACTCTGTTTGCGCCGATGGAACTGTCATAACCCTCGGAACAGTCGCCTGCGGCATAGATATTTGCTGCGGTGGTCTGCATTTTTGTATCGATGATGATACCTCTGTTGGCTTCACAGCCTGCCTGCTTTGCAAGTTCGGTCGCGGCTCTTACACCTACTGCCAGGACGAGGATATCGAATTCAACCTCGGCACCGCTCTTCATATAAGCCTTGTTTTTATCGAACTTTACAGCGGTATCGCCCAGCATGAAGCTTACGCCGTGGGCTTCCAGTTCTTTCTGCATATATGCTGCGCACTCAGCATCGAGGATAGAGGAGAGAACTCTGTCGGCAAGGTCGCAGACGGTAATGCTGCCAACTCTTTCAGCGATACCCTCGGCACATTTAAGACCGATAAGACCTGCGCCGACTATCAGCACACGGGACTTTTCTGTGAGGACTTTTTCAAGTGCAAGAGCATCATCAAGGGTCATGAAAGAATACTTCTTCTTGACCTTATCGAGACCCTCAAAAGGGGGGACGAAGGGAGAAGAGCCTGTACAGATACAGAGCTTGTCATAACCGAATTTTCCTTTGCCTTCAAGAACTGCTACCTTTTTTTCGATATCTATCTTTGCGGCTTTGCCGTATACTACATTTACTTTATTCTTCTCATAGAAATCCGCGGGGCGGTATTTCATTCTTTCGAGGTCTGTTTTGCCCTCGAGCAGATAGGATATAAGAGGACGGGAGTAAACGTGGTGCTCTTCCCCTGAGATAACGGTGATAGCACCCTCGCTGTCGATGCTCCTTATACCCTCTATGCAGCCGACTGCGGCTGTTCCGTTTCCTATGATAACATATTCAGCCACTTTGCTCACCTCTCCTCATAAACTATGGCATTGTTGGGGCATCCCTTTACGCAGGCGGGAGCTCCGCAGCTGTTTGCAAGGCAAAGCTCGCACTTCTGTGCTGCGCCCTCGGGACCTGCTGCTACTGCGCCGTAGGGACATACGAGTACGCAGGTAAGACAGCCGACACACTTGGTCTTATCTATCTTTACTGTACCGTCTTCGATGGAGATAGCACCTGCTATACAGCTCTTGACGCAGAGGGGGTCTTTACAGTGGCGGCAGGATACCGCATAGGTTATGCCGTCGGATTCCTCGACGTGTATGCGGGGATATATATCCTTGCCTTTGAGCGCTTTTACCATATCGGAAAGTCCCGAATTGGCATAAGCGCAGTTATATTCGCAGAGGTGGCAGCCGAGGCACCATTCCTCATTAACAAATACTCTTTTCATATTAATGACCCTCCTTATTCGCCTGCGTGGGAGATACCCAGTATCTCGAGTTCCTTATCGGTGAGCCCTACGCCGCGCAGCATAAGTCTGTTGCCGCGGAGGCTCTCGATGGAGTTGATACCCATGCCGCCCATAAGTTCTTTGATCTCGTGGCGCCATGCGTCCATGAGGTTTACAAGTCTGCGTGAACCGATATCGGGGTTCAGACGCTTAACGAGCTCGGGTCTCTGGGTAGCGATGCCCCAGTTGCACTTGCCGCTCTGGCAGGTACGGCAGAGGTGACATCCCATAGCCAGCAGTGCTGCTGTTGCAACATATACTGCATCTGCACCAAGGGCTACTGCCTTAACAACATCTGCTGCGGAGCGGACGCTGCCGCCTACTACCAGGGATACGTTGTTTCTGATGCCCTCGTCACGCAGACGCTGGTCAACGGATGCCAGTGCAAGTTCTATGGGGATACCAACGTTATCGCGGATACGTGTGGGAGCTGCGCCAGTACCTCCACGGAAGCCGTCGATAGCGATTATATCCGCACCGCTGCGGGCGATACCGCTGGTAATTGCTGCGATGTTATGAACGGCTGCGACCTTTACGATAACAGGCTTTTTATACTCGGTAGCCTCTTTGAGGGAGAATACCAGCTGACGGAGGTCTTCGATGGAATAGATATCGTGATGAGGTGCGGGGGAGATAGCATCTGAGCCTTCGGGTATCATTCTGGTCTTGGATACGTCGCCGACTATCTTAGCGCCGGGGAGATGTCCGCCGATACCGGGCTTTGCACCCTGACCCATCTTTATCTCGATAGCTGCGGCAGCTTCCAGGTAATCCTTGTGAACACCGAAACGTCCTGATGCTACCTGAACTACGGTGTTGGGTCCGTATACGTAGAAATCTTCGTGCAGACCGCCTTCACCTGTGTTGTAGCAGATACCAAGCTCGGTAGCTGCGCGTGCGAGGGAAGCGTGAGCGTTATAGCTGATTGAGCCGTAGCTCATAGCAGAGAACATAACAGGCATGGAGAGTTCTAGCTGAGGAGATGTCTCGGTGATGAGTTCGCCGTCCTCGTTGCGCTTGATCTTTTCGGGCTTTTTTCCGAGGAAGACCTTGGTCTCCATAGGTTCACGCAGGGGGTCGATAGGCGGGTTTGTTACCTGAGAAGCGTTTATCAGGATCTTATCCCAGTAAACGGGCAGGGGCTTGGGGTTACCCATTGAAGACAGCAGCACACCGCCGCTGTTTGCCTGCTTATAAACTTCCTTGATAGTATCGTCAGCCCAGTTTGCGTTCTCGCGGAGACGGCAGTCGCTCTTTACTATCTTGAGCGCTCTTGTGGGACATAGAGATACGCAGCGTTGGCAGTTTACGCATTTAGTTTCGTCTGAAAGCATGATACCGCGGTCGGGGTCAAAGCTGTGTACTTCGTTGGCGCACTGTCTTTCACAGACACGGCACTGTATGCAGCGGTTATCGTTGCGCACTACCTCGAACTCGGGATATATAAAATGATCTATCATCAGAATTTACCCTCCTTGACTCTTACTATGACAGGCTCTCCGCCCGCAGGTGCGTAGAAGTTCTCGGCATCGGGCTCCATTACCCTTACTGCGGCTTCTTCGCTGGCTATGAATACTTTATCGTCCTTTTCGGCGGTTATCATCGAACGTAGCTTCAGGCGGTCATTGAGTGCCATGAGTCCTCCGTTCCAGCCATATACTATTGAGAAAGGTCCTGTTATCAGCAGACTTGGGAACACCTGTCTTAAGAATGTAAGTTTTTCTTTTTCCTTTTCGGGCTTCGAGTTGATCGTAGACCAGAAAGGCGCTGCGATAACGGAAGCAGCTTCCTCCATAGTAAGACCCTGTCTTCTCAGCAGATAGTCGAGGATATAGGTGATGACCTCGGTATCGGTCTGTAATGTACATTTATAGCCGAACATTTCGATGAAACGGCGGTTTGCATCGTAGGAAGAGATCTCACCGTTGTGGACGATTGAGCTGTCCAGCAGGGAGAAGGGATGTGCGCCGCCCCACCAGCCGGGGGTGTTTGTGGGGTAACGTCCGTGGGCTGTCCAGGAATAGCCCTCGTACTCTTCCAGTTTATAGAATACACCGACATCTTCGGGATAACCAACGGCTTTGAAACATCCCATATTCTTTCCGCTGGAGAATACGTATGCACCCTTCATCTCGGTGTTGATCTTCATTACCGTGCGGGCTACGAACTCATTTTCGTCAACCTGCTCGGAAGCAACCATTGAACCAAGCGGTGCGCAGAAGTATCTCCATATAATAGGTTCATTAGTGATCTGGGGGATCTTGCGGGTGGGTATCAGCTCACCCTTTACGATCTCGAAACGTTCCTTTAAGTAAGCTTCACATTCCTTGCGTGTGGAACGGTGATCGAAGAAGATATGGAAAGCATACAGATCTCTGTATTCGGGATAGATACCGTAAGCCGCAAATCCTCCGCCCAGACCGTTTGAACGGTCGTGCATGGGTTTCATGGCATTATAGATAACATCTCCCGTTATCCCTTTACCTTCTCTTGAAATGACTGCCGCTATCGCACAGCCGGACGGTATACGAACTTCGCCTTCAAGTTTCATTTTCAGCACTCCTTATCATAAAAAAACGTTCACCCTTTTTTATCGGCGTGAATCGCTTCACGGCAATAAAAAAGAATGAACGCCATTGCTCATGCAGTATTTGCAAGTATTATATCTCACAATTTCATTTTTGTCAAGGGGTTTTGCAAGATTTGTGAAATTTTTGCAAGATTTGCTTTGTAAACTTTCAAGAGTTTTGTGAAAAACGTGCTTGACAAATGCTTCGGCATGGTGTATAATACAAACCATGGAAGGCAAAGAGGTCTTGAATGAAGCTTAGGTTTCAAGGCTCTTTGTCTTTTTTTGTTGACATTGGAAAGGCATATGGAAAGTAAAGTATAGAGTCTTTCCTAAATATAATTTCTATATTATAAGGCAATGGCGTCTTCGTGTACAGGGATAATACTCTCTGTTCATCGGGGACGCTTTTGTTTATAACGAACGGAGGAAATCATAATGAGTACGGTACCCGAATTGTTTGCAAGCAAGGTCTTCGATGACAGAGTTATGAAATCAAGACTGGCATCTAAGGTCTACAATTCACTGAAAAATACTATTGATATCGGCGAGAAGCTTGACATCACTGTTGCCAATGCAGTTGCCGAGGCTATGAAGGACTGGGCGATCGAGCAGGGAGCTACACATTATACTCACTGGTTCCAGCCCCTTACAGGCATCACTGCTGAAAAGCACGACAGTTTTATAAGCCCTTCTCCCGACGGAAGAGTTATCATGGACTTCTCGGGCAAGGAACTCATCAAAGGCGAGCCTGATGCATCATCGTTTCCTTCGGGCGGACTGAGAGCTACTTTTGAAGCAAGAGGATACACCGCATGGGATCCTACATCTTATGCATTCATCAAGGGCAAGACACTGTGCATCCCTACTGCTTTCTGTTCTTACGGCGGTGAGGCTCTCGACAAGAAGACACCTCTGCTGAGATCGATGGAAGCTCTCAACAAGCAGGCACTGCGTATCCTGAAGCTTTTTGGCAACGATCAGGTAAGACACGTTACAACTTCTGTTGGTCCCGAGCAGGAATACTTCCTCATCCCCAAGGAGCTTTACGATCAGAGAAAAGACCTTATTTATACAGGCAGAACACTGTTCGGTGCTAAGCCTCCCAAGGGTCAGGAGCTGGACGACCACTACTTCGGTGTTATCAAGCCCAGAGTTGAGGCTTATATGAGCGACCTGAACGAGGAACTGTGGAAGCTGGGTATCCTCGCAAAGACCCAGCACAACGAGGTCGCACCTGCACAGCACGAGCTTGCACCCATTTACGCTACCACAAACATCGCTACCGATCACAACCAGCTGACTATGGAGATCATGAAGAAGGTGGCACAGAAGCACGGACTGGTTTGTCTGCTGCATGAGAAGCCTTTTGACGGTGTCAACGGTTCAGGTAAGCACAATAACTGGTCTATCGCCACCGATACAGGCGTTAACCTGCTGACTCCCGGTGAGACACCTTATGAGAATGCACAGTTCCTTCTGTTCCTGTGTGCAGTTATCAAGGCTGTTGACGATTATCAGGATCTGCTGAGGATCTCCGTTGCTACCGCGGGCAACGATCACCGCCTGGGTGCAAACGAGGCACCTCCCGCAGTTATCTCCATCTTCCTTGGTGAGGAGCTTGAGGGCATCCTTGAGGCTATCGAGAACGATACTCCTTATGAGGGCATTGAAAAGACTGTAATGAAGCTGGGTGTAAGCGTACTGCCCAGATTTACAAGAGATACCACCGACCGTAACCGTACTTCGCCTTTCGCATTCACAGGCAACAAGTTCGAGTTCAGAATGGTTGGTTCTGCTGACAGCATCGCTTGTGCTAACATCATGCTGAACTCAGCAGTTGCAGAGAGCCTGAAGATCTACGCTGACAGACTGGAGAAGGCTGACAACTTCGAGGACGCTCTCCACCAGATGATCAAGAAGACAATCACCGATCACAAGCGCATCGTCTTCAATGGCAACGGCTATGATGATACATGGATCAAGGAAGCTACTGAGGTTCGCGGTCTGCTGAACTACCGCACAACTCCCGATGCTATCCCTCATCTGCTTGACGAGAAGAACGTCAAGATGCTGACTGCTCACAAGGTATTCACCGAAGCTGAGCTCCGCAGCCGTACAGAGATCACTCTTGAGAACTACTGCAAGGCTGTTGTTATCGAAGCCAAGACCATGGAGATGCTGGCTCGCCGCGAGATACTTCCCGCTATTGAGGAATATGCAGCATTCGTTGCAAAGACCGCAAATGCAAAGAAATCACTTGCTACCGATCTTGCCTGCACCTATGAGACCGAGACAGTGAAGAAGCTTTCGGGCTATGCAGGAGAGGCTTATCAGAGCCTTGACGAACTTGACAGCGTTCTCGATAAGGTGAAGGATTCAGACAGCGTTACCGATACCGCTTACATCATCAGAGATGAACTTCTCGGTGTTATGGAAAAGCTTCGTGCTTCCTGCGATGAGGCAGAAAAGATCACAGCTGCAAAGTTCTGGCCGTTCCCGACCTACGACGAGCTGCTGTTCGGTGTTAAATAAGCGTTATACTAAAATCCTATCTTAAATTATAAGGAAATGGCTGCCACAGAAATGCGACAGCCAAGTTCCGTTTTTCGGAGGAATCAGATTATGTGTTGTATTATGGGTTGGTGCTCGGTCAAAGCTGACCGTGACCTTATGGAAAAATGTTTTGAAAGGACAAAATCAAGAGGACCTGATGACAGCCGTTATGAGGCTGTACCCGGCGGTATACTGGCGTTCCACAGACTTGCGATAATGGGTCTTACACCCGATGGAATGCAGCCATTCAGGTTGGGTAACAGCTATGTTGTATGCAATGGCGAGCTTTACGGCTTTGAGAAGATAAGAGATGACCTTGCAAAGAAGGGATACCGCTTCCGGAGCGATTCGGACTGTGAGATACTTCTACCCATGTGGGAGCAGTACAAGACCGATATGTTCGCTATGCTGGACGCTGAGTTTGCCTGCATAATCTTTGACGGCGAGACAGGCAAGTTCATCGCTGCCCGTGACCCCATTGGTATACGTCCCCTTTATTATGGTTATGACAAGGAGGGTGCTGCGGTATTCGCCAGCGAGCCACAGAACCTTGTGGACATCTGCGACAAGATCATGCCTTTCCCTCCGGGACACTATTATATAGACGGCAAGTTCCACTGCTACAATGATATCGCAAGACCTGACCATGTATGTCATGACGATCATGAGACTATCTACAAGAACATTCATGACAAGCTTGTGGCTGGTATCGAGAAGCGTCTGGTGGCTGATGCAAAGGTAGGCTTCCTGCTTTCGGGCGGTCTGGATTCTTCACTGGTATGCGCTATCGCACAGCAGAAATCCGATAAGCCCATCAGGACTTTCGCTATCGGTATGTCGGAAGACGCCATCGACCTGAAATATGCTAAGGAGACCGCTGATTATATCGGCTCTGAGCATACTGAGGTAATCATCACAAAGGACGATGTTATTGCGGCGCTGGACGATGTTGTGCATCTGCTGGGAACATTTGATATAACCACTATCCGTGCAAGCATGGGTATGTACCTTATCTGCAAGGCTATACATGAGCAGACCGATATCCGCGTACTGCTGACAGGTGAGATATCCGATGAGCTTTTCGGATACAAGTACACTGATTTTGCACCCTCTGCTGAGGAATTTCAGCGTGAAGCCGAGAAGCGTGTTCGCGAGCTCCATATGTATGATGTTCTGCGTGCTGACAGATGTATATCTGTAAACTCTCTTGAAGCAAGAGTACCTTTCGGCGACCTTGATTTTGTAAAATATGTAATGGCGATAGACCCTGAAAAGAAACTCAACACCTACGGCAAGGGCAAGTTCCTGCTGCGTAAGGCATTTGAGGCTTACGGAGTTCTTCCCGAGAACATACTTTGGAGAGAAAAGGCTGCGTTCTCCGACGCTGTGGGACATTCTCTTGTAAACTATCTGAAAGCTTATGCTGAGGATTATTACACTGAGGAAGAGTTTGAAACACTGAGAAAGAAGTACACCCATGCTCAGCCCTTTACTAAGGAATCTCTGCTTTACCGCGAGATATTCGAGAAATACTACGAGGGTCAAAGCGAGATGATCGTTGATTTCTGGATGCCTAACAAGTCTTGGGAAGGCTGCAACGTCAACGACCCTTCGGCAAGAGTACTTTCAAACTACGGCGCAAGTGCAGAATAAGGAGGACAGCCTGATGAGAAAATATATATTTGTTACGGGAGGAGTCGTTTCGGGACTTGGCAAGGGTATCACTGCGGCTTCTCTGGGAAGACTGCTGAAATCCCGTGGGCTGACTGTGGCAGCACAGAAGCTAGACCCTTATATAAATGTAGACCCCGGTACCATGAGCCCTTATCAGCACGGTGAGGTATACGTTACCGAGGATGGTGCGGAAACAGACCTTGACCTCGGACACTATGAGCGTTTCATCGACGAGGATCTGAACAAGTATTCAAATCTGACCACGGGTAAGGTATACTGGAATGTTCTTAACAAGGAGCGCAGAGGCGAATATCTGGGTTCCACGGTGCAGGTAATTCCTCATATCACCAATGAGATAAAGGAATTCGTATACTCGGTGGGGAAGAAGACCGACGCTGATGTTATAATCACCGAGATAGGCGGTACTATCGGCGATATCGAATCTCAGCCCTTTATCGAGGCAGTAAGGCAGATATCCCTTGAAGTGGGCAGGGAGAACGCGCTGTTTATCCATGTTACACTGGTGCCTTTCCTGAGCGGTTCGGACGAGCACAAGTCCAAGCCTACACAGCATTCCGTAAAGGAACTTCAGGGCATGGGCATAAACCCCGATATCATCGTACTGCGCTGTGACAGACCTCTGGAGCCTTCTATCTTCCAGAAGATAGCACTTTTCTGCAACGTTCGCCCCGAGTGTGTTATAGAGAACATCACACTGCCTGATCTTTATGAAGCTCCGCTGATGCTGGAGAAAGCTAAATTCTCCGATGTTGTCTGTGACAGACTGGGAATAACAGCTCCCCGCCCGCATCTTGATGAATGGTGCGAGATGGTGGAGAGGATAAAGTCTGCTGACACCACCACAAAGATAGCTCTGGTAGGTAAATATACCGAGCTTCACGATGCTTATCTCTCGGTGGCTGAGGCACTTCGCCATGCGGGATATTCCATCGGTACACACGTTGATATCAGCTGGGTGGATTCCGAAAAGCTCACTGCTGAAAATATCGGCGAGTCCCTTGCAGGCGTTAACGGTATTATAGTCCCCGGCGGCTTCGGAGGAAGAGGTATTGAGGGCATGATACAGGCTGTCAAGTACGCACGAGAGAACAATATCCCGTTCTTCGGTATATGCCTTGGTATGCAGATAGCTGTTATCGAATATGCCAGAAATGTATGCGGTATCAGCGATGCTGATTCGGGCGAATTCAACGAGGTATGCAAGCACAAGGTCATCGACTTTATGCCCGGTCAGAGCGACAGCATCGACAAGGGCGGCACGCTTCGTCTGGGTGCTTACCCCTGTGTTATCTCTCAGGGTACTACCATGGAGAGATGCTACGGAAAGAATGAGATAAGCGAACGTCACCGCCACAGATACGAATTTAACAACGATTACCGCGATACACTTTCAAATGCGGGTCTTACCCTCAGCGGTATGTCCCCTGACGGCAGACTGGTGGAGACTGTTGAACTCACCGACCGTGATTACTATGTGGGCGTACAGTTCCACCCAGAGTTCAAGAGCCGTCCCAACCGTCCTCATCCGCTGTTTATGGGGTTCGTTTCCGCGGCGGCAGAGAGGAGCAGCAAATGAGCGGTCTGCATGAGGAGTGCGGAGTATTCGGCTTATACTCCCCGCAGAAATCCCATCTTGCCGAGATAGTATACTACGGACTTTACGCCTTGCAGCACAGAGGTCAGGAGGGCTGCGGCATCGCAGTCTGTGAGGACGGTGTCATCACCGCACACAAAGATGTAGGGCTTGCAGGTGAGGTATTCACCCACCGCGTACTGGCTGATATGCCCGAGGGCAATATGGCTGTGGGACACGTAAGGTATTCCACAACAGGCGGCAACGAAAGGCGCAACTGTCAGCCAATAGTTGTCAACCACATGAAAGGGCGCATGGCGCTGGCTCACAACGGAAATCTTTCCAATGCGGGAGAGCTGAGAAGCGAGCTGGAGCTTTCGGGGGCTATATTCCATACAACCTCCGATACTGAGACCATCGCCTACATAATAACAAAGCAGCGTCTTATCAGAGGCTCTATCGAGGAAGCAGTGCTTTCCGCAATGGACATAATCGAAGGCGCTTATTCCCTTGTGGTGATGAGCCCCACAAAGCTCATCGCCTGCCGTGACCCATTCGGGTTCAGACCTTTATGCTTCGGACAGATGCCTGACGGCACCTATGTGGTGGCATCGGAGAGCTGTGCGCTTACTGCTGTGGGTGCGAAGTTCGTCCGTGATATCGAAGCGGGAGAGATGCTGGTATTCTCCAAGGACGGTGTGCGTTCAGACCGTTCACACTGCGGCAAAAAGCCTAAGAGCATATGTATATTCGAGTACATATACTTTGCCCGTCCCGATTCCGTTATCGACGGTGTATCGGTACATTCCGCAAGGCTGAGAGCGGGACATATACTGGCTGAGAGCTGTCCTGTTGATGCAGATATCGTTATAGGCGTGCCTGATTCGGGACTTGATGCAGCGCTGGGATTCTCACAGGAGTCGGGTATACCCTACGGCATAGGGCTTATCAAGAACAAGTATGTTGCAAGGACATTCATATCCCCCACGCAGGAGAGCCGTGTTGACAAGGTGCGAATAAAGCTTTCGGCAGTGGAAGAAACTGTAAAGGGCAAGCGCGTTGTACTGGTGGATGATTCCATAGTCCGCGGCACTACGGGGGGCAGAATAGTTGCGCTTCTCCGAGAGGCGGGAGCAAAGGAGATACATTTCCGCGTATCTGCACCTGCTTTTCTGCACCCATGCTACTACGGCACTGATATAGATTCGGAAGAGAACCTTATAGCGGCACGCCGTACCCCCGAAGAGATAGCGGCTGAGATGGGCGCTGACAGTCTGGGATATCTGCCCATGGAAGCGCTGGACAAGCTGAATCTGGGTGCGGGCTGCTGCAAGGCTTGCTTCAACGGAAGCTATCCCACACCCGTTCCCGAAAAAGCACACAAGGATAAATACGAAATGAAGATACAGGAGTGATAAAAATGCTTACACCTAACATGAATTATTCCCATTTAAAGGCTTCGTACCTTTTTTATAACATAGGTCAGAAAGTTAAGGCTTATCAGGCTGCACACCCCGATGAGCATATCCTTCGTCTGGGCATAGGCGATGTTTCTCTGCCACTTTGCGACGCTGTTATCAAGGGTCTGCACAAGGCGGCTGACGATCAGGCTGATGCCAAGACTTTCAACGGCTATATGCCAGAGTGCGGTGCGCCTTTCCTGAGAAAGGCTATCGCTGACTATTACCGCGGCAGGGGAGTAGTCCTTGAAGATGACGAGGTATTCGTATCCTCGGGTGCTTCGGACGAACTGGGTGATATCCTTGATATCTTTGACCGTTCAAACCGTTCGTTGATAATCGAGCCTGCATACCCTGCATATGTTGATGCAAACATCATGGGTGGCAGAGAGATAGTTCATCTGCCTTCTTCCAGAGAGAACGGTTTTCTGCCCCTGCCCGATGATGATACATCTGCTGAGCTGATATACCTGTGCTCCCCCAACAACCCCACAGGTGCTGTATTCAGCAAGGAACAGCTGAAGGTCTGGGTGGACTGGGCTAACGCTCACGGTTCTGTTATACTGTTCGATGCGGCTTATGAATCCTTTATCGAGGAAGAAGGTCTGCCTCATTCCATATTCGAGATCGAGGGTGCACGTACCTGTGCAATTGAGATATGCTCACTTTCAAAGACTGCTGGATTCACAGGTACACGTCTGGGCTACACCGTTATACCCAAGGACCTTGTGCGCAACGGCATGAACTTCAATGATATGTGGGTACGCAACCGCACCACCAAGACCAACGGTGTATCTTACATTATACAGCGCGCTGCCTGCGAGGTATTCACCCCTGAGGGTCAGCAGCAGATACACGCGAACATCAACGTTTACAAGAAGAATGCCCGCACCCTGATGAAGGCTCTTGACAAGCTGGGCATCTGGTACACAGGCGGCAAGAACGCGCCTTACATCTGGATGGAGTGCCCTAATGGCATGGGTTCTTGGGAGTTCTTTGACAAGCTGCTGAACGAAGCACAGATAGTCGGCACACCCGGCGAGGGCTTCGGCAAGTGCGGCGAGGGTTATCTGAGATTCTCCACCTTCGGCAGCCCCGAGGACACCGAGAAAGCGGCTGAAAAGCTGCTGGAACTGCTGGACTGATTGGTTTGATTTCCTCACCTGATGATATTATATAAAGAAAAGACAGGTATCCTGCGTGGATATCTGTCTTTTTGCTTTATCAGCCTGCTGTCTTCTCCTCGACGATTGTCAGACCTGTTGTATCATAGCATACTCTTGCGTGGTTGTGCCTTATCAGTTCTCTTGAAACGTGCTCGCCTGTACGGCGGTCTATCTTGTCGCGGTAAACATCGCCGTTGCGGTATACTATGCCGTCTTCACGGGAGAAGTACACGTTCTCAGCCTGTATATGGAACTTGTAGGACTGCCTTTTTTCGGCTCTCAGCTCACCGCAGAGGTATTCATCGGTGGTATAGATTATCAGCTGGTAGGTGTTGTCGGTATCGTTGCGGAAGCGGTAATCCAGGTAATTATACATTATGGAAGTGCCTGTGCCGAATGGTATGGTCCTGTTGAAATCGGGGAAGAGGTCGATCTGGTCGTGGTGGTGGTGCTCGGTGATGGTGAGTTCGGAATGGAGTATCATCCAGTGGATAAGGTTAGTCATCTGGCACATACCGCCGCCGAGACCAGATGAGGGGTGGTCGGAGAATATGGTGAGACCCTCGCGGTAGCCTTTCTTCACCGTGAGACTGCCCACAAGGTTCCAGAATGAGAAAGTTTCACCGGGGCGGATAAGCACGGTATTTATCTTGGGTGCGGCAAGGGAAAGGTTGACAGCTTTGTTTTCCTGAAGATGCATATCAACGTTGCCAAGTCTTCTGCGGATAAGGGAGTTGTGCTTGTAGATCAGGTATTCAAGTTTGTTTTCGGAGAATGTGCGTGCGAATGTGTGCTTGTCCTTGATATCGTGCAAAAACCTGAGGGCTTCGCACTTTTTGACTGATAATGCGTAAGTTAGTGGGGAAATTTCACAGAATAGTTTTCTCTTCATTTTTATTACCTTCACTTTCAAATAAATAGTTTTCGACCATGTGCTCTGCTATCATACACTATATTAGACGAGCAAATCACCGGAAAGTTACAAAAGCTACGTTAATTTAATAAGAACTTTATGTGAATTGAGAAAAAACATGACTGTGGTTGATTAACTGACAAAAATCAGATGATCAAAATGCAGTAAAACAAAAGCCGTCACTTATTTCATGACGGCAAATGGAGTATTTTAAATAAGCTCTAATCCTGGGGTGATCTCAATGTAAGGATAATCACCTATCTGCTTTTCAATGACGTATTTCACGAGGTTGAACCACTGTTGACATTCATCAAGGATTATGGCGTCAGCTGATGCGACAAGGGGCTTGGTTTTAAGTATGGCATCAACGGGATTCTCGATCTCAACTTCAAGTGAAAAGGGGAGCTGTTTCGTTAATTCAAGTATCCTCTGTTTTAGTCTGCCTGAGTTGGATACAGGCTGGTCGAGATAGATGACTGCCTTTTCCACGCCAAGGGTCTCCAGAGATGCAAGCAAAGCATGAATTGCCTGATCCGTCTGGGGTATCAGCCTGTATGTGCCGTGCAGACCTGCCAGGTCGCGGATAGTGCCGTCCATGCAGTGGAAAAGCATTGAATCGGAATAGGCGATCTCCAGACCGATGATGACATTGAATCCGTCGATATAAATGGTCTTTCCTATGATATCCGTGAGCTGGCGATGTTTGCGGGAAATGATGTTTTCCTCGGGGGATACGGTGCGTGCCAGTGCAAGGCGCTGACGCTCGGACAGCTGATAATGGTCGCCGATGAACCTTGTGGTGCCTGTTACAGGATAGCCGCGGTTCAGCAGATAATAGACCTCCTCAGCCGCTTTGCGAAGCTTTGGTATCGCCTTTTCGGAAAAATCCCGTTCATCTGTGGGCATAAAGCCTCGTTTAGCATTTTGAGCCATATTTTCACCTCATAGAAAACCGTAAAGCTTGTCTGAAATCAAAAGATAGTCTGTTTTTTTGGATAGTATCAGTATACCATGCTCCATCTGAAAAGTCAAGCTTAATGCATAAGACCGAGATAAACGCAGTGTATGCGGTTTGGAAAACCAAAAGAGGAACAGCTGAAAATACTGTCCCTCTTTTGGCTTTAGATGAAATATATTTCGGTGGGTTTTTATTTCACGGTAACACTGAATGCTCTTGCGTTTATATTGCTCGTATCCCACTTTCCGTCTACCTTGGCACAGATGACCATTTCGGCAATACTGTCAGGTCTAAGCTTTGGAGATGTGAAGGTGGTCTTGTCGGTATAAGTCTGAATTCTCCACTTGCCGGCAATTTTCACTGCAATGCCGTATTCTTCCGCACCTTTGGCTTCGTTCCAGGTCAGTCTGAACTGATGGAACTGTTCGTTGTATTCAATATCAGTTACCTTTGGGTACATATAAACAGGTGCATTAGGTTTAACGGTTACAGCGCCAGAAAAATTGGTGTACCACTCGCCGTTAAACATTGCAATGACCGCAACGTTGTAATTTGTGTCTGCTTTTAAACCATACAGCGTGTATGTAGTGTCTATTGTCTTTTCGACAAGAGTCCACTTTCCGTCGACTTTGACAGCAATAGCATACTTCTCTGCGTTTTTGACAGATTTCCAGTTGAGCGTTGCCCAATATTTGCCCGGAACGGCTGTAAGATCGGGTACCTTATCGTCAATAATTGTGTAGGGTATTCCATTATCGTAAGCATACTCCTCAGCGGCAGTGCCTTTATAACAACGGATATTGAAGCCGTAGATCCCTTCTCCATACAAGTAATTGTCATCCATGTAACCAAAGGTCTTATAGCCGATGAACGTAACAGTCTCGGGGATAGTTACGGTTTTAAGACTTGTACATCCGGTAAAAGCGTAACTGCCGATGATCTTAACACTGTCCGGAATATTGATGCTTGAAAGGTTTTTGCAGTCGGAGAAAGCGCCGCCGCCGATGCTTGTTATACCATCACCGATGATGACTTTTTTTACATCTTTATTATTATATTCGGAACGTACTATAGATCCCGTGCCGCAGAAAGTAAGTGTACCCTCATCATCAAGCGTCCATATCACTTTCTTGCCGCAAGTGCCACTATCTACAACCGTTTTGTCACTTGTTGCGACCTTGAAAGCCCTGCCGTCGATATTTCTTGTATCCCATTCGTCGTCTATCTTGGCACAGATCACTACTTCAGCAATACTGCCGGGTTTGAGTTTGGGTGAAGTATATGTGGTCTTGTCGGTACAAGCCTGAACTTTCCACTTGCCCGCGATTTTCAATGCAACGCCATACTCTGTCGAGCCTTCAACTGCGTCCCAGGTCAGTCTGAACCGTTGGAACTGCTCATTGTATTCGATACCTGTTACCGTAGGGTAGTTGTCAACAGGCTCATTTGGGGTAACGGTTATTGCACCCTTTAAATTGGTGTACCACTCGCCGTTAAGCATCGCAATGACCGCAACGTTGTATTTAACGCCTGCTTTTAGACCTTTCAGCACATATGAAGTGTCGTATGTTTTTTCTATGGCAGTCCATCTGCCGTTTATTTTGATCCCTACCGCGTACTTTTCCGCGCCTGCGACCTCTTCCCAGTTGAGGGTAACACAGCCTTTGTCAGGGGTGTATGTAACGACAGGGGTTGCAGATTCGATCAGTTCGTAGGCGATCTTATTGTCTTTCGCGTACTGTTCGCCGTTTGTGCCTTCGTAGCAGTATATCTTGAAGTTCTTGAGCAAGCGTGTCCCGGAATTGTCAGCATATGGATTATCCCAGTTTTCATAGTAGTAGTAACCGACAGCGTATTTACCAATGCTAACATTACTATTTGGGAGAGTCGTTCTTGTCATAGCCTTGCAGTCATAAAACGCATTATCACCAATGCTCTCAACGCTGTTCGGGATAGATACGCTTTCGAGCTTTTCACAGCTTTCAAAAGCGGATTTTTCTATATGCTTAACTCCGTTACGGATAGTCACGCTTTTAAGTTTACTGCATTCGTAAAAAGCTTCTTTACCTATACTTTTAACGCTGCCCGGAATAGTCGCGCTTTCAAGATTTCTACAGGATCGAAAAGCGGCTTCGTCTATACTCTTAACAGTGTCCGGGATCACCACACTTGTTTTGCCATTAGGGAAAGCCACGAGTTCTGTCATATCCTTATTATACATTACACCGTCTACTGAGGTATAGTAACTGTTGTCGGGATCAACGTTTATACTTTTAAGATTGGAGCCATCAATGAATACAGCGAACACATTCTTTCCAAAGCTCGAAACGCTGCGCGGGATATCTATGCTTGTCAGTTTTGAACATGATGAAAATGCATAATCTCCGATGCTAGTAACACTGTCGGGAAGGTTTATGCTTGTTATGTGGCAATCTTCAAACGCATAATCTCCGATGCTTGTTACACCGTACGGGATATTTATGCTTGCAAGATTCCAGCAAGAGTAAAATGCTTGGTTTCCGATGCTTGTAACACCATTCGGTATAGTTACACTTGTAATATCAAAGCACGACTTGAACGCATTGTCCCCGATGGCCGTAACAGGTTTTCCGTCAATAGTATCAGGAATAATGACTTTATTATTCTCGCCGACATATTTTGTTATCGTAACACCTGTATCGCTGTTTACATACCTGAAATCCCCGAATGCAAGATTTTGAGCCGCACTTGCCGAAATCTCAAAATTCATTTCAACTGCATTTCCGAGTGCTGTTCCGCCGCCTGATGTAGTGAGCACTGCCGCTGCAAGTCCGCAGATAATTTGTTTTTTCATGAGATCGACCTCTTATTTGATAAAAATGATATGTGACAAATATCTGACTGTCATAACAATGTATTATATCATGAAAAATCCTAAGAAACAAGGGCAAACCTTAACAAATATATATCGGTACTTTCGTGCAAATCGGGAAAAATACGGCTAGATCAAAAGTGAAAATGCAATTTCAAATACTTTTATTATCTTCATTGAGCCATTGATTCGGATTGTTTGCAGGATTTGTAAGCGATATTCCTGCAAATATCTGAACAAGCGACGGCATAAATACCATGAATTTCGGGATAAATCCGATACAAGTGACGGCAAATGTTACCGCAAAATACAGTGCGGTAAAAACACCTACCGTGATAAGGTCTTGGATCTCAAATTTCTTTTACATAAATATACTACTTTTTAATTCTTCCAACCCGTGCTGACTGCTCGTTTTGTGACCATGTTATGATAGATACCGCCCATATCCATAAGCCGCTTATGATTTCCGGATTCCGCTATCTCGCCGTCTTTGATAACCATGATGTTATCAGCATGAGCGATAGTATTGAGCCTGTGTGCGATTACAAGCAGCGTTTTACCCTTGCATAGTTCTGAAATCGCTTGCTGGATATAGCTTTCATTGTCAGCATCAATGCTTGCAGTTGCTTCATCTAGAATGACAATTGGCGAATCTTTCAGTATACACCTTGCGATAGAAATACGCTGTGCCTGCCCACCCGAAAGGCTTGCACCGCCCTCGCCTATGACTGTATCAAATCCGTCGGGCAGTTCCATAATGAAATCGTAGCATCGAGCCTTTTTTGCAGCTTCGATGACTTCTTCACGGTTTGCATCCGGTCTGCCGAGAGCGATATTGTTGTACACCGTATCCTGAAACAGATATACTCTCTGGAAGACCATGCTGATATTATCCATGAGAATAGAAAGCGGTATTTTTCGGATATCCGTACCACGCAGAAGTATCTCGCCGCTTTTTACGTCCCAGAAACGTGTCAGCAAACTTGCGATAGTAGATTTGCCGCCGCCTGACGGTCCGACCAAAGCAGTCATTGTGCCTTTACCGGATTTGAATGACACATCTTTCAGCACGTCCTTTTCGCCGTAGGCAAATGTGACATTGCGGTACTCTATCTCTGGGGCATTGCTGTCTGTAAGCAGCTGAGTACCGTTATCTTCAAGTTCCTTTTCAGCAAAGAGGGATTCTATCCTGTCCATACAAGCACTCATCACCGTCAGCCTTGCCTCCTGATCGTAGAATGACTTTATCGGCACAAAAAGGTCAAACAGACACAGCATAATTCCGAGAAAGAAATTCAGTTCCATAAGTCCCTTTGTATAGAGAAATGCCGAAAGCGCAAGCATAACGACCGTGCCGATACCGTAGATAAGGAACACGCCACTCTTATACGGGTGGTGAGAAAACTCAAAATCAAGGTTCACACGGCAGTTGGTTTCAAAGCTGTCGGTCAGCTCCTTTGACTTTTCACCGAGCAGATTGTAGGTCTTGATAATGCCGATGCCCTCGGTGAAATCAAGCACCGCCTGCGTCTGTATCTCAGCGGCTTCCTGCTTTTCATCGGAATGAACGAGGTCGCTTTTCATCATGTGCCTGCCGAGTATGACCATACATCCTGTTATCAAGAGCGAAGCAATACCGAGCCGCCAATCGAACACGAACATGAACACGCTCATGATCGCCTGCGAGAACAGATAGCTCATCATGTCCGCAAGCACCATCATGCAGTTTTCTTCGATGAACACCATGTCTGTTGACAGCACAGAGCTTATCTTGCCGATGTTGCCCTCGGTGAAATAGCCCATCGGCAGGCGGCGCAGATGCTCGCCAAGCTTCATTCGCATATCGGCGAATATCAGGTAGCCTGCGCCGCTTTGCAGCCTGTCGGCGAGGTACTGGGACACTGCCTGCACGATGATACTTGCCACAAGTGCTATTGCTCCGTAAAGAGCGGTTTTCTTCGTAAGCGTACCGTCAATGTAAGTTGTAACGATGAAATATGTGAGAATTATCGGTACTTTCATGAGCAGACCTTTCAGAAATGAAAAGCCCATAGCACCGTATATCCTGCCCTTGTATTTCCCCGAAACGCCGAGGATACGTCTTATCATTCCTATCATGCCCTCACCTCATTTCCGATAGTCCAGTTGGCTCTTGCTTCGCTGCTGTTCCATAATTTCTGGTATTCCGCACAGCTTTGCAGGTGCTTTTCATGTGTGTCTGCGGCAATGATATTTCCGTCCTTCATAACACAAATTTTGTCGGCGTTCACTATCGTCTGCAAGCGATGTGCAATGACAAGGACGGTCTTTCCCTTGATTATCTCGGCAATGGCGGCATTCATTTTCTCCTCGTTTTCGGGATCAATAAAGGCTGTTGCCTCGTCAAGCACGATGACAGGTGCATTTTTCAATATCGCCCTTGCAAGAGAAATTCTCTGTCGCTCACCGCCCGAAAGCATTTTACCTCCGTCGCCTGCCATTGTGTCAATGCCTTTCGGCAGACGTTTCAGGAACTCACCGCATTGTGCTTTTTCTGCCGCTGCCAGTACTTCCTCACGGGACGCATCGGGCTTTCCGATGAGGATATTCTCATACAGCGTGGTGTTGAACAGAAACTGCTCCTGCGATACATAGGAGATGTTGTCGTTCAGCGCTTCAATGCTCATATCGGTGATGTCCTGACCGCCGAGGGTGATATGTCCGCCGTTCAGATCATAGTAATGGACAAGCAGCTTTGCAAGAGTTGATTTGCCGCTGCCCGATTCGCCGACCAGCGCCGTAAGCGTCCCTTCTCCGAGTTCGAGTGAAACGCCGTGCAGGACTTCCTGTTCTTGATAAGCAAAACGGACATCATCGAATCTGACGATATGTGAATTACCGATAAATTGATTATCTTTACTTTTTAAAGGCTCATGATCCATAGCCTTTTCGATCTCGTCTATCTTATAGCCGAGTTGTGGGAATTTGCCTGCAAAGCTCAGCGCTTTCAGCAGTGGTACACCGATCGACAGCGACAGGCAGAACACCAGTATCAGATCAGCCAGTGTAGATGTACCATTGATAACAAACAGTGTTCCGACAGGGAGCATGAAAAGAGCCGTACATGGAAGTATCGCACTATAAAGTGCCATCCAGCCCCAGCAAGCTTTATACCACGCAAGCGTGAAATCACGGTAGCTTTTGATATCGCTTTCATATCGCTGATAGGATTCGCCGTCACGACCGAAGACCTTAACAACTTCCATACCGTTTACATACTCGATTATCGTTGCATTCATCTTTGCTGATGCGGCGTAGTAGGCGTTCATTCGTTTCATACCCGTGCGGAACATCATGCCCATTGCAAACAGTCCGAGCGGCAGAGAGCAGAGCGACAGCAGTGCCAGCTTCCAGTCTGCAAAGAACATACATATAATTGCTATCAGTGCCATTGCAAGGTTGGATATACCTTCGGGAATTGCGTGAGCCAGTAACAGCTCTACCTGATCTATATCATCGGTGAACAGCTTTTTTATCCTGCCGTTGCCCATATCCTGTATTGTGCCGAGCGGCTGACGCTCCAGCTTTTTCTGCAATGATATACGGATATTTTTCAATGTGTTGTATGCGGATATGTGGGAGTATTTCAGTCCAAGTACATATAAGTTAGAATAAACTAACTCGCACACAAAAATAATGGCTATATGTACTGCATAATAGCCGGCTGAAAGATTTTCACCGTCGATAAGCGGTTTTATGATGCGGTACAGCATAAAAAACGGCACAGCTGAAGCGATCAGTCCCGCAAACATGACCGCCAATGCCGTATATGTATATCTGATATAGCCTCCCATATATGGCTTTATCTTGTTAAACATTGTTTTCATCGCCTTTCTTTAGCATTATTACATCCTGCCAGTTGAAAAACCGACAGACGATACGGCAATGCTCCTCGATCTGCTCCCATGACATATCATGAATGATAGGCTCACAGACACAAGTCCAGAAAGACGATATCAGAACATGAAATTCTTCTCTGGTGACTTCTGCATGAGCAAGTCCTCTTTTATATGCTTCATAATAAAACTGCTCATATGCATAGCTCATTTTCGTGACATATTCGTGGTTGAAATTCTCGTAACGTGTGCCTGCTGCCTTGTCTATCAGTAAAGAAACTGTTTCACGGTTTTTATAAAGCAGTTTGAAAAGCGGCATCATTGATTCATACGACATCTCACATGAATTGTATATTTCATCGTCCGAAAAAGCAGAAAAATCAGTATTTGAACGGCTTTCAACGAAGTTATTCAGTTCATTGACGATGTTTTCAACAACTGCATTGAACAGATCTTCCTTGCCTTTGTAGCGCTTGTAAACTGCACCTGTTGTGATATCGGCATTCTCGCAGATAGTTTTCAATTCTGCTTTGAGATAGCCATGTTTCATGAATTCTGCCTGTGCACTGGCAAGAAGTCGTGGGTCGATTCTTTTATCAGGTATTGCCATTTTGGTTCTCCTATGAAAATTGGATTATCGATAATCCGATTATCATTGTAGCATATGTTAACTGCAATGTCAAGAAGCTATTCTGATGATTTGTATAAACGAACAAAAAAACGACGATGCGTTGATTTGATTTTGAACGCATCGCCGTTTTTTTTCTAAGTCATATCAGGGCTATCACTTTAGCACAACACTTCATATGCCGGTAAAATAAATATTTGAGATGTATTCTTTCCTTACCTACGGCGTTGGGAAGAATACTGCAAACTATCGATATCGACTGTTTATTGCACTATTTGATTCTTCATAAGGTGTTTGTATGGTTTCCCTGAAAAAATAAGCTCAAGGTCTCCATATCAGATCATAGATTTTTGCACCGGCAACGTATCGTGTTTTCTCAAGCTTCATACCAAGGTGTTTGTATCTCTCGCACTTACCCTTTGCATCTGTGTCAAGAATGCATGGGCAGTTCTTTTTTTCAGCTATTTTAAAAGCATAAGTCAGCAGCTTTCGCATATAGCCCTGTCCCTGATGTTCTTTAGTTACGATCAGCATTTCAACTTTAATATACTTCTGCTTTTTTTTCTTTAGATGCTGTTCCAGCGTTTCATCACCGCAGTTAGCTGCCTTTAAAAACGCAAACAGCTTTTTCCAGCCGCCAATAGCTGTTTTCATACCTCTCATCATGCGTATGATGCTAAAGAAACCGGGATGATTACCCTCGGTATCGGTGATAAGAATATATCCTTCGTCTCCGTCAGTACTGTAAAAAGTACCGCTTTCAATTCCTGCAACTACAAGTGTTTTCATATAGTCAGACATTGCCTGCTTGTTAGGGAAAAATGGCTTTAGTCCGCCCTCTCCCTCCTCATATGGATAGTCCCAGAATGATTCGCCGATCATAGCCGATATTTCGTTCAGTCTGCTTTCGGTAAGGGCTTTGATTTTTTTCATATCATTATTCTCCTTTTATATAAAATTGCGTCAAATTACTTACCTACGGAACAAACCTTTTTTCTCGTATGTCCCACACACAAAGCCTGTCACCTTGTAACCGCTGTCAGCAAGTGTAGCATCGATCTCCTCACGGGTGAGGGAACTATTGCTGATGATAACAGTTTCACCTTTCTTGTGTGAAGATGTTACCTTTTTGATCTCAATTTTGCGGCGTATAGCATCGTTGATGTGTGACTCGCACATACTGCACATCATACCGTCTATTTTAACTGTTGTTCTATACATTGTTTATCTGACCTTTCATTCATAGAAATGATCGAATTAGCTAAAGCTAACTCTGCTTCGGAAGAAAAGCAGCATGATGCCGCTTAAATAATTAGTTACAACTAACCACAGTATAACACATCCTTCGGTCAATGTCAAGGGGCATACGAAATATCGTATCTTAGTACATTTTTTCGGGATTTTAACGTTTTATAATCGGTACTAATGACGCGGTTTGAGCTATTGACAGGGAAGGGGAGCTGTGATATAATTATTTTGGTTAGCGAACACTAACTGCAAATAGATCATTGCAGACCCCTTTCGGAAGCCTTGTGCGATAGGGCATTTGAATACTTCGGGTCTGCGCGTCAATAATGTGAGTGATCACGTTAAATAAATGCCAATAGGCAGAATGGAGAACAGATATGGATTATTTAGAGATCGAAAAGGTAGTGGGCAGAGAAATACTCGATTCCCGTGGAAATCCTACAGTTGAAGCTGAGATTACTCTCGCTGACGGTACTGTTGCAAGAGGAACTGCACCCTCAGGTGCTTCCACTGGTGAGTTTGAAGCACTGGAACTTCGTGATGGTGACAAGGGCAGATATCTTGGCAAGGGCGTACAGAAGGCTGTTGAGAACATCAACACCGTTATTGCAGATGCCATCAAGGGTATGGATGCTTCGGATATTTATGCTATCGACGGTGCTATGATACGTGCAGATGGCACAAAGGATAAGTCAAAGCTGGGTGCTAACGCTATACTCGCAGTATCCATCGCTTGCGCAAGGGCTGCGGCAACCTCACTGGATATTCCTCTTTACAGATTCCTCGGTGGTATTCAGGGAACCAAGCTCCCCGTACCCATGATGAATATTTTGAACGGCGGTGCTCATGCTGACAGCGCTGTTGATACTCAGGAGTTCATGATAATGCCTGTTGGTGCGCCCACTTTCAAAGAGGGTCTGCGCTGGTGCGCTGAGGTCTTCCACGCTCTTAAATCTCTGCTGAAGGAGATGGGCGATGTTACCGCTGTGGGCGATGAGGGCGGCTTTGCTCCCAATAATCTGAAGAGCGACGAGGAAGCAATCGAGAAGATACTGGAAGCTGTTAAGAAAGCAGGTTTCGAGCCCGGCAAGGATTTCAAGATAGCTATGGATGCGGCTTCCTCCGAATGGAAGAGCGAAAAGGGCAAGGGCTTCTATAAGCAGCCCAAGAGCGGAAAAGAGTTCACCTCCGACGAGCTTATTGCCCACTGGGAAGCACTTGTTGACAAGTACCCAATAATCTCAATTGAGGATGGTCTTGACGAGGAAGACTGGGACGGCTGGGTGAAGATGACTAAGCAGATAGGTCACAAGGTACAGCTTGTTGGTGACGACCTCTTCGTTACAAATACCGAGCGTCTTGCAAAGGGCATACAGCTTGGCGCGGGCAACTCCATACTTATCAAGCTAAACCAGATAGGCTCTGTTTCCGAGACTCTGGAAGCTATCAAGATGGCACACAAGGCAGGATATACTGCGATATCCTCACATCGTTCAGGCGAGACAGCTGATACAACGATAGCTGATCTTGCAGTTGCACTCAACACCTGCCAGATAAAGACAGGCGCACCCAGCAGAAGCGAGCGTGTAGCTAAGTACAACCAGCTTCTGCGCATTGAAGAACAGCTTGGCGGTGCTGCTTGCTATCCTCAGATGGGCGCATTCAATGTGAAGAAATAACCATATCACTTCCTTATAAATAAAGTGACAGCAGTTGATCTACGGTTGCTGTCACTTTTCCTTTCTATATTATTCCACGTTTTTTCAGTGCAAGCACCTTCGAGAAGAACACAGTTATTCTCGTGGGGATAAGATACAGTGAAGCTATTTCTTTGTTATCGCAGCAGAGTATCTTCGTTATTGAGAGATTTCGAGTGTTTTGTAATTCAACAAAAATTGGGAAGTACTACAAAGCTGCTATAAAAACAAGATCGTTGTGTGTATTATAAGTATATTTGACATTTGGGGAGGAGTATGCTATAATTGTTCTGCGGTTAGTTTTTGCTAATCGACTCGAAAGATTGATCTCTTCGGCTGAGATGAATATCACCTGTAAGGCGTTCATGACTTATGATCAGGCATACTGCTAGGGTATTGACAGGTGCGATTTTTACATAAGAAAGGTTTAAGTAATACTATGACACAGGAAATAATTTTGGGACTTGCGCTGCCATTTACGGGCACGGCTCTAGGTTCGGGCTGTGTGCTGTTTATGAAGAAAAACCTCGGAAAAGGAGTACAGCGTGCTCTAACAGGCTTCGCGGCAGGTGTTATGACTGCCGCTTCCATATGGAGCCTGATAATACCGGCGATGGAGCAGTCGGAAAATATGGGAAAACTGTCATTCCTGCCTGCGGTCATTGGCTTCTGGTGCGGAGTGCTTTTCCTGCTTCTTCTCGATACGATCATTCCGCATCTTCATATGAATGCCGAGAAAGCTGAGGGTATACCATCGCGGCTTGCACGCACTACCATGATGGTGCTTGCAGTGACACTGCATAATATCCCCGAAGGAATGGCTGTAGGGATCGTGTATGCGGGGCTTGTATCGGGCACGGGGGATATAAATTCAGGCGGAGCATTCGCACTTGCGCTGGGTATTGCGATACAGAATTTCCCTGAGGGTGCTATAATATCCATGCCGCTTCATGCAGAGGGCAAAAGCAAGTGCAAAGCCTTTGCGGACGGCGTTCTTTCGGGAGTTGTCGAGCCGATAGGTGCTGTGCTTACAATATTGTTTGCGGGACTTATACTGCCTGCGATGCCGTATCTGCTGAGCTTCGCGGCGGGTGCGATGATATATGTGGTGGTGGAGGAGCTTATCCCCGAAATGTCCGAAGGTGAACATTCAAACATCGGCGTGCTGATGTTCTCGCTTGGATTTACTCTGATGATGGCGCTTGATGTTGCGCTGGGATGAATGATCATGTGTGTATAAAAATCTTGTTTGTTTACTCACTTTAATAGCTGAAAACCTATTGACAAACACTCTTATATATGATATAATAATTATGGTTAGTGATGCCTAACCACTTTTGTTTGATGCGAGGTTAGTTTAGACTAATTGTAGAAAGGAATAAAAATGAGCGTAGTTATAGTAGGCGGTAATGACCGCATGGCAACAAGGTACCAGGACATCTGTAAGTCATACAAATGTAAATCTAAGGTATTTACTCAGATGCCTGCGGATTTTGAGAACAAGATAGGTCAGCCCGACCTGGTGATAGTATTCACGGGAACTTGTTCCCATAAAATGCTTGGCGGTGTCAAAAAGCATACCGAGAAATCGGGTACACCCGTGAGGCATTTGCATACGTCAAGTGTGAGTGCGTTGAAAAATCTGCTTTCTGAGTACGACTGCAGATAGACAATTAAAAAGTCACGGATACTGCGGTGTCCGTGACTTTTTTGTCGTAAAAAAATGTAAAATGTTATCTGTCCGCAGAGTATAGTAAGCAGCAATTTCAATGTCGTTTACTATAATACACATCTACTGACATATCTTTGTTATATACCTCATATATGCGTTCTGTCGGTTTTATCGAATTCTCTTCGGCATATTTTCTAAGCATCTGATGGGCTTTGCTGACTTTGGAGAAACCACCCTTGAAATTGATATGTATGCAGTTTTCTTCGTATACTTCTAAAACGTTCTCGCCTGTATAATTTGATACCGGAAGAAAGGTAGTCATGTTGAAACTGTCATCTGTATCAAGCTTGTCGAAGATAACAAAGTGAGCCCCGGCAATAGTTATTCCCTCACGGGCGGCTCTTTCGTACAGTTTCCCGACCGACATTCCGAGGTTCTCTCTTTCAGTGTTCTCGCGGACGAAAATACATCTGCACTTGCCGAATGGCTTGCAGTCGATCTGTTCTGCGTTTGTTTCAGTATCGTCATACTCCGTTTCTTTTTTGTATGCTTTCATCTCGCTGAGAAGTCGATCGGTCTCGTTGATCTTGCTTTCGATTATCTCTGCTTCGTCTGCCATACCGTCAAGTATCTGCCTGATCTCGAAAAGCGACATTCCTATCTTTCTGTAATTCTTTATCTTTTGCAATACAGCAAGCTGCTTTTCTTCATAAAAGTGATAGCCGTTTTCTTTGTTGATATATGCGGGCACAAGCAGTCCTTCCTCATGATAAAGCCGAAGTGCCTTTATGCCGACGCTGCCCATAACGGCGAACTGTCCTCTGGTATACATTATCCCGTCACCTTCTTCCTGTGGACTCTGCCTGCAATTGGTAAGAAACCCAAATGCAGAGGTAATATATTGTAAAGACTGTAATGCCAATATTTTTGATATCCGTCCCTGTTGAAGAACTTCTCGGCTGCGTCGCAGATCGCAGCGATACAGTCATCATTCAGGTCTTTGCCCAATTCCGCAGATGAAAACCTCGGTGCTCCTATATAGCCGTATTTGCCCATTGCCGCAAGCTGTCGTTTTCGGGATATCATATCTTTTTCGGTTATCACGGAATCAGCCAGTTCACGATAACCCACCCTTACATATCTCGGGTCAATGTCAAGAAAACTCGACGTTTCTATCCAGCCTGCGTGGAAATCGCTGCCGTGTTCTTTCTCCATAGTTTTTAGTTTGCCTGACTTTTCTGACGATACTCCCATGAATATCTGTCCCATTGGAGCGATAGCACAAAGCCCGTGTCTTTTGTTGATCTTACGCACAGCTTTCTCTACTGCGATCTGATGCTGAGGGTCTGCGTGGGAAGCTATAACGATAATGTTCCAAAACCCCATAAAGCATATGCTTTCGAGGACAGCAAATGTCACATCACAGACCGTTTTCATCGGGAAGTGTATCGACCCGTAGAACTCGTTTACCGAAGCTGCCGCCACAGGAAAAGTCGGCAGATAAAAGCAATCTATCCCGAGCCTTCGTTCAAGCACACACATAGCACCTTTGCTCCAGTACTCGCCTTCGATGATATCCGTTGAAAGCGGAAGGTGTGTTCCGTGTTCCTCTATCGGTGCAATAACGATAAACACTAAGCTTTTTCTTTTGTTGATATCCATGACCTCAGACCATGTAAGCAAACTAAGATCTCTCATATATTATCCTCCGTTTCTTTGGTATGGATAGATAATACACCCTGCCGTTAAGACAGAGTCAATGGATAATATATTAATAGAATACATATTTTCTGTTGCGGAATATTATGTGGATTAGCAGAGTATTTCTGCATTCGGTATATTTTTTCTTACGGAATTATATCACTTATACTGCCGAATGTCAATATGGCGTAAAAAAGTCCCCTTTGCTGTAAAGCATCGGAGACATTTCGTTTCAGCATTTTCTCATGTATTTCAACCTGCCTTTTTCCAGACATAATATGTGATCGCAGCAGAGTGAAATAAGCTCTGGGTCATGGGTCGATACGATGATCGTTCGGCCTTTTTTGGCAAGTTCTGTAAGAAGATCTGCAACTGAAGTCATATGTGCATGGTCAAGACCGGAGGTGGGTTCATCGAAAAGAAGTATCTCGGCATTTGCTGCGAGAGCTGATGCTATTGCCACACGCTGTTTCTGTCCGCCTGAAAGTGCCATAGGATGAGTATTTTCATAGCCCGCCAGACCAAGTTCGGCAATTATCTTAGCAGCTTGGTCTTTGTCTTCATTATCCATTGAAAGCATTACTTCTGCTTCAACGCTGTCGGTGAAAAGCTGATGGTTTACATCCTGCATGACCATGTAGCATTTTTTCAGTATTTTCCTACCCGATACTGTCTCTTCGTCAGATGTCAAACGGAGAGTACAGTCTTTTTCAAGTCCGCAGAGACATCTTAGAAAAGTAGATTTTCCTGCACCGTTTTTACCGATAAGTCCTATGACTTTTCCCCGCGGTATTTCAAGTTCGGGGATAGCAAGGGTATAATCTGCCGAATCGGCTGCATTGAGTTTTTTCTTTTTGATGAAATACTTTTGCGGCTTGTAGGTGAAGAACATATCTTTGAGGGTTATCCTGCTTTCTGAACTTAAGGTGGAGCAGGGATGGATGTTTTCAGTTGAGAATATCCCTCTTCCGAACTCTTCTATGTACTTTTCTTCAATTTCCGTAGGACGAAGGCCGAGAGCGCACAGTTCATCGGAAGTGAGACTGTTAAATCCAGCTTTGTTCCATTCCTTTTCTATCCTGCCGTCTTTCATATAGATGACACGGTCGATAAGGTTTTTGAGATACCATAGCCTGTGTTCGGAAATTATAATCGTTTTACCTTTTGCTTTCCAGTGCTTGATGACTTTTTTCAGTTCTTCGATGGCTTTCCAGTCAAGATTTGATGATGGTTCGTCAAGCAGCATAACATCCGGCATCAAAGCTGATACACCTGCGCAGGCTATTTTCTGTTTTTCACCCCCCGAGAGTTCAAAAAGACTTTTCCCGAGCAGAGGTTTCAGTTCGAGTTCGTTTACTACCTCGGATTTTCTTTTTAGAATCTCATCTGGGTCTATTCCGATATTCTCTGTTCCGAAGGTTATCTCACCGTCGGTATCGACCGAGAAAAACTGACTTCTCGGATTCTGAAAAACAGTCCCTACAATGCTGGCAAGGTCGTAAAGTTCGGCTGAGGGGATATCTATGCCGTTTACGGTGATTCTTCCGTTTAGTTCGCCACGGTAGTAGTGGGGGATAAGACCGTTTATAAGACGAAGAACCGTTGTTTTTCCGCAGCCTGAAGCGCCACAAAGAAGCACGGTTTCTCCGTCTTTGATATGCAGCGAGATATCATGCAGACCTGCGGAAGCAGAACCTTTATAACTAAAATTCTGAACTTCTATATTTATCATTTTTTTCACCCGATGATCTTCGCGCCTATGAACAAGCATGCGCTCAATGTAAATACTGCCATTACTGCAATGTCGCGAGTGCTTAATCTGAGTTCATACGCACTTGTTCGTTTTATAGGAGCACCCAGTCCCCTTGTGACAGCAGCCGCAGAAAGTTCATCACCTATATTCACACAGGAAAACATAAGAGGTATCATTCGATACTCGATCATACCCGATAACTTTCCGCCGCCAAATGAGATGCCCCTCATTTTCATTGCATCTCTGATAGAGCCATATTCTTCTTTGATAGTTGGAAAGAACCTCATAACTACTGCCAAGGATACGGAAATACCGTCGGGAACGTGCATTTTCTGCATAGCTGACATGAATTCGCCTATCTTTGTTGTTTTGATAACATACCATGCTGTTATCATCGCGGGCAGGAATTGCACGACGATACCGCAGTAGCCTACAAGTAAGGCTGACAGCAGTCCTTTGGAATCTTCTGATATGAATGATCTCATCAGGATAAGTGATACAGCGTACATCGCAGTGAAACGCAATGCTGAAGCGTACTTGCCCTCTGTTATCAGCAGAAATACGGGTATCGCTGTCAGAAGAATACGAATTGTCCATTCAAGTGGAGTTACCGCATTTGACATAACTATAAGCGATACTACGAATATCATGAACAGCTTTGTTCTTGGGTCAAGATATATCCCTCTCATACTATACCTGCTTTTTCAAAGTGCTTTCTTACGACAGCTTTACCAACGAATGCACCGATCATACCGAAAATAACGCAAAGTATCAGCAGAACGAAAATTGTCTTGCTGTTTATGGCACGGAAAAGCGAGTCACAGTATTCTGCTGAATATCCGCCGTCTATCAGGTTTTTGCGGTAGCTTTTGGCTGTTACTATCACGGGGAAATAGTTGGCACATATCCACAGGCAGAAAATTCCATGACTCAGCACTGTTGACTTGAAGCTTTTGTAATTTCCTTTTTTGGCTATGAGGTCGGCTATCAGACCGGAAATAATGATCAATGGAGCGCCGAGCCATCCCATACCTGTTGCGAACATTATTATGGCAACGAGTACTGACATCAGCGTTATCATGCCGAATTTCTCTACTTTTGTGTAGAAAAGCATCATTGGGATCGACCCGACTATGGGTATCAGCACCACATATGATGCAACTACATATGGGTGTATGAATCCCAGCATTCCGCACGCAAATTCTACGACGAACAGCAGAGCGGTAAATATGCCGACGGTGATAAAATCTTTTGGTTTAAGCTTTTTTTCCTTCATAACGATACCTCCGAAAGTTAGAATTAGTTAACACTAATCAGATTAGTTTTTGCTAACCCTGATATTATAGCACATGGCTTGAAATATGTCAACTAATGTGTTAATGAAAATTTTATGAATGTGAATGGATATACCTTGTACATTGATACCATTAGTTTGCATAAACAAACCTAATTATGTAAATCAGACAAATTTTAAAATAAACGCTGTTTACTTTCTGCTAAATAGTCGGTTGATTTATTGCTTGGATGATGATATAATACGGTTAACGCTTACTAACTAAAATCACATGGAATAAGGAGAGTAAAAACATTATGAGTGAAGGGGTGGACAGCAACTCAAAAATAAAAAGCGTCATCCAACTATCGAGGACAATGTTACTATATATTCAGGCGCTTCGATCCTCGGTGGAAATACTGTCATAGGTAAGAATGCTGTTATCGGTGGAAATGCCTTTATAACCCGCTCTGTACCCGAGGGAGCAAAGGTCAGCGTGAAGAGTCGTGAGCTTCATTATGATTACGTATCTTCAAAAGCGGTTGAAAGAACAGATGACTCCGATGAAAATTCGTGGTTCTATATGATATAGGGGTAAAAAAGATACATAAAATAATAGACCGCCTTTCGGAATGATCTGAAAAGCGGTCTGTTGCTATTTAAGATAATTTCTCATACTAGCAAGTGATATAGCGAGGGTAGATGAATTGTGCAGAAGTGCTGATGTAGTCGGAGCGATCACTCCCGTAGCGCCCAGCACCATAAGGGAGAAATTGAACCCGATTATGGTTCGGTAATTAGAGTTTATGCGCTTCATCAAAGCACCCGAAAGCTGCCGCAGGGTAACAAGGCAGGTAATGTCATCGGCTGATATGGTGATATCTGCCACCTCTCTTGCGATGGCTGCACCGCTGCTTATTGCAATACCTGCATCAGCTTCGGATAGGGCGGGCGAGTCATTCACTCCGTCACCTATCATGATGACTTTTCTGCCGTTTGCTTTTTCTTGGCGGACATATTCTGCTTTATCTTCGGGAAGAACTTCGGCATAATACTCGTCAACGCCCACCTTTTCTGCAACTGCTTTTGCTGTTCGCTCGCTGTCTCCCGTCATCATGACTATCTTGCTGATGCCTAAGTTTTTCAGCTGTGAAAGGACTTCCTTTGCTTCATCGCGTATGGGGTCTTCAATGCATATCACCGCCGCAAGCACTCCGTCCACTGCAAGGAACAGGTGCGAATACTCACCAGGCAAACTGTCGAACTTATCTTCTTCGTTTTCGGGGAGAGTACATCCCTCGTCCTCAAACACAAAGTGATAGCTGCCCAGCACCACCTTTACGCCACTAACTGAGCTAGCTATTCCGTGAGCGACAACATACTCGACCTCGCTGTGGAGTTCCTCGTGAACAAGACCTCTGTCGCTTGCCGCCTTTACTACTGCATTGGCGATGGAGTGTGGGTAGTGTTCTTCAAGACACGCCGCAAGCCGCAGTGCTTCGTCTTCATCGTTCTCGCCGAATGTGATAATCTTAGCTACCTTTGGCTCGGAGTGTGTGAGCGTTCCTGTTTTGTCGAAAATGATGGTATCAGCATCTGCAACCGCTTCAAGGAACTTTCCGCCCTTGATCGTCATGCCGTAAGTCTGACCCTCGCGCATAGCCGATATTACCGATATAGGCATAGCCAGTTTCAGAGCGCAGGAGAAATCCACCATGAGTATTGATATCGCTTTTGTGGCATTTCTCGTCAGCAGATATGTCAGCAGTGTTCCGCCAAGGCAGTAGGGCACCAGCTTGTCTGCAAGATGTGCCGCACGGCTCTCGACTTCGGATTTGAGTTTTTCACTCTCCTCTATCATCTTGACTATGCGGTCATACTTGCCGCTGCCTGTGAGTTTATCAACCTGAATGACACAGCTGCCCTGCTCGACTACCGTGCCTGCATATGCATAGCTTCCCGCAGACTTGTGAACTGCGAGCGCTTCACCTGTCAGTGTAGCCTGATTGACCTCAGCTTCACCCGAGATGACTTTGCCGTCAAGCGGTATCATGCTGCCTGTGCGGACGATTATCTCATCGCCCTCGCTGATATCCTTGATAGGTACCAGCATTTCGCTTTCGCCTGTTTTCAGCCATACTTTTTCCACGCCAAGCGACATTGTTCTTGCCAGATCATCAACTGACTTTTTGTGTGTCCAGTCCTCTAAAAGTTCGCCCAGACCCAGCATGAACATAACGCTTGAAGCCGTCTTGTGATCGCGCCTTATGAGGGATACCGTTATGGCAACAGCATCCAGCAGGCTGACTTCGATCTTACCCTTTGACAGAGAGATAAGCGCTTCTCGGACGTATTTCGCCGCCTTGATGACCGACAGCACCATTCTCAGCGGTGCAGGAATCAGCCGCCTGAATATGTACCGCCTTGCCAGCATGAAGAACAGCTTGTCCTCGAATTCGCGGTCAAGCTCTCTGCCTGTATGCTCGGGGACAAGGGCGGCAGTCTTATTGTCAGTGTAGGAAAACAGCGAGAGAGCCCGTATCACTTGTGCTTTGTCAGTGAAGATTATAACCGCATCACCTGTGCGGTCATAGACCTTTACATCTGTGACATAGGGCTTTGCACGCAGATAGTATTCCAGCATATCCGCCTGACGGAGAGTCATGTGTGAACGCATGATATGTATACGCAGGCGGTTACGGGAACTGTGGAGTATCTGACATTTCATCAGTCTTTCTTCTCCTCGTCCGAAAATTCTTCATCAGCGGTGTCGGCGCAGTCCTCGATGATGTCGATAATATCCTCGTCGGCACGCTTTTCGTTGATGTACTTAGCGTCAGCAACGATATCATCACAGCCCTCGCGTACCTTTGTAACGCCCTCCATTACACAGTCTTTACCGCGGATAACTGCCGCTGTTGTGTGAGAATAAACTTTCTTGGCGGTCTTGCTTGTCAGCAGCTTTACACCCAGCGTACTTGCTGCCATACCTCCAACGAATAATCCTGCTTTGACCCAAATTGACATAGTGATACTTCCTTTCTATACAGAACTTAATATGATGAACGGGAGAGTTTCCTCCCCCGAACATACCTTAACATTATTTCTTAGCAGTATGGCACTTGCCGTGCATAGCACAGTTCGCACAGCCGCACCCGCAGCCGCCTTTGCCCGACAATCTGTCTTTGATGACCGACCGCAGAGCCAGTGCGAGTATAACCACAACTATCGTGATGACGATGATATTTCCGATATTTTCACTGAGCCACACTGTCATAATTTACCTCCTTATGCCTTGCCGACTGCCAGTTTTGACGTCAGCTTGGTCGCTTCCTTGTAGGGTCTTACTAACATATATATCATGCCAGCCAGTACAGCTGCTGCGAATATCACACCTATGATATTTGCGCTGCCTGTGAACAGTCCGCCGAACTGGTTTATCATCAATGCGATCGCATAAGCAAATCCGCACTGATAGCCAATAGCGAACCATGTCCACTTGGCGTTGTTCATCTCACGCTTGATAGCACCGATAGCTGCGAAGCATGGTGCGCACAGCAGGTTGAACACCAGGAAGGAATATCCTGTGATTCCCGTGAACTGAACAGCCAGCTCCTGCCAAACAGTCTTGTCTCCGCCGCCGTAGAGAGTACCCATTGTGCCGACGATGTTTTCCTTTGCCACAAGTCCCGTGATGGATGCAACAGCTGCCTGCCAGTTGCCCCAGCCGAGAGGTGTGAATATCCAAGCGATAGTGCTGCCTATCTTTGCGAGTATGGAAGCGCTGAGTTCGTCTTCCTCCAGCATACCGAAGCTGCCGTCAACAAAGCCGAATCTGCTTGTGAACCAAACAACTACCTGCGAGATCAGTATAACGGTACCTGCCTTTTTGATGAAAGACCAGCCGCGTTCCCACATGGAGCGGAGAACGTTCTTGACGGTGGGCAGATGGTATGCAGGAAGCTCCATTACGAAAGGTGCAGGGTCGCCAGCAAACATCTTTGTCTTTTTCAGCATGATGCCGGAGATTATGATAGCCGCCATGCCGATGAAATATGCGGATGTAGCCACCCATGCAGAACCGCCGAAGATAGCGCCCGCTATCATGGCGATGAAAGGAACTTTCGCACCGCAGGGAATGAATGTGGTGGTCATTATT
Source organism: Hominimerdicola alba (assembly GCF_900109655.1). Lineage (GTDB taxonomy): Bacteria > Bacillota > Clostridia > Oscillospirales > Ruminococcaceae > Hominimerdicola > Hominimerdicola alba_B. The sequence goes on from NZ_FOAT01000011.1 coordinate 127,296, forward strand.
GTCATACGGCGGTCACGCTCGTTTTCGATAGTACGGCTCGCCATTATTCCGGGAACGCCGCAGCCAACTCCCACAAGCATGGGTATGAAGCTCTTGCCCGAAAGACCGAATTTGCGGAAAACTCTGTCCAGTACAAATGCTATTCGTGACATATATCCGCAGGCTTCAAGGAACGCAAGCATCAGGAACAGCACCAGCATCTGGGGAACAAATCCCAGTACAGCACCGCATCCCGCGATGATACCGTCAATGATAAGACCTTTCAGCCACGCTGCCGCACCTGCTTTGTCAAGTACCTTTTCAGCAAGGGCAGGAACGGGAGGAACATACCAGCCGTAGTCAGCGGGATCAGGCTCGTCGCCTATTTTTTCAACGGTGGCGAGAGCTTCTTCGTAGTCCGCGATAGTCGCTGTCTCTTCCGAGATTTCGAGGGTCTCCTCGTCCTCGACCTCGTATGTAAACTCGTCTGCAGGTGTTCCGTTTGCTTCAACGTAAGCATCATAGCCGTCGATAATCAGCTGTGCGTCAGCGTATTCCTCGGCTGCGTCCTCGTATTCAGCTGTACCTTTGCCAAAGAGGTGGAAACCGTCCTCACCGAAGATATTATCATTGGTGAAGTCGGTAAGCGGTGCGCCCACGCCCACCATAGCTATCCAGTACACTGCGAACATTATAGCCGCAAATATGGGCAGACCAAGCCAGCGATTGGTAACAACTCTGTCTATCTTGTCCGAAGAGCTTAATGCTCCCTTGTTCTTTTTAACAAGACAGCTGTCGATTATACTTGAAATGTAGTTGTAGCGCTCGTTGGTGATTATGGACTCGCTGTCATCGTCCAGCTCTTTTTCCACCTTTTCGATATCCTTGTTTATATGTGCCAGCTTTTCACCCTTGATGCCCAGCTTTTCGATGACTTTATCGTCCCGCTCAAACAGCTTTATAGCGTACCACCTCTGCTGATCTTCCGGCAGATCATGGACGCAGGCTTCTTCGATATGTGCAAGAGCGTGTTCGATAGCCGCGTCAAAGCGATGTACGGGTCCGTCGTGCTTTGTGTCAGCCGCAGATATTGCGGCTTCGGCTGCTTCGGAAACACCCTCATTTTTCAGAGCCGAGATCTCAACGACCTTGCAGCCTATTGCTTCGGACAGCTTTGAAATATTTATCTTATCACCATTCTTATTGACTACATCCATCATATTCACGGCGCAGACAACGGGTATTCCAAGTTCTGTCAGCTGTGTTGTCAGATAGAGATTTCTCTCCAGATTCGTACCGTCGATGATATTAAGTATAACATCGGGCTTCTCATCTATCAGATAGTTTCTCGCCACAACTTCTTCTAGCGTGTAGGGTGAAAGCGAATAAATACCCGGCAGATCGGTGACGATAACATCGCTGTGCTTTTTCAGCTTACCCTCTTTTTTCTCCACAGTTACGCCCGGCCAGTTGCCCACGAACTGGTTAGAGCCTGTCAGCGCATTGAAAAGCGTGGTCTTACCGCAGTTCGGGTTGCCCGCCAGCGCTATTTTGATACTCATAATTCTTCCTCCTAAAAATTTTAGATTAAACTAACTTGTGTGCAAAAAATATATGGTCAAATTATCTCGACCATTTCCGCATCAGCTTTGCGGATAGAAAGCTCATAACCTCTGACGGTTACTTCTATCGGGTCACCCAGCGGCGCGACTTTACGAATGGTAACAGAAGTTCCTTTCGTCAGTCCCATATCCATTATCCTGCGCTTGACAGCACCCTCTCCCGTAAGCTTTTTCACGGTTACGGTATCACCTATCTTTGCATCTCTCAGTGTCATATCTTCTCCCCCTAAACCATTATTTTCATAGCTAATTCGCGGCTGACTGCCACTCTCGTTTCCTTGACATTAACTATGAGATTACCCGCCATGACGGATATCACCGTAACTTTTCCCCCAACGGCAAACCCCAAGTCCTCTAAATGCTTGCGGACTTCATTCGTTCCTCCGATGCGTGCGATAGTGTAGCTTTCGCCTGCGTTTGCAGATACCAACGGCATCATATTTACCTCCTTTATGATGGTTAGAACTACCTAACTTTTGATTAAATTATACATCACTAACTCACAAAAGTCAATATTATTAAGCTCACTTTGTCGTGTTAAACATAGAGTTAGCCAAAGCAAACCGTGTATTTTATTAGATATAACTAACCGAAAGGCTGCCGTGTTTTTGAACGGCAGCCTTCACGAAAAAAAGATGAACAGGAAAGTTTACACAAGCTTTTTACCAAGCTCGCGGCACTTTGCAATGGCTTCATCATCGGGGGTGTTGTTTGCGATGAGTCCCTCGCCATTAACTATCTCTGCACCTGCAGATTTTACTCTTTCAGCCCACAGACGCATCCATTCGCCATCACCCCAGTCGTAAGAACCGAAAAGTGCGATCTTCTTGCCGCTTATCTTGCCCTCAATACCTGAGAAGAAAGGCTCGAATTCAGTGTCTTCCAGCTCTTCTGCACCCATAGCAGGGCAGCCCAGTGCAAGCGCATCGAATTCGCTCACATCGCCTTCAAATGACGATACCTGAACAGCGGTTACTCCCGATCCTTCTGCAACGGCATTTGCCATTGCTTCGGTATTGCCTGTTCCGCTCCAATAAATTACTGCTGTTTTCATTTGTTTTACCTCCAATGATACTGACTTTTTATGCTACGCAGACCTGCAAGGAACGCCCCTGTGCAAGTTCTTGGCACAGTTTGGTCCTGCACTGTCTGTAACATTCAAATAATTCTTTTGCGCGTTCAACGTCGCTGTATACCTTCCACATACCGCACAGCTTGCACCGCTGTCCGCAGTTTGTGATAAAGCCCTTTACGTCCTCCAACGGGTAGCCAAGGAATACTCCTATTTCATGGGGAAAGTCACTATTTGTCAGACGTTCGCACAGCCGGTCAAGACATTGTTCACTGTCCCATGAAACATCGTAACCGTACTCAGCAAGAAGCTCCCTCACTGAGTTGTCGGACAGCGTTTTGTCAAGCAGCCGCCTGTCATATACATAGATCAGCGTCCGATGAGAACACCTGCTGACGAACCGAGCGCCTATCCTTGAACCAAAATAACCTTCTGCAAAAAGCTGTGATAACTCATCAATGTCATATTCCTGCGGAGAAAGTGTGGGCAGACTGCCGCACTTCATCCCCATGAGTGTAGGCGCTGCGTGGAATGCAAGTACATTTTCAAGTTTTTTTGTTTCACAAGCATACATAGGCTTCTCCTTTCAGATTTAGGTTAGAAATAACTAACCAACTGCTTATATTATACTTTCTATTCTTTGTAAAGTCAAGGATATTATTCATCTGTGAGATAAGTTTGTGGAAACGAATAAAAGTTTGGTGTAACTAACCTAACTTTTTGTAGCTTAGTTAGAAAATACTAACTGATAATTGTCAAAGCATTGACATTGATATCTGCAAATGATAATATATTATGGTTATAAAAGTCTAACCACAAAGGAGAAGTATATATGTTGACAGAACAGCAGAAAAAATATCTTATTACTATTTATCTTTTAGGGCAGAACGGCGAGCGTGTGAGGACAACGGATATTGCTGATTATCTCCACGTTGCCAAGGCGAGTGCCGTAAAGATGTGCAAAAAACTTATCGAAGAAGAACTTATAATAAAAGAGCCGTACCGACAGATATCTCTGACGCAAAAGGGAGTTGGTGAAGCGAATGGACTGTTCACACCATGTGTAATATTACAGGATTTCTTTGCTTCAAAGGTGGGGATAGAACCTAAGAAAGCGGGCGAAGCCAGCATGATGATTTCGTCGGTGCTTGATGAGGAAACTATGGATAAGTTCGTGAATTATGTGCTTTCAAAGAAATAAAGAAAAGATAAAAATGTAATAGACAGCAGAAGAATTCAAAAAACGTAGTAAAGGCCTGATGATGATAAGCTCGAGGTTAGTAGATCATGCGCTGATTGCCTGTGAAAAGCATATCAGGTTATCAGTTCAGGCAAATGAGAGAGTCTATCCTAAAATTTGTGTAAACCTCTGAAGTAGTGTATAATAGAAGAGACACTACTTTGGAGGTTTTAATTATGAGCAGAAGACGAAGAAATGAAACAGAAGAGCAGCGAGCAAGAAGAGAGCTAATAAGTGATTTTCTTTCGGCAGCGAATATTCAGAGCATGGACGATATTCAAGAACTTTTCAAGGAGGCACTTGCCGGATTTATGGAAGGCAGCCTTGAATCAGAGCTTGATTCCGAGCTTGGATACGAGCCGTATGACGTTAAGAACAAGGCTACCGACAACAGTCGTAACGGTCACAGCAAGAAAACTCTTCGTACCAGTATGGGTAAG
>NZ_FOAT01000023.1 GCF_900109655.1 Hominimerdicola alba
CTGATCTATACCACCAATGCAATCGAAGGATTCAACCGTCAGCTTAGGAAAGTGACCAAAACAAAATCCGTATTTCCTACAGATGACAGCCTTTTCAAGATGCTGTATCTGGCTATGAAGGACATCACGAAAAAGTGGACGGGGCGTCGTCAGGACTGGAGCAGTATCTATGCTCAGCTTGTGATCTATTACGGAGACAGAATACCCGAATAATACTTTTATCTTGACAATCAAATAATCATGTGCTAATATGCTGATAAGACCGACTGCTTTCACAATCGGTCTCATCATATACTCTTTTATTACACTATTTGTAGTTTACACAGAATTTGGGATTGACTCGAGTTATACCCTTCAGCCTGCAGTAAGCCTCCATCTCGTATTCAGAAAGTATCTGTTTGCTGTCACAATAGGGACATACCAGTACCATGTTGTTAACATCAATATTTCTCTCGCCCATACAGTTCGGGCATTTGAGGTCAACTTCCATATGGCGGTCAGCCTGGGAAGCATAGCCTCTTCCGCTGTTGTCTCTGTTGTAAGTTTCATAATCTCCGTATGCCATTTTACTTCTCCTGTTCTTTATATGGATACTATAGTAAACTAAACCCTACTTCCATATGATAACATATTTTTATCCCAAATTCAACCTGTTTTTCCACTTTGTAACAATTAATCTTTACAAACTTGCCCTTGATATTTTATCTACAACGCACAAATAAAAACGTCTCCGTCCCAAAAGACGAAGGCGCTTTGAATTTGTTATTTACATTAAGACTGATCTGTAAATCAGTACAGCATCTTCTTGCCCTTTACGTGAGCAGCGATCTTTATGACGTCGGAAATGTTGATCTCACCGTCGCCGTTAACATCAGCAGCCTTCTGAGCAGCACCTGTCAGGAGCTTCCTGCCCTTTACGTGAGCTGCCACCTTTATGAGGTCGGTATTGTTGGCCTTACTGTTGCCATCCACATCTCCGGGCTTGTTTACATCCTCAGGTACGTCAACGATCGTCTCAGCATCAGCGTTCTCTGCTTCAGAAGTTTCAGCCTCTGCTGTTTCAGTGCCAGTAGTCTCTACATCTACAACTCCAACTTTTACAGAATCACTTTCAGAAGTAGTATCATTAGCGCATGCAGTCATAACTACCATAGAAACGGTCATAGCTGCAGCAGCCACAACTGCTACGCTCTTAGGATTCTTCATCGCAAATTCCTCCAAATTCATTAAAACAGGATTGCAAACAGACATCCCTGTCAATTCGCAATACCCATTTTAGCTTATCAGACCGTTTTTGTCAATACTTTGTAACCTTCATTCATCGTTTTAACGTACAGTTCAGTTAATCTATTAATAAATTTAATCATTATTGCCTAATGGTTGTTACAAAACCTCTTATCATTCGTATTTATTAATATTATGGTTATCCCTTTAGCATACCACTTCATACGTGGGTATACCAAACCATACGCTGGTATACCACACCATACGCCGGTATAATAATGAATAGTTATTTGAAATGTATTCTTCCCCCCGCCTTCGGCGAGGGGAAGAATACCGCCAGCTATTGATTTCACCTTTCAAAAGGTTGTATAAAATGGTGTGTCATTTTGAAAAAACATAATTAAAATCAATATCTACTCAGTTTTTTTCTTTTTTGGTATAAGTCCTGAAAGTCTTGATAACGAAGCTTGTGCCTGCATAAACAGGTCGTGAGCTTCCAGCTCGATCTCTTCTCTGCTGACCATCTCATGATGCTCTTCCGTCAGAAGTTCGGGTTCAGATACAGATTCAAGCGAAGATACGGTCTCCTCATCTGATATTGACTGTATTTCCGTTTCAGATTGCGGCTCCTGCTCCAATTCAAGCTCCCGGTCAATACACAGTTTTGTTTCCGAAATATACTTCTGCAGTAGCTTGGCTATCGCTTCGGATTCCGCCTCCGTTTCGGTTTCAGATTCAAACTCAGTTTCAGACTGCTGTTCGTTATCCGATCCTGACACAGGTTCAGAGTCAGGATCCGCATCAGACTCGGGCTGTGACTCGGGTTCTGTTTCAGGCTCCTGTTCGGGTATCATTTCAGGTTCGGGTTCCTGTTCAGTTTGAAGTTCACAGTCTGGTTCAGGCTGCAATTCAGGGTCAGGCTCAACCACAGATTCGATCGTCTGCTCGGGTATGATCTCGGGCTCCTGCTCCGGTTCAGGCTCTGATTCAGGCTCTGGCTCCAGCTCATATTCAGGCTGCTGTTCTGTCTTTGGTTCAGGTTCAGTCTTAGGCATAGGTACATCACCATATTCAGGCGGGAATACAGGCTTGCTTTTTCCGATGATAGCCTCAAGATCTATGGTGAGTATATCACTGAGCTCGTCCTTTTCCTCTTCATCCTCGTGATCTTCCAACATCTCAATAACATTCACGGTAGTGCCCACCGCGTCATGTCTTGTCAGCGCCGAAAGCTCCTCAAAATCAAGGAAAGGCTTTACACCTATTATAGATACATTGTCAGTGCTTCCGTTCAGCACCGCCAGTTTAGCCAGCGCCACCAGCTTTTCCGATATGGGCAGATCCATAGCGAGCCCTATCTCGAACTCGTTCTCACTGACAAAGTCCGAAAGACCGTCTGTAGTGATGATTATCATATCATCAGGTTCAGTACCGAATTCATTCACCAGAGGTGTCTGATCTATCTTAGGATCGCTCTGGGGGCTTCCCATGGCGGATATAACAGCGTCACGCTCCTCGGGGTCAAGTTCTTCCGCATTGTCGATCTCGCCCTTGCTGAACATATACTGTTCGTAGCTCTGATCCGTGGTCAGCTGCCTTATAGCACCGTTTACATACCTGTATATCCTGCTGTCACCCACATTTATACAAAGCCCCTTGCCGTCCTCGTCCACAGCAAAAGCACACAGGGTGGTCTGCATATTGGCAGAAGTCTTATCCTGAGTACTGCGCTTCTTTATCTTTCCGTGTATGGCCATAAGAGACTGTTTAAGATCGGTCTTTGAGGTGTAGCTCACCGATGCCAGCTCCTTCAGACAAAGACCCGCAGCTATCCCGCCTGCGTTCTCTTCGCCCATGCCGTCGCAGACCGCCGTGATGAACGGGGCGTCCAGCACCGCTTCACGGAAGCCATCATTTATGACCTCATTATTGACCAGCACAGCGTCTTCGTTATTTTTTTTCACGCTGCCTGTATCTGTATAACCATATATGTAATATCTCATAAGCATTCCCCAAATTATCACACACTTATTCTGCTGCACTCCGCCCTCGGGAACTCTCTATTTTCACTTCTCTGTCCATCGGCGATCGCATACTATTCCTTATATATTATATAATATCTCCGCCCCAAAAGTCAAGTGCTTTTTTGTAGATAATAGACTAAATCCTATATAGAGAATACACAAAAATTATCAAACATTTTATAATAATAACACAGCTTTTTATTCACATCACGTTAAAAGGCACTTTCGTCTTACGACAAAAGTGCCTTTGCATTATATTATATCCGTGCCTTTATCAAAAGTCAGTATCAAACCATACCATTCGCGTAGACTTAGGATCTATACGGTAGTCTTCAAAACTGAATTTTTCATCTGCAAAGTTACTGATATCCTTTATAGCATTTTTGATAGAAGGGTCATTGAATACCAGCAGCCAGTCGCCGTAGCACATAGTAACATCTATAACAGGGCTGAATTCCGAAGGGGTCTTGTAAGCCTTGCCCAGCGAGATATGTTCTTTCAGCTCGCTGTACTTCATGCCGACCTTAGCACCTCCCCTGCCCGGTATCTCAGCACCCGGCAGATATTCAACAGCATATACAAAAGTTTCACCCGGGATCTTTTCAAACTTCTTGCGGTCAACTTCATATCCGTCCTCTGTTTCTTTGAAGAGATTCATATTATCGGGTCTGAATACAAATCTTATATTCGGGAAGACCTCATCATTATACATAGCAGCACCTGCCGCCTGACCGATGCTGACCACTTCAACATCGTACTCTCCGTTCATAGCATCTTTCAGTCTTTCAAAAGAGTATGTAGGGTATAATACATCGCAGTTGCTTATAGCATAGGTGCAAACAGGGTCTATGCCGAGTTCTTCAAATGTGAACTCATCTGAACAAAGCGTATCCGGATTAATGCGCTTGTTCTTTACCGCTTTCTGTGCTGCCTCATCGTTGAAAACCAGATTCCATTTAACACCATCAATTGTAGTACGGATATTCGGTGAAAGCGTGCTGTTTTCGACTACAGCCTTGCCCAGACCAAGCTTTTTCTTCAGCTCGCTGTACTTCATGCCTACAACACAGCCTGTATCGCCTATTTTTCCGCCCTTTACTAACTGTACTTCCTGCACAGGGACTGTATCATTCATGCCCTTTTCAAACACATCTTTATCAAAGGTAAATACACCTGATTCGGTCATTTTCATGCAGTCTCTTCCTTTGGCGCCGAAGCAGAAATAGGTATTCGGGAATACATCAAAGTTATATACTGCCAAAACATCCATACCCGGCTGTCCTTCGTTGATAGTTGTCAGCTCATACTTTCCGCCCGTAGCCTTTTTAAACATTCCAAAATCGTATTCTACCAGCGCACGTTTTGTATTGACAGTATTATCCTTCAGGATCTTCTTGCCCTTTACGTGTGCTGCCACCGCCGTAACATCCGAGTTATTGATCCTTCCGTCACCGGTAACATCAGCCCTTGCACGCTTTTCACCGGTCAAAATCTTCTTGCCCTTAACGTGCGCAGCTATCATCATGAGATCCGTGGTGTTAACTTTTCCGTCTCCGCTGACATCGCCTTTCCGTGCCGAAGCAGTGATAGCACACATGCTGAACGCCATAGTCAGCGCTGTAATAAATGCTGCTGTTCTTTTCATCATCTGTCTCCTCCTGTAAAAAAATTTTACCGATACACGGTACTGTACTTTTTTATTATATAATTTCTTAACACTTTTGTCAAGTCTTAAATACACAAAAGCTAAAATCAAAAGGCACTTCTGCCAATAACATGACAAAAGTGCCTTACATCTTTTATTCAGCGCGTCTGCGTTAACGAATAAGGATTAGTTATTTACCAGCTTGTCCTCTTCGTTGTTCCAGCTGTACAGCTTTCTGATCTCAGTACCAACCTTCTCGGAAGGATGCTCAGCGTGAAGCTTTCTCATAGCCTTGAAGTGTACCTGAGAACCGGCATCGCTCATGTCAAGCAGGAACTCCTTAGCGAAGGAACCGTCCTGAATGTCAGAAAGAACCTTCTTCATAGCCTTCTTGGTGTCCTCAGTGATGATCTTAGGACCTGTGATGTAGTCGCCGTACTCAGCAGTGTTGGAGATGGAGTATCTCATGCCCTCGAAACCGGACTGATAGATCAGGTCAACGATGAGCTTCATCTCGTGGATGCACTCAAAGTAAGCATTTCTGGGGTCATAACCAGCCTCAACCAGTGTCTCGAAACCGCACTGCATCAGAGCACATACGCCGCCGCAGAGAACTGCCTGCTCACCGAACAGGTCTGTCTCGGTCTCGGTTCTGAATGTTGTCTCCAGAACGCCAGCTCTTGCGCCGCCGATACCCAGAGCGTAAGCCAGACCGATATCAGTTGCGTTGCCGGTAGCGTCCTGCTCAACAGCGATAAGGCAAGGAACACCCTTACCAGCCTGATACTCGCTTCTAACAGTGTGACCGGGTCCCTTAGGAGCGATCATAACGATGTTAACATCAGCGGGGGGAACGATGCAGCCGAAGTGGATATTGAAACCGTGAGCGAACATCAGTGTCTTGCCTGCTGTCAGGTTAGGAGCGATCTCGCTCTTGTACAGAGCAGCCTGCTTCTCATCGGGGATAAGTATCATGATAACGTCAGCCTTCTTGACTGCGTCAGCTACGCTAAGAACGTCCAGACCCTGCTTCTTAGCCTTTTCTGCGGACTTGGAGCCTGCATACAGACCAACAACAACGTCAATACCGCTCTCCTTCAGGTTCAGAGCGTGAGCGTGACCCTGTGAACCGTAACCGATAATAGCGACTGTCTTGCCCTTCAGTACATTAAGGTCGCAGTCCTGCTGATAATAGATCTTTGCATCTGCCATTTTAATTTCCTCCTAAAAATAATTTGGAATGATTTATATTTCCCTTTTTCCTAAATAAACAAAAGGGGAATCTACTTCTTTGCGCTGAAATACTCAGCACCTCTCTCAACAGCAACAGTTCCTGTCCTTGCCATTTCGAGTATGCCGTAAGGCTCGATTACCTTTTCAAATCTTTCAAGCCTGTCGTATCTGTCGCATATCTCCAGCGTCATTGTGGTAAGGGTGATATCCATTACCTTAGCGCCTGTGATCTCAGCGATAGTCATGATCTCACTGCGCTTGTCAGCAGGAGCACTGACCTTTACGATCATAAGCTCGCGTGCTACGAACTCGTCTCTGCCGAAGGTCTTGACCTTTATGACCTCGATCAGCTTGTTGAGCTGCTTCTCGATCTGCTCGACAGTATGCTCGTCGCCGTCAGCAACGATGGTTATTCTCGATATCGATTCATCATTGGTAGGACCTACCGCCAGACTTTCGATATTGAATCCTCTTCTTGAAAACAGACCGGATATCCTTGAAAGAACACCGCTGTGGTTCTCAACGAGAACAGAAATGGTATGTTTCATATCATGACCTCCGTTTTTTAGCGGAAATTTATTCCACACTAAATTATTATACTATCATATTATGGCTATTTCTTTAAAATTATCAGACCAAATCATTAACGAGAAAATTTAGTCAATTATCACAGTAAATCATACTTGTTATGGCGTGATAAAGTGCTGATATATAAATATTACACAAATACCGCACCTCATCAAGCCTTATGCACCGTTCTCCATCAGGGGTGCAAGCACTTCCATGCACTCCCTTATGCTGTAAGCCGAGTATACCTGACCCTGATATTCCAGATCAGCCATGCCGTTGCCCACCAGCGAGAGCACCTCTCTCAGCTGACCGCACTCGTTGTCCGTCAGCACCAGAGTATGCTCACCTCTCTCCGAGAGCCATTCCAGCACTCTGCCATTGACAGCCCCTGCCTTGGTTATGACAGGATCACCGTTCTTAGCCTGATCCAGCACCATCAGCCCGAACTTAATCGAAGATGCCAGACAGGTTATGCAGCCCTTGCCCTTGGGCGTTATTACCGCATAGTCCCCTGTCCTGCGGGAATTATCCAGCTCAGCCATCAGCCGTGCCGACATCTCGTCAGCGAAAGGCTCTTCCTTTTCAAGGCTGTTCAGCCTTTTTTCAAATTGCCTGTCTATCTCGGCTTCATCTCTCAGTGAGATAAGCCCTACCAGCAGCCCCCAATCATAGTCGCTTCCGTAACTGAGTATCCTGTAATGCAGCATATCCCACCTCTTAAAGCGTCGGGAAATCCTTGTCAACGACTACCTCGCATACCAGCATACCTTTCTCGGTAGCCAGCGCCTCGATAGCCTTGTCCTCTGACTTCTTGTCCGTTACCCTTATAGCAGGTATGCCGTAAGCCGCTGCAAGCTTCACAAAATCGGGCGAACCATCAAGGAAGACAGCCATCTGCCTGTCATTGTAGCCCTTTGTCTGCAATTCTCTAACCATGCCAAGCCTTGTATTCGTGAAGACTACCACCTTGACATCAACGCCGTACTGCACCGCAGTTGCCAGTTCCATCATATTCATCTGGAAACCGCCGTCACCGCATATAGCTACGGTTATACGGCTCTCGTCCGCCATTTTAGCGCCTATGGCACAAGGCAGAGAATAGCCCATAGTACCCATTCCGCCCGATGTCAGGAAGCGGCCGCCCTTTTTGAACTGATATCTGCTTGTCCATATCTGGTTCTGTCCGACGTCAGCGCAGATGTTAACATCCGCAGGCATACGCTCCGAAAGTCTCTGCAAGAACTCCTTCGGATTGACTGTACCCTTAACAGGCTTTGTAAACTCCGCAGGAACGCGCTTTTCAGCGATATGCGCCAGCCATTCGGTGTGGTCTGCATTTCCCTCGGGGTGCTTTTCCAGATAATCCAGCATCTGCCTGAGAACTGTCTTAGCATCGCCTACCAGCGGCAGGTCTGCACCGATGTTCTTGCCTATCTCTGCAGGGTCGATATCTATGTGAAGTATCTTAGTGTCCTTTTCAAGCTCCAGTGGAGTTTTCACCGCACGGTCGCCAACACGTGCGCCCACCAGGAACAGGGTATCACAAGCGTTCACAGCGTAATTCGCCAGCTTTGTGCCGTGAGTACCTATCATGCCCACATACAGAGGATCTTCGTCCGCAAAAACGGATATACCCATCATGGTCGTGATAACAGGTATGTTCAGCTTCTTTGAAAGCTCAACTACCTCAGCCTGGGCATTTGAAGCAAACACACCGCCGCCGATGCAGATAAGGGGCTTTTCAGCTGTTCTCAGCGCCTCGGTGACTCTCTTAACCTGCAAAGCGTTGCCCTTGCCTGTGGGCTTGTAGCTGCGTATCTCGCACTTTTTGGGATATTTGAAATCCACTGTCATCTTCTGAACGTCCATAGGAACATCTATCAGCACAGGACCGGGTCTGCCAGTACCTGCGATGTAGAAAGCTTCCTTGAACACTCTGCCCACATCAGCGGGGTCTTTAAGAAGATAGCTGTGCTTGACAAAGGGTTCAGCCGCACCTGTAACGTCAGCCTCCTGAAAAACGTCGGATCCTATCTGGTCGGTATTTACCTGACCTGTTATGCAGACTATCGGTATCGAATCCGCATAAGCCGTAGCGATGGCTGTAATCAGGTTCACCGCACCGGGACCCGAAGTCGCTATACAGACCGCAGGCTTTCCCGATATCCTTGCATAACCGCTGGCAGCATGACCGCCGTTGGCTTCATGCCTTACCAGAACGTGTTTTATATCCTTTTCAGCGTCAAGCAGAGCATCGTAAAACGGGCAGATAGCCGCACCGGGGTAGCCGTAGACGACCTTTATCTCCTCTGCCTTCAAACATTCGACCATAGCCTGACTAACTGTCATTTTCATAAAGACTACCTCCTTTTTCCGCTGTTTTTCGGGTATTACCCAAGGCACAGCACATTGTCGGGAAATTAGTCATTCCCTACAATAAAATATTTATATAATTATAACATATTTCCCACGTTTAGTCAACCCACCCAAACTGCATCCGAGCGGCTTTCAAATCGCCGCAAAACCGCCTAAATACGCCAAAATGAGCAGGAATATCAACATTCCCACCCATTAAAAATCTTATCTTGCATATGCAATTATTTCCAAGCCACCGCAAACAGCCATGATACCACAAAAAAGGCGGGAACAACAATATTCCCGCCCTTAGATCTTATAGCATTTGCCGCCCATCAAAGTCAGCATCGATAATAGGACTAATCGTCGTTGGGATCGGCTTCCTTTTTGGAGTCCGCTTCCTTCTTTGAACTTTCGTCCTCTTTCGCTTCCTCAGCCTTTGAGCTTTCGGTCTTCTTTTCAGACTCGGCTTTCGAGCTCTCGTCCTTCTTGTCCTTGTTGGTCTCAACAACGGTGATGGTATCCTCGTCCTTATCTACCAGAGGTCTTTTGCCGCTATTGGGGTCAATGGTCAGATCCAGATAATTGATAGGATTCAGCACATAGCCCTGATACCTTATCTCCAGATGCAGATGATCGCCCGTGGAATAACCTGTAGTGCCCATCAGTCCGATAAGATCGCCCTGTCTTACCACATCACCGGGTTCAACTAGTACCTTGGTCAGATGACCGTACAGCGTAAGGAAATCATTTCCGTGATCGATGATGATGAAGTTTCCGTAACCGCCGCCGCAGCCGCAGGATTCATACTTGCCGTAATCGTGAGTGCAGGTGGTATTCGTCATGATGACTGTACCTGTCTCACAGGCGTGTATCTCGTAGCCGTGATCGCCGTTGATATCGATGCCCTTGTGGTAAGTGCCCCAACGTGCGCCAACGCCCGAGTTTATGGTATAATCCTGAGGAACAGGCCATGCAAAGGTGTAGGTCGGCTCATTTTCGGGTATCTCCTCGCCGTCCTTTACACGCTGTTTGATGTTCTCATGAAGCTCTTTCAGCTTCTCGTTGGCAAGCTCTTCTGTTGCCGCAACTTCCTCATCGAAAGGCACAGCGCCGATAGTGGGCTTCAGTATCGCACCAAGGCTCTCAGCGGTCTTTATCTTCTCCAGATTGAACTGAGCTTCCTGCTCTTTCAGCTTCTTCTGCTTTTCTCTCAGAAGTTCCTTAGCCTGTGATGATGAATTGTATATCTCATCAAGCTTGGCTTTCTTCGCATCAAAAAGCGCATACTGCTTGTCAAGTTCAGCCTGCTGTTTATCAAGATGCGCCTGCTTCACCTGGCAGTTCTCCTGCAAAGCGTAAAGCTCTTCAATTATGTGGTCATCATGTGCCGCTACGCGCTTGATAAGCTCCATGCGCATGAGGATATCATAAAAACTGTTGGATTCCAGCAGTACCGTGGTATAAGAATCAGTGCCCGAAAGATACAGCGCCCTCATCCTCATTTTAAGACGTTCAACGCCGTCTTCGATATTGCCGTTTATACGGTCAAGCTCACGCTTGTTGCTATTTACCTGAAGCTCCAGCACCGACATGGACCTGTTGAGGATATACAGCTCGTTATCCAGTTCTTCCGTGCGCTTCTTGATGCTCTTGAGCATCTTTTCTTCTTCACGTATAGCGGTCTCCGCATCGGATATCTCAACTTTCAGCGCCGACTGCTTTCCGATGATATATCTGAGATCCTCAGCGTGCTTTGTGACCTCGCTTTTTCCTGTGTAAGCCCCGCTGTCCGCAGGAGTCTCCGTCACAGTTGTATCATCCGTCGTCCCCGACTGTCCGTTATCCGTCCATGTCTGGTTGGGGTCGGTCCAGGTCTGATTCGGGTCTGTCCAACCGTAGTCGCCGCTGTAGCCATAGTCGCCGCTGTAACCGTAATCATCTCCGCTGTACCCATAATCATCACTGTAACCGTAGTCACCGCTGTAGGTATCATAGCCATAGCCGCCGCTGTAGTCGTAGTTAGTATATCCGCCGTAGTCATAGCCGTAATCATAACCGTAGTCATAATCCGCACTGACCTTCTCAGCGTTTATACCGCTGCTGACCGCGGTAAACGTTATGCAAACCGCCGCCGACAGCGACAGTATCCTAATAAAGCCCTTACGCCTGCTCATTTTACACTCCTTTTAGGTGAAAAGAAGAAGCTGAAAACATCATAGCGGCATATTATCTATGCCGCTTGATACTAACAGAAATAATTATACATAGTTAGAGGGGTCAACCTGTGACATATAACCGCCCATATCTACCTGTACCTCGAAATGGGTGTGAGGTCCGGTAGAATGTCCTGTAGAGCCGACATAACCGAGTACCTGCTCCTTTTCTACGTGCTGACCAACAGATACGATGATATTGTTTGCATGACCGTAAAGTGTCCACTTTCCATCGGGATGCTCAATAATGCAGTATCTGCCGTATCCGCCGCCGCAGCCGCAAGAGTAGTTCTTGCCGTAATCGTGAGTACAATAGTTCTCAACTCTTATGACTGTACCTTCCTCAGCCGCAACTATCTCTGCATTGTATATCTGGCTGTCATAGATATCTATACCCTTGTGGTTGCCGTAAAGGGAACCGGAGTTACGCCAGCCAAATCCAAAGGATATATTATAGTGACCGGGTACAGGCCATGTCAGATTTGACTTAGAGTTGGTGTAGCCGTAAGCCGCGTTCTTGCCCACCGATGGTGCCGGTGTGGGAGGAACGTACTCGCCGCTGTCATCGTCGTCCGATCCGCCGTTATCTACGTCAACAGTCTTGCTTCCGCCATTATCGGAATCATCATCGTCCGAACCGTCATCCTGAGAGTCGTTATTATCCTGCTCGGCATTCTTGGCATTTTCCTCCTGCTGACGCTTTTCAGCTTCCTCGCGTGCCTTTTCCTCTTCTTCCTTTTTCCTGCGTTCTTCTTCCTGACGAGCCTTTTCCTCGTCAGCCTTTTTCTTTGCTTCAGCCTTGATCGCCTGACGCTCCTTATAGAGGTCTTTAAGATCCTCCTCGAACTGCTCTCTCTCCTGCTCGATTATAGCAAGATTATTCTCATACAGTTCCTTATTCTCACTCATCTTATCGATACTGATCTGGCTCTCGGAAACAAGCTGAGCAAGTTTATCCCTTTGCTTTTCATTAGCTTCCTTCTGTGTTTCAAGATCAGCCTGCTTAACTTCCAGTTCAGTCTTCTGTGCATTGAGTTCAGCCTCATCTGCTTCATACTGATTCTTCAGTTCGATAAGATCATCTATCATATTATCATCGTGCTCAGCAACTCTCTTGACCAGCTCCATCTTCATGAGCATATCATAAAAGTCCGATGCACCGATGATGATATCCGAATATGTATTATTGCCTGCAACGTACATAGCCTTGAGCCTTACCTTGAAATCGCTCACGCCCTGTACTATCTGCTCGTGCTGTTCAGCTACCTGAACTTCCTTATCCGCAATGGAATCCTCCAGCGCAGATATCTCGTCCTGTGTTTCAGCTATAGACTCATTCAGTGCGAGTATAGTCTTCTGCACTGTAGCTATCTGCTCCTCGATAGCTTCCTTGTTTTCCTGCTCAGCAGAGATATCATCCTTGGTATCGGCAATTTTCTTGTCCAGTTCTTCCTGCTTAGCTATAAGTTCATCGATGTTCTTCTTCTTAGCAGCGATGTCCTTGTAATTATCCTGAAGCTCCGCACTGCTTAAAGCATGACCGCGGTCAGCATTGATCATACCGCTTCCGGCACCTGAAAAAGCTGAGGCGCAGATCATAACAGCTGCAGTACAAGCCGCTGCTTTCTTAAAGCCTGTCAGTTTGCTCATTTTGAATTCCTCCGTGGGTACTGCGGCTCTTTTTCTCTTTTTTACCGCAGAATTTTTACACAAAACGTCGATTTTTTTGCTTCCTCAGTAAACTGCCAAAACAGTCACTAAAGAAAAAGGCAGAAAACGATCGACCCCGTCCCCTGCCTGATCTGTCAATTCGATAAGCGTTTTATCTCCCTTATTACGCTTAACAATATTACACCTTGAGGTGTTTGCCGGTACTGATAGAAGTTCCGACCGCGCCGATAACAGCGCCTGCTGCAAGATAAGATATACTTACGGGGAACAGCAGTTCCTTGAAAGAATAGAGCTTCTTCATACCCATGATGACCCATATTACAGAATCATCACTGAAGATGTTATATACACCCTCATAAGCAAATTTAGTCATCAGCAGCGCACCGATAGCCGCAACCAGACCAACTATCATGCCCTCCACAAAGAAAGGTATCCTTATGAAAGCATTGGTCGCGCCGACGTACTTCATTATATTTATCTCCTTGCGTCTTGCAAAAACGCTTGCTCTGGTGGTGTTGGAGATAATTACCAGACTTACAACGACAAGTGCCGACACAACAGCCAAAGCTATTATCGAGAATATCCTTCTGATACTGATAAGCACATCTGCAAAAGATGTAGGCGACTGTGTAGACTCAACATAGTCAAGTGTTTCTATCTGAGCTGTAGTATCGCTCATTATCTCAATATCCTTGACTGTCAGTCTGTAAGTGTCGGGCAGAGGGTTCTCGTCTGCATACTTGAAGAATGCGCGTTCTTCCTCTGTCATACTGTCGAGCATACCTTCCCAGGCTTCTTCCTTGGTGTAAAGTTCTATCGAATTCACATTAGGTATAGCCTTGAGATGCTCTTTCAGTTCCTTTTCGTTTTCTTCGGTAGCATTGTCGCTGATAACGACAACTACCTCACTCTTGTCTTCGATACCGCTGATTATCCTCGTCAGATTTATTGCGGTAAGACTCGCCAGACCTACCATAAGCAGGCTGACAAGCAGTATACAGAACGAAGCGAAAGTCATCATTCTGTTTTTCCATATACCTGTAACTCCCTGATTGACAAGGTAACGAAGGCTGCTAGCTTTCATTCTGCACACCTCCTACTACCTCATCGAAATCAATGTTGCCCTTATTGATGTTGATGATACGTCCACCGAAATAACGCACCAGATCATGCTCGTGGGTAACCATCAGTATGGTAGTGCCGCACTCATTGATGCTCTTCAGCAGCTCGACTATCTCGTAAGAAAGCGCAGGGTCGATGTTACCCGTAGGCTCGTCCGCGATTATCAGCTGGGGATCGTTGACAAGTGCTCTTGCCAGCGCCACACGCTGCTGCTCACCGCCCGAAAGCTCGGTAGGATAACACTTAGCCTTGTCCGAAAGTCCCACAAGGCTTATTACATAAGGTACTCTGCTCCTGATATACTTAGCGGGAGCGTCTATAACACGCAGCACGAATGCCACGTTCTCATATACCGTCATAGTGGGTATAAGTCTGAAATCCTGGAATACAACGCCGATAGTTCTTCTCAGCGCAGGTACTTTGCCTCTTCTGAGTTTTTTCAGATTGAAGCCGTTTACCAGAACAGTTCCGCTGGTCGCATCTATTTCTTTAAGTACCAGCTTGATAAGGGTGGATTTACCCGCACCCGAGGGTCCGACCACGAAAGCGAAATCGCCGTCGTTGATCTTGAGATTGATCTTGTTTAACGCATCGACACCACTGGAATTATAGGTGACCGACACATCCTGAAACTCTACCAAAATTTTACACCGCCTTAAAGTTTACGGACATGACTGCCCGTACCCACAGGCTTTTCCTTAGAATTTGACGGGGTTGGCGGAGAGATACTTCTTCACCATAAGTGCGATCTTGAAAATGATCGCGTGGTCAAACTCTCTCAGGTCGAGCCCGGTGAGTTTTTTGATCTTTTCAAGTCTGTACACGAGAGTATTTCTGTGTACGAACAGTTTTCTCGAAGTCTCGGACACGTTCAGGTTGTTCTCGAAGAACTTCTGTATAGTGAACAGTGTCTCGTGATCGAGAGAATCTATCGAGCCCTTCTTGAATACTTCCTTCAGGAAAGTCTCGCACAGGGTAGTAGGCAGATGGTATATCAGCCTAGCGATACCCAGATCATCGTAGGAAACGATATTCTTATCAGTGTCGAATACCTTGCCGACTTCCAGAGATACCTGAGCTTCCTTGAAAGAACGCGCAAGATCCCTGACGCCCTCGATAACAGTACCGATGCCGACATTGACTCTTGTATAGAATTCGCTTGAAAGAGTATCCGAGATACTTCTTGCCAGCTTTTCCAGATCCTTTGTCTCAACACCTGCAGCGACTTCCTTTACCAGAACGATATCGCTCTCAGTGATATTGAAGACAAAATCCTTGTTCTTGTCGGGGAACAGGTTCTGGATAACATCGTATGCAGATACATCGTTGGAAGAAACGATCCTGATCAGCAGAACGACTCTGGAGATATCAGAGCTGAAGTGCAGCTCTCTCGCCTTTACATGAACATCACCGGGCAGAACATTGTCCAGTACAACGTTCTTGATGAAGTTGTTTCTGTCGTACTTCTCATCATAATACTGCTTGATGCTGGACAGAGTGATAGCCAGTATGCTCGCATACTTTGCTGCCACCTCGTCAGTGCCTTCAACGAATACAGCATAATCGGGCTTCATGTGAGCGCCGAAAGGCTTGTAGGTGTAGCCGTCACGCACAAAGATATCATGGGAGTCTCCCAGATCGAGCGAAACGAACTCATTAGTTGTACCTACCTGTGCCAGTTCCGAGCAGGCGATTATGGTCGCAGTCTCGTCAATTACACCGATAACGCAGTCGATGGTGTCTCGCATCTGATGAACAACGCTTTGAAATAATCTGTTTGACATAATTTGATCCCCTCTACTTGCAAATTTTATTGTCGTGTTTCGTTTTGCCTTTTTCAGGCAGAACATTCGCTTACAATAATTATAACAAAAAAATTAGGATTTTGCAAGTCTTTTATAGTAAAAAGCGTAGATTTCTCAAAAAAACTTTTCACTTTGACCGAAATCACCCATTCGAGCTTTCGATATGTTACAAATTGTAACATATTTTTCGCCCGAATGTGTGAATATATTGTAAAATCGAAAGTTCCATTGTGTATTTTCAACAAATTCAGCCAATGAATTTCTACATAAGCGAAACTATTTTGTAACCATTGAACATTTTGTTGATAAGCATCAAATAAGGCGCATTTTTACAAAAAAACAGACTGCCGCGCGGACAGTCTGTCAATTTTATTCAGATCGAAATTATCTTGCTTCCTCAGCGAAGCCGCTGTCAACCAAATCAACCAGACCCTTTACAGCTTCTTCCTCGTCAGCGCCGTCAGCGATGATCTTGATAGTAGTACCGCCAACGATACCCAGTGAAAGAATACCCAGCAGGCTCTTAGCGTTTACTCTTCTGTCCTCTTTCTCTATCCAGATGGACGACTTGAACTCGTTAGCCTTCTGAATGAAGAATGTAGCAGGACGAGCGTGCAGACCTACCTGATTCTGAACAACAACAGTATTCTGTAACATGATGCGATCTCTCCAATCCCTATTAGTTAATAAAACATTTTCACAGTCCCTATTATGAGTGTGGGAGTTTTTTCCCCCTGTTCATGTAATATATTATACCCGACAACGTCCCTTTAGTCAACGCAAATTTTGAACAAACCACCGTCGCGAGTGTGATTTTCGTAAGTTTCAACCATAAAAGGTTAACAATTGTCAATATACATAGTTTAAACTATACAATAAGTCAATATATTTTGTATCATTCTGTCCAAAGCTTTTTAACATCTTTATCAGTTATGCCCAATACATCCCCCATGGTTATTTGTCAAAATCGACGACTTTGTGTATTATTGCCAAATCTTCATCTGTCAGTTCAAGCTTTTCCAAAAGCTCGGGACGCTTCTTCGCAGTAGTGATAAGAGCCTGTTCATGACGCCATTTTTTGATGTTTGCGTGATGTCCCGAAAGCAGTATCTCAGGCACTCTCATATCGTGCCAAACCTCGGGTCTTGTGTACTGCGGATACTCCAGCAGACCATTATAATGGCTCTCGTCCTCGTAGCAGTCGGGCTGGGAAAGAGTACCATCAAGCATACGCACAACAGCGTCAACAAGCACCAGCGCAGGGAGCTCGCCGCCCGTGAGCACATAGTCACCGATGGATATTTCTTCATCGACCAGTGTTTCGATGATACGCTCGTCAACGCCCTCGTAATGTCCGCAGAGTATAAATATATTATCCATCGCAGCCAGCTCTCTGCATCTCTGCTGAGTAAGCGTTTTGCCCTGTGGTGACATATATATCACATGGGGCTTCTCGCGACCCTCTGTCACCGCCTCATAGCAGTTGAATATGGGGTCACACTGCATCAGCATACCCTTCTGCTCACTGTAGGGCGTATCATCGACCCTCCTGTGCTTATCCTTAGTATATGCACGTATGTCGTGACACTTCACAGTGAATATATCCTTTGCTCTCGCCCTGCCCACTATGCTCTGTGAAAGATAATTCTCCAGCATTTCGGGAAAAAGCGTAGCGATATCTATATTCATCTTATTTCCTCCGCATCGTCAAAAAGTCCCTCCAGCGGAGTTATCTTCATAACGCCACCCTCAACGTCCGTTTCTGCGATGACCGAGGGTATGGCAGGAATGTAGTACATCTTCCCGCTCTCGCTTTTAATATGGTATACATCATTGGCACCTGTCTCGCTGACTTCCGTAAGCACACCGTATTTCCTGCCGCTGTTCAGGTCAATGACTTTCAGACCTATCAAGTCCTGCACGAAATAAGTATCCTCGCCCAGCTCAACATCTTCCCTGTCAAGATAAAGCACGCGGTTGCGTATCTTCTGGGCTTCTTCCACAGAATCCACGCCCTTTATCTTCATAACAACTATATTCTTCTGAACTCTCGCACGCTCAACTTCAACGGGAGTACCGCTTTTGTAGTACAGCGTATCGAACTCGCAGAGAAAATCGGGGGTATCGCACCAGGGCTGTACCTTGACCTCGCCTTTCAGTCCGAATACCGATACTATCTTTCCCGCTTCAAGCAGTTTATTCATGAAATCACTTCCTTATATAATTGTATATCCGTTAGCCGATCTTACCAGCCCATCACGCTCTTTATCTCAGCAGTAAGAGCTTCTGCCGCCTTGGTATGGGTGGTCTCGGTGGGGTGATAATCCGCCGCAAGTCCGTCCTCGGGCTTCTGGGGTTCAAGGTGGAAAGCGGAGATATTAGTATCCCCTGTTTCGGCGCTGTAATCAGCGACCGCCTGTTCAACGCAGGGATAGAGCGCATCGCCCATTATGCCCAGCACGCAGAGTATCCTTGAATCGGGGTTGTTTTTGCGGACGGTCTTCAGGAACTCAACGTAGCCTGCAACATAAGCCGCACGCTTTTCTTCATCGGTCTTGCAGTAGCTTTCATCGTTGGTACCGAGATTAATCACCACCAGGTCGGGCTGATAACGTCCGAAATCCCAGTCAACGGACTGCGCTTCAACATCGTTAAAGCCGCCGTAGGAGAATGCCTGCTTTTCATAGTAAAGAGGTATCTGCTGTTCGGGATGCTGAGTACCGTCACCTGTCCAGCCCGAGATTATGCCCCAGCCGCTGATGGAGAACATACTGTAATCCGCACCCAGAGCCTGTGCAGTTTTATAGGCATATGCCTTGGTGACGTCCTCGGTGGATGTTGCAAAGGTATGTGTCGGTTCTTCATCATCAACGCCGTAGCCGCAGGTTATGGAATCACCTATGAATTCTATCTTGTGGGGTTTGGCTTCAGTAGGCTTGATGGATGCGCCACCCTCAAGATTGATGGGCAGTATGCCGAAGCAGGACATGGCAGTTTCGGAAAGCTTTACTATCTTAACGGTCTTTGTGACCTCGGTATCGCCCTGTATGGGAGAATACTTTTTGATGTTGTCATTGAGCATATCATCCACAACACGCTCGCCGTCCACATATATCGCCAACCTTGAATAATGCTCTCTGGGACCTGTGGAAGTCACCTTATCGCTCTCGATCAGGATATCGAGATTCTTGCCTGTAAATTCAAATTCAGCGCCCGAACCGCTGAGTGCGCACCACAAAGTTCCCTCATCGTTGAGATAAGTTCTGCCTATGAGCTTTGCGTTTTCTTCCGTGAGCCTTGTACCTTTCATACCCTTTTCCTCCGTGACCTGACTGCTTGATGTGCTGTCTTTTTCATCGCTGACGCTCTTGCCGCAGCCCGTGGCAAAAATGCTCAGCGCAAGCGCACACAGCATTATAACCGATCTCTTTTTCATAAATACTCTCCTGTCATTTACCCTTAAACAGCGCCCTTTCATCATAACGCTTGGTCTATTATAGCATGATTTTAACATTATTTCAAGGGGTCGGGAGCACATACAAAGAATTTTACGGCTATTTAATATTTTTGCATACAGTTATGCCATTCAGAGAAAAAGATAAGATGATCCCACGAAAAGACCCGACAGTTTTTGTGAATGTCGGGTCTTGTGAGTGTTTAATATAATGATATCAGTCAAATCTTTCGTCGATAACGCGGGCGGTCTTCTTCATGCTTCTGGGAAGAACACCTATCTCAACTACCTTGACTATGGGAGTGAAGCCTATCTTGCTCTTTACACGCTCAGCGATATGCTTTGCAAGCTCGGCAAAATCAACGCTTCCGTTAGTTTCAACATAGATACGCATGGTATCCTTGCCGTCAAGATGAGAGATACGAATCTGGTACTCGCTGGATATCTCATCGAATTCAGCAAGCACTTCCTCTATCTGGCTGGGGAACACGTTAACGCCCTTGATCTTCATCATATCATCGGTTCTGCCCCTGATAGTATCTATGCGGGGATATTTTCTTCCGCAGGGACACTCGCCGGGAATGATACGGGAGAGGTCATGGGTTCTGTAACGGATAAGAGGTGCGCCCTCTTTAACGAGAGTGGTTATGACGATCTCGCCCCACTCGCCGTCGGGAACATTCTCGCCTGTCTTGGGGTCGATTATTTCGAGGTAGAGATAATCGTCCCAGATGTGCATACCTGTGTTGTGCTCGCAGTTTATGCCGATACCTGGGCCGTATATCTCGGTAAGACCGTAGATATCATAAAGCTCGATGCCCAGTTCGTTGGAGATGCGCTCACGCATTTTATCCGACCATCTCTCGGAACCGATAACGCCCTTTTTAAGATGTATCTTATCCTTGATACCGCGCTTCTGGATCTCTTCTGCAAGAAGAAGTGCATAGGAAGAAGTGGAGCAGAGTACGGTAGTTTCAAGTGCCTGCATCATTTCAAGCTGTTTCTCGGTATTTCCGGGACCCATAGGAACTGCCATGGCGCCCAGCTTTTCACAGCCGTTCTGGAAACCGATACCTGCTGTCCACAGACCGTAGCCGGGAGTTATCTGAATCCTGTCCTTATTGGTGATGCCTGCTACCTCATAGCAGCGCTTGAACATTTCGCCCCAGTCGTCAACGTCCTTGGCGGTATAGGGGATAATTACGGGAGTACCTGTTGTTCCCGATGAGGAATGTATACGAACTATCTCCTCTTCGGGGGCTGTCATAAGACCCAGAGGGTAAGCATCGCGGAGATCTTTCTTTTCGGAGAAAGGGAGCTTTGCGAATTCTTCGGGAGTGTGTACTTCGGTTATGCCTGCTTCTTCCAGCTTTTTGCCGTAGAAGCTGTTTGATGCTATCAGCGCACGTATACGGTCATTGACCTGTGCCAGCTGAGTTTCTGTTATCTGCATTTGTTTTTCCTCCTTATGGAAGTATTTTCAACTTTATAATTATAGCACATATCACCAAAAAAGTAAAGATGCAGAGAGGGATATTTTATTACAATATGTCCGATCAATATTCAGTTGTCAAGCTGCCGAGTCCGTACAGTATAACACGCCGTCCTTTGTACCGTAGTTACAGCGGGCGGCTGCCTGCCATCGTGCGCACGGACTTTTTATATAAACGCTCATTCACAGCACGCTCTGTGCAGTAAACTTGCGGGATCTTCTTTCTACCATCAGCGTAAAATGCTGCAAGAGTTGTACGTTTTTGTACAACTCTTGCAGAAATATGTCCGAGTTAAATTTAAAATCATTTGTTTGCACAGAGGGTGGGGTGTTAGTTTGGGGAGTTTGACGGTTTTATGTGGGGACTGCGGTGGACGTTTCGCCCCTGACGGGTCGAGCCATCGGATAACAGCGACTGCGTCGGTTTGGATAAAGATAAAGGGTAAAGGTCGACGATAAACTCCTTTATTATCGCAGGATCAATTTCATCGGTGTATTCTCCTTTTTATGATATATGAACCAAAAAGAGCCTTCGGAAAGGCTCTAAAAAAGTTTAGTCTGATATCAGAAAAATTATCAAAAATACTAAGCGCTGTCTTTGACTTTTATTCTTATACCTGATTCAGCTATTTTGTTTTTTACATTTTCACTGATATTGCAGTCGATAAAGGTCATTTCTTTCAGATTTGAAGGAAGTGATGAAATATCTATTTTATCACCTATTGTAAAACTATAAGCAGAAAATTCTTCCAATGACTCTAATTCATCGAAATAATTTTCAGGAAGTTCCGGCTTATCATCACCGCAATTAGGGAAAAAACTGTTACTGTATATTATCAGTTTTTGCACCGAGGACAGGTGGGTTGTGATTTTGAGATCTTCATCATTATATACTGCACATTCCAACACTTTAAGTTTCGACATCTCAGCTATTGGAGAAAGGTCAAAGTCAGGAAAATATGCTTCAAGATACAACTCTTCTAAATTGTCCATTTTAGTAAGTGGATACAGATCATAAAATTTTTCATCAGTGCCATAAATCTGTATTCTTTTTATTTTATTGCATTTGCTGATATCCCTGATATTATCATCAGTAATGTGACACGAATAGAACGAAAGGGATTCTAACTCTGGCATTTTATCCGATATATTCTCTGTACAAATTTCGGTAAAGTCGCAGTCAAAAATCACCAATTCTTTCAGTGATCTGACTTCAGGAAATTTTGAAATATCAATGGTATGATCTTCGTTTATATTTACATTTAACACTTCAAGATTCTCGAGTTTCTCAAGAAAATCATATCTATCCTGTGATTCTACCTCAAGCCTCGTAAGTTTTTTCATTCTGCCTAGACCAAACGAGGAATATATCCTAGTATCAAGTTCGCCGTTATCATCCAGCAATTCTCTACAGTCAGTAGAATAAAGTTTCCAGCCCGATGAAGTGCGTAACAGCGTTTTATCTTTGAAAAACCATACACCTGTACACGAAATAACAGCTATAATACAGATTAGAATTATTTTTTTCATACATATAAGCCCCATAAATAATCATTAGGATAGAATAGGCAGTTCAAAACAACTCCGCGCACAAACTATTGCACACCAATGACAAACTGCAATTCGCATCTATCCTGCGGACTGCGGCTGTCAGGATATCGTAAAGTTCTGCGCCTGCGGAGAGTGTAAGCTTTCGGGAGAGCGCTTCGGCGGCGCGGGTATCACAGCCTATGACCTCGCCATTTGTAAGAAGTGCGCAGGAATCGCGGACTATCTCGGAGAAGAGATACACGCCCTCACGTAGCAGGGCTTTTTTGCCGTCTGCGGCGGCTAGAGCTTTCAGCACGCCGTACTCACTGCCCTCGGAATAGGCGGCGGCTAGGTTTTTCGCAAGAGCCACGGAATTATAGTACTGCTCCTTTTCCATGTAGGCACGGCATCTTCCGATATTGCCTTTGCCCGCTTCAAGGGCTTCGCGTATCTCGGTGATATCGCGGTCGGGGTAATTCGCCTGCAAATACTCGCCGCTTTCCTGCATCGTCACAGGGGCGGTTGCAAGGCTTACGCATCGGGAGATTATCGTTGAAAGAAAAGTCTCCCTGCTGCGGGCTGTTAGTATCAGCGCGGTATGGTCGGGGGGCTCTTCTATCAGTTTCAGCAGGATATTCTGCACCTGCACAGTGGTCTGCACCGAGAGGTCGAGGTCGGGTATGACATAGACCTTTATCTCGCCCTCATTGGGGGCAACAGGGGCATCTGCCACGATGGTATCACGGATATCCTCAACATAATAGTTTCCCTTATCGTTGGGCTGTGCGAAGATGAGGTCGGGGTGGACGCCTTTTTCGATAAGCCGACAGCTCCGGCAGGTGCCGCAGGGCTCGCCTGTATGGGCTTCACACATCAGCTGTGCGGCGATATACTTCGCTATCTCCTTTTTGCCGAGCCCCTTTTCGCCGTGGATTATCATGGAATGTGGTTCACGCCCTGCGCTGACCATGCGTGCAGTCTGTTTCAGCAGGGTCTGATTGCCGTATATCTTCATCTGTTATACCTGTTCAAAACGCTCGATATCGGTGACGAAGATTGTCGCGCCGCCGATGGCAACTTCAACAGGCACGGACTTTTCGTTGATGGGTTCGGTAACAACAGAAGATGGCACGAACTGCTTGCGCTTGCGGGAATGTTCTTTCAAAACTTCTATCACCATATCCACCTGTGCATCTTCACAGCATATCATGAATGTTGTATTTCCCGCCATGAGAAAGCCGCCTGTGGAAGACAGCTTTGTGGCGCGTATGCCTGCCTTTTGCAGACCTTTATTTACAGCGTAGGTGTCATCATTATTAACTATCGCATATACAAGTTTCATCGGAGTACCTCCTAATTTTTCCGCCGTGCTTTGGGCGGATATTATACTATTATATTATTATATCATTTTAAACCCGAAAAGTAAAGAGCGTTTTACCTTAAAACGCTTATATCGGATATGCCGTATCTTTTGAGGATGGAGATTATCTCGGGGGTTATCTCCTCACCGCTGACGGCTATGGGTACCGAGGGCTGACAGCTTGTGACCGTCATGCCGCATATCCTGCCTGCGGCTTCCTCTGCGGGGATCACCTGCTGGAGTGCAAATGCGGCTTGGCGTATAGGCAGACGTACCACTGCTTCGGGTATGCCGTCAAATTCTAAGTCTGTACCCTTGGTAACAGGTATCTCCGACATGGCAGATTCAAGGCGGACGAAGTCTTCCTCGGTATTGAAAGGCGAGGTCATCAGCACCACGAGGTCGGGGTCGGTATACTCGGGCTCAATTTTATTTTGACGCAGGATATCTCCCAGAGAATCGCCGCTTATGCCGCCTTCAGCCGAAGCTATGGTCAGCTTGCATTTTTCATCCCCGATGGTGCGCCAGCCCATATCATTAAGGCGGCGCTTGCAGAGTTCGGTGCGCCCTGCTGTTTTGGCGAGGGCGGCGGGATAATCCCCTGCAAGATATTCTGAGCAAAGATCAAGGCTTTGCATGATGAGGTAAGACGGGCTTGTGGAAGCAAAAAGCGACATCATCAGCTTGGAACACTCCACAAATCCTGCGGGGGCGGATCTTGAAATATGCAGCATGGCACCGCCTGTGTAGCAGGGCAAAGTCTTGTGGGCGGAATCACAGCACATATCTGCACCGAGGGTGATGGGGTGGGTGTCATGGTCGAGGAATTTTAGGTAAGCGCCGTGGGCGTTATCGACTATCAAAGGTACACCGTGAGTTCGGCAAAGGGAGGATATGGCGGGGATATCCGCGATAAAGCCTAAGTAATCAGGCGAGGTGATATAGACCGCATCGGGGTTGCGCGGGCATGAATCTATGGCGGCTGAGATATCATCGGCGGTTACAGCCGATGAGCAGAGCGAACGGCTCTTGACCGCGGGATAGACCCATTTTACGTCGATATCCAGCAGTATGCAGGCATTGATGAACGCCTTGTGGACGTTGCGGGGGGCTATCACCAGCATACGGTGCTGTCTGTCGGCGCGGCAGTGGTCGGCGATGGCGAGCATGGACTTTATGCAAAGGCTTGAACCCTCGGTGGAATAAAGGGTCTTCGCCGTGCCGTAAAGCTTGGCGGTGCGGTTTTCGCTCTCGGCGATTATGCCCTCGGCACCGAAGAGGTAATCGGCGCCGCGTATCTCGGTGAGGTCGAGGGGTTCAAGCCCGTGGAGCGGCTTGCCCTTATGACCCGGCATATGAAAGCGTGAAACGCCGCTTTCAGCGTAGTTTTTGGCAAATTCGTATATGGGTGCAGACATGGCTTTGTCCTTTCATAAAAAAGTGTGATTTTCGATTTTGGCGGAACGGTCGTAAAACGGTCATAGCAAGATTGGAAGATTATTCCTGAAACACAGATATCCCGTGATGTAAATAAATGGATATCTCTGCAAAACTGCTTGTCAGGGGCAACACGCGGACTGGCATACCTTATATATAAAAAACGCCGTTCAAAAAAGCGTACAGCCTGCCCGACCAAAAAACAGTACCGCCAAACAAGGCTGACCGCAAATTCGGATAGGCTGAAAAGGCGGGTGGGTCAAAAAACGGATAGTCAGGCAGAGGTGTGCTAACGCGGGTGTTTTAACAGACACCTCAGTTTTTTGAAAAAAGTCTGCTCATGGCAGCACGTCCTGCGTTGCCGACTATTCTTTTTCTTCCGCGGTTTATCGTCCGCGACACGGTAGACTTGTCAACACCGAATTTTTCGGCTATTTCATTGACAGTCAGTCTATCTTTATAGTATAATATTATATAACATTTTTGCTTTTTCGTCAAATTGTTTTCAAGCATTTTATAGAGTGCTTTTGTATACTCGCGGCGGGCTTGGTTATCGTCTTTTTTATCTTCTTTAAACATTTCTTCCTCAAAGCCGTCACCCGTTGGCAGGTATTCTGTACCGATATCATATGAGAGTCTTTTTTTGGTCAAGATAGCTGAAACCTCCTGTATTTCCTTTGAAATCAATTTGTAACCAAATTGTAAATTTTCAAGTTCGAATATTTGTTCCTATTTTTAGTATACCATATATTGTGGTCAAAGTCAATAGTGAACGCAATTTTAAAAAAATTTAGTCAAATTGAGTGAAAAATATCGGACTGTTTGTGCAATTTGTGCTTGATTTTTGTTGAAAGGTGTGCTATAATAGGTCTTGCAATAACGGTTCGGGGAATTTTATCGGACATATAAGATATATAAAATTCATAACAAATGTCTGAACAAATATCGTGGACTGTGAAAACTTCGTGAGGGTGTTGTGTAAGCCCATGCGGAGATCGGGTATTGTGTAAGCCCGAATGCACCTATCATTATGGGTCGTTTATGCTCTGTTTGGTTACAAATAGATTACAAAAGTTACAATTTAAACAAAGTATAGCGGCAAAGGAGCAGTGTAAAGATTTATGGAGAAAAAAAAGCTTGACAGAATATCTGAGCTGACAGCCATTTCCAGACAAAGGGAGCTGACCGCTGAGGAGAAATCCGAACGCGAGGCACTGAGGATGGAATACAGGCGCAGTGTAACAGCGAATTTCACTGATACGCTGGAGCATACTGTGATAAAGGAGCCCGACGGTTCCATGGTCAAGGTAAAGGATATGAAGCGTGGCGGGGAGGATAAATAAAGTGGCAGTACAGTCAAGACAGAAGCAGAAGCTTCTTACGATGAAAAAGCTGTTCGAGGCTAAGACAGACGAGAATCATTCATTTACGGGCGCCAAGCTCATCGAGATACTCGGTGATATCGGCATCAAGGCAGAGCGCAAGACCATCTATGATGATATCAAGACGCTCTGTGACAGCGGAATGGACATCGTGACCGTCAAGGACGGACATTCCAACGCTTACTACCTGGGCGAAAGAACCTTCCAGCAGGAAGAGCTTTTCGTGCTGGCTGACGCGATCGCTTCCAGCAGATTTCTTACAAAGAAGAAGTCGCAGGAGCTTATCAAGAAGCTGCAGTCGCTTACAAGCGAATACAAGGGCAAGCAGCTGCGCAGACAGATACACGTTGATAACCGCGCGAAAAACTTCAACGAGCAGATATACTACTCCGTAAACAAGATACAGGAGGGTATTTTCGAGGAGAAGGAAATACGTTTCAGGTACACCGAATTCAACCCCGACAAAAAGCAGATACTCAAGCACGGCGGAGATTTCTACAATGTATCCCCTTATTCGCTGGTGTGGGAGAACGAGAACTACTACCTCGTTTGCTGGTGCAACAAGCACGAGAAGATCTGCCGTTACAGAGTTGACAGAATGATAAACGTCGATGTGACCGAAGAAAATGCCAGAAAACTCACTGACGATGAGAGAGCTGAAGTAGGCAATATGCAGTCGCTTTACGGTATGTTCGGCGGCAAGCTGGAAAGCGTTACCATGCAGTTCGATAATTCTCTGGCTAATGTCGTTATCGACAAATTCGGCATGAACTGTCACCCCCACAGAAATTCCGACACCACTTTCTGCCTTACAGCAGATGTTCAGATCGCGCCTACTTTCTGGGGCTGGTTCTTCCAGTTCGGCAAGAAGGCTAAGATCCTTGCGCCCGATAACGTTATCGAGCAGGCTAAGGAATATCTGGAGGAGATATCCGAAAGCTACAAGTAAGCTTTCATGGCGCAGTATCCTCTGTGCCTGATGAAAATTGGAGAGAGCGGGGCAACACCCGCAATTGCGAGAAAGAGATCATATGATAAGCAAATGAGCCTCCCGTCGTAAGGTCAAGCCTTGCGGGAGGCTCAGCTGTTTGTTGCCCACCGCTGTAAACGATGATTTATCCTACATACTGCAGGACTTATTGAGGAAGACCCTTTTGAAAAAGGGGCCAGCATAACTTCGTGATGCTTAGGAACAACCTTTCTTCAGAAAGGTTTTCCCCAGCGAATCCCGCAATACGTATGGTAAATTATCGTTTACAGCGGCAGGCGTCAAAACTCAGTTAGCAATGGAAAGGAAGATTTTTTAATGATAGTGATATTTGCGACTATAATTGCTATTTTAGTGGTGTGTATGCTTCTGTTTACAGGTCTGGGGCTTGTAGTGGCGCTGATAGGCGGATTATTTCTGGGCATATCCGTTACAGTCATCAAGCTTTTCATTCTGCCGAGATTTGAGGAGCGAGACAGGCTTCGACTGGCTAACGACAACATACGAATAACTCCCGAGCGACTGGAAGTTCGTTATGACGGCTACAAGAAAGGGTATGTTATCGACTGCTTTTATACTTCACCCGAAACAGGGAGAAAGTTCGTGTTCAGCACTCCGCCCTTTGCATCTGACCCTACGCCTTACCTTTTTGATGCGAAGATATCGGTGATAGCTAACCGTGTAGACTATTCAAACTATTATGTAGACATGAATGGTCTGGAAAATATTGTTAAGTAATATGAGGACAATGGGATGAAAGGATTCAGACAACTCAGTTTAATGCTTGCGGTACTGCTTTTATTCACACTGATGATGGCTGTTACCGCAGTACTGTTCAAGGGCGTAAAAGCAGGCAAGATAAGTGCAGGCGTTCTGGCGGACGCAGTGATGATACTGATCATAGCAGTGGCAGCAGGGCTGTTATTCGCAGTTATAAGGCTTTTCAGGCGGCATAAAGCCCATATGAAGCAGGCAAGTTCGGCGGATATACTTGCCGAAATAATGGCTATGAAAGACGATAGTGATCAAAAAGACAAGGAGGACTGACTTATGTGTGATATCTCTGAAAGACTGGAAAAGGCGAAGGAATACGTCTGCGGACGTGCGGGCATAGTGCCCGAGGTCGGCATCGTTCTTGGTTCGGGACTTGGAGATTTCGCGGAGAGAGCGGAGATAGTTTCCGAGATACCCTATGAGGATATCCCGGGTTTTCCACGTTCCACCGTTGAGGGGCACAAGGGTCGCTTCGTCTTCGGAAAGATAGGCAATACCCCCGTGGTGATAATGCAGGGTCGTGTGCATTACTACGAGGGTTATCCCATGGAAGACGTCATCATGCCCGCAAGGATAATGGGGCTTCTGGGGATAAAAACTCTTCTGCTGACAAATGCGGCGGGTGGCGTGAACAAGGGCTTCAAGGCGGGCGACCTTATGCTTATAAGAGATCACATCTCCTGCTTTGTACCAAATCCGCTGATAGGTAAAAATCTCTCCGAACTGGGAACAAGGTTCCCTGATATGAGCGAGGTATACGACCGTGAACTAAGCAGTAAGATAAAAGCCTGCGCCGAAAACCTTGGGACTGAGCTGAAAGAGGGCGTTTACTGTCAGCTGACGGGACCATCATATGAAACTCCCGCGGAGATAAAAATGCTCTCGGCGCTGGGTGCTGACGCTGTTGGAATGTCAACGGCAGTGGAAGCTATCGCGGCTCGGCATATGGGTGTGCGTGTATGCGGAATATCTCTTATTACCAACATGGCGGCAGGCATTTCGGAAGTGCCCCTCTCTCACCAGGAAGTCAAGGAAGCCGCAGACAAGGCGGCTGAAAAATTCGGGGCTCTGGTGGAAAATTTTGTTACAAAGCTCTCGGAATGATTCTACCTAATGCACATTCGCGGCGCTGTACTGAACGGTTTAGCTGTGCAGTTTGTCAGTGAGGTCCTTTCAGCCTGAAAACTTCGTGCAAAAGCTTTGTGCATCGATAACTTAACACACAATAATATCCGCGTCCCTTTAGTGTATTGTGCAGCAAAGGGGTGCGGATATTTCTTGTTTTCGGGAATTTGCATTTATCCCATCGATATGGTATGATATTTTCAGCAAAGGAGTGATGAATATGACAGCAACAAATGCTGCACAAAGCAAAAGAACTGACAGGGAGAAAGTGTTATATCTGACGCTGGCGGGTGTCTTCGCGGCGATGATATATCTGCTGACTGCCTTTGTAAAAGTCCCTACGGGGGCGGGATATACTCACGCAGGGGACAGCGCTGTATTTCTGGCGGCTTGTCTTCTTCCTGCGCCTTACGCGGCTGCTGCTGCGGCGATAGGAGCGGGTCTGGCTGACGGTCTCAGCGGATTCGTGGTATGGCTGCCTGCTACACTGGTGATAAAGGCACTGGCAGCGCTTTGCTTTACTTCTAAAAAGGAGACTATCATCAACAGGAGAAATCTTCTGGCGCTGCTGCCCGCACTTGTTCTCTGCGCTGTGGGTTACAGCCTGTATCAGGCAATTTTCATGTTGGGCGGGATATCCAAGACCGCTTTCGCAACGGCATTCGCACAGGTACCTGCATACTGCGTACAGACAGCCATCGGTGCGGCTATCTACATAACAGTAGGTATTGCACTTGACAAAATGAAGTTCAAACAGCACCTCACACACAAAGCCGCACGATAACGGCACAAACGTGACACGGTATACTAATAAAAGCGCAGTATTATTCGTACTGCGCTTTCTTTATTAATATGGCCCTTACCCTGCTGTACCGTCAGAGTTTTTTTACAACTTTGATCGGCGGATCGACATAGGCGGCAAAGTTATCGGCGTCTGAGGGTTTGCCTACTATGCTTCCGTAGTGTATCGGGACAGCTATTTCCGGTTTTATCTGATTTACAAGTTCAGCTGCCTGTTTTGCACCGATGGTAAATGTTCCTCCGATGGGAACGCAGATGATATCGCAGTTAACTTCTTTAGCCTCTGGGGTCGCATCAGTATCACCGCATACATAGATACGATTGCCCTCTACGGTGACCACATAACCCAGCCAGCCGCTTTTCTTCGGGTGGAATGGCTTTATCATATTATATGCCGCAACTGCATCTATGGGGATACCCAGTACCTCGGCACTGTAGCCCGCGTGCATGAAAGTTACGCTCTCCTCGCTTATCTTAGCTTTAGAAAATGCCTTTGCCATGGTATAGGGTGCAACGAAGCGCGTATCGCTGTTGGCGCACTTTTCAATATCATCGGGAGAAAAGTGGTCATAGTGATCGTGGGTGATGAAAATGATATCCGCATCGTGATCTGCCTTGTTAATGTGGAACGGATCGAAATAGATCACTTTATCAGCGCCGATACGTATACTGCTGTGTTCGTTGACGGTCAGCTTATCTATCATCAGTAACTCTCCTTTCGTTACAAAAAGGACCTCTTCCGCTTATGCGAAAGAGGTCCTTAAACTCAACATTATGACTTAATTACATCTCGCGATAATCGATCATACCGTATGTAGCTTCGCCTCTAACGTTAGTCATTTCCTTAAGTGCAGAAACTACGGAAGTATCTGCGGGACCGCTTCTTCTGATGACAGCGATCTTGTACTTAGGATAGATAGCACCCTGATTCTCGATCTTCTCGGGAACCATCAGCTGTCTGAATGCTGTATTGACATCATTCATTACCTGATCGGGAGCGGGCTGACCACCCTCGGATGGGATCATAACAACGAATTCGTCGGAACCTGTACGGTATACGTTCCTGCCGGGGAATACTTCGGTAAGAGTCTCAACAGTTCTTACAAGCAGACGGTCGCCTGCGTCGTTACCGAATCTGGTGTTGATCTCACTGAATCCGAGGATATTGAACATCATGAAGTAGCAAGGCTTCTGTGCACTTACGTCGGAATTTTCCATATCCATAGCGAAGGATACACGGTTGTTTGCGTTCGTCAGCACGTCCTTGAACATCGCGGTGTTCAGCGACTGTCTTGTCTGAGAGTTCTTTGCGATGGTGGATACCAGCTTCTGGTTGATCTTTTCCTGTCTCTTATTGATGAAGAAGAATACTACTGTCAGAGCAACGAGGATCGCACTGAAAACAATAAGGAACATTCTCATACCGTTTGTCAGAGCGTAAACATCCTTCTGCTCTGCGGAAACGAGGAACAGCCAGTTATACTTCGGTATGTATACATAAGATGAAACATATTCGTTGCCATTTACCTTATATGTCACCAGACCCTCATCTTCTTTGTTGTTGTTACCATATTCTTCACAAAGACTCTTCAGCTCGGGAACTTCAACTTCTTTATTTATCTTCTCCGAATCAGGAACGAAAAGATAAGTTGAATCGATTGAGTGAAGCATAAGGTAATTTGCATCCTTAAGTTCGGAATTGCCATACTTTTGCTTGTTCTTTTCGTTATTCATGTCCTTGTTTGCGCCGGAGATATCATTCAGAGTCGCTATCAGACCATCTGTTCTGATACCCAGACCTACCAGACCGATAGCCTTTCCGTTCTCATTATAGATAGCCTTGTACATCGAAACGATCTGCTGACCTGTTGCCGGCGACGGGATGATACCTGCGTTGTAAACACCGGTTCCTTTAGCTAACAGTTGATTCTGAAGTTCCTCAAGTTTTGCAGAATCTTTTCTGGTCTGCATACCTATCGATTCCTGTGAATGGCTGTGTGTAAGTACAATGGTATCCCATGTACCCATCCATAAACCTTCACACGAAGGGATCGATCCGCCGAATTCCTGAGTGAATTTCTGCGCGATTTTCGTAAGTTCTTCAACGCTCATATCCTTAACGTCACTGGTAAGTTCATCGCTGCTTTGGCCGTTAGCTTCATCATAAACTTTGTTCATGAGGTCTGTGACCTGTCTCGCCCTGGAATAGTCCGACAGCTGACGTTCCAACAGTTCAATGTAGTTCAATACCACCTGAGAACGTTCTTCAGTCGTCATAGCCATATGCGACTCAGCATTCTCTTTAGTTCGTTTGCTTACGGTATTAGTAATGAAAATTGTCAACGCAAGCATGATAGCGAGCTGGATAAGAAGTACCAGGTTAAGTGATATTTTGAACTTTTTCTTCTCTTTCTTCTTTGATTTTGCCATATTCTAACTACCCTTTCTCTTCTCGGGTACACGAAGACCCGATTAATAATTCAGTCTTTATATTATCCGGATGTCTACTAACCAAACAGTCCGAACAGACCTTTCTTCTTTTTGCCGACGCCGAGTTCTTCAAGGAATTCAGCATCCTCTTCGTCATCGTTCTCCGTTCCGCTCATGAGACTGCTGACACGGTTTTTCAGCAGGTCATTCTTGGCTGTGCCGCCGTTGCCGCCTTCATACTGTGATGAGGTCATAGATCTCAGCGGTGAGGACGGTACCGGTGCTGCCGAGCCGAACTGCACCGACTGTACAAACTGTCCTGACATATATCCTGACTGTACAGGTGCTGCAGCGGGCATACCGTTTGGCATTCCGCTGAATGCGCTGTTTGACTGATATGCACCTCCCATGCCGAGCATCTCCGGCAGTGTTATCACTCTGTCAGGCATTATCACACGAGCCATAGAATTTTCAGGGCTCATGGACAGTATGTAGTTCACACATCCTGTACAGGGAAGCATCGGGCTGCGGTTGATGGTATCTATCAGCACCATCGAATCTACCGCGACTTCATTGCCGTAAGTCTGCATATTACGCATTGCCTCGATCTCTGCATGGACACTCATCGGAGCTCCGTTCATCATTTCCATACGACTTACTCCGTTATATACCCTGCCTGTACGTGAGCAGATGACACATATAGTTTCATCGGGAGTGATATACTCTCCGCTTTGAGCGCGAGCATTCGCGACCTCCAGCGCAATGTTGTAAATGGCTTCAAACGTCATATATTCAAACCACCTTTCATCTCGTCTGTCTGTTACTTCCGAAAACAGGAACAGACCTTTCGTGTGTATTTATTGTATACCTTGACCAACAAAATGTCAATAGTCTGTGCACTTAATTGAGAAATTAAAGAAAAACTTCGTATGATTGCACAAATTTAACCCACTACTGCAAGTAAATATGACAATACAGCATCCCTACAAGGGCAATACTTTTTTGTGTAATATGCTTTATAATTTAAGTTAATTTTAAACGTTTGATAGTTCAATCTAACAGTTTATTAAAGATTTTCGCAGTAGTCGTAAACAACAATAGTCACGTATTGTCATAATGCACAATTTTGTTTAAACTGTTTAATTTTTTAAGATAGAAAAAACACTTTATAGTGCCGTTATTGCGGGAGTATGATCTATCTTTCAGAACTGCCTCAAGACAAGGTGTTTTTTCCCATTTTTAACCATTTAATCGAGTTTTTAATGAATAAAGCAACGAGCAAACTTCATTTCACATTATTATCAAATCAAAAAATAAGAAAAGACCGTCCGGTAAAAATACCCTGACGATCCTTACATTGGTGTAGGTGAAGCTGTATCCTTTTCTTTCTCCTGCGGAATAGTTTTTTGTATTTTTCGCCGCTTTTTCCATTTAACTTAATTATAGCACATTTTTTCAGTTCTGCTCATTTTTGTCGTGAAATGCATTCATTTGGTCGCGAATTGCATTCCGGCAGGAATGTCGCGATATTCAGGAATAAAACGCTTGAACAGCCACAACAGCGACAATATCAAGATAAAGATATTGAAAACGAGGTACGGCAAACTGATCAGCGCGTAGCCGTTAACATCACGAACGCTGAAAAATCCGAAAAAGTTGAATTTCGTAAAATCAAGTGTAACAAAAAGGTTATGCAGGAAATGCGCGATGATAGTGTAAAGAACGTTTTCGGTATAATGGAAGCATATGGCTAATGCGATCGTACCTGAGAAGACATTGAGCATCCCCTGCATATTGTAAAAGCAGTGGCACAGTGCGAATGCGAATGTCGGGAATATAAGCGAGAACCATTTGCTGCCTGTGCGCTTGCTTATTCCCTGTGAACACTGTCGGAACATGAGTTCCTCGAATATGGGGGATATCACGAGAACGGACAAAAGGTCTGAACTGTTTTCATTTGCACCAACAGAGCTGAATCGAGAGGCTATCAATCCATAAATATATGATGCCACTGTGCACAGCGACCAGCTCATCAGAAATATCATCAGTGGGACAGTAATATCAAAACTCCGTATCTTTTCACGGAGATCTAATTTTTCGCCTGTTTCTTTGCAGAAAAACAACACACCTGCTATTCCTGCGACAACTATTCCGATCCAAGAAAGTTGTTCAGCACCCACCGCTATCAATACCGTTCCCACAAGCAGCATGATCACGACAACGGCAACGGTAAATATCACAGCTTCTTTTTTGGATATCTTTTTTTCCATATCATTGACCTTTCTTTGAAATCCCGGGACGAATATCACACATTGATGCTAAGTATCATTTCCAGCCTGAACAAACCGTTTTCGCAGGAAAGGCGCGTCATGCCGCCGTATTTTTCAACAGTCTTACGTATATTCCTCACTCCATAGCCGTGGAGCTGTTTATCCGCCTTTGAAGTAAGGTGAACTCCATTCTGCATCAGCTTCTCACAGTCTACGCCGTCTGGCGAACTATTTGTCAGGGTTATAAGACGCTGATGTGCTGTCTTGCGTATCTCAAGGCGAATAAAGCGTTCTGTGTCCGTTTCGGTACGCATACAAGCTTCTATAGCGTTATCCAGGGCATTGGCGAACACGGTGCAGATATCTATAGCTTTCCAGCCCATACCGCCGTCTGCTACACCCTCGATGGTAAAGTCTATGCCCTCCTCTGACATCTTTGCCATTTTTGAAGCTATGAGAGAATCCAGCATCTCATCACCTGTTACTATATTCGGGGACAGTGCAGACACGTCGGTGTGCATATCTTCAATGAACTGCTTGGCTTCATCAAATTTGCCCTCATTCATCAGCATAGCGACCACGCTGAGGTTATTGCGGACATCGTGGCGGAAAGCGCTGGTCTCCTCCTGGGCTTCCTTGAACTGCTTTGAGGCGACGAGTTCGGCTTCGAGAAAGGAGCGATGCTGTTCACTAAGTTTGTTGAAGTAATCGGTCTGGCGGTTGCGGAGTATCAGCAGGGGCAGAAGAATGGCTATGGCTATGCATACAAGAGATAGCATAACCCTTACCGAGCGGTATTCTGCCGTGAGTGTGGTCTTATCCTTTTCAAAGGTAACATAGGCTGTCTCAACTGCTATCATGTAGATACAGTAGAGAGTGACGTATATCTTATCCGCCAGCCTGAAAGGCATGGTACGTCCGCGTCTGATGTACTGTCTTGTAAGGTAGAGTACGATTATCAGCATCAAGAATACGGCGAGAATATTTGTAAAATTGAATCTGCTGACAAGCTTTTCATCACTGCTGATATTCAGCAAGCCCTCAAGACCTGCGCAGTAGGTACATATCTGTGCGAGTATGAAGGTGTTCATAACGCACAGCGCCAAAGCAATGACTGTTTTCAAACCAAGCCTGATCTTTCTGCCTTTGCTGCCACAGGCGCCAAGCACGGCGGCGAACAGTAATATCACAACCGCGAAGAACGACCATCTGAATAAGCACGACAGCACCTCCATCAGCAGGCTGCCCGCTGAATATATAAGTAACTTTTTGCGGTTTATAACCATTGAATCATCGTAGAAGCAGTGGATTATCAGTGTGCCCGCTGTAAATGAGAGTACCGCCACCAGAAAATCTGTGAATAGTGAGACCATTGAAGCAATGTCGATCTGGCCCATAAGAGCCCCTCCTTTATTTAAAAGCTTTACCAAATAATTATAACGCATTTTTTAACAATTGTAAAGATGCAGGACATAAGAACCCTCCGTAACCACCCGACATTCTTTCCTGCGCCATGACAAAAATGTTAAGATCGTTAAATCAAAGCATATTTTTGCAAAAATACATATACTTATAAATCCAATAACGCCTTGACGAAAAACGTCGAAAAATCGAGTTTTCGATTTATAGTCTTCTGAATTCGTTCGATTTTTTGTACTCCCCCGCTGTACGCTAAAATGTACCGAAAATTCTGTAATAAATATGTAATTGACAAATCGCAGACAAAGTTTTATAATAAATTTATAATAATTATTATAAATTTAAAACAGCCCTCCGGGGTTGAAATAAAAGATGTATCGAAAGGAGAGAAAAAGTATGAGTAAGATCAAGGTCGTGACAATAGGCAGACTGTACTGTTCGGGCGGAAGTTCCATAGGAAAGAAAGTTGCGGAAAAGCTGGGTATCCCATGCTACGACAGAGAGATAGTCGAAATGGCAGCTGAAAAAAGCGGTATATCAATGGCAGAAATCAAGAAGTTTGAGGAGAGCGTTCTCAATCCCATGAAAAAGCCGATAAATATATTCGGCAATTCAGTGGATATATGTGAAAAGATCTTTGCGGCTGAAACAGAGGTCGTTTATGAACTGGTTGAGAAAGGTCCCTGCGTTATCGTTGGCAGATGCGCGGATTTCATACTGAAAAACAAGGTCAAGACCCTGGATGTTTTCATATATTCCTCTCTTGACAAGCGTATGCAGACAGCTATGAGCGAACCTCACAATATCCCTGCGGACGAGGTGGAGACACGCCTGAAAAAGTACGACAAGAAGCGCGGAGATTACTACAACTCAAATACCAATAAAAAGTGGGGCACAAAGTTCAGCTATGATCTTTGTCTGGACAGCGGCGCGCTGGGTTATGATATGTGCGCTGACATAATCGCCCACACAGTGGAGGCATCTAGTTAAAAATGGCAAAGGACAAGGACGTTAAGACCAATGCGATGAGGATACTGGACAGGAACAAGGTGGCATACAAGGTGAACACCTATGAATGCGAGGAGTTCATTGACGGGGTACACATCGCGGATATGCTGGGTCAGCCCCATGACAGCACTTTCAAAACGCTGGTGGCTCAGGGAAAAAGCGGCGGGTATTATGTTTTCGCGATACCGATAGACGAGGAGCTGGATATGAAAAAGGCTGCAAAGTCCGTGGGCGAAAAATCCGTGGAGCTGATACACGTGAAGGATATCAACAAGGTGACAGGCTATATCCGAGGCGGCTGCACGCCCCTTGGCATGAAAAAGCAGTATCCCACCGTTGTTGACAGCTCGGCTGAAAATTTCAGCGAGATAATCATAAGCGGCGGCAGGCTGGGCTCGCAGATATTCCTTGACCCGAAAGACCTTGTAAAGGTCACTGGCGGAAAGTTTGAGAGCATCATCTTTGAACAGGTCTGACGTTGAAAACAATTGAATATAGTGCGGGGGACAGCTGTACTTTTCAGTATGCTGTCCCCGAGTCAATCCCAAATTCTGTGTAAACGAAAAATAGTGCAATAAAAGAGTATATGATGAGACCGATTGTGAAAGCAGTCGGTCTTATCAGCATATTAGCACATGATTATATGATTGTCAAGATAAAAGTATTATTCGGGTATCCTGTCACCGTAATAGATCACAAGCTGAGCATAGATACTGCTCCAGTCCTGACGACGCCCCGTCCACTTTTTCGTGATGTCCTTCATAGCCAGATACAGCATCTTGAAAAGGCTGTCATCTGTAGGAAATACGGATTTTGTTTTGGTCACTTTCCTAAGCTGACGGTTGAATCCTTCGATTGCATTGGTGGTATAGATCAGCTTCCGAAGCTCCTGCGGGAACTTGAAATATGTGCTGAGATTAGGCCAGTTTTCGTACCATGACTTTGAAATCTTGGGATATTTGCTGTCCCAGACAGCGGCAAATTCGTCCAGAGCAGCTTCTTCAGTGGCGGCAGTATAGACCTTTTTCAGGTCGGTCATAAGCGCCTTGATATCCTTGTAGGAGACATATTTGCTTGAATTCCTGAGCTGATGAATGATACAGTTCTGGATATCAGTTTTCGGAAATACAGCCTCTATCGCCTGAGAAAAACCTGTCAGGTTATCAGTGCAGGCGATAAGGATATCCTCAACACCTCTGTTTCGCAGACTGTTCAGAACGCCAGCCCAGAACTTTGCACTTTCATTTTCACCGACCCACATACCCAGGACATCCTTCCTGCCGTCCATATTAACGCCTATCGCTATGTAGACAGCCTTTTTGATGATCTGTCCCTCACTGCGAACGTGGTAGTGGATAGCATCAAGAAATACGACTGCATAGATGCTTTCAAGTGGTCTTTGCTGCCATTCCTTGGCTGCGGGAAGCACTTTATCGGTTATGCGGCTGACAGTAGTATCGGATATCTCAAGACCGTAAATGTCACGAATATGATCCTCAATATCAGACGTTGACATACCTTTGGCGTACATTGAGATGATCTTGTTCTCCATATCCTGAGATATGCTTGTCTGATTCTTGGGCAGTATCTTAGGCTCGAATTCGCCGTTTCTGTCACGAGGAACTTCAATATCAACCTTACCC
>NZ_FOAT01000024.1 GCF_900109655.1 Hominimerdicola alba
CAAAAGAAACAACTTCACAATCAGGGTCTTCACAGTTGTATTCATAAGCCTTTATCTGCAAAATGACGGCTTTTCCCATCATCGGAAGATCCTGTACTTTTC
Source organism: Hominimerdicola alba (assembly GCF_900109655.1). Taxonomy (GTDB): domain Bacteria; phylum Bacillota; class Clostridia; order Oscillospirales; family Ruminococcaceae; genus Hominimerdicola; species Hominimerdicola alba_B. The sequence goes on from NZ_FOAT01000024.1 coordinate 103, forward strand.
TTACATAAGTACCATGACAACTTTGGCTGACAACGCCGCAGCATGGACAGATTCCCTGCTTTGTCTGAGATTCCAATTCTATGCTGATCTTTTCATTAGTTTCAGAAATCTCTTGTATTTTAAGTTGCTCTGGAAAGAACTTATTGATATCTAAAGATGTCATGTAGAATCACCGCCTTGATATGATATTGATATTATTATAGCATATCTAAGGGGGATAATCAAGAGATTTACGGATATTTGAGGGAGAGCCATAAAGCCCCGTCCCCCGCATGATATCCCCCCGCAAAATATTTAACAAATCCTATTCTCGACCCCGTGGGAAATAATAAACAAATATATTCATCGGCTGTTGTGTAAAGGGGAAAAATACAGGTCATATCCTTTACAACCACCCACACGGTATGCTATAATGGACTAAACAATTATATTATTGAAAGGAGTGTTTTTATGACACGCTGGGGCATAATCGGAACAGGCAAGATAGCCCGTACATTCGCGACTGCACTTCAAGGACTTGACAACTCGGTGACGGCGGCAGTGGCTTCAAGGACTCTTGAAAACGCCCAGAGCTTTGCAGAAGAATTCGGCTTTGAAAAGGCTTACGGAAGCTATGAGGAGCTTGCCCGTGACGAAAGCATCGACATCGTCTACATAGCCACACCCATGCACAAGCACTACGAGGACACTCTGCTGTGCCTTGAAAACGGCAGGAACGTGCTGTGCGAAAAAAGCATAGCCCTGAACGCAAAACAGGCAGAGGAAATGTTCGCAAAAGCCAATGAAAAAGGGCTTTTTCTTATGGAAGCCATGTGGATGAAGATGCGTCCCGCCTATCTTAAAGTCAAACAGTGGATAAAAGAGGGGCGTATAGGCGATATCCGCTATATCAAGGCAGATTTCAACAACTTTATCCCCTTTGATAAGAACGACAGGCTCTTCAAGCCCGAATGCGGAGGCGGTGCTCTCCTTGACCTCGGCGTGTATCCCATCACCTTTGCTGTGGCGCTTATGGGCGAGCCAAGCTCCATCGAGACCCACGCCCACATCGGCAGCTGCGGCATCGACCTTTCAAACAGCGTGACCCTGCTTTATCCCAACGGCGCTTTCGCTTCGACCACTTCCGGATTTGAGATACAGAACCGAAACAACGCAGTCATAGCAGGCGATAAAGGCAGTATCACCATGGGCGACTGGTTCTTCTGCTCCCCCGAATGTACTCTCTATGATGCCGAGGGCAAACAAGTCGAAGACAGGCTCTTCCCGCCCGAGATAAACGGCTACGAATACGAGATAAGAGAAGCCGAAAAATGTCTTGCAGAGGGACTGAAAACCAGCCGAGCTGTCCCCCCCGAAGAGACCCTCACCATCATGCGCATAATGGACGAATGCCGCAAGACATGGGGACTGAGATTCCCTTCGGAGAATTCATAATTCACAATTCATAATTATTGGCAGAGGGCAAAAGTTAGTTTTGCTGTTGTCCGTCTGCATCATACACAGTTTTCATGCCTTGACAATTTAAGAGCATAAAAAGTGCGCTTACCGCAAATCCGCGATAAGCGCATTATTATTCAGAACATCAAACTCATATATTCGCAATCCTCATAACAAAGCAAGAAACTCCCGCCCCTGCCAACAATTATGAATTATGAATTACTTGATCATCAGTTTGCAAACCAGATTTGCGAACTCAACAGGATCATCAATGGACAGACCCTCTATCAGCAGTGCCTGATCGTACAGCAGCTTGGTGTAGTCTTTCAGGGTGTCCTTGTCCTCAGCATACAGCTTCTGCAGTCTGCCGAATATCTCGTGATTGGGGTTGATCTCCAGTGCCTTGTCTGCCTTTACACGGTTAGCATCATTCTGGGGCATGGAGTTCAGCACCTTCTCCATCTCGATGGATATCATGCCGCCGTCGCTGGAAAGGCATACAGGATGAGATTTCAGCTTCTTGGAAAGACGTACCTTGTTTACCTTGTCAGCGATAGTCTCCTGCATAAAGGCGAACATATCCTTGTTCTCCTCGTCCAGCTTCTTGACCTCTTCCTTCTCTTCCTCGGTGTCAAGATCAACATCAGCATCGCTGATGGACTTGAAGGTCTTGCCGTCGTAGTTCAGCATTACCTTAAGGCAGAAATCATCAACGTCCTGAGTCATGTAAAGCACTTCGTAACCCATATCCTTGATCTTCTCGATCTGGGGCAGCTTGTCGATACGCTCCTTGGTCTCGCCGCAAGCGTAGTAGATGTACTTCTGATCATCTTTCATTCTGGATACGTACTCTTTCAGAGTTACGCTCTTGCCGTCCTCAAAGGTGGACTTGAACAGGAGCAGGTCTTTCAGAGTATCTATCGCAGCGCCATAGCTCTGGTAAATGCCGAACTTGAACTGGAGTCCGAATACCTCAAAGAACTTCTCGTACTTCTCACGGTCATTCTTCAGCAGCTTTGCCAGCTCGTTCTTTATGGACTTCTCAACGTTCTTTGCGATTATCTTTACCTGTCTGTCCTGCTGCAGCATCTCACGTGAGATATTCAGCGAAAGGTCTTCACTGTCAACTACACCCTTTACAAAGCTGAACCAGTCAGGCAGAAGGTCTGCACACTTATCCATTATCAGCACACCGCTGGAGAACAGCTGCAAACCCTTTTCATAGTCCTTTGAATAGTAATCGAAAGGCGCCTTTGAAGGGATGTACAGCAGAGCGTCATAGGTAGCTATACCCTCGTTCTTGGAGTGGATATGCGCGATAGGCTCCTGATAATCCATGAACTTCTCGGAGTAGAACTTGTTGTAGTCCTCATCGGTCAGCTCGCTCTTGTTCTTCTTCCATACAGGTGTCATGCTGTTGAGTGTCTCTGTCTCGATGGTAACAGTAGGCTCCTCGCCCTCCTCAGCATAGTTGGAATGCTCTACATCCATCTTTATTGGGAAACGGATATAGTCAGAATACTTCTTTACCAGCTGCTGTACGCGCCATGTCTCGCAGTACTCCGAATACTTCTCGTCCTCGGTATCCTCTTTAAGCACCATAGTGATGACAGTACCCGCAGTCTCCTTCTCAGCAGGCTCGATGGTGTAGCCGTCAACACCGTTTGACTTCCACAGAAAAGCCTTGTCGCTGCCGTAAGCCTTTGTCAGCACGCGAACTTCCTTGGCTACCATGAAAGTAGAATAGAAACCTACACCGAACTGACCGATGATATCAACGTCCTCGCCAAGGTCATTATCTGTCTTGAAAGCAAGAGAACCAGACTGTGCGATAGTACCCAGATTGTTTTCCAGTTCTTCCTCAGTCATACCGATACCGTTATCCTCAACAGTAAGGGTCTTGGCTTCCTTGTCAGCCTTTATCTGTATAGCAAAATCGTCCTTGTTGAGACCAACGCTTGTATCGGTCAGGGACTTGAAATACAGCTTGTCGATAGCGTCGCTGGCATTTGAGATTATCTCTCTCAGGAATATCTCCTTGTGAGTATAGATGGAGTTTATCATCATATCCAGAAGTCTTTTAGACTCCGCTTTGAACTGCTTGGTTTCCATTATATTTCAGCTCCTTAAAAATTATTTCAGTAAATATTTTAGCACTCAGTATATCCGAGTGCTAAATATATTATACCTCATATACATGAAATTGCAAGAGGTTACACAAAATATCAGTTATTTATTTACACTTTAGAAACATTTATATAAATGAACCTTTTGTGGTATAATTGTTTCTCGTTATCTCCCCTAAGTAAGTCTGCCCCCGAACCAAACATAAGTTATCTTTTAAGCTGTCTTTCGGGTGAGGGAAACGCGTACCCGCGCGAGGGCGAGGGCTTTACTTTTGGTTAAAAATGTGCTATACTGAATCTATATATCCAAAAGGAGCTGACATATATTTGAACAACGAAGTTATCTATATACAGCCTGACAGCGGTGAGCGGTTCAGCCCACTGAAAACAGACTGCCTTAAACTCGGTGTCATGCTGATATTATACAGGGTCTTTCTTACTGTCATGAGCATACCCGGCTATATCTTGACCTGCCGCGTACTTTCCGGTAAATTTCACTCATACAACAATTCCATCGATATACTGAAAAGCGACTACAAAGATACGATATCCACAACCACCTACGCCATGCTGATGAATATATCGCTGACGACCTCAGCCCTTATACTTACCATGCTGTTTGGCTGGATAGTGCTGGGATTCAGCTTTCGCGGCTATCTAAAGCCCTCGGTCAAGGGTGCAAAAACAGGCGTGAGATACTTCCCCGCCTGCTTCGTGATGAATATAGTTATGTCAGCCATAGTGGCAATATTCGTGAGTTTCATGGATACGGCAGGCGTTACCATACCCGAGGCTGATTTCTCCATAGACAAGCCATCAACGGCGGCTGTAGTGATGCAGTTCCTTTATGTTGGCATAATGGCACCCCTTATTGAAGAGATAGTCTACCGTGGAATGATACTGGGCGCACTTTCAAAATACGGCGAATTTCCTGCCATATTCTTCTCAGCGCTGTGCTTCGGACTTATGCACGGAAATATCCCCCAGGCAGTAGCCGCTTTCGGTACAGGACTTATGTATGCCTGCATAGCAGTAAGCTGTAATTCGATAATGCCCTCGCTGGTGATACACTCGCTGAATAATATCGTTGTAAGCTTCTCCACCCTTGGCAAAGCTGCGGGATTCGCCTATACCTCCACCGTCAGCAGTATCATGCAGATACTCGCCGCAGTTATCGGATTCTACGTACTTCTGACCAGAGCCAGTGCATTCAGCACTGCTGACGGACAGACACAAAACGAGAAGAGATCGGTCATGAAGACCATCTTCACCAGACCCGCAGTCATCATCTATCTGGCGATACTGATCATAAGAATAATCGAAGATCTGGTAGAAAGCAACGCTGCGTAAACAGAGCTTCGGCGCGGCAATAATTTTACGCAAACAGAAAGAGCGTATGCATTGGTTTTGCATACGCTCGGATTTTTGTTAGCGGTGACTGCGTCGCTTGGGCGCCTTGACCAAAAGCTCTCCTCCTTGAAATTTACCTCTGCTTTCCTTTATTTGGAAAGCCTTATCATCTCATCTATACAGCCTTTTGCCTTGGCGATAAGCTCATCGCTCATCTCGATCTCGGTCACATCGAAACTGCTGTCGCCGCCTATCGCCTTACAGCTGCCGTAAACGTCCATAAGGGTGGTCAGCTTCATATTCGGGCAGATAAGGCGCTTGGACAGGTCATAGAACCTCTTTTCTGGGAACTTATACTGCAAATGTTCCTTTATAGAGATCTCAGTGCCGATTATGAATTCGCGTGAATCGCTCTCAGCGGCGTATCTCATGATATCAGCCGTAGAGCCTGCATAGTCAGCCAGCTTTGTAACTGCGGGCTTGCACTCGGGGTGTACCAGAAGCTTTGCATTCGGGTGAGCCGCACGCGCTTCCTCGACCTCGTCAACAGTGATCGCAGCATGCACAGGACAGCCGCCTTTGAGGAGCATTATATCCTTATCGGGACATTCGTTAGCCACAAATGTACCCAGATTGCAGTCGGGTATGAACAGTATCTTGTCAGCGTCCATATTCTTAACTATCTTCACAGCGGAAGATGAAGTAACGCAGACATCGCACTCTGCTTTAAGCGCAGCGGTAGTGTTGATATAGCATACCACCTTGCGGTCGGGCTCGTCCTTTTTAAGACCGCGTATCATCTCAGGCTCCATCTGTTCAGCCATAGGACAGCCAGCGCCGCCGTTGGCAAGAAATACCCTCTTCTCAGGCGAAAGCATCTTAGCGGTCTCCGCCATGAAATGCACTCCGCACATAAGGATATTCTTGTTCTGGACCTTTGCAGCCTCCACGCTAAGTTTGTAGCTGTCGCCTGTGATATCAGCTATCTCGACTATCTCAGCCGCCTGATAGCTGTGTGCAAGTATACAGATATCGTGCTCTTTTTTAAGTTTGATTATCTGATCCTGAATATCTCTGATCATTTTATTCACCCTCTTTTAGGTTTTGGTTTTTTCTTTCAGTATTATCGCGGAATGGTCGGAGAGCGGCTTATCGCCCTCTCTTGTGGAATCATCAATTTCCATGTCATATTTCTTCGCAAGTGCAGAATAGTCCTTATCTGTGACAAGCGCGTAGTCTATTCGGGTATCAGCATTAAAAGTAGCTCTGTTGTGACTGTGACCCTTTTCAAGCCAGAAGTCCACAAGACCTTCCGACATAAACTCTATAAGCTTGTTTTTGTTTACCGTACCCAGCTGATAAGTGTTTATATCTCCGATATAAATTATCCGATTCCCTTTTTCGCTTATTTTGCGATGTGTCAGTATCAGACTATTCCACAGAGCAACCGAATTAGGCTGTTTTGAACTTTCATATATAGGTATATGTACACCAAAAACTATCTCCTGCGGACACGCCGAGCCACGAACCGCTAAGATACGGTTTCTGTAGGAACCAAACTCCAGATCGATGATCTCATCATAACACCGCTCATAACTGCCATTTTGGCATATGGCAACCGTTTTGCCATACGAAGCAGGACAATTCAAAGGTTCAATAACAGTCAGTTTATTCTTTTTGTAAAAAGCCGTAAACTGCTTTTTGAAAACATCATAATTCTTTTGTTTAGTATTTGGAACCTCATTCAATATTACAAGATCATCAGGCTTAGCCAACTTAGATAATATAAAATCAAAAGCTTTTTGCATATAGTCTTTGTTTTTCCAATATCCAAGTTTTTCATCATCTGTCAGCTTCGTCCAGTTCTCTGCTCCGAAAAACTGATTAACATTCCACGAAGTTATCACAGCTTATATTCTTGCAACTCCGCTCTCTCTTGCAGCCTTGCCAACTGCTTCGGCAACTGCCACGGGTACTGCTCTGTCAAATGCATCGGGGAGTACGAACTCGGGGCACAGCTTGTCATCGGGAACGCAGGAAGCTATAGCATAAGCTGCTGCCAGCTTCATCTCCTCATTGATATCGCTTGCACGTACTGCCAGCGCACCCTTGAAGATTCCGGGGAAAGCTACAACGTTGTTTATCTGGTTCGGGAAGTCGGATCTGCCTGTACCAACGATGTATGCGCCTGCTGCCTTTGCAACATCGGGCATAATCTCGGGAACAGGGTTGGACATAGCAAATATGAAAGGATCAGGATTCATGCTCTTTACCATATCAGCAGTTACAAGATCGGGCTTGGATACGCCTACGAATACGTCTGCGCCCTTCATAGCGTCAGCCAGACCGCCGCGGAGATGCTCACGGTTGGTTATCTTTGCCATTTCAGCCTGTGCAGGGTTCTTGATATCGTCACCCTCGCAGATGATGCCCTTGGAGTTCAGCATGATTATATCCTTAACGCCCAGGCTCATCAGGAACTTTGCAATAGCACAGCCAGCAGCGCCAGCACCGCTCATAACAACTTTCAGGCTGCCGATATCTCTGCCTGTCAGCTTGCAGGCATTGAGCATAGCAGCGCCCACAACTATAGCAGTACCGTGCTGATCGTCATGGAATACAGGGATATCAACGCGCTCTTTCAGCTTAGCCTCGATCTCGAAGCAGCGGGGTGCAGCGATATCCTCAAGGTTTATTCCGCCGAAGCTGCCTGCTATCATAGCAACAGTATTAACTATCTCATCAACGTCATTGCTCCTTACGCAGAGAGGGAAAGCGTCCACATCAGCAAACTCCTTGAACAGAGCGCACTTGCCTTCCATAACGGGCATACCAGCCTCAGGACCTATATTGCCGAGACCCAGTACAGCAGAACCGTCAGTGATAACAGCCACCAGATTAGCACGGCGGGTGTAAACATAGCTGAGGTCGGGATCCTTTTCGATCTCCAGGCAAGGCTGAGCAACACCGGGGGTATAAGCCAGTGTGAGGTCACGGGCATTATTGATCTTAGTCCTTGATATTACCTCTATCTTGCCTTTCCACTGTTCGTGGAGCTGTAAGGATTCTTCCATAACGTTCATTTGAATAACTTCCTTTCGATACATTTCATAGATAACGGCACACAGCCGCTGAAACAATTACGTTCCCGACCATTATAACATATATTCCCGAAAATGTAAAGATACCGCGGAACAAAAAACAGAAAAAGCCACGCACATAGCAAACAAGCAAACTAGCGGATACTGACAAAGCTCCATTCCTTGGCATCTCCCACACCTTTTCTTACACTAAAAAGGACAGCCGAAGCTGTCCTTTTGATTTTTCTATATTATTCCTCTTCCGAAGTTTCCTCCGCAGGAGTTGTATCCTCCTTAGCCTGAATATCCGAAGCCTCGCCGACTTTCTTAGCCTTTTTCGCATTCTGATGTATCAGCCTGAACAGCTTTTCAAGATTTTCCTCATCGGTGGTAAACTTGCCGATATGGGTCATGGTGCTGTTATAAAGTCCGTGGAAATCCGAACCGCCCGTAACTATCAGGTCGTGCTCTTCGGCGTACTTCTTCAGTGCCCTCTGCTGTGTATCGGTGGCAGAAACGTGGAAGCACTCTATGCCGTCAAGCTTGCCAGCCTCCACAAGCTCTTTCATAAGCTCGATATTGCCGAACATATGCGGATGAGCCATAACAGCCACACCCTTTGAAGAGTGTATCAGGTCAAGCACAAAATTAACATCGGGATACTCTCTCGTAACAAGGCACTCGCCCCTTGGATAAGAGAACAGCCTGTCATTCACCGAACCGTAAAATTCGGTGGCATAGCCGTAGCTTATCAGTGCACGCATGATGTGCGATTTATATATGCTTTTTGAACCCTTGGTGTACTTCATCACAGCGTCCCTTGGTATCGGAAAGCGCTCCATCACCTTGTTTATCATATCCTTGGCGCACTCGGTCCTTATCTGGCATGATTTCAGGCACAGACCTTCGAGCCTGTTAGGCTTCTGAGGCGCGTAACAAAGGATATGCACCTTTTCGTTGCGCTTCTTGTCCCATGCGGAAAGCTCCACTGCCTGTATTATTTTAACGCCGTAGCGGTCGCCGAGTATCTGCGCACGGCTTGATGATGACAAAGTATCATGGTCGGTTATGGCAAGAAAATCCAGTCCCATGCGCTTAGCCTGCGCGATAACCTCCTCTATGCCCAGTGAACCGTCCGAAAGGGTTGTATGACAATGCAGATCGCCTTTCATATCAGTTAACCTCCATATCGTAAAATATGCGTTGTACATAAAAATTCAAATATATACGACCATATTATTATACCATAATTTCAAACATCATGCAAGTATTTTTGAGAAATTACCACAAATCAATCATTTACAACGCCATTCTGCACAAAATAGATATGCTATTTTTGTCTGCACTGCACAGTAAAATTATGGTATTTATTGAATTTTCCGCATTTTGCGCTTTTTTCTAAACAAAAGGCGCTTCCGCCGTATCACAGCAGAAGCGCCCATATATTCGTTATTATCGGTATACTACCATTTCCAGTCAACAAAGAATCTTTCTTCGTTGGGATTCTTTGCCGCACGCTGGCGCATATACTCAGTTACCGCGGCAACTGTTATCAGCAGTACGCCCGCAAGCAGGAGGTATGCCCACCATGCCACAGCCGAGAGAAAATCGCCTGTGATGTAAAGGGTAAGTCCCAGCAGTGCAGCAGCCGATACCAGGAACCAGCGCCTTGTCTTCTTAACAAAAGAGAATATCAGCAGTACCAGCGAAGTGCAGAGCACTATCAGCGAATTCGTCAGCGACTGGTTCATCAGACCGTCCATGATAAGCAGCAGGAATGCCGCCATGTATACCGCCTGACTGAACTCTGATGACAGTTTTTTATCATCTTTCCAGATCTTCTTTACAGCCATACCGAAAGCTACGATTATCAGCAGCATCACCTTTGCGGTAAATACGCTGGCAGTCTCGAACCTCATGAAAGGTCTTACGATAAGTGCAGCGCCCACAAAGCCAGCCGCGCAGGTCATCGCTGTCCTGTTTATATTATTGTCTGTCGAACGGCGTATGCAGTTAGCTGAGAATGCTGCCAGTTCAAGCAGAGCGATGAAAAGTCTTGCCCTCGGCGAGAACATCATGCTCTCCGTGAAACAGCTGAGTACACAAAGCAGTATGCCGAAATGTGACATATCGACCTGAGATCTTCCGTTTTCATGCTTGGTTATGCTTTCCGCGAATACTGTTCTTGAAACTATCGCAAACACAGCAGTCATAAAGATGGAGAACAGTACGACTGCATTTCCCTCACACATTGGGTCATACCATATAGCGCGTGCGGTAAGCTTAGCGCCCATGAATATGGCCAGCAGAGGGAGTATAGCATGGTAATTGCTGCGTGAAGAATGTATCACAGCATACAGCAGTACGCTTACGATGGTTACTATCAGTGCCGCCGTAAGGTCGCGCCTTATGCTGTAAGACATCAGCAGTGAAACACCTGCACCTATCTCCAGTGCGTATCTCATTATCCTGTACTTTTTCTCTTCCGCATTTCCGAAACCGAATGCGAACGCACCCGCACACAGCGCAGCTGCGCATATTCCCAGTGAAAGAGTTTTGCAGTGCATACCGTACACTCTTTCGAGATATCCCGAAAGCATCACCGCTGTAACTATCTCGGGCACAGGCAGGAACACCTGCATGAAACGCGACTGCTTGTGGTTCTCGGTGAATGCCTGTACAGCTATGAATACCGCTGCCACTGCCATTGCAAAAATGCCGTAGGGCAGTGCCGCACCGTGAAGCAATTGTATTGCCAGACCGAACAGTACAGCCGTGTACAGTATATCTGCCATAGGTGTAAATACTGCGGGTATGATGTAGTAAACAGCCAGTGCCGCAGCTATGAACATCGTGAATATGAAAGTATTGTTGTAACCGCCGCCAAGCTTGTCACCTATAATACAGCTAAGTACATAGAACAGCACAGGCAGTTCAAGGCTTTGAAGATGTATGAACAGGCTGTTCTTGCTCCTGATGCCGTAGAATATCATCTCAGCAGGAAGGATAGTCCATACCGCTATAGACATCCAGCTGAAATCAGGGTACTCTACTATAAGCATAAGAATGTAGAACATCATGTATACCACTCTTGTGCACGCGATAAGAAGTCCTGCTTCAAAGCGCTTCTTTTTCAGGAAATGATCCGCCAGCGAACCGGATGCAACCACGAGACAGCATATCAGCGCGAATACAGAGAAGCTGTTCGCATAGAGTCCTATCTGCCAGAAAGCGTATGTCAGTGCGATCATCTCAAAAGCAAGTATTTTCTGGTTGCGGTAAATTATTCCGTAGTACAGCAGTTCCATAGCGATTATAATGCCTAAGCCGAAGCACTCCCAGTTCCAGCTGCCGAAACATTTTATCATGTACGAAAGTGCAAAAAGCCCGAAAATACTGCGCATAAGTATTATGGAACTCAAAGCCGTGAATCTCAGCTTGTCCTTCTTCTCCAGTGTGAAGTATACCATAGTCAGCACCGCGAGAAGCGCTGTCACGAACAGTGTGAAGACTAAATTGTCATCCATAAGTGCCCTGCACTCAAAGAGCATAAAGGCGATAAATATGTTGTGGATAAAGAGCAGTCCCGGACTCTTTTTGATGATAGCATAGACCAGTGTCTCAGCTGCCATGCCGCTCATCAGCACCCATGATACCCAGCTGAATCTTTCATATGATATCAGATCGCCGTAAACCAGTGTCACACAGCCAAAACCGATAACAGCCTTTGAAGAGTAGATAAACTCTTTAGCCCTGAAAAGAGCCTTGTCGTAATGTACAAGCGCCTTGTATACAGCAGTGCATACCACACTTATCCCGAACATTATAAGCGCGTAAAGATGTGCTTTCTCCATGCCGTATGCATAGAAGTTATTGGGTATCAGCACGAATATCGCCGCTGATACAAATGCAAAGCGGAAGAATATCTCACGCTGTCTGCGGTAAAGCACAGCGTAGCCGCTAAGTTCCGCGATAAGCAGCAGGCACATAGCCCAGCAGTATCCGTCCCATCTGCGCAGATCGTCCAGAAGACATATCATAGCAGGCAGACCCATCAGCACCCTCATGATAACGTTTATGGCGTTTGCCTTAACGAATATCTTTCCCTTGCGTTCAAGATATCTGTACAGTGCAGTACCCAGAATTCCTGCCGCCAGTATTACCAGCGAAGCGATCTCATCGCCGTTTATCACAGACGAGTGATCCAGCTTGTACATCAGCTCGTATGCCAGGCTCAGCACCGCCGCACACTGAGGTATCAGCAGATACTGACTCCTGTAGTACGAAGCCATAGCCGCAAAATCCACCAGCCAGATAATGATAGTAGCCAGATGTACCCAGCTGTCAACAGGGTGACTGAACAGCACAGGCAGGCATATCATAGCAAAGATCACACGCATAACAGCGTGAACCTTATCCGCTCTGAAAATAAGAGCTTTCTTCTTGTCAAGGCAGATATATGCCCAGCTGCCCGTAGCCGAGAATACTGTTATCAGCAGTGCGAACAGATGATAATCGTCCAGTGTCAGACACAGACTGAAAGCACCCAACAGTATAAATATTGCATGGAAAGCCAGCATTTTCTCGCTCTTTTTGCGTATAGCGTGCCAGAGTGTCTCCCCTGTGTATATCAGCCATAAGCCCCAGCCGAAGAATGACCAGCCCGAACCTTCGGCCCTGCCGTTAAGGTCAGCTATCAGGCAGGGCGCAGCGATCACCGCATACACTGCCTTTACCAGCTTGTAGGTTATCTCAACAGGCTTTGATGTATTTCCGCCCGCTGATCTTTTTCCGTAGAATACTATCGATGCCAGCAGCCCCGCCGCTGAGGTCATCATGGAGAAAGCCGCATATCTGTTGTATTCAAAATAATTAGCGAACTGTGCCAGCACCAGCGTGCCCGAAACAGCCATAGAAACGCTTGCTGCATATTCGCAGAAAGGTTTGGAGAATACTTTCATCGCGCCCGCCGAGAAGAAGGTCACCAGCAAAGCGCCCATGGCAAGGAACAGCATCATTCCTCCGCCCTCGAAGCCGAACCAGGCTCCAAGAAGTCCGAAGTATCCCATGGTTATGTATGATATTGTCGCGAACACCGAGCCCAGTATGTATACCGCAGCCGCAGTGCCCTCGATCTTAAGTTTCTTATGCGCAAAGCCGAACATCGCAAAGAACAGTACTGCCTGTCCTGCAAGCACGCCTACTCTCGTCCAGTCGCTCATCTGTACCCAGAAGGCTCTTGAGAATATGATACCTGCCAAAGCCACAAAGGTTATACCAATACCTGTAAGCACCGCCGCCGAGCTGTACTGCTTCTTCTCCCGCTTCGGTCTCGGCGTATGCAGAGGTCTCTGTACAACCTGAGGTCTTGCCCAGTCCGGCAGAGGCTGTCTGTTGTTGTATTCCGCAGAAGACATCGGTACTGCACGCTGTTCGGGCATAGTATGTACTGCCGCTGCAGGCATCTCCTGTGCAGGCTTTTCTTCCGCAGGTCTTTCCCGAACAGGATTTTCCTCTGCAGGTTGAGAAGCTGTCTCACCGACAGTTCCCGTACCGATATTCTTTTCAGCATCGTCATGCTTTACAAGGTCAACGCCGCTGTGATGGTGCTGAGGCTGTCTTTCAGCCTGTTCAGCAGCAGTAACAGCCGCCTGTGCTGCCGTATTTTCCTGTACCGCAGAAACGTTCTGCACCGCCGAGGCATTCTCCTGCATAACGGGAGCATTCTGCGCTGCCGCAGGATCTTGCTTTGGCTTCGGAACATACCCAACATTTCTCACATCGTTCTGAATGCCCTTCTGCCCGTAAGTGTTGCGAGCCTCGTCCCTGAAGAAAGCACCATCGTTCCTCTGCCCATAACTGTAACGGCTATTGCCGTTGGCTTCATCATCTGTTCTAAGCGAGAACCTCTCCACCGAGTTTATTCTGTTTTCTCTGTACAGCCGTCCAATGAAGCGGTCCATCTTTTTGCGCTTCGATGAAGAACTGATACACATAGGTATCAATACTATCGGCGATAGCACCCATAATATTATAAAAAGCATAGTTTCACCCCTTTGCCCCATTCAAGGGGAAAGTACTTTAAAAATTTTTGTTCTATATATTATAACATACAGTTCACAAATATTCAAGGCTACAGAGCTTTAATTTTTCACGTTGATGGCGTTTTTAAAGCCCTTACTATAATTATACGTTTTGTCTCTTCTCTTTTTATGGTGTCATTCTGCACAAAGTATCTGCTTTATTTTTGTCCGCTTTTACAGTCCTGTCATCACAGCCCCTGCTCATACTCCGCCGCCGCTTTCCTGACTTTCTCCAGATGGAACGATGAATATACACATCTGTCCCCCGCAGTAAGCAGGCGGTAGTGCTGAGATATGTAGTTCTGCTGTATCTTCCATTTATCGGTAGATTCTATCTGCCGCCACCATACCTTGCCGCCATGAGTCTGACGAAAGTTTATGGTAGTATCATCAAAAGCCAGCGCCTTTACCAGGTCGCTCATCTCTCCGCCGAAAGCATTCTGCAAAACAGTGCTGTCCGAAAATATAACAGCCAGCGCCGCCGAACCCGTCCACCCCAGCAGAGTTCTTCCTTTTTCTATCTCCACCAGAGTTTTCTTCGATATCCCCAGACAATGCGCCATTTTATCCTGATTGAGTTCAAACTCCGTCCTCACCAGTTTAAGATTCCGGCTCATCATACTGATGAATTCATCACGGTTCATTATATCACCCCAATTCGTGTCGGTTTACTTTTATGGTGTAATTTTACACTATATATCCCAATTTGTCAACACCTGTATCAAATTTTCTCCAAATTTTCACATAACTCCTTTGACTGTCACAAATCCTCACGTTGATTTTTGTGCATAAATACGAGCCCATGCCATCGTATACCACTGACCCAAACCGCTACGAAAGCCCTACCAACCAATACGACCGTATACGGTGGTATCTTTTGGAACACTCACCATCAAACAAATGTTCCACGTGGAACATTTGCATCCATCAGCATATACTCGCATACAAAAACAGTGGGCAGTCACATCCCGCACACCCGCGAAATATGTGACCGCCCGCTTATATTATTTAATTTGAAATTTGATCTTGTGTCTTACGTACTCCGTATTTCTTAACGCAGTACAAGTTCAGATTGCGGATACTGACCTGTCTTTCCTGTTGCAGGATCCTCTGTTTTAACAAAGAAATCTGTCACTAAATGAGAATGGCTGTAATAATCAGATGGCATCTTGCTCACATATACGATCATACCCTCATAATTGAATTTCAATTTATCGTTGATGATCTTGTCGCAGCCGGTGAGAGATGCTTTCACGTCTATCTTCAGACCTTCCTTTGAAGCAGCCTGAAAATCGTCGTTTTCAAGGAGGCTCTGATAATCAAGACCTTCAGCATTCAGATAATCCTCCACACTCTCATGTACATTCCTAGCTGCGGAATTAAGATGAGATTCGCTGTAATTCTTGTTGTATAAAGGCGCATCCAGGTCAAATGTTCCCCATTCAGCAGTGCCGTCTGTCCAGCGCGGATACTGACCTACTTTTCCCGTCCTGTTATCCTTTGCCTGAACAAAGTAAGTATCCTCGCCGTCAATTTCCGTCCTGCCAACGTAAACGCTTATATTGCCGCGTGAAAACATCGATGCTAAGGCATTTATCTCCCTGTCGGTCTCAGATCTGTATTTATAGTTAAACCCTGTCTTCATGCCGTCCTTGGAATTTAAATTCGCAAATACCCCGTTTTTGAAACACTCATCGAATGAAACACCCTTGGCTTTGTAATCATTGAGAATTTGGTCAATACCATTATAGCAGGCAAATGCAGTTTTGTTCAGGTCTTTGACAGAGTTTGATTTGTCAAGATCCGAGTAGACTGTTATCCCCACGGGAATATCGGAACTATTGCCGGGATCCGTCATGGTAAAGCTGAACGATACACATTCATTCGGTGCAACAGAACCATTAGTGCCGTCATCCTTGATTATGCGGAACATCCAATAATCGGGACTGAATAGCTTGCCGTTCTTTACGCCTTCTATATCGGCATAGTTCGCAAACCTTACTGCCCAGTTGTTTATCTTTTTCTTGGTGGTGTTTTTCAGTGTCACCTTAACGGTGCTTTTGCCGTCCTTAACGGAAAGCACCTCGTACTTAGCCAGATAGCCTGTGCCCTTGTAAGCCTTATAGTCGCCTGCTTTAAGTTCAGCCGATGCGGTGAGTGAAAGTCCGCAGGCAAGTGCCAGAGCAGTTACGCCTGACATGATCTTTTTGATGATTTTCATTTTTAACCCTCCTGTATCTTGTGAGCATTATCATTTAAATCTCACGCCTATGATTATATCACAGTTCGGATCTGCTGTCAATATAATTTTGACTAATAGCCCTGTTTCACACCGCTACTGGGAGCTTTATTGTACAGCTGATCGATTTACGGACGTGCTGTGGTGGGTATTATCGTGCTGATCTCAGTTCTGAGTAAACTTGCCCCATTCGGCAGTGCCGTCTGTCGGGTTAGGATACTGACCTATCTTGCCCGTCCTGTCATCTCTGATCTGAACAAACAAACAGTCCACACCGTTGATTTTTGTCCTGCCAAGATATGCGCTTATATCGCCGCGGGCATACTGCGATGCTGCGATATTTATCACTTCATCTCCTCTTGCCTTGTACTCGTAAGTGTAGCCTGTTTTCATCCCTTTTTGCGACTTTTCATACACCCCTTCCCTGAATGCATCATCCATTGCTGTGGCAGGATCGGGGTAATACCTGAGAATATAGTCGGCATACTCACAACATTCCTTGGCAGCTTTGTTCAGTTCTTCAACAGTGTTGGATTTGTCAAGATCGGAGTAAGCCAATATCCTTTCGGGAAGTTTAGCTTGACCGTACCGATCCTCCATTGTATAGCAGAAGGAAACACACTCATCCGGGGCTAAAGAAGCGTTAGTTCCGCAGTCCGTTATCGAAGTGTATACCGAAAACACATCATGCGGATTGAATATCCTGCAATTCTCAAAGTTATGTAATTTCCATGGTACTTTTTTAAGTGCTACCGCCCAGTGGTTTATCTTTTTCTTGCTTGTATTTTTCAGCGTGATCTTAACCGTGGTATAATATCCATTAACAGAGACAACCTCGTACTTAGCCATATAGCCTACGCCTTTGTAAGCCCTTGATTGACCCTCATAAAGTTCAGCCGATGCAGACATTGATAGGCCGCAGGCAAGTGCCAGCGCAGTTACGCCCGAAATGATTTTTTTGATGATTTTCATATTGTATTGACCCCTCCTAATAATTCAGGTTTTATGAGTATGATTATATCACAGCTACTATACGCAGTCAATAATATTTTGCTTAAAATCGTTGTTCCATTCCTATTCTGGGAGTTTTATTGTACAGTTTCTGACCTAACGATATCAAGCCGCTCACCTTCAAACAAATGTTCCACGTGGAACATTTGTGTTTGAACTTACTGTGGCGGGGAGGGTCGCCCCTCGTACCTCGGGTCGAGCTGTCAAATAACAGCGACTGCGTCGGCTGTGGCTTCGCTGTTTGACAGCGGGCGCGGCAATAATTTACGCAAATAGTTTGAGCGTATGCATACGGTCGCATACGCTCGGAAATTTGGATATTGCCGCGCCTTTTTGGGGCGTGAGTTTGTTGTGCTATTTATTGCTTGGTTGCCGCGTCGCTTTTGCGCCTTGACCGAGAGGCTCTGCCTCTAACAGTCAGCTTTGCTGACTGTGTGCTCATCCGCAAGCCTTTCGCGAAAGGCTTGACCCAAAGCTCTCTTCCTTGGCAGTTTCCCATAGTTTGCTATTTACAGCATCTTCTTCAGATACATTCCCGTATAGCTCTCTGCACAATTCGCGATATCCTCAGGTGTACCAGTACATACGACCGTACCGCCCTTATCGCCGCCCTCGGGGCCAAGGTCGATGATATGGTCGGCTGTCTTTATCACATCAAGGTTATGCTCTATAACAAGCACTGTATTTCCCGCATCGGCGAGCCTTTGCAGTACTTCTATCAGCTTATGGACATCCGCTGTATGCAGACCTGTTGTGGGCTCATCCAGGATATATATGGTGCGTCCTGTTGCACGTTTCGCAAGCTCGGTTGCAAGCTTCACGCGCTGTGCTTCACCGCCCGAAAGTGTTGTCGCGGGCTGACCTATCTTCACGTACCCAAGACCTACTTCGTAAAGGGTCTGAAGTTTGCGCTGTATCTTCGGCATATTCGTGAAGAACTGCACGCCCTCCTCGACTGTCATTTCCAGCACATCATAGATGTTCTTGCCCTTATACTTTACTTCCAGCGTTTCACGGTTATATCTCTTTCCGCCGCAGACTTCGCAGGGCACGTAAACATCGGGCAGGAAGTGCATTTCTATCTTGATTATGCCGTCGCCCTCGCAGGCTTCACAGCGTCCGCCCTTAACGTTGAAGGAGAATCTGCCCGAGTTATAGCCCTTCATCTTAGCGTCCTGTGTCTGGGCGAAAAGCTCGCGGATATCGGTGAAGACCCCTGTATAGGTCGCGGGGTTCGAGCGGGGTGTTCTGCCTATGGGGGACTGGTCGATATTTATGACCTTATCGAGATGGGAAACACCTTCCATCTTATCGAAATCTCCCGCCCTTGTTTTTGCGCGGTTGAGTTTTGCCGAAAGGTACTTATTGATTATCTCGTTCACCAGCGAACTTTTTCCGCTGCCCGAAACGCCTGTAACACAGGTGAAAGTTCCCAGCGGTATCTTCACGTCGATATTTTTCAAGTTATTCTGCCTTGCGCCCTTTACTGTCAGGAATTTGCCGTTGCCCTTGCGTCTTTCCGTGGGCACGGGTATTTTTCTTCGTCCGCTGAGGTACTGCCCTGTTATGGACCTTTCGCAGGCTTTTATCTCCTCGACGGTTCCCTGCGCCACGACTTCTCCGCCGTGTATGCCCGCTCCCGGACCTATATCGACTATATGGTCGGCGGCGTACATGGTATCCTCGTCATGCTCGACAACTATCAGCGTATTGCCAAGGTCGCGCAGACGCTTCAGCGTAGCTATCAGCTTATCATTATCTCTCTGGTGCAGACCTATGGAGGGTTCATCAAGGATATACAGCACGCCCACCAGTGAAGAGCCTATCTGTGTTGCAAGGCGTATTCTCTGGCTTTCACCGCCCGAAAGGGTACCTGCCGCACGGGAGAGAGTCAGGTATTCAAGACCCACGCTGGCAAGGAATCCCAGCCTGTCACGTATCTCCTTGATTATCCTTTCGCCTATCAGCTTTTCGCGGTCGGTGAGTTCAACGCTGTCCATAAATTCCAGCACGCCCACCACGGACTTATCGCAAAGTTCAGCGATATTCAGTCCGCCAACGGTCACGCTCAGGCTTTCGGGGCGAAGTCTTCTGCCCTTGCAGGCGGGGCAGGCTTCCTCGGTCATATTTGCTTCGATATCAGCCTTTGACCATTCGCTGTTGGACTCTTTATAGCGTCTTTCCAGGTTGGGGATTATGCCCTCAAAGGCAGAATCGTATTCGGCTTTATAGAACTTGCTGCCTCGGCTGAGGTGCAGTTTGTGGTCGCCTGTGCCGTAGAGGAAAAGCCCCAGCTGTTCCTCTGTCAGTTCGCTGACAGGCTTATCCAGCGGAACACCGTATTCCTCGGATATCGCCCTGAAATACATATTGGCTATGGAGCTGTCGTCAGAAACATTCCAGCCGCTTGCCTTTATAGCGCCCTTGGATATGGAAAGGCTCTTGTTAGGCACTATAAGATCGGGGTCTATCTTTTTGAATACACCAAGACCAGTACACTTTTCGCAGGCACCGTAGGGGTTGTTGAACGAGAACATTCTCGGCGCAAGCTCGCCTATGGATACACCGTGTTCTGGGCAGGCGTAGTTCTGCGAAAAGGTCATTTCCTCGCCGCCTATGACATCGGCTGTAACAAGTCCGCCTGTCAGCGAGGATACAGTCTCTATACTGTCTGTCAGTCTCGACTTTATGCCGGGCTTTATCACAAGTCTGTCCACCACTATCTCTATGGTGTGCTTCTTGTTCTTTTCAAGCTCGATATTCTCAGAAAGGTCATAGATGATGCCGTCCACACGAACACGCACGTAGCCAGACTTCTTAGCCTGCTCGAACTCTTTCTGGTGAGTACCCTTTCTTCCGCGGACTATGGGAGCAAGGAGCTGAATCTTGGTACCCTCTTCCAGCGCCATCAGCTGATCGACGATCTGATCTGCTGTCTGCTGTTTTATCTCACGCCCGCAGACAGGACAGTGTGGCACACCTATCCTTGCATACAAAAGACGCAGGTAGTCATAAATCTCCGTAACCGTACCCACAGTCGAACGCGGGTTCTTTGAGGTGGTTTTCTGGTCGATTGATATAGCAGGAGAAAGCCCCTCAATGCTGTCAACATCGGGCTTATCCATCTGCCCCAGGAACATTCTGGCATAGGAAGACAGTGACTCCACATATCTTCTCTGACCGTCCGCATATATCGTATCAAAAGCCAGCGAGCTCTTTCCCGACCCCGAAAGCCCCGTCATGACGATAAGCTTATCACGTGGTATTGTAAGATCCACATTTTTAAGGTTATGCTCTCTGGCACCCTTTATGATTATTTCGTTAATGGGCATTATATCAACTCCGTTTATTATCAGTTATCCATCTCAATAAAAGCATAAAATTCACCTTGTATCTTTGCACAGAAGGAAACCTCCGCACTACCGTTATTGTTCAGGTCATCAATAAAACTATCAATATAGAAATTTTCACCACTTTCTCCTATTCTATCAAAAACACAATAAGCACTTTCTTTAAGATTTTTTTCGATAATATCAAAATATTCAGAATCTGTATCTCTTATCCTGTTATACCATAAACCTTCCGGATCAAATGCATTTATCGGAACTATGATAAGATCTGTATTTATTTCTCCGAGATTGTTCAAAGTTTCCGTTTCAACTCTTGAATATGTAATGAATATATTTTTCGCGGCACGCAGATAAGCAGGAAAGCACTGCACATACCAGATATTTCCTGTTGTTTCACTAGCAAAAAGCAGCACATTTTTTCCTTCGGCTGACGTTGCAGGATCTCTGTAACCCTTCATCTGTTTATTGATAAACGGACATTGAGAACTCATATTGACATACACAAGCAATGCCGCCATCATGACAGCCATTATTCGCACCGTGTATTTATCAGTGAATGCCCCAACCAGCTTATTTACAATATATACTGCCGTCAGGCATACTACAGGGTAGACGATAAATATATATCTCGATACCGCACCACCCATTCGGGTAATATCGCTTATCTCAGGCAAGATGAAAACATATACCGCATTGGGTATCAGCAGTATCAGAACGAAGATATCAAAGCTTCTTATCCAGCCTGGTATCCCCTTTACTTTTTTTACTGCCTTATCCTTGAAACTTATAAACCATTTCTCCTTACGGAACAAAACACACAATGGCACAGCCAAAGCTAAGACAAAGACCAACGCTGCAAACACGTACGCACTGTTGCCCATATTGAATATTGAAAAATGTATACCTATTGAATCTCCAAGTACACGATTTAACAGATATTTCAACCTCTGGATATATCCCCATCTGTATGACTTGCTACCATTTGCCTCGCCGTAAAGCCCTACATGCATCACTACATATGGATACGCCGCAATGAAGGCACAAAGTGAACCAAGCACTGAAAATCCGTATATAAACATCTGCTTTATTCTTTTTTTGCATAGCATATACAAACACATACAGCCTGTAAATATACCAACCACAAGACAAGTTGTATAATTGGTAAAGAAAAGTAGGAAAGAAAGCACCGCTATAAAAGGCACGTTATGTTTCAAATCGAAACCCTTTTCCTTATCAAAGCTGCGGTACATCTTCAGGTTCCAGTACCATATCATGGTTATCAGCATGGTCATGAAGCCGTACTGCCTTAAAAACAGCATTGTAGAAAGCGCACCCACACCTCCGCCGTACAGCATACTGCAAACCAGCGCCACCTTGTCGCTTTCAGTAAGCAGTTTCACCGTTTTATAAAGAAATATCTGTATGAATACCATGCTTACAATGTTTATAACGTAAGCATACCACAGAGAAAACTTACCGGGAAAAAACGAGCATATGGTATGTAGTATCCCGTAATACAGCGGTGGATGGTGGTCAAGTACCTGATTATGATAAACCGAATCATAGGTGAAGCGTTCACCTTCCTGAACCGTTACATAATCGTTCATCACTTTGCCGTCTATCCATTTGTTTGTGATATCAGAGCCATCATATCCGCCATTGTATTCATCCTGATATATACCGTCAGGCAGGTAGATGAACGGTCTGTAATAGCTGTTTGCTAATCCGTAGCTCCATATCTCATCTGAGTGAGTACCGTTCTTCTTATATACGAACATATAAGTAGAGTATACAAGCTGTATCAATATAAGCACTGCCAGAAATAAACAGGCAACAGGAAACCTTTTCTTGTTTTCGCTCATCACTTCTTTCCTCCTTTAAGCTCGGCTATCCTGTCACGCAGGAAAGCTGCGTGCTCGAATTCAAGAAGCTTTGCGGCTTCTTTCATCTCGCGGGTCAGTTTGTCTATCAGCTTCTGCTGTTCTGCCTTTGAAAGCTTTACAGCCTGTCTTGCGGAATACTCCGCTTCTTCCTTGGTGGATATCTCTATTACATCTCTGATATCCTTGACTATGGTCTTGGGAACTATGCCGTGTTCCTCATTGAATTTTTCCTGTATAGCACGTCTTCTCTCCGTCTCGCGGATAGCTTTCTCCATAGAGCGGGTCACGCTGTCGGCGTACATT
This sequence comes from Hominimerdicola alba, assembly GCF_900109655.1. Taxonomy (GTDB): domain Bacteria; phylum Bacillota; class Clostridia; order Oscillospirales; family Ruminococcaceae; genus Hominimerdicola; species Hominimerdicola alba_B. The sequence continues at coordinate 22,965 of NZ_FOAT01000024.1, forward strand.
ATGACCATGCCCTCGGAGTTTCTCGCAGCTCTTCCTATTGTCTGGATAAGGGAACTTTCGGAACGCAGGAAACCTTCCTTATCCGCATCGAGTATCGCCACAAGGCTGACTTCAGGCAGGTCGAGACCCTCTCTCAGCAGGTTTATGCCCACAAGCACATCAAATTCGCCCAGACGCAGGTCGCGTATTATCTCCATACGCTCAATGGTATCTATATCATGGTGCATATAGCGCACCTTAACATCAAAGCCTTTGAGATAGGCGGTGAGGTCCTCTGCCATTTTCTTGGTGAGGGTGGTTACAAGCACGCGCTGTTTCTTTTCGATGCGTTTGTTTATCTCGCTGAGGAGGTCTTCTATCTGACCGTCGGAAGGTCTTACGGATATCAGCGGGTCGAGAAGTCCCGTAGGTCTTATTACCTGTTCGACTATCTGTGCGCTCTTTTCCTTTTCGAGATCTCCCGGAGTGGCTGATACGAATATCGCCTGATTTATGCGCTCGTAGAATTCATCAAATCTCAGAGGGCGGTTGTCCATCGCCGATGGCAGGCGGAAACCGTAATCAACAAGGGTCTGTTTACGCGCCCTGTCACCTGCGAACATACCCCTTACCTGTGGCAGCGAAACGTGAGATTCGTCCACCATAAGAAGAAAATCATCGGGCATGAAATCAAACAGCGTGAATGGTACAGCCCCCGGAGAGCGCCTTGCAAGCACTCTCGAATAGTTCTCGATACCGCTGCAAAAGCCTATCTCTTCCAGCATTTCCATATCGTAGTTTGTTCTCTGCTGTATGCGCTGAGCTTCTATCAGCATACCTCTGTCCTCGAAGTATTTTACACGTTCTGCAAGTTCTTCCTTTATCTCATCTATCGCATCAAGCATCTTCTCTCTGCCGACGATATAGTGCGTTGCAGGGAACACAGCCGCGTGTTCAAGATGAGAAAGCACCTCGCCTGTCAGCACGTTTATCTCGCTGATACGGTCTATCTCGTCGCCGAAAAATTCCACCCTAAGCGCCTTGTCTGTGGAATCTGCGGGGAATATCTCAACCACATCGCCCCTTACGCGAAACTTGTTTCTGACAAAATTTATATCGTTGCGCTCATACTGTATCTTAACAAGCTGTGCGATAAGCTCATCGCGGGATTTTTCAGCACCTCTGCGTATGCTCACCACCATGGATTTATACTCAGAGGGGTCGCCAAGTGAGTATATGCATGAAACGCTGGCAACGATGATGACATCGCGCCTTTCGGTTATGGCTGTGGTGGCGGAATGACGCAGTTTATCTATCTCGTCATTTATGGAACTGTCCTTTTCAATGTACACATCTGTGCTTGGCACATAGGCTTCGGGCTGATAGTAATCGTAGTAGCTGACAAAATATTCCACCGCATTGTTTGGGAAGAATTCCTTGAACTCCGAACACAGCTGTGCCGCAAGTATCTTGTTATGAGCAAGCACCAGAGTCGGACGGTTGAGCCTTTCAATGACATTTGCCATAGTAAAGGTCTTGCCCGAGCCTGTAACGCCCAGAAGCGTCTGCTCTTTCATGCCCGATTCAACGCCTTTTACCAGAGCGTCCACCGCTTCGGGCTGGTCACCCGAGAGCTTATAATCCGAAACCAGCTGAAATCTATCCATAACTGCCCGACCTCCCTGCAGAAAAATCACAAAAAATCTATGCGAACAATCGTTTACTATTATACATCCGAAAGCCCTCTGTGTCAAGAGATTTTTCATAAATTATCGGTATTTTCAAAGACTTCCTACGTACCTGAAACAAAAGGGGACAGCCGTACCCCATGGCACAACTGTCCTGAATATACTTATGTAGATCTTTTTGAATATCAAACCAATGGCTTCTTTTTCATCTGTCCCGCATTTCTCGGGAATTTTGCCGGGGTAGGTTCCAGTTTCCTTATAAGGATAAGAGTTCTTCCGTCACCGCCGGGGAGAGTGTATTCCACCACTTTCTCGGTCTTGCCACCAAGGAGTTTGATGGCGGGTTTAGCCTTTTCAAGTTCTTCACTGCCGCTGCTGCCTTTCAGGGATACGAACAGCCCCCCCACCTTTACAAAAGGCAGACAATACTCGCACAGGTCGGTAAGATTAGCAACCGCCCTTGCAGTGGCGATATCGAATTGCTCTCTGTACTCAGCCTTTTTGCCGAACTCCTCAGCCCTGCCGTGAACACATTCAGCATTCAGGGCTATGGTATCAGAAAGTGACTGCAAGAAGTTCACCCTCTTGTTAAGACTGTCCAGCAGAGTCAGCCTGATATCATCACGATAGACTTTCAGCGGACATGACGGAAAACCCGCGCCAGTGCCTACGTCAATCATTTTTGCGCCCTCGGGCAGATCAAAAAGTGTGAATGGGTATATGCTGTCAAAAAAGTGCTTTACCGCTATGCCCTCATCATCGGTTATAGCCGTAAGATTCACCATCTTGTTATACTCCACCAGCATATCCGCATACTTTTCAAGTCTTGCAGACTGTTCCTCTGTCAGCGTGATGCCGTTATCCTCAAATATATCCTTATACTCAGAAATTACCATAAAATACCTCAACGAAAAAACGACCGCTCCGCGCAGGGAGCGGTCAGATAATAACAAAAACTACAGATCGATCTTCTGATCAGCGTCGCCCTTGTCATTTACTGTATAGTAAGCAACGCCCTCCTCAGGCTTGATATAAAGCTTTACAGCCTTGGGAGCTCTGTGACCCTTAGCCTTGTAGTCAGCCTTTGCAGCTTCAACAAGTGCAGCTATATCCAGCTGCTTATCAGCGAATTCCACGAAAACAACGTCTTTCTCGGTGGCTTTCTCAACAGCAGCCTTTGTCTTCGCAGCAGCCTTAGTTGCAGTCTTCTTTGCCTTTGCGGCAGTTTCTTTTGCAGCAGCCTTGGTCTTGGCAGCAGTCTCCTTAGCGACCTCCTTGACCTCAGCGGCAACCTTTTTAGTGTTTGCCATTGTGATTATTCTCCTTTTTGAAATTCAGTATATTTGCTTTGCGCAGTGCAGAAAATTACTTCTTGTCAACAGCGTCCTTCAGAGCCTTTGCAGCCTTGAATGCAGGTACCTTCTTAGCGGGTACATCGATGGGCTGCTTGGTTGCGGGGTTGATAGACTTCTTAGCAGCGCGGTCTCTTACCTCAAATGTACCAAAACCGGGGATCGCTACCTTATCGCCCTTCTCCAGAGCCTCTGTGATGGTGCTTATAACAGCGTCAAGAGCTGCCTCAGCGTTCTTCTTGGTGCTTCCGTTCTTTTCTGCGATTGCAGCAAGCAGTTCAGCCTTCTTCATGATTACTACCTCCATTATAAAATATTAATGCCAGTCAGTTATGAAAATCCCCCGCGCCGTCTTATTTTATTAACGACCCGTTTGATTTATGTTGATATTATAACCCATATCACCGCCTTTGTCAATTAAAAGCGCCGTAATTAAGCGTTTTAAGCCTAATCTTTGTAGCCTTGACTAAATTTTGGCGCGTGGTTTGTGCAGTATTTTGTGTTTATTCACACAACGTTTAACAAAATCACTTCGCGCCCTATTTTCAGGGGATACGTCTGTTTACATCAAATTCATTCTTGTACAGAATATACAAATAATATGTCTGATTTTTTACGCTGCGATTTTCCTTTTGTATATTGCGAATAATTTACATATATGTTATAATTTATTACAGTGGCGCGGATAAGTACCCGCCTATATACGGTCTGTTTTGAACGAGTTATCAATATATAATAAGATCGAAGCCAAAAACGAGGGCAGCATCGGAAAAGCCCCCGAAAAGCAGTAATATCATAAATACGTGGAGGTAAACAATATGGCTCAGACATCTACACAGGTGGTATGCCCAAACTGCGGCGGAACTATGCAGTTCGACCCGACAGCGGGCAAACTTAAATGTATATTCTGTGATTCCCTGTTCACTCAGGAGGAAGCCGAGGCTTTCTTCAATCAGCAGAACGAGGAAGAAGAGATAAAGGAATCAGGCAGCGACTGGGGCGACCTGGCGGAAAACATGAGGGCGTACAGCTGCAATACCTGCGGCGCGGAGATAATCTGCGACCAGAACACAGCGGCTACAAAGTGCCCTTACTGCGATAATACAACTGTTATAGAAGCACAGTTTTCGGGAGCTATCAAGCCAGATTTCGTTATACCTTTCGCTTTCACCAAGGAACAGGCGATGGAGAAATACAAGAGCTATTACGAAAAGCGCAAGCTGATACCAAAGGACTTCCTCACAGGAAGCAAAGTCGAGGAAATACAGGGCGTGTACGTGCCTTTCTGGCTGTATGACGGTTCGGTAAACATCGATGCCGAATTTGAAGCCGCCGACAAGACGGAGACACAGACAGAGATAATCCGCAAGATATACAAGGCTGACCGCCGCGGTACTGTAAGTTTCGAGAACGTGCCTGCAGACGCATCCAAGCGTATGCCCGATGATATCATGGATTCCGTGGAGCCTTTCACTTTTGCAGACCTAAAACCCTTCTCCATGACCTATATGCCGGGATTCCTGGCAGAGCGTTTTGACGTTGAGGGTGATGACGACCTGCAAAGAGCGGAAAAGCGTGTCGTTAATTCCGCAAAGCAGAAGACCAAGGAGACCGTAAAGCACAATGAAGTAACCGAAAAGCGCGGTGATTACAAAGTCAACTACACAAAAAAGAAGTACGCTATGCTGCCCATATGGTACCTCACCACATCGTGGCAGGGCAAGCAGTGGAACTTCGCCATGAACGGTCAGACAGGCAAATTCACAGGAGATCTCCCCATCGATAACACCAAGCTGGGACTGATAACAGGCGGTTCGGCAATAGCCGTGGCAGTAGTTATGTACCTCATCATGCAAACACTCCTTGTGCCCATAATCGCCGCACTGATAGTAGGTCTGGTAGTATGCTTCTCACTGAAAGGCAGCATGAAGCCCGTTCACAACGCTACACAGGCAAATGAGTATATGGAGAAAAACGTACATCTGGTACTCTCCAACGATACTTACCTGCGTACCGAGCGCAAACAGAAACAGCAGAACAATTCGTCTTCGGGCGGATAGAAATATCTTCACCATAAAAAGCCGTATCAGCCCATCAAAGGCGATGCGGCTTTTTGGCGCTTGAAAAAATATGCACACTGTGATATCATATACTATGTTCAAAAAACAAATATGGTTATCCCGCTGACACACCTGATTTAACAGCGTACATAGGAATATAACGTCAACATAATATATCCCTGCTGATACGGAATTTTAAGTGGTGTGGCAAAGGGATAGTCAGAAAAAAACAACGATATGAGGTGCCACACATGGGCGAATACACACATATAATACACAGCTTTGAACCTGTCTATAACGAAAACAGCCGCGTTCTGATACTCGGCAGTCTGCCATCGGTGAAATCGCGTGAAGAGGGCTTCTACTACGGACACCCCCGCAACAGGTTCTGGAAAGTTACAGCGGAGGTGGTCGGTAAGCCTGTGCCTGTGACTATCGAAGAAAAGAAGGCTTTTCTTTTGGATTCCCGCATCGCGGTATGGGACGTTATCGCGGAGTGTGATATAATCGGTTCATCGGACGCAAGCATTAAAAACGTTCGGACGGCGGATATCTCGGTGATAACTGCACTTTGTCCCGATATAGCCATATTTGCCAACGGAGGGACTGCATCTGTGCTTTATGACAGGCATATCCTGCCGAAAAGCGAGCGTCCTGCGGTGCGTCTGCCATCCACCAGCCCTGCTAATGCAGCATGGAGTACGGAACGTCTTATTGAAGAATGGAAAAGAGTGCTTCTTCCAGTTCTTTTCCATAATTAGGCAGATTGTATTAATTTATTCTTAATCATGCATTAAAGCCCCGAAACTACTATACTTTGCGCTTGACAGAGCGTGTAAATAATGATATACTGAAGAGTGGTCATTTTAATAAACTTTATAACCAGAGACAACATTAACAGTATGGAGGTAAAAAAATGAGAAGTAAAAGATTTCTCGCAGCTGCTGTTTCGTTAGTTATAGCAGCAGGTCAGTTCTCTGTCGGAGCTTTCGCTGAAAATTCGAGTGAGAACACCGCATCAGCATTATCCGCCGACGGCGATACAACCGGAGAACAGGATAGCGCCGTCAGCATAGCTGAATCAAAAAAATACAATACAGGCGCTGCAGCCAGCAATGAAGAGTCAAAAAGCTACAAAATAGGCGATGTAGACGGCAACGGCAAAGTAGATATCACCGACGTTACCAAAACAGCTGCTCACATCAAAGGCCGCAAGATGCTCAGCCAAAAAGGCAGGGAGGCTGCTGATATCAACGCCGACGGCAAGATCAACACTACCGACCTTATCCTTATCGCTGCTCATGTTAAGGGCAAGAAAAACCTATCGGTATACAACGATCTTCCTGTGGTAAAGAATCCCCGCGAAAAGCAGACAGATGTTAAGCTCATCGAATTCAACGTTGATAAAAATACAAAGACGGTATCCTGGAATGCCGCTGCCGACATGACGAACTATAACGTCCAGTTCACAAACGGCGATAAGACCAAGAACATCAATACATCCGACACAAACACAAGCATACCCTATGATATGTTCAAGGACGGCAATCTGACCGTCACCATCACTCCCTCAAGGCTGGTAAAGACCGAGGACGGCACACGTACATATGATTACGGCGATACCACAGGCTATCTGCTGAAGATAAAGCCCGAAATGATACACGGCACCATAACTGTCACCGACGAAAAGGGCAAAGCTAAGATCGACTGGAACGCCGCTGATTTCGCGGCAGGCTACCACGTATACGATCTGACCAATACCGCAAGTGACGGCAAGCCAAAGCTTCTTGGTGATACGGACACAGATCAGTTTATCACCAGCTTCCCTGCCAGCGGCACAGTAAAGCTGCTGATAGTTCCTTATAACTCGGTAGGCGAAGCTGAGGGCGTCAACGCAGAGCTTACAAGCGGCACTGTCACCGAGCCCGATCCTGTTGTCGATCTGGCTGCACCTACCTTTGGCGGCTACTACTATGTCAGCGATACCAACAGCGCGACCCTGAACTGGTACGGCGTTTCGGGCGCTGAGGGTTATGAAGTATCAATACAGATAGACGGCAAATGGCATTCTTACAACACTACCGCCAAGAGCTATAAATTCACAAATCTGGCTTCATGCACAGGCTTCAAGACCAGAGTTCGTGCATACAAGACTGTAAACGGCAAAAAAGCTTATGGCTCTTATTCTAAAACTGTTACCGTAATCACCGACGGCTACGTAAAATGTACCACCGCTACACCGATCTATGCCAGCGCAAGCACT
>NZ_FOAT01000025.1 GCF_900109655.1 Hominimerdicola alba
CCAGACGGAATCCGGTATATGTAATTGTATTCCTCGGTATGCGTTTCTGACAGCTTGATACCAGTGCAGCCGTAAAACATACTCGAATAACAGGACTGTGCCAGAGTTGTTGCAGGCAGTTCCGGTGCTTCTTTCAGACCAGTGCAGCCGTAAAACATACACGAATAACATTCAGTTGCCAGAGTTGTTGCAGGCAGTTCCGGTGCTTCTGTTAGACCAGTGCAGTCGTAAAACATATAATAGTAACAGTTAGATGCTAGAGTTGTTGCAGGCAATGCCGGTGTAACTGTCAGACCGGTGCAGCTGGAAAACATACTATGGTAACAATGATTTGCTAGAGTAGTTGCAGGCAGTGCCGGTGCTTCTGTCATACCGGTGCAGAGGGAAAACATACCATAGTAACAGTTCTCTGCCAGCTTTGTTGCAGGCAGTGTCGGTGCTTCTGTCAGACTGATGCACCTGAAAAACATATGATAGTAACAGTTATATGCTAGAGTTGTTGCAGGCAGTGCGGGTGCGGCGGTCAAACCGGTGCAACCGTAAAACATATTCGAATAACAGGACCTTGCCAGCTTTGTTGCAGGCAGTGCCGGTGCTTCTTTCAGACTGGTGCAGCCGGAAAACATACCAGAATAACAGTGCTCTGCTAGAGTTGTTGCAGGCAATGCAGGTGCGGCTGTCAGACCGGTGCAGCCATCAAACATACTCGAATAACAGTGCTCTACTAGAGTTGTTGCAGGCAATGCAGGTGCGGCTGTAAGACCGGTACAGCTGGAAAACATATAACGGTAACACTCATCTGCCAGCTTTGTTGCAGGCAGTGCCGGTGTTTTTTTCAGACCGGTGCAGCCGTAAAACATACTCGAATAACAGGAATATGCCAGAGTAGTTGCAGGCAGTGCCGGTGTTTCTGTAAGACTGGTGCATCCGTAAAACATATTCGAATAACAGTACTGTGCCAGAGTTGTTGCAGGCAATGCAGGTGCGGCTGTAAGACTAGTGCAGCCGGAAAACATTCTCGCATAACAGCCATCTGCCAAAGTTGTTGCAGGCAGTGCCGGTGCTTTTGTCAGGCAGGTACAGCGGTAAAACATATATTCAAAGCAACTGTTACTCAAACCACCGTCTTTCTGATCTTTAAAATTGTCCAGCCTCAGCGACATGACATTTCCGCTGCACGCTACTCGTCCGCCAATTGAAATATGATTGGAGGAGTTGAATATTATTCCAGTACCACGGAAGCGAACGGATTCATCTTTATTGAGCGAAATCGTAGTGCCATTTGTATAAGAGTTCCATTTATCATTGTTAGTTCTCTTATATTGCAATGTGCCACCTCTATACGTAACCGTGACCGATGAGCCGTCTTGTTCTGCCGTAAATGTCAGACAATCCGCTTCCGGCACAACATCACCAACATCTGCATACACCTGCAAGCCCGTTGCAGGCAGCATCGTAAGCATCATCACAACGCTGAGTAATATGCTTAAAAATCGATCCTTTTTGTGTTTCATCTTTTTTCCTCCTTCGTTATTTTTTCAAAAACAAAAGCGAACCCTGTGGATATTCTTATCACACAGATTAAGCTTATAATATCAGATATTGAATCATAAAAACAGTTAGCATTGCTTTGCTGTGCTTTGCAAGCGTAATACGCTTCTGCATTACTGTCGCCTCTTTTTAATTAAATTTTATTATAAAATTTAATATCACTTTGTATATTCATCATTATATCACAGATAGACGCAACTGTCAATAATACGCACTAAATTAACCAACATCTTGGTTGATTTAGCACAATTCAAAAGTTGATATATAGCAAGTATATCCATGTAGCCGCATATTTCGAAAGCATAGCCTGACAGTATACCCATATGCGCTGGAATATTACTAAACAACAAAACAGCCACACTTGAAGTGACCTGCCCCCAGTCAAGTAAACAGCACAAAAAACAAAAAAATACTATTTAATAACCAAAAGCAGTCTGTGCAATTTGTGCAGGCTGCTTTGTTGTTGACAGTAATTGGCAAGCACCTTTTGAAGTGAGGAGCAGAGCGACGAACGAAAAAGGTGCTTGCCGCTGCGATTATTCGGTCACGCTGCATACGCTTCATGGTACTCCATAGGAGTCATACAGTTCAGCTTGATCTGGTATCGTCCTGTGTTGTAGTACCTGATGTATTCTTCTATTGCCGTGATCAGTTTTTCTTTATCTGTGAATTTTCGAAGATAATACATCTCAGATTTAAGCATTCCCCACCAACCCTCCATCGGTCCGTTATCAATACATCTGCCAATTCTGGACATACTTTGTATCATTCCTGCGTCCATAAGTTTCTTGTGAAATGTTCTGCTTGTATACTGAAATCCTCTATCACTGTGAAAAATCGGATGAGCATCGGGATTTAGCCAAATGGCTTCATCAAATGTTGAAAATACAAGATCATTGTTATTAATGTCACCGATTTTGTAAGCTACAATACGCCTGTCATAAAGGTCGAGGATCGCACTCAGATACAGCTTCTTGATGTTCGTACCAACATAGTATTTGAACTCCGTTACATCAGTCAGCCACTTCTCATTCAGCTTATCTGCGTGGAAATCTCTGTTCAGAATATTCTCCGCTGTGATCTGCGGTGTTGACGGAATATATGTATTCTTCTTGACACGGGTGACTGATTTCAGATGAAGAATCTGCATTAATCTGTAAATCCGTTTCTTGTTGTAATGCACGTCATGTTCACGGTTTATCACGACTGTCATCTGTCTATATCCTAAAATCCCGTTGCGTTCTTCATAGTGCTGTTTTATCCACTCTACAATCTTTTAGTTGACCTGCTGGCTATGGCTCGGTGTCCGATGCAGCCACTTGTAGTAAGCCGAGCGTGCGATATGAACCGCATTGCAGAGCTTTTGGATCGGATAATGCTCCGCTTCGTTCATGTATTGGATCGCCAGATACTTTTCCTCATTTCGTACTCCGCTTACCAATCGCCACCTTCCAATTCTCTCAGTTTTTTTTAACAGCTTATTCTCCATTTCTATATCTTTCAGTTTGGCTTGCAATATCTTGTTTTCCATACGAAGCCTGTCTGCTTCTGTGAGTGCTTCTTCCGGCTTTGCCTTGCCCCGTCGGTCTGCGAGTCCTTCTACTCTTTTTTCTTCATACTTCCGAACCCACGAATAGATCTGTTGGTAAGATACTCCGTATTTCTCCACTGTAAGCCCATGATCCTTGCAGTGCTCGATGCAGAATGCTACGATCTCAATGCGTTCTTCCAGAGTGGTTTTTCTGCCTTTGTTCATGGTAATTCATCTTTTCGAGCGTGTACGCTCCTTAAATTCTTTACCACTATTATAGCACTTTATCCACCGGATGAGAATACTGTCATATGTTATATGATATTTTTTACATATTTCTATTAGACTTCCTTTCCCTTCAAGATATTCCTTTACTGCTGCTAATTTTGTTTCAGCTGTGTATTTCTTATTCGACTTTCGTGTTTCTAATGCATCTTGAAACAGAATAACAAGCTTTCGGAAGTATGAAAAATTGATCCCATACTTATTTGCGATCATTCGATAACTGCCTTCTCCATTTAGGTATTCTTGCACCGCTGCCAGCCGTTCTTCATCTGTCAGTTTTTTCTTGACATAAAATAACCCCCTTTGAGTTCTCACACTTTTGTTTTTAGTGTGTCTACTCTAAGGGGATTATATCAAAAATGTGGCTGTTGATCCGCTGTATCGTCTGTATCAATTGTTTCGGTATGGATGGATTACTTCTTTAACGCTAGTCAGATAAAGCTCTCTTCCTTGGCATTCTCTCCTCAGCCGCAAATCCACCCCTTATCAAAAACTTTTACACCTCTGTGTCTTTACATTTATAAAAAAATATGTTATAATGATTTATAGTTTGCTGTAGGATGGAAACAGCATATCAACACACCATGATCAACCACCGCAAGACCGCGTATTTACTGGGCTTGCGTCAAATACACCGAAAGGATAGATGGCAGATTGGAGAATAATAAGATCACCCTCTACGGCTTCAATAATCTTACCAAGACCCTCAGTTTTAATATATACGATGTTTGCTACGCTAAGGGACAGAAAGAACAGAAGGACTATATCGAGTATATCGACGAGCAGTATAACTCCGAACGTCTTACCAAGATACTCTGTGACGTTACCGAGATGATAGGCGCCCGTGTCCTTAATATCTCAAAGCAGGATTATGAGCCCCAGGGCGCTTCGGTGAATGTGCTTATTGCCGAAAAGGAGCTGGATAAGGATTCTATCGACCCCTCCTGCAATCTGGGCATTCTTCCCGATACTCCCGAGATGATACACGCTCACCTTGATAAGAGCCACGTGACGGTACACACCTTCCCCGAGTATCACCCCGATAACTCTATCTCCACCTTCCGCGTGGATATAGACGTATCCACCTGCGGTACTATCTCTCCGCTTAATGCGCTGAATTATCTGATAGCCAGCTTCGATTCCGATATCATCACCATCGACTACCGCGTCCGCGGCTTCACCCGTGATGTGCTGGGCAAGAAGTTCTTCATCGACCACGATATAACTTCCATTCAGGATTATATCGATAAGTCCACGCTGACCAGATATGACGCCATCGACGTGAATGTATATCAGTCCAATATTTTTCACACCAAGCTGCTGATAAAAGAGATCGACCTCCAGAACTACCTGTTCAAAAAGGACGTATACGAGCTGACACCCAAACAGCGTCTCGATATCACCGACAGCCTCCGCCGCGAAATGATAGAGATCTACAGCGGCATGAACATTTATTAATTCATAGCAATAAAAGCGCAAGCGTTATTGCGTTCATAATTCATAATTCATAATTGTTTTGACATATGACTTTACCGTGTCATTCTGATTATGGATTATGGGTTATGTTTTTATATGGGGGGCATGATGTGGTGTGAAACAAAATAATATCGTACTTGAAAAAAGTATGGATTTTGCTGTCCGCATTGTCAGGCTGTATCAGTTTCTCTGCGACAGCAAAAAAAGAGTTTGTCATGTCAAAGCAGGTGCTAAGAAGCGGTACGAGTATCGGTGCTAATCTTAAAGAAGCTATGCGGGGACAAAGTCGTGCTGACTTCTGTTCAAAGGTCAACATCTCACTCAAAGAAGCTTCCGAGACCGAATACTGGCTTGAACTTCTGTACAGAACAGACTATATAACCAAGACTCAATACGATTCGATACACGGCGACTGTATCGAACTTATAAAATTACTTACCTCTATAATCAAATCTACAAGGGGGGATATAGATCCATAGCTATTGTACTGGCGAAGCACTACGCTGCGTCTTTGACAATAATTATGAATTATGAATTATGAATTATGAATTACAAAGCAGAGCGCCTTTATATGAGGCTTTGAAAAAACACATGAAAAACCGTATCGTCCGACTTGACGTGCCCGGGCATAAGGGCGGACGTATGAATAAAGAGCTTAAAGCCTTTCTTGGCGACCAGTGTATGGCGTGCGATGTCAATTCCATGAAAAATCTGGATAACCTCTGCCACCCCGTATCCGTCATAAAGGAAGCTGAACAGCTGGCGGCAGACGCTTTCGGGGCTGACCACGCATTCTTCATGGTGGGGGGCACTACCTCCGCCGTGCAGACTATGGTGTTCACCGCCTGCAAAGCGGGCGAAAAGATCATCATGCCCAGAAACGTCCACAGAAGCGCCATCAACGCCCTTGTTGTATGCGGCGCTGTGCCTGTCTACGTTGACCCCGGCACCAACAAACGTCTTGGCATACCCCTTGGTATGTCCGTCAGCGATGTTGAAAAAGCTATCCGCGAACACCCCGATGCCAAGGCTGTGCTGGTGAACAATCCCACATATTACGGCATATGCTCCGATATCCGCGGGATAGTAAAACTAGCCCACGAACACGGTATGCTGGTGCTTGCGGACGAAGCCCACGGCACCCACCTCTATTTCGGCGAGGGTCTGCCTTGCTCGGCTATGGCGGCGGGGGCTGATATGGCGGCTGTCAGCATACACAAAACAGGCGGAAGCCTTACACAGTCCTCGCTACTGCTGTGCAAGAACACAGTATCAGAGGGCTATGTGCGCCAGATAATCAACCTGACACAGACCACCAGCGGTTCATATCTGCTGATGGTCAGCCTTGATATCGCAAGGAAGAACCTCGCCCTGAACGGCAAGGAGCTTTTTGCGAAGGCTGTGGCATATTCAAACTACGCCCGCGATGAGATAAACAAGATAGGCGGTTATTATGCCTACGGCAAGGAGCTGGAAAACGGCGATGATTTCTACGCCTTTGATTCCACCAAGCTGAGCGTACACACCCGTGATATCGGACTTGCGGGAGTTGAGGTCTACGATATACTCCGCGATGACTACGATATCCAGATAGAGTTCGGCGATATCGGCAATATCCTCGCCATAGTTTCCGCAGGTGACAGAGAGCTTGAAATAGAGCGCTTCATATCCTCACTCAGCGAGATAAAGCGCCTTTATTCAAAAGACCCCACAGGTCTTTTCGACCACGAGTACATCGACCCGCAGGTTGAAATGAGTCCGCAGAAAGCCTTTTACAGCGACAAGCACCCCGTGTGGATAAACGAGAGCGAGGGTCAGATATGCGGAGAATTCGTGATGTGCTATCCCCCCGGCATACCAATACTTGCCCCCGGCGAGCGCATAACGAGGGAGATAATCAGCTACATAAACTACTGCAAGGAAAAGGGCTGCCTGCTGACAGGTACGGAAGACCTTGAGATAAACTATATAAACGTGGTCAGCGAGTGAGAAAAAATATGAAAAGAGAAAAAGCAGGAGATGGAGCTGTCTTTGGCTGGGGCTGTCTGATAGCCATTCTGGGCTTTGTGGTCTTTGTAGGTATCGTTATTGTCCTCGGTATGCGTTCGATGATCCGTGTATATACATCTTTCGGTGACAAAGAGATGGAGATTATCAACCAACGTCTGGGCATTACGATCAAGGGAAGTACGACCCCCGTAAAGCTGAAGTGGATCCGTGGAAGAGACCCAGATTATGAACTCTGGCTGGAAAATATAGATGACCCCGAAGAGTTTATGGAGAACTGCTATGACGGCACGTACTCTGTTGTTGAGAACAAAAGTGATCTGATAGAATTCGGAGAAAAAGAAATCAGTGCATCATACGATTACAACAGCAGTTTAACAGCAGGCAGTTCATATATCATATACAACTGCGATAGATACTTTGAATATAATATAGCGTTCTACAAGGACGGAGAAAGTTTCAAAGCAAAGGTCTATGCAGATGACAGATAAATAAAGAGGGTAATAATATGGACAACAGAACGTTTTTATTAAGGTGATAAGCAGATGATAGTAGATATAACCGAAAAAAGAGAAAAAGGCAGAAATAAAATAGTCAGCGGCTGTCTGATAACTATAATTTTATTTATCATTGCGATCCCGTTGCTCATATTTTTTTCGCATTTCCGTATATTTTACTCTTTCGGCGAAAAAGAGAAAGAGATCATACGCGACGAATTTAACATTACGCTCGACGAAAGCGCAACTCCCGAAAAAATGAAGTTAAGTTGGGGTCACGGAGATCACTGCTATGAACTTTGGCTGAAAGATATCGATGACCCCGAAGAGTTTATGGAGAACTGCTATAACGGTTCGTACGCTGTTATTGAGAATAAAAGTGATCTGATAGAATTTGGAGAAGAATCAATTAGTGCATTATACGATTACAATGGCAGTTTAGTAGCAGACAGTTCATATATCATGTACACCAGTGAGTATTACGCTGGGTATAACCCCTACTACTATGGTTATGTAATAGCGTTTTACAAAGACGGAGACAGCTTCAAAGCAAAGGTCGTTGATGAAGACAGGTAACAAGATATAAAGAGGGTAATAATATGGACAACAAACTGTATATAAGGATAATCGCAGTAAGCGAGTGAGAAAAGAAGTATTATGAAAAAAACAATAAAACAATTGATTCGTGACTTTCTTAAACTCATTGCAGCAATTGTTATTTTTTGCGCATTAGTATATTTCATCATAGATCATGCAACGCACCGCACAATCAGATTTTTCGGTGATGATGATATCGAGATGATCCACAAAAGAATGAGTATTACGATAGAGGGAAATACAACTCCCGTTAAATTTGAGGAAACTCATGGCGCCGGGGATTATTCCTATTACCTTTGGCTGAAAAATATCGATGACCCGGAAGAGTTTATGGAGAACTGCTATGACGGCACGTACTCTGTTGTTGATAACGTAAATGATCTGAAAAAAGGTTTCGGTGATGAGGGTCGCGATTACGATTATAATAATGACCTTAGATTGGGCAGCGCATATATCGCATACAACTGCGATAGATACATTGAATATAATATAGTGTTCTACAAGGACGAAGACAGCTACAAAGCAAAGCTCTATGCAAACCAGTATTAATAAAGCAAAAGAGGGTAATAATATGGACAACAAACAAGATCTTAAAAACCCCAACGAGATAAAACAACCTCTGAGCAGTAACAATATACAGGGCTTTCAGGGGAACGGCGCATTCTATCAGGAGCTCACTCCTGCCAAGCCGAAGCGCGATCTCAGGATAAACGCAAGCATATCGGGCAAGACCTTCGGCAGAGTGGTGCTGGGCTTCGTGGCGGCTTCCGCCATCGGGCTGATAGCGGCTGTCATCGTGATACTCAGATTTATATTCGGGTGAAGCTATGGCTGATTTTTTCATACGCGAAATACGTCCCGAGGATGCCGAAGATATCGCCGAAATAAGCCGCGAAGACCTGGGCTATCCCTGTGATGCGGAGATGGTCAGGGCGAATATTGCGGGGCTGGACAGTTCCCGCGAGGCTGTTTTCGTCGCCGAGATGGACGGCAGAACCGTGGGGTATATCCATGTAGAAGAGTACAAAGTTTTGTACTATAAGAAGATGGTGAACTATCTGGGTCTGGCAGTAAGCGGCAAATGCAGACGGCTGGGCATAGGTGCGGCACTGATAAAAGCCGCTGAAGAATGGGCTAAAGAGCGTGGCATAACGCTAGTCCGACTGAATTCGGGAAGCACCCGAACAGGGGCGCATGAGTTCTACAAGCGGCAAGGCTACAATGGCGACAAGATGCAGGTGCATTTCACCAAGAGATTATGAGTACATAAAACAGGACAGAAACGAGCTGACAGTATGGAAAAAGAAAAAAGTCCAAAGAAAAAACAGCTGATAACAAACTTGATAAGAATAGCACTTCTGCTGCTGATATTTTTCGGGGCTTTAATATACCCGTGCTATCATTTCATGAAACAAACCTACAAAGACTGGGACACTTTTGATGATAAACGCATAGCCGAAGTTGAGAAACGCCTTAACATGACTATTCCGGCGGGTGCCGAACCTTTAAAGTATAATTGGTCTACCGGTGCCGGAGATGTACAAGCAAGGCTGATAGTCAGCGGTATAAGCGACCCCGAAGAATTTATCGAAAAGGCATTTCCTGAAATCGGGGTAAAAGAGCTTTCTGCTGATGAGAACTTGGACAACGTTCTGGACACACTAAATGAAAGTACGCCCGAAAATGAAAAGAGCGGAGAACTGCTAAAAGTCCCGACCGATAATAAAAGCTTCGGCAGTATCAAAAACGAGCTGGAAGAATCAGCTTCAAAGTTGGGATACAGCATTGATTTTACCGAGGTATATGACCGTTTTTACCCTGACAGGATCCAGGGTCAGTATTATTATTACATCGGCTTTGGCAAGGCTGATGACGGATATTATGCCAAGATATTATATTATACTTTATAATAACTAACAGTTGAAAAGTTAAATAGAAGAGAGGGAACACCATGGATCTTTGGTTTACTGAAAAGCATACGGACGATGTTAATTTTACAATAAAAGTAAAGAAGCAGCTTTACTCCGGCAAAAGCTATTATCAGGAGATAGATGTCTTCGATACCTACGAATTCGGGCGGGTGCTGGTGCTTGACGGTTTCATCATGCTGACCGAAAAGGACGAATATATCTACCACGAGATGGTAACAGCCGTGCCTATGGCTGTGAATCCCGATATCAAGAATGTACTGGTCATCGGTGCGGGCGACGGCGGAACTGTCCGCGAGCTGACCCGCTATGAATCCATTACAAATATCGATATGGTGGAGATAGACGAGCAGGTGGTGGAAGTCTGCAAGGAGTATCTCCCCCAGACAGCCTGCAAGTTCGATGACCCCAGAGTACACCTGTTTTTTGAGGACGGTCTGAAATACGTCCGCCGAAAGAGCAGTGAATACGACCTTATCATAGTGGATTCCACCGACCCATTCGGTCCGGGAGAGGGACTTTTCACAAAGGAGTTCTACGGCAACTGCTTCAAGGCGCTGACGGACAGCGGCATACTGATAAATCAGCATGAAAGCACCTATTACGACAGCTACGTGGATATGGTGACAAGGACGCACAAGCGCATCGGCGCAAGCTTCCCTGTATCCATGGTGTATCAGGCGCATATACCCACCTATCCCTCGGGACACTGGCTTTTCGGCTTTGCCTCGAAGAACCTGCACCCCGTATACGACCTCAAAGCCGACCGCTGGAAAGAGTTCGGCATAAAGACCCGCTACTACAACACCGACCTCCACAAGGGCTGTTTCGCCCTGCCCAATGATGTGCTGGAGATACTGGAGAATTCGTGATTGCTGGTACTCAGGTGGTGATATAATGTGAAAATCGTTATCCGTATCGTGATCGCTTGCTATATTGTTATCCTAACGGTCTTTCAAGGACTATATATTTATTACGGCGGAAAACCTACGCTTTTTTGGGGTTCTGTGTTCTTGGAAATACTCTCTGTTCCGGCATTGCTTGGATCTGGAGCGGGGATCAGTCATTTTCTTTCTGTCAGGTGTATTGTTAAAAATGGGATAAGCACTAAGGCAGTAATAAAAGATCATCACGCTGAATGGTATAAAACGAAAAATTATTTTCCGATCATTCAGTTTCTTGATACCTCAAAGATCTCACATAAATATCAAAGCAAGTTCGGAATGACTATACTGCTCAGAAAATACAGAAAAGGCTCCAAAGTTAAAATATCATATCTCGAAAATGAACCGTGGGAATTCGTTATTGTTCCTGCATACTATTATCGATCGATAATGGAGATGATAATGTTTACGTTTTTGGGACTCCCGGCTGTGATCGGCTCTTTCATTTTAGTGAAGTGCTAGATACGATCTATCATGGGAACACTTTTATAATAACCAATAACAACGTCTATACCGAAAGGAGAATAATAATGTTAGAGAAAAATGTACAGACTTTCATCGCCTGCGACTGCGAGTACGATGAAGCAAAGATAGTAATGTTCGGCGCACCTTTTGACAGCACCACTTCATTCCGCCCGGGAACGAGGTTTGCAAGTCAGGCGATGAGGAGCGAGAGCTTCGGAATCGAAACTTTCTCGGTGTACCAGATGAAGGATATGCTGGATATAAAGGTATTCGACAGCGGCGACCTTGAACTGCCCTTCGGCTCTCCCGAAAGAGCACTTGACGATATCAAGGAAAGAACTGCCACCATACTTGCAGACGGCAAGATACCCTGCATGATAGGCGGCGAACATCTTGTTACCCTTGGTGCTGTAAGAGCCTGCGCTGAGAAATATCCCGACCTGCACGTTATACAGTTCGATGCCCACGCAGACCTCCGTGAGGATTATCTGGGTGTTAAGCTTTCCCACGCCTGCGTGATGCGTCGCTGTCAGGAGATACTTGGCGATGGCAGACTGTTCCAGTTCGGCATACGCAGTGCCGATAAGAGCGAAGTTGAATTCGTTATGCAGGAGCATACTTCCCTGAACCTTTTCGACTTCCGCACTCTCCGCGAAGTCGCTGGATATATCGGCAATGCGCCTGTATACTTCACCCTTGATATGGACGTTCTCGACCCCTCGGAATTCCCCGGCACAGGCACACCTGAGGCTGGCGGAGTACATTTCGATGAACTGCTTGACGCTATCGAAGTGCTCTCGGAGCTGAATATCGTGGGCTTTGATATGAACGAGCTTTCACCTGCATACGACCCCAGCGGAAGAAGCACAGCCCTCGCCTGCAAGACTATGAGGGAGATGCTGCTGAGGTTCCACGGGTAAGTAAAATTCAGGATATCCCTTTGGCTCACCGCTTGAGATGCCATTGACAGGTATATTTTATGGTGATATCTTCTTCCCCCGCCTGCGGCGGGGGGAAGAAGACAACCGGCTATTCGATATTGCCCGTCAAAAGAGTTTTGGGTTTGGTGTGCCGCGGGATTACCATATAATAAATCGCAACCGCACGTTGCGGCATTGCCTTGGGCGGGCGGTTGACAGCAGGGACTGTCTGTGTTATCATGGGTTTAAGGTCAGTACGGCGAAAGCCTTGGAGGGTATATGGAATTTGAGAAAAAGCCCGAGACAAGCTATCTTGTGAGAGACGAGATAGAGAAAGTCCGCAGGGAAAAGGGCATAGCCCCGGATAGATTCCGAGAGTTCGCAAAAACGGGCTGGAAGGACATCATAACAAAATTCTGCTATACATTCCTCGATATGAAAAAACAGCGCGTGAGCACCCTTGCATACAGCTGGCTCAATTTCAGGGTCGGACTTGCCCACAGTGAGCCGCTGAGATGCGGGGCTGACGAATACGCCTATTTTTCGCGGGTACGTGAGCTTATACCCGAAGAGGACAGGGACAGCAAACTGTTTCTGATACTCTCCGAAGGCTGGGTATATGAGGGCTATGCCGAGGAGATATTCTTGGTTTTGTCCGAGATTTTCTATCTGGAAGATGCTTACATAGTATCGCCGAAGTTCAAGTGGGTGATTTGCCACTGCGATGACGGCGAATGTGCCGTGTTTTCTGCCGTAAAGAACTGACCGAAAGGCAGTTCCGCAAAGTTTTTGTGCAATACACACATCCGCAGCTGCGTATATTTATGAAAAACCACACCATAAATATTCTCCCCCAAAAACGTATATATAATGTGAGCGGCAAAGCACCGCGAACTAAAAATACTATCAGGGAGGGGACAGCTGTGAAACAGTCATGCGGTATCGCCTTAATAATTCTAACGGGGTGATATTATGGACAGAAAACTGATGATAAGCGCAGTGACAAAATTCCTAATAGGTCTGGTGATACTGGGTCTGCTGATATTCCTGCCTGCGGGGACGATGGCTTTTGCTCAGGGCTGGATATTCATGGCAGTGCTTTTCGTGCCGATGTTTATCATCGGTGTGGTGCTTGCCTTGAAAAGTCCCGAACTGCTGAGAAAACGCCTTAACAGCAAGGAACAGGAGACTACCCAGAAAGGCGTGGTAATATCCAGTATGCTGATGTTCCTTGGCGGCTTCATCACGGCGGGGCTGAGTTTCCGCTTTGGCTGGCTGAGGCTCCCCATGTGGGTGAGCATTACCGCGGCGGTGATATTCCTTATTGGCTACGCCATGTATGCCGAAGTTCTCCGCGAGAACGAGTATCTCTCACGCACGGTGGAAGTTCAGGAAGAACAGAAAGTCATCGACACAGGGCTTTACGGAGTGATACGTCACCCCATGTACACTGCGACTATTCTGATGTTCTGCTCGGCACCCCTGGTGCTGGGCTCGGTGATATCCTTTGTGATATTCCTCGCCTACCCCATTATAATCGTAACGAGGATAGGCAACGAGGAAAAAGTCCTTGAACAAGGGCTCAAAGGGTATACAGACTACAAGAAGAAAGTTAGGTACAGGCTTCTGCCTTTTGTGTGGTGAATTACTATGAAAGAAAACAATTCCAAAAATACAGACATAGAAGATAAAATAATCCATATTTTAAAAATGATATTGGTGATGATGATATTACTAGGTATATTGAGCTTTATTTATATTTTACCGTCCATCGGAAGACACCCGCCTGTGAACAAACGCCACGTATATCTTGATTACAGCGATGCCCCCGATGGTACGGCTTATATCGACGTTCTTGTTAAAAAGGACGAGATAGGCGATGATATGTACACCGATTTCAACGCACCTCCGGAGCGCTTAGCGGACAAAGGACTTGATGAGCACGGCACAACAGAGTTTATTTTTGAAGACCTGAATATAGACAGCAGCAGTGATATAGCAAGATATAACGATGACGGCTATGTTTCGCTGTCTGTCCACTCTAAAGAAGTCGAGAGGATAACGATTGAAAAAAGTCTTGGGTATAGCTCTGACAGTCTTAATTTAAACGTGTCCGCGAATGACATCTGTAAAAAATACAGAGGCATAAAGTTAGCTTATGTAAGCGAAGATGGCAAGGTACTAGAGGTAACGAAAACGAAAAAACGCAGCTATGATATAAAAAAACAACCTGAATTCACAGCCAGCGGCGAAAAAGCCGAATTCAGGACAACCGAGTTTTCTCCCCTTGGCAAATTGGCATCCTTTCTGCTGTTACTGAATGTCCTGATTATAGTCTTTGTTATACCTGTGCTGATCATCGTTCGTATCAATGATGATATAAGCTGGAAGATGTGGGTCAGGGAAGAGCTGAATAAAATTTCCGACAGCAAGGACGATGCTGATAATACTTAAATAGATATGCGGATCTATCCGCTTTACCAATAAAAATTTAAAACCGAAAGGAAGATGTTAAAATGTCAAGAGCTTTGATAATAGGTGCAGGAGGAGTAGCAGGTGTTGTTATACACAAGTGCTGCCAGAACAGTGAGGTATTTACAGATATCTGTATCGCCAGCAGGACAAAGTCCAAGTGCGACAAGTTCAAGGAGGAGCTTCAGGGCAAGACCAAGACAAATATCACTACCGCACAGGTAAACGCTGATAACGTTCCCGAGCTGGTTGCGCTGATGAAGGAGTACAAGCCCGATATCTGTATCAACGTGGCTCTCCCTTATCAGGATCTGCATATAATGGACGCTTGCCTTGAATGCAAGGTGGACTATCTGGATACCGCAAACTACGAGCCTGAGGATACTGCTAAGTTTGAATACAGCTGGCAGTGGGCTTACCGCGAGAGATTTGAGAAAGCCGGCATCACCGCTGTGCTGGGTTCGGGCTTCGACCCCGGTGTTACAGGGGTATTCTGCGCTTATGCACAGAAGCACTACTTTGATGAGATAAACTATATAGATATCCTCGACTGCAACGGCGGCGACCACGGCTATCCCTTTGCTACAAACTTCAACCCCGAGATAAATATCCGTGAGGTAAGCGCAAAGGGCAGCTACATTCAGGACGGCAAGTGGGTAGAGACCGAGCCTATGGAGATCAAGAGAGTATACAACTTCGATCAGGTGGGCGAAAAGGATATGTACCTGCTGCACCACGAAGAGCTGGAATCACTGGCACTGAATATCAGGGGCATCAAGAGGATACGTTTCTTCATGACATTCGGTCAGAGCTACCTGACACACCTGAAGTGTCTGGAGAATGTTGGTATGACCTCCATCGAGCCTATCATGTACGAGGGCAAGGAGATAGTACCTCTCCAGTTCCTGAAGGCTGTTCTCCCCGACCCTGCAAGCCTTGGCCCCAGAACTAAGGGCAAGACCAATATCGGCTGTATCTTCCAGGGCAAGAAAGACGGTCAGGACAAGACCTACTATGTATACAACGTATGCGATCATCAGGAGTGCTACAAGGAAGTTGGCTCACAGGCTATCTCCTACACCACAGGCGTTCCCGCAATGATAGGCGCTATGATGGTGCTGACAGGCAAGTGGAAGAAACCCGGCGTATACAACGTTGAGGAATTCGATCCCGATCCTTTCATGGAAGCACTGAACAAGTGGGGTCTGCCCTGGACAGAGAACTTCGACCCTGTTCTGGTGGACTAATCAATTCATAACACTAAAAGCGAAGCGTTAGTGTGTTCATCAATTTTTGGCAGGGCGGGAAGTATGCTGTTCTTAGGATAGAATGCCAAGGAATAGAGCTTTTGGTCAAGCTTTTCGCGAAAAGCTTGCGGGAGTTTGAGGGCAGAGCCCTCAATCACCAAGGCGCAAAAGCGACTCGGCAACCGTGCCGTAAATAGAATCGCGAACTTCGACCCAAGGGCGCGGCAATAATATAATCATGGGCGTGGACATACAAACGTCCACGCCCATACTTTCCGCGTCGATATATTGCCGCGCGTCTGCCAGCGAGGACAGCGAAGCGTCTCCGAGCGGTCGTCCATCACTCACTGATGATAAAAGCAGGAGTACCCACGATAGGGTCAGCGGCGGGCTTGTCGCACGAAGATTTAAGGAGATAATAAAGTATGACACTAAATGAAGAGGGACAAAAAGCTGCGGCACGTCCCAGGAAAAAAATCGGGTTTATAGTGGCTGCGATATTGCTTGGGCTTATCGCGGTCTATGCCATTCTGGGGGCGATATTCTGGAAGATAGGTATGCCCGCATTTATGTTTGGATATAAGAAAAACGACTGGGGCGGCATAACTATCACAGATTACTACGGAACTTATCTGCACGTACATGTACCTGACAAGATAGACGGACTTGAGGTTACGGAGATAGGGAGGCTGTCTTTCAGCGATGACTTTGGCGGAAAAACCGACTTTCACCGCTCAATCTGCAGAAATATCCGTGAGGTCAGATTGCCTGACAGCATTGATGAGATAGATGATTATGCTTTTTTTCTTTGCAAAAATCTTAAAAAAATAAATTTGCCTGACGGACTGAAATGGATCGGCGAAAATGCATTTTTGGAAACTGCGCTTTCCAATGTCACACTGCCTGACAGCATTGAGGTAATAGGTGATAGTGCCTTTGCATATTGCAAAGATCTCAAAGAAGTAAATTTGCCTGACGGACTGAAAAGGATCAACACAGGTGTATTTTATGAAAGCGGGCTTTCCAAGATCACACTGCCTGACAGCATTAATGTGATAGATGATATTGCTTTTTCAGGCTGTCATAATCTCAAAGAAATAAATGTGCCTGACGGACTGATGGGGGTCAGCTCATATGCATTTAATGAAACCGGGCTTTCCGATGAGCAAAAGCAGGCATTTTTCGATAAGGCTGAAGAGGTCACAGAATAATTATCAAATAAAAATATATCGTGCGGCGGCATGATAGGTATAAGGGAGGTCAGAAAGATGACTTTGAGCGAACTTGAAAGACAGCAGGAGATACGTTTTCCGCAGGCTTTCCACAGGATATACGACTGCGGTGCCATGAAGTGGCTGGAGCTTAGTCAGGGGGAGCGGAAAGCCCGTATCAGGGAGTATATCAGCGACAGCAAGGCGTTCCTGATGCTGGACGGCGCCTGCGAGATGTACCTGTTTGAAGAGGTGCAGTCTGCGGCTGAGGAACTGGCGAAGCTGGCTTCGTGGATGGAAGAGGACAAGAAGCTCAGGATACGCAGCGGCGTGCGCATTGTGCCTTTCGGGCATGAGGGCGGCGGGGATATGTACTGTCTGCTGTACACCGATGGCAATGCTGAGCCTGCGGTGATTCTGTATCCTCATGACAGCTATGAAGCGCCTACTGTCTACGGACATGACTTCGACGAGTTCGTGTACATACAGATGCTTCTGGCGGCGGAGAATGAGGAGGATGTGGAGGGTGAGCACTTCACCGAGAATATCAGGTATCTCAGCGACAGGTACCGTCCGCTGGTGGAGGGTAAGTCTGCCGACGAATTGACGGACACGCTGTACGCCATGAATTTTCAGCACGCCGATATATGGGAGTGAGAGTATGAATCTGAAGCAGAAAAAAGACCTTGCCTTGCAGGTGATAGAACGGCTTGAAAAGCAGTACCCCGATGCTAAGTGCTCGCTGGAATATTCTCAGCCCCATGAACTGCTGATAGCCACGCGGCTTTCGGCACAGTGTACCGATGCGCGGGTGAACATCGTGACGAAGGACCTGTTTGCGAAGTACCACAGCATAGCGGAGTTTGCCGATGCGGATATATCGGACATCGAGGAGATAGTTAAGCCCTGCGGACTTTACAAGACCAAGGCGAAGTCCATAAAGGAGATGTGCATACAGCTCCGTGACGAGCATGGCGGGGCTCTGCCCGACACCCTGGAGGGGCTTACGAAACTCAGCGGTATAGGGCGAAAGACGGCGAACCTCATTATGGGGGACATCTACCACAAGCCCGCAGTGGTGACGGACACCCACTGCATACGCATAACGGGTCGGCTGGGTCTGGTGAAGAGCAAGGAGCCCGCAAAAGTCGAGGAAGAGCTCTGGAAGATACTCCCACCCGACAAGAGCAACGACCTGTGCCACAGGCTGGTGCTTTTCGGCAGAGAGTTCTGCACGGCGAGAAGCCCGAAGTGCGCGGGGTGTCCGCTTAGGGATATATGCGTTTCAAAAAGTGAATGATATGCCGAATTTTGGGCAGAATGATACCGAGGGGCGACCTCGGTATTTTTTTGTGGGGAGTGTTCACATGGTAGAAAACAGGAAACTTACGGAGCTTTTGGGCAGAGACAGGGAGAGCAGGGCGTTTTTCGCTTCCCTTTCGCCTGAGCTGAGGAGACTTCTGATGGAGCGGGATATGGGGAATTTTGAAGCGCTGAAAAAGGCTGTGACCGAATGCGGCGGGGAGACTTTTGCGGCGGATGACATGACTGAGGGTCAGGCGGCTTCAAATACGGAAAGTACCGGTATTTTTCCGCGGGGTGAGGATATATCCGCAGAAAAATGGCATGAGCTTGGCGGACGATGACAACAGAAAAACGGCGTTCTCTGTGTGGAGAACGCCGCTTTTCCTGAAAATATATCTAGGAGGTCACGTGTTTGCCATTTGTTATAAGGGCTATGAAATCCCTTTTGGACACAGGCTTTGAATAGAGGTAGCCCTGAGCGTAATCCACACCCAGGTCACGGAGCATTTGCAGCTGGTGCTCGGTCTCAACGCCTTCCACCAGTATCTTGCGGCGCATCTGCCTTATCATGCGCACGCTGCTGTCAAGGATTATCTGACCCATCTGCCCCTTTTCAGCGCTCCAGAGTATGCTTTTGTCGATCTTGATTATATCAAAATCCAGCCTGAATATGGACTGCATATTTGAATACCCTGTGCCGTAGTCGTCCATTGAAAAGCGGAAGCCCTGCCTTTTCAGTATACGCACTACCCTGCTGAGGGCGCTGTAATCGCTGGCGGCGATGGATTCTGTTATCTCGAAGTTTATCATTTTTTTGTCAACACCTATGCTTTCAGCAACGCTGATGACATTCTCGGCAAAGTCGGGCTGCATACATTGCAGTACCGAGAGGTTGACGTTTATGCATTCCATACCGTTTTCGGCGGGTATACCGCTTTTTACGAACTCGCAGACTTCATGGAAAACGTAGTCGTCTACATCGTCGATAAGACCTATCTGCTCGGCGATGGGAATGAATTCATCGGGAAAAAGGTTGCCCAATTCGGGGTCATGGAGACGTATCAGCGCTTCGGCACCGTGTAGAGTGTTATCGGAAACGCGGTAGGTGGGCTGGTAGAAGACCTCGAAATTATGCTGTTCAAGACCGCGCGATATAGCACTTTCCACCGCGGCACGACGAAGCAGGTAGTCAAGGTCGGAACCTTTGAGGATATTTTTGTCCAATTTTTTGGGCACAGGGCTATCCGCCATATAAAGCGCATCGCTGACACTGCGTATCCTTCCGGGAACGTCAGCCGCCATAACAAGGACTTTCAGAGGTATCTCGTTATCGCCTATCTTCCAGGGCTTTTCAAACCTCTCGCTGATAGTTTCGGCAAGATATGTGACTTTATCATCATCGGTACCCATGACAGTTATCATAAAGGTATCGGGATTTGTGCTATAGATATAGTATCTGGGCACAAGGGTGCGGAGATACTCAGCCACCAGCTTTGAAAGGGCTTCGGTATTATCCGAACCTGTGGCGCGCTTGATTATCTCGGTATTGGTTATCTTCACGCCCACAAGGGAGAGGCTTCTGCCGCTGACGATATAGGTATGCATATCGGACTTTATGGCGCGGCGGTTGTATACGCCCATGCCTGCGTCGATGCGGTCGTCCTCTATCTCGATGGCTATCATAACGCCCAGAAGACCTATGGCTTCGGAGATAAGCTCGGTGCGTATCTCGTAGTTTATCAGCTGTACAACTATACCAAGTATCGCCACGGTGAAGAAATATATCAGCGCAGTGCGGCGCTTGCGGTTAAGGGCTTTCCATGAGAAAAGCAGCATGAATATCGCCATAGCTATGTACAGTCCGCTGAGGACGTATATCACCATAAGCCCCCAGCTGCGATGGTAGACCATATTTCGGTCGTAGTAGTACATCCACTTTGTAGCGGGGTTGAGGAGGACAATCGCTTCTATGACAAATGCAGGTATCGTCACCAGCATATAGCGTTTTCGCTTGCCGTTGAGATTTGCGCCGCAGACATAAAGGACGTAGAACAGGAATATCGACGGCACTATGGAGTGGAGCAGGAAGTAGGAAAAATGCCCGAACCTCACTGCCATAGCGGCAACAGGCGACACAGCCGCCCGAATAGTATTGCAGGCTGCAAGTATCTCAGACATACAATTGAGGTCGAGTATCACGAGCATGGCGAGATACAATTTATTCTGCTGTTTATCGGTACGTCGGTTCAGCAGAGTGAAAAGTATGCCAGTTGTGTCTATCAGCATCGAAGCGGCATACATAACTATCTTAGATAAAGTTATCGATGACATTTTCTCCCTCCTTTACGGCAGGATAATAGTTCGCAATTTATTTATAATTATATCATATTATCCCTTAAAATTCAAGATGAAAAACATATCATTGTGAATTTTGTACTAAGAGTTATGTAAAATTTTAACAAATTGAGGAGCAGATGCCAAGGAAGGGAGCTTTATCTGACTAGCGCAAAAGAAGTAATCTATCCATACCAAAACAATTTATACAGATGATATACAGCGAATCAACTGCCACATCTTCGGGTGTGGCAGTTATTATATAATGCATTGTCTTAATCAACAGATTAGTACTCAAGGTAAATTGTAGCATTTCAATTGAATGAAGCCTATAAATGAAAGTAGATCGCCCACATCGCTATATACGATGTAGGCGATCCTTTCAAGGAATGTAGGAATAAGAAATTATTAAAATCACTTAATAAGCTTTTTACCCTTGATGTGAGCTGCTATTTTTGTAATATCAGTGATATTGATCTTACCGTCATTGTTAACATCAGCGGCCTTGGCTGCGTTTTCATCAAGCAGCTTTTTACCCTTGACGTGAGCTACAACCTTGATAAGGTCGGTAGTATTTATTTTGCCGTCAAAGTTTACGTCCCCCTTGATAACAGGTTTTTCGGCTTCTGCAAGAGCTTCCTCAGCTGCTTCAAGCTTTGCCTTTGTTTCAGCGGATACTTTTGCCTTCTGATCGTCAGTAAGCTCATCATAAGCCTTTCTTGCAGCTTCGATGTCTGTCTTGTCAGCAGTTGTGATATCTTCTGCTGCGGGCAGATCATTGATAGCGCTTGTTACATCATTTGCTGCTGCCTGATCTGCAGCATCCTTTTCGGCTGCTGCGAGGGCTGTCTCAGCATCGGTCAGCTTTTCAAGAGTGTCAGCGGAAACCTTTGCCTTCTGATCTTCTGTCAGATCATCATAAGCAGCTCTTGCAGCTTCGATGTCTGTCTTGTCAGCGGTTGATACATTTTCAGCAGCAGTAAGCGCATTGATCTTGTTGGTCACAGCCTGTGCTGCCTTTGTATCGTCAATATCCTTAACGTCAGACTTTGCAGTTGTAACAGCGTTGTTTACATCAGTTATAGCCTGTGCTACCTGTGCTTCGGTGACGTTATCATTTGTCAGAACTGCATTTACTGTAGAAATTGCAGTTGATAGATCCGAAGAAGGTGCTGCGTAGTCTGCATCGTTCTTGATAGTGTCAAGATAGTTATTTGCATTTGTGAGTGCATCGTTCAGAGCAGTTTTGTTAACGGGAACAACTGTCACTGTGAGGTCCTGATTGAGCGTATTGTAATTTGCTGTATCATCAGGAGTGTAGGTAGCTGCAAAAGCATTATCTCCTACATTACCCACACTTGTTTCAGGAGCGTTCCAAGTCCAGCCGTTAGGAAGTGAAACATCTTCAAGTGTCTTGCCGTAAGCGGCTGTCAGACCTGTTACTGCTTCGGGTGTGGGGTCAGCTTTTGCGACCTTAACAGTCACGTCCTGTTCTACTGTATTATAGTTTGTATTTGTAGGTGTGAATACAGCCATGAATGTATGCGTGCCTGCATTTCCGACAGAAGTTGTCGTAGGATCTTTCCAAGCCCATGTACCGTCATTGGCTGCAGGAAGTGTAACATCTGCCAGTGTCTGTTCGTAGGTCGCATTCCTTTCCGATACTGGATTAGGTGTCATGTTCGCTTTTGCAACATTAACAGTAACGTTCTGTTCTACTGTATTATAGTTTGTATTAGTAGGTGTGAATACAGCTGCGAATGTATGCGTGCCTGCATTTCCGACAGAAGTTGTCGTAGGATCTTTCCAAGCCCATGTACCGTCATTGGCAGTAGGGAGTGTAACATCTGCCAGTGTCTGCTCGTAGATAGCATTCAGGTCTGTTACTGCTTCGGGTGTGGGGTTTGCCTTTGCAACATTGATCGTCACGTCCTGCTCTACCGCAGTATAGTTCGTGCTTGAATGTGTGAATACAGCTGTGAATGTATGCGTACCTGCATTTCCGACAGAAGTTGTCGTAGGATCTTTCCAAGTCCATGTACCGTTATTGGCAGTTGGTAATGTAACATCAGCAAGTGTCTGTCCGTAGGTCGCATTCAGAGTATCAACAGCTGTCGTAGCTGCAGGGATAGGTGTTACATTGACAGTCAGATCTCTCTTAACGTTATTATAATTTGCTGTATCTGTGGGAGTGAAAGTAGCGGAGAATGTATTATTTCCGGCATTGCCCACACTTGTTTCAGGAGCGTCCCAAGTCCAGCCGTTAGGAAGTGCAACATCTTCAAGTGTTTTTCCGTAAGCTGCTGTCAGCCCTGTTACTGCATCGGGTGTCGGATCTGCCTTATTTATAGTGAAAGACTTCTCTGCTTTTCCGGCATAAACAGAGCCTTCTGCACGAGTGATGGTCAATGTGGCTGTTCCTGCATTTTTGTTGTCCTTATAGGCTACCAGATAATCTGTTCCCTGAGTCAATGTAGTGTTGTCATTCTTAACTACTACTTCAGGTTCTAAATTTGACCCGGTATAGGTCATATCAGCTATAGGCTGTACCCATTCATCCAGTAAAACAATATAGCCGCTGCTATCATTGTTTTGAATTATATTACCGGAACCTGTTCCACGGTTTACTGCGTCATCACCGATTTTATCTTTAGAAACAAGAGTATTGTTCACAACAGAAGTATTTGAATCTGCTGCCGTTGATCTCAGGATAACAGCATACTCTCCGGTTGAAACAATTGTATTTTCTGTAAGTGAGTTTCCTTTTGACGTGTTGTTTACTGTTACAGTTCCTGTCACATTATTCTTTTCAAATTTCGTGTTATTGGCATTGTTATTGAAGATAACATCGCTTTTTAAGGTATTCTCCTTTATCTGTGTATCTTTCTGACTTACTGTCAGTTTACCGCCCACGGTATTATCCGTAAAGATAGCACCTTCTTGAAGGGAAACGTTGCCGTCTGTGATATTCCCCTCAGCTGTACTGAAGCTACCTATATTTATACTGCCTCCATTGGTAACTGTATTGTTTTTGTAGGTGCATTTTGTAAGGCTTAATCCGTATCCAGCATTGATGGCTGTATTCTTCCACTTTATGTTGTTACCTTCAAGGATATGTCCTTCGCCTGTAAGCGCTATTGCATAGCTTATACCACCACCGGCATCACTTTCTATGTTATTGTTTTTTAAGGTAACATATCCGGGGTTAGTGTCACCCTGGAGATTGAAAGGAGTTACATTAAACATATTTCCAACAGTTCCAGAGGCTTTGATTGTATTATTCTCAAAAGTAATGTGATCTGCTCCCTTGCCAATAATCACACAGGATGAGCCGCCATTATTTCTGCCCTCAATATAAGAATTCTTTACCACTACATCGCTGGTTCCACCATACATTGTAAAGAAGCCTACTCCACTACCTACTCGCTTGTCCTTGACCGATATATCTATATTATCGACTGTCACATACTTAGCGCCCTGAATAACAAGTCTGCAATTCAGAAATTCCAGATTGCTGATGGTGGTATAATCGGCACCAGAAACAATATTGAAAGTCATATCAGAACCTGATTCCGTTGCGGTGCCGTCAAATTTCGCAACCGTATCAGAAGTTGAAGTGATTGTTACCTTTTTATTGATGGTAATTTTATTGTATAGTTCTCCTGAAAATTCGCCTTGAAAATCGAGCACTGATCCTTCAGGCACAGTATCCTTCAGAACACCGTTTTCATCAAAGTAATCGCTAAAATTTAAATTTGTTATAACATGAGTTTCCGATACAGAACCGGTGTAGTAGTACTCATCATGATATATAACAACATTTAAATACATATCATGACGCGATCTGGGAACTTTTTCACTACGGTTATATTTTCCATTATTGAAAGATGCACGTTGGATAGAGTCACCATCAAAGTTGTAAATCACATAGGCACTGCCACTTGCCGGCACTCCTTCCAATGCTTTCACCTGTTCCAAATCACACATCATAAAACCGTCAAGTTCGTTTGCAGTCAAGGTTGTATGGTCATTCTCCCATTCAGCCGGAGGTACCAGTTTTACTATTGATAATGGCTGCACCTCTTTCACCGTTACTTCGCAGCTTGCGCTCTTGGTGTTGTCCGCGTTGCTTGTAGCAGTAACGGTAGCACTGCCAGCTGTGATCCCCTTGGCGTAGACGGTCAAAACATCGGTTGCATCTGTACCGACCTCTGTGGTGCAGGCTGAATCGGAATACAGCTTCACATTTGTATTATTAATACTCCACTGCACAGTCTTATCCGTTGCATCGTTAGGTGCAACAGTAGCTGTGAAAGCAACATTTTCACCTACTTTAACTGTCTGTGCTGTGGTTTTATCAAGTGTCACATCCGTCACAGAATCAGCATAAGCCGTAATGCTCGTTCCTACGAAAAGTCCTCCCGTACCCACGTTTGCAGGCACATTACCTGCCACAACAAGCACAGCCAATGTGCCTGCGATAACACGTTTCCACGAATTTCTGATAGTCATATCAATACCTCCTGTTTTTTACAAATAAAAAACGCATCAAAGGGATAAACGTATCCCAATGAATACGTTTTGATCAACATTTTTGAAAAAAAAGGGCGCAGTTATGCCCTGTCTGTCCGATTATAATGATCCAGCATGGCTTTGTCAGCTTCCTTTTTGGATAATTAACAATTCATTCATATAATTATTTTATCACCGTTTTATTATTTTGTCAAGCTAATGTGAATTAAATTTGAATTTATAACATAAACCTTGGGGAGGGTGACAAAAGTTCAGGTGTGGAGTTGTGCAGAATGAAAGGAAAAATCAGGCATCCGCGTTTTGCAGATGCCTGATCAGTCAGTTTGTTTTTTTCGATGCTTTTTCATGGACATAATACGGTATCTGTTCTTGACAAGATACGTTCACTTTTGGATGACATTTTGGAGGAGCGGTGACACCGATGAAACTGGCTGCGCAATTCAAGCGTAGTCAGTTTTGTTTTAAGTTTAATTGTATTATTGCTTGTAAATTCTGGCGGAATCATCAATACGGCAGGTTCAAATTCATTTATGCAAATATACAAGTTGCAGATACATCACTTATCGCTGCACATATCAAGGTAAAGAAAGATAACGGAACAAATTTTCGATAAGCTCTTGACAAACGCGAACATCCGTGCTATAATCTATTATACAATCGAACGTATGTGCATATTGAGATTAATTCAAATCGAAAGAAGGCTGATAACCGCAATATATCATTTCAACGTCAAAATGGTCACGCGAACAAGTGGCGGTTCATGTGTAGCCAGTGCCGCTTACATCGCAGGCGAGAAAATCAAGAACGAGCGTGACGGCAAGATGCATGACTACCGAAACAAGCATGAAGTTGTCCACAAGGAGATATTGCTTCAGAAATCTGCGCCGTCCGAATACAGCAGCAGAGCCAAACTATGGAATGCTGCCGAGTGTGCCGAAAAGCGCAAGAACTCCCAAACAGCCCGGAGTATCAACGCTGCATTGCCACGCGAGCTGTCGAGAGAAGATCAGATTGATCTGGTGCGGCAGTTTTGCAAGCAGTGTTTTGTCAGCAAGGGAATGTGCTGTGATTTTGCTATACATGACAAAGGCGACGGAAATCCGCACGTCCATATTCTATTGACCACCCGCCGCGTGGACAAGAATGGCTTCACACAAAAGGAACGAACATGGAATGACCGCAAACTTCTACTTGAATGGCGAGAGCGTTGGGCTGATTGGTGTAATCACAAGCTATATTTCGTTTCGGACGCTCGTGTCGATCATCGAAGCTACAAAGATCAGGGCATTGACCGATTGCCGCAGATACATATGGGTGTAGAGGTCTGTGCTGTTGAGCGCAAGGGCTTCAAGACCGATAAAGGAAACAAAAACCGTAGGATAAGACAGCGCAATCTTGAAGTCGAGATAGCTGAGCTCGAAAATGAGATAAAAGCGCTAAAGCGTGAACGAAGACAATCGCTGGTTGACAACATTGAGCAGCAGCTTGGCTGTCCGCTGGCTGACACTCAGCACATCAGCGGCAATTATGCTGACATGGAGAGATACAGCAATCACTTGCAAGCAAACCATGTTCCGTGCGAGTTCAATATCTACGAAAACGGCAAGTCGGAGTTGTTCTTCCGCAAGTCTGACACAGATAAAGCGCTTATGCTCGTAAACCAGTTGCGGCAAAATAATCTCAAAAGGGATAACCAAGCCAATACGCAACAGAAATCAGCGCAGCCAAAGAAGTCCAAGCCACGATTATGACACCCAAACTGCCTCCGTGCTGTGTGGCATTAAAGCGGAATCGCTTGCATAAGGGAGAGTCCAGAGAGGGAGTTTTCCCTCTTTGGCGCACTTCAAACTCGCAGAGTTTGTATAAGTGCGCCCTACGGGGTTATGGTGGGTAATGACTATCGAATAAAAAATTCGCAAAACTTACCACCCTGTCAAACTTTCGCGTATGCGAATCGCTGCGTATGCAGCAGGGGCAGAATTGCCCTCTAGGAAAGGAGAATGCCATTGAGTAACAAGAAGCTGACAACAGAAGAAAAAATTGTGAAGTCAAAAGAGTATGAAGATGAGATGACACGGCTGCAAAATAAAATGAAAACCATGCGGACTGCGAAAAAGAAGCTCGATGCCGAGATTGCCGATGAACTGGAAAAAGCCGAAATGGTGACTGATCAAGCGGTCGGCAAAAAGTTCAGGAGTAAAATGACTGTCACTTTGCCGCTGGACAAGTATGGTAAAATCATCGATTTTATGTTCATGCACGAGGATTGTGTTGAGTTCATCGATGAGATTATTGCCAAGCATAAGTTGGAACTAGAAAAGGCTAAGGCTGAAAATCAGGAAGGACAGTCTGCCGATGAAAATAATAAGGCAGCTGAATCTATCCCCGCTGAAGACAGCGACAATATTGAAGAAGAAAGTGAAGCTGCACCTGCGGACACAGGCATAGAATCAGCGTAAAAGATAAAATGAAGAAAAGGTAAGGTGAGTCCAATGTAAAAAGACCACTGTTCCCGGGGAATAAGACCTAGCCAACCTTTGATCCCGAGAACAGATATATCAAAACCGAAGCATTGCCCGCTTCGGTCAACGACGTTCAAATAAATAACCTGCACTATAGTAAACGACATTGAAATTGCTACTTTGCAAACTTCGCAAAAGCATATATCGAACTTTTACTCGTTTTCAAAGTGCAATTTCTAATGTTGTTAACTATAAATACATCATCTCCATGCATACCTGCCGTGATGCCTGACGGCAGGGCTGTCTGGCGTTCTAGCCAAACGCTGCGTATTCACCTGCGCAAAGACAGCACAATCACCTCCTTTCATCGCGGAAGGAGAACTAATTTGGATACAACATTTACAAAAGAAGAACAGAAGAACCCGCGCTATGAGCTGAATTCGGTGAGGGAGTACAAGATCGGTCACACGACCTACATCGTTAAAACCTACTTCGACCTCGAATGCGGAGAATCCCTCGAAGATCTGCTCCAGCGTCTGGTAACAAAAGAGATATGCAAAGCGATGTCGTCCTGACGGCATAAATAACCGATGAAACAGCGGGTCATCTGCACATTTGGTATTGACAATGCAGAACATTTGTGCTATAATATACATGATCCGCTGTGATCGTCGGAAAGAGAGGAATGAATGAAAGACAAGATCACAGCATTGTATTGCCGCCTCAGCAACGATGACGACTTGCAGGGCGAGAGCAATAG
>NZ_FOAT01000043.1 GCF_900109655.1 Hominimerdicola alba
GTGGCGATTACCGCTGGTTTATCGGCAGCAGCCGCATCTGCACCTATGAGTGTGTTTGCAGAAGATGAACAGATACTTATCCAGTCTGACTTCGAGGCAGGCATAGGTCTTCCCTGGTACGCCTTGGAGACTGAACCGGCACGGCAGGACTTCGATATTTCAGACGGCACTTACAATGTAGAGATACTGAACAACGATGGTCCCGAGTCAAGATGGGATCTTAGTCTCCGTTGCAAAGATTTAGTGATACGAAAGGGTCATACTTACAAGGTACACTGGGAGGTCAATTCTTCCAAAGAGGGTGAGATGTATACCATGATCGGCAACAACAGCGGTGTGGTCGAAGTATGGCACAACAACAGCGGCAATGATAATTACAATCAGACGTGGGAATGCGTAAAGATCGCTAAAGGCGACAACACCTTCGATGCTGAATTTACAGCTAAAGAAGATATTGATAATGCTATATGGGAATTTCAATACGGCGGACAGGGTGTTTATCAGCCGCATGACTGCTTCCCTAACGGTACTGTCCTCAAATTCGATAATCTGTCTCTGATCGACACTACCGGTGGATATAGTATCGATAGTGATAATAACGATTGGGGCGTTGTAAGACCCGAAAGCAACGTTCGCCTGAATCAGATCGGTTATTATCCTCAGCTGGAAAAGAGGGCTTCTTACGTTACCGATGCTGATAAGCCACTGGATTTTGAGATACGTGACAGATCGGGCAACGTAAAGTACACAGGCAAGACGAAGGTATTCGGCAGCGATCCTGATTCAGGTACAGGCAAGACTACTACTGTTAAGATAGGTAGTCAGATCGTTACCAGACTCAAGGACAGCGGTTCTAATGTACATATCATTGATTTCTCTGACTTCAAGACCGAGGGTACATACACCATCTTCGTTAAGGATACAGTCGGCGTAAACGGCACTCAGGTGATGAATTCTAAGAATGCAAACGATACAAAGCTCAGCGGTGATAAGCTTTTATGGAGAAATCCCGTAACTATGAAAACTTATACGATGAACGAGAGCAGTACATTCAGGATAGACAGAAATATCTATGACGATCAGCTGCTGAAGGATTCCATTAACTACTTCTATCAGAACCGTTCAGGTGTCCCGATAGAGTCTGAGTACATCACATCAGGTGATAAGTCCGCACTGGCACACAGCAGATATGGTCATAACCTCGATATGGCTTATGTACAGAGCAAGTGGTATAAATCTTATTCCAGCGACTTCAGTGAAGGCGAGAAGGATAAGCAGATCGACGTTACAGGCGGATGGTACGCTGCAAGCGACCACGGTAAGTACGTTGTCGAAGGCGGTTTCTCCGTA
The DNA here is from genome assembly GCF_900109655.1 of Hominimerdicola alba. Lineage (GTDB taxonomy): Bacteria > Bacillota > Clostridia > Oscillospirales > Ruminococcaceae > Hominimerdicola > Hominimerdicola alba_B. Next base: position 1,351 of record NZ_FOAT01000043.1, read on the forward strand.
TGGACACTTCAGAACGCTTATGAGTTCTCCAAGAGGAGAGGCAATACTCGCAAGTGGACTGACGGCACGATAGCTGTCCCCGAAAATAAGGATAATGCTCCCGATATACTTGATGAAGCAAGGGTAGAGCTTGAGTGGATGTTCAAAATGATAAATGAGGACGGCTTCGTATATCATTCGGTGCAGGATCATAAATGGGCAGGTTTTCCGATCACACCCTGGATGGATGACACACAGCAGGGCTTTGAACCTGTCCGTATCGTCAGACCTCCTACGTATGCAGCCACATTCAACATGATCGCTTGTGCTGCACAGGCTTCACGTCTGTGGAAAGGCATAGATGATGACTTCTCAGAAGAGTGTCTGCAAAATGCCCAGAACAGCTGGAAGGCTATCATGGCTAAGCAATCCAATTGGGACGTTAACAGGGGCTATCACTATAAGGATCCTTACTTCGCTCCTTCTGAATACGGCGTAAACAACATTTTCGGTGACACCTATGTAGTTGACGATGCTTACTGGGCAGCTTGTGAGCTTTATGCAACAACAGGGGACGCGGATTACTATGATTTCTTAAAGGACTATAAAAATTGTAATGATCCGTCAGGTCAGGATAAGGCATTCAGCCTGACTTCCTGCTTGAGGGGCGGCGAGAACGATCGATCGTTCGGTTCCTTCAATTGGGGCAATACTGCGGGTCTGGGCACCCTTTCACTCTACCTGAGCGACAAGACATCTTCTGCTGACAGGAAGACTATCGCCAATTCTATCCAAAATATTGCTGATCAATACCTTATTCAGATGAGTAAAGAAGGCATGGGCATACCTTACAAGAGTATGACTACCGAGGACTATATCGGTGGCGATAAACCAGAATTCACAGGTTATGAATACGGCTCCAACTCCTTCGTTATCAACAACGCTATGGTCCTGGCTTATGCTTATGATACTGATAACGGCAAATATATTTATCGGAACGGTGCTGC
>NZ_FOAT01000045.1 GCF_900109655.1 Hominimerdicola alba
GTCGTATTCAAACAATACCGCTGTCGGTACAGCTACTGTTACCATCACAGGTAAGGGCAACTACACAGGCACTAAATCTGCGACCTACACGATAAGCTCTCCTGAGGCAACTCCGATAAGCAATTGCACTGTAACCCTTAGCGCATCTTCATATACCTATGACGGTACGGCGAAACAGCCCTCCGTGACAGTTACGAATGGTACGAAAACTCTTACCAAGGGTACCGATTATACTTTGTCGTATTCAAACAATACCAATGCCGGTACGGCTACTGTTACTATAACTGGTAAGGGAAGCTACAGCGGTACAGTTTCCAAGACTTTCACGATCTCGGCTAAGAGTGCAAGCTATCTGACAGTAACACTTTCGCAGACAAGCTATACATACGACGGCACAGCCAAAAAGCCGACAGTTACAGTAAAAGACGGCAGCAAGACACTTGTAAGCGGTACTGATTATACTGTTTCGTATTCAAACAATACGAGCGCGGGTACGGCTAAAGTCACTGTTGCGGGGAAGGGAAATTACACAGGTTCGGTTTCAAAGAGCTTCACTATTTCATCCAAAAGTGTTAGCGGTATGACCATCGGCCTTTCAGCTGAAAGCTACACCTATGACGGAACGGCAAAGACTCCTGTGGTCACTGTAACTGATGGTTCGGTTACTCTTGTCAGTGGTACTGATTACACAGTAACATATTCTTCTAACACAAATGTGGGTACAGCTAAGGTCACTGTAACAGGAAAGGGCAATTACAGCGGTACGCTGACGAAGAATTTCACTATCGCTGCTAAGAATGTAAATGCTCTGACGATAACTGTTTCTCCTACGAGCTATACCTACGACGGCACAGCTAAGAAGCCGAACGTTACAGTAAAAGACGGCAGCAAGACCCTTGTAAGCGGTACAGATTACTCCGTTTCATATTCCAATAACACTAATGTCGGTACAGCTACTGTTACCATCACAGGTAAGGGCAATTACACAGGCACTTCCGCAAAGGCATTCACTATCAGCCAGCCTGCCGCTGTTTCCATAAGCGGCTGCACTGTAACTCTGGGAACTTCGAGCTATACCTATGACGGCTCAGCAAAGAAACCGACTGTTACAGTCAAGAATGGCAGCACTACCTTGACAAAGGGTACTGATTATACGGTTGAGTACTACAACAATATCAATGCCGGTACTGCTGTTGTGACTATTATGGGTATGGGCAAATATACAGGTACTGTATCCAAGAATTACACTATCACGGCTAAGAGTGCAAGTAATCTGACAGTAACAGTTTCGCCTTCAAGCTACATATATGACGGCAAGGCTAAGACTCCTGCGGTAACTGTTAAGGACAATACTAAAACTCTTGAAAATGGCACTGACTATACTGTTTCTTATTCAAATAATACCAGTGTTGGTACAGCCACTGTGACTATCACCGGTAAGGGCAACTATACAGGTACAAAGTCGGCAAGCTTCACTATCAGCAAGCCTTCTGCTGTAGCGATAAGCAGCTGCACGATAACCCTGGGAACTTCGAGCTATACCTATGACGGTACGGCTAAACAGCCGACAGTTACCGTAAAGGACGGCAGTAAGACTCTTACGAGCGGTACCGATTATACCGTTTCGTATTCAAATAATACAAATGCAGGTACAGCCACCGTTACCATTGCGGGCAAGGGTAGCTATACCGGCACAGTTTCCAAGACTTTCACTATTTCGGCAAAGAGTGCGAGCGCTCTGACTATGACACTTTCGCAGACAAGCTATACCTATGACGGCACAGC
>NZ_FOAT01000030.1 GCF_900109655.1 Hominimerdicola alba
TTCACAATCAGGGTCTTCACAGTTGTATTCATAAGCCTTTATCTGCAAAATGACGGCTTTTCCCATCATCGGAAGATCCTGTACTTTTCTTACATAAGTACCATGACAACTTTGGCTGACAACGCCGCAGCATGGACAGATTCCCTGCTTTGTCTGAGATTCCAATTCTATGCTGATCTTTTCATTAGTTTCAGAAATCTCTTGTATTTTAAGTTGCTCTGGAAAGAACTTATTGATATCTAAAGATGTCATGTAGAATCACCGCCTTGATATGATATTGATATTATTATAGCATATCTAAGGGGGATAATCAAGAGATTTACGGATATTTGAGGGAGAGCCCAGTCGGAGCGGTATATACAAAGAATGCACCGGTTTTCTCAAACTGGTACGGCTCTGCCTGAAAGCGGTTATTGCATTTTGTGCAGGCAAGATAGGGCTCGTTCTTTATTGTGAATTCATTCCTGTGACCTTGAAATGTATGGATCGAAAGCTCAAAGTATTCCTCGGCTTGCTGTAACAGACTGATCAAACGGTTATGCTCATCTATCTGCTCGTTTATCAATAAAAGTCTTCTGCGGGAGACTCTTTTTGTGTATTAGTATCGTCACTGTAATCATTAAATATTTTAAATGATAATTAGCGCCATTTTAGGCGTTTTTGTTCTTTTGAGTTAATGATATTGTTAATTATCACAAAGAAGCATTGACTTTAACCAGTGATTACTGTATAATAAAAATGAGGATGTATGTACTTTTTATGAAAGTTTTTATTATGAACATTTTAAAGTGGGGGATCTGAATGAAAGGTAACTCTTTTGCTAAAGATGTCTCTTCTTCATATGAGAAAAATAAGAAAATACTTCGCAGGTCAATAATCACAACTGTTGCCACAATGGTCGCTTTTTTTCTGATAATCATAGCGTTCAATTCGCTGTCATGGTTCACAGGTTCACGGGATGCAGGTGTGAACGGAACCAGCATACGATCTTCTGTGCTGCGCGGTTATGAGGTCGAATACCGAGCTTTCAGGTATGATCTTGATTCTGATTCCTGCAATGAGATAAATGTGTTCGATACTGATTCACTCAACGGTCTTATGCTGAGCGAATACGATATGATATTCACTGAGCGCAATAAATATGCGGGTATACTGCTCAGGATAGATATCAAGGGCGAGGTTGAAGCGAATGAAACAGCGATTCTCAGTATGACAAGAGAAAGAAACTCAAATATAAGCGCGATATGCATATCCGATATCTCAAAGTTTCAGTGTGATGTTGAAGATAACTGTGATTTTGATGATATACTTGATGACGATGATCTTGATGATCTGTGGAGCAGTGCGCTGACTTACTTCGGTGCTGCCGGCGGACCTGAAGAAATGCATTTTACGGGGAATACGAATCATCTTGATCTGATGACATTCGATCAGTCAGCGGAGGGTGAAACGGTCGTATGGCTTTTTATGAATTATGATGATGCTCTGGTAAGGAATGCAGTGGGAAGTACTAGCTTTAGTCTGAGTGAATCGGTAAGCGTACATAACGATTGTGACATGATAAAGGTAATAACGGAAACCAACGAATAGTCTTTCAGGAAGGGAGGGGAACGTATGAATATGACAGTATTTAAGAAGCATAACAGGAAACATGCTGTTGCTGCTGTTTCTGCGTTCCTTATCTCTCTGGCTGTGAGTATGAATGTACTGGCGTGGTTCGCAAAGGGCAGGGACTATATACCTGTGGATACATACAGGGGTTCTGTAAGGACTGCCTATTTTAACGGCGGAAACGGTACAGCTCCTGCAGCAGGCACAACTGCTTATGATTATAAAGATCCTGGCACAGCATATCCTTCATACGATAATGACAATGATACAGGTGACAGCCTGAGCGGACCCTATCAGATAGATAATGCGACTCAGCTTTATAACTTTGCCTGGCTGCAGTATCTTGGTTATTTTAACGGCGAGAACGCTTCGCAGACATATTTTGTACTAACGTCTGATATCGATGCCAGCGGTCTTGTGCTGCCGCCTGTGGGCAATGAGGATAATCCCTTTATCGGGAATTTCAACGGCAACGGGTATACTATCAGCGGACTAACCGTATCCAATGACAAGACGAAACTAAACAACGCTTCGATCGGAGACAAGTTCAGTATACCCCATGCTGCAATGGAAAATAACGAGCTTAAAAGTAATCTGGAGATAGTTGGTCTGTTCGGAGTCATAGGTGACTATAGCGAGGACTACACCGCTTCTTCCTCTGCACCATCGGTAAGCGATCTTACTATCGAGGATGTGGCGATAGAGACGGTCAGCACTCAGGCGCTGGCAGGCATAGCTGCAGGCTATGTTAACGGTGTGATGGATAATGTCACGGTGGCAGGGACTTCCACTATAAGCAGCAGTGCTGATACTGCACTTTCGTATACCGATAAGCTTTCGGATTATGCCCTTGTGGGATACTGCAAAGAAGCTTACCGCAGGACCCTTAAAGTTGAGAATGTCAGTGTGAACGAACCTATCATTGAAGACGGTTCGGGACGTTTCGGCACGGAAGGACAGGGCGAAGCCTGGGGCAATACCATTGATATGCATGATATGTTTACCAGGCTGAAGAGTGAATACGATGCGCTTAACGGTCAGACCTCGGTCAGCTATGCATCTTCAAAGACTATAACACATAATACCGATGGTACAACTACCACAGTCGGGGGCAGTACATCGTCGTATCCTGTGTCGATTTCTAAAGGCGGTTACACATTTCCCGTAAGGATGACAGCTCAAAGCAGCGGGAATGATGATTCCTATGCGTTCATACAAAGAACCAACGTGGAGGATAATTTCATATACCTTTACGGTGATACGCTGATAGATACTGTACAGGTGGAGACCACTGAGATATGGAAGTTTGATTCGTTTTATATCAAGGACGCGACTACTGAAAATTATCTTGCTACGAACGGTAATTCTACAACTCCCCCTCAGAATGGCAAATGGGTCTTTGAGCAGGATACAGCTACCGGTAAATATGCTATATTCACCATAGACAGCAATACAAAAAAATATCTAACAGCCAACAACGGCAATCTTGACATAAGCCCCGGCGTATTTTCGGGTTGGACGGTGGATGAAAATAAAACCTCAATAAGCGTGAACGACCATTATCTGTGCTGGAACAGTACTGCCAGCGAATGGGAGCTGCGTTCACCGCCTAAGAATTATATTTGTGATACGGCAGAGGGAAATTATCTGTCGCTTGAGAGAAACGGCAATACAATTTCATTCACAAACAAGACGAGCGCGAGTAATGCTACTGAGTGGGATATCGAACCGGAGAGCGGCGGGTACAAGATATCAACCGTGCTTGACGGTGCGAGGTACTCTCTTTACTATGATCAGACAAATGATGTTTTTAAACCCAGTGCCGATCATCATTCAGTCTGGTATGAGAATATGACAGAGACAAAGAATAAACTGTATGTAAATGCAGGCGGTAATGATGTTCATAAGGCGCTTTATTATGATAGTGATGAAGCTGAATGGAAATTGACGAATTATTACACCGGAAATGCCGGAAATGACTGGGGCGGAAGTATCAGTATTAAGGCTTTGAATGAGCGTATTGAATATTTAGCTGGATTAGCTCCAATTAATACGCACGGTTCCCACCGTTATTATGAAGATAGTGATAACCAGTTTACTCTTTTTAATTATATAATAGGTGATGTATACCGCTTGGAAGCAAAAACACCTGTTTATAACCACTCACATGATTGGCAAAAAGATAAAAATAAGACCCAAAAACCTGTTCCATTGTCTATATTACCTATTACAGTTAATAAAACAACTGAAAATAATGATTATTCAACTTCCAGTAAAAATACAGGTTATATTATTGCTGGTTGGGCTAATATAAAAGATACAACATCAACTAACGATAATTATAATAAATATGCATATGGAGCAAATACAACTATACGAACATCGCAGGTTAACGTGAACCGAATCCAAAATTCATATGTACCTTCCGGTGACCAACAAAACCCGGCACCTCTGACCGTATACACTAATGCCGGCAATCAATATTCTGCAGGTTTTTCTGTTATCAACGAATCTAATACTTCGCTGAAAAAATATCTATCATCTAAAAAAGAATTGTTTGATAAACAAATGCTTCCATATGCAACCGATGGAATATTACATGGACTTCATTTTACAGGTGCTGCTGTGTCAGCATCAAATAAAGTTACTAAAAGTACAGCAAAGATAAAAGATATCAATGGTGAGCATACATATACTGACTATGAACTGCCCCAGAGCTGTATTGATTTCAATCTGAAAGAGGATGGATATGTAAATTTCTTTGCCGGTTCTTATACGGCAAGTACTACAGGAGATACTCAGTACCCTGATTCGTTCTGTGGTTTAAACATTGTACAGCGAGACAATGAAGATCCTCCTGCTATCACTAAAACAATACTGATAAAGAAAATCTGGGAAAACACAAACACTGCTACTAATGAAACTTATCCTTATGTATATGAATACGTGGAGAATAATACCACAAAGTATACTACAGGAAATTCAGCAGTGGATTCATTGGGGTATACCAGGGGCAATCAGCTTTTTGATATGCAATATCTATCTGAAGCACCCGGCACCAATTATTATAAAAGATTATTCTATTTTGAGATACCTGTAAACCCCGGAGAATATGCAATGGGTTCAGCTGTTACCAGCAGCGGAACTGTAAAAAACAACGGTGCATATCTTATTTATCTTGATATCGCCACCAGCGATATTGCCGAAGGCGATGCTAAGATCAAGAGCGAGGGTACGGCGATAACGGCCACATCTTCGCAGAGCACGGGTGAGGTACAGATAAGCGAGACACAGAGCAGGTCTGAGAACATTGAGACTCCTCCGACCTACTTCCCGCTGCTGTGGGATGCCAATGACCCGACAGCCGTTTCTGCTGACAACAAGGGCTATATCATAAGCGGTGCGAATACTGTCAGCAATCCGCCGGGTGATATACGTGTATCAAAATACAGCAGAGATACGGGCGACTGGAATATCAAAAATTCACTGGTGAACGGTGTGCTCACCGACAGTATAATGTATACCATCGACAGCGGAGGTCTGAAGACCATAGCACAGTACGACCCGAAGAATTTCTGCAAGTATGTGACCTCAAAGGCACAGATGCAGGCTCTGCTCAGCGATACAAATGTATACGGTCTGCATTTTATGAACGCTTCGGTAGGTATGAATAACATACTGACCGTTCCCACGGCACAGCTTGACGGTGTGACTTATACCGAATATGAGATGCCCCGCAACTGCATCGATATCAATATCGAGAACCGCGGATATATCAATTTCTTTGCGGGAACATTCTTCGATAATCTGGACGATTCCTTCTTCTCGCTGCACAGGATAGAAAGGTACACAAGCAGTGACAATATCCCTGCGGGCAAAAAGGTAAACGACATAAAGGATATAAAAGAGATCGACAGTATCTATCAGCGTACTATAAATGATACTACCGAGTATATGTATCAATATGTGGGCGAAAATGCACCGTCATCAGCCGAAGGCTGGGAGATGATCTTTGATCTTGACTGGATAAAGCGCCAGCCATCGAGTAATATTACCAGAAATGCGGTATACTACTTTGAGATACCCATTGACCCCGGTGAATATGCTCTGGGCTCGGTGGACGGCGGTACAGGTGCTTATCTGCTTTATCTGGACGTATGCACCACCAAGGGCGATGCAGTGGTGACCAGTGAGAAGATGACGGTGGAGACAGGTACCTATGTTGTTCCTGCAGGCGTTGAGTTCGATGAAGCTGCGCTGATGGTATTTGAAATACCAATGAGCACAACGGGCGATATAACGTTCACGGCAGAATATGAGTCGGTAACTGCAAGCCACAGCCTTACGGCGACGGTCAGCACAGCCGATTCGGTGACAGAGACTGTAACACTCTACGACTATGAGGGCAAGGTAACTGCCTGCAGGGTGACGTCAGGGCAGTCAGTGACTTATAAGTACGCGGTGAATGACAGTCCGCCTGAAGTATCGGACGCTCAGACAGCAGGAAGGTATTTCATAAACGATATCCTGAATAATGAAGACACGATACTTCAGTATCATTACACTCTCACGGGACAGAACACTGTTGAGAACAGCGCACAGCTTGAATACACCCTTGTGGATCATCTGGATGCTGACGGATTTACGATAACCGATTACAATATCACCTGTGAGGCTTCGGCGGAACAGACAGAAGCCATCGTAGACATATTCGACAGCACCAAGACTTATCTGAGGTTCATGGGATCAGTAGGACAGGTTGATGACGAAGTGGTCATCCCCGCGGCATAAGAACAAAAACAAACAACTGACTTCGTGCAATGCGGAGTCAGTTGTTTTATGTCATGATATAAGTTATATGTATGCAGGGGAGACCCGCTTTACAAAAAGCCCAAAAGACAGATCCCCGCAGCTGCAAAACTACGGAAAAACACAGCAGTTTCCACTATACTGTCATGCGGACTTTGTGCATCATGCAATACAAAGTGTGCAAAGTTCAGACTCGGAAAAATGAGAAAGAGGGTCCGTTGTATATGCCGACTGTCACCGCTCCTCCAAATTGTCATCCAAAAGTGAACGTATCCTGTCAAGGACAGATACCGTATTTTGTCCATGAAAAAGCATCGAAAAAAACAAACTGACTGATCAGGCATCTGTATAACGCAGATGCCTGATTTTTCCTTTTTTGTCTCGCACTTTGCCCAACTTCGAGCCTGTTTTTTGCCATTATGCTCAAATTTTATGTTATAAATTCAAATTATATTAATACAATCTTGACACAATGGTTAAATGATGATAAAATAAATACATGAACTGGATGTTAAATATCCAAAAAGGAGTTGAAAAAATCCATGCGGAATCATTATTATCAGATAGATAAGAGAGATCGACAGACATGGCATAACTGCGCCCCTTTTTAATTTAATACTATACTGATAGACGCGTACTCTTGGGGATAAATGTTTTCCAAAAGGGTGCGCTTTTTAATAGGAGGTAGATCATTATGAATCAAAAACAAGGCATAACACTAACAAAAAAACAGCTGGTCGTAATGGCAGCGGTGATCGTACTGCTTATAGCGGGAGGGATCGTGCTGGGGATAAATCTGAGCAGAAAAAGCTCGGATAAAATGGGTGATACAACGCCCACACAGCAGGATACCACTTCAAAAGCAAAAATCATCGAGCTTGATGAAAATGCTGGCGAGTACACAGGCGAAAAGCCCAAGGACGAGGGCGGTGCTGCCGAGGGCATAAAGATACCCGGCTATCCGAGTATATCCATAGCCAAGGACACCCAAGACGTCACAATGGCACTGATGAACCCTGAGGGCAACCCCTGCTATTTCAAATTCGAGATAGTGCTGAAGGATGGCGATGAAACTATCTATGAATCGAAATACGTTCAGCCGGGGGACTGCATTTATGACGTTACGCTGAATAAGCCCCTTGCGGAGGGCGAATATCCCGCAACAATAAAAATATCAACAATATCGCTCGACGGCGAAACGCCCCTTAACGGCGCGAACGTCGAGACGGTGCTGATAGCCAAGTAAAGGAGTTGAGAGAATGAAAAAGAAACGTTTTTGGGGCATCTTGCTCAGCCTTGTGATGCTGCTGGGACTGATGCCGGAGACGAGTATGACGGCGCAGGCGGAAGATGCCGAACCACAGCTTACTTATCAGGTTTCTTTATACAAGAACGACAAAGGCTGGAAGGTGTATAGAACGCATCAGACCACCACATCTTTTACCATCAACGGCGGCGACTTCATGATTGCCGTGGGTCATACTTCAGGTACCTGGTGGATTTATAGAAACAAAGGCAGTAATACCGGTATTATGTCGTTGACCGGTTCGGCAGATTGGTGGAACCAGCGCAATAACGTAAAAGTGCGTTTGAATGGTATCGGAACAGGCTCGGCGAGCATACAAGAAGCATATGCTCCTAATGGTAACAAAAATAAAAGAGTAAATGGATCCACTAGAACTATTCAAGCGAAAATAGAGCGTGAATGTGCTGCCAGTGCCACGGATTACACCTGTGAGTACGATCAGAATCCGCATACCATAGGCGGTGTCAATGTTGTCTTTCCGCAGTCCGGTGCGGTTATCAAATACGGAACCGTGAATAATGCTTATACGCTGACAGAAGCGCCGACGTTCACCAATGCAGGTACGTATACGGTATACTATCAGGTATCGGGTACCGCTGACGATCTAGGCGCATGGGTTCCCGTTACCGGCAGTGCGACCGTTACGATCAACAAGGCTCCAGCGCCCACGGTAACTGTTCCGACCCTGGATGCCGTTACTTATGACCCTGAGAAGACGCTGGCGGACATTGATCTGCCCGAGGGCTGGGCGTGGACGGACGAGACCGCCGTGCCCACAGTGGACAACACCGGATATAATGCGGCGCTGACTGTGGATGATGCCAACTATGATTATACCGGCGTTGAGGGCTATGACGCGGATACCCACAGGGTGATCAGGACTGTGGCACTGACCGTGAACAACCCGCAGATAGCCCCCGCCTACACCGTAACTATCCCCGCAACCGTTGACCTCGGCGGTGCACCTGCTACGGTCAGCATAGACAGCATGGAAAATATACCAACCGGAAAATCTGTGCGTGTTACGATAGAGGGCGATACAGATGGCAATTTCACAGTGGAACAAGCCGATGATAAGCTCAGCTATACTATCACAGGCACAAGACCGAGTCACCTTAATGCCGAGCCGGATGATACCACACAGCTGGATGTAAAGGACAGCGACGAGATACTCCACGTTGACGGTGCGGACGATACAGGCAATCCGCGCTATATCGAACTAAAATTCAACGAACCCGAACAGGAGCCCAAATACGCGGGCGATTACACAGGTACAGTTACGTTTAACGTATCACTATCATGATCTAGGAGGGAATGAACTATGAAAAACACAAAAAGGTTTATCGCAGGTATGATAACACTCACAATGGTATCGGCAATGGCACCTATGAACGTCTTTGCAACGGAGAACATCAAGACCCTCGATGCGAACACCTCTTCTAACAGCACCGATGTGAAGTACAGCGTAGACCCCAGCTACACGGTGGTGATTCCCGCAAGTGTCACACTTTCGGATACCTCGACTACAAACGCCACTATCTCGGTGGACGAAACTGCCAAGCCGTTCAAGCTGGCTAAGGGTCAGAAGCTTTCAGTAAAGATAGCAAACGAGGATACCAACGATTTCAAGGTAACTAACGCTGACGACTCCCTCGACTACACCGTAACCGCAGGTTCGGAAACTCTTGCAAAGGGCAGTACCGCCGCGGAATTCTCCAATGATGACAAAACCGACAAGACCCTTACTTTCTCTAAGATGGACGCTTCCGAGGCAAAGTACGCAGGCGATTATACAGGTACGCTGACGTTTGGTATCTCGGTAGAAGAAACAGCAACGACTATCGGCATAGGAACAGTATTCAAGATAGGCGAGACTGTTGATATGGGCGAGTACTATTATTGGAATGACAAATACCAAAATGAAGGTAGTTTGTTCTGGAATGCAAAAACTGCAACTGTTGAATATTTTGAGGCGGACGGCACGGACGGTTATATGCTTTATGTTAAATCCAATACTATGGAAAATCTATATGTCGAAACTACTAAAACAATCTATATTAATGTTGGTGATGGACATACAGTGAATGACGAACCGACAGGTCTTGTTATAGTAAGTGGTTCGGGAACACAGAATTCCCCATTCGTTTTAGGCGCATATTATGGCTAAGGAGGAACTCAACATGAAAAAACTGATAAGCGGCATGACCGCATTTACAATTGCAAGTATGATGACAGTTACAGCTTTTGCAGAAGCAGCCATCAGTAATACGACCATCACCCCTAAAGGCGGCGACCCTTTTGACGTGAACCCTACCCCCGAAACGGCGGGCGCGACGGTCGAATTTAACGTTGACCCGACCTACACCGTGACAATACCAGCAAGCTTCGAGCTTACAGGCGAATACGGACAACAGTATTCGGGCAGTGGCACCATTCAGACCGGCAAGGTATTCCTGAATGAGGGCGAAAAGATAGTTGTCACCCTGACAAGCGCAAGCAAGTTCAATATGTCCCACGAGGGTGCAGGCGAGTATAAGCTCCCCTACACCGCCGAGGGAAGTTTTGGCAAGCTGACAAACAAGGAAACAGGCGGAAAGGTAGCCGAATTTCCCACCTCGACCGAACCCGCAAGTGCCGGTATCTCTTTCACCACCGATGAGACACCCACATTCGCAGGCAAGTACACCGACCCCGTAGTATTCGAAATTTCTATTGAAAAGGAGCCATCATAATGAAAGCTAAAAGATTACTGGCGGCAGGAATGGCGCTGACTATGATATCATCTGTATGCACCATCACCGCAAACGCTATGCAGATATTCGTCAAGACCCTGACAGGCAAAACTATAACTCTTGATGTTGAACCCAGTGACACGATAGAAAACGTAAAGGCAAAAATACAGGATAAAGAGGGCGTAGCTCCGGATGCACAAAGACTCATCTTTGCAGGCAAACAGCTTGAAAATAACAGAACTCTTGCTGATTACAATATCCAGAAAGAAAGCACCCTGCATATAATCTTTAACCTTACACAAATAGTTCCCGATACCGATAATTTACCTGCCCCCAAGCCCTCTTCCGCAGGACTGGAAGTTTCATATGAGGTATCGCCCACCTACACAGTAGTTATCCCCGCAAGCGTAACTCTATCAGACACCGAAGAGACCACCAAGCCGATAACTGCAACAGACGTCAGACTTGCACAGGATTCAAAGATAGTTGTCACACTTGACAGCGCATCTAATACCGTAAGCGGCAGTACATTCAATGCAAAGATAGGTGATTCCACCGCGAATTACACCATCAAGTCCGATAATGCAGACGTATCGGTAGGCGGTACAGTCGCAGAGTTCGATACCAAGACAGGCGAGCAGTCCAAGACACTGGCATTCTCCAAGGCAACAGGCGCGACCTACGCAGGCAAGCACACCGAAACGCTGACCTTTGGTATCAAAGTCGAATAAGGAGGAACCGATATGAAAAAACTTATAAGCGGACTTTCCGCACTTGCAATACTGGCAATGCCTGTTACGGCATTTGCAGAACCCACCACGATAAACGAAACCAGCGACCCGCAGTCGGCTAATGCGGTCATCACCACCGAGATAGCATCTGCATACATCGTGACTATCCCCCTTGACACCAAGGTGACATTCAATACCGAGAATACCGATTTCGGCACCATCGAACTTACAAAGGCACAGCTCGACCCCGGCAAGGCGGTAAAAGTATCCCTGGTCACCGACAGCAAGATGGAGAACAAGGCTGACGAGGAAAAGACCCTTGCATACACCATTTTCGAGGGAACAAGCGATGCCGTTACCGAAAAGGTATTCACTTCTGCAGAATACACCGCAGTAGGTGATAAAACAGACCTTACCATAAATATCACCGCGGAAGACTGGCAGACCGCATACGCAGGTGAGTACAGTGACACCGTGACATTCAATGTTGAATACACTGATGCAGTACCCGAATCATAAGGAGTTGATCGCATGAAAAAATATGCAGTATTCCTGATTTGTCTTTCCATGCTGACCTGCACCGCCATACCAGCCTTCGCTGAGGGCGAGCAAAACCCGACCACAGGAGAAGCGACCATAGGAACAGAAGTCCCCGAGACCCACGATCTCAAACTGACGATCACAGGTGATGTCGATGTAAAGGTCAACGGTGTGGACGGTAAGGAGTTCACAGTTGAACGACTTTCCGAACCTGTTCTCGAGATCAAGGCTAATGACGGTGAGAAGATCATCAAGGTCGTGCTGAACGGCGAAGATGTCACCGATCAGGTGGTAGACGGCAAACTGAAACTGCCAAGCGTATATGAGGACGGCGTGTATGATCTGTCCATTGAAACAGAACCGATATCCGATTCCTCAAGCAGATCAGAAAGCAGTTCACAAAAGGCTGAAACTGTTTCAGCATACAGCACTCAGCCAAACGCAAGCAACGCTAACCCCGCAACAGGTGTTGCAGGAGGAGTATCTCTGGGCACAGCTATCCTGCTTGCCGCTATAGGGATCGCAAGAAATAAAGGCAGTGAAGACGAAGAAGAATGATATCCTGCGAAACAGACCTGACTAGCCATCCGGCAGTCAGGTCTGTTCTTTATGACAAAAATATCATTCTGCAAATAAACACCGTCATATATGAAAATCATAGCACAAAAGACCCTGACAAAATATCTGAGCGTATCCCATGTGGAATTGCTATCGTAATTTGTCACAAGGGTCGGGTGTTCAAGTTTCAGTCTTCTTACGATCGCAGCACCGAATACTAAAAAGCCTTTTACCCAGCGACAAATGCGTACTGCTGTGTGGTCATCAACGAACTCATTTACTCGATTTCAGCGCTCTTCAGCTTGATCGACATCAAAAAATCTAAGAATGCACTGGTTATTCAATTTACTTCATGGTGTTCCTTGGAGTTTATTATACTTCATTAGACATTGGTGCGGTAGGTGCGGACGGTTTGATGCTTATCTTGGTTCAAAATGGAAAAGGTTCATTAGGGCATGACGAGCAGATATAGCCGTCACTGTAATGCAGTTCATGTCGATCAAGAATATCAAGGATCTCCATAGTGATATCATGCCGGCTTATTTTTTTGCCATCATCCTGCTCGGTGAGCATATGAAAATACTCAAATACCTCTTGCCTTGCTTTTGAAAGATCCAGTCGTCGCAGCAGCCAGATCAGTACAGCATCATGGAGCAGTTCTTCTGTCATGAACTTTTCACCCCCGTGACCTCGTTTTTAAGCACGATATCCACCGACTTGCTGTCAATGCAGGTCTGCTTCATCTGTGAACCATAGATCAACGATTGGGTACAGGCGCGGTTGATGGCACGAGGGTTCCCACCGGAAAATTCAAAGATAGATCGCATAGCATCCTCAGTAAATATCGGGGCGGTGTGTCCGGAATATTTCAGCTGAGATTCGATATATTTCTTTGTATCCGAAAAATCCATAGGCGTCAGAAAGCACTCAATATCTACTCTGCCGAGTATAGCACGGTATGCTGAAAGCTTCAGTTTGTCCCAAAGCTCAGTCTGCCCCGAAAGGATCAGTGAAACAGGATTTTCTGAATCCATGCGGTAGTTGAGCAGGAAACGTGCTTCCTCCAGCATCTCTTTGCCCAAAAGATGTGCCTCGTCAATGATCACAACGACTTTTCTGTTATGTATGCTCCGCATTATCTCTGTCTGCGAGATCAGTTCCTGGCGGCTTATACTGGTGTGTATAGAAGCCTTGCAACCGAACATACCAAGAGTGTAGTAGTAAAAACTGCGCGGTTTCAGCCTTGAATCGGAAATATATATCACCATGTATTTATCCTCCGGCAGCTTGTCCTTAAGGTGACGCAGAGCACTGGTCTTACCTGTGCCGGGTTCTCCTACAAGAAGAGTAAACAGCTGGTGCATGGCTGTGTATTCAAGTCTGTCAAGTATCTCGGCATTTTGATGAGTTTTGCAAAGCATATCTGTAGGTATGCTTCGTGTGAACGGTGTGTGCTTCATTTCATAGAACATCTCATACATCTTCATCACCTCTCATTGCTATTGAATACGAGATGACTGCTCTGCGTTCCCTTTCATCGGCAGTCTTTCTGACAGCGTCAAGCAGTCTTGAAGAATCCGTCGGTATACGTTCGATCTCTGCACGAGTAGCCGGACCGTTTGATAAAGAATTCTATCCGGATCTGACAGAGTTACTGAAAAAACAGACGATGATGCTATCTGAAGAAAAGCAGCTGTATGTGCTATGTACCTGCGCTTTTTACATAGTTGATTACAGTCCCAAACTGATCGGGCAGTAATAAAAGATCTACACCAATCCTACACCAAATTTATACCAATTACGATTTTCCGGTGTAGTTGTTTATGAGGTTATGTAGGGCTTTTAAGCAGTAAAAAACCATTAGCTCCTTAATATAACAAAAAATAAAGAGACATGGAAAGTCGGGTGGTAGGTTCCCGACAATGAAGAGCATTGACTAAGAAAAGTGCGTATTTAGTCGGTTTAAGAGGTGCCGAAATCACATTTTTTCGCATCAAATTGAAGATTATAAATAACAGTGTATAAAAAAATCACCGATGTGTTGCAGTGAACACATCGGTGATTTTTTATGCCATTTAGAATAGGTATAGTTCTTTCTACTGCCTTGGTCTAGGGGGATGAATGTTAAAATACCTCACTCTGCGAGTCAATCCCAAATTCTGTGTAAACGGCAAATAGTGTAATAAAAGAGTATATGATGAGATCGATTGTGAAAGCAGTCGGTCTTATCTGCATATTAGCACATGATTATTTGATTGTCAAGATAAAAGTATTATTCGGGTATTCTGTCTCCGTAATAGATCACAAGCTGAGCATAGATACTGCTCCAGTCCTGACGACGCCCCGTCCACTTTTTCGTGATGTCCTTCATAGCCAGATACAGCATCTTGAAAAGGCTGTCATCGGTCGGAAATACGGACTTCGCTTTGGTAACTTTCTTTAGCTGACGGTTGAAGCCTTCAATGGTATTGGTAGTATAGATCAGCTTCCGAAGCTCCTGCGGGAACTTGAAATATGTGCTGAGATTAGGCCAGTTTTCGTACCATGACTTTGAAATCTTGGGATATTTGCTGTCCCAGACAGCGGCAAATTCGTCCAGAGCGTCCAGAGCAGCTTCTTCAGTGGCGGCAGTATAGACCTTTTTCAGGTCGGTCATAAGCGCCTTGATATCCTTGTAGGAGACATATTTGCTTGAATTCCTGAGCTGATGAATGATACAGTTCTGGATATCAGTTTTCGGAAATACAGCCTCTATCGCCTGAGAAAAACCTGTCAGGTTATCAGTGCAGGCGATAAGAATATCATCAATGCCTCTGTTAC
>NZ_FOAT01000034.1 GCF_900109655.1 Hominimerdicola alba
TCGAAGTCAGACTGGATAAGTATCTGTTCATCTTCTGCAAACACACTCATAGGTGCAGATGCGGCTGCTGCCGATAAACCAGCGGTAATCGCCACAAGCCCTGCGGCGATCCGTTTCATTGTCTTGTGCATAACCTCTTGACCCTCCTTTTGAAAATAAAAGAACTTAAATCTGATACGGCTGTAACTTACAGTAAACGAAATATATACCTGAAACAGCCATAGCCACATTTTAACGGGGATGGACATTTCACTGTCATTACGCTGTTATGTCCGATAGATATTATATCACATTGCTTTTCAAATTGCAATAATTTCAATAATATCATTTCAATTTTTTTATTCCATTCCTCTGCCGCATCAGATTTCCGCAGTATATAAAAAACAATTCGCAGATGCATATGGTCCGAAACTTAAAAATGTTCTTCTTGATGCCCACGATTATCAGTTTATCAAGATATTCTTTCAACGCACCATGGTAGCGTTTTTCTTTTAAATGTAGATTACAAGTTGAAGTAACATCTGACGGCATTAAAGAGTGGGTCACGCGTAACACAACAAAGCATCAATGATTCATCCATTATAGTATTAGTATTCTTTTACTTATATTATAGCTGCATATATGTTATAATAAGTACATACCTATGGTACCGCCCGTTTCGGTATATCAGCAAATACACTGTCTTATTTGTCTATCTCCATCAACCGCACATAGCACTTCATGCTGACCCGCTTTCGCTCACTCTCCCAATCCTTGACACGGCCGACAGAAACGGACATCAGCTCTGCTAGCCTGCATCGTGTGAGAGACTTCTTTTTTTGCAGGTTTCTGATATAACTTCCCTGCCCTTTTATCAGGAACTTATTGTACTCATCGAGCAAGTCTGTGACTTTGCACCCGAATATCTCTGCAAGTAGTGTGAGCTTGTCCAACGGATACGCCGACAGCACATTGTTCTCCCAGCGGGCATAGGTAGTGCGGTCTACACCAATTTGAGCGGCTATCTCTTTTTGCATGAGCCCACAGCTTATCCTGTAAAATTTCAACCTGTCTGAGACTGTGGAATTATCATTAAGCGCAAAATCGGGTATTCTTTTCGGCTTGAAGCTGTGAATATAAAGGGTGACTGTTTTGCCGCTTGTGTGGGTAGAGTACAGCGTATACATTCGGCTCTCTACTCTGCGTAAAAATCGCCACTCGCCTATGAAGGGCACATCTTTTACATCATCTGAAAAGAAAATGTCCGTTGTGATTGTGTAGCATTTTCAACACACCTGCTGCCGTAAGTCGCAAAGCGCGTCCCCTTGGTATAATCGAAGGTCTGCACCGCCTTGATGAGCCCTATCGTGCCTATTGATATCAGATCGTCCTGATCAGAAGAATTTGCATAGTACTTCTTGATAATGTGCGCCACCAACCGCAGATTGTGCTTTATCAGCGCATTCCGAGCTTCCTTGTCCCCTGCGGACATCTTCTCAAAACAAATCCTCTCCTCAGCAGCACTCAGCGGCGGCGGAAATACCGTCCTGCCATCCAGATGCAGCCCGAAAAACAATCCACCGTGAGATATGAGCCTTATAAGCTCAAACAACTGTATCATCATAGTTATTACCCTCCGTAATCTTCGTGATATTTCAGTATATTCCCCCGGCTTCCCCGATTATGCACACAAAACACACTGATCCCTCCGCTCAGTGGAAGCGCCGCTTTAACTATATTCTCCAACCACGACAAAAGCCTGCATACCGAAATATGCAGGCTCAGCCCTTTCATAATATCTATAAACCTTTACTCTGGAAAGCAAATTAATAATAGATGGATACACTCGATCCAAACCATGCTTGCTTTTCTGAAATAGCCGAACATCGTGAAAAATCGCTGTTTTTCATAATGATCCAGACTTTCAAATCACCACATTCGCATCGCTTTTTGTTTCTTTCGTTAAACATATTATACTGCATTTGTCTCGTTTTGTCAAGCGAATGGTTTAATTTCACAATTTTAACCTTTGTTTTCGTATGTATGCACAATTGGATACAGAAAACCGTGCGCCTATCTTCCAAATATTTTGTTTATTTAACGAAACTAAACGCCCACAAATCCGAATATACAATGCTGAGGTAATTGAACCTCGGCATTTTTTATGTAGTCATAGATCTATACACATACGCCTTTTCCGGTATATTCATAAAACTAATGTCAGATCAATACCAGCCACCCAAATTTCCGGAACTTCCGATCTGCTTGTTAGATAGATTTATATTGTAGCAGCTATCCGGAGATTTTTTCTTGCTGTCAGTATAGATCTTATCCCATGTGCCGGTACCAATAAAGTGAGCCTTACTATCTAAATTAGCAATGTATTCTCCGTTTATGTATGTGACAAGTATACCCTTTCTGTAAAGCTGAATCATACGAACTTCGCCGGTAGTGTTATAAACAACAACAAGTCCGAAGTTTGTATTATTGTCCTTAAGGTATTTTGCGCAATTCTTGGTGTCAGTATTATAACCCAGCGGATTTACTCTCTTACCTGTTTGCCAAGTTTCTGAAAAAGTTGCATCAAGCTGACCTGCTATAACTCTGTCAAGTGCCTGAGAACCGGTTGACTTGCCAGGATTAGTCTTATAGACATTCCAACTGTAGTTTGTGAAGCAGCCTACTCTATCGTATTTCCTGTCTTTGCTGTTACCCTGTTCAAGGTAGAGCACCTTGTTGAACGCTGCATTTGCATCATCTCCGCTAAGCAACAATTCATCTGTCAAAGAACTTTCTATCGAAACTTTTATAGTCCTTGTATCAGCGATAGCTGCAGCAATTTTTGCCTTTCTGATATAGCTTATCACATTCGGTACAATCAGACTGGCCAGAATACCGACAATACATATAACTACAATTAACTCTACCAAAGTGAAACCCTTTTTATTATTCTTCATAAGCTCATTCCTTTCATTCATGTTCATATTACCACGAAATTCCAATTAAATCACTTTTATTTGTTGACTATATTATATCAAATCTAGACAAAATAGTCAACTACATTAATCTAAATTTGTAGTTATACACAACACGAATATATATAGTTTCTACAAATTGACTAAATCACAAGTTGACTGATTTTACAAATTAAAAGCATTCATCATTGTTTTATACAGATAGGAAACAAATTTTGTTTCTAAATTTTAATCAAATATATTTTCCCGAAACTTAGGCTATTTCAGAGCAAACAACTATAAAAACAGCCTTATTTTTCCAATATAAGTTTCACTTTAGAATAACACAAAAAACATCTACACAGCAATGAATGATTGCAGTAAAATTGTTAACATTCGATCACAGCGTTGCAAAATTTGGAGTCAAAAGGGATGCTGTGCCCACGAATATTTCAATCAGATTCATATTGTGTAATCCACAGTAAATCGTGCCTCATTAAAAGCCATGTAGCACTCATATTTTCTTACTTACAAAACTCAAAATGTTAACATAAAGTAAACTTTAGACTTTTTCTCAAAACCATATTGACAAACGTGATCCAATATGATATAATAGACAAGTACTCAGCAAGAGAACATAAAAACAGATATCGCGGGGTAGAGCAGCTTGGTAGCTCGTCGGGCTCATAACCCGGAGGTCACAGGTTCAAATCCTGTTCCCGCAATCCATTACCGTTCGGAATTTTCCGAACGGTTTTTTGTTATCTATCGAACTGAACGATCTCACACAGCGCACGCAAAAAAGACGCCCCCAAATTCGGGAGCGTCTTTTCACTTTATTTACTTGTCATCCTTTTTCTTTTTCATCACGCAAAGCAACGCGCCAAGCATAACTACCTCTACACCCACAAGGCTCTTAACGCCAGTGTTGGGGTTTGAGCTGTTCTGTGTGGTTGAACCGCCTGCGCTGCTGCTGGTTTCAGAATCAGACTTCGAGCTGTCCTCACTTGAAGACACCTCAGAAGAATCCTCCGGTGTTTCAACATTGCGGGACGAATCATCGTCCTTCTCAGGCTTGCTTGAAGTGCTGTCCTCTTCATCGGTAGGTACATCATCTTCATAAATGTTGACAAATATTACACCACCGACAGACTTTCCATCGTCGTCAGCGATATCTCTGCTTACTGTAAGCGTGCCGTTTTCGTCTGTAACAGTGTCAGTAACAGTGTATACAGTCTTGTCGTATATGCAGTTATCGCCGTCGCCTGCGATCTCGCTTACTTCGTAAACATATACACCAGCTTCCGTATAAGTCCAGCTGCCGAATACAGCCTTGCCTGCGCCCTCGATCTCAACCATCGTGTCTGCGGGAACAAGAGTGCCGTCCTTGCCTGTCAGTTCAAAGGTGTAAACCTCATCCTCATCGGAAACGTTACCCTCAACCTGCTTTTCGATCTCCAGTTCAGTTTCAACAGATGTGGGCTTGTAAGTGTTAACGAACTTCAGCTCGCCAATCTCTTCACCGTTCTTCTCAATGGAGTATACAGCCTTGTACTCTCCACCTTCGTCATTTACAGTGACAGTCAGCGTGTATACAGTGTTGTCCTTGGTGTAGTGTACATAGCTCTCATCAAGGTCATTCTCGCTGATAACATAGCGATATGTACCAGCCTTGTTGTAGTAGATAGTACCGAAAGGTTCAGCCTCGCCGCTGCCGTTTACAACTGCGGTGGTCTTCTGGGGCATAGGTATATCATCAGATTCTCCCTCAGCAGCAGCCAGTTCAAATGCGAACACACGCTGTGCTTCATTTGGGTCATTTCCGACTATCTCCTTAACAGCCACAGGAGGAACCAGTTCAGCTACAACAGGAGTATAATCATTTACGAACTCAGCTGCAGCAGCTTCTTCGCCACCTTTTGTCAGCTTGGTGGTCGCTGACAGCACACTGTCATTATCGGTAACAGTAACAGTAAATGTGTATACGGTATCGTCCTTTGAGTAGCCAACATAGCTCTCGTCAAGGTCGTCCTCGGTTATCTCATAAACATACACACCAGCCTTGTCATAGGTCATGCTGCCGAAAGAAGCCTTGCCTGCACCTTCAACGGTCACGTTTGTAACTTCGGGCATAGGGATGTCTTTGTCACCCTTAGCCGATATGCTGAAGCTGAATACCTTGTCATCGGGTCTTTCAGTACCGCTGAACAGCTTCACAACATCGGGGAACACTACAGTGTCGGTAGGTGTAGGCGAATACTCGTTAACGAACTCAGCCTTGTCAGCAGGCTCGTAATATCTTGTCTCGGGATACAGTACCTGTAAAGGAAGTTCCTCGGCTACAAGCTGTCCGTCATTGTCCGTAACGTTAAATCTTACCAGATATCCTCTGGTATCGAAAGTATAGCCGGTATAAGCCGAATTAACTTCAAATATAGCGTAATCGTACTGACCTGCCTCGGTGAATTCAACCTCACCGAATTCCGCAGTACCCTCGCCTGTGATAGCCACCCTTGTATTCTCGGGTGCAGGCGCATCGCTTCTGCCGCCAAAGTTTGTAAAGGGCTGTATCGAGAATATGAAACGCTTCTCGGAACCTCTTGCACTGCCCTCTATCTTCTTGCTGATGGCAGGTATCTCAGCCTTTACAGGTGCAGGAGCATACTTGTTAGTGAACTCTATCTGCTGTACCTCCACAGGCTTATCAAGTGCCTTGCCGTCAAAGCCGTGTGTGCGGTACACCTTGGTCTTGACAGTAAGTTCTGTGTTATCGTCATACTGTACATCCCTGCGGACATCGCTGACATTGAATACAACCTTGAACTTCTCGCCCGAGTAAGTCATACCCTTCTTATTGCCCGACTTTTCGGATACCTCGTATTCAAATACGCCGGGTTCAGTAAACATCAGACTGCCGTTTTCATCAGCGATAGCAGTCTCGCCGCCGTTGACAGCTACCTTGACAGCGCTTATAGCCTTGCCCCAAACGCCGTCCTTGTAAGCCTTGGGTGCAGGCGCACCGTTCAGAGGCTTGATGCCGAAATCGCATACTGCCTCAAAATCATCTGAGGTATTGCCTTCCACAGTCTTAGCGATAGCGGGGAAACTCTCAACCGAGGATTTAAGACCTATCGTAACAACGTTAGCGATAGTTGTATCCTTGACCCATCTCGTCTGAATGGATTTCTCGCAGTAATAAGCAGGCGCATTGTAAGCCAGCACCTGATTTGTCTTGGTCTGATCCTTATGGATATTGTCAGGGGCTGTCATTTTCAGGTAAACGCATACCGAGTGAGGCATATCGTCAGCCGAGCCAAACTCTACATCTTCGCCTATCTTGAATGCGATAGTCTTTACCTTAGCCCAGTCCTTGTAATTATCGGGATCTATCTCTTGCCAGTTATTATCTTCGGTAAGCATCTCTGGTACAAGTCCGGGTTTCCCCAGAGCGGTATCTGTAGCCATTTCTATCTCATCATAGAACTTATTGGTGTTTACATATACCTTTACATCGCCGAATTCTTCCTTAGCCTCGCTGATATCCACACCGTAAAGCGTGCCCTTCCAGTAAGGCATACCCGCATAGGCAGGCTCCTTGTAAGCTTCCTCTATGGAGTCGTATATAACTACATTCTTAGCAAGACCCTCGTTTGAGAAGAACTGCAGTCTGTAAGTGTAGTTGTGACCCGCATAGGTCTGTGTAAAGTCCTTGAAATCCAGATCATAGTCATCAGCCTTGATCTTCTTTTTCAGTGTAGTTGCAGAATAGTACATAGTAACTTCATCTTCTGCCATAGCCGCAACTACATTGGTGTGTGTTGTATCGCCGTCACCGTCGATATCCTCAAATACCTGTTTGCCATCTCTGTCCTTGACTTCCGCAAATACCTTGCCGTCATCAGCCAGCGCCTTCAGGCCCACAAGATCATAAGGCTTGCCGTTCTTGTCGATGAACTGCGCTTCTGCGAAGTTGTCAAGCTTTGTGCTTCTCAGCTCCTCATAGTCAGCAACAGCTTTCAGATAAATCACCGAACCAAGAGAATAACAGATGTTGCTGTTCTCGCCAAGCTTAACCACAGGAAGCTCCTTATACTTCACCGTGATCTTTGCGTACTGCCTGTGAGTACCCTTGTAGTTGTCAACAGTCTCAAAACTTACCTCAGGAACTTCAGTATTTATAGGCTCAATATGACCGCTGTACTTAGACCACAGCTTATCCCAGTTGTACTCCTTGGGGTTGTCCGAAAGAAACAGCTTATCCTGCATCGGAGTGACTTCAATAACGCTCATGCCCATAGGCAGGAGTTCATGGAATACTATCTCCTTGTCGCCCTTGATAACTCCCAGTTCAGCCATCTGACTGAGGTCTGCCTCATTAGCCGCTCTGCCTGTAACAGCCGCCAGATAGTAAGAGGTATATACCTTTTGGTTCTCCTGAACAACTCCGTTGCTCTTCTTTGAAAGTCCGCAGAAAGGCTCGATGCTTGTCAGGTTGTTCCTGGCAGAAAGTCTTGTAGCTACCTTGACGTCGCCTGCCTTGTTGGAATGACCATCATAAAGCTCAGCATCAAGATCAAGCATATCCTGCTTTACATAATCCTTAGGAGTATAGATGGTGCTGCCGTTGGTTGGATTTTCCCATTCACCCGAAGCATTGTAGCCCATCTGAGCGTCCCAGTTGTACACCTGAAAATTCTTCAGATGTATCTCTTCCATATTGTCAAGCACCTGTTTTACAACAGGACCCTCGCCTCTGAGTACACCAGTTACTTTGGATCTCAGATTTACGTCGCCGTTAGCATCACGGTATACGAACTTTATCCTGTATACTCTGTCGTGCTTGAATTTAAAAACTGTATTGCCGTCTGCATCGGCATATCTGTATTTGCTGTTTCCGTCAGCGAGAGATATCTTTTGATCGAGCTGCCATTTGTCGGGAGCATCGGCAGTCATAACATATACCTCAACAGGCTTTCTCTTGCTTATAGGCAGGTCTTCACTTTCCTTGACATCAAGATTAAGAGTGACAGACTTGACTGCCTTGTGAACGACCTCCATAGTGAATGTTCTGAAATAGAAATCATCGGGCTGTAAACGCTTCAGATCAGTTCCGTCATCACCGAGACCGTTCACATAAAGCACGTCATCAACTACTTCCATCCAGTAAGGACCGTCCTTGTAGGTAAAGCCGTCAACAGCGCCGTACTTGTAGGTCAGACCGATACCCTCGATATCGTATGTAAGCTCTGCATCCTTGCCTGCTCTAAGCAGATCAACCGCACCAACAGGGTCCGGACCGCCTTGCTTTACAACGCTCCAGATATCGCCGCTGTAAATAGCGCCCATATTCTGCCATACAGAAGTCACAGAGTCGCTGTCATCGGTAACATCATCTTCATCGCCGTCAACGCCCACATAAGTGACTGTTGCATCATTTTTCAGTTTTACACGGTTTCCGTTTGCATCAACAGCCTCTGCTGTTTCCTTGGGATACCTTACCAGTACGATAAAACGCGAAGCTTCGCCCTCATACTTCCACTGACCTGCATAATCGCCTTCGGTCTCCTTTTCCAGCGGGGTAGTATCCGTATAATCTACCGCTTTCGATACCGCGATGACCTCACCGCCGTCAGGCATATCATTGATATACGTGATAACGGGCTGATTTCTCACCACTGATGTCTCCAGACGATAACCGACAAAATCATACTTTTTCAGCTGATTCTTGAACTCAGCCTCATCAATGCCATACTTTGAAAGATGATACTTGGTTTCAAGCATATCATCCCACGCATAGTAACAGCCCTGGTTTACGCCTTCGTTCTCGGTATATTTATACACCTCGGCATCTCTTACATGGGTATGGAAAGACGCCGTGATAGTATCCGGCGTACGGTCCTCATCAAGCACATTGTCGTAGATCTTGATAGTGTAACCCTGCTCGCTGTTATCGACTACCCTGTTCGCACTTATAGAGTAATGGAGATTAAGATCGATATGCGGCGAAGACGCCTTGACATTCTCCAGAACGATAACACCGTCAGTGTACGACCTGTCCTCCTTGACCTTCAGCAGCGATGTATCCGACGACAGCTGATTCAGGAAATCATCCTTAGCCGCCAGTGTAAAAGGATCACCGCGGCGATCAACAAAGGCTTTGTAAGGGACCTCTATACTCAGACGTCCTTTCTCATAGGTCTTGTTAAGGCTTAGCCTCAGTGTTACATTGACCTGCTGCTTGTCACCCTCGATAGTGTAGTCCGCAGTTCTTCCGTCATCCGAAATGTCCTCGCCTGTACCGGCAGTCTCGGTCTTTGAGAAGAACAGCTCGATGTTTTCGGGCAGTTCAGCAGATTCCGCACTCACAGAAGGCACAGACCCGAACGCAACAGTAAACAGGCATACCAGCGAGAGCAATCCCGAAAGCAGCCTGTACTGCGGTCTATGAGTACTTTTTCCCATTTTTGCATTCCCCCTCCAAAATAGTATCAGCCCCACGTTTCCCGACAGACCCGTGCAGCTTCATACAGCCTGCAAAAAGCTATATATATTAATATAGTACCATCAATATTTGCTTTTGTCAATAAATATACACAATTTAAAAACTTTTTCGTCATTTAATTCAAAATTCAAGGGTTAATCTGAATGGATTTATCACTTTATTCATAGTGTTACCGAAATTTTGTAAAACATTTACCAGAATGCAAAAAACACCCCCGAAAACTCGGAGGTGTAATACACACTTTTTAATTTGTTACTGCCTGCTATGTTGCCGCACCTACTATAATGAAAAATAATATAACACCGACAATGATCTTGACCTTTGTGGATATCCTCTTCGTCACAATGAACCACAGCGGTATAGTAAAGTACGGTGCAGCACAGAACCCGATTAACCACAGCAGTTTCTGTGTTTTGCTGAGTTCAGGCTGAGACACAGGCTGAAAAGCAGTCTGTTGGTTTGGGATATACTCCCTCATCACGATGGTCTCGTTGGGAACATAGTTATTATATACGGGCGGCGCAGCCTTCACAGGCGGAGTTATAGAGTCTATCCTAAAATTTGTGTAAACCTCTGAAGTAGTGTATAATAGAAGAGACACTACTTTGGAGGTTTTAATTATGAGCAGAAGACGAAGAAATGAAACAGAAGAGCAGCGAGCAAGAAGAGAGCTAATAAGTGATTTTCTTTCGGCAGCGAATATTCAGAGCATGGACGATATTCAGGAACTTTTCAAGGAGGCACTTGCCGGATTTATGGAAGGTAGCCTTGAATCAGAGCTTGATTCCGAGCTTGGATACGAGCCGTATGACGTTAAGAACAAGGCTACCGACAACAGTCGTAACGGTCACAGCAAGAAAACTCTTCGTACCAGTATGGGTAAG
>NZ_FOAT01000035.1 GCF_900109655.1 Hominimerdicola alba
CCTAAGTACAACAATGGCTGGGATGTAATCGCTAAGCCTGACGGATCACTTGTGAACAAGGCTGACGGCACTCATCACAGATACCTGTTCTGGGACGCTGTAAACTGCCGTACAGAATTTGATCTTTCCAAGGGATTCTGTGTAGCTGGCAGTGATACCGAGAATTTCCTCAAAGAAAAACTCAGCTATATGGGTCTGACCGAAGAAGAGATGAATGAGTTCATCGTATACTGGCTGCCAAGAATGGAGCATAACAAGTATAATCTCATTTCCTTCCAGAGTGATAAGTATACGGATTCCGCAAAGCTTAACATCACACCAACACCCGACAGTATGCTGCGCGTATTCATGACGTATGTACCTCTTGAAGAAGCTGTGGACATCGAACCGCAGGAGCTGTCCACATTTGAAAGAAGTGGCTTCACAGTTGTTGAATGGGGCGGTTCCGAAATAAAATAAGAGTGTTATTTATAAAGGGCTGTGTCAGCCGTGTGAGAGATCGTACTCTCATGCGGCTGTTCATAACCCACGTTTTTTATCATCTACCAACAAGAAGACTCACACATCTAAAGGCAAGTACACATATAGAAACCCCGGTGGTTTTAATTGATATATGCTATTATCTATATACGGAGAAATTTATATCAAATCATATTTAATAAACGGAGGTACAGGATAATGAAAAAGTCTGTTAAACGTTTAGCTGCCTGCGCGGCAGCTTTGGGGCTTGTGTTCGGAGAAACCGGGCTTCCCGAAGCGGGCGCGGGGATTTTTGTCGATATTTCGGCAAGCGCTGCCACAACGAACAAAAACAGCGGCACCTGCGGCTATGGTCTTTCTTGGACGCTTGACGACCTCGGAACGCTCACCATTACAGACGACGGCACGAGCAACGGCTCTATGCACGATTATTTTTACACGAGTGAATCGCCCTTTTACGGAGATTCCCGAATAAAGAACGTAATTATCGGCGACGGCGTCAGTACCATCGGGTACAGCGCTTTTGAGAGTTGCCCGAATCTCGAGAAGGTCACGTTTCCTGACAGCCTTCATATAATAGGTCCCGAGGCTTTCAAGGACTGCACAAACCTTGCGGAGATCAACACCCCCGACAGCGTGTTATACATCGAGCGCGATGCGTTTGAAAATACTGCATGGTTAAAGACGAAGCAAGAGGCTGACCCGCTTGTCATATTCGGTCACATTCTGCTGAACGGGCAGACTGCAGCAGGCGATGTGGTCGTTCCCGAGGGCATTACGGCAATCGGCGAATACGCTTTTAAAAACTGCGAGGAGCTTACAAGCGTTGTTCTCCCCGACGGCGTTACCGATGTTCAGATGTCAGCTTTCTATAACTGTAAAAATCTGAAAAGCATAAATTTCCCCGACGGGCTTGTAAGCATCGATGATTCCGCTTTCTCCCACTGTGAAAGCCTGACGAGCGCTGATCTGCCCGAAAGCCTTACGACACTCTCGCCATATTCCTTCCTTTACTGCACCGCCCTTGAAGACATCACTATCCCCGAAGGCGTTCGGGAGATCGAAGCAAGCACGTTCAAAGGTACAGCATGGATCAAAGCGCAGAAGGAAAAAAGTCCTTTTATTGTCATAAACGGGATCCTTGTCGACGCGAGCGGGGCATCGGGAGAAGTCACCGTTCCGGACGGCGTTACCCGCATCGGCGGGCTTTCGTTCTCCGACGGTGCGGAGGTGACAAAAGTAGTCATTCCCGAGGGCGTAACGGTCATTGACGCAGAGGCATTCTCCGGCTGCCGGACGCTTGAAAGTGTTTCCATTCCGAACAGCGTCAGAAAGATCGGCGAGGACGCTTTCTTAGGGTGTGCAATGAAAGAGGTAACTATCCCGCCTAGTGTAACGGAGATCGACAGTCATGCTTTCGGATTCAGCGAGCGTCATTATTTCGGATACGAATCCATTTATGACAGGATCAGGGGTTTCACAATACACTGCTGCTCCCTTTCGGCTGGCGCGGAATACGCGGAGAAGCACAACTTCAACATTGATTACGCGGAGGAAATTTTTGCGCTGTCGCTTAAAGCTAGTACCGATCAGGTCAAGCCCGGCGAGACCTTTACCGTCACGCTGAATATCGACGAGAACACGGGAATCAACGGCTTTGCGGCAAATATCGGCTTTGATAACTCGGCGTTTGAGCTTATCGGAGGCGAAATAGACGATGAGATAAAGGTCAGAACGGGTTCGCTTTACGATATGAACAAAAGCGGTCTTATCCCGCTGACATGGTCGGACGAAAAAATAAAGGCCGAACACGGCTACTCCGGCTACTACGGCTACATCGACATCTACAACTACTACGATGAGCTCAACTCCATCAACGCCTTCGACTACCGTGCCTTCTATGACTACTTCGGCTTCAAATGCTTTTACCGCAACAAAGGCAATGTCTTGACATTGAAGCTCAGGGCGAAAACCGATGTATCCGCGGGAAGCTACAATTTTACGCTGACGGGCTGCAAAGCTGCGAAAACCGATTTCAACGGTTATGGAAACACAGTCCGTGTTCCGGTCAAAGCTTCGGGGTGCAGTATGAAAATCGACAGCGCCTCCGATCTGCCCTATCCTGTTGTCAGTGTCGAATCAAATGGCAGGCAGTTCCGTTTTAAATGGAACCCTGTTAACTATGCTGAGAAGTACGCCGTGGCGGTATATATTGCGGGCAAGTGGAAAATACAGACTCAGTCTATCCCCGCTTCGACTCTTAGCTACACCTCGCCGAAAAACCTTACTCCCGGCAAGACCTACAAGGTTGCAATAGCTGCAAAGGTAAACTGTGAATGGACAGTAGCAGACGCAATAAAGCACGCTGTGACTGTCACAGTAAAATAAACCACATTAAACATTACAAGCATATCAATGCTTTTTTCAACTATAAGTATAAAACAATCAATTTCCTTTGTAATAACGGCAGATGTAGACTTCACCTACATCTGCCGTTATTTAATTATATATGTCTGAATCTTTTTTTGCACATAAAAGATTCAGACATTCAGATTATTATTCAATGAATACTCATTGTAATTCATCTTTCCCTGACTGTTAAAGAATGTACCCAACAGTTCGAAGGCATTTCTGAACATATTTTAGAGCAGGTACCGACAAACACGGCAAGATACTTATCAATAAGGCATCGCTTATGAAGAGATTAGGATTCATCTAATTTAATAACATTCACGGCATATCTCTATATAAAGTCTTACATTCGTAAAACTGTTCCCGGCATTAGCATTTCGGGAGCTTTGTTTTCATAAACGTTTTGATTCTTAGTGCTAATTGAAACAGCTGGTTCAAAATTTTTCGGCTGTCTATCGGAGGTAGCTAAGTTTTATCATGATAAAAAACGGGGGCTGTGAACAGCCGCATGAGAGTATGATCTCTCACACGGCTGACACAGCCCATAAAAATAACAATCCTATTTTATATTTCGGAACCGCCCCATTCAACGACTGTGAAGCCACTTCTTTCAAATGTGGACAGCTCCTGCGGTTCGATGTCCACAGCCTCTTCAAGAGGTACATATGTCATGAATACGCGCAGCATACTGTCGGGTTCAGGGGTGATGTTAAGCTTTGCGGAATCTGTATATTTATCACTCTGGAAGGATATGAGATTATATTTGTTATGCTCCATTTGTGGCAGCCAGTATACGATAAACTCATTCATTTCATCTTCGGTCAGACCCATATAGCTGAGCTTTTCTTTGAGGAAATTCTCGGTATCACTGCCTGCTACACAAAATCCCTTGGAAAAATCAAAGTCTGTACGGCAGTTTACAGCATCCCAGAACAAGTATCTGTGATGAGAGCCGTCAGCCTTGTTCACAAGTGATCCGTCAGGCTTAGCGACCACATCCCAGCCGTTGTTGTACTTAGGATAGGTAGTGGAAAGATCAGCTTCGGTCAGCTCGACCTCAACATGAACGTCGGTCTCCTTTTCGGGATATAGGTAGATAACAGGCTTTTTAACTATAAGCGACCTAATTTGGATCTGTCTTTCGCCAAATTCATTCATGACCTGTACCCAGCCGTACTTTCCCTTATACTCTGTAAATGCCCAGTTATCATTATTATTCATAACGCCGAGTTCCTGAAGGGAAGTTTTTCCGGGGATCGTTGTAACTTTACCGTAGCTTGTATCGGGTCCGAGATACATAGTGATCTCATCGGCTATAACATATAAATCCGAACCAAACCTGATCTCTCTGTCAGGCTTGACATAGGAATTATAGTCGACTATGGTACAGGTCACAGCATTTTTGATAGCGTTTGCAGTGTCCCATTTTCCGTTAACTCTAGCGGCGATAGCTACTTGGTAAGTCTTACCGGGAGTGAGATTCTTGGGAGAAGTGTAAACTGTATCAGTGATGTTCTGTGCCTGAACTTTCCACTTACCTGCAAGATATACAGCTATACCGTAACTATCAGCACCTTTGACTTTGTTCCATGTAAATCTCACCTGACGGTATTTATCGTTGTATTCGACTTTTATGTTTGTGGGGTATGTTATAGGATCTCCGGTAAAAATAATGTATGTGTTATTGCCTTTATTTTCGATATCTGCAAATTCTCCGCTTCCGCTTACAACAACAGAAGTTGCATTAGCATTTACCCAGCCGTCTTCGTTGGGAAGTTCGGCTTCTTCTTTTATTCTTTTGAAATTCTTTCCAAGAGTAAGATTTTTCAGATTATTACAATCTTTAAACATCCGACCCATATCTTTGACCTTGCTTGTATCAAAACTGCTAAGATCGAGTGTTTCCAAGCCGGAACAGCCGGAGAACATATTGTACATTTCTGTGACCTTGCTTGTATCGAAACTGGTCAGATCAAGTTTACTCAGGCCGGTGCAGCCTTTGAACATATTATGCGTCCATATGACCTTGCTTGTATCAAAATTGCTCAAATCAAGTTCAGTCAAACCGGAACAACTATCGAACATATTGTGCATATATGTAACTTTGCTAGTATCAAAACCGCTCACATCAAGTTCGGTCAAACCGGAACAGCGACCGAACATCCAGCCCATATTTGTAGTCTTTTTTGTATCAAATCCGCTCACATCGATCGAAGTCAGACTCGAACATCCGTTAAACAAACTGATCATAGATTCTACATTGCTTGTATCAAACGAACTTACATCGATCGATGTCAAACCGGAGCACCCATAGAACATACCTGCAATACTTGTCGAATTTCTAATATCAAATCCGCTAACATCAATTGAGGTAAGGCCGTAACAATTGGCGAAGATAAATGACATACTTTCGACATTGCTTGTATCAAATCCACTTACATCAAGCGAAGTAAGTTTGGAACATTCATAAAACAACTCGTCCATATTTGTTACATTGCCGGTATCAAATCCGCTTATATCAAGTTTCTTCAAACCTGAACAGTAATAGAACATTCTCGTCATATATTCTACATTACTTGTATCAAAAGTACTAAGATCAAGTTTTGTCAGACCTCTACAGCCGCCAAACATGTTAGTCATATCTATTACATTACTTGTATCAAATACACTTACATCAAGTTCTGACAAACCTGTACAATAATAAAACATCCGCCCCATATATGATACATTGCTTGTATTGAATCCGCTCAGATCAAGTGTGGTCAAAGCGCAACAATTTGAGAACATGCTGTCCATATTTTTTACTTTGGAGGTATTTAAGCCTGTCAAATCAAGCTTGGACAGTTTTTTACATTCTGAGAACATCCTGCTCATATCTTTAACATTGCTTGTATCCAAACCACTTATATTGATAGAAGTAAGTTCATAACATTTCTCAAACATACTGCTCATATTTGTGACTTTACTTGTATTCAAGCCGCTTATATCGATAGAAGTAAGTCCGTTACAGCTTTCAAACATTCTGCCCATATTTGTAACGTTGCTAGTATCAAATCCGCTTACATCAAGCGAAGTCAGACTCTTACAGCCTGAAAACATTGCACCCATATATTCAACATTGCTTGTGTCAAATCCGCTTACATCAAGCTCAGTCAGTTCGGAACAGCCGGAAAACATTGTGGCCATGTTTGTAACACTGCTTGTGTCAAATCCGCTCACATTAAGTGTAGTCAGACCCGAACAGCCTGAAAACATACCACGCATATTTGTAACATTGCTTGTATCTGCATCTGAAAGATCAATAGTAATACAGTATTTGTAATCCTTAAACAGCTCACTGCAATCTTCAGGCAAAACTGTTCCCTCTAAAGCTACTATGGTCTTTACATACGACCTGTAACAAAAATCTCTTACAGCTTCACCATCGACCTCGCCCCTGAGAAACATTACACCGGAGTTTTGATCGTAAGAAAAATAGTTTGCACTTTCAGCGTGCGCAGTTATGTTCTGTGTTATTATCGGAGCACCATAGCTTACTGAACCTGCCACCATACAAAACGACATCAATACTGCCAAAACTTCTTTCATCTTCATTTTAATTACCTCCTGGAATTCTCTTGTTGAAAATGGCTATATTTATCAATATATCCCAAATTATGATAGCACATGTACCTATCAATGTCAATAATTTCGATATATTTTCTTAATCGTTCGTTGCTTATTCATAATAGAAAATCATATTAATGTATATTTTGACTGCGAATAAAAAATGAAGAAAAAATTCACTCGCCACAATTCTATATTATATCATGAAAACTCTGAATAAAAAAGAGAAAACCTCAACAAAGATATATCGGCTCTTTCGTGCAAATCGAAAAAATTGATGACTATCCCTTTAGCACACCAGCTGTACGACATACGTATGGATCTTTCCTGATACTTTTATAAATAAACAAGGCATTCACCAAACGATGAATGCCTTGTAATTTATTCGCCTTGAGATTCAGCTCCGCTGAGCGTAATTCCGATCATCTGAATCATGCTTCAGGAAGGGTATCTATCTTTCTCAGAATATATTTTCTGACAGCCTCAGCATCTGCATCGGTTATGCCATCGCCAACGCCCGAACAATCAGCGTTTATTTTTCCCTGCTCAGTCAGCTTATACTTTGAAGGTGCTGACAATGTCTGCTTGATAAGTACGAAATCAGAAATATCCACTTTTCCGTCGCAGTTTGCATCACCATAAACTGTCTTTGAAATATCCGGAATATTGCTCTCTGTTATGGGAGCCATGCTAGGCTCGGTATCACCCCACCAGTCCCAACGGTCAGCGGTACGGTATTTCTCCATATTTCCGCCTGCCGAAGTCCAGGTAAACACATTGTCGTAAAGATGCCCTTCGTAATAATAAAATTGTGCCATCGAACAGATCTCATCAGCATAGGTCTTGTATGCACCATCGTCCTCAGCCATATAGCACCAGCCTGTATTAAAACCCTTCAGGCTGTTCCTTATGACCTGATAACCGTGCATTCCTTCTTCATTAATACAGATCTCAGCAAAGTGGAGTATCTTTCTGATACCCATGTGATTTGAGATTATACAATCATAGAAATTGGATTCCGTGAAAGAATACTGAAACATCTCAGGAACGTTGTCCTCGGGCATGAACTTGGGGTCGCAGTCTGCAAAAGCAGTAACAGCGGTCTGAAGAGTACCGTATGCATGGGCAGAGTTAACACCCCAGCCGTCTTCATAAGCTGTTTCATGGTCTGAGCCTATCTTGCCTTCTCCCAGAGTAGATTCACGGGAACCAAGTCCAAGAAACAAAGCATATACCTTTTCACGCTCCGGCTGTCCAAGACGAGTGGAGATAAGATCCCAGTGCTCATCTATCTCTTTATAGAGAGCGTACTTTACCTCCTGAACTGTCATATTATGGTTGATAGCGCGTATCTCAGCCGTAGAAGCGTTTGCAGGAGTATTCCTCTCCCCAAAGCCAAGGGGATTGCCAACTCCTTCCTTCTGTATATCACGGGAAGTATCGTGCAGAGGTTCGCAGGTATTTCCGGCACAATACCATTCGTCTGCCGAAGCAACAGTAGAAGCAGCCATATCACCTGCCGATATCGACAGTGATGATACAATCATTGCAGCCGCGGTAATGACACCGAAAAATCGTCTTTTATTCATAAAAATCACCTCATGTTTTGAGTCGTTTTACTGACACGGACAGACCTCCGTCAAAGCCAAATTGACGTCTGACCAAATTTACGTTACATATTATATCACATTTCCCTGTAAATTTCAATACAATATTATGAAATATGGTTATCCCCTTAACACACCTAACGCTGTATGGATCATTTCGTTTTCTTGGTAAGTTTCAGCGATCATTGCTTTGAAGTTTGATATAACTTTATGCATCCGGTTCAGCTGACCGCTTGTCGGATAATATGTCTCAAAAACATGGAAGTATTTCTGTGCCAGCGGCTTCTTGTAGCTTCGGGTATTATCGCTAACGATTTTCGAGAAACTTCTGTACGTATAATGCAGAAGTCGGGAGTTGGTTAGGGGAAAAGAACAATTTTTTCAGACTTTAATCTGTTCTTCGTAATCCTTAATAGAAAGTTCTTTACTATACACCTTCTGTCGTTCAAGCTAAAGAGGTGTCGAAATCGAGTACAAGGAAATGATCGGGTATGTTGAAAAAGTTCTGAAATTCATAGGCGATGAATGACTGAGACCCTGACGAGATTGTATATGACGAACCCAAAACCGCAGCTGCACGGGCTTGGAACTGTACGGTGCCGTTCTCTGAACCGCCCGCTCACGGTCGTTGACCGCACCACGAATAAGACGCTGCTTTGGGGCTCTCCCTCAAATATCCGTAAATCTCTTGATTATCCCCCTTAGATATGCTATAATAATATCAATATCATATCAAGGCGGTGATTCTACATGACATCTTTAGATATCAATAAGTTCTTTCCAGAGCAACTTAAAATACAAGAGATTTCTGAAACTAATGAAAAGATCAGCATAGAATTGGAATCTCAGACAAAGCAGGGAATCTGTCCATGCTGCGGCGTTGTCAGCCAAAGTTGTCATGGTACTTATGTAAGAAAAGTACAGGATCTTCCGATGATGGGAAAAGCCGTCATTTTGCAGATAAAGGCTTATGAATACAACTGTGAAGACCCTGATTGTGAA
>NZ_FOAT01000029.1 GCF_900109655.1 Hominimerdicola alba
GTCATACGGCTCGTATCCAAGCTCGGAATCAAGCTCTGATTCAAGGCTGCCTTCCATAAATCCGGCAAGTGCCTCCTTGAAAAGTTCTTGAATATCGTCCATGCTCTGAATATTCGCTGCCGAAAGAAAATCACTTATTAGCTCTCTTCTTGCTCGCTGCTCTTCTGTTTCATTTCTTCGTCTTCTGCTCATAATTAAAACCTCCAAAGTAGTGTCTCTTCTATTATACACTACTTCAGAGGTTTACACAAATTTTAGGATAGACTCGGGGCAAAATAAAAAGGCTTTCTACTATCCTGACGAATCAGAAATAGAAAGCCTTTAATGTGTTTTATCTCAATTCACTCAGCATTGTATTGAACGTATAAGCATCTATCATATGTTCTTGCGCCTTTTTATGAATATCATTTGGAATTTTATTCTTTAGTTTGATTTCTTCCTTTTTTGAATAGTATACTTCTTTATGACTTAGAATATGTTGAACAAACAGATCGTGCTGCTTCTTTTCAGTAAAAAGTAGAACAACGTGCATATGCCTTCTTATTGCAATTGATGCTTCCAATCCTGTTGTTTTATCTTTTTTATTTTTAAAAAAGCAAAGCAACTTCCAATCGATACTATCCTCAAGGTAGTATCGAAATGTTGCATCGGTATCAAGTGGATTATTAAAGTGCAAATACT
Source organism: Hominimerdicola alba (assembly GCF_900109655.1). Lineage (GTDB taxonomy): Bacteria > Bacillota > Clostridia > Oscillospirales > Ruminococcaceae > Hominimerdicola > Hominimerdicola alba_B. The sequence continues at coordinate 682 of NZ_FOAT01000029.1, forward strand.
CACATTCAGGGCAAGGAACCAACGCTCTTGGCCCATCTAAAGAAGTTGATTGACATGAATAAAGTTTGGTAGAATAATGAAATATTGAAATACGACCATAATGAGTACTGCTATCACATTGAACGTAATGATACATTACAGGAACTTCTTCTTTGCACAATTCATTAAAGTCTTCATTTTCATAATCGAATTCGTTCTTTATTGTATATTGAGGATAGAGTTTATGATAATAAACATCATCTTCATATTCCCAATCATCAGGATTTTGAAGGAGTTTATATATCAGTTGCAAAGGTGTATCGTTTAATCCTAATCGTTTTTTCCATAAGTATTCAATGTCATTTATATCAGCGTTTTTATCGATTGCCGTGTTATTGTCAACGACTCTCGTATAGATATGATAAGGATAAACAATCTTTCCTATTCTTTTTCCTTCAGGAGATTTTATGTTACTGTCTTGATATTGTTTTTCTAAATAATACGGAACATCAAAGCTGTTTTTTACTATGATAACATCTATATCATGACCAGATATCTGAATGGTTCTTACTTCTATACGAGGTCTAACGCTTCCTGCGAAAGATACAGATCGTAGAATATCGACTATGTTTTGCTGATTACGCCTATTGGTATCATTTTCTACACCTATTATGTTGAAAGACTTATCTTCAATTCCACAAATTATGTATGAGTCACGATTAGCTCTATTATTTGCCATACAGATTATATCATGAACAAGGTCTGCTTTATCATTATGGTGGTCACGTTTGAAATCACACCAATCATCTTCTCGCTGAGATTCGATCAGGTCAATGATTTCATAATATAATTCTTCTTGGTTCATATTACTTCTTTTCAAACCCCTTATAGCTCCCGAACCCCAGCATATACACCGCCATAGCCACAGCAAGGTTCTCGTTATCGATGTTCTGCTTCTTAGCAAGCGCCTTCAGTTCATCAATAACGGTATCGTGCGGAACGATAGAGGCTTCAAGCTCGTCCACAGCTTTCTGAATAACAGACGGCAGTACCATACACATCTGATAGAAAGCATCTTCCTGTCCGGTTACAAGAGCATAGAACTGGTCAAGGCTCACACGGCGGATAAGCTTATGACCGACTTTTTTCTTATCAACGGTAGTTTCCCACTTAATATTCTGCGATCTCTGGGCGATAGCTTCAACGAGGAAACAAGCACAATCATCATCGGTAAGAAGCTGATTCTGCATCTTGATAAAAGTCTTGCCTGCCGATGCGGAGTTCATAGTGTTGTGCTTGTTCTTCATTTCAACGTATACGGTATGCACCACGCTACCGTCAGGAATAGGAATACCATCGGGATTAGCGTAGATAACATCCCAACCGCCCTCTTTTCCGTTGTCGGGAACATGGCAGTTTGCTATGTACTGGAAGATACGCTGATGGAAATAACCGATATCATTGTTATTGGACTTGTCACGCTGGCGGAATATCTCGTTGCTGACGATCTCCTCCCATGAAGCCTGATAGACAGTCTTATCAAATATCAGCTTGATAGGGTCGATTATATTCTTGTTAAAACGCTTTAAATCGAATGATTCGAGCTTTTCACCATACTTCTCAATGGTTTTCTTAACGTGCTTTGTAAAATCTTCTTCGCTGATAAATCTGAGCGTCCACATTATGATAATCCCTCCAGTGCGATTCTTATCTGTTTTGCTATATCCATTGCAAGGTTTACAGGTACTGCATTGCCGACCTGCTTATACTGAGAGCCTATACTTCCGCAGAACTGCCATTCATCGGGGAAACTCTGACAACGGGCATTTTCACGGATAGTAAACGGACGAGGTTCAAGGGGGTGACAGCGATCTGTCTGCTTCTGGCTTGGAGAAGTAAGCACCGTAAGCGAAGGCTCGTCAAGGCTGAGTCTGCGGAGGATACCTGTTCTGCCGCCTTCCATATACCAACAGCTTTTCATATACTCTTTGGCAATATCCTCGGGAATATCTCTCCAATAACCGCCCGGAGGAACAAGCTCGAATATCTTACGCTTATACTCCGAATAAGGTGTACCCTCGCTCTTAGGACAATCAAGCAGCACATCACGAAGAACGGGCTTGTATTCGTGTGGAGTAGGAAAACTGAAACTGATCTTATCGGTTAGATCGTTCCTGATACCGATAGTGATAAGTCGTTCACGCTTCTGAGCAACGCCGTAATCCCACGCATTCAGAACTTTCTTCTGAATTGTGTAGCCCGTGCTTTCAAAAATATCTGTAATAGTCTTGTATGTTCTGCCATTATCGTGGGTCAGCAAACCACGGACATTCTCAAAAAGAAACATCTTAGGTTGGAGCTGCTCTAAGAACTTCGCATAATGATAGAACAGCGTTCCACGAGCATCTTCCAAGCCAAGTCTTTTGCCTGCATAGGAGAAACTCTGGCAAGGTGCGCCGCCAGAAAGAAGATCAAGCTCACCCTTCTTCAAACCAAAGTATTCTTGCAGATCAAGGCAGGAAATATTGGCAATATCATCGTTGATAACACGCCATTCTGGTCTGTTCCTGCGGAGCGTATCGGATGCATCCTTATCCACCTCGACAAGACCGAGAGTATTAAAACCGGCTTTTTCCACACCGAGCGCAAGACCGCCAGCGCCTGCAAACAGCTCTATCGTAGAGAAAGTACGCTGTTCTTTCTTTGTTGTAATATCCATAATATCGCCGATATTGCAGTTTAGCACCATACATATCTTTTCAAGGCTTTCAAGGGAAACTGTTTCGTTTTTTCCCATACGAGCCATGACATTGAAGCTGATGCCTGATGCTTCTTTCAGTTCGGTCTTATTCATACCTTTATCAATAAGTAATTTCCATAGATTATTGTAGCTTACTGCCACCATGATTCATTCCTTCCTGTATCCTATGATACAATAATGGGTTATGATAATTATATCACAAACAGATGAAAAAGTCAACGTATCTCACGAAAGCGTTAGATTATCTTTTCGTGTTTTCATAAACGTATATTGACAGAACGAACTATTTGTGCTATAATTTAAATGGTGTTGGACAGATAAAGTACTACTCTTATTTTATTCTCGGGCTTGCCCAGAAAGGAGGTAGTACTATGAAGAAATTCAATGCTGTCCTTGATGTGGCAGAAAAGGCTGCTATGGTGATTGATGTCATCGTTCCTGCAGTTCGTAAGGTGATCTCTATTCTTGGAGAGTAATCTTGACCACTCGACACTAGCAGCGCATTTTCTTCGGATTATGCGCTGTTTTCATATATTAATGGGGGAAAACTATGAATCGTAATGAACTTTCTATAATTCTTGATGAAAATATAAACATTTATCTCAATAATATTGAACGTGAACTTGAACAATCACATGATCAATGGTTTGAAAATTTTGGATTTCCTATGTTCGGAGAGACAGCGAAAGAGTATCATGAACAAGTGTACTTTGAATCTTATTTTGAATCGTACACAAGAAAAATGATAAATGGTATCTTGAAAGATTTATGTTACTACGAGTGTGCATATGAAATAGTATGGCCCGAATCTGAATATGTAGGAATATACAATGGATATACGAATATTGAGAGTGAAGAAAAATTTGGTTTTGAATTCGTTGATAAAGATAGAAAAATCGGATATCGTTACACAAGTATAAAGCCTGAAGAAATAGATTCTTTACTTAAAAAAGAAAACGTTCATAAAATAGTGTGTGTCGAGTGGTTACATAAGGATGATATTAAATGCATCTCATACGGTGATAAACCTGTCGAAGTAATACTTTTATGGGATTTGTTTAACGAATTATTCGACGATTTAGCCTTAAATGAAATAGAAGAAATGTACGAGACTTTTGTAAAAAGAATATCAGAAGCAGTAGCTAAGGCAAACTCAATGATATCGCTTGTTACTTTACCAGGGTTCACTCCAAACTATATATCTAAAACCAGAGATGAAAGCTTATCTATTATCAGAAAGGAAATATCATCTTTATCATATTACAATGTAATGAATGACGATTATAAGAATCTTGAGAAGATATCTGCAAATCTAATAACGAAGTATAAGCTTTCCGAATTTTTCTTGAATAATAAGTACGATTTACTGCTTAATGGTAATTCCGACTATGCGAAAAGTTTTTCAACTTCAGAGTATCTATATAAATATTTCAAGAATAATCCGATGTTTGACTATACACCAATTGTAAGTAGCTATCTGAAATCAATTGAGCAATTACTAAACTCTATATGTTGCAATTATGCTTCGTTACATAGTGATACGACTTGTATAAGTGAATTTACGTTAGGAAAATACATCCATTACATAAATGAGGCAGCACATGAAAGTATTTTCAGATCAGAAATTCGCCCGGTTAAGGGCATCATTTATAGGTGCTTAAACAGTTATCGAATTGAATGCCGAAACAATTTATTTCATAAAGACTATTTTAATAATTGGAATAGGGTAGAAATGATAAGATTGAATACGTTTTTCTTGTATGTCGCTATTCTAGGAAGCGTTGATACCTCTCTTATTAAATATGATGATGGCATATTGAATTTGAAATATGATGAACTTTTCAGAATTATTGATAAACAAAGGAGCAGTCGTTTCTTATGTGTAATTAATGGTGAAGAGTATTCAGGAATGAATATTGAACCTCGAAATGAAGGAATAAAATATAATGAAAGCGGACTCATAACCAATACAATAGTATTAAAAAGATTCAATTATGATCACTATGATATAATTGAATTATCTAGAGACAATCTGCCCTCGGAAATATGGATTATAGACTCATTTGGCACTAAGAAGAGAAGAATATGGTCTATCCTAAACTAACAACGGCTGCACCCGAAGGCACAGCCGTTGCTCCTCAAATATAAACCATACACTCAAACACTGCTTCTCTCGCCATACTAATGAAGCAGTTCTCCAGACCGAGTATCTTCTCGGCATCACCGCTGAGGACAGCTTTCTGATAGCAACTGTCGCTCTGCTTCCAAAGCTTCACCTGACGTGAGATAGCTTCACCGACTTTCATCTCCATATCATCAATGTACGCCATGATCTTACCATCATTGACGAGCCTGCGAAGCCTGTCAGGGCATTTGCTATCAGAATAATGAAGATGATACCTGATGAAGTCGGTATGGTAAGTCTTGCTCTCATCGGTCTGTGTATCAGCGTTGAAGTGGTTGACGGTCACTGTGTTGGTGTCAAGCCTCCACAGCGGAACGTATTTCTTTTTCAGGAAGCTGTATGCGGTCTGTTCACTTGTGTATCTGCTCATAAAAAATCCTCCTACTTATCGTTCAGATGTATCAGCGAGTAGTCATAAAAATACGCTCATTTTGTCCGCTGATATGATCTGCACATCGGTGAAAAACGAATAAGTACAAGGGTATGTCGAATGTTTTTTGTCCGCTATTTGTCCGCTAAGGGTGCAAAAACTTAGCGAAAAACAGCATAAACGAACTTTTGTAGATTGTTCTGAAACACCGTATTTTCGGGCGTTTCTGCATATCTCGACAAGTCACAAAAAGTGCGCCGAGATTTTCAATTCCCGTACGGGTCATCCTGACGATAGCTCTAAAACAGCGCAAATGCGCGGTTTTAGAGCTTTTCTTTTTGCCTTGAAAACCGCCTTGGGACTTATATGGGACTTACTGTAACTTCACGCACCATAGCCTGTCCTGGACCAGGTTATGCGGGGAGGATTATCATAATCTTCCTTACAATTAGCTGTGTTTGAAACAGGCGGCGGAGTAGGTGTTGGGTTGGTGGGCTGAACGAATGACAGAGCGTTTGCTACTGCATCGCAGGCTCGCACCTGGTTTTCTCTGAACATATGACTGTAAAGATTCAAAGTTGTCGAGACTTGCGCATGGCCTAAAACGCCCGAAACCGTTGTAGGATCAATGCCTGCGCCGATCAGTAAGCTGGTATGTAAGTGTCTGAACTGGTGAATACCATAGAATGGAAAATCGTGTTCCTCGCAAAACTCTTGCAGCCAGCCATAGGGTGTCTGAAGATTCATGGGTGTGCCACACCATTTTGTAAACAGCCTGTTGGTTTCTACCCATTTGCTGCCGATCCTTTCACGTTCAGCATCCTGCCACTCTTTGTACTCTTTCAGAACATCGATGACGTTCATCGGGACTTTTATGTACCTCACCGAGTTCTCGGTTTTCGGAGTGTCAGTGTAGATGCCTCTCGCCTTGGTGTAATTTGATGTGCGTTCAATGTGGATCATTCCCGTTGAAAAATCAATGTCATGCCACTCTAGTCCGAGCATTTCACCGCGGCGCATACCGCTGTAAATTATCAGCACGAAAAATGCTTTCCATTTCAATGGTGCGTGATCATCTAGCAGCTTGAAGAAATGCTGTGTCTCCTCCATTGTGAGAATGTGACGCTTTTTCTTGCTGCCTTTCGGGATCGTCACACGCCTGCAGGGGTTGTCATTCAGCATATCCATTCTTATTGCATAGTCCAGTATCGTCGATATGAAAGACAAATAATGAACCATAGTTTTTCTTGACAGCGGCTTGCCTGTATGCTCGTTTACTCCTTCCTGGGCAAGGCTGTTTATGAATTTCTGTATATCGCGGGCGGTTATCTTGTCGAGGCGCAGGTGTCCTATTGCTTTGTAAACGCGCTTGGTAAGCTGACGCTGACGAGTGAATGTAGTGCTTTTCAGGTTGAGTTTAGCGTATTCTTCAAACCATTCTTCGGCTAAGGCCTCGAACTTAATTGTCGCAACCACCGGTTTGTTCTTGCACTCTTCCTCGAATAATACGACCTGCCTTTGCAGTTCCTTTTCGATCTGTTTCGGGGTCATGTCGGGGTCGGGTGTCCAGGTCATACGCTGAGTGACCTGCTTTCCGTCAACCTTGTACCCGCAGGATACTTTGATACGATAACTGTTTCCTCGTTTTTCTATTGATGCCATAAGGCTTCCTCCTTTCGGAGACCGTTGGCATATTTCTGCACTATAATTATAACACTTTCATGCTTTAAAGTCAATACTCTTTTCGTGAAATATAGTAAATGGAAATATGCCAAAATATATCTATAAGGTCTCGTGGTAATATTCTATACCTAATATTAAATGTTATTTGACGTAGTCACATTTTCCTGTTCACTATTTTCGTCAGTGCAGATATTATTGTTACCATCAGACTGGCTCTCCGCCTTCTTCTTAGCAGCTTCCTCAGCCGCCTTTCTCTTTAATTCAGCTTCATAATTAGCCTTCTCGAAAGCAACGTACTCCTTGACCTCAGCAATCAAAAGCAGCTCGTCCCATTTTGACTGCAATTCTTCAGCCGTTATGTCAGCCCAGAATAGCTTCTTGCTGATCTCCGCAAGAGCATTATTATTCTCCTGCTCCAATTCTTTTCTTCGCTTTTCGACCTTGACCCAAGCCTCGGCTGAGTTAGCTTTGGCAGTTTCAAGATAGTTTTCAGCATCAATAACGATCTTGTCCTTGTGTTCTGCATCTCTAATGAGATTATTTATATCTGCCTTTCTACCCATAATTATCGACTTCCTTTCTTCTTTTTAACTTCCTGTGATTTCTTTTGACGCTCCTGCTCCCTGCGCAATTTTTCTTCCTCGACAAGCTTTGAAATATAATCACCGCAAGATATTTCATAATAAGTATCTCGAATATCCGTGTACATCGCAAGCTTATTCTTTTTCTCAGCGATAGTATTTTTGAGTGCCATGATATCAGAGTGCAGTTTAGTATTCTGCTCGCGCCAGCAGTTTATGTCATCGGGCGAATGAATATCATTAGCCTGCATCGAAGATATATATATTTCAAGACGGTTTTTATCCTCAGCTGACAGATCATACCTATTAGCGTTAGTAAAATAGAATTCACTCTGACGTATCAGCTCCTGCACCTGTTCCTGCTCCAACAGCAATCGGGATAACTGTTCCTGCAATGCAATATACTCCGCACCTTGCCTATCGATTCGATATTTAAGATCTTCTATTGACATGATCTTATCTCGATTAATAACCGTAAGCTGCGCAGATAGCCTGTAAATATCCAGATCATTATTCACGTCATACGGAGCATTTGGGTCTGTCCTGCGCTGAACTTTTCTATTTTCAGAAGCAAGAATTCTGATCTCACCAATAACAGAAATATATGCTCGCTCTATCGCTGTATTGCGGAAATGTTCGATGCCATTTCCGCCACCCACCATGCGCCAGAGTATTCGTGCGTTCAGCGATTCCTCGGTGTAGTCCTCGCCCAGCTTCCACAAGCTGATAGAACGCTTCTGTCCCGGGGCTTTGATATAGATGTGCTTGTCCCTCTTTATAGAATAGCCAAGTCTTTCAAGTTCGGATAGTAGTTCATCGAAGCTATTGACATTAGGTATCAAGCTGTCGATTGCATTTCGGATATGCTCCTTCCATGACACACCGTTCTTTCTGCACTTCCATTCATAATGAGATATAGACCGCCCCTTGTTCTCGAAGTTCAACGCAGGCGTAACACCGAAAGCTCGGCACACTCCGTTCGTATTCTCGCGAACTATCCTCAAAGACTTCTTGTTATCATAAAACCGCTGACCCGATATCGAATAGGAGTTCACAAGGACATGACAATGCACATGATCAGTGTTGGTGTGAGTGGCGATGACCGCCTGTGCGTCCTCGCCAAAATTCTTTCGCACCAAAGCCTTGGCTATCTTGTGAGCAAGCTCAGGCGTGACGTTCTCCGAATCCGCAAAACTGATTATGTAGTGTATTGCCTTGACCGCAGACTTTCCGCTTTTTGACTGGGGTGCATCATAGCTGCGTCGGCTGTACTGCTCATAAACTGTTTTCATCTGCGCATATGCGAGGTCGCCTTCGGTCATGCAGTTTATTGAGGACGTGTACATCAGTTCTTCGGTCTTGTCAGGATCAAGTATGTACTTCAAGGTTTTGTCAACGTGACCGTGGATAGCCACTGACTTACAGTACGGCAAAGCTGCCCCACCTCCTCACGCAGCTTTTCTACATCATCGGAATATATGTTGCTAGTTTCATTCGCTTTCTTGGCGACCTGATTAACGTTGTTGGAAATAATTCGCATACCATTCAGGAGAGGGGCAAGCTCTTTCAGGTCAACGACTGTAACTGCGCCATCAAGCGACATAGCTCTTATGAACGTCGAAGTTTTCAGGTGACATTTTGCAGCCTTCTTCTCAATCTGCTTCCATTCCTCAGCCGTATAAACTATTTCTTTGCGTCGGAGCGTTTCATTTTTTCTTGCTATAGTTATCAATCCCTTTCATTTATTCATTCTTCTTTTGGGGCTAGATTTTATCGAGCCTGTGTTTAGAGACAGCTGTCCCTAAACAGCGCAATTATGGGCTTGTCCATAATTGAGATGAAAAGCCGGTAATTTACCAGGCTTTTCTGTACTTGCGTAATAATGCTTTTAAAAATGGAAATAATATACATTTTGCTACTATCTCCATCAAGTCAAATATTTGATCAACCTGCGATTCCAAGATATTTCAACAGCGACACTTTGCTCACAAGGATCTTTCCGTGGCGACCAACGCCAGCCCTCACATTGGCGATTTTATTCTGAGCGCATAACTGACGAATAGTGTTCTCCGACAGACCGTCCACAAGCGCGGCACATTCCTTGACTGTCAGCATCTCCAGCGGCTTGTCTGCACTCGGTTCGGAAACTGGGGCGGGTGATACAGGTTCAACTTCGATGAGCTGATCCAGCAGCTCGGTTATCTGTGTGATGATCTCTTTCTTCTGTGTAAATGTCATTTGCAACGTCCTTTCGTTTTTCGGTTAGAAATATATAGTGGTGTATGGTTTTGTTCTGTCGGGTAGCTGCTGTGATATGATTTTGTATTAGTGTCATATCCGGCAGAGTTTGTCCGATAGAAAAACTATCGAAATACAAAAGTTTGCTTCGACAGATATTTATGATTCAAGTTGTGTGTGCGCCTGAATGCCTCCTTTCGGTCTGAATGGTTGTTGATATCACTATTGCATTTCTTATCTGCTGTTGGCGGGACAGCAGAACTGTGCGGTCAGCGATTATGGTAGACGGTTGATGGTGTCGAGATTACTGCAATATAAAAACTCCTTTCATAAGGTTAGAAACGGCAGAGCACTTTTGTCTGGTCTGTCGAGCGATTTTTAATAAAGTTTGTGTGATGCAATAATTGGGGTGTCATATTTTTGCTTTGTCTTTCGGCATTATAACGATGAACATAGCAACTCATTAGGTAAGGGCTGGCAGCAGCCAAAATCTAACCCTGGCTGAAATGTTTGTAAGAATAAATATCCCGACAACGACAATAGGTATCTCACATTAGCAAAAATGATTTTTGAAAAGAAGATAAATCATATCTTCATAAGGTAGGGGAGTTTTCTGGCAAAATCTTAACCGGTTTTGAAATGTTTGTAGGATTACATAATTGTCCGGAATTGGTAGAGCCGAGAAATGCTGCATCTTTTTGTGATTGCATACGCTGGGGTCAGCGATTTTAGAAAAGAATATCTGAAACACACGAGGACGTATTTGGAGTATTATGATTTTCCCTTTCATAAGTTAGGGGGCGGGGAGGCGTTTTTTTGAGGTCAATTTTGGTGTTTGTAATATTTTTTGTGAGAAGCACCTGACATGGTACGGCGTGGGGATCTTTTAACAGCGGATTGCACAGACAATAGGTGCGGCATTACAAAATTAATCAGCATGGAATCATATTTAACATCAGGCATATCACAAATATAATTTTTATTTTGTTGTTTATAAAAAACTCCTTCCATAAGTAAGCACACTTAGAGGCCATTTTGTTAAATGCAAATTTTGTTTTTTCAGAAAGTTTGTAGGAATAATAAATTTGGTGTGGCAAGAGTGTACGGCACTCTGTAAATTTTGCACGGGCTAGGATACATCAAAAAAATATGTAAGGTCTAAAAGCAATTTGCTCATGACGGATGAGAATAATAATCCTTTTGACAGAATATATTGTTTTCTGTGTTGACAAACATTTTGTTTGCGTTGGATATGGATAAATATGATAGCTTGAGAAAAATTCTTTTCTGGAAAACTATTTTTGCTCTCATATATACATAGGATTGAAATAAAAATGTTAAGGCAAATCGAGAAATTATTTTTAATTTCTGCGATTTGCCTATTTTTGTTGTGTGTATTTTATGTATGATGCCTAGGTGTTTTTACACCGATCATTTGCGGCTAATTGTCTTTTATGTATAAATCTATTCAATAATCTTTGGGTAGTATTTTATGTCACAAATGGCTTTTGTCCAAAAAAAGTTACCACAAAATTTGAGATATGTGATATAATATGTAAAATCTAGAGTATCGGATATAGAATTAAATATAAATGATAAGGGTTATATTCATGTGACAGATATAAGTATTCATGGCACGAAGTTTGATCGGGTGGAGTATATTTTTGAACTATTACGCAATTATTGGACTTTTTATCCTGCATTTTATTCAAGGCGTTTGATGGTACTAGACTGTAAAATGCCTTGATGCTTATAAAGAAATATCAAAAATGCGTGACAATGAACTGTATGAAATTTACAAAAACTATTGAAAATTAATCGGAATTATGTTATAATATTATGCAAAGCAAGTGCCTTAAAACATAGTAAAGGATGATGAAAATGGCAAGGATTAAAATAATCAGCGACCCTTATGAGAATAAGATCACATACATGAAATGGAATGATAACAACGGCGGTTCATGGGAAACTATCAATAATGAGAATAGCAAGCTGCTCAATGAGAAATTCACAGGCGGAGTTTTTACATTCAACGTAAAAAAGATTGTTGACATTATTTATGATGAGTTCAGGATAGGAAATGATGTGATATTTCTTCTGTTTGAAGGAACTAACGATGAATACAATGAGCTGAAGACTGTCTGCATGGATGAATGCTATAACGGTCTGATCCGACCTAAAAAAGCACTGCGCTATCTTCGTAATGCCAGAGATATCCTGCCTGAGGTAAAGGAGATATTCGACCTTATGCAGCCTCTTATCGATGAAAGCGTCAAAGATGACAGTAAGATAGCTCGAGAGAAACAGCTTTTCAAAGATGTTACCAAAACCGATATACCAATTTGTGTTCTTGGCAATTACAGTTCGGGCAAATCCACTTTTATAAATTCTCTTATAGGATATGAGGTACTGCCCAGCGGTGATGATCCTCTTACTGCAAAAATACATAGGATAGAACGTTCACAGTTCGATGACAGAGCTTCGGTATGCTTTGATTACAAAGATAACAGAGTCAGGATAACTTTTGAGGCACATGGTATGCCTGAATTCTCGATGTCAAGAGACAGCGAACTGTACACCATACTATATGAGTCTGTTGAGCCATATTCAGAAAGATCCATAGCCTGCAGAGTAAACAGAATATTAGAGGCTATCAACAGTGGAGATAATGCTGAGATCATGCGTGATGTATCGGATATGATAGAGATATCTGTACCTTTCAACAAAGAGGGTGTGTTCGGTTCATCGCTGAATAAGTTTGTTATTTTTGATACTCCCGGTTCAAATGCAGCATCAAATCTCGATCATATCAAAGTTCTAAAGAAGGCTATGGTCGATCTTTCCAACGGACTGCCTGTATATGTATCGGAATATAACTCACTGGATACTACCGATAACGAAAAGCTGTGTTCGGAGATAAAGAATATGCCCGAACTTGACAGCCGTTTTTCGATGATAATAGTAAACAAGGCTGATGATGCTAACCTTAAAAACTTTAACGAAGAGCGTTTGCTTCATCAGGCTATACCCAGGCAGCTGTATTCGGGCGGAGTATATTTTGTTTCGTCTATAATGGGACTTGGTTCAAAAAACAACGGTAAATTCAGAAATGAATTTTATGAAGATGTTTTTGATCGTATAAAAGATCGTTTTATAGACCCAAACAATAAGTTCTATAAAACTCTGTATACCTATGATATCATGGCAGAACAGATAAAGCAGGAATCTTTACAGAAATCGCAGAGATACCCCAACAGGATACTTGCGAACAGCGGTCTTTACTGGATAGAAGAAGAGATAGAGACATTTGCGGGAAAGTATTCTCCATATAATAAATGCCAGCAGTCAAGACTGTTTTTGAACAAGGTCATCTCAATTACACTTGATGAGATAGAGAAAAGCAGACAAGTCTGTGAGGATGGTAAACATAGGTGGGAAAGTGACCTTGAAAGCGGCAAGGCAGATATAATATCTTCTCTTGAAGAAGGCTGTGATAATCTCCAGACATTTTTCTTCAATCAGTATGATAAGGACATGGCATCTACAAAGGCAGAAGGTCTTAAACTTATCGAAAAAGACGAACTTATTCAGCTTGAACATAAGATAACCGAAGCAAAGACAGATGAAACTTCGCCTGAACCAGCATCAGCTGCTGTACAGGAAACGGCTTCAGAAAATACTGGTAAAAGAGCTAAGATCAATCTGAAAGCGATAAGAGAGTCATTAAAAGAAAAGCATGAAAAAATAAAGCAGGCTCATGATAAACAGCTGGAAATCGAAAACATGACATCCGATGAACTGCTTGTAGCAGTAAGGAATAAATTCAGTGCCAGGATAGATCATGTTCAAAAAATACTGAACAGCGCATCTGTTTCATACTGGACTGAGAAGACCGAGCAGATGAAAGTCAAGCTGGCTACGCTGGTTACAGGTTCGGAAGAGTTGACAGATGCCGAAAAGAGCGAGATCTCGGATATCATTCTGACCTATGATCATATAACCTTTGAGGAACAGACGGAAAAGCTGTTCACGAGGTCGCAGTTTGAAAAGAGATACATAATGCTGTTCGGTATCAGATTGTTTGAAAACAAAAAGCTTGATCTGAACAAGCTGACGAAAGCATACAACAAAGAACTTAAAGGACAGACATCGCATATCTACAATATGCTCAAAGAGAGCCATGAGAATAATTTCAGAAGATGGACCGATGATCTTTTGAAAAAAATACGAGAGAACGTTACAGATTATAATTCCGATCTCCATCAGCTGACAGAGCTTATATCCGAACAGGAAAGAACGCTGCGCGAACTGGAATCGAGAAGAAAACGGCTTATTGAGTATTCAAGAGAGATCGAAGAAAAGATGAGCTGGCAGATGAGAGATTCGGAAGACCCCGAAGACGAGTTCTGATAGGAGAGATGACTGATGGGCGTTAAGAACTGGATAGTGAGAAAGGGCGCAAAAGCAAGTGACAGGATAGCAAAGCTGTCATCACTCAGTCCCGAACAGCTGGAGATAATACAGTCGGAGCGTGAAAGATATTTTGCAGAACTTGCTGAACATTCACCCAATGACCCTGCTGCACAGGATCTTACAAAAGGTCTGCTGGCTGCGAGCAGTGTGGAGATATTCAATGCCTATCTTCCACAGCTGAGCAAGCTTTATGTACCTATCAGCAAGGATGCGGCATATACTGAGCCTTTTAATGCTGACTATAATGTGCGCTATTTCAATATAACGAAATGGGTCACGGATAAGGAAGAAAACAGCCTTGAAAAGCTGATAAACGTGTATGATGTTTTGTCTGATGAGGACTGTAATATCGCACTTATCTTCCACCGCACCTGTGAACTTACCAAGGTATATCTCGCGGTGACGAACAACAAGAACTCAGGTGATAATGTTGATGCGAATAATTTCAAACGCAGGCTTGCCGATGCTGTGCGGGGCAATTTCCCGGGTTCTGAATGGAAAAATGAAGACGGTATAGGTTCGCCTCCGTGTCTTAAAAATCATTTGCCATATACTGTAGCAACGGCATCGAATATCCCTGCGGAAAAATCTGAGAAGTTCATCAGCCAGACAATAGAAAAACTGCTTGACGGTATCGTTCCTGAAAACATTTCACAGGAGTATACACTTATACTCCTTGCTACGCCTATCCGTGATGCAGAGGATAGAAAGCTGCGCCTTTCCGAGTTGTATACAGGTCTTGCGCCTTATTCGCAGTGGCAGACAAATTTTACCTATACCGAATCGGGAGCACAAAGCTCTAATGCGACATTCGGAGTCAATGTCGGAGCAAGTGCAGGTGTGCAGAACGGTGTGAATAATTCCGTGACTAACAGCAATGGTACAACGGATTCTTCATCAAAGGCACAATCCGATACAGAAGGAAAAACTCTTTCTGATTCCACCGGTTCTAATGAGACAGAAACAGTATCTTCCGGCAAAAACAGTTCGGTAACGGATACGGAAAATTCAAGTTCATCAGTTGCTAGAGGAGAAAATAGCTCTCATTCTGTCAATGAAGGAAGCAGTGATACTGTTGGGGCTGGTCTTGCGGCAACAGAATCAATTTCAGTAACGGAAAGTATAAGTGCAACAGTAGGTGGTCAGGTTGGCGTACCAGGAAATGGTATAAATGCTAGTGCAACGACTGGACTAAGTTCTACACAAAGTTTGTCATTGCAGGAGAGTATAAATTACGGTCATGGCTGGAATCGTGGAACAAGCGATACAACAGGTACATCATTAACTAATACAGATACTGTTGGAAAAGCTAAAAGTGTTATGGAAGGTGTTACAGAATCGACTGCTAAGGCAGTTGGAAAAACCATTCAAAATACGGTATCCAATCAAACTGCCAGAGCAATAACCAACACCCTTGGCAAAGCTGTAACAAACACCGTAGCTAAAACCGCAGGTACATTCAAGAGCGTTAATCTTGGCGGAAACTTTGGTGTTAATTTTGCACGTTCATCTAATGTTACAGCTACTGTCGGCAAAAATGAGGGCATCACCCAGAACTATACCAACTACACTATAAAACACGCACTTGAAGTCCTTGAACAGCAGATGAAACGATATGAGCTGAGCACAGCGCTTGGTATGTGGGATTTTGCGGCTTATGTCCTCAGCGAGGATTATAACATAGCCAATAATGTGGCACATTCGTATATCGCACTTACTCAGGGCGAGGAATCGTATATGTCGCAGGCATCTATCAATATGTGGCGCGGTGATACGGCAGAAAGCGGAGATGCAAGGGAGATATGCGGATATCTTCGTGAACTCAGGCATCCGGAGTTCGGACTTAATCCGAAGGCATATTTAATTGATCCGGATTATTATGTCTATCCCCCTGTTGTTACAGCTACAACTGCTTTGTCGGGCAAAGAACTTGCGTACTCTTTGAATTTCCCGAAGAAGTCTGTTGCGGGATTTCCTGTTATAGAATGCGCTGAATTCGGAAGAAACATAGTAACATACGATGACATTTACAAAAACGATAATGAATTCTCTCTTGGTAAGATATTCCATATGAATCATGAAGAACCGACTTCCGTTTCGCTGAAACGTGATTCATTGGCATCACATACATTCATAACGGGCAGCACAGGTTCGGGTAAAAGCAATACGGTATACAGGCTGCTGCTTGAAGCACAGGAACAAGGCGTGAATTTTCTTGTTATTGAGCCTGCAAAGGGTGAATATAAGCATATATTCGGAAATGACAGCGATGTATCTGTCTATGGTACTAATATGGCGATCATGCCGCTGCTAAGGCTTGACCCGTTCAGTTTCCCTGAGGGTATCCATGTTCTTGAACATATCGACCGACTGGTGGAGATATTCAATGTCTGCTGGCCGATGTATGCAGCTATGCCTGCCGTTTTAAAAGAGGCAGTTGAGAAGTCATACGAGGACTGCGGCTGGGATATGACTTTGTCAGTGAATGAATACGGAAGCGGGCTTTATCCTAATTTTGCTGATGTTGCAAGAAATGTCAGACAGATAATCGACAGCAGTGAATACGACGCTGAAAACAAGGGCGCATATAAAGGCTCACTGCTTACAAGGCTCAACTCGCTGACTAACGGTATCAACGGAATGATATTCACGAGTAATGAATTGACCAACAAAGAGCTCTTTGACAAAAATGCAATAGTTGATCTCAGCCGTGTGGGTTCATCGGAAACGAAATCGCTTATCATGGGTATGCTGGTGCTTAAACTCCAGGAGCATCGTATGACTCAGGGAAGAATGAATTCCAAGCTGGAACATATCACTGTGCTGGAAGAAGCACATAATCTGTTAAAAAGAACATCAGGTTCTCACAGTGCAGAGGGCGCTGATCTTACCGGCAAAAGTGTTGAGATGATATCCAATGCTATTGCTGAGATGCGAACCTATGGTGAAGGATTTATAATTGCGGATCAGGCTCCCGGACTGCTTGACATGGCAGCCATACGTAATACAAATACCAAGATAATTCTTCGTCTGCCTGATCTTGACGACAGACAGCTTGTGGGCAAAGCGGCAAATCTTAACGATGCTCAGATAGATGAACTTGCAAAACTTCCCTGTGGTGTTGCGGCAGTATATCAGAATGAATGGGTACAGCCTGTACTTTGCAAGGTGGTAAGATTTGGTGGAAAAGAAAGCAGATACAGGTATGACCGATCAAGTGAAAGATCGAATTGTGATGACAGTAGCCATGAGCGTCTTTATATCGCAGAGCTTCTGAGTAGTGGAACAAAACTTGATAAAGAGAAGGTTCTGGCAGAAATCACTGAAAAGCTGGATAAAATCGGATTATCAGCTTCGGTGAAAGTCAGGATAATGAAACATATAATATCTCCTCCTAAGGAACCACGAATGACAAAGCTTGCACCGATAATGGCTGAAATATTCCCGACAGTACGCAAAGCTGTGGAAGAAGCTTATGAAGCTTCAAGAGAGCCTGTTGAGTGGACTAATGCTGTGGAACGGATCCTACGAGAAACAATAAGTGAACATATAGATGATCAGGTTCGCAGGGATATAGTACAGTGCATAATAACAGACTATGTTTTCTTACAGCTGGGTAAATGTGATGATCTTGAAAAATGGAGCATAGAAGGAGGACTGAGCTAGTATGGAGGTACATAACCATGACGTGAAGGAACAAAAGAGTTCCTTTGAAAGCAAAGGGTTTGATCCTGATAAGAGGGTGGAGCCGGTACCTTTGAAACACGGATCTGGTATTGTAGCTCATGAGAAACATACCCAGAATGATTTATCCGGTGTAAACAAAGAGAATTTAGATGATAATGGAACCAAGTATCGTGAAACAGATCATCTCTTGCCAAATACTCAATATGAGCTTAATGGTTATAAATATGAAACTGATAATAAAGGACGTATAAAATCCGCAGAAGGAAAAATTAGGATTAAAGATCCGGACTACGGTCGAAATATGGAGAATGTCAGGAAATATAAAAGCCAAGAATATAACCTAAGTGATGATCGTGGGCATCTTATTGCAAATCAATTTGGCGGAAGTGATAGACTAGGTAATGTTGTTCCTATGGATGCAAAACTAAACAAATCTGATTATAACCGAGTAGAAAATACACTCGCTGATGCAGTAAAAAACGGAGCAGACGTCAAATTGAAAGTTGAACCTATATATGGGAACGATTCCTCAAGACCATCAGATTTTCAGGTTTCATATAGTATTGACGGGGATAAAACAGTTGTAGTTTTTAAAAACAAAAGTGAGGCAAAATCATGATTAGTGAAAAAATATATCAGTCTGTTTTTGATGAGTTAAATAAGTATCTAATCTCAGATTGGAGCAAGTTGATAGTATATATAGAATATGGTGAGGAATCATACTCGATTGAGTTTTATGAAAAGAATGATTCTGAGTATATTAAATGCTATGATCTGCCGGGAGTTTCCGAAAAAGATATGGCAAAATCTTTCTCAACAATTGACAAACTTTTTTCAATAGAACGAAACAAGTTTAGTGGTGACCTTTGGACAAACATGACGATGGTAGTATCAAGGAAAGGAAAAATGCATATAGATTTTGATTATTCGGATCTTTCAAGCGGAACATATATGTTTAAAAAGAAATGGAAGGAAAAATATCTGGAGAGTCAATCCCAAATTCTGTGTAAACTACAAATAGTGTAATAAAAGAGTATATGATGAGACCGATTGTGAAAGCAGTCGGTCTTATCAGCATATTAGCACATGATTAT
>NZ_FOAT01000038.1 GCF_900109655.1 Hominimerdicola alba
CTTCCTTTACAGTCAAGATATTCAGTTACTGCTTTCAACTTAGTTTTCGCAGAATACCGTTTGTTTGTATGGCTGATCCTGACCGATTCTATTCCATCTGTTTTTGCGAAAACTACCATTTGTCTAAACGTTTCTTTTGTAACCCCATATTTCTTGGCTATTGATGCATAGCTCCCTTTTCCTGAAAGATATTCTTGCACTGCTCGAATTCTTTCTTCATCTGTCAGTTTTCTTCGTGACATAAAATAACCCCCTAGAGTTTTACACGATTTTTGTTTTTTCGTGTGTCTACTCTAAGGGGATTATATCATTTTCGTTGTGTCAGGCGCTTTTTTGGTGCAGGGGCATGCAACAGCCCCAGTTTATCTACTATCTATTTTTTTCAGAGGATTATTTAAATTTAGTATAGGCTCAGATCATATCGTTTTATTCGCCGAAGCCGTCCTCGAACATTGCAGCGATCTCATCAAGTACTGCTTGTTCATCTCCGCCGTTTACCACTATCTCGACTTCAGTGCCTTTTTTCAGACCTGCTGCCATTATCTGCATTACTGCTTTAGCCTTGATGTCTTTGCCTTCGGCTTTAAGTATAACTTCGCTGTCAGGGTGAGCCTTTACTGCTTTTGCAATAAGTCCTGCGGGTCTCATGTGCATACCCTCTGCGTTTACGATCTCAACTTTTTTCGATACCATATATGGTCACTCCTTTACAAAAATATTCAATGATTATTATATCACACGACCGATGTGTTATTCTGCCTTAGGCTGCTTCTTTTTAAGAAGTGTAAGCATGAACATTCCTACTACCGAACCGATAACAAGTGCCAGAATATACTGTATGGGATTGCCGACAACGGGGAATACAAATATACCGCCGTGAGGTGCTCTGAGTGTGCAGTTGAATGCCATCGAAAGAGCGCCTGCTGTTCCTGCGCCTATCATGCAGGAGGGGATAACTCTTGTGGGGTCAGCTGCTGCGTAGGGTATAGCTCCCTCTGTTATAAAGCTGAGTCCCATGATGTAGTTAACAGGACCGTTTTTGAGTTCTTCTTCTGTCCAGCGGTTTTTAAAGAAAGTAGTTGCGAGAGCTATTGCAATAGGAGGTACCATTCCGCCGACCATTACGGCTGCCATGATATCGAAATTCTCCGAAGCTATAGCTGCTGTGCCGAATACATATGCTGCCTTGTTGAAAGGACCGCCCATATCTATGGACATCATCGCACCGAGTACAAAGCCGAGAAGTATCTTGCTGGAGCTGCCCATATTGGTTAGCAAGTTTGCCAGTCCTTCGTTCAGCAGACCCATTATCGGGTTGACTGCACACATCATGATAGCAACTATTCCAAGTCCGCCAAGAGGATAGATAAGTACGGGCTTGATACCGTTGAGGGATTTTGGCAGACCGTTGCAAGCCTTTTCAAGACCGAGCATAAGGAAACCGCCGAGGAATCCAGCCAGCAGAGCTCCGAGGAAACCTGAGGGAACATCTCCGCCGGGGTTTGCAAATGTTGCGCCTGCACCTGCCATCGCGCCGCCTGCCATACCTACCAGAAGTCCGGGTCTGTCAGCTATACTCAATCCGATATATCCTGCAAGTATCGGTATCATGAACTGGAAAGCATAGTTGCCGATAGTTTTGAACCATGCCGCAGCTGCCAGATGTGTACCGAAGTTGCCGTCCTGAGGTGCTCCGCCCAGAGAATCTATCAGGAATGCCAGAGCTATAAAGATACCGCCCGCTACCGTGAAAGGAAGCATATGTGATACACCGTTCATCAGGTGCTTATACAGTTTTCTGCCGAAGTTTTCATCGTTGCCGGAAGCTGAACTGCTGTTGTCTGCACCGCCCTCGTGATGATATACGGGAGCATCGCCTGCTTCAATGCGGTTTATCAGCTCTTCGGGTATCTTTATTCCGTCGGATACTTTGGTCTTTATTACTTTCTTGCCGTTGAAACGAGCCATTTCAACCGTTTTGTCCGCTGCAATTATTATACCGTCGCAGTTTTCGATTTCCTCTTTAGTGAGAACATTCTTAGCGCCGCCAGAGCCGTTTGTTTCGACTTTTATTGTTATGCCCAGTTTCTTGCCTGCTTTTTCCAGCGCTTCGGCAGCCATATATGTGTGAGCTATACCTGTGGGACAGGCTGTAACTGCAAGCACTCTGTAACCCTTAGCCGAAGTCTTTTCAACTTTAGGCTCATCGGGATATTTTTCCTTTTCCATATCGTCTATTATCTTCAAGAACTCATCTGCGTCCTTTGCGCCCAGGAGTTTTTCTCTGAAATCTTCGTCCATGAGGATAGTCATAAGGCGGGAAAGAACTTCAAGATGAACATCGCCGTCATTAGGTGCGGCTATCATAAACAGCAGATTTGAAGGTTCGTCATCGAGAGCTTCATAATCAACACCATCGGGAACTGTCATAGCCGCCAGAGAAGGAGCCTTTACTGCATCGCTTTTGGCGTGGGGGATAGCGATGCCTTCACCAACTGCTGTAGAACCTTTTTCTTCTCTTGCAAGAATGCCTGCTTTGTATGCTTCCTTGTCGGCGATGTTGCCGCCTTTGACCTGAAGGTCGATAAGCATATCTATCGCTTCGGGCTTTGATTTCGGTGAAGCGCCAAGCTGTATGCTGTTCTTACTTAGCAAATCAACTATTTTCATAAAATTTTCCTCCTTCTGTCAGAATATCTAAAGTGTATTCAAAAGTTCCGTTATTTTTTCTTTTGTAGCAAGACCGTCCGAGAATGCCGTTGCACCGCCTGCGGCTGTTCCGAGTTTCAGCGCATATTCGTAATTGCCGTCTAGTGAACCAGCCACAAAGCCAGCCACCATTGAATCGCCTGCGCCCACGGAATTTTTCACGATGCCTTTGCAAACTCCGCTGATGTGAGTTTTGCCGTTTTCGTCAATAAGAAGTGCGCCGTCGCCTGCCATGGATATCAGCACGTTACGTGCACCTTTTTCCTGTAGCTTTCTGGCATATTCTTCTATCTCTTCGATGGTGCTGAGTTTTATGCCGAACATCTCACCAAGCTCGTGATTATTTGGCTTGATAAGGAAGGGCTTATATTTCAGAACGTTCAGCAGGAGATCTTTTGTAGCGTCCACAACGGTTTTGATATTTCTTCCCGAAAGCCGCTGCATGATTTTTTCGTATATATCGGAAGGCAAACTGTTGGGGATACTTCCTGCAAGTATCAGTGTATCGCCGTCTTTCAGATTGTCAAGTTTCTCGAAAAGTGAGGTGAGGGCATTGTCATCGATGTGAGGTCCCTGACCGTTGATCTCGGTCTCTTCATTAGCTTTGATCTTTACATTGATGCGTGAATTGCCTTTTTCGAGTCTAACGAAATCCGCATCGATTCCCATTGATCTTAACCCGTTTTCGATAGCCTCACCTGTGAAGCCTGCTGTAAATCCAAGGGTTCTGGACTTGATACCAAGCTCGTTCAGTACGATCGAAACGTTTATTCCTTTGCCGCCGAAGAACATTGCCTCGTATGAAGCACGGTTCACCTCGCCCAGTTTCAGATCGTCCATGCGGACAACATAATCTATCGCAGGATTAAATGTTACCGTGTATATCATATTACATTACCTCCTTGATGTTTGTAGCTGACAGATAATTCTTGTCACGTAGCTTGTCGGTTATTATCATTACGCGTCCCAGATCGGCAAAAGTGACTGACGTTATCTGCTCGAATTTGGAGTGATCTGCAAGAATGTAGACCGTTCTGCTGTTCCTTATCACCGCAGTTTTGATGCTTGCCTCGTTTCTGTCGGGTGTAGAGATATCTCCCGAAAGGGAAATGCCGTTTGCGCCGATAAAGCTCTTTGTGAAGTTGTAGCTTTGCAGACTGCTCACACATTCCGCGCCTACGATAGCTTCGGTCGCCAGCTTTATCTCACCCGCCGGAATAAACACCTTGAATCCCCTCTGAGCCAGCTTTTTTGCGTGGATAAAAGCATTGGTCACAAAGGTCACATTCTTGTCGGGAATAAAATCGATCATCTTTTCGGTTGTAGTACCCGCATCGATGAATACGAAATCTCCGTCATCGATAAGCGAAGCTGCATATCTCGCGATAGCCAATTTTTCCTCGTTGAACAGCTTTGACTTTTTTTCAACATCCTGTTCTTCAAATACAAATGAGTCATTTACCGAGATCGCACCGCCGTGTACTTTTACAAGCAGCCCCTTTTCTGCAAGAGTGTTAAGATCCCGCCTTACTGTAGATTCAGAAGCATTCAGCAGCTCACAAAGTTCGCTCAGCTTGACACTTTTGTTTGAATTAACTGAATTTAAGATTATTGAATGTCTTTCCTCAGTCAGCATTATCGTTCACCTCTTGTGCTTGAATTTGAATGGCTTTGACTGTTTCTGATGTAAATATATCACATT
Organism: Hominimerdicola alba; assembly: GCF_900109655.1. Taxonomy (GTDB): domain Bacteria; phylum Bacillota; class Clostridia; order Oscillospirales; family Ruminococcaceae; genus Hominimerdicola; species Hominimerdicola alba_B. The sequence goes on from NZ_FOAT01000038.1 coordinate 4,412, forward strand.
CAATCAACATAGTCAAGAGATTTCAATCATTTTCATTCAAAATATTTCATTTTCGTATAACCGCACACTTTGAATGGTTTTGCTTTGGTGATTCTGAATAAATTAGTTTTTAATGTTTGAAAATCATTGATGAAGTTGCTGTGGCTGTTTCAAAAAAACAGGAATATGTTGAAGTGTATTTTTATGAATCGATATGATGAAGTGTTCACAGAAAAAAAGTCGTTCAGAAGCACAAATTATCTAAAGAAAACATCAAAACATTGACAACAACATTGGTGCATGATATAATAAAAAAGTTGATGTTTATCAAACTCAATGCACAAAAATTCGGAGGAAATAAAAATGCAGGTAAAACGTTTTTTAGCAATAGTAATGTCACTATGTATGGTATCAGGTGCAGTAAGCTATGGTGCGCCTGTTATATCACAGGATATATCCGCGCAGGCTGACTCTGTTGAAACATCCAATTATTCTTTTGATGAAAAGACAGGCGTTCTTAAACTTAAAGGTAAGATCGATCGTGATACAATATTTCGAGCTGACTTCTCAGCGAGAGATGTAAAATCGATCATAGCTGAAGATGGAACGGTTCTTCCTGAAGATTGTTCTTATTTATTCTGTGATAATTATAGAAATTGTACTTTCGTCGATCTTACAAAGGCGGATACAAGCAGGGTCAAAAATATGGATTCAATGTTCTGGCGCTGTCTCAACCTGACCGCGATCGATCTGGAAGGTATTGATACAAGCAATGTTACAAATATGAGCAGAATGTTCGCTGAGTGTTTCAAACTTTCTGAATATGATCTGAGTGGTTTGGATACCGGCAATGTTACTGATATGAGTAATATGTTCTACAATTGTTATAATCTGACTGAACTTGACATAAGTGGATTCAATACAAGCAAGGTCACAAATATGAGCGGTATATTCGCTGGTTGTTCAGGCTTGACCATACTTAATGTAAGCGGATTTGATACCAGCAGTGTTACAAGTATGGATGAAATGTTCGGCAGTTGTTATGAACTGACCGATCTTGATGTTAGCAGATTTGACACCAGCAGTGTTACAAGTATGAAAAATATGTTTTCTTATTGTTCTGCTTTGACCTCACTCGATGTAAGCGGTTTTGATACAAGCAAGGTGAAAAATACAGCAGGTATGTTCATGAAATGTTCCGGTCTGACAAATCTTGATCTGAGTAATTTTAATACAAAAAAGGTTTTAAATATGAGTGGTATGTTCGCGAATTGTAGCGGTCTGAAAACCATTTCTCTCGGCGAGAATTTCAAAAAGATCAAAGAAACCGCTGAGCTGATCAACGGAGAGGGTTGGGTCAATTCCAAAACTCCTTTAACCGTTGTAAGCGGCGATGGAAAATATGCCGTTATAGTAAACGAGGGCAAGAACACCTATAAGCGCTTACCTATCGAACAGGAAAATACGCCAACTTATCCCACTAAAATAAATGTGAAATACAGCGAAGAATACCACCAGGTAAGGTTCACATGGGATAAAGTTGAAGGTGCCGACAAATACGGCATCGCTGTATATCTGGCAGGAAAGTGGAAAGTTCAGGATCAGGAAATCACTTCCACTTCTTACACTACTCCCAAGAGTCTCACCCCCGGCAAGACCTACAAAGTCGCTATTGCCGCAAGAGTTAACGGCAAGTGGGATACCGCTAACGCTATCAAAAATGCTGTGACTGTTACTATAAAGTAATAGTTAAATTACTTAGATACACGAAAACGGATAGCCCGTCCATATTGACCCGTCCCCTGTCAAGTAGACAGCGCAAAAAACAAAAATATTCTATGTTGTGACCAAAAGCAGTCTGTGCAATATGTGCAGGCTGCTATTTGTTAGCAGTAATTGGTATTTCACTTTCGTAGTGAGGAGCGTAGCGACGAACGAAGAAAGTGAAATGCCGCGGCGCCCGGTCACGCAGCATACGCCTGGTGAAACTCCATCGGTGTCATGCTGTTCAGTTTGATTTGATACCGACCAGTGTTGTAGTATCTGATGTATTCTTCAATCGCTGCGATCAGACTGGTTTTATCTGTAAACTTACGAAGGTAGTACATCTCGGATTTCATAACGCCCCACCAGCCTTCCATCGGTCCGTTATCTATGCATCTTCCGACTCGGGACATACTCTGTATCATTCCTGCATCTACAAGTTTTTTGTGAAATGTTTTGTTGGTATACTGAAAACCTCTGTCACTGTGGAAGATCGGGTGGGCATCAGGATTGTGTTCTATCGCTTTGTCAAATGTGAAAAATACAAGATGATTGTTATTGCTGTCACCGATTTTGTAAGCTACGATGCGTCTGTCATAAAGATCCAGAATTGCACTCAGATACAACTTCTTGATGACCGAACCGACATAGTATTTGAACTCCGTCACATCGGTAAGCCAC
>NZ_FOAT01000041.1 GCF_900109655.1 Hominimerdicola alba
GGTAAAACAATAACAAGTACACCTGACTATGCTCTTGAAAATATGTTTTATGGCACTGACGGAACTTTTACGGGCACGCCCAATATTAACACGACATATTACATGAAATCCAGCAAAATCCACACCCACAGCTTTACCTACACCGCTAACGGTGCGACTATAACAGCGACCTGCGGTGCGAATGACTGCTACCTAATTGACAACAAAGCATTGCTGACCATTATCGCACCTGCAAAGACTTCCTCTAACGATACAAACAGCGCAGCAGCGACCCTGACAGGGCTTGCTGACTTCAACACCGCCACAGGAAATACTGTTGCAGAAGCAGATATAAAATACTTCAAGGCAACAAAGAGTGGCACAACCTATACCAAAATAGGCGACGCCCAGGCAGCCGCACCCACAGACGTAGGCAATTACATTGCCGAGATAACTGTGGAAAACAAGACAGCTCGCGTAGGCTATACCATAACTTATGTTGTGCCTGAGTCTGATTGCCTGACATTTACGGCAGAAAAAAACAGTTCTTCAGTCACAGTATATTATGCCACTGGCACATTACAGTATAAGACAAATAACGATGATACATGGAGAATTTATACAAATGGAACTAAAATTCCGCTCAATAAAGATGACTACGTTCGTTTCTGTGGTACTGGAGTAACATTCGGTTTAGGCAATCACATTTGGATTGGTGGACAAGTAGCTTGCAGTGGTAATGTCATGTCGCTGAGGCTGAACAATTTTGAAGATTGGAAAGACGCAGGCTTGTGTGACAGTTGCTTTGAGTATATGTTTTACAACTGCACCGGTTTGACAGAGACACCTTCACTGCCTGCAACAACACTGGCAGATTACTGTTATTCGAGTATGTTTTACAACTGCACTGGTCTGACGGAAACACCAGAATTGCCCGCAACAACTCTGGCAAATAAATGTTACAGCGATATGTTTTACCACTGCACTGGTCTGACGGAAACACCAGAATTGCCCGCAACAACTCTGGCAAATAAATGTTACAGCGGTATGTTTACTGGCTGCACCGGTTTGACAGAAGCACCAGCACTGCCCGCAACAACTTTGGCAGATGGCTGTTATGCGAGAATGTTTTCCGGCTGCACCGGTATCAAGCTGTCAGAAACGCAAAACGAGGAATACAATTACGTTTACAAAATTCCGTCTGGAGATAAAACAATATCAAGTGTACCAAACTCTGCTCTTAACCAAATGTTTAGTTACACCGGCGGAACTTTTACAGGCACGCCAAATATAAATACGGCATATTACATGAAGTCAAACAATATCCACACCCACAGCTTTACCTACACCGCTGACGGTGCGACTATAACAGCGACCTGTGGTTTGAATAAATGTTATCTGACCAACAATAATGTAGCGTTGACCATTATCGCACCTGAAAAGACTATTTACGGAGATACAAACAGCGCAGCAGCGACCCTGACAGGACTTTATAACTTCAATTCCGTCACGGGAAATACTATCGAAAAATCAGACATAAAATACTACAAGGCAATAAAGAGCGGAACCGCCTATACTAAAACAGGCAACGCTCTGACAGCCGCACCCACTAACGCTGGTGATTACGTTGCCGAGATAACTGTGAGGAGCAAGACGGCCAGCGTGGGCTATACCATAGCTCCGAAGGATATGAGCTCGATAGTACCATCGTTTTCTAATCTGACATATAACGGCACACTACAGACACCGGTGATCAATACCCCCATAAAGTACGGAAATTATACCCTTGTTAATGGAACCGACTACGATATTGTACCATTAAGTACGGATATGACAAATGTGGGCACAAAAACTGTAAACGTCGTATACAAGGGCAATTTTGGCGGTAATATATCTAAGACATTCTCCATCACACAGGCAAAGGTGACTATCACATCAGACAACGCTACCAAGACCTACGACGGCACTGCTCTTACAAAGAACACATTTACATCTGTCGGTCTTGCAGCAACAGATACGCACACCTTTACAGTTGTAATGACCGAAGCCAGCACTATAACACATAAAGGCACTCAGCCAAATGTGATTGCAACAGTTGATGGTGTGACAGTTGTCGCAGGAACAGAAACATCAGTTGGCAACTATCTTGTAACGGCATCAAACGGTACGCTGACGATCAATCCTGCAAATGTTACTATAACTATCGACAACAAGAGCAGCAAATATAAAGCCGACATCGCTGAGCTAACCTACACATCAAGCGGTATCATTGCGGGCGACGATCTCGGCATTCAGCTTTCCACCACCGCGACCAAGGCCTCCGAGGCTGGCGAGTACGATATAACCGCAACTTGGAATAATAACCCAGACTACACTGTGACTGTCAATAAGGGTAAGTATACCATAACCAAGACTGACCTCACCGTATCTGCTTCTGGTTACAGCGGCACTTATGACGGCAACGCTCACAGCATATCCGTTGATGTGATTGACTCCAATGCGGTTGTTTTCTATGGTACTTCCGAGCTCACTGCCGATAATTACAAAACAGTCGGCAACACAATAAATCCCAAATATACAAATGCAGGTAATTACATAGTATACTACTATATCAAGACTGAGAACTATGAACCAGATCTCGTTTACGGCAGCAAGACTGTAAATATCGCAAAGGCAAAGGTAAAAGTCACTGCCGATGCAAAGTCCAAGATCTATGGCAAGACTGATCCCGAGCTGACTTACAAGGCAACAGGTCTTATCGGCGAAGATACCATGACAGGTAAACTCACCCGTGCAAAAGGCGAGAATGTTGATACATATGCTATCACTCAAGGTACTCTTACAGCAGGCAAAAACTATGATATCACATTTACAGGCGCAGATTTTACAATAAATAAATCTGTTGTCACCATAACCGCAGAAAATAAGAGTAGCAAGTACGGTGAGGATATCGAAGAGCTTAGCTATCATATTTACGGCAATTATGTTGATTACAACGATCTAGGTATTCAGCTTTCTACCACCGCGACCAAAACCTCAAAGGTTGGTGAATATGATATAACCGCAACTTGGAATAATAACCCAAACTACACCGCAACGCTGAAAAACGGCAAGTACACCATAACCAAGGCAAACGTAAAATTTACCGCACCTACAGCAAATGAACTGACTGCTAACGACAAAGTTCAGGCACTTGTAACATCCGGTGAGACCCGGGACGGAAAGATCGTTTATGCAGTTATCGCCAACAATGAGAATGCACCTGCCGAGGACGAATATTTCGAGACTATCCCCACAGCAATAGATCCAGGAACATATTATGTTTGGTACAAGGTTATTGCTGACGAAAACCACAATGACAGCGAACCTGCCTGCATATCTGTTACATTAGCAGATGAAAACTGGCTGTTAGGGGATGTTAACAACGACGGAAAAATCAACATAACCGATATCACAATAGTAGCTGCTCATGCAAAGGGCAAGAAGATGTTGTCGAAAGAACGCTTCAAGAGAGCAGATGTTAATTTAGATGGAACTGTTAATATTACTGATGTAATACAGATTGCGGCTCATGTAAAGGGCAAAAAGATGCTGGTTCAGAAAAAGGATAAGTCATAAAAATGTACTACCGATTCATTCGGGAAACCATAATACATTCTATGATGCCTTTGATAAAATTTAAGACATAATTATTCTTCTTAAATTTTCCACAGAGAGGGACTGTTGTATTTTGCGACAGTCCCTTTTTGTGTACTGTAGTAATTTATTACGATCAAGCTCTTGACAAATGCGAACATTTGTGCTACAATATAAAAATGCAGTCGAACGTATGTACATACCAAGATTGATCCAAACAGAAAGAAGGTAGATAAAAGCAATATATCATTTCAACGTCAAAATGGTCACACGAACAAGTGGCGGAAGTTGCGTAGCAAGTGCCGCATATATCGCAGGCGAGAAGATCAAGAATGAGCGAGACGGTAAGATACATGACTACCGCAACAAGCATGAAGTTGTCCACAAGGAGATTTTACTGCCTGCAAATGCACCGCCCGAATACAGCAGCAGAGCCAAACTATGGAATGCTGCCGAGTGTGTCGAAAAGCGCAAGAATTCCCAAACCGCCCGGAGTATAAATGCGGCATTACCGAGGGAACTGTCGAGAGAAGATCAGATCGATCTTGTCAAAAAGTTCTGCGAGCAGTGTTTCGTAAGCAATGGAATGTGCTGCGATTTTGCTATCCATGACAAGGACGACGGAAATCCTCACGTTCATATTCTGCTGACCACCCGCCGCGTGGACAAGAACGGTTTCACCCAAAAGGAACGCGCATGGAATGACCGAAAGCTTTTATTGGAGTGGCGTGAGCGCTGGGCAGATTGGTGCAACCATAAGCTGTATTTCATTTCGGACGCTCGGGTAGATCACCGAAGTTACAAGGAGCAAGGAATTGACCGATTGCCGCAGATTCATCTCGGTGTCGAGGTCTGCGCTGTTGAGCGAAATGGCTTCAAGACCGACAAGGGAAATAAGAACAGAAGAATCAGGCGGCGCAATCTTGAAGCTGAGATTCAAGAACTTGAACAACAGATTCGAGACTTACGTGCTGAGCATAAACGTGAGACGATTGAATATATCGAATCCAATATTGGGTGTAAGGTGTCCGATGCTTTCACGATACATGGTAAAATGCCTGTGCTGGAACAATATGAGAAATACTTGCAGGAGCGAGGTGTGCCGTGTGAGTTTATTTTCTACAATAAGGACAAGTACGAATTGTTCATACCGAAGTCCGAAAAGGAAAAAGCTATTGGTCTGCTTACCCAGTTTCGGAAACAGAACCCTGAAAGGGACGACCGGAGCAATACGCAACAGAAATCTGCACCGTCCAAAAAGCCGAAGCGGTAATTATAGCTGCATATTCAAACACGTGCTGTATGGCACTAAAGCGGTATCGCTTGCATAAGGGAGAGTCCAGAGAGGGAGTTTTCCCTCTTTGGCGCACTTCAAACTCG
>NZ_FOAT01000044.1 GCF_900109655.1 Hominimerdicola alba
GATAAGACCGACTGCTTTCACAATCGGTCTCATCATATACTCTTTTATTACACTATTTGTAGTTTACACAGAATTTGGGATTGACTCGTTATCTCAGAGTTTATAAACAAACGCCACCTGTTGGACTCGAACCAACGACCCTGCGGTTAACAGCCGCATGCTCTAACGCCGACAGAACTTTACCTCGCATTTTTTGCTAAAAAAATTTATCAGCCATAATGCTGACCTTTTATACTTTTACGGTAATATCCGTATTGACGGTATTCCAATTATCACAGAACTGCTGATAGGTCATGTTAAAAAGTATGCTGACTTTATAGTCCCTGCCGACTTCGATCCTATCCACGAGCTGTGCAATGATCATTTTTTTTCTGCTCCATAGTGCTGTCATCAAACTCATCTGCCCAGTTTTTGAAGTTGTCATAGAGGGGTTTGATGCTTTCCATTGAAGCCTTCTTTTCCGTCATTTCATTATCAAGAGTATCTAACTTTTCCTGCTGCTCAACGATCTGAGATTCAACACCTGCGATGACCTTGCTGAGTTGTTCCGGAGTAAATGCACTCTCACCAGTCAGAGTTTTTACGATCTCATTTTCAAGCTTTTCATGCTGCTTTTCAAGTTTGTAAAGATCAAGCTTGAGTTTAGTCTGTTTTGCCTTATAGCTCTGCATATCCTTAGAGAACTGCTTCTTCAGCTCTTTCTCATCGGGAGAATCCTTGATGCTCGCAAACATCTTTTCTATCGTTCCAACAACAGCTTCATCGACCTTATAGGCAAGATATGAACACTGTCCGCTACATTCACAAAGACCCCTGCTCTTGTGATAGCAAAGATATTTAACCCTCGTGAACTCATACAGCGAACCGTCTTTCCTCTTGCGCCTGTCAGTGTGCATGATAGATGTCAGCTTTGCGCCACAGTGAGCACAGTACATGATGCCCGAAAGGAGTGCGCAGCTTTTGGTCTGATAAGCGATATTACGATTTTCATCATTTTTCTTTTCACGCTCATCAAGAATGAACTGTGCCTGCTGAAAAAGTCTTTCATCAATGATCTGCAAATCCTTCAACTGAGGCGATACTGTTTCACCGCTTACCATGTATCCGCAGTACAGCCTGTTCCTTAATATCCTTATTATAGTGTTGCACTGGAACTTGCTGTCGTTGTGAGTTTTCAGCCCCTGCTGATTGAGGTAGTTAGCGATCCTGAAAGAACCGTATCCTTCCTTGACCGTTTTATCGAAGATGAATTTGACCCATTCGGCTTCCTCGGGGTTTACTGCCAGATCATAAGACGGCTTTCCTTTCTTGTTCAGCCTTCCTCTGTTCTCCAGCATATACCCAAAAGGTACCGGACCTCCGCGGTAGATACCCTCCGATATCAGCTACTGCATTCTCGTTCTGATACGCATTGAAGTCTTTTCCGACTCCCCTGCCGCCTGCCAGAACCTTATGTAGTTCATCAGCTTATCGACGTGACTTTCAAAACGCTGCTCGCCTTCGTTGACACTCCACACCCTTATATTGTGCTTTGCGAACCACTCGACGATAAAAGGTGTTTCGTCATCTATTCTTCCGATACGGTCGAACATGAACACCAGCAGTACCTGGAACTCACCCTTGAGGGCTGCGTCCTTCAAGTCCTGGATAGCGTCACGATCCTTTGCAGATACCTTGAAACTGGAAACGCCCTTTTCGAGAAACTCCTTGCCTATCATCCAGCCCATTCTATCAGCGAACTCGTGGCAGGCTTCCCTCTGCATTGGAATGTCGTCCTTGACCTTATCGACCTGTCCTTTGGTAGATACTCTATACGCCGTATTTCTCCATCGCAAGCCCATAATCCTTGCCGTTCTCAATGCAGAACGCTACGATCTCCGCACGTTCCTCCTGTGTTGTTTTTCTGCCTTTGTTCATGGTAATTCCTCTTTCCGAGCGTGTGCGCTCTTTAAAGCCCTTACCGCTATTATAACATGAAATCCACTTTCTGAAAACACTTGTGGATGAAATATGATACTTTCGGCATATCTCTACTTGACTTCCTTTACAG
>NZ_FOAT01000046.1 GCF_900109655.1 Hominimerdicola alba
ACATTGTACGTTTCACCATTTTGACCTTGTTGTTTGTGCCTTCGACAAATCCGTTTGATAAAGGCGACGACACGGCATTCTCAATAGCTTCAAGATCGTTTTTCATACTTTCCGAGAACTTTCTTATAAGTTTGATTGCACAGGTACTGTATTTGTCTATAAAAGAATATAGCAATGCCTGATAGCCTTTATCAAATATTTCCCTGAATTCCCGGATGCATACTTTAAGGCTGATTATGATGGGATATTTATTCAGCAAATATTCAAAATGCTCCGGTTCGATCTCAAGGTCACTGTCTAACCATAGATAATCAAATATCTTCTTTCGTGATATATATACATATTTTCGGATATTTTTTCTTAATTGCTTTTGTTCGGGTGTGCAGCTTTCAAGAGGGGTTAACTCGATATTATACAACTTTATGATACGGTTAAAATAATCATATGCCGCTGTCCTTTTACAAGTCAGACCCATCGTCAGAAGCTCTCGATACAGAACACTTCTGCACTTGCCGGCTGATAATTCTCTGACAATATGATCGTGATATTTGTTCACGCCACTCATAAGAGTCGGCGTACACACAGATATAATATCTCCATGAAGATACTTTTGTATTGTATTTCGGCTGCAATGAAGTACTTTTTCGATCTTTCGCAAGCTGTATCCGGCATCATGCAATTTGTGTATATCCTCATAAAGCCTTACCTTTTCGGGATTCAGCAGAGCATTTTGAGAGGCGTTATTTTTTGCGGTTAGCGGTTTTTTTAATAGCATTATCTTCGTCATGAACATAGTCTTTCGCATTTACGGGTATATTGACTGTCGACGGAATACTGCCGTTAAGTGCTCCTCTGACTGCTTCAAGCAGATTTTGATGAAGATGAAATCTGTCGGCTATCTGCATTGCAGCCGGGAGAGTTTCCTCTATTGCGGCTGCATACGCGCTTGCTCTGTCCCGTGTGACAGCTTTAATATGTTTGTTCTTTTCAAGCCATCTTTTCAGTGTATCCTTATCTCTGCCCTCAAGAACTGCGACTGGAGTATGATCATCATTGTCAACGATTATTGTTCCATACGTTTTTCTCTTTGCAAAAGCGAAGTCATCAACTCCGATAGTTGAACTGCAAATCGGTTCTGGTTGAGTTTCATATCTTCTTATCAAGAGACGGATAACGCTGTCTGGACTAATAGTGATATTCATCGCCTTACATATCCTTGAACAACCCTCACAACTCGTTTCAAGTGCAATCGCGCAGATGAGATCTGCAAGTCTTTCGGTTTTTCTGGAGTAATAATTCAAAAATCCGTCTATCGTTTCCACAAAAGAAACAACTTCACAATCAGGGTCTTCACAGTTGTATTCATAAGCCTTTATCTGCAAAATGACGGCTTTTCCCATCATCGGAAGATCCTGTACTTTTCTTACATAAGTACCATGACAACTTTGGCTGACAACGCCGCAGCATGGACAGATTCCCTGCTTTGTCTGAGATTCCAATTCTATGCTGATCTTTTCATTAGTTTCAGAAATCTCTTGTATTTTAAGTTGCTCTGGAAAGAACTTATTGATATCTAAAGATGTCATGTAGAATCACCGCCTTGATATGATATTGATATTATTATAGCATATCTAAGGGGGATAATCAAGAGATTTACGGATATTTGAGGGAGAGCC